>NZ_GL883831.1 GCF_000205165.1 Paraprevotella xylaniphila YIT 11841 | reverse complement strand
CCGGCAATGCTCAGGTGTACGGCAATGCTCGGGTTGAGAACGATCACATGCACTGTGGCTTTGATTGTTTCGGTTCATTCAACCGACATACGCATGCTTATAAGACAAAGGGAAATAAAGTCGAAATAACCTGCGGCTGTTTCCGTGGAAGCCTGGAGGAGTTCGAGAAGAAAGTAGAGGAGACGCATAAAGGCACAATCTACGAGAAGCAATATAAAGCCATCATCAACCTGATTAAGATTAAGTTCGGAATCGATGGATAGAAAGTTGACACACGGCAGCTTGTTCAGCGGGATTGGAGGTTTTGACCTTGCCGCCGAATGGACGGGATGGACAAACGTTTTCCATTGCGAGATAAACGAATTTTGCACACGAATCTTAAACCACCATTTTCCAAATGCAGAGCACTATGCAGACATCACAAAAACCGATTTCACCCCATGGAGGGGGAGAATCGACGTTCTTTCAGGAGGGTTCCCTTGCCAACCTTTCAGCCTTGCCGGACAACGAAAGGGAGCGGGCGATGACCGTTACCTCTGGCCTCAAATGCTACGGGCTATACGGGAGATACAGCCCTCTTGGGTCGTTGGCGAGAACGTTGCTGGCATCCTCACGATGGTACAGCCCGGCGAGGAGGTTGAAGTGGGAAGCGAAGCCTCTTTGTTCGGAGAGGCTGACCGAAAGAGAACATTGCTGCGGCAGGAATACGTTGCCGAAACCGTCTGCCGTGACCTTGAACGTGAGGGATATTCCGTCCGGCCGTTTGTTATTCCGGCTTGTGCCGTCGGAGCACCCCACCGCAGGGACAGGGTGTGGTTTATCGCAAGGCGTATTGCTACCGACACCTGCTGTAATGGAGGACAGGCGGAAACCAAATGGAAATCCGGTACGGCAAAAGAAAATAATGAGCAACCTCAACCCTTATTCCATCCGGGAACTCCTGCCGACCGTACAGACACAGGGGCTGAAAATATGCAATGGACAGGGGAAGACGGCATTCATGCCATTGGAGTTGTTGCCAACGCCTACAGCGAGTTGTCACAATGCCGGAACGACAAAAGACAGGAAAGACGGTATTCCCCGGACATCGGAACTGAACCATTTGGTAGCCCATCAAACTGGGAAAAGTTCCCAACTCAATCCCCTGTTTGTAGCGGAGATGATGGGCTTTCCGGTAGACTGGACGGTATCACCTTTCCAAAGTGGCGGCAGGAATCCATCAAAGCCTACGGAAACGCGGTAGTACCGCAAGTGGTTTACGAAATATTCAAAGCAATACAAGAGACCTATGAATACACACCCGATAAGTGAAGTATATAACATGGACTGCATGGAATACATGAAGTCCGTTCCCGACAAGTTCTTTGAACTGGCTGTGGTTGACCCTCCGTATTTTGACGGACCCAACAAATTAGGCTATTATGGGAAGGAAATCTCATCCTTCGGCATAAAACGGCCGGCATACAAGGTAAAACATTGGGGAATTCCTTTAAAACGCTTCTTTGAAGAATTGTTCAGGGTCAGCAAAGAACAAATAGTATGGGGTGTGAACTACTACCCTTATGGTATTTTCTCTTCCGGCAGAATTGTCTGGAATAAAGTTAACGGGAAAAGTTCCTTTTCTGATTGTGAAATCGCCTTCTGTTCCATGATTGATACGGTAAGAATGTTCACCTACATGTGGAACGGAATGTGCCAAGGTAAATCATTGAAAGAAGGACACCTTCAGCAAGGGGATAAACGTAAAAATGAAAAACGGATTCACCCGACACAGAAGCCGGTCGCTCTGTACGCATGGTTGTTACAGAACTATGCCAATCCTGGCGACAAGATCCTCGATACCCATTTAGGTAGCGGGAGCAGCCGGATAGCCGCCTACAAGATGGGCTTCGATTTCTACGGGACGGAAATAGACAAAGAGTATTTCGATGCGCAGGAGAAACGATTTCGGGAAGAGTGTTTGGGAGAAATTAGACTGAGAAACGGCAATGTATATGTACAAAAAGAACTTTTTGAATTATGAAATTGGATAAAAAGATAGACTACTCCATCAACCTTTTGCGCAAGGCCGAACCCATGGCTTTGCGCCTTGACCCGGAAAACGGATTCTATTTGGCTTTCTCCGGTGGAAAGGATAGTCAGGCATTATACCATATTGCAAAACTGGCAGGAGTGAAATTCAAGGCCCACATGAACCTTACAAGTGTAGACCCACCAGAGGTTATTCGCTTTGTGAAACGGAATTATCCAGACGTGGAGCTGATAAAGCCGAAGATGAGTATCTACGATATGGCTTTAAAAAAACATCTAATTCCGACACGAACTATTCGATGGTGCTGTGCCGAGTTCAAGGAAACATCCGGTGCAGGAAAGGTTACGCTGACAGGCATCCGCAATCAGGAAAGCAAAAGACGCGCTAAACGTAATGAATTTGAGACCGGCAAAAATGGCAAAGCATCGTTCAGCGGAACGTTCGACCAGTGGGAAGAACACGAAGAAACAATGGCAATTTGTGTAGGGGGGAAGGACAAGATATTAATTTCACCAATCATCTACTGGACTGAGCGTGATGTCTGGGAGTTCCTTAACGAGGTGGTGAAGGTTCCGCATTGTTCATTGTACGATGAAGGTTCCAGACGGATTGGCTGCATTTTATGCCCGATGTCGAATTACAAACAAAAGATTAAAGATTGCCAACGTTTTCCCCATGCCAGACATAAGTGGATTCAGACCATCCAAAAGTTAATTGATGGTGGATATATCAACCACAACTTCCAAGATGCGGAGTTCGGCTTCAACTGGTGGATTAGCGACAAGAGCTTCGACAAGTTCTATGCCGATGAAGTGTTGCAACAGAAAATTGATTTTGAATTATGAATGATAGTTTAATTGAAGCACTTAAATTGATTTGAAGATGAAAGGCAGATCTAAAGAAATTCATGTATGGAGTGAGGGAAAATACGTTGGAAATATTATATACACCTACAGAGTTCCTCTTATGTCAGAGGAAGAATTGGAAGACACTCTATTGAAAACATTTCCCCAACTTAAAGGAAAAAGGTGGAATATAAGATTTATCTAACAGATGAGTAAAACAAAACTATATTACCTGTTCCTGGCAGTCATGTGGTAGCTGTCGGGACAGGTGGAAAGGAGAAATATTATGACAGAAGATATAAAGAATTCTATGATTGGCCTTATGGTAACAGTTGGAACAGACATGGAAAGAAAGTTTGCATGGTGTATAAGGAAAGTAAATGGGAAAGATATTATTTTCTTGCATGGAAGGGAAAACGGACTGTCTGCATTTAACGAAAAAGACTATATAACAGCTATCCCTGTTGATAGAATATTGTCTTGTTTAAAATTACTTGTATGATATGAAACGAGAAGATATTGAAAAAGCAGCAGATGAATTTGCTGATAGAGAATATGAGATAAGCAACATTGATAAGGATGCTTTATACAAAGGTTTTTATCATGGTGCAGAGTGGCGCATCAACAGCGTGTGGCATGATGCAAAAGATGTACCACAGCCATTTAGGGCATTTGTGATTTTACATGATACAGAAAACGATTTTATGATGCTAACCCAACATAGTATTACTTGCGATAGTGATTATAATGTTATATATCAAGAAAATGATAATATGATAGCTTGGGCATACATTGAGGACTTACTACCTAATACGGAGGAATGAAAATGGCAAAAGAAACAATATATAGATATTCACTGAGAACCGCTTCTAATTGTTGGTTGGGTGAAGTGATTTTAACAGATAGCAAAGAGTTCTTTGCAATGACAGATTGGGGTAATTTTAATTACTGCTGGTCTATTCAAGAAGATATACGGAAATTCATCCTACATCTTGATGAAGATTATTTTTCACGCAAAATGTTTCAAAGTGTTTCTTATCAATGCAGTACAAAGAAAATGGAAGACTGTTGCAAAAGGTTTGCATCGAAGGTATTGCCAGCCCTAAAAGAGGCGATTAAGAAGGAATTAGTTAATACGGAGGAATGAGTATGTTAGAAATCTTAGAATTTATATTTCAGGACTTTTTCCATTGGCTCGGTACGGTAATACTCATTATCTGTATTCCCTTTCCATTTAGCCATAATAGTTTCATTAGTATCAAAAATGAAAATAAGGAGGATTGACCCATGAACTTGAACGAACTGAGAGACCGTGCCTATAAGACAGCCTGCGAACACGGTTGGCACGAAGAAGAATACAGTAACGAACATTACCTCTGCCTGGTCATATCCGAACTGATGGAAGCCTTGGAAGCCGACCGGAAAAGGATGCACGCGTTCAGGAACCCGTTTGAAGATTTCATATCGCGTTTCACAAAAGACCCGGAACATGCCTACAAGGTCGCTTTCGACGAATACATCAAAGACACTGTCGAGGACGAACTTGCCGATGCCGTGATACGCTTGCTCGATTGGCATGGAGTATACGGCATCCAATTGGATGGCTCTTGCCTGGAATATGAAGTGATTGAAGAATATTCACGTATATACAAAGACAAAACATTTACCGAATCCGTTTTCAATATAGTTGCATCGGTGATAAGTTTTGAGATACAGGTCGCATTTTTGAAGATATTCGGACTTGCCATGCATCTCGGAATTGATATACATTGGCACATCGAAAAGAAGATGCGCTACAACGAACTTAGGAGTTACAAACATGGGAACAAAAAGTATTGAAACAATGAAGAATAGAATCTACATAAGCCTTCCCATCAGCGGACGGGACATGGAAGACGTGGAATCAGCCATAAAGTCAGCTGCCGCACAGATAGAAAAACATGGCTTCAAGGCGGTGTCGCCTTTGGAAGTGTCTTCAGACCCCGAATCAAGTTATGCCGGACACATCGGGCGCGGCATCACCGCATTGCTTGAATGCGATGCGGTCCTTGTCCTGCCCGGATGGGTGGAATCCAAAGGATGCGCACTCGAAATGGAAGCCGCACGTATTTATGACAAGAAGATACTTACGAACTATGGAATGTTGGGCCATTACGCAAAGGAGGTGGAAAATGAATAACGATATGCCAAAAGTCGTAAGTAAGGGCAAAGTGAAGCTCTTAGATATTGAGATAACGGTGTGCGTTCTCGATAACGGACAAAGGGTTATCCCGGAGGACGATATGAGGAAAGCACTCCTGTTTTTAGGGATTCCCCAAAAAGATATTGAGTACCTGTTGAATCCGAAGAGAGATAAAATTATATAAATTCCATTTTCAAAATTATCATTATTGATAACTTTGTATTATATTTGCACCATGACAAGGAATATAGCTACTTATGCTAAACATAGAATATAAGGATGAAGAGCTGAAGTTGTTTATAGAAACCGGCAAAAGCAACGATAAAAGATATAAGAAATTGAAAAGCAACGCCGTATTCATGAGGGATTTGCGCATGGTGATTAACTTGATGAGACCGGTTGACAATGTCAAGGAATTACACATGTTTAAAAAAACTCAACTACGAGCCTTTGCATTATGATTACGAGGGCTATTCAAGTGTACGGATTGGATTCACTTCCAAATATCGGCTCATATTTGAAGAATTTGAAAATGGAATCAGGATATGCCTGATTGAAATAAGCGAGCATTATGGAGACAAATAGCAAAAAAGAAACGATTCCTTTCGTAGCCACTCATCCGAGTGAAATAATTGCCGATGAGATAAAAGCCCGCGGAATGAAGAAAACTGAATTTGCAGAAAGGATGGGGATGCAAAAGCCCAACGTCACCCGTTTGCTGAAAGGGGAAAATATAACCCCGTCTATTGCCGCAAAATTGGAAGCTGCATTGGATATTCCGGCAGACATGTGGATGAAGCTTCAATTGCAATATGACAAAGACACGAAAGCCATCGAACGGCGTGACAATCTGGAGAAGGAAGCCATAGCTACCGAAATGATGCTTTCTTCCTTGTTGAATTTGCCGGAATTGTATAAGCGGCTTGGAATAAATGCTTGTCTTTTTATACAGAAAAAGTTGGAAATACTTTCAGGGCTTTTGAATTTCAATCCTTTGGAAATAGGGAAAATGAATTTTGTCCGTCAGTCCCTGTATAAGAAGAGCGACAAACTTAGTTTTGATGAAAGAAATCAGAACACATGGCTTGTCTTGGCCTATATAAGTGCCATTAAAAACAATCCGTTGCAACCTTATACGAAAGGCGGTGGTGTCAGTGCAGCTAAAACAATAGCCGGGCATGTCCACAAAGGCACATTGACGGAAGCAACGCTAAAACAAGTTTTAAATGACCACGGCATTTCCTATTCCGTTGTCCGTAAATTAGATAAAACGCCTATTGACGCAGTTTCCATGATGACTGGAGAAACACCTGCCATTATTACCACGCACCGTTATAATGACATGAGCAGGCTTGTATTCAACGTGTTGCATGAATTAGGACATGTAGAACTGCACTTCAATGGGAACGACGTGGAAAACTTGTTCATATCCTCGGACGAAACATATTCCTTGGACAACAAACAGGAAAAGGAAGCAAACACATTTGCCGAAGACATACTCATAGACAAACACATTTGGAAGAAGATGATGGAAAGTGGAACAAACAGCATATCGACGAGAAATATCGTAAATAAGCTGAAAGCATTGTCTGAGAAATATGAACTTGATTCCAATATAGTAATTTGGCGTTATAAATACGAAAGCCACAATTACAAGTTGTTTGGAGTGAAACCGGTACCTATCCGATAGGATTATCCCGTCTGAAACTCGTATAGCCCCTGCTTTGGGTTTCAGACACATGAGAGCACCGGATTCCCGTTTCCGGTGCTCTTTTTTATACCCGACACCTACCGTGCCGGGCTTCTTGTTATATATAAACCCGAAAAAATATTTAGTATGAACAAACCCGATGATAATTTAAGATTGCTTTTCGTTTATTACGATTCCTGCAACGCCTTGTTGGAAGCCTTCTGCGAAAAGCATGATTTTGATTACGAGGATGCAAAACAATGCTGGGTAGCCGGATGCGTGGGTGAAACTGTCTGCTGTGGCGATTATTACTTCAACATGGATGTGATAGTCACCGACCTGAAAGAAAACGCCCCCGAAGGGGAACTGCTGCGTTGGTATGACTACACCCTGGAATGCCATTCCCTCAGCACGAACGGATGCAATTATTCCTCATGGCTCAAAGGATGCCCGCGACTGTCAGAAGATGAAATGGCAGAAATCAGGTTGTGCCAAAAGCTTGTGGAAGAATCCGAAAGGCAATTGAAAGAATGTATAGCCAAATACAAGGAAAGGGGATTTTGAAAACGGAATCAAACAGAAAGGAGAATACCCATGAATAAAGAAATAAACGGATACCTCTGGCACAAAGCCAGTCTTGCAGCCCTTGGTAACGAATATCTTACCAAAAATTGGGAAGTGAAACTCTATGCAACCTCGCTCTACAATGCGATGCTGTGGGGAAGAGGGACAAATTGAAAATAAAAAGGGGGCCAGCCCGCACGACCAAGCCAACCCCCATACGATTATTCCGTCACAAATATACGGATTTCTAATTAAATAATCGTGTCATGGAACTGGATTTTGATAAAATCATACGTATAAGGAAAATCAGAAGCGTAAAATCTGACTTGTCCAAGGAAGAAAACGCACTTGCCCGTCCGGTCTTGTCCGACAAGAAGCTCATACCCGAGATTCACAAAGTCTTCACAAGCCTTATCGTCGAGAGAGGGTGCAAACCGGCCACAAATACAGTGATTCAACGGAAAAAGTTCATCTTCATAGTCCTTTATCTTTATTCCCCGTCCTCTTTGGCCGGGGACAAGATGGCTCCCGGATTGCGTGATGAACTGTCCAATGTGTTGGGCGTACAGGCCAAAAGCACCATATCCAACAATTGTGCGAACCTTGTCTTCCTTTATCAGAATTATACATCCTTCCGTAAGGATGTGGAATACCTGTGCAACAAAATTATTTCATGGTTGAAATCCCATGAGTTGGTAGAATGAAAAGTAATATTTCTATTACAGATTCCAATTCAGCACAGCCATAAGCCGGCAATAATCCATATACGGAAGATTGTCGGCAATGGCTATGAGTTCATCTATGTACACGTTTCTTCGCATTTCTCTCGATTTCCCTGCGCTGACGGCGGTTTACGCCATACAGCTTGGCATATTCATTCAGTTTAACTTTTTCCTCGTCAGACAGTAGGTCATAGACTTCCTGACCCCGTTTGCCGGATATGATGGCTTTCAATACGTTCAACATCCCAACTCCTTTCTACAATGTTCGCACAAAAATTTCTTTGCAACCGGAAACATCTTCTGCCCGACGTAACCGCTAAGATACTGCGCTTCCTCCCCATACGGGTCAATCCCGGATGCCTGCGAAATATGACGGCACAGATGCCCCTTTTCGTGATCCCATGAGTTCTGAAACTGCTCCGGTGTGGAAGTGAGGGAAAGCACCATCACCGTTTCACGGTCGTGGAAATTTGAATAAGTCAGCCCGGTATTCAAGTTGCCTTCTGTCAGATTGCGGTATGCCTGTCTCAACGAATAACTGCGGCATCCACAATCATACAGGTCTTTCATTATCCGTTCAGTCCAATAGGTTGTAACGGCATAGTACACCCTCACGCTCCACCCATACTTCGGTATGTAGAAATCCTGCACTATCATAATGTTACATCATATCCTCCCAAATGATTGGTGTACCCGAACCAATACAATCCGCATAGAAGCGGGTAAAAGGAAGCCCGTCATAACCGTCAGGGTCATCAATGTAATCCTTGATGAACAATGCAAGATGGGATTCATCGGCTATCGAACTCTTATAATAATCCGCCTTGCCCATGTTGGCCGCATACACACAGTCGTACCCTGCATCCTTCTCCAGCTTGATGCCGTATTTTTTCAACAACTCTTCCACCTCGTCCTTCTTCAATGCATCTAGCTTTTTCTGTTTCCCGGTGGATTCGTCCTTGGTTTTCATTTTCGACACGGCCCACTCGCACATCTTCTTCGAGAAGTGCCACCCGTATTGCGAAATATATTCCTTCATTCCCGAAGGAAACCGGTCATAAGCATCCAGTCTCTGTCCCATAATCTTCTCCTTTATGATTTAGTAAAAGAGAGGGGAATTCCACCCCTCCCGTATCAATAAAACTCACCATTGGCACGTCTGCGCCGACGTTCTCCCATCTCATCCATTCGGGGATACTCCGGGAAGTAACCCGGCATACGGCGTTCGCCCATATCGTAACGTTCACCATACCCCCTGTTGCCATATCCGTTTCCGCCACTGTAGTTTCCGCTTTCACGGAACCCCATTCCGCCCCGCATCTCGTTCATGGCCTTTTCATATCCGTGACGGCATCCTTCCCTGTAAGCTTCTTCAATCTCACCGCCGTCTCTCATACCGAAGCCGCGTCCGTAATCGTCACGCCCTTCTTCCAAAATACTCCACATTCCCATAATCATTTCTTTGTTTTGGATGTGTCAGAACCAAGACCAAACTGTTCCATCAGTTGCTTGTTCAATGTCATAAGGTCAGCCATATTCCGGCTCATTTCAGCCATTTGACTTTTCAAGTCCAATATTTCCTTTTCTTGTTGTTGCTTTGCTACAACCTCCGGGTTTAAAGCACAAAGCATCTGCTCGCATGAAGAAAGAAACTTCTTATGATATTCAACGCTTTTAAGTATTTCTTCACTCTTTTGTTTCATCGTAAGAATTTCAACATTCATCTCCTCACGTGAAGCAGACACAAGAATACCATTCTTTACATCATCAGCAATGTCAAGATTGGCAGGCATTTCGGTTATAGTAACAGTATCCCCGTTACTGACACTTGCAACAATATCCACTACTTGAACAGGCTGTGGATAAAGAGTATTGGGAGTGTTTTTATAAACAGTCCTTAGATTCTTTACTGTTACAACCTTACCACATTCAAGAACAGGGTCAGCCCCTCTATGAAGAATATATAAGGTATTGTTTGGTCTTAAATTCTGAAACATGATTGTTTGACTTTTATGAGGGAGCCTGCGAAACACAGACCCCCGCCTTGTTATTTACTTGCTCCAAAAGAAGCGGTTTCTTTTGCCCGTGTCGGTGCTGGTGCCGAAGTCGGTCTGTAACCTCCATTCACCAGGAACAACTCATTCGTGTACTTGTTGTAATGGATTTCATAGATACCCTGTCCGGCAAGATTGGCCACTGTTACAGGCTCATTGTTGTAAGCCATCAGCGGACGTGTGTCACCGTTCGTACCTATCAGAATAGGCAGCGTCTGAGTTGTCCCGGCCGGGATGTCCTGACGGAGACTGATGTAGAACCCACCGACATAGTTCCTGCCATAGAAGGCATGGTTCGGAAGTTCCAGAGTGACATTCTCCGTACCCACATTCACCGCCACGGTCGGCAGGGTATTGTAGTTTACCCTGCCAAGTCCCGGAAACCCGAACGGAAATCCTGTAAAAAAGTTAGGCCACATAGCTTACCTCCTTTCTTACATTATCCCCAATAACCTCCATTGCATCCGCAACCATATCCGCTCCGACCGTAAGCGTCACCGGCATAAGCACCGAAAGCAGCTGCACGGTAAGTATCAAGATTTACACCTACGATATTAGGGTATTGTACGGGTACGGTTTGCGGCATACGGCACTTGATTCCGTCCACATCCCCCTGCAAAGCCTGCAAACCTGCTGCCAGCGGAGCGATCTGCTGCCCTACGGCATTCAGGATGGTGGCGTTCTGGTTACGCTGTGAGATTTCAGCCGTCAGGGAAGCCTTCTCGGCCGTCAGGGCTGCAATCTTATCCTGCAAAGCTTGATTTTGAATGGCGTCAAGTTTCGCGAGTATGGCATTCGTGTTCGCCGTAGCTCCGTCACGCAATGACAGCGTGTTCTGGTTGGCTGTGTTCACAAGTTGGTTCGTCTGGTTGCACATGGCAAGCTGATTCTCATATCCCATCGTTGTGATGGCATTCTGCGTCTTGCAGCAGCAGTCAGCAAGCTGTGTCAGGATAGCCTGATTCCCGCTTTGCATCGCATTGATGATTTGGTTGGTAGACAAGCCGACCTGATTACCAACCTGTGTAATGCTGTTCTGAACGTTGCACAAGGCTGTCTGGATCTGTTGCGTAGAACAGTTGAACGAAGAAGCCAACTGGGAAATAGCGTTCCCGTTACCCTGTATGGCCTGCATCAGCAATTCACGTCCCGAATTTCCAGCCAGTTCCGCAGGCAATCCGTTGCAACCGTTACCACCACGTCCGCCAAAGAAACCACCGTTGCCGTTCCATCCGAAAATAGAAGCAATCACCACCAGCCAAATGATAGACCACCATCCGTCCTGTCCTCCAAAGCCGTTGCGGTTACCCATCAAGGCAAGCAGGTTGGGGTCAACGCTTCGTCCTCCTCCAATCATGCCGGGGAGCAATGCAGTGATGTCCATTTTGCTGCCTCCGCCGGTACCATCGCTGTTAAAAACATAAGTTCTCTCCATAATGTATCTTTTAAATTAAACGTTACAAGGTCAGGCATATCCTGACCCTGCAAAACTACAAATACATTATGTCACTCAAAATCAATTTTTTCCCAACTCATTCCCGATTCTTTCCCGATATATTCCCATCATTTTCCCACACCTCACACGCGAAGAAAAATTAGACAGCATATAGTTTACCGCGCGTTTCGTCTTGCGCACCAATAATGCAATCTGGGAAGGGTAGAAGCCCTCCTTGGAAAGGAAATACACAAGCAAGTAACGTGCATCCACCACCTCCGTTTCTTTGCTTCCCGACAATATGATTCTTGGTGAAATCTCCGTTTCCCTGCTGACAACCTGAATAATCTCATTAAAAATATCTTCCTTGCACATACAAAATCCGATTTTTATTCATATCTTTGTCATACCACATGACAAGGCGTTTATATACAACGATAGCTCGCGATGAAGACATAAAGCCCTCAACGCGCGAGCTATTTTCGCGTCTTGTCATGTGGTAATGCAAGGAACGTTGGGGGCTTTTTTATACTCCCGTCCCCGAAGGAGTAAACATTACTTTTTCAGCCTGTACACAAACCTCCCGAATCCTATAAGGATGCAAACGACCACGGCCACGAGCGCAAAGCCCCCATAGTGCAGCTTCGTTTCCTCCCACCTCGAAAGCTTCCGCTCCACAGGATAAGGCACGCCAACGCTGTCCGTCCTCACCGACACCAACGTGTCCCTCACCACGCGCTCCCTCCAGTGCGTCCGGTACTTGTATTCCGTCCTATACACCGTGTCCCTCTCCGTCCTCAATTCCACGTGAATCGAATCCTTCAGGTAAACACTGTCCACAGACCACCGCGCACCATGCACGCTGTCTATCCTCACCGTCTCCACCGGCACGTACTGCACCCTCGCACATCCGCACATGGCAAACAACGACAGCCCCACCACGAGCCAGAACACCGGCACCATCAGCCAAGGCCAAAACACCCTAAAAAATCTATTCATATCCATACCGTTGTTAATTTATAAAACCAACGCACGTGCCAACATCCAGGCACCCAAGGCCAACACGAGGAAGGCCAACCAAGGCGGCAATCCCTTCCCGCCGCCCTCTCCGATGTCGTCAAGCATCGGCCAATACTCCTCACTCGTTCCCATGGCTATGCGATATTGAAGAACCTGTCAGCCTCCCATTTCCTCCGCTTCACCAGTCCGTCAAGCTTCCGCTTCTTCCCGGCCACCGTGGCATACACCCACCTCATGAACTCCGCACGCACCTCCGCATCCGGGGCGCAAGCCCGTATTTTTTTCAAAAGTGTGGAACCGGCCAACGCGTCGCACCCAAGGTTGTACGCGAAGTCCACCAATGCGTCGAACTTGTTCTGACGCTCCGTCACGCCTAATTTGTCCACAAATGCCTCATATTCTGCCAAGTCACGCCTGAGCTGCCGTTCCGCCTCGCCCTCCGTCATCTTGTCGCCACGCTTCACGCCAACCGTATGTCCGTAGCCTATCGTCCACACGCCCGCCGGGCACTTGTAAGCCGTGCCCCGGAAACCCTCGAACCTCTTTATCGCCTCAATCAATGTGTTGCTCGCTTTCATATCTACATTTTTTTGTTTAACTTTGCCATCGCCTCCCGTGAGGGACGCCCGAAGAACTAATATGTTTTTCATGGTATTATATTTAAGTTTAACAGGGGGAGGCGGCGTGCCTCCCCGTTTTCATGCCCCGCTTCCCTTCAGTGCTTCTATTTCATCCCTTAATGCAGAATTTTCCGATTTTATGGCCTCAATTTTATCATTTAGTTCTTTTCCCATCGCTGCGGAAAGTGGTAAATCTGAAGAGGAAGAGTCTAATACATTGACTATGTTAGATTTGAACAATAAGTTATCCCGCGCAACATCCTTCGTTATATTAAAAATACCATTGTAATGACGTATTTTTATATAGGCCGTGTCAGATGCGTCAGATAATCCTCTGATATGTAAATAATCCCCCTCTGAGGAAACTGTGTTTTCTATTCTAATCATCACATGTTGCAATGCCTTGTTATTGATGTTTAAAAACAGGATTCCTCTGTCGACCATCTGGGAAATATCATTATAAGTATTCCCACCAAGTGCCGTTTTGATTTCTTCGTTGCTTGAACCCGTAGAAAGGCCAAATAAATTCTTGAAAAGCGTTGCTCCGTACTTCTTCCCATTAAACCAAATACTATTCTCATCTTCGCTGAATCGGATGCTGTCAAACGTTTTCTTGTCCTCCTTCGACATCAAACCGTCCTTGTCCGCAGAGGCCGTATTTGAGATTTCCGCAATCTTGTCATTCAACACTTTACCCTGTGCGGCCGAAAGAGCACTTTCTTCATTATCAGAATTCAGGTTGTTTATGACATTGGGGACAACTACTAAAGTTTCAAGGGATATTCTATCTGATGATATTGAGTATACAAAAATGCCATTGCCTGCATTTATATAAAATCCAATAAATCCATCAAGCTTGACGATTCCTGCAGGAATATATACTATAATCCCATCATATCCAATTGAAACTTTTGCAATTACGACTTTATGATTTACGGCTTCCACAAACTCATCCCAATTCCCTACAATAGATTCCACGTCTGTTGTAGACCAATCTTTTGTCGTTTCTAAAGCTCCCGGTAAAATGTAAACTACGTTTCCACTCACATACTCATTGATTCTCTCCAACAGCACATGCCCGTTCCGCTCACCCTCCTGGAACGGGATGCCCTCTTTCCCCGTCAGCTCCGTGCGTTCCGGGGTCTGTAATATCGTCTTTCCTTCTACTGCCATGACTACTTGTGTCTTAATTGTTTCCTTACTGTCCTTCTTGTCACCTCCTCCATCATCACGGGGCTTCCGTCAGCCCAAAGCCAAGCCTTGCCTTCCTCCAAGAGCAGGGCGTTGCCGACAAGCTCATACGGGTCCCCGCGCCCTATGATGCCGGAAGAATTGGCGCGGGTCGTTCCCAACCCCGCCATGTTCAACCGTGAATAGTTCATCCTCTCCATCATTCCGCCTCCCTGATAGTGGCCTTCGTCACTTCCGACATGCTCTCAATCCTGATGTGCATCGGATAAACGCCGTGTCCGAAGCACCAGTCTATGAACTGTCCGGGATTGTACAAAGTGTTCGGCAGGATGCACGGCACGAACGTCCCCTCGTCCGAACTCCGCTGCGAGATGTAAAACCCGCCGCCTTCCTTCCGTTCCAGATGGAGAGCATAGTCCGCGTTCACCGTCTCTTCCGCCACATACCTGTCACCCTGTAGGGTGAAATTCAAATTCCTGAGTGCCATGTCACTTTTCCTCCTTCTTTACTGTATTATTATCATGTTCCCTTTGAAACAGAAGCTCTGCCGCCATCTTGGCTATCTCGTCCTTGTTGTCGATGATTACCCTCATCGTCTTCTCCGCCTTCCGGAGTTCCTCCTTCTGCCATGATTTCTCCCTTACCGACACGAACTCGCAGAAAATGCAGTAAGCCGTCCACAACATCGAGAACACCGGTATGGGAACCACCACGCAGCACAGGATGTCGATGAAGCACAACGTCAGGAAAGGCGTGAAGTACTTCTTTGCCTTCGTGGCCGTCTTCTTGTATCCCGTGGAAGTCCGCGCCTCGCCGCGTTGTTTGGCCTTTTGTACCCCAGAGACCAAATCCACGGCCATTGCGCCTATCGTGGCCGCCACGCATAATGCTATCAGTATGATGTGGTTCATCATGTGATTTTCTATAAAATCAATAATCACTTTTTCCATTACAATGCTTTTTTATAATTAATGCCAAAGCCCCCCGGTACCACAAGACAAGCCACCTGAAAAACAGGTAAGGCAGGCATCGCTGCCTTATACCCGTTGTTTCAATAGTCAGGCAGAAGCATCTTCCTTTATCTGTTTCACTATCTGTATGGCATCCGACACGTACTTCGGAAGCTCGTCGCTCTCCGGGAAGCTCGACATCGTGTAAGAGCCGTTCTCGTAATAGATGTACCCCACGTTCGTTTCCTGCACGCCTTTCCGCATGCCGTCCTCCATGGGAAACTCCACTTCCTCCACCTTGTTCACCGAGGCGTTCACGCGTACCAGTTCCTTTCCGTCCGTCTCATACTCGATGTTGTACTTGGCATTTGCCGTCGTGGCCTCTCCGTTGTAAATCACTCTCGTGCTGTTTTTCTTAATCTCCATAATACTTTTTTTTAATTAATGAATAATGTTATTTGAATTTAGCGTATTTCTTTCCACCGGATGTTCCCTCAATCATGCCCTGCTTATGGTCAGCACATTGTTTGACGATGTATATTTTGCACCGCCAGGCACGAGCAAGAGCCACACGATGTCAGGAAGCGTGCTGCTTTGTCCTGTCTGGTAGGCATGCCATCTTGCCGCGTCCACAGAGTTTGGCACGGCCACGAGTTCCACGTACGTGCAAGAGGTGCTCACGACAAGCGAGGTGTAGTTTTCCACCCCGTTGTAGGAAATTTTAGCTCCAGACGTTTGCACGCTGCTCCCGCTGTATATGTAGAGGTGCGTCCCCAAGTAGTCCCCGGATGTGGGCAATGTCACAGTACCACGCGAACTTCCGTCCCTTGTGGGGAAACAGAAGAAGCCACCCTTCTTCAATACGTCCCTCGTCACCGTGACGCTGTTATTGTTGGGGTCTATTTGCGGAACGGTTTTCATGTATCCCGAGAACTCACCGCTTCCTATTTTCAGCACCCCGTCTGCGTCCACGCTTGCCGTTACATCCCCGGCATTGTTCCGTATGACAAACTGGTCGCCCGTCACGGTGATTTTTTTGTTCACCACGTCTATTCCCGTGGCAAGTTCCCCGTCACGTTTGCCTTCAATGAATGAGGTGGGAGGATCTCCAGTCAAATCACCCTCAAACACCATTATCCCGTCAAAGTACAACGTGCGGTTTGTTGTCTGTCCCGCCGTGCCAAGCCGGAGTACAAGGAACTTACTACCGCTTGGTGCTGTCACCTTGTATGTTTTCCTTGTCCATGCCGAAGTAAATGCAGGTTGAAATGCAGTGAAGCCCGCAAGTTCAAGCTGGTTGTTTGTTGAAAAGTAAGCCCCTGTAGCACCACCGCTTTCTGTGAAAGAGGATGTGGCTCGTATCCACATGACTATGGTATATAATTTCCCGGCAACAACAGGTACCTGTGCACGGCCTAAATATACCCATGAGTTCCCCGTTTTACACTGTATTTTCAAACTTTTACTGCCATGTATATGTGAGGAACCGTCTATCGAAACAGTGCAATTTGACAGGTTCTGATTGGAAAGCCCACCGTATTCAAAACTGCCGTCAGGGAAAAGGTTGTCCGGCCAGATGCTGCTCACCTTCAAGGAAATCTTGCTCGTCGTCTGCTCCAAGGTGGATATTTTTCCATTTGCCGTGCTGATTTGGCTTTTAAGGCTCGAATCCGTCTGTTCCAACGTCGAAACCTTGCCGTTAAGGCCGCTCACCGTGGTTTTCAGGCTTTCGGCAGTCTGCTCCACAGTGCTCACCTTTTTTCCTAACGTAGTCTCCAAACCGGTCAATTCGTCTTTCGTGGAATACGTTTTTTGCACCGTGCTCAAAATGGAATCTTCTTTTTGCTCGATTTCCGCATGCACCTTTTCATAAACATCCACTGCGTCACCCACAATAGGGACTTCCTGCATCATTATGATATTACTCCCGTCATAAAGCCAGAACTTTATGGAGGTCGTCGTAGAAGTAGGGGATACCGTTACCGAGCTTCCGTTTGCGGCGGTCTGCACGCTTCCGTCCGTGCCCACACGTTGGTATTTCAACGTCTTTTCAGTAGTTGTCGCCCTCGCGTCGCTTCCTGTCTGTTTGTATTTCGTACACGTCACGGACGTTGGGGTAAGCTTGTTATCCCACGACTTCTTCACGATGGCCACGGAAGGCTCTATGGTATAGAACACGGCATCGGCACCCGGGTTCCCTTGCTGTCCCTTGTCGCCCTTGGCACCCGTCGCACCCGTATCACCTTTCGCCCCCGTTATGCACACGGGATTTGTTTCCTTGGAGCTGCCATCGGTATAGGTTACCTTCGTTTTGCTCCACATGTACTTCCCGTTTACCCATGCAGGAGCTGTCGTTGACCAACTCCCACCAGACAAAGAAGTAGCAGAAGTGGAGAGGTAGTAAAGCACATCGACCGAGGAAACGCCCTTTCCTGCCGCCCCGGTTGCACCCGTCGCCCCCTTGTCGCCCGTCGCGCCCTTGGCCCCCGTAACGCACACCGGGCTTGTAGTGGTGCTGCTATTATCGGTATAGGTTATCACGGAACGCGTCCACATGTACTTGCCGTTCGCCCATGCAGGAGGAGCGGTCACCCATGAGCCGCCCGACTGTGCCGTATTGGAAGTGGACAGATAATACTGCTCAACGATGCTCTTGACACCTTTCCCTGCCGCTCCCGTCGCGCCAGTGTTACCCTTGAAAGCCACGGAAAAAGAGAAATTCTTCGTGAAGGTCTTACCGTCTACGGTAATGGGCACGGTAAGCACTCCCTGTCCGGTAGTCAACGAAGAAGTGACGGACACCGTGAACGAGGCCGATGTGGTTCCGTTGCTTGAAATGCTCGTGGACATTCCCGATGGTGCTCCGGTTATGGTACCAATCGTTGCCGCAACCCTTGTGGCACCCTTGTATGCGATTACCTCACATTTCGTGGATGCGGCGATGGCCGCGCTCGTCGTCCCTTGGAAGGCATGCGATTCGTTGCCAAGGATTATGGTGTAGGCATCCGTGCCATTCTTACCGGCGGCACCGTCCTTTCCGTTCGTACCGTTCGTGCCGTCCTTGCCATTCGTACCGTTGGTACCCGAAGAAACCTTGGCTATCGTGATTTCGTCATATACACCGCCCGAGGTACAACGTATGGTAACAGACTTCGCGCTGCCCCAAACCGTCGAATTGTTGTGTGCCAAGGCATAAGTCTGAGAAGTGGCCCCCGATATGTTTGTGAAAGAAGACTGGCCTGCCTGCTTGTAGCTCCACTGGTAGCCGGATGTACCCGTGAGGGTGGCCGTCAGCGTAATGGAGGTAGGAGTGGGATTCCCTGAAAAATTGTTGGCATATACAAACACTTGGTCACCGGCCACCCTCACGTACTTGGCCGCCGTACCGTCCGTGCCGTAATAGCTCACGGAGTACACCGTAGTAGGGTCGCTCTTCTTGTATGTCGTCACCGTTTTCGTCCAAAGGTATTTGCCTTTCTGTGGTGAAGGGACAGTTGCGCTCCAACTTCCCGTCGGAGCCGTCGTGCCCGAACTGCCTACTTGGTAAGTATTCGATACCGAAACGATACCGTCACCGTCAGCACCTGCCGGTCCCGTATCCCCCTTGTCTCCCTTTGCCCCGTTGGCACCCATCTTGCCCACACTGTACGAAGTGGATGTGGCATTGTCCGTATAGGTGATTACCGTGCGCGTCCAAAGGTACTGGTTGGCAGCCACGGACGGGACGGACGCGCTCCATGTACCCGTGGGAGGCGTAGTCCCCGAAGTGCTCGCTTGGTAAGTCACGGCGGTACTCTTGATGCCTTTCCCATCCGCACCGTCGTCACCTTTGAACTTAGACCACGTGTAATCCGATGGAGTATTGCTTTCCGTGGCCGTAGTCTTGTTTACTGCTATGCCGATGTACTGTGTCGTGGATTTGGGAGTGTCATACATCCCGCTGCCCGTCGAGTTATCGGAATACTTAATCCATGTATAAGTGGTCTTCCCGTCAGCCCCTTTTGCCCCCGGAACGCCCGTGTCGCCCTTTTCGCCTTTGATAAGTGACCATGTATAATCCGAAGGGGTGTTGCTTTCCGTGGCGGTGGTCTTGTTATAAGCAAACCCGATATAAGTTTTTCCCGTAGGCGAGTTGCTTATGCCTGAACCGGACGCATTGTCCGCATAGCGAATCCAAGTATAGCGGGGCGTCCCGTCAGCACCCTTTGGACCTTGTACACCCTGTGGACCAGTATCACCCTTATCCCCATAAGTACCGATAATCACCGGGCTGCTCGTATATTTCGTGTCATTGGTGTAAGTCACCACCTCATAGTTCCAAAGATACTTCTTGGAAGACGAGGTGGTCTGTACCGAAGTCGTCCAACCTGACGTTGAAGTTGTCACTCCGCTCGAAGCCGAAGAGGCTAAATAATATTCCGTAATGGACTTGATACCCACACCCGTCGCCCCCGTCGCTCCCGTGTTGCCAGTATTCCCGTATGCACCTATGACCCTCTTCTTGGTCTCGCTTGTCGTGCCGTTGGTATAGGTGACAATTTCATAATTCCACAGGTAACGGTTCGTTGTGGTCATTGTCGGAACCGTGTCGCTCCACGATGTCGGTGCGGTGGTGTTCGATGCCGATACGGCATACTTGTTGGTTATGGACTTGATGCCAACTCCGTTCGTTCCGTCTGTTCCGTCACGTCCCGACCGTACCTTCACGACGGTGAACACTGCCGAAAGTTCCGGCTTCCCGCTCTTCGTGGCCGTGACCGTCACGGAAGCGTCATCCTTGCTCATCCCCGTGACCGTCACCGCGCCCGAAGACGCGCCCACGCTGCCCGTGCAACCGCTGAACGTACCCTTGAACGTCCATCCCGTGTCCACCTCCGTGCCATACCACACCTTCGCGTTCGTGGTAGGGTAGCCACCCGTCACATTACCGTCAGCGTCACAAGCCACCTGGCCCGAATCGTTGTCCAAGTCCAACAGGTAATGCCCCGCACGCGCCGCGTCCTCAACCGCCTGGTTCGCCTTGTTCGTCGCATCGTCCGCAGCTTTCTTCGCCGCAGCGGCAATGGCATCGAGTATGGTCTTCCGCGCATCGTAGTAGGCTGATATGTTCGCGTAGTCGCTCCCCACCGTGATATATTCCGGTGAAGAAGCCGTATATTTCGTAAGCGCGGCCGAAGCCTTGTCGTATGCCGCCTTGTATGCCGTAGTCGATACCGAATAACGCACCGCGTTGGCCGTAATCTCGCCGTATTCCGAACGGATGTCCGCCTGCTGCTGTTTCAGGGCTGTCTTTTCGATGGGGGATATGAGGTTGTCGCTCTTGATGTTCGTCAGTTCCTTGTTGGCATTCGTGGCATCCGTCTGCGCCTTCTTGGCCGCTTCCGCTGCGTCATCAGCCGCCTTTTGCGCATCCTCTATCATGCCGTTCACGTCCTCGATGGCGGGTGTCCACGCGGTGGCAACATTCCCTTTTTCGAGTTTCAGGTTCTTGAAACAGATGTAACTTACTTTATTATAAGAAAAGTACAACACTTGCGAACCTTTTTCCGACAGGTCGTTTGTTACAAGCTTTAACACGACGTGTTTCCTCTTGTTGGCCTCAAAACTGAATGAAGGACTATTGGTAAGTTTTCCCGTAGCATTGGAGCCCATTATTGTGGCTGATAATGTATTTGATATATTGGACAATACATCAAAGCTCAGCATGTAGGTGGTATTGGGTTCAAGCAAATCCAATGTGCCATTCAAATTGTAATAAATGATACTCCATGAGGATGGTTTTTTGGTAAGTTCCAACTTCACACCTTTTACCCCCTCGTCAACCCACTCGGAAATGGTGAAAAGCGTCTCCCCCTCATTCGTGTTTGCGTACCACCTCTTCTTCCCTTGGTTGGTCTCCATGAGGATATTCCGTCCCCCGACTTCAATCCCCGCCACCACCTTGTCCGCATACGCCTTCGCCGCGTCCGAAATGGCCGTCAGGGCGGCACTCTTCTGCGTATAGTACGCCGTGCGCTTCGTGGCGAAGTCCGAAGGGATGGCCACGGTCTCGGAAGAAGAGGACACCACGCCGTTGATGGCCTTCCGGTAGTTCGTGTAAGCCGTGTTATAAGCCGTGGGAGTGCCAAGCCCGTACTTCGTGTAACCGTCCGCGACCTGCGTCTTGTCCCCGTCGATGCGGGCGAGTTCCTCCTTCAACTGCTTCTTTTCGGAAGGGGAGAACTTGCCGTCGGCCGCCCAATCGTCCATGCGCTCCTTCTCGGCATCCACGTCCGCCTGTGCCTTGTCGGCGGCATTCTTCGCCGAAGCCGCGTCCTCTATGGCCTGCGAGGCGTTCTCCGCCGCCGCGTCAGCCGCCTCTTGCGCGTTGTCGGCCAGTTCCTTTGCCTTTGCCGATATGGCATTCAGCAAGTCCGTGCGCGCGTCATAGTAAGCCTTGAACTTCGCCCTGAACTCCGTGCCCGTGATGTTGCTCGTGGAGCTTAAATCTGACAACAGGGGTGTGACATACGTGCTCAAAGCCGTGTATGCAGAGCCGTAGGCTGTCTTGGATACTCCGAACTTGTCAGCCGAAGCGTCGTTTTTCGGCTTCTCGGAAACTATCACGTCCCATTCCTTCTTGGCCTGCTGTTTCTCCTGCGCCGTAAGCTTGTTGTCGTTGGCGATGTCCGAAAGCATGGAGTTCGCCTCGTTGGCATCGGCCTGGGCGTTTTTCGCGGCCTTGGCCGCATTGTCTGCGGCAGTCTTGGCCTCGTTGGCCTTAGTGTCGTCCGTATAGCGTGAGGCAAGCTCCCAATGCGAGATGGAGAAAGCCTCATTCTCTTTCTTGGAGGTCTTGCAACGCAGCAAGTCGTTCTTGTACGTCTCCCCGTAAGTCGCGTTCACCCAAAGGTCGCCCACGTCGTAAGCCTGCCCCGTGGTGGGTTGGCTGACGAACACCCTGCGTTTGCCGTCAGCCGTGTCCTGTGCCTTGGCCGCTGCGGCCAAAGCCTTTTCCGTGGCCGTGTCCGCGATGGCTTTCCATTTCCACGTGCTGCCGTCTTTTACCCACTTCCAACTCTTGCCCGTGCTGATGTTGGTATAGGTGTCGTTTGAATGTGACTGTTTCTGTTCTTCGGTGGTCCACTCGTTCGCCGGGTAGTTGGAGGTCGTCGGGTCGGTTTTTTCAAAGTAGCTTTCAATCGCGCCGTCAATCTGGTCCTGCAAGTCCTCGGAGGTCTGCTGTAGGGCGGCGATGTAATTCTGCTGCTCCGCCAGACGCTCCACCGCGTCCTCCACCTTGCCGCTCACTTCGTCCACCTTGTCCTGGACTTCTCCCACCGAACCGTCAATGTAGTCCTTCACGGATTCGCCGCTTGACCATTTGAACACGTCCGCGATGATGTTCACTTCCTTGCGCGAGAACGAGGCAAACTCCTTCCCGTCCAACTTGTAAGAGTTGATGCCACGGTACATCTTGATGTAAGGCGCGTCGTTCCCGTAAGCCGCAAGGATGATGGCCGCCTGACGTGCCGCGTCATTCCGGTTCCCCAACTGCACGATTTCGTCACCGGCGGCAGGAACCGTGCTGCCCGCGTCGCAGTCCGTCTTCGAGAGGTCGATGTAATCGTCACCCACGCCCGTCACCAGACGCCAGTAGTAAGTGTTCTTCACGTTCTCGTTCACACCCTCCTTCACGTTGAACGTCTGCGCACGGGCAAAGTCACCCACGACAAACTGGTTCTCAACCGTCTTCTCACCGTCCGTGGCCGTGAAATGGCAGCGGTAATAATCCCCCTTGTCTTCCACATTCACGCACGACATGGAGGCAGGCGTCAGGATAATCTGTCCTCCCACGTGCTTGATTTCCTGAATCACAAGCTTGATGAACTCGGCCACCTTGCGCACAAGCATGCGGTCAACCTCAATATAGGAATCCCCGTTCCCGTCCATTTTCAGGCACAGCCCCGTGCCCAATGCCCCTGTCGAGAATCCCGGCGACTGTATCCCGTTGGCTGTCACTAATTCACGCACCAAAACATTAAGCAGTTCCGCAGCCCCGTCCGCGCCAATCTTCGCGCCCGATTTCCCTGCGGAATACTTCCCAATTTCCAATGCCCCCCTCAGCAGAAGCGAGGCCAGTTCCGCCGCCCCGTCGGAAGATATTTGGCCGCCGGATTCGCCGGATGAAAAATTACCGATTATCAGCCCTTGGAGGAAAGTAATGATGCCCGAAGCGGTATCATCGTTTAACTTTGAAAGGAACTTCTTGGCCAGTTCTTTGTTGTTCTTTTCTATCCCTTCTTTTATCTCCTTGTCTGTCCTTAGCGAAGAATAGGCGTTTGTATCCGACGGCTCGGTTTCATCGTCCTTCTTTATCAAATACACATTTGTACCTGATGTTGAAGAGCTAACCTTTCCAGAAAAGTAACGGCTTCCGTTCAGTTTGATGGAATCTATCTTGTCTTCAAGTGCGCCAAGACGGGAATAGGAGGCACTTTCACCGATGGTATACACAGGAGAATCCCATGGAATGTCAAGTGCAAGTTCATAGCCAAGCACACGCATAGTACGGGGGCTTGGGAAGAATGAGGGGTTGTTGACCGTTACCTTCTGGCCTACATCGAAAGGACAAGGTGTTTCCTGTGCCTCATTACGTGCCTTTGACCAGTCTGACATGAGTTTGGCCGACACGGTGCCGATGTTGTTCCTGATTTTCTCGGCATACTTCTCTGCTTCAGATTTCAGTTCCTCTTCCGCTTCTGTGACAAGGTTCTCAAAAACATATTCCGTGTCGTATCCGGCCATGACAAATTCATTCCCGGCCTCTGGTTTCATTACCGTATCTGGCAAACGGCCCCCGTAGTCCTCGTTGGCAACTATTTCAAAGCATGTGGACGTATTGTCACTCTTTTCCGGAAGGAACGTAAGGCCGAATGTAAGTCCGGCAAGCTTTCCGGTTTGTAAGGTGATCGTAAGTTTCTCTGAAATCACATAGGAATTGTCGAACCCCACAAGCCCGGTGGTCTTGATGGTATACACCGGTACTTTCATTCCTGTGGGTTTCTTTTCCTCGCCTTCCGTGACATCAATCATTTCTTCTTCGACCGAAGATATGGAAAGCACCTTGCGTGGATAGACGTAATCGAAAGTCACGATGCCCTCTATCACTTCGTCTGGTGACATGTCGGGGTATACGTCTATATACGGTGTGCCTTCAGGAAGCATCAGCCTGCGTTGTACAACCCCGTTTACCGTAAGGCCGTCAACGTCGGAATCGAAATAGCCGAGGGGGACATTCCCTTTTACAAGTCCGTCAATCGTGAATTTGGCACCTATATATAGTTTGTCGTTTGACGTGATTTCATATAATAAAGTGGCATGCTCGTCTGTATAGGGCATGGCGTTGCGGTTGATGGTCACTCCTATTTTGTGGTTCTCACCATCTTCATCAACATAATGCACGTCTGTTTCCACATACCCATACACCGAACTCAATATGCAGTCCCCGACAAGAGTATATGGAATATACGTAACTAATGGGGAAGTACAAGAATATGTAATTCGTAAATACAGTTTGCGTATCAATCCGTAGGGACTTTCAAAACTTTCCTTGGACAGTTTCAGCGTCTTGTTTGAATTGTCAACGGTATAGCTTGATTCTGACAAAACTGTGCTTGCGTCATTTTCGGATGCCACGATTTCCACTTTTACCTCCAATACGGCATTGGGGAATGACGAAAAGTCATAACTGAACACCATTGAAGACAAATCAATGACATAACGGGATTTGTACAGTTGCATGACATTTATGGTAAGATTGTCATACAACTCATATTCTTTAATGTCCGGAGTGGCCAAGCTTGCAGACACCGTGCCTACACCGTCCATCTGTTTTTCATAAGAATGGTGTTTTATGAGGTCTTTCCTGAAAAAAGACGGGTTTACAGGTTTATTGCTATCTTTGAAATCACTTTTATTTCCAGAACGGTCAAGTGTGTCTATGGTGAACTCCAGTTTCTTCCGGTACCGGGATGATATGTTCTGCGTGGAGCCGAATGCGTATATGCGCGTGAAATATTCACCGCTGCTCTTGGACAGGCTCATGGTTTCTGCCTCTTCGCCAAGGATTATTTCCACAGCTTCCCCATTCTCACAACGTCCGAAACGGATTTTCTTGCCCTCAATCCACCATTCGCAGTTTGCGGCTTCCGCAAGGGCGGTAAGCGCATCTATGAGGTTGGTGTTGGAATAGTGCATGACCAAGGCGTCCACGTTCACGTCATTGTCTATCTCATATTCATAGTCCTCACCGTTAAATTGGAATCCCCATGCTTTCAGGTTGCGCAGGAAGATGTCAAGATGGTATGAAAGTTGCGCCGTCAAATCCCATGCCGCCTCATTGCCTCCCGTTTCAGGGGTGTACTTGAAAACCTTGTTCTTCCACTTCATGTAAGAGGCTTCCATCTTCAACTCATAGTCATAACCGCCCGTGGAATTGTTGAAAGACGGCTTCTGGTCTTCTATGATTTCAAAGCGGCCAAACTCGCACTCTGTATGACAGCCGAGTTTGAACCGGACGGGATAAAGCAAGGAAAATTTGAGCGTGATATAGTCATCTTTCATCAACTCAAATTTTCGCTTGCTTCCTACACCTATCGGTGTGGACAAAACTAATACCTCGTTGTTATCCTTTATTTCTATCATATACCCAAAAGTAATGAATATTGCTCATGCTACATTATATTGGATAACCGATTTTGCAACAATCGGGCCATTGTCACAAATCTCCTCGATTTGCCGGGTTGGGTTCCTCAAATTTGGCTGAAAATTTTCCAAAACACCTGTTAAGGCTTAACCCGTAAGAAATGCTTTTGCCAAGATAGACCAACCTGTACACTTCACTGTTTAACTTGGGTATTTGGACGGTTATCGGACCTTTATAAAGTTCGCTTTCGAAAGCTTTCTTTTTTGCCCGATAATCACTCTCCGTACTCCCCATAATGGTAAACTCCAATGTGAAATTTCTGCTGTCCACTTTCGCGTTTTCCGTTATTATACGCTTACCGTGCTCCAATCGGCTTTCATTCTCAATGTAGTCTTTCATTGGAGCAGGTGTATCTATTGAATCAAGAAATCCTTCCCCCATACATACACCCCATGTAGTCCAAGCATCTTTTCCGTTAATTAGTAATTCTCCTTTCATAATCTTGATGTGTTTCGTTTTACTTCTTCCATATCCTTTTGCATCTGTTTGATTGGCTTTACTATTTCACCTGTATTCTCTCTGATTTGTTGAAGTTCCAAATAAGAATTGGCCAAAATTGTACGGGTCTCGTCGGAAATATTGTACATGCCGCCCATTTTAGACAACAATCCAGAAATCGAGCCTTTAAGTTCAGTTATGGCAATGGCCTGCTGTTGGTTGGCGTTCTCGATACGGTATCCCGTTTCCTGAATGGCCGTGAGCCTTCCGTTGGTCTCATCCACGCTTTCTTGGGATGCCTGTACCTTGACCGCGCTACTGGCCTGTTGTGCGGAAGTTCCGCCTGATGATTCCCACCCGAAATCGTTCATGAGCTGTTCCCGGTCGGCAAGCATTTGTTCTGTAAGTTCTTTTTGTTCTTGCCGTAGCCTTTCAGCTTCCTCCGGAGTAAGCTTGCCACCACTTTCTGAATCTGCCGCCCATTGGTTATACAGGCTTTCTATTTCTTCTTTATACTTGTTGGCTATAAGCGAAGAAAATATGGCATTCTGCAAATATTTCTCGAAATTGTCGGCAAAGTCTTCGTTTGTTGAATCCAAGTCGGACAGCAAATCCACATATCCGCTTTTGAACTCGTCAAGGCCGATTCCGGTCAATGCCTCTTTTTCCTTTTGGGCGATTTCTTCCAACTGCTCCCCATAATCCGCTATGTTCTGGATGTAGTCGATGAACTCGCCGTTCACCTCACCCAATACGGACACAAGTCTTTCATCCGTCAATAGCTTCTCCATCTGTTCGGAAGACAAGTCCCACAATTGGTATTCAGCCGTTATCTTCTCTCCAACGAGGCCGGATATGCGTTCGTAATCTTCTGCGGTAAGACGGTCATTTATACGGTATCCAAGAGAATGGGAACCGGCACTACTTCCGCTTGAAGCCAACTGTTTGATGAGTTGCCGTTGACGCTCTATCTGTACATTGACAAGCCTTGCAGCTTCGTCGGCGGCTTTCTGCGCCTCGATGCCGTAATCAATGTCAATATACTCCATTTTCTTATCTATGAGTTGGTCCCAAATGTTTATCAGGGTATCATATTG
This sequence comes from Paraprevotella xylaniphila YIT 11841, assembly GCF_000205165.1. Taxonomy (GTDB): domain Bacteria; phylum Bacteroidota; class Bacteroidia; order Bacteroidales; family Bacteroidaceae; genus Paraprevotella; species Paraprevotella xylaniphila. The sequence continues at coordinate 83,908 of NZ_GL883831.1, read as the reverse complement.
GGATTTCAAGGCTTCATATTCCGAGTAGTCGGCACCGAACTTTTCCTTGAAGAAGCCACCTATTCCTGATATGATTTTCATTCCGGCACTTATGGCGGCCAGTACTGCGGATGCTTTATCCAAAGCAGACATTTCCGCATTTATCGCCTTTATGGCACCCACCGCTTGTAAGGAAGAAGACGCGATGCCTCCGGCCAAGGAGATGATTTCACCGAATGTTCCCCCGACAGTATCTCCTATCTCCTCGAATACATCGTTCACATCGGTAAGAACTTTATACAGCTTGTCCCAATCCTTTGTGGACTTTCCTGGAGATATCTCTTTTTCAATTTCTTTCTTTTCCAAGGATTTTCTTAGCGTATCCACTTCTGCCCTCTTGCGTGCCAAATCAGGATTGTCCGGGTCACTGATTTCCATGTTCATCATCTCCTGATATGCCTGATTAAGCGATTCACGGAGTTTTTCAAGTGACAAGTCAATTACGTTGTCAGCCCATGAATTAAAACTTTCCTCACGGGCGGCAAACTCATTGTCAATGGCTTTTAACGTTTCCTCTTCCTGATAATCTATTTCTTTCAACTGGGCACCGGAAGCACCGGCATTCTTATATCTTTCCCTTTCCTTGGCAAACTTTTCCCTCGTGGCATTGTACTTCGTGACATAGTCCTGATATTCAGAAAGGGAATCCTTATAAAAATCCGCTATTTCCATTTTCTGCCTTTCCCTCGTTTCCTTTCCCATAATGTCGAACGCGGATGTATCAACACTTACGGTGGAAGAATCAAATGCCTTTGTCTTATAGTTCTTGTCCTTGGACGCTTTCAACTTCTCCTTGGCATCAAAAGCCTCCTTTTCCATTTGTATGATGGCATTGATGTAATCCTGCCGCTGTCGGCCAATCTCCTGCAACTCTTTTTTATGGTTGAGTTCCATTTGGGCTTTCTCTTTCTCAAAGCCTTCATCCATGGCATCTATCCGGGATTGGGCCACTTTATTCTCCAAATCTTCCTGTTGGCGGATGCGGTCTGTGGCATTCTTTCTTTCAATTTCAACAATACGTGATTGCTGATTAGTTATCTTATTCGTATTGTCATTCACTTTTTTATGAGATTCTTCAATACCAGATTTATCCAATTCTGATTTTGCCGCTTTTTCGTACCCTGCTGCTAAATCAAAGTAAGCATCACCAGCTTTCTCTGCGGCATCTGCCTCACTATTTAGTGATTTTATATTATCTCGAACAGATTGTTCGTAGTCTGTAACTGTGGCTCCTATAGTTCCTTGTGCGCCAGGTACTATTTTACGCCTACCATATATAGCGGCTTTAAGTCTATCAACTGCAGTTGGGCCTTCTTCTTCTAATTTATTTTGTTTTGTTTCTGCTTCATTTCTTTTCACTAATGCTTTTTCATATTCATCTGCCGCTAATTTTTGAGCAGCTGTGGCTTTAGCCCTTAACTTAAAAGCCTCTATGATAGCGCTTGTATTTTTGACAAAAGCATTCTCTGCGTCTTTTACTCCATTTATAGAGATACCAAGCTTATTAAATTCTGTTTTATTATCATTTATCCATTGCAATTGTTCTTTTTGAGAAGACAACTTTTTCCATTCAGATGAAAGTTTCTTGACCGAAAGAATATTACTACCATAACTTCCGTTATTTTTCTCCAAGGATTCATTTACTTTCTCCATTGCCTCTTCCGTAGACAATATTGCATCTTTGGACTTAAACAAATTACTAGTCCATTCCACAATTTCCTTACCATACATTGAAAGCACAGTTATCCCAACCATCATAGCTGTTTGCCAACTAAACAAAGACGAAACAAGCTGCTTCCATACCGGTACTCCTTTCTGTCCGGATGCCTTCAATGCCTCATTAGCATCCTTGGCACGCTTTATCTCATCGGTAAGGATGGGCAGATTGTTCGATATAGCAAGAAAGAACATGTTAAGTCCCATTGTTGCCGCCGGAAGTTCACGTACTATCTGCTGTACAGACATATTAAGCCCGTTCCATCCCGAAGCATAGTTCCCTACATTGCGTTGGTGATTTCCTATCGTGGCATCCAACTCCTTTATTTTTGCGTCTGCCTGATTAATAGATGCAAGTAATTCCTTTCCGAAAGGTGATTTCCTTTCTTCTTCCGTCAGTTCACGATAAGCAATCTTCATGCGTGACAATGACTGTGAAAGCCCGTTCATTGAAGTGGCCGCGACATTATCCATTTTCACATTGTTCATCAACGTTTGACGAACTTCCGACAATGCAGCCTTATGAGTTAACAGAGAATTGTTGAGTTGTTCCAACCGTTTTTGTTGAGCCGTAGTCAAAGAGGAATTGCCTGACTGATATTTAGTCAGATTCTTTATCTCTTCGTTTATCAGACGGATAGCATTCTGTTCTTCGATTAAGCGTTTGATGTTTTGCATACGCGTTCCCATAACAGCGTCAATTTCTGCCGCCAGTTCATCATACGCCTTAGCCTGTGCCTGCACGCTTGCTGTTTCCGCATTATTCGCAGTTGTGTTTGCATTACCACTACCAGATTTCGGATTCATATCTGCCGCCTTTGAAAGCTGCTCCTGCGCCTTGATAATCTTTTCCGAAGCATCGTTTATCCGTTTGGTAGAAACCATTATTTTCCCCTCAGCTTCCGACACCTTTCTTACCAAAGCATCATATTGCCCCATAAGGGATTTCAACTGCGCTTCCATCCCCTTGGCAATATCAATGTCAACTTTCACATTGATTTGCTTCAATGCTTTCTTGACATTCTCTATCTCCATTCTTAACTGTTGAAGTTTCTGTATGTCAGATGATACATCTGTAATTATTCCTGCCATATATCATTTACCTATTAAATTCCACAATAAATAAGTACCCCTGTCTATCACGTCATAACCTTTGGACGAGACATAGCTTGCATATTCCATTCCGGCTACAAGGATAAACGCATATCCCATAGTTTCCCTTATTCGTGAACGGGCAAACTCCAAACCTTTTCGGCTTCCCTCTGAACCATCCCCGTACTTACCTTTAGCCCAAAAGGAGACATGCTTACCTGCCTTAGTGGTAAACTCCACCTTCTGCATGTTTTCGCCTCTTCCCTGTATCTTGTAGAAGCCGCCTTCACGTAGTATCTGCCCATTGTAAGCTATTACATAGCCAATGGAGCTGCGCAAGTTTCCCGTGATATTTTGGTAATTACCCTCCGCTATGGCTTCTTGTACGGCTTTCTCTCCGGCATCAGCCAAGCGATCCAAATAGACATCCTCCAATTGCCGTTCCAGTGCGTCCAGACCTGATATATCGCCTTTGAATTTCATTACTCGTCAAATTTTCTATTCTTGAACATGTCCTCATCCGACACTTCACGTAATACTTCGCCGAAAGCCACATGGAGCTTGTCTTTTTGCATGATTACCAAGTTGCGGTAGGGTATCTTATTCACCACTTCATCGTAAGACAAATGCAGATTTTCCATGAACGATGCGATTTGTCCCAGTAAGCAATCATTTCCTACTGTTTCGGTTTTGCTGTCAGATTTGCTACGTTCTTGGCTAAAGCCAACAGCTTGGAAAAATTTTCAGCAGAAATCAATGAATAGGCTTCTTCCAAAGCGTCACTCAGTTCTTTATCTGTCCCATTCAATAGCTCTTCAAACAGACTTTCGTCTCCTTGTATCAACCACGACAAGGCGTGTGAAAAGGCTTCTATATTGTCTTTCGATAAAAAAACTTCTTTAATGGTATCTCCTTTAATCCCAGAAAGCCAATAACCAGCTCCGGCAAGTTTTTTCATTGTTGGCGGCATAATTATATACGCATTCCCTGCTACTACCACTGTTTTAAAGTCCATATCAAGAATGGCACTTGTTACTATTTTTGCTGCGTTTTGTTCCATTGATAAAAACTTAAAAAGGGTAAGACAAAACATTATCGCCTTACCCTTAGAATTAAACATTACCCTGAAATCTCTACAAGAACAATCTTTTTGTCCACAGTCTTGCCTGCATCGGAAGGTTTGGTCTCTATTGTTCCCGACTGAGTAGTGTAACCGACTTTCGACACTTCATAGCGAACGGAAGCACCGGCGTTCACCCGCTTTGACTTTACCGTATCGCCGTCCAGTTTAACGGTAGCGTCGGAAGGCGTAGGGGTTACGGTGACGGTTGTTCATGCGGCATCGACTTTTTCCCCTTCAAACAAGTAATCTGATTTAACTCCTTCTGCCGGATTCGACATGGCAACAGCTGTAACGCCTAAGCCTATGTTCTTCTCCGCTTGTGTTCCTTTTGCAATAACGGCAGCATTGGTAAAGACAATATAATTGCCTGTTTTGGTTTGTGCCACAATACCCAAGTTAACAATGCCAGGCGTATCAGAGGAAGCCCAACCGGCATCTGTGTCAACCTTTTCTCCGCCTTGCAAGGCAACCTTATCGTCAAAAGTCCATTCACCCATTGTAAATGCGATGGTTTTTGCTCCCTTTTGGGTAACATCACGATAATAAATTTCCCCGTTCAACTCATTGATATAGTCAGTATAGGTAGGGTCATCCTCCGTGTACTGCCACGTGTCTTGGTGGGAGTTTTTGACTTCTGTCATTTCACCAATCAGAGTTTTCAGGCTCGTTTTGGTAACGGTTTCATCAATCACACTACCATACCAAATTCTTTTAATTCCTATAAATGGCTTCATATCAGTTTACATTTAATACTTGAAACAAAATTCTAACATTCACATAATGACACTTCAAAGCTGTGTCCGCTTCCGTTCCGATTGAATCAATCGAATAATAGTAGCTTGACTCGTCATATTCTCCTACTACATCATCCAAGAGCTCTTGCGCTTTACGTTCCAGTTTCTGTAAACGGATGAGGTTCGCTTTCCCTTCCACATCTGGCACACAAAGGTTCACTTCCACAAAGCCTTTCTTCCAATAGGTTTCGGGGGATTGGGATTTAGTGCGGATAATCACTCTTTCGGAAGGCAATTCCTTGTGTTCGTCAGGGATGTTTCCCGATTGGTAAACCTCTATGCCGAAAGCCTGGCAGTCCTTGTAGAGAATATTCGCTATGTCAGTCGTTACTATCATTTTACGATTTCCCAATCTTCTGCAAATACATCAGAGATAGACGGAACCCAACTGTCAGCCCGTCCTGTATTCTCATTGTAGATAAGACATTGGCTTGTGTAGTCAATAAAGCCCTTACCTGACAGAATCAAGTCTTTAGCTGACTGAGGAAGTGATTGCATCTTTGGGATAACATCACTTCCGATGTGTGCCGGTACTTGTTTAATTACAAACAATCCTTTGCCGTTCCAACCTTTTCTACGGATAGCAAGACCGAACTTCAATGCTTGAATTGCAATTCCGAAAGACATTCTTTGGATAGAAACATCTTCGGTAATATTGTCCGCAATGTTAATACGGCAACTTAGAGCTTGCAGGTAACGTCCCATCAAATCCCGTTGAAGTGAAAGCAAAAATGCCGGATAATCATCTTTGACAACCTCACGGAATTTGTCGCTATCAACAAAAGTTGCGCATTTCTCGAACTTTTCTATCAAGTCGGAATATTCGATATATAAGCGGTCAATAAATGTGTCTGCGCACTTGTACGCTTTCTCAAACGGCTCGGCAGGCGACCAGCTTTCATAACCGTCTTGATAGCGGACATGATAGCCTGCGTTTGACTTCTCGTTTTCGTTAGGCACTTTACCTGCTTGCAACAAGCCTTTTTCGTAAGCATCGCCCATTGTCATAGGTTCGGCTTCAATCTGTTTTGTTCCGATGTACTTTTTCATTTTATTAATTCTTTCAATCGTTTCTCTGCATACAAAGCCCCTCCGCTTCTCACCCTAAAGCCCTTGCTTTCCACATTAGAGGCATAGTGATAACCTTTGGGACTTTCTGCATCGTTATACAAAATCAAACTACAATCTTTCTCAACCTTATGCTTATTAGACTTGCGGAGCGTGCCTGTACGGTTTTGATAAGTTCCGTCTTTCACATCGTAGTCATCAGCTTCATTGCCGACTTTATCGACTGTTTCGCGCACTTCGTTTGTTCCTTGCTCTTCAAAAGCAGGAAAATCCGACCAATCAAATTTGACACTTACCCTAACCATATATCACAACGCCCTTTCAGTTCTTCCGAATAACATTCGGCATTCTTGATTACTTTACCTTCTCCTACAATCTCTTTTGTGTCCTTATCCAAACACCTTACTTTTGTATCTAATGCCAGTTTCTTGCCCTCATATACCACATGGTAGGAATAAACCCACAATTTGCCGTTTACCGACACTTCCTTTTGCTGGGAATTGTCATGGCAAAAGCATTCAGTCAGTTCATCCCACGATTCACCGCCTGTGCCGGGTATCGGTCGCCCGTACTCGTCATTATCCGGCGGCGTTATCGTCCTTACTACTAATATGTGAGGTGCTTCGTCTAACATCAGAGAAAAGTCACTTTAGGTTTGTTCGTATTCAGTTCGTCTTTCAATCCGTACCGTTTGCACATCAGGAAATAGTAATCTTTGATACCTTGAATGTCCCATGATTGCGATTTGGAGTGCCCGTTTTCCGATACGGACTTGGAACTACCACGAAGTAAAAGGGTAGGGATAAACTTTGTCATACCTACCGAAATCGGTTGGATATTGTCTTCGTTTACATCATCCTCTCCGCTTATCTTCATGGGCAAAAGGATTGTAAGGAGATTGGCATCGCTCAAAGCAACGCCAAAGTCCCTGAAGGTCTGCCTTATGTAGTCAGATACTTTCATCACGCCAACATCGTATCCAAATCAAAGATTACAATCTTATTCGGAGACGTATATTCCGGAATCCACTCACAACCATATTCCATGAAACGGCCTTCATCCGTTCTCACATTGGAGATATACATGCCTCCTTCCGAACGGTTGTAGTTCTTTCCTGGAACAGGGTCTGCGATTTCATACGGAGTATGCCAACGCATCTTCCCTTGTTTAGCCGTGGTGAACAATGAAATTCGGTTATCCTTGAATACCTGCTTCATTGTCCCGTCAGCAAGTTCTACCAAGTCCTCATTAATAACAATAGGTGGCAAGCCTAACCCTTGGAAAATCGTTGTAGCCATTTCGCTTGACATCAAGCCGGAAGAAAGCTGCACCTCTTTCTGTGCAAAGGATTGTTTGTAGAACTCCCCAAAATCTTTTGAGCCGACAATCGACTTGATAAACGTCTTGCGAGACATCTCCATTGAAACGAATATACCGAACTTGGTACGAAGTTCGACAACCTGATCCATAAGGTATTTTACGAAGTTGCTCTTATCTCCCGTTGTTGGAGTGATACGATGTACAGGCAATTCCATATCAAGCATGGCAATACCCTGTGGATTGTCATCCACTTTCACCGTTGCCTTACCATCGGAACGCAGGGCACCATCAACTAAGTCCATACGCTTATGTGGAGCAAGCAATACTTGGCGATAATCATCCACAATATAGTTGATAATGTCGTTTAATGCTCTTTGTTGATCTGCCGGACGGGCGTTGTTGTACTTGGTTACAAGCTCCTGTAACATATCCAACCTGTCATTGTCCATCTGGTAACGATCACCCAAATAGGCGACTTCACCATAACCTGAACCGAGAGATTTTCGCTCTCTTAACGGCTTGTTAGAATTACGGTCGATAACAGAACCGGCTGTTACGCCTGTAACCGTACCGAGATAAGTTTTAAACACGCGCGACTTCGTTTCCTCGAAATCAAGGTGCTTCTTCCAGAAAATAGTATCAAGACGGAGAGCCTGTACACGGTCAATCACCGCTTTTACTATTTCAGGGTCATTCAATAATGTCTGAACTGTCAAATACATATACTCTCCTTTCTTTAATAAGTAAACATGAATCTGTCACCTAACGAAGCCTTATCCTTTTCTGAAATAGGCACAATCAGCTTGGTTGGTCTAATCTCGTAAGCCTGTCCGATAGCGGTGACGGTTGCACCTTCTTCTACTTTCGTCCATGCGTAGTTCAGTGCGGTTGCGGTAGCTTTGGGAGTTTTCCCTGCGGCTGCTGTAGCTTCAAACAAAGTGTCTCCTTTTTTAGCTGCCAAAGTTGGTGAAGCAGCTAAAGTCACTGTATCATATTCGGCATTAGAGGTTTTATCAATAGATTCGATTGTTCCTCCATTCGTACCATTACCTAAGTGCATACCTTTATAGGCAAAGGAATTTTTCTTTATCTTCAAGGAAACTGTCCCTGCGGAAATATCCTCTACCACATCTACATTGATGACTGCTGTTGCCTGTCTTTTTACAAAATCAAGCACCAATGGTGTCATGGGTGGAATACCCTTTACTCCTGTAAGATTAGTCAAAACCAGATTAAAACCTCCCGAATAACGGAAAATGGTTTCAATCCGGCACATTTCCGGAGTAGGTTCTTCAATAGGCTTTAAATTATACTTAATTCCTCCTGGCATAATCTTTTTACATTTTTAAGTTACTGATTCTGTTTTTTAATCTCTTCTGTTCCCTTGTTAATCATAGCAGCAATTTCGTGATTCTCCTTTTCAGTACGCTGTTCTGATGTTGTGGGAACTTGCACGCCTTGAAATCCCGCATTGACAAACGTTTGCTTTGCGTCCTTCATGTAAGTGTCTAAGTCCGCATCGCTCGGAATGTTCAACATGGGTACAAGTGTTTCGGGAATGCCATATTCCTTTGCCTTTGCAGAAACCTGCGCATTACGCTGTGCTTGTGCGCGCTCCTGTTCGTAACCGGCAAGTTTTTCAGAAAGAGTTTTGTTGGAATCAATCAAAGCTTGTGCCCAAGAAGGGACATCATCCTTTTTTTCGTCTTTCTTTTCTTCTGGATTCTCGATTGGTTTACCGTCTTTCAGTCCATGCTTCTTCTCGTAGTTGGAAACAGCGGAAGTCTGTGCTTGTCCTGCACGGAAATCACCATAGTTTTGCATCACGTCCTGAAAAGAGATACCCTCAACAATGGAGTTTACCTTTGTTTCGTCCGTTACACCCTCTGCCTTTTTGGTGGCGATTCGGGTCAAAGTGGCAGTGTCCGTACCCGGAAACTTCGTTTGCAGTCCTGCCAAAATCATTTCAAATATTGTCATACCGTATGAGCTTGATTAATAAAATCCTACGGTAAAATTACAGATGTGGAAGAGAAAAAAGAAATTTAGGGAAGAATAATACGTGACAATAGCGGGATTGTCATGAATTAAATACAAAGAAAGCGCGAAACCGGGTGGAATCGCGCCGACAATACGTAGATGGATAAGATGTCTATAGCTTTACATTCAATTCTTGATTAGTCAAACAGTAATACATATTCTGTAACTGATGTAAGAAATGAATGGATTTACTTATGCGGCAACAACAATTTTCATTGTCATACAAGTAAAATCCTTCTTTAGTTTCCTTTAAATAGCGTAAATCAGGCGACCAATACGAATCAAATACATTTTCATAAACAAAGCCGCATTTCTCCAAAAGCTCTGATGTCAAAGGGATAGGAGACAAATCTTTAGTAGAAACACATTCTACTTCTCTATAACAAGGCAATGGATTGCAATAACATCCGCATACAAGATTTTTATCAATTTCATAAGAATAAAAATTGCCATTTAAAGACAGCTTTTTAACCTTAAATAATTGAGAATTTAAGTTTAAATAATTCCCTATTCTTAATTCTTTAATATCCAACATAGTAGCTTATTTATCGCAAATATATGAATAATATTGGTAAACCGGAAAAGTATCCCAAATATTATTCAAAATGTCAGTAGTCCTATTTTACAGGTTGGTTGCTTTTACTACTGAACTTTGATAGTTTTTCCTGCTTGGAGATTTCATTTTGCTGTTTCTCGGCTTGCTCTTCCTTTATCTGCTCGACCTCATCTAGCACATTATCTATATTTCCAACGAAAGTGATAGCGCGCTGCTGTGACCATAATTCTCCGTTCTTGGCTTTCAATGCTGTGTCTATCTTTTCTGAAAGGTTTTCCAATCGGTAAGGTTCTATTTCCACGTTGATGTCTATCGTTTCGGCTGCTTTTTCAAGACTGGAATTGATGGAACCAAGCGCGGAAACAAGGAAATTGACACGTCTCTGCATGAACTCGCCGATTACCTCTGCCAAGTTTTCCACGTTCAGGTGGGTGGAAAGGAAAACATAATCGAAAGCCACACCGGAAAGAACGTTCCCACTACCTTTTATTGCATCAAAAGATATTCGAGGAGTATTTGTGAGCGCATATATTTGATTTATCAACGTTTCAGCTTCGTACTGGACTGTTGTAGGGACCTGATTCCACGTCAGATATTGCGCATTTGCTCCTTGTCCAGTCAGTTCTACTACTCGGCTCTTAAACTCACCTGAAAAGTTCTGCACATCACCGAACAACATCAGGATAGGGAAGAAGTGATAATCTATACAATCGGCATAATTGGATAGAAGTTTCTCCAACCGCACCCGGAGTGTCTTAATCTTCTCACAATAGGCTTCCGGACGATAGCAATACAGGACAGGCAGCTTCTTGAATCCATGTTTGAATGAAGAAACGGATTTCCAACCGTCTATAAACTCCCATTGGTAAACGGAATCTGCCGTAATAGTCATAAAACAGGTAATCTCCACGTCGTCCAAATCCTTTTTCTTGTACTCGCGAGAGAAAGCCACCAAGTTATTGCTATCATCAAAGAAAGGATATAGCTTGTCACCCCTAAATGGTGACCAAATCACGCTATTCAGACGGTATTCAGGAGCGGACGCGCCGAAAAGGGTGCCAATCTTGCGCTTCAACTTTGCCCAAAAACCATCATCTTTCACCACGTACCAATATTCGGCACACTCCTGTTCGGAAAGCCACGAGCGCACGATTCGCTTGTTCTGATACTTGATTTTGTTCTTTTCCAACACCTTTCTCAGGGCAGAAAACAATCCTTGTTCGTTTTCTTCCGGTTCGCAGTTCATCTTCGGCTCCGTGCCCACAGTGAAAGCGGTCTGAATATTCACAATGTCCTGTTCAATAGGCAGAGCGATGCGGTTAGGCTCCACATCTTTTGTTTTTTTCGGGATAGTGGTTGTCTTGCCTGTCTTTTCATCATAGACCTCCTTCTCCTTTTCGACCGTGATTTTAATCTTTGGGTATTTTTCCGTGTCCGTGATTATCTCATGGCGGTTAGGATTCCAGTCGTTGTACAGCTTCACCGCATCGGGAAGCTCCGTCTTGCGGCCTTTTTTCAAATAGGCTATCTTTTGGTCTATATCCTCAATTCTTAAAACTTCGTCTATCGTTCTCATATATCAATATTTTTAGTGTGCGAATATTCCTGAATTATCCCGTGGTTTCTGAATCTTACCTAATATCATGCCATATACATAATAGCGGAAACTATCACATAAGTGGTCATCCTGTTCGTCTGCCGGTTGGTTTACATAATGCCCGTCTTTATCCTTGTCCCAAACATAGTTTCGTAATTCGTTCATCAGATTGTACGAGCGTTCGGTGACGAATATGTTAAACTCCTTAGCCTTTTCAATACCTGCAATGACAGAGCCTTTTCCTTTTTCAACCGGATATATACGTATTCCTGCATTATGTATTTCTTGAATCAGACGAGGGTCGGCGCTATCGGCAATGACTTTCATCCCTTGATAGGGTCTAAGCGTCTGGATAATATCCTTTGTGAGCATCTGTGTTTTATAACATATCTCGTCAATGTACAAATCATTATCCATCACCCCACACATTACGATTGCTGTTTCATCATGGGTAAATCCGAAGTCTAACCCTAATGCAATCTTCTTGCACCATTGAGGAATAGACTTTACGACACCCCACTTTTTATAAATTGCCCCCTCTGCCACATCAGCCCAACGTCCGATAACCGTATGAGCATACTTTTCGGGATTCTCCGCTTTCATCTGTTCCACTTCTTTGATGAATTGGGGAGAAAGATTGTCGATGTTGTCGAAGTAGGTCGTATGGATGTGGAGCACGTTCGGATGAGTGGAAATCTGCACCGGCACGCCGTCAATCTCCACTAACTTATGCGTGTTCTCGATGTATTTTTTATAAATGAAATGATTGGAATCAGTCGGATTCATAATGATGATAATCCGGTTCTGAATCCCTTTTTGGCGAATGGAAAGCATGATTTTGTCAAAGTCTTGCTCGTTCGTCCATTCTTCCGCTTCATCGCAGACAAAAGTCGTAATGCCGTGAATGGATTTCAACTTTGCCGTCTGATTGCCGGAAGAAGTCTTGATACCACGGAACATAATGCGTCCGCCGCTGAACATGTTTACTATATCCGAACGAGTAGTTTTAAAATATTTGCTTCCACCGTCTATGTCTATCTTCTCTTGTATCTCCGGTATAATAGATAGGTTGGCTGACACCATTGTATAGCGACAATACAAAATACTGTGGGCGAACGTGCGGTCTCTTGACTGTTCAAATGTAAGCCGCTCAATAAAAGTAGCCGCATTGAACGATTTTCCACTACCTCTACCTCCAGTTATGAGAATGATAAAGTGTTCCGTGTCTTCATAAAGCGGAATATAAACGTTTTGTGGATCTATTTGAGGGACTGATTCAATCATCACTATTCTTTTTTATCCATTTATCAATACTGATACTTCCATGTTCCATTGTCTGTTCGCTGTCCGGGGAAGACACAGCACGTCCAAACAAACGGTCTTCCATGTCGTTCAAGACATCGGTCACTCCTTTTGCCGCATTTCTTTTTAAGCCACGCGCAAGGATAAGCACCCACATCGGGGTATCGTCCTTGCCGATAATCGTGTCAATCTCCTGCGGGGTACATTGAAGGAGGTATAATTTTACTTCGTTCCATTCCTCACGTGACACGTTGTAGGCTTTCTTGGCAACGGTGTATAGTTTGGGCTTTCGGCCACTTTTGGGCGGCTGACGTTCGCTCGTGAAACGAGTCTTTATCCCATCTTCAACTATTCTCTTATTTGCCATTTCAAGCCGTTTTCAAGCCGATTTCTATGCTTTCTCAATTATTATTGCTACTTTTGTATCATACTTATAGTCCGGGTCGGGAACTGGCAGCCCCCCGGTTGCTTAGTAGGACATTTCCTATCGGGTAAGGTCGAAGCGTAAGTCAGTGACCGCTTCTTTTTAAGAGTTATGTTTATGACGATGTATTCTTCCATCTTGCGTAACGATTATAATTTCTTTAAAGCGATATTTGCTTGAACTCTCAAAATACTTTATTCCGTCTTCAACACTTTTACGGGTATGACCGTTTCCTTTCATGTAAAGTATAGGAATATCAGCTTTCTTATCCCTTCCATGATAAAGCGATGCCCGTATATTCTTTGCGGAACTCCCTGTAGGTGTCCTTTGTTCAAATGAAACCGTAAACAAATACCCGTCGGGAGTCTTTGTTGAACCAGCCTCATTCTTCAGTGTCACTTTGTACCCCTTGTCTGCAAGGATGCGAGCCGCTTCCAGTTCTTCGGGCTTGTGACGTGCTGTACTTTTCTCAATAGCCACGTAGCCGCCACCTTTACCCATTTCCACACTGGAATACTTGCCGCTTTGACGCATGGCTTCAACCTCCGCCTGCCGTTTGCGGTAAGTGGAGCTGCCTTGCCGATATGTGCGCACACCACCCGAAGTCTTTGCCATAATTTTTATTCCCTTTCACTTTATCCTATTACGTATGAACTGCTCCACATACAGCACATTGTTCTTTGTGCACAGTTCCTTTATCTTCTCTCCGCCGCCGTAAACTATCATGTTGGGGTTGTCGAGACCTGATATTTCACGAGCGATTTGTATTTCCATTTTAAGGTATTCCAGCCTATCAGCATAACCGCGTGTAGCAAAAGCGTTGTAACCGTCAGGGATGCCCAGTCGGTTGTACTTGTAAAACTTCTGCGACACATTAAGGTCGGCATATACTTTTGCACCGCACTCCTGCCAAAAACGGGCAATCCAACGCTTCATGTATATTTGTTGTAATCCATAAGCTATTGGAGTGGTATCGAATAATGAAAAATTTGGTTCTACCAGTTCTGAACACCCACTATCCAATACCGATACGGGATTGTTCCAGATGTTTGTGAAGCGGTAGTCCTCTACGTAGAAATGATAGGTGGATATGCCTTTCTTTGCTCTTGTGTCCGCTCCCCATCCGGAAAATGGCAGAAGCAAGCCGCTTGTGGGCTGTCTGTCCAATCTTAGTGTAGGGATGTCAAACTCGTTATCGCTGTCATAGATACGGTCTCCCAACATGGCGGCAAAGAAGTCGGGCTTTTCTGCCTCCGTTTCGTTCCGTGTATCTTTGGTTGGTTGGGCTTTCTTCTCCTTTTTTGGTTCTTGCCATACATCAAATCCCCAATCGTTCAGTTCTTCGCTATCCCATTCGTTAGCCAAAGCATCCCAATCGTTTTCTCCGAACGGGTTGTTGTCTTGAATGAGCATCTGGCGGAGTTTTTCTACTGGCATATCTACGGGCAACACGCAACAAGGCACTTCTTTCCAACCCAAATGCTTATAGGCTTGCAACCTCATATTGCCGCCGATAACGACATAATCTCCTTGATGTGGATAAACAAGAATATCCCTTGCTTCAGTCATTTCCGGAAGCGACTGGATAGAACGGCATAACTTCCGGAACTTCTCGCCTTTAATGAGACGTGGATTTCTCGGAAGTCCTTCTATTTGTCCTTCATTAGGTAAAACTTTCTGTATATCTATCTTGGTTCTTTGCATGAAAATACCTTTGAGAAAATGGTATTCCCAAAGGTACTAATACTATAAAATACAATGGAATAAATTAAAATCTTATTTGTGACAATCACTGCGTTGTTGTAAAATCCCTGCATTTGCACGGCCGTTCATCCAAACCCCACCGCCCATTTGACGGTGGGGGCATCATTGCAAGAAACGTTGGCCGAAGCCCCAACTCGCTATTATTGTCTTGTCATTGTGGCCTTTATTTCGAGAACCTAACCAGATTGCATTTCTTGAAACACCTGTATTCTTCTTTTTCAGTGTCCCAATACACTTGCAGGTTTTCATTCGGCTTTCTGCCTGTGCCTTTTGTTTCACCAATCAACCCTTCTTTGAGCGTGCCGAACGCTTGGCGTAACGTGCCGTCCGTTTTCTTGAAATAGAACTCTACTATCTTCTTGTGAAGTAACGCACGCAGCTTGATATTGCACCATGAATAAACAAAGCACCTTTGTTCTCACCTTTCTTATAATCTATGATACTCATATCTATATCGTTTTATTTGTTATTACTTCTTGTTTGATGATGCAAAGATATTAGATAAAACTAATACCACAATGAGTTGTATTAGATTTAACTAATAATTAACAAAATGATTGGATAAATTTAAAACTAATAAAAATAAGTATTAAAGAAGATATATCTAATTTTTTTTGGCTATTTAGAGTTAAAACGATACCTTTGCGATATAATTTAAAACTTATACATTATGAATATTAAAGAACAAATTCAAAAAAGAGGTTTTACAGTTAGTCAAGTAGCTGCATTGATGACTAATAAAAACGGAGGGAAAGGAATAACTCAATCATCTCTATCACAAATAATAAATGGTAATCCGTCTTTAGATAAACTAAAAGAAATAGCTTCTATTATTGGCATTTCTGTATCTGAATTGTTACAAGACGAAACATCCAATATTATTATTTGTCCCGTATGCGGTGCGAAACTGGAATTGAATAAAAAGGAGGAATAAACATGTCACCAACAAAGAAGATAACAGTAAATAACACTGAAATATCCGTGGTATTGCAAGCCAATGAAAATGACTATATATGCCTTACAGATATGGTGAAAGCAAGGGATGACAGTTCTCGTGCAGCGGATATAATAAAGAACTGGATTAGGACACGCTCCACCATTGAATTTCTTGGAACATGGGAGACCATTTATAACCCGGATTTTAAAGTGGTCGAATTTGACCACTTTAAAAAGGAAGCAGGATTACCTACTTTTACCATGAGCGTGAATAGTTGGGTAGAAAAAACAAATGCAATAGGTATTATTTCCAAATCAGGTCGTTATGGTGGCACTTATGCACATAAAGATATAGCGTTTGAGTTCGGTGCAGCCATTAGCCCAGTTTTCAAGTTGTATCTGATAAAGGAATACCAACGCCTGAAAGAATCTGAAAATAATCCTTTGGTGCAGCAATGGGATGTTAAACGCATTTTGTCAAAAACGAATTATCAGCTTCATACGGATGCCATTAGGGACAACATAATTCCAAAATTGTCTATATCCAAAACAAAGGAACGTATTATCTATGCGACAGAAGCCGACATGCTTAATCTTGCCTTGTTTGGATATACGGCTAAGGATTGGGAAGAAGCCAACCCTGAACTTGCAAAGAAACTCAATATGCGTGATACAGCATCTATCAATCAGTTAGTAGTGTTATCCAATATGGAATCGTATAATTCCGAAATGATTAAAAACGGAATAGCTCGTGATGTCAGGTTTAGCGTTTTACATCGTATGGCAAAAGAGCAACTACATTCATTAGACAAAAACAATGCGGAGTATCGTTTTAGGAAAATATCATCAAACGATAACAACAATGCTATTGAATAACGATTAAAGTCGAAGAATGTTAATCGATAAAAAGATACAATTGTGATACTTCAAGTTACAGACGTAGAATATACTGGTGATTACACCATGATATGCACTTTCAATAATGGAGAAAAACGAAAGATAGACCTTGCACCTCTTTTGGAATATCCTGCATACGAAGAACTGAAAGACAAATCTAAGTTTATCCAGTTTGGGTTGGATGAAACGATATTTTGGGCAAACGGCGCGGACATAGCTCCTGAATATCTGTTTGAGAATGGCGTGCCTTGCTGATTCTCATTCCTATTCGGGAATCCTATAAGAATCAAAATAGAAAAAGGAGAATAGCCCATGAACCAACTTGAAATAATCCAAAGTAAGATATACGATATAAGAGGCCAAAAAGTAATGTTGGATAAAGATTTAGCAGAACTTTACCAAGTTACGACCGGAAACCTGAACAAAGCAGTCAAACGGAACATGAAAAGATTTCCACCTGATTTTATGTTCCAACTTACCAATGAGGAATTTTCCATGATCAAACAAAACTTGATATTCCAAAATGGAACATCAAGTTGGGGAGGTACGAGAAAACTTCCTTATGCTTTTACGGAGCAAGGGCTTGCCATGCTTTCTGGAATCCTGAACAGCGACATAGCCATTGAAGTAAATATTGGGATAATGAGAGCTTTTGTAGCCATCCGTCAAATGGCTGCGCTTCCTAAACCATTCCAGACATCAGAACTGGAACAGCGGATTGAAAATATCGAAAAATATATTGAGGAAGTCTTTGCCGACCAGAACGACATCAACGAAGATACCCGTATGCAACTGGAACTCATAAACCAGACGCTTGCCGAGCTTCAGGCACAAAAGCGACTGCAAGAGAAGCCACGTAATCCGATAGGGTTTATTAAAAACAAATAACAGAAAAAGCCGGAGAACTATACCTCCGGCTTTAAGCATCTTATCCAAACATATATTCAATTAGCTTGAAATTAGCATCATTGACGGGAGCGAAATCCTTTTGTATATACAGGTCGGTTATCCTCATTGACGAATCCACATGACAAAGCATGTCGTTGACAATATATTTGTTTATTCCTACTTTATTAATAGCGATTGTGGCCATGGAATGCCTCGCAGAATAGAATTGGAGATTGTCTATACCCAATTCCCTACCAATTCCTTTAAGTCCTATGTTTATGGAGCGGTTCAAGTCACCCATTGAAGAAAACCTCTCATAGAAGTTAAACACACGTTCCTTACCACGATATTTCTCTATCAAAGGCTTTATTATAGGATGTACCTTGACAATCATTTTTGCATTATCATTTCTCCGGTCTTTTGTCTTGGTACGATAGTAAGTGATATGCTCCCCGTCATATTCTGTGGCATTATACAGGTCGGCGGAGTTCATACCCATCAGGCAAAAAGAAAGCATGAAGCAATCCTTCGCCAAATCCCTTCTATTGTCCATCCCCCTCACTTTGATTCCGGTATAAGGAATATTGAATACATTTCTGATTTCTTCTACGGACAAAGCCCTCTTTTCAGCCACATTTTGCTGTTTGGGTTTATACTTCGACAGGTTTTGTTTTATGCGGATAATGTCATTGTCCTCATCGTTATAATAATTCCTTGCTTCCATAAACAGCCGGAGAATGGCAGATGGGTATAAGGATTGTGCACGTTTCTTGTCTGAAAGATATTCTTCGTACTCTTTCAACTTTTGGACGGTTATCTCACTGCATAGTATAGTTTCTCTTCCAAAAAACATGCAAAGTGAATTTAGGGCTGTAAGGTAATTCCTTATTCCCTTTATTTCGGTATGCGCCGCACACCATTTCCGAGAAAAGGCGATAAAATCTATGCCGCTTTTATCATCTTTTGATTTCAGGTAATCTATGACCGAATCAATGTCCATGGAGTTGATTTCAAGATTCAGCTTGTTAACCTTGTCCCGATAAATCCGAATCAAATCATCGCATTTGTCTATCACTTGTTGGTTTTTGATTTTAAAAGACGCGGTCAGGTCTTTCTTGGTGACATACATCGTTGTGGAGATGTATCGCACCTTACGTTCATGTGTGAATCTTATTAGCACGTTCCAGGTTTTATCGGAACGTTGCTTGTCTTTCTTTATTGTTGCTTTAAATGTAGCCATAACTTTTAGGATAAACAATGGGTAAACAAATTCATGTTACTTGTAAGTCTTAAAGTCTACTTGTAACAATGTTATTCATGACATATTTTCGTCTCCATCTACGCAATCTCCTTATATACAGCGAAAAAAGAGGAATTTCATTGCTGAAAATCCTCTTTTTCTTTGGGTGACTAGTGGGATTCGAACCCACGACATTCAGAACCACAATCTGACGCTCTAACCGACTGAACTATAGTCACCATTTTGGTGTGCTTGTGTGGAAAGTATCATGTTCCTTTCCTAAAGCGATGCAAAGGTACGCATTTTATTTGAAACTGCAAATGTTTCGTCGGATTTTTACTAAAACTTTTTTTGAGCCACAGCCTTGAAGTCCGCGAAGGCTTATATATAATAAGGTGTACCGTCAAGCAGGCGGTACACCTTATGTCTGTTCAATACCCTATTAACGATAGAATTCCTTTTTGCCCGCTGACAGTGTATTTTTCATCAGCATGCAGATGGTCATCGGGCCGACTCCGCCGGGTACGGGGGTGATGTAAGCACATTTGGGAGCTACCTCGTCGAATTTCACATCGCCATTGAGGCGGAATCCGTTTTTCTTCGTAGCGTCGGGGACGCGTGTCGTGCCCACGTCGATGACCGTGGCTCCCTCTTTCACCATGTCGGCCGTGACGAAATCAGGTTGGCCGATAGCGGCTATGATAATGTCCGCCTCGCGGCATTCTTTCTTCAAGTCGCGGCTCCGGCTGTGGCATACGGTCACCGTGGCATCGCCATACTGCTTTTGCATCATAAGCTGTGCCATTGGTTTACCTACGATGTTGCTGCGGCCCAGAATGACGCATTTCTTGCCGCTCGTCTCGACATGGTAACGCCGGAGCAGTTCCAGGATGCCTTTCGGGGTGGCTGAGATGTAACAAGGAAGCCCGATGGCCATTCTTCCCACGTTGATGGGATGGAAACCGTCCACATCCTTGCGGAAGTCGATGGATTCGATGACTTTCTGTTCGGAGATATGGCGGGGGAGGGGCAGTTGCACGATGAATCCGTCCACGTCCTCGTCTTTGTTGAGCTTGTCCACTTCGGCCAGAAGTTCCTCTTCGCTGATAGTATCCTCGAAGCGGAGTAGGGTCGATTTAAAACCGCAGGCTTCGCAAGCCAAAACCTTGTTGCGCACGTAAGTCTCGCTGCCTCCGTCATGTCCCACGAGGATGGCAGCCAAATGCGGGCGTTTCCCTCCGGTTTCTACGATTTGTTTTACCTCTTCGGCAATTTCCGCCTTGATTTGTGCGGCGGTGGCCTTTCCGTCAATCAATGTCATTTTTAACCTCCTTTTATTGCGTGTTCTTATTGATATGTTCTTGGATTGTTTTTTCAATTTGCATGCCTCTCAGGTTCCGGGCCAGAATAGTTCCGTCCGGTGCGAGCAGCATGATGTGGGGGATTCCCGTGATGGCGTATTGGTCCAATGGACTTGTACCCGCATCAAGGATTTGCGGCCACGAGTAGTTTTCCTCCACCAAGGCTTTTTTCGTTTTTTCCAGTTCGTCTCTGACGGCTATCCCCACGATGGTCAGAGTATTCCCGTTCTTGTATTTTTCCCATAACGGTTTTAGGAACTCTTTTGATTCTTTCCGGCATGGCCCGCACCAACTAGCCCAGAAATCGACCAAAACGAAACGGCCTTTTCCTATGTATTGGGAGAGGCGTGTCGGATTGCCGTCCATCGTGATGCCTTCGATGTCGATGAACGGTTTTCCGGGTGACGTGCTTTCCCATTTGGCAAGTTTCTCGTCCACGGCAGTTCGGGTGAATTTCAGGGAAGCGAGGTAAGGGCTGAGCGACGCACGGAGCATCCGTAAGAGTTCCATTTGTCCTGTATGGTAAAAATGGATGTAGGCATCCCGCCAAACGTATTCGCCCACTCCGTTGGTGCCTTCCTGCCCGATCCATTTTTCGTAGAAGTGGAAATATCTCTTGTAAAAGTCTTGGGTGTACTGTGCTTCGGTCGCATCGGGATGTTGCGCCTTATAGTTTTTTCTCCACGAGTCCGTGGCGGATCTAAGCGAATCCATTTCTTGTAAAAACGAAAGGTACTTTTGCGTGAGCTTGCCGCCACTGGAAGGTTTGTGCGCCTGATAGTCGATGACCACGGAGTCTTCGAGGACGAAATTGGCATAGCTTTTCCTGTCGGATGGTTCCAAACGGACGAAGTATGGCGCGTCGGCCACTCCTTTCATGCGGAAACTTTGGTTGTGTACGGTGGCGGAGTCTATGTCCCTGTTGTTATCATATATGCTCAGATATATCTTCCGTCCTTCCATGGACGGGTCCTCGATACGTCCGGAGACGCTGTAGGCGGTTTGCGCTTGCGCCGCATTTCCCCCACCAGAAAGCAGTAAGAGAAATGCGGCGCAATATTTATTCATCCTTTCACTCATGATTGTGCGGATTGTTTTTTATTTCAGTTTAGGCATTTTAGGCATACCCGGAATCTTGGGCATGTTGGCCATCATCTTGCCCATTTTGCTGCCCGTCACCATTTTCATCATTTTGCGCGTCTGGTCGAACTGCTTGATGAGGCGGTTCACTTCCTGTATGTTGGTGCCCGAACCTTTCGCGATGCGTTGGCGGCGGCTAGTGTTCAGGATTTCCGGATTGGTACGTTCACGCGGAGTCATGCTCTGGATGATGGCTTCGATGCTCTTGAAGGCATTGTCGTCGATTTCCACGTCTTTGAGCGCCTTGCCCACGCCGGGAATCATGCTAGCCAAGTCTTTCAGGTTACCCATCTTCTTGATTTGCTGGATTTGCGACATGAAATCGTTGAAGTCGAACTGGTTCTTGGCGATTTTCTTTTGCAGGCGGCGTGCTTCTTCCTCGTCGTATTGTTCCTGAGCCTTTTCCACGAGCGACACGATGTCTCCCATGCCCAGGATACGGTCGGCCATACGCGAAGGATGGAACTGGTCGATGGCTTCCATTTTCTCTCCCGTGCCGACGAATTTGATGGGCTTGTTCACTACCGTACGGATAGACAAGGCCGCCCCGCCCCGGGTGTCGCCGTCCAATTTGGTGAGCACCACGCCGTCGAAGTCCAGACGGTCGTTGAATTCCTTGGCTGTGTTCACGGCATCCTGTCCGGTCATGGCATCTACCACGAAGAGCGTCTCGTCGGGGTTGATACCGTGCTTGATGGCGGCGATTTCCTGCATCATCTGTTCGTCCACCGCCAGGCGTCCGGCCGTATCGACGATGACCACGTCGTAACCTTTGGCCTTGGCTTCTTTCACAGCGTTCTGTGCAATCTGCACGGCATCCTTGTTGTCCGGTTCGCTATATACGGGGATGCCGATTTGTTCGCCCAACACTTTCAACTGTTCGATGGCCGCCGGACGATAGATGTCGCAAGCCGCCAATAAAGGATTCTTACGTTTCTTGCTTTTCAGCATCAGAGCCAGTTTTCCGGACAAGGTCGTTTTGCCGGCACCGTTCAGACCCGCCATCAGGATGACGGACGGATGGCCTTGCAGGTTCAGTTCAGCCGTTTCGCCTCCCATCAGGGTTGCCAGTTCGTCGTGTACGATTTTTACCATCAACTGGCTTGGCTTCACGGCTGTCAGCACGTTCTGCCCCAATGCCTTTTGCTTTACCGTGTCGGTAAAAGTCTTGGCCACCTTGTAGTTCACGTCGGCATCGAGCAATGCGCGGCGCACGTCTTTCAAGGTTTCAGCCACGTTGATTTCGGTGATTTTGCCTTCACCTTTCAGGATTTTAAAAGACCGTTCTAGTCTTTCACTCAAATTGTCGAACATATATCGTTTGTTTTTTTATGATGATTCTTAAAGCGGCAAAGATACGAAAAAACTTCCGTCAAAAGAGGGATGACAGCGGATAAAATCTGCTCCATAAGCCTTTTCCTTTTGGAGTTTGCGGCAGAAGGCGGGTATGCGCCTGCGTCCTCACTCCGTAGTTGCCGTTGCGGCGCTTTCCAATGCCGCTTCATAGTCCGGTTCCTGCGAAATCTCTTTGACCAGTTGGGTGTGCCGTACGATTCCTTTTTCGTCCACCACGATCACCGCACGAGCCAACAAGCCTTTCATGGGGCCGTCTGCAATCTGCAAACCGTAGTTTTTGGTAAAATCCTGGCTTCGGAAGGCCGAAAGCGGTATGACACGGGTAAGTCCTTCGGTGGTGCAGAACCGTGATTGTGCGAAAGGCAAATCCATGGATATGCAGAGCACGACCGTGTTTTCCAGTCCCGATGCCTTTTCGTTGAATTCACGTACGGAAACGGCACAAGTGGGGGTGTCTAAACTGGGGAATACGTTCAGAATGACTTTCTTACCTTTGAAGTCAGAGAGTTTTACGTCTTGCAGGTCAGACTGTGTCAGGTGGAAGTCCGGTGCCTTGCGTCCCGTTTCTACCATTTTTCCTGTCGTATGTAGGGTGTTTCTTTTATAGATGATTGATTCTCCCTTGTTTTTCGTCTGTCCCGTTTGTACGGCCGAGGTTTTGGTGATGCCATTGGGGGATTGGGCAAAAGCAGTCACGGTGGCTCCCAATGCCAACCATAAAAATAGCGTTTTTTTCATATCCGTCATTTTTAAGTAGGTTTAATTCTCATCGAAGCAAGTATGTCGAAAGGCCACAACAAATATAAGTATAAAAAACGGAATAGGAAAGGGGGAGCGAAAATGGTAGAAAAAAGTTTGCTTATATATGTTTATTTTGTTGATATACAAATATTCTGTGTGAATTATAGGAGAGCGTTGGAGGTATTCCGGTAGAATGGAAAATCAAAGGAAGCTTTTTGTGTGGGCGTTAAATGGAGGTGCGTTGTCGTGAAATGGAATCCTTAATCTGTATTTGTTGTATTTGTAACGATTGGGAATAGAATAAAACAAGGGATTTCTTTGTGAATATAAGTTTTAATCGTTAATTTTGCGCCCGATTTTTAGAAATATTCATAGGTATGAAGAAAAAAACTCTTGTGGCTTCCTTTGGCTTGATGGTTTCAAGTTTAACTTTTGCCGGAGGGCTACTTACGAACACGAATCAGAATGTGACGTTCTTGCGCAATCCCGCGCGAGACGGTGCCATTGGCATTGACGGGGTGTATAGTAATCCGGCGGGTGTAGCTTTCTTGCCGGATGGGTTACACCTGTCCTTGAACTTCCAAAGTGCCTACCAAACGCGTGAGGTTACTTCTGTGTTTGGGCCTTTTGCATACGGTGCAGGCAATCGTGGAGAATCTTCCAAACTGTTCAAAGGAGATGCCAAAGCTCCGGTTGTTCCTTCTTTGCAGGCGGCTTACAATCGTGGCCGTTGGTCGTATTCTTTCAATTTCGCCATTGGCGGTGGAGGTGGAAAGTGCGCCTTCGAGGACGGTTTAGGCTCTTTTGAGAGTCAGGCAGCGTTGCTGCCTTTATTGGGGAAAGATATGGGCATCAATAGCTATTCCATGGACAGCTACATGCGCGGACGCCAATATTATTATGGGTTTCAAATCGGTGCGGCCTATAAGGTGACGGACAACCTGTCGGCTTTCGTGGGTGGACGTTTGGTGTATGCCACGACGAACTACTACGGTTATGTGAAGAACATATCGGTGAATAATCCGGCCGATGGTGGAATGGTGAGTGCTCCGGTTTTGTTTTCAAGCCAAATGGCTTCTTATTTAGAAAAAGCCGGCCAACTGACGGCGGCTGCCGAACAGGCTGCCGCTGCCGGAAATCAGGATTTGGCGCAACAGTATGCCGAATTGGCCCAAAAGGCCGGTGCGGCTGCCAAACAAATGGGTACTTTGGCGGTAGCTACAGAAGACGTGACGCTTAACTGCGACCAGACGGGGTGGGGCTTTACGCCCATTATCGGCTTGGACTATAAAATAGGCAAGTTCAACTTTGGCGCCAAGTATGAGTTTAAGACGAAAATTCGTTTGGACAACCGTGCGGCCAACAGTGAGTCGGCTGAACGCTTGGCCATGTTGGACAAGTTCCGCGACGGGCGGACTGTGAAGGAAGACATTCCGGCACTGTTGACCCTTGGTGCGCAATACGAAATCCTGCCATCGTTGCGTGTGATGGCAGGTTACCATCATTATTTCGACAAACAGGCTTCGCAGGAAGGCGACTCCCAAAAACTTCTTGAAAGCGGTTCAAGGGAAATCCTGGCCGGGGTGGAATACGACATTTGCGACAGGTTGCAGTTCAGTGCCGGATGGCAGAACACGCATTACGGACTGACGGATGCTTATATGAAGGACATGAGTTTTAATGTCAGCTCCAACTCTATGGGGGTGGGCTTCGGCATACAAGCCACAAAGCATATCAAAGTGAACGTGGCTTATTTCCAAACTTTCTATAAGGACTACAACCGTACGACGAACGACTATAATGGCATTAGCAATACGGTGGCCATGGCGGCCGGACAGCCTGTGGCCGACGTTTTGGTGGCGACAGGGGCGTTGAAGGGTAGTGACTCTTTCACCCGTACCAACAAAGTGTTTGGTCTGGGTATAGACTTTAGTTTTTAAGGTTTGGGCAAGAGCATAATTTAGCGGGATAATAAAGCGAAAGATGGCGTTTCCGGAATATCCGGAGATGCCATCTTCCGTGAATGGGAACGTAGGAACGTTCTGTTTGCGGGTTATTGGTAAATCTCTTCCAGTTTTTTCTGGAGTTCTTCTCCGCGCAGGTTCGTGGCCACGATTTTGCCGTCTGGGCCGAAAAGTATGGTGGCCGGGATGCCTCGTATACCGTATAGTTTGCCTGCCTCGCAGTTCCAAGCTTTTAAGTCGGACATTTGTGGCCAAGTGATGCCCAAATCTTTCGTGCCTTTTTCCCATGCGCCTTTTTGTGCATCGAACGAGATGCCTACGATTTCAAATCCTTTCGGGTGGAATTGTTCGTAGGCTTTCTTTACGTTCGGCATTTCCGCACGGCATGGGCCGCACCAACTGGCCCAAAAATCTACCAAGACATAGTTCCCTTTACCTACGTAGTCGGACAGCTTGTGGGGCGTGCCTTCCATGTCATCCATGGTAAAATCCGTGAACATGCTACCGATGGCTTTACGTTTCAGGGCTGCCATGTATTGGTTTACTTCATTGAGGCATCCGTTGTCTTTGTAGGCGTACGTTTCCAGATAATTTCCTACGTATTGGTCTTCAAGCCGGTCTCCGTAGACAGAGATGAGGAGGGCCGGAATCAAATTGTCTTTGTTTTCCTCCAAGGCTTGCCGGATGCTTTCGGCTTGCCCTTGTACGGCTTCATCAAAAGCTTGTTGCAGCCGGTCGGCGTCAGCGTTCGGCAGGTTGCCATTGTGGCTTTGTGCGATATCCCGTGCTTCTATTTGCAGTTTTTTCATTTGGTTGTCATACGTTCTGGCCTTTTCCTTTATTTCGGAGTATTTACGGTTCAATGGGGAGCCGTTGATGTCCGTTGAGCCGGAAGTTTGTACAATGGTGGCCGGCGTATCGTCCAATATCAGTAAAGTTACCGGCTTCTTGGCTTGTTGGTCTATGCTGATGGCTGCAATTTTGGGGAGGTTGGTTTTCCCGTCGAATGAGGCTTTGCCGT
This sequence comes from Paraprevotella xylaniphila YIT 11841, assembly GCF_000205165.1. GTDB lineage: Bacteria > Bacteroidota > Bacteroidia > Bacteroidales > Bacteroidaceae > Paraprevotella > Paraprevotella xylaniphila. The sequence goes on along the minus strand of NZ_GL883831.1, from coordinate 57,529 downwards.
CTTGGCAGGTTGCGCTATCCAGGACGGTGCCATCCTCTTTCGAGCACAGGTACACGTTGGTGATGTCAGTCTGGTCTGTGGTGAATGTTACTTTATAATTCGTTTGTGCAAAGGCCATTCCGCAGTATGTGGCCAGAAATAGGCTTAAAATTTGTTTTTTCATTTTTTCCGTAAAAAATTATAAATAATAGGTAAAGGTACGAATTCTTTTTTCTTTTTCCATCTGATAAACTTTTTTTATAGGTTCTTTTTGTTCTCTCCCGTCTTTATCGTATCTTTGTCCCCGCGTTCCGGATGGAATACGCGATGAGTGCTTGGTAACCTCTTAAAAAACAAGATTATATGAAAGAAAAAACAGTCAGTGTATCCTTCATGCTGATGGGGATACTGTTTTGTGTGTGTCTCATTTCGGCCAATCTTTTGGCCACGAAGCAAATCATGTTCGGTCCGTTTAATATTACGGCCGGGATTTTGGTCTTTCCCATTTCTTATATCGTGAACGACTGCATCGTCGAGGTTTGGGGGTTCAACAAGGCCAAATTCTTGATATGGACTGGGTTCCTGATGAACTTCCTGTTTGTCTTCTTCGGTTATGTGGCCGACCTCATTCCCGGTGCGCCGTATTGGAACAACGAGGAAGGCTTTCACAACCTGTTCGGTCTGGCTCCCCGTGTGGCGGCCGCTTCGTTTCTGGCTTTCCTTTCCGGCTCCTTCCTTAATGCGTACGTCATGAGCGTGATGAAGGTGGCTTCCGGGGGGCGTCGCTTTTCGCTGCGCGCCGTCCTGTCCTCTGTGGCGGGAGAAACGGCCGATTCGCTGATTTTTTTCCCGATAGCTTTGGGCGGTCTTGTGCCTTGGGATAATCTGTTGCTCATGATGTTCTGGCAGATTTTGCTGAAGACGCTTTATGAGGTCATCATACTTCCCGTCACGATTCGCGTGGTGCGTTGGGTGAAACGTGTGGAAGGCGTGGATGTGTACGACAAGAACATTTCTTATAATATATTAAAGGTGTCTCAATTATGACCATGAATAAGGAAACCGCCTTGGTGGTGTTCAGTGGCGGCCAGGATTCCACCACCTGTTTGTTTTGGGCCAAAAAACATTTCAAGAAAGTCGTGGCCTTGAGTTTTGTGTACGGGCAGAAGCATGTGAAGGAAGTGGAGTTGGCCAAGGCCATAGCTTCACGGGCCGGTGTGGACTGGGACTGTATGGATGTTTCTTTCGTCGGTTCATTGGGGAGGAACTCGTTGACTGATTCCACCATGCAGATGGATGAGGAAAAGCCGGAAGGAAGCTGTCCGAACACGTTTGTTCCCGGGCGAAATTTGTTCTTCATCAGCATTGCTGCCGTGTATGCCCGTGAACGGGGCGTCAACCATATTGTGACCGGTGTGTCGCAGACGGACTTCAGCGGTTATCCCGATTGTCGGGACGCGTTTATTAAAAGCCTGAATGTGACCTTGAACCTGGCCATGGACGAGCAATTCGTTTTGCATACGCCGTTGATGTGGATTGACAAATGCCAGACGTGGGCCTTGGCCGATGAATTGGGCGTGCTCGACCTGGTGCGCCACGACACGTTGACCTGCTACAACGGTGTGCAGGGCGACGGTTGCGGCCATTGTCCGGCCTGTAAGTTGCGTAATGAAGGCCTGCATAAATATTTGGCAGAGAAAGAATGTAAGTTGCATGTAGAGGAAAATATAGAACCATGAGTAGTGAAAGAGAAAAAGAAGGATTGCAATCGTTGGGCAAAAAGACGGAGTATCGTCAAGATTATGCTCCTGAGGTATTGGAAGCTTTTGAAAACAAGCATCCCGGCAATGATTATTGGGTACGTTTCAACTGCCCGGAGTTCACGAGTCTGTGCCCCATTACGGGACAGCCTGATTTTGCCGAAATCCGTATCAGTTATATTCCCGACCGCCGTATGGTGGAAAGCAAGAGTCTGAAACTATATTTGTTCAGCTTTCGCAACCATGGCGATTTTCATGAAGATTGCGTGAACAAGATCATGAAGGATCTCATTCGTCTGATGGATCCGAAATACATCGAAGTCACCGGCATCTTTACTCCGCGCGGGGGCATTTCCATCTATCCGTATGCCAACTACGGCCGCAAGGGTACGAAGTTCGAGCAGATGGCAGAGTTCCGCATGATGAATCATGATTTGAAATAAGGGAAAAATGAAGAAACGTTCGGATGAGAGGTTACGCCAATTCCAATCCGAATGTTTCTTTTAGTTTTTGCAACGCCGGATTCCGTTTGCTCATTGCCTGGTATTGTTGGGGTTTGCTAGTGATGCGAGTAACCTCTGTCGGCTCGGCAATACGTACGGTCATGGTGATGTTCCGGTTATGGAGTTGCTTGCGCATGTGGGTTTCTATACGCCGGGCGATTTGTTCCATGTAGAATTTCACCTGTTCGTTGTCCACCAATACTTCAAACGTGGCATCCTTCAATAGCTTGGGTTGGATGACTTTCATGCGTTGTGCGATGGCTGTTTCTTCTTGTGGCAGAAGGTTGATGAACTCATTCCAACAGAAACGTATGTTGTCTCCTGTGACAGGATAATTTTCTTCTTCTTTCAGTGCCTGTGATGCTGCAGGCGTTGTAACCTGATTTGCTGTTGGTTGGGAAGTGTCGGCGGGATTTCCTATTTCTTGTTTAAGCCGGCTGATGGATGGGCCGAAAGAGCCGAGTTTGACTTTGGGAGGCCTGCGTTCCGTGGTTTCGGTGTCCGGAAGCGGAGATTTGCGCGTTTCATATGATTCCGTTCTGTCCTGAACGGCAGAGGCAACCTTTTCCACGGGAGCCTGGGGCTTCTGCGGATTGACCGGAGTGGTAGTCGGTTGTACCGTTCCGGCAGGTTGGGCGAATAGGGGTTTTAATGACTTCTCAGGGCTACGCCCCGAGCCGGCGCTGTCATCTTCCAAGGTCAGTTGCGACAGTTGTATCAAGGTGATTTCCACTAACAACCGTTTGTTTTTGCTAGCCCGGTAGTTCAAGTCGCAGTCGCTGCACAACTTGATGGCACGGTAGAGGAATTTGGGCGTGCACCGTTGCGACTGTTCCTGATAACGTGCCCTGATGCTGTCGCTCACTTCCAACAAGGGGAGTGTCACAGCATCGTGGCTGACCAATAGGTCGCGCAGGTGGGATGCCAATCCTGTAATGAAATGGCTGCCTTCAAAACCTTTCTCTAAAATCTCGTTGAAGACCAACATGCACTGCGCTGCCTCGTTTTTCAGGAAATGGTCTGTCAGGCGGAAGTAGTATTCATAGTCCAATACGTTCAGGTTTTCTATTACCTTTTTATACGTCAGGTTTCCTCCCGTGAAGCTTACCGTCTGGTCGAAGATAGAAAGTGCGTCACGCATGCCGCCGTCTGCCTTTTGGGCAATGATGTTCAGTGCCTCCGGCTCGTATGCATATCCCTCTTTGTCTGCCACGAACTTCAGGTGGTTGACAATGGCCTGCACGCTCATGCGGTTGAAGTCGTACACTTGGCAACGGCTCAATATGGTGGGCAGGATTTTATGCTTTTCCGTAGTGGCCAGGATAAAGATAACATACGAAGGAGGCTCTTCCAACGTCTTGAGAAAAGCATTGAATGCGGCCGTGGACAGCATGTGCACCTCGTCGATGATGAACACCTTATAGCGTCCCACCTGCGGCGGGATACGCACTTTTTCTATTAAGGCACGTATTTCCTCCACCGAGTTGTTTGAGGCCGCGTCCAGTTCGTGGATGTTGAGTGAACGCTGTTCGTTGAAAGCCTTGCATGATTCGCATTCATCGCAAGCCTCCCCGTTGCCGGACGGGTGCAGGCAGTTGATGGTTTTGGCAAAGATGCGGGCACAAGTCGTTTTTCCCACTCCGCGTGGTCCGCAGAACAGGTAAGCATGTGCCAGTTTACCGGCTGCAATGGCGTTTTTCAGAGTCGTGGTGAGCGCCTCCTGTCCCACCACGGCATCGAATGCCGAGGGGCGGTATTTTCGTGCCGATACGATGTATTCTCCCATGATGGATTGATGAATTAGTTATTCGCAAAGCAAATTTAGCAAAAAAAACGGGCGTAACCTCCGTTTTCGTTGATTTTGTCGTATCTTTGCCCCTATAAACAAGTCAAGTTATGGGTAAGCTTCATACTTTTTGGAATATCTTTCGCCGGCACAAATATGGTTTTGTCATCGGGCTTTTCGTCTTGTTGATGGGAGTGGTAGACGAAAACAGTTTGTGGAGCCGCTATCGCCATAAGGCTGAGTTGGCTGAATTGCGCTCTGAAATCCGGAAGTACACGGAGATGTACGAGCATGACACGCGTTATTTGGAGGAAATGAACACCGACCCTGACGTGTTAATCGAGATTGCACGTGAGCGGTATTACATGAAAACGGACGACGAAGATATTTTTGTCATACAAGAAAAGACTACGAATGAAGAAGCTGAATAAGATTCAAAACATAGTATTCATAGCCGGGGCTGTGCTGTTGTTGATTGGTGCGGCTACTTTTTTTACCGGGTGGCTTTATGCTTTTTATTTTTACGCAGTAGGGGCTTGCGCTTTTGCGGCCATGCAGTTGTGTGCCGGGTACGAAGGGGATAATCTCGTTATCCGCCGGTTGCGGGGGCAACAAGTCATCGGTGCGCTTTTGCTGGTTTGTACAGCCTTTTTTATGGCTATGCGTATTTTTGATTTCGGTTTTGCCCGCAGACAGGAATGGGTGGTATGCCTGGCAGTCGCTTGCGTGTTGGAATTGTATACCGCTTTTCGTATTCCGGCCGAATTGGAGAAGGAAGAGCCACGAAACAACAACAATAAATTTTAAAACGGGAAAGACAAGCTTAAATAGTGATAAAACGCTTTATCCTCTGGTGACAAGCCCTTATCTTTGTACCCCTATAAGTCCGGAATAATATAAGAAGAATGAAAAATTTTTTATGGATATTGGTGAGCCTTATGGTGTTGTCTTCTTGCCACCAGACAGAATACATGGTGGAAGGAAACTCTACGATACAGACCATGGATGGGAAAAAGCTGTATTTGAAAGCCTATAAGGATAATGATTTGGTGGACATTGACTCTAGCGACGTGGTGCATGGGAAGTTTAATTTTATCGGTGCATTGGATTCTGTCATGATGGTCAGCCTTTTTATAGATGATGAATGCCTGATGCCGTTTGTCCTTGGACCGGAAGAACTGTCCATACACATCAGTACGGCACGCCAATACGTGACAGGAAGTGCCCTGAACGATACCTTATATAGTTTTATACGTCGCAAGACGCGGTTGGACAATCAGATTGCAGAATTGCCGCATAAGGAAAGCCAAATGATTATGGATGGGGTGGATGAGGATGTCATTATGGTGCGTTTGAATGACGAGGCCAACCGTTTGGCATTGCAGAACGACCGTTTGATTACCAATTTCATTACGTCCAATTTCGATAATGTCTTAGGAGCAGGCGTTTTTATGATTCTGACAAGCAGTTATCCTTATCCGGTGATGACTCCTCAAATAGAAGAGATCATGGCCAAAGCTACTCCTTATTTTAAGAACGATGTGTATGTGAAGAACTATATCAAGGCTGCGAAAGAGAATATGGAGCAAATGGGGTATGGTTATGACGATGTCTTGCCGGAAGACTCTTTGGCTGTGTTACCGGATTTTTCGGGTACTGATTCTTTAAAATAAATCTTTTGTCCGGATAGGATTACGGCTCGCCTGTTAGGGCGAGCCGTATGTGTTTGAAAAAAGGATTTACTGGTCTTCATTCTTAATAAAGCCTTGCCGTTCGGGCGGAAGGCCTGCCATGACGGCTTGGTATGCTTCCTCCATCGTTTCTTTGATATTTTCCGGTCCCTTTCCCTTGGGTAGGATGGGGTGGTGGATGGTGAGAGCCAGTTTGTTGCGCTTAACGAAACCGAAACCTTTCGTGCGTGGAAGAATGTCGAATGATCCGTCGATGGTTACGGGAACCACGGGAAGTTGCAGTTCGTCCGCCAATTGGAATGCTCCTTTCTTGAACACTCCCATGTGTCCGGTGAACGAGCGGGCGCCTTCGGGAAATACGACCAAAGAGGTTCCTTCCTTTAGGATTTCACGGGCTTTGGCGTAAGTCTCCTGGATTTTCTTCGGTCCTGACTTGTCTACGAAGATGTGACGTGCGCTCTCGCATGCTTTTCCGACCAAGAAGATTTTCCTCAATGATTTTTTCATCATCCATTTGAAATTGCGGCCCAAGAAGCCGTAAATCAAAAAGATGTCGAATGCCCCCTGATGGTTGGCCACAAACACGTATGAGGTTTTCTTGTCCACGTTTTCATGGCCGCGTACGATAACCGGGATGAAGAGCACGCGGCAGATGATGATAGACCAGATTTTCCCGGGATAATATCCCCAGAAATGAGCGTTGCCTATCCACGAACCGATGATGGTGACGATGGCCGTCAGCATGGTGCAGACCAACAGGACGGGCAGCGCGATACAGAGTTGGTAGATTCGATAGAGTAACATCTTGTTTTCTTTGACAGTTTATTTGTACAAAGTTAAGGAATACCTATTTATTGTGCAAGGTTATGACGTTAATTTCGGGCCATGCACCGAACCGGAAAGGAATGAGTGCCCCGCCGATGCCCAGGCTGACGTATAATCCACGTTCGCCTTCGCGGTACATGTATTTCCACTCGGGATAAAAATATTCGGAGGGGGACCACCCGAAGAGCATGAACTGCATGCCGTGGGTATGCCCCGACAGTGTGAGTTGGATGTCGGTTTGCGGCAATACCTTGCGCCGCCAGTGGGTGGGGTCATGGCTGAGCAACACTTTAAAGATACGGGTCGAATCATTGTTCGCCCCATATCCGGGAAGTCCGTCCAACGCTTTTTTCAGGTCGCCGCGTTCGGGAAAAGGCGGTTTCCCGTCGTTCTCTACGCCGACGAGCACGATGCTGTCCCGGCCTTGATGTATGATGCGGTGTTCGTTCAGCAGCAGGTCCCAGTTCATGGCACGTTGCCTTTCCTTCAACTTTTCCCGTTGGGCGGCTTGCTCTTCGGGAGAAAGGTAGCGGGCGTATGTCAGGTAGTCGTGGTTGCCTAAGATGGAATACACCCCGTCCGGTGCGTGCAGGCGGGAAAGTATCTCGTCGAACCCGTCTAATTCGTTTGCTTCCGTGCTGACCAAATCACCGGTAAACACGATTATGTCGGGGCATTGTTCCATGATGCGTTCCACGACTTTCTCCACCATTTCCGGCCGGTTCCTGAAACTTGTGAGGTGAAGGTCGCTGAACTGCACGATGCGATAGCCGTCGAAGGCAGGCGGAAGGTCGGCCGAGGAGAAGTCCGTGTGGCGGACTTGCAAAAGGGTAGGTCCGAAACTCAACCCCGCTCCCATGATGCAGAACAAAAGGAGAGACGCGGCGGAACTTACCATCGTGCATGCCTTTTTGGCACGGGGGAAAAACAGGCAGATGCTTTTTCCTGTCAAATCCACGATAAGGAACAGCATCTTGGGCAGCGCGATGAGCATGTAGAGACTGAAGAAGATGACCATTTGGGTCATGTTCTCCGGCGTATGGTTTTCCGTCCAAGTCAGTATGAGGGCGGCAATCAGCAACAATGCGTTGGGCAGGAAAAAGAGAAAATAGGCCCAAAGAGGGTGCCTGCGTCCGCGCATGAACTTGAAGTACAGGTAGACATCGGACAATATCAACGTCAGCAATAAGACGGGAAGTATTCGTAATACCATATTTTTGTTTTGACGGTTAAAAGTTAGCGGCTAAGAATTTACGCATCGTTTCCACGGGCAGGCCGCGTCGCCGGGCATAATCTTCCAACTGGTCTTCCCCGATTTTCCCTACGGCGAAGTAGCGTGCGGAGGGATGGGACAGCATGAGTCCGCTTACCGAGGCATGCGGCACCATGGCACCGTTTTCGGTCAGCCGGATACCGATTTCCGGAAAACCCAACCATTCCGACAGCACGAAATTGACCGACTGGTCCGGCAGGGAAGGATAGCCTACGGCCGGCCGGATGCCGGCAAACTTCTCCACCAATAGGTCTTCGATGGACAACTGTTCGTCTTTTGCATATCCCCAGTAGGTTGTACGCACTTCTTGGTGCATTTTTTCCGTAGAGGCTTCGGCCAAGCGGTCTGCCAATGTCTGTGCCAACAAGTGTTTGAAGTCATCGGCGTATGCACCGGTTTCGTAGAGATGTTCCATGTCCGCATCTACAGTAGCCGCGAAAACTCCCACGGTATCGGGTATGTCTTGCGATAGCGGACGTACGAAATCCGAAAGGCAAAGATAAGGTTCGTCCGGTTTCGTGGTGTGTTGTTGGCGCAGCAAGGCGAGGCGAAGCGTACGCCCCTCCTGTTCCGGGTCGGTAAGAAGCAGGTCGTCGCCGTCCGAACAGGCCGGATATAGCCCGAAACGTACGTGGGTGTGGAAATCTCCGTCCCACTGTGCCAACATGCGGTTGGCATCCTTGAATAGCTGCATGGCCTCGGCCGCCCGCGTCCTTTCCTCTTCCGGAAATTCAGCCAACCAACCGGCGCGACAGGCGTCGCAGCCGTGTATGCGGCTGATGGCGGCAAAGCGCGGCGGGAATCCCCAGGCGTGGAAAAAGTATATCCAGTTGATGTAGGGAGCCACCTCGTGTATGTGATAAGTCAATGTATGGGTCATCGGTCGAAAGTAAGTTGCCGGCCGCAGACGTCTGTGTCTATATGGCCGTGATTATATACTAAATGCCCGTTACAGTAGGTCTGTTCTACCGACCAGTTGAACGTTTCTCCTTCTAACGGGCTCCAACCGCAGCGGCTCAGGATGTCCTCTCTCCGTAAGGTCCACGGGCAGGACGGACGGAGCAGTACGAGGTCTGCTTGTGCACCTTCGCGGAGGAAACCGCGGCCTTTGATTTGGAATAGCCGGGCCGGGGCATGGCACATCAGGTCCACGACACGTTCGACGGGCAGCACGCCTTCGTCGGAGAGGCGGAGCATCGTGACGAGCGAGAACTGCACCATGGGCATGCCGGAGGCCGCTTTCATGCAACCGCCTTCTTTTTCAGCAGGCAGGTGGGGAGCGTGGTCCGTGCCTATCACGTCGATACGTCCGTCGGTCAATGCCTGTCGCAAAGCCGCCCGGTCGGCACCGCTTTTGATAGCCGGATTGCATTTGATGCGTGTCCCGAGGCGGGCATAGTCGGCATCCGTGTAAAACAGATGGGCGATGCAGGCTTCGGCAGTGACAGTTTTCATGCGTCCCGTGGTTTCGTCAAACAACGGTCCACGGCTGAAAAGGGAGAGTTCGCGTGCGGTGCTGACATGGGCCACGTGGAGTCGCGCACCGGTTTCCCGTGCCAGTTTGACGGCCAGTTCCGTAGAACGGAAACAAGCTTCTTCGTTGCGGATGGCAGGGTGGTATTTCACGTCCGGGTCGTCTCCATACGGTTCCCGGAACGATTTCAGGTTGGCCGATATGATGGACGAGTCTTCGCAATGGGTCATGATGAGCAGGGGGGAGCGGCTGAATATGGCGCGTAGCGCGTCTTCGCGGTCGACGAGCATATTGCCCGTGCTGCTTCCCATGAACAGTTTGACGCCACATACCTTGTGCGGATCCAGTTGTTCCAACATGCCGGTGTTCGTATGGGTGGCCCCGAAGAAGAAAGAATAGTTGACGAGGCTCTTTTCCGCTGCCAACCGGAACTTGTCGTTCAAGGCTTCGAGGGTGGTGGTCTGCGGCACGACGTTCGGCATGTCCATGTACGACGTCACGCCTCCGGCGGCGGCCGCCCGGCTTTCGGTGGCGATGTCGGCCTTGTGGGTCAGTCCCGGTTCGCGGAAATGCACATGGTCATCTATCACGCCCGGTATCAGGTACAGCCCTTCGGCGTCTATCACACGGTCGGTCGGCGGAAGGGTGTGTATGGTATCGTCGGACGGGACGATACTCAGAATCTTGTCGTCTTCCAGTGTGACCGTACCTACGAAGCGTTTTCCTTCGTTGACGATGGTGGCATTTTGTATTCTGGTTCTCATAATGGTTTTCTTTATAGGGTCTTTTTCAGCTCCTGTTTTTATAATATTTTATTTTCGGAGAAGATGATAGGCGTGTTCGGTTATTTCTTTTTCGCTTTTCCGGTCAGCCGTTTCTCTTCTGATTTAAGCCTTCGTTCCACTTTTTTCACATCTTCACCGGGTGGAAGTTGTTCAGGAACAATACCTCGTTGCAGGAGCATGTCTCGTACGGCGGCATTGTTGTCTACGTGTTCTTTCCCGATTTCTTGTTGTCCGTACAAGTCCTTTTGTTGTACGTTGACAGAGGTCATTTCTGCTGCGAAGTCTTTGGCTTTAATACTGATTGTAGGCAAAAAGTCGGCCAATGGACGGCTTTCTGGTGCTCCTAATTTCCTTTTGAGCAATGCTGTGTCGATACGAAACAAGGCCTTGTCTCCTTTTGAACGGATAAGAGCAAAGCCTTTGCTGTCCACGCCACGTTCATAAAGTATACCGGACAGGCGTTTTTCTGTTTCTGCAAGTTTGGTGCGCGCTTGTATCCGTTCGTAGTCGAGGATACGTTGTTGTACCAGTTCGGCTCGTCTCGTCTGTACGGCGAAATAATTTTGGGCAAATGCTACTTGCGGTTTTCTCGGGTCACCGTTCTGGGCGACGAGGTAACAGGCATAGCGGGTGAGCATATAATCGGAAACTTCGCGTTCCGAACCGGAACCGAGGGAAACCATTTTGCCGACTTCAGCAAAATGGTATGAAACCTCTTGTTCTGCATGTTCACATGCCGCTTTGGCTTTGTTTACTATGTTTTCAAAATTGCGCCATTGGGCGTATCCAAGTAATTTGGCAAGTTCCCTTGCGCTCCAACATTCGACACCTTCATATTCGTTGGCTATCGATTCGAATTGCCGGAAAAGTTCTATGATTTCTTCTGTCTTCATGTGCCTCCATCAATGGTTTTGTATCCGCATCTCCTGCAAATTTAATAAATACTTCTTATTGGTGGTATCTTGTCGGGCGGAATCTTGTCCGGTATATGGATTTTTGTTTCCTTTGCAAATCAAAATCAAAGGAATATGGAATGCAAGACTTTATTTTCTGAAATACTGGAACGGCAGTCGGATTTGTTGGAACGTGTCCGCCATGCCGCGCATGAGGCGCATGCGGCCGTCAACCAATTTTATGGCAGGGATTTGCCTTATTCTTACCATTTGGACGGTGTGGCAGAACTGGTGGCCCGTTATGGAGGCGAGGTGTGCACGCGGGCGGAAGACGTGCCGGCCGTGATGTTCGGGGCGTGGTTCCACGACAGTATCGAGGATGCCCGTCTGACGTACAACGACGTGCGGAAACGCGCCCGGTCTTTGGGGCTGGACGAGGCGCAGGCGTTCATGGCGGCTGAGATTGTGTACGCGTTGACGAATGAAAAAGGGCGTACGCGTGTCGAGCGTGCAGGAGTGAAATATTATGAGGGTATCCGTGCCACACCTTACGCCCCCATGGTCAAGTTGGCCGACCGCATAGCCAACGTACGTTTCTCCTTGCGGCAGGCTTCGGATTACAATCATCGCATGGCCAGAGTTTACCGTGAGGAGTGGCCTCACTTCCTGGCATCCCTGTGGCCTGCGACGGATGACCCGCGCATGGGGCTTCCGCAGGAGATGGTGCTCCAACTTTGCGAGCTTTTGGGGGTGGACGGAAAAGGGATGTTTGAAGACTGAAAACGGTATTCGGGCATGTGGAAAAAACATTCGGCTGAGAACCGGAAATCGTTTGGCGCAGATTGAAAAATCAATCTCAGCCGAATGATTTTTCAATCTGCGCCAAATAAAAATGGTTTTGCAAATGTTTGATTTTAAGATGGTTTTGGATAGCGCCTGAACCAACCATCGAGCCGTAGGCGGATGACCCCGAACACGGCTTCGCTGAAAATGCCGCCGCTCATCTTGCTCGTGCCCAACTCGCGGTTGACGAAGATGACCGGCACTTCCTTTATCTTGAAACCGCACTGCTTGGCGGTGAACTTCATTTCTATCTGGAAGGCATATCCTTTGAAGCGAACCTTGTCTAGTTCGATGGTTTCCAATACACGGCGGCGGTAACATTTAAAGCCGGCCGTGGTGTCGTTTATCTTCAGCCCCGTGATGATGCGCACGTATTTAGAGGCGTAGTAGGACATCAGGATGCGCCCCATGGGCCAGTTCACCACGTTCACCCCGTTCACGTAGCGCGACCCGATGGCCACGTCGTATCCCTCTTGGGCACAAGCGGCGTACAGTCGCGGAAGGTCGTTCGGGTTGTGGCTGAAGTCGGCGTCCATCTCGAAGACATAGTCGTATTTCTGCGCCACAGCCCATTTGAATCCCGCAATGTAAGCTGTGCCGAGACCTAATTTCCCCGTACGTTCGATGAGATGCAGGCGGTCTTTGAACTCGTTCGCTATGAGGCGTTTCACGATGGTCGCCGTGCCGTCGGGTGAGCCGTCGTCTATGATCAGCATGTCGAACGGTTGTTCCAGTCCGAATACGGCCCGGATGATGTTTTCTATGTTTTCCTTTTCGTTGTACGTAGGAATGATAACTACACTGTCTGAACGCATATTTCTGTCAGCTTTAAAAGTGAATGACTTCGTTTGTATTCGTGAAACAAATATAGACATAAATCACGAATACAGGTAACAGAGTGGAAATATTTCTTCCGGCGGAGGTGTTTTTTTAGTGATTCTTTGTAATTTTGCACCGGATTGAATCATGGAGATACAAGGTTTACAGGCCCTCTATGCAGGGCATAAGTCGGTAAAGGCTTTGGCAAAGGCTTTGCAGGACGGTTCCGTGCGGACGATTTTCGCGGAAGGACTGTGCGCGTCGGCCGCTCCTTTGCTGTTCAGCAGTTTGGCTGCGACTTGTCCGCAGGTGATGGCTTGTCCGTATGTTTTCGTATTGGATGATGCGGAAGAGGCTGGATATTTTTATCACGACCTGACGCAGATTTTGGGTGAGCAAGAAGTGTTCTATTTTCCTTCTTCGTTCCGCCGGGCGGTGAAGTTCGGGCAGCGGGATGCGGCTAACGAGATACTCCGCACGGAGGTCATCAGCCGTTTGTCGGCAGGACATTGCCCACTTTTCGTGGTCACTTATCCCGAGGCGGTGATGGAAAAAGTCGTGTCGCGGCAGAAACTGGATGAGCAGACGCTGAGGCTGCATGCTAGCGAGCGGGTGGACATCACGTTCGTGGAGGAGACTTTGCGTGCGTTCGGTTTCCGGCGTGTGGATTATGTCTATGAACCGGGGCAGTTCGCTGTGCGGGGCAGTATCCTCGATGTGTTTTCGTTCTCCTCGGAATGGCCTTACCGGGTGGACTTTTTCGGCGATGAAGTGGACAGTATCCGTACGTTTGAAGTGCAGACGCAACTTTCGCGTGATAAACAGGAAGAAATCGTCATCGTGCCCGAACTGGCCGGTTATACGCAGGGCAAGGTGCCGTTCACGGACTTCCTGCCCCCGGAGACCGTCTTGGTGATGAAAGATTTGTTCTTCTTGCGTGACGTGGCCGACCGGGTATATGCCGACGGTTTTTCGACGCAGGCCCTGATGGACGAGCAGGCCCGGACGGAGATGGAAGAGGCAGAACAGCACGAGAAGCTCCGTGCCGACCTGATGCTTATCGACGGGTCGGCCTTGATGAAGGGAATGCTCGATTTCCGCAGGGTAGAGATTGGGAACAAGCCGTCCGCCACACCGCAGGCCACCGTGCGTTTCCACCTGACGGCACAACCTATTTTCCATAAGAATTTTGAATTGGTGAATCGTACTTTCCATGAGTATTTGGGAAATGGCTACACCTTATATATATTGGCCGATTCGGCCAAACAGACCGACCGGTTAGCTTCCATTTTCACGGAACAGGCTTCGGGTATCGACTTTACTCCCGTGAACCGTACTTTGCACGCCGGGTTTGCCGACGACGACCTCAAGACGTGCTTTTTCACCGACCATCAGATTTTCGACCGTTTCCATAAGTATAACCTCCGCAGCGATAAGGCGCGGAGCGGCAAAGTGGCTCTTTCGTTGAAAGAACTTCAGGAGTTTAACATCGGCGATTATGTGGTTCACGTAGATCACGGGGTCGGGAAGTTCGGTGGTTTGGTACGCATTCCCAATGGCGGCACCATGCAGGAAGTCATCAAGATAATCTATCAGAACGACGATGTGGTGTTCGTCTCCATTCACTCCCTGCACAAGGTGAGCAAATACCGTGGCAAGGAGGGCGAGCCTCCCCGGTTGAACAAGTTGGGCACGGGGGCATGGGAACGCCTGAAAGAGCGGACGAAGACCAAGATCAAGGACATTGCGCGAGACCTCATCAAGTTGTATTCCTTGCGTCGGCAGGAGAAAGGTTTCGCGTTCAGTCCTGACAGTTTCATGCAGCACGAACTGGAGGCCAGTTTCCTTTATGAGGATACCCCCGACCAGTTGAAAGCCACGCAGGCCGTGAAGGCCGACATGGAGCGCGACCGTCCGATGGACCGCCTGGTATGTGGGGATGTGGGATTCGGCAAGACCGAGGTGGCCATTCGTGCTGCCTTCAAGGCTTGTGCGGACAATAAGCAGGTGGCGGTGTTGGTGCCTACCACAGTGTTAGCCTACCAGCATTTCCAGACTTTCTCTTCGCGTCTGAAAGGAATGCCCGTCCGGGTGGATTACCTGAGCCGTGCCCGTAGCGCGGCCAAGACCAAAGACATTTTGAAGGATTTGGCCGACGGAAAAATCAATATCATTGTGGGGACGCACAAACTGATTGGTAAGTCGGTGAAGTTTAAGGACCTTGGCCTGTTGATTATCGACGAAGAGCAGAAGTTCGGGGTGGCTACCAAGGAAAAGCTGCGCCAGATGAAGGTCAATGTGGACACGCTGACGCTTACCGCCACGCCGATTCCGCGTACGTTGCAGTTCTCCCTGATGGGGGCACGCGATTTGTCGGTCATACAGACCCCGCCGCCCAACCGTTATCCCGTGCAGACCGAGGTGCACACGTTCAGTGCGGAACTAATCGCCGAGGCGGTCAATTTCGAGATGAGCCGCAACGGGCAGGTGTTCATCGTGAACAACCGTATTTCCAGTCTTTACGATTTGGAGGCACTGTTGCACAAGCATGTGCCGGATGCCCGCGTATGTGTGGGGCACGGGCAGATGCCACCAGAAGAATTGGAGAAGATTATTCTCGGTTTTGTGAATTACGATTACGACGTGTTGGTGTCCACCACCATTATCGAGAGCGGTATAGACATCCCCAATGCCAATACGATTATCATCAATGGGGCGCAGAACTTCGGTCTGAGCGACTTGCACCAGATGCGAGGCCGAGTAGGGCGCAGCAACAAGAAAGCTTTCTGTTACCTTTTGGCACCTCCTTTGGCTGCCTTGACACCGGAGGCGCGCCGCCGCCTTCAGGCCATCGAGAACTTCAGTGACCTCGGATCGGGTATCCACATCGCCATGCAGGACTTGGATATCCGTGGGGCGGGTAACCTGTTGGGAGCCGAGCAGAGCGGTTTCATCGCCGATTTGGGATATGAGACCTATCAGAAGATTTTGTCCGAAGCCGTGAAGGAACTGAAGAACGATGAGTTCGGCGACCTCTATGCCGAGGAAATCAGGAAGGGGAACGACTTGGGCGGTGAGAACTTTGTGGACGAGTGCGCGTTGGAGAGCGACTTGCAGATGTCTTTCCCCGACGATTATGTGCCTAGCAGCAGCGAACGCATGCTTCTTTACCGCGAACTGGACGGTCTGGAACGCGACGAAGACGTGGAGGCATTCCGCTTGCGTATGAAAGACCGTTTCGGGGAGATTCCGGAGGAGGGTGAGGAACTGATTCGCGTGGTGGCGCTCCGCCGCCTCGGCAAGTGTCTCGGTGCGGAAAAGATATTCCTCAAGGCCGGGCGCATGGTGCTTTATTTCGTGCAGAACGAGAAGAGCGCCTATTTCGAGAGCAAGGCTTTCGGGCAGTGCATCGCGTATGCTGCCATGAATGCCCACCGTAGCAACCTGCGTGAGGCGAACGGCCGCCGTTCGATGGTGATTCAGGAGGTGCGTTCGGTGAAAGAGGCTGTCCAGATACTCCGGCAGATTTCGGAGTTGCAGGCGGTGTGAGCACATGCTTGAAAGTATGGAGGGAAAAGATACTCATTTTGCT
The DNA here is from genome assembly GCF_000205165.1 of Paraprevotella xylaniphila YIT 11841. Lineage (GTDB taxonomy): Bacteria > Bacteroidota > Bacteroidia > Bacteroidales > Bacteroidaceae > Paraprevotella > Paraprevotella xylaniphila. The sequence continues at coordinate 41,306 of NZ_GL883831.1, read as the reverse complement.
CAATCGTTGAGTAAGAAACGGAGAACAATGCTCAATGATTGAGCATTTCGAGGCAAGCTATCTCGGAAGCCGAACTACCGCTTTTCTTTTACCTGTTTGTACTTTTGCCGGAATCTTCGTAACTTTGGGGCTTTATAAGAACAAAAGTAGTCAGACGACAAAAAAGATAAACATATAAATAGTGGAATAGCGATTCCATTCAGCTTTTAAGAAAACGAGCTTTTAGCTTACATTCTCACTGTCTGAAAACCGCCAAAATTTGAAGATCAGAGGATAAGCTACGAGAGGTTCGCGTCCTAACGGGCGTGAACCGTCTGTGCTTATATGCGATCTTCAGGTTACTTGGCGGTACCTCAGGCAGGCAATAAGCACTGGATGGTTTACGCTTTTGTTTTTATGGTACACATTGGTCAACTCATTGAACAGGAACTGCGCCGCCAGCGACGTTCCGTGTCATGGTTCGCAAAGGAACTCTATTGCGACCGTACCAATGTGTACAAACTATTCCGTAAGGAGAGCATAGACACGTTGTTGCTCTATCGTATTTCTTGTATTTTGTCCCATGATTTCTTTAAGTACTATACCGACGATTTTGTTTCCGATAACAAACCGTAGCGGTTTTGTCTACGCTTTGTGGCCGTTACGTCCACAAATTCTATATGTCTTAACGCATTTTCCTCCTTAACTTTGCATCAGTTTAATTTCATATTAATAATTAAAAAGAAGTGTTATGAAGAAGGCTTTAAAATTTTTGAGTTGGATGTTTATTCTGTTGTTCACGGTTTCCGTTTCGAGTTGTAAGGATGATGATGACGATGCGCCAGTCAGTGGTTTGGTGGGTACGTGGCAGGGAGATTATAAGGATGGTGACCATTATACAATGACTTTCAACAACGATGGCACGGGAGTTGAAACGGATGATACAGGTTCAGATAATTTTAAATACTCTTATACCGGTGACAGGTTAATTATTTCTTATAACGGAGGTGGCGGTGTGGCTTATTCAGTGTCTATTACAGGTAAGACATTGATGCTCACGATAGAAAATTCGACAACGTTTTATACTTTGACAAGATTATAACGGTTAAGGTGTAATGTGGAGGCGGTATATATTTGTTGTATGGTTGGCATGTGTTTTGTGTGCGAACTCTGTTAAGGCTGTTCCTGCTTTTCCTCAAAAGGTGGCTTTACGGGTAAAAGGCGGTAATGAGGTTTGGATTACAGTAAAAGGCGACGAATACAACAAATGGGCTTTGACCACAGACAATTATACCTTGCTCCCTTCGGGAAATGAATGGTATTTTGCTAAGGCGGACAGCATGGGGAATGCTGTCCGTTCTGGTTATAAATTGTGCGCCGATGCCGAACGCCCGGAAAGTTTGCGTCGTTTTTTGGCACAACAGCCGAAAGGGTTGCGTCCTATGGCGGACGAAGCCCGAAAGAAGAAGCTATCGTACAGAAATAGGGCTGTTGAAAAACGAGGAAGGCATGCGGCAGTCGTTGGAGAACGCCGTGCCTTGGTAATCCTGATGTCGTTCGCTGATGTAAGCTTCACTAAGACTGAGGCCGATTTCGATGCCCTCTTCAACGAGCCTGGTTATGCCGTGGATGGGGCGCAGGGAAGCGTCTATGATTACTTCCGGGAGGTTTCCTACGAGCAGCTTTCGTTTCATTGCGACGTATTAGGGCCTTACAGGGCAGCGTATCCTATGGCTTATTATGGCTCGAACAGTTATGGCGGTTCGGACACGAACCCGTATGCTTTGTTTCTCGAAGCCATGGAACATGCCGTGCGGGAAATCGACTTGCAGGATTATGATGCCGACGGAGACGGTTATGTGGACAACGTGCATATCGTGTTTGCCGGATATGGTGAAGAAGCCGGGGCTTCTCCCTCCGCTATCTGGTCGCATGAGGCCATGTTTCCGGAAATCACCATGCAAGGCATGAAGATAGACCGTTATTCCTGTACGCCGGAGCTACGGGGAAACCGTGGAGGAGGTATATCGCGTATCGGACCTTGCTGCCACGAAATGGGGCATGCTTTGGGGGCGATGGACTATTACGATACCGATTATACCACGGGCGGTAGTTTCGAGGGCACGGGCGTATGGGATGTCATGGCGCAAGGCAGTTGGAATAACGACGGTATCACCCCGGCACATTTCAACCCTTACGTGAAAGCATACGACTTCGGTTGGGTGGACGTGACTATGTTGACGCATACAGGGGATTATTCGCTCCGGCCTTCCACTTGGGAGAAAGACGGCGTGTTCCGGGTAGATACAGGTTCCGAGGGGGATTTTTATTTGTTGGAGAGCCGTGTTCGTGACGGGTTCGATACGGCATTGCCCGGTGAAGGGCTGATGGTGTACCACGTGCATCCCTGGGTAGAGGAAGGGGCGTATGGCAATACGATAAATGCCTCGGCACCGCAAATGATGTATCCGGTGTGTGCTTCTTCGTCCGTGTCCGTTCCTTCATCTTCTTCTTATTCATACGGTGAGATTAATTCGGCAGGTTGCCCTTTCCCAGGTGCGTCTGGTAAGACGGAGTTCGGCGGGCAGACCGTTCCGGCGGCGTTTGCATGGGACGGGAGCGATGTAGGCTTTGAACTGTCCGATATAAACCGCACTGCGGACGGACAGGTCTCTTTCCGTTTTACAGCGGATGGTACGGTTCCGTCTTCGGTATGGAAGACGGAATGGAACGAAAGTTTTGAGAATCCCTCTTCCGCTTCATCATGGTTAGCGTCAGGCCAATGGGGGTATACAACGGAATGGGAACGTATGATGGCTGACAGTTCCGGAGGAATAGGGGAAATCGCTTCGTGGGACTATATAGCCGATGCGGCAGACGGTTCATATTATATGGGGATGGTGCAGCGGTTTATGTTGGGAAACTCGGAAGGGATAATGATGTCTCCACCCGTGACGGACAATCCCGACGGTAATGCCAAATTGCGGTTCTTTTACCAGAACAAGGTACGAAGCGGAGGACGGGTCGTTTTGGAAGTGTATTGTAAAAAGGAAACCTCGAAGGAATGGATTCCTTTGCTGGTTTTGGATGCTATAACCAACACGTGGACGAAACAGGAAGTGGATTTGCCCGTGAGCGCGGAACGCCTCCAAGTCATATTCTTGGCCAAAACGGAAGGAGCTTGTGGGGCGTTTGTAGATGATGTATCTATATTGAAGCCGAGAAAGGGCGACGCGCTTGAAGTTGCAAGCAAACCGGTCGGTTGCCAAATCGGCGTGAGGGAGGGATGTTTGTGGGTGTCTTTGTCCGTCCCGTCTGTCTTGTCCGTCTATGCTTGGGATGGTTGTCGGATACTGTCCGGTCGTTACGAAGCAGGGGAGCAGACGTTCCGTTTGCCGTCCGGCATCTATGTGGTGCGAATCGGGGAGCACGTTCGGAAAGTTTGGATTCCCAGATATGATTAGTTGGCCGTAGCACCGGTTTCTTCTTGCAGGCAGGAGAAGGAGAACGGCGGTGTAAGGATGAGGCGGCGTACCTCCGCATTGTCCATACGTGGGATGTCGCGGATGGTCTTACCCAAACAGGCCGCTTGGATGACACGGCAGAAAAGTCCGTGACTTACTACCAATACACGTTTATCTTTGTAACGGGACACTATATTGAGCAGGAATGTTTCAGCCCGGCGAAACATGGATTCTACGGGTTCGGCCCGATGGTCTATCTTTGTACGTGCCTTCAGGATATCCATACCCGTGAACGGTCCCCAATCCCGTTCGCGAAGGAGAGGTGTGGATTCAAGAAGCAGGCCGTGCGGTTCGTTCAGTATCATAGCGGTGTCCATACAGCGTTTCAAGTCGCTGCACAATAAGGCATCGAAACGGATATCTTTCAGTTCATCCCGTAGGGCTTGTGCTTGTGCAATGCCCTCGCGTGACAGGTGGCCTGGCATGTGTCCTTGCAGGATTTGGGCCGCATTTTCTTCTGTTTGTCCGTGTCTCACCAGATAAAGTTCTGTCATAAAAGATAAGATTGTAGCGTAATAAGGGGTAAAGTAAGTAAAATAAATCCGTTTAATCGGCTTTTTGACCGATTTTTCAGGGTTTCTTTCGTTTTTTCAATGATAATATCGTATCTTAGCCGTGTATAAACATTAAATATTTGCACTCATGAAAATAGTGAACAGTTATATTTTTCGTGCCGTATGCGCTTTGCTTATCGGCCTTTTGTTAGTATCCAATCCGGAGCGGATGACTGGATTGTTGGTTCAGGTAATCGGTGGGTTGTTTCTTATTTCCGGTTTGGTGTCACTCATCAATTATTTCATCATCCGTTATTCGGATAAGGTGCCGGTCAAACCTGTGTTTCCTTTGGTGGGATTGGGCAGTCTGTTGTTCGGCGTCTTTCTTGGTTTTTTCCCTGGGTTATTCATTACATATTTGATGTATATTTTCGGTTTCCTGATGGTGGTGGCTGGGATCAACCAATTGTGGAATATGTTCCGTTTACGCCGTTTGATACCTTTCCGTTGGTATGTCTTGTTTTTCATTCTGTTGATTACGGGTCTGGGAGTGTTCGTGCTTTTCAATCCGTTGGAGTCCGCTTCCGTTCCGTTCATTCTTTTGGGGATAAGTTTCATGCTTTACGGTGTGTCGGAATTGGTAAACGGTGTGCGTTGGCGTAAGTACAGCCGGATGCAACAGCAAAAGGCATCGGAAACCATAGAATTGATAGAATAAGTTCCGTGAAGATAAAAAGAAGAAAGGGTTGTCGGATTCCGATAGCCCTTTCTTCTTTTTGTGATTGGCATTCTGTGCCTATTCCTTTTTCTTCAGCTCCGCATCGAACTGCCGGATGGCGGCCATACCCTCGTTGCAGGCGCAGGGACCGCTGATACAACCTCCGGGGCAAGCCATGACTTCGATCATGCGTGTGGGGCATTTGCCTGTTTTGGCGTACGCTTTCAATGCGGCAATATTTTTCTTGTTCAGGTCGGCTATCAGTGTGCCTTGCAGTTCCGGGTCACCTACCATGTTTTTTACGGCCGTGAACACACCGCCGGTCTTGGCAAAGCCGTGCGCGTCGTGTCCTGCGTGTTCTTCGGGCGTAAAGTCCTCGCATGCCGCCATGTCTATTTCCATACCTTCAATGACGGCATCCAGTTCGCGGAATGTCCAAACGAAGTCCACGTTGGGATTCTCTCGTCCTTCCGCCTTTTTGGAAGCGCAGGGGGCGATGAACACCGTCAGGGCTTCCGGGTGTTTCTTACGCGCATACTCCGCCACGTAGTACATGGGAGAGCCCGTGGAAGACACGTAAGGCTTGATTTCAGGGATGTGTTTCTGGGCCAACTGTACGTAAGCCGAACAGCAACTGGTGGTCATGAACGCAGCCCCGCTTTCTAATTTCTCTTTGAATTCTTCTGCTTCCCGACGGATGGTTTCTTCGGCGCCGTATGCCACTTCGAGTACATCGCTGAAACCGATGGCTTTCAATGCACCGAATACTTTCTCTACAGGTTGTTTGAATTGGGCCAGTACGGAGGGGGCCACCATGGCCACTACTTGCCGTCCTTCCTTGATGCGGTTCAGCACGTCGAATACGGCACATTGGTCGAATATGGCACCGAATGGACATGCATTCAAGCATTTGCCGCAATAAATACATTTTTCGGGGTCGATATGTTCCACACCGTATTCGTCTTTGGAGATGGCTTTCACGGGGCAAGCCTCTTCGCACGGTACGGGAATGTACACGATGGCGTGGTAGGGGCATACCTGATGGCAGCGCCCGCAACTGATACATTTTTCGTGGTCGATGTAGGCTTTTCCTTCGCTGTCGTAGTGAATGGCATCTTTCGGACAGTTGTTGTAGCAAGGCCGTGCGGCACAGCCGCGGCACAGGTTCGTCACCTCGTAGTTGATTTTCACACACGAAGAGCACGCCTCGTCCATTACGCTGAGGATGCTTTTCTTCGGGTCGGGACTTTTCCGTTCCATCATGCGGGCGGCATAGGTGGACAGCCGTTCGGTTTCGTCGGTTTCATCCGTCATGTCAAAGCCCATCATGGCCATGGTCTTGTATTTGGTCACCGCACGTTCCTTATATACGCAACAGCGGCCCAACGGTTTTTGCTTGCGCGGATGCAATTCTACGGGCAACCGGTCAATCTTCTCTAATAACTCGTTTTCTTTCCACATTTTCACCAAACGCGCCAATAATTGGTAGCGGATGAACATGATGTTGTTGTTGTATGCCATCGTTTAGGATTATTTAGTTTTGATTATTGGACAAATCTACGAAAAAAAAGGCAATCTTTTGTATCTTTGTGTTAATTTTATGGCAGAATGTTTCAATAATATTTCAGAAAGCAGTTTTTCAGCTCTGTTGGATGTACTCTTGGTTGGAAAAAGTCCCGGCAGGGAAGGTTGGAGATTGCTGCTTGCCGGTTTGGACGACGGGCAGGATGCGTCTCTTCGTGCCTTTGCGGCAGAGGCGGCCCGGAAGCGTTTCGGGAACGGGGTGTTCATCCGCGGACTCGTTGAAATCTCTTCGTGGTGCCGTAACAACTGTTATTATTGCGGGCTACGCCGTTCCAACCGTTTCGCCTCGCGCTACCGTTTGTCTCAGGAGCAAATACTCGATTGTTGCCGGGAGGGGGCACGGCTCGGCTTCGGGACATTTGTCTTGCAGGGCGGAGAAGACACGGAACAAGATGATGATTGGATAGAAGATTTGATAGGCAAGCTCCGTATGGAGTTTCCCAGGCATGCCATCACGTTGTCTGTGGGCGAGCGTGACGGGGAGGTGTACCGCCGGTGGCGTGATGCAGGGGCTGGTCGTTACCTGCTTCGCCATGAAACACGGAATGAGGCGCATTATGCCCGTTTGCATCCGCGTGAGATGGACGGTGCCCGGCGTCGGGAATGCTTGCGGACGCTGAAAGCTTTGGGGTATCAGACAGGAGCCGGCATGATGGTGGGAACGCCCGGTCAGACATGGGATTGCTTGTTGGATGACATCGCTTTTTTGGAAGAATTGGAACCGGAGATGATAGGCATGGGACCTTTCGTTCCGGCTGCCCATACGCCTTTTGCCCGTCATCCGGCCGGGTCGGTGTCTTTGACGCTCCGGCTGATTGCCTTGATGAGGCTGCGCTTTCCGGACGCATTGATTCCGGCTACTACAGCTTTGGCTACGTTGGACGCGCACGGGCGTGAAGCCGGTATCTTGGCAGGGGCAAACGTGGTGATGCCTAACTTGTCCCCTTTGGCCGTGAGGGGGCGATACAGTATTTACGACCATAAGGCGTCCGGCGGGAGCGAGGCAGCCGAAGGGTTGCACCGTCTGGAACAGGATTTGAAAAAAATAGGCTACCACATTTCATACGGTCGCGGAGACAGTCCGGGACATGAGGTAGGAAAGTAGCATTAGAACGATTAGATATGAAGATAATGTATGATGTGAAATCGGAACGCGCCGAAGAGTTTATCTCCGACGCGGAGATACGTGAGACAATGGCATACGCCGAGGCACATAAGGATGACCGTCCGCTCATCGTGTCCATATTGGAGAAAGCACGCCTTTGCAAAGGGCTTACCCATCGCGAGGCGGCCGTGCTGTTGGCTTCCGGGCAGCAGGACCTGACGGAAGAGATGTTTGCCTTGGCACGCGACATCAAGCAGCGTTTTTATGGCAACCGCATCGTGATGTTCGCTCCGTTGTACCTTTCCAATTACTGTGTGAACGGTTGCGTGTATTGCCCGTACCATGCCAAGAACAAGATGATACGCCGCCGGAAATTGACGCAGGAAGAAATCCGCAGGGAAGTCATTGCCTTGCAGGACATGGGACACAAGCGGTTGGCTTTGGAGACCGGAGAGGACCCGCGTAACAACCCTATCGAATATGTGTTGGAGAGCATCCGTACGATTTACGGCATCAAGCATAAGAACGGAGCCATCCGGCGCGTGAATGTGAACATTGCTGCCACGACGGTGGAGAACTACCGTCGCTTGAAGGACGCGGGCATCGGTACGTATATTCTTTTTCAGGAGACGTATAACCGGACGAATTATGAGGCACTCCATCCTACGGGGCCGAAGAGCGACTATGCCTATCACACCGAGGCCATGGACCGTGCCATGTTGGGAGGCATTGATGACGTGGGTATCGGCGTGTTGTTCGGGTTGGAGACTTACCGTTACGACTTCATCGGCCTGCTGATGCACGCCGAGCATCTGGAAGCCCGTTTCGGGGTCGGGCCGCACACCATCAGCGTGCCGCGCCTGTGCCCGGCCGATGACATAGACACGGCGGATTTCAAGAACTGTGTGCCGGACGAGGTTTTCCATAAGATTGTGGCGGTGCTCCGTATAGCCGTGCCTTATACGGGAATGATTGTGTCCACGCGTGAGACGCCTGCCAGCCGTGAGAAGGTTTTGGAATTGGGCGTGTCGCAATTGAGCGGTGGTTCCCGTACCAGTGTGGGAGGGTATGTGCACGAAGAAGAGGCGGAGGAGAATTCCGCCCAGTTCGACGTGTCCGACCGCCGTTCGTTGGACGAAGTGGTGGGTTGGCTGCTCGATTTGGGTTATCTGCCCAGTTTCTGTACGGCCTGCTACCGTGAGGGCCGCACTGGCGACCGTTTCATGTCGTTGGTGAAGAAAGGGCAGATAGCCAACTGTTGCCTGCCTAATGCTTTGCTGACCCTGAAAGAGTATTTGAATGATTATGCGTCGCCTGCCACCCGTGCGAAAGGAGAGGCCATGATTGCCCGTTTGTTGGAAACCGTTCCCGGCGAACGGGTACGGGAGAATGCCCGTCGCTATTTGAAAGCCATAGAGGAGGGCGGGCGTGATTTCCGTTTTTAAGATATAGACAAGATAGGCTATGATGAAAGAAGAAACTCCACGCGCCAACCGTTTCCATATCGGATTGTTCGGCCGGCGCAACAGCGGCAAGTCTTCGTTGGTGAATATGCTGACGGGGCAGGAGGTTGCCGTAGTGTCCGATGTGCCGGGCACGACGACGGATGTGATATTGAAGAATATCGAACTGCCGGGTATCGGGGCTTCCGTTTTGGTTGACACGGCCGGTTATGACGACGAAGGGGAATTGGGCGGACTGCGTGTAAAACAGACCGTCAATGCTGCCCGTTGGGTAGATTTGGCTTTGATTGTCGTGTCGGGTTTGCCGGACGGGGCAGAGAAGGAAAAGGCTTGGGGGGAACGTTTCCAAGCAGACGACATTCCCGTTTTGTATATATATAATAAGGTGGACGAAGATGGTGGAAGCCATGCCGGTGCTTGGCGTACGGCATTGGGGGCAACGGATGTGGTGTCGGTTTCGGCGCGTACGGGAGAAGGTCGTGACTGTTTGCTGTCTGCGATGGCCGAGGTGTATCGCCGTACGGATGAGGTGGAGGATTTGACTGGAAACTTGGTGGGCGAAGGCGATACCGTGGTGTTGGTCATGCCGCAAGACATTCAGGCACCTAAGGGACGGTTAATCCTGCCACAGGTACAGACCTTGCGCAATCTGTTGGACAAACGTTGTACGGCTTTGTGTTGTACGGCAGACCGTTTACCGACCACGTTGTCCGTCTTGTCGTCGCCCCCGTCCCTGATTATCACGGACTCGCAAGTATTTCCGGCGGTGGAGGCCCTTTGCCCACCGCAAACGCGGCTGACTTCTTTTTCCGTTTTGTTTGCCCGTTACAAGGGGGACATCCGGCAATTCCTGCAAGGGGCGGAGGCGTTATGCGCTTTGCGTCCGGATGCCCGCGTGCTGATAGCGGAGGCTTGCACCCACGTGCCGCAACATGAAGATATAGGGCGCGTGAAGCTTCCTCGTTTGTTGCGCCGTAAGTTCGGCGAGGCTTTGCACATCGACATCGTGTCCGGAAACGACTTTCCCGAAGACTTGTCCGCTTACGATTTGGTCATCCATTGCGGGGCCTGCATGTTTACGCGTCGCCATGTGCTGAACCGTTTGAGGCGGGCGCGTGCCTGTGGTGTGCCTGTGACCAATTATGGAATAGCCATAGCAGCCTTGACCGGTATCTTGGACAAGGTGGCGGTACCAGAGTAGGAGGATGGGGATTTCTTTCCCAAGGTCTTTCCAGGAAACATCCTTCATCTTTCAGGTTATGAGGAAATGTGTTGTCATACAATGCTTTACAGGATGAAGGATGTTTCAGGCATCTTTCAGTCTTCTTTCATGGCTGAAACCGATAAAAAGATCTGCGCCAAATGATTTTTCAATCTAAGCCAAGCGATTTTTCGTTCTGCGCCAAACGGTTCGTCAATTTGAGCCGGTTGAAATGAGCCATGGCTGAAAGATGCCTGAAACATCCTTCAGGTTATAATCTGTTAATTATAAGTAGTTTATCGTGCAACCTGAAAGATGAAGGATGTTTTTCGGAAAACTTCTGTATGGGGGTGACGGGTGTTTTTTATTTCTTCCGGAGGCATTGACCGTCTCATTATTTTCTGTGGAGGAAACCTCATTTTTTACTTTTTTTATACTATCTTTGCCCCACATTTCGGCCATGCCGGAAGGAAAAACATTCAGACGGGATATAAAGAGGAAAAAGATATGCAACAACTCAAGGAGCGCATTTTGCGCGATGGAAAATGTTTCGAGGGAGGAATACTGAAAGTGGACAATTTCATCAACCATCAGATGGATCCCATACTGATGAAGTCCATGGCCGTGGAGTTCGTGCGTCGTTTCGCTTCGCGCGACATCAACAAGATACTGACGATAGAGGCCAGCGGCATTGCACCTGCCATCATGGTGGGCTACCTCTTGGAGCTCCCGGTGGTCTTTGCCAAGAAGAAGAAACCGAGCACGATGGAAAATATGTTGGCGACGAAAGTCTTTTCGTTTACCAAAAACAATACGTATGATGTATGCGTGTGTAAGGATTATCTGCAGCCGGGCGACAAGGTGCTTTTCATAGATGATTTTCTGGCCAATGGCAATGCGGCCAAAGGGGTGATGGATTTGGTGCGTCAGTCCGGTGCCGAATTGGCCGGGATGGGATTCCTCATAGAAAAAGCTTTCCAACATGGGGGCGATTATTTGCGTGCGCAGGGCATTCACGTGGAGTCGTTGGCGGTGATTGAAAGTTTGGACGGATGTCGCATCACGTTGAAGGATTAAGGCACGTGCCTCGTGCCCTCTTGGCTGTATAAACCGTTGTGCCCGGATTTCCTACAGGGGAGTCCGGGCACAACGGTTTATATTAAGGGTGTTTCACTTTTCGCTTTCGGGTCGGTAAGGCTTCAAGGGATCTTTTACGGCCAACTTACGGCGGTCCGAAGCAAATTGGGTGGCATAAAGTGTGAAGAGGATAACCGACACGGCCACACCAATCAGGTCGAACGCGCTCCATTGCTGTCCGCCAATGGCATAATGGGTTTCACGCCACGGGGCGTAGATATACAGCGTGTTCACGGCTATCAGGATAAGGCGTACTTCCGTCGGCCCTAATTTGCCGTAAGTGAGCCGGAACTCGTCGATGATGATGGTACTGATGTAGGTGTAGATGGAGAGGCACAAATAACCGCCCATGATGAGCAATGCCACGTCCATCCGCATGACGGGCGAGAGGCCCAGTCCGAGGCAAAAGAGGCAGGTGGCTAACGCATCCAACGTATGGTCGATGAAGAAACCGTATATGGGGCGTTGGGTATGGCGCACCCGTGCCAACGTGCCGTCCAGGCTGTCACCGTACCAGTTCACCACAAGCCCGAGTGAGCCGAGCCACAGGTAATGCAGGTCGATGTGTGCTAGCATGCCGCCGACAGCGAAGAGCACGGCTCCCATTACGCCTACGAACGTGAGGAAGTCCGATGTGACCCAACGTGGTTGCCGTCCGGCTAACCACACTAAAGCTTTCTTCTCCACCCGGCTCAGGATGGAGGTCTGTATCCTTTCTGATTTTTCGTGTCCCATTTTGTTTTTCCCTATATGTCAGGTGAAACGAAACGCCCGACCTTACCATTCCGCAAGGGGAGATAGTGAAGTCGGGAGTATTGGCGGAAAGACAGGGATTCGAACCCTGGGAACAGTTGCCCGTTCACCGCATTTCGAGTGCGGCCCGATCGACCACTCCGGCATCTTTCCTTGTTCGGTGGGCAAAGTTACAACTTTTTTTCTTATCCGCATGCCGAAAGGGCAAAAAAGTACGGGAAATAATGAGATAGGGCTTGGAATGTGAATCTTTGTCGAAGGCTTTTGTTCCTGAAAAATAATGTTAATATCTTGATTTTAAAATATTTTTGTAGGTTTGAAAGAATTTTGGTGGCGTTATGATGTCATTTTATTGCAATATGAATTGATTTTTATGGGGAAATATGAATAATAATTTGTTTTTTATATGGTAACTTGATTTCTTTTGTATATATTTGTCAGGTCATAACATGAGAAAACTTTTCAATTTATTATTCATATAAAACTTAAGCGTATGAAAAAGTTTACAAATGTTAAATCGGGGGGGGGTAATTTTGACATTACTACTTCTCGCGTTGGTCTCCGGCAGTGTTTGGGGGCAAGAAGTAACTGTAGAACAGTCTGTTTTTACGGAATTGAATTCTAAAAGTTTGGGGGGGGATGCTAAGGTCTCTTATGCTACGGCAAAAGGAGGGGGAACAAGTAATCCTGCAATTAATAACGATGAGATTCGTTTGTATCAGAATGCTTCAGGTAATGGTGGAGGTTCTATTACAATATCTGTGATTGACGGCTTTGAGTTGGTTTCTGCGGAAATCGGTTCTTCTATGTCTACAAGTATTGCTTATACAATAAATGAAAGTGTGGAAAAATCAAAAACAGAGAGTTTAAATGCGAATGCCACATATGCAGCTTCTAATTTAAATGCGAAGTCTGTTACATTTTATTGTATGGGTAGGGATAAAAAGTCTCGTTTATATGTGAATTATTTGAAAGTTGTATACCGTCCTGTTGAGATAACTCAAGTGGCAGCACCTGTTTTTGCACCGGCTAATGGAACTACCTTTGTGGATAAACTTACGGTCGGAGCTTCTTGTCCTACAGAAGGTGCCACGATTTATTATACAAAGGATGGAGCAGAGCCTACTACAGGTTCTGATAAGTTTCCAACAGAAGGCGTAACTCTCACGGAAACTACCACATTAAAAGCTATTGCCGTGAAAGATGGGTTGGACAATAGTGAAGTAGTCACTGCGACTTACACCAAATTAGAACCATATACTTCTTTGAAGGCATTGAAAGAAAGCGGTATAGCTACGGCGGAAGGTGTAACTTGTTTTGTAGAGTTGAAAGATGCTGTGGTGACGTATGCCGACTCCCGGAAGGCTTATATTCAAGATGTTACAGGAGGGTTGTATATTTATGGAAATAATGATTTGAAGGCCGGGACGAAACTGAACGGTGTGGTATCAGCCCAATTGGCATTGTACAATGGCCTGTATGAATTGAAGGTGGAAGGAGGGGAGTTCGACAATGTGGAGGTTGCCGAAGGCGTTGAGATTCCGGTACAGGTGGTGACTGTGGCTGAATTGAACCAAAACTTTGCCCAGTATGAATCCATGCGTGTAAAGGTGGTTGATGCGACGGTAACATCAGGCTTTAACAATAAGAATGGGGAAATCGAGCAAAACGGTGAAAAGATAGCACTTAGGGCGGCTGATGAAAGCATTACGGCAGATGTGCAGGCCACGGTTGACGTAACAGGGTATCCGGGTTTGTTTCACTCTGATAAACAACTGAATGTAATCTTGCAAGAGGATATTGCCGTAAAGACCGCAGGCAAGACGCAGGCGACCTTGGTTTTCGAACAAGATGCTTATTCTGTGAACTTGGGTGAATCCTTAATCATCAAGGCTACTACGAATTCTACATCCCCGGTTATTTATTCTTCTGAGGATGAAGAAATAGCCAAAGTGGACAGCGAGGGCAAGGTTCAGGCGGGAAACAAAGCCGGAACGGTAACGATTACAGCCTCTGTCGCCGAAAATGATGAATTTACTGGTGCGACTGCAACTTGTACCGTGAATGTGGTAGATCCTTCTGCATTGCCGGAAGCAAGGGCTTTAGTGGCAGAAAAGGATGGTGTGTATTATGCCATGCTTTCTTCCAATAAAATTTCAGATAAAAAGTTGGATACAGATGTAGTTGATGTTTTGAATAACAAAGTCGTTAAGACTTCTGAAACTGTAGATTTTGAATTTTATATAGATGAAAGTAAGGGTACTATCCAAACTGTATCGGGAGAGTATGTAGCCCACGTAGGAAATAGTACTGATTTAGGAGTCGATACAAAGAAATTCACGTGGAAGAAAGAAAGTGATGGTTATTGGCACTCTTCTACAAATTCTGCTCGTGTATTAGGACTTGGGGTTTCAAGTGGTAACAGTGTTTTCGGAACATATTCACTTTCGAGCACGACTAACCAATTTGCAACAGATATGCCTATCGTTGATGGTTATGTTCGCAATGTCGCTTCCGGCGATTACGGTACTATCTGTCTTCCCTATGCCGTGGCCGCAGAAGATATGGTTGGTGCAGAGTTCTTCAGCATTGCCGGAAAAGTCATGAAGGACGGAGGGCCGCAGTCCATGGTATTGGAGCAAGTGACCACCCTTGAGGCTGGAGTTCCTTATATATTCAGTGCAACTTCCGATAAGCTTATAGCGGCATACAGTGGAAAGGCTGTAGCTGAAGCTGGTGAAGCAAACGGATTGGTCGGTTCTTTTGAGGGGCAAGATGTGGCTGAGGGCATGTACCTGATTAGTGCCCAAAACAAAGTGCAGCTTTGCGGTAAGGGTTGTAAGATTTCGGGAAACCGTGCTTATATTGATATGGATAAGGTTCCGGAATACAGTGGGGAAGTTGGCGTGAACCAACGCCTGATTTCATTTGAAGATGCGACCGGTATCTCCGAAACAATGGTTGAGGGCGGTTTGGCAGATGTGTACACACTTAGCGGTGTGGAAGTCCGTCATCAGGTCAACGAATCAGAGGCCACTCAAGGCTTGCCGCAGGGCATTTACATTGTGAATGGTAAAAAAGTAGTAGTAAAATAGTATTAACAAGTTGGAATATGAACAAGAAAATATATATAAAACCGGTTTGCGAAGTGGCAGAATTTGAGATTCAAGATTCATTGTTGTTGAATTGCTCCATAGGAGTTGATAACACGCCACAGGATGGAATAGAAGGTCGGACCAATATGAATCAAGGTTTTACCGATATATGGGGTAACGAGTATTAATACTTTGGTACACTTTTGAACGTGATACGGCAAAGCCGCTTCGGATGAAAACCCGGAGCGGCTTTTTCCTAATCTGCTGAAAAGGGTTATCTTTGCAAAAACAAAAAGTGGTTTGCGGTATGAAAGACGATACGCTCAAGAAGTTGAAGATATTGGCTGAGTCGGCCAAATATGATGTGTCCTGCTCTTCGAGCGGCACGGTGAGGCGTAACGTGAAAGGCGGAGTGGGGAATACCGTGGGAGGCATAGGCATTTGTCATAGTTTTGCCGAGGACGGGCGTTGCATCTCCTTGCTGAAAGTCATGCTGACGAACTATTGTATTTACGATTGTGCTTATTGTATCAACCGCCGTACGAATGATATTCCCCGTGCCACACTCTCCGTATCGGAATTGGTAGACCTGACGATGGAGTTCTACAAAAGGAATTATATCGAGGGATTGTTCCTGAGTTCCGGTGTGGTGAGGAATCCCGACTATACGATGGAACGTTTGGTGCGTGTAGTGAAAGACTTGCGTACGGTGCACCGTTTTAATGGGTATATCCATTTGAAAAGTATTCCGGGGGCCAGTCGTGAGTTGGTGGACGAGGCGGGTTTGTATGCAGACCGTATGAGTGTGAACATAGAGATTCCCAATGAGGCTTCGCTAAAGTTGTTGGCACCGGAGAAAGATCATGAGAGTGTCTACCGCCCTATGGGATATATACAGCAAGGTGTACTGGAGAGTGCGGAAGAACGGAAAAAACACCGGCATGCTCCCCGTTTTGTTCCGGCGGGACAGAGCACGCAAATGATTGTGGGAGCAACCGGGGAGTCCGACCGGGATATTTTGCACCTTTCGTCCGCATTATACGGTCGGCCTACCATGCGTCGCGTGTATTATTCCGGTTATGTGGCAGTGAATACGTACGACCCTCGCCTTCCGGCTCTGAAACAACCGCCGTTGGTCAGGGAAAACCGTTTGTATCAGGCAGACTGGTTGATGAGGTTCTATCAGTTCAAAGTGGAAGAGATTGTGGATGAAACGCATCCTGATTTGGATTTGGAAGTGGATCCGAAGCTGGCTTGGGCTCTTCGGCATCCCGAACAATTTCCCGTGGATGTGAACCGTGCGGAGTATGAACGGATTCTACGGGTGCCCGGTATTGGGGTAAAGTCGGCCCGTCTGATTGTCTGTTCGCGACGTTTCGGACGTTTGACGAGTTTTGATTTGAAGAAAATGGGATGCGTGATGAAGCGTGCCCAGTATTTCATAACCTGTGGGGAGTTGGAAGCCAAGGGAGTGAATGAGCTTTATCCCGAACGAGTCCGTTCTTTATTGGTGCAGTCGAAAAGCCGGAAGAAACAGAACGACGGGCAGTTGACGTTGCTGTTTAAGGAGGAACCTGCATGAGGAGTATGACAGAGGATTGTGTATTCGTGTACGACCGTACGTGGGACGGTTTGCTGACAGCGGTGTTCGATGCATTCTACCGTCACCAGTTTCCTGTGGCGATTATCGGAGAAAAGGATACGCCTCCTCTTTTTGCGGTCGTACATCGGGTGATAACGGACGAGGAAAAAGCCGGAAGAGTGTTTCGGGCATTGCAACGGAAACTTTCATCCGCTGCATTGGCTTGCCTGACGACCAGTCTTTTTTCCGAACTGCCGGATTTGGACTTACCTTTGTTTCGGTATGTATGCAAAGCCGTGAAGGCCGGGCAAAGCATTGAAACGAATTTTGCAGATCCGGATGTGCTTTTTGTGACGAATACCTATCGTAAGGTACGTTGTGAACGTCTTCGCATGATGCAATTCGTGCGCTTCCAGAAAACTGCCGACGGGACTTATTTTGCCATGATTGAGCCGGACTATGACGTGTTGCCTTTAATCGTTCCGCATTTTAGTGACCGTTTTTCGGAAGAATGTTGGCTGATTTACGACCGTCGCCGCCGGTATGGCTACTATTATGCCGGGCATAAGTCCGTGCGTGTTACTTTTGAAGATGGAGCAGAGGTTTTCCGGTTGCCGGACGGACGTTTGAGCGAAGCGATGCGGGACGAGGATGAAATGTGGTATCAGGAGATGTGGCGGACGTATTTCAAAGCCATTTGTATTAAGGAACGCTTGAATCCCCGTAAGCACCGGAAAGACATGCCGGTGCGTTACTGGAAGTATCTGACCGAAAAGCAAACTGGGGAAGAGGAAAAATAAGAGGAGAACGCGGGCACGTTCTCCTCTTTTAAAATGAGAAAAATCAGTGTGGTTAGGCGGTGATTTTTCTCATGGCGTTTAATGCTTGGATCGCTTTCTCTCCTGCTTTTTTGTCGCAAGTGGAAGGAGTTGTTTTTGCATCTTTGGTTTGAGTCGTATCCTTCTCCTCAATCATGGCTACTAAAGCTGCCGGTTTGGCCGGTTGAGCTTTCGTGCTGTCTGTCGTAACTGTGTCGTTCTGTGCCACTAATGCAGCCGGAGCGGATTTTGTGGAGTCGGTGGTTACCGTATCATTCATAGCTACGTACGCCAACATGGCGGTTAATTTGGCTTTGGTGCTGTCTGTGGTTACAGTATCGTTGGAAATGAGGGCAGCCAATGATTTCTGGCAACCTTTTGCAGGACAGTTCTTTGTAGTATCTGTCTTAACTGTGTCGTTTGCTACGATGTTACCCTGTGCAAAAACGCTTCCCATACTCATAGCCATCAAGGCTGTTGCAAATAACTTTTTCATAATGCTTTCTGTTTTATTTAATTGTTTGACTGTTTTATCTTGTCATCTGCCAAACTAATGGACAAGAGGTATGCCAGAAAAAGAAAGATGATTGTAAGGAATTGATTATAAATGATTTCTTTCCGCTTAAGATAGCATGAGGCTCAAAAGCATACGTGTGGAATGTGGGGATGAGTGGGGAAGAATTCCACACTATTATTGTGGAATGTCGTAGAGCTTGATTTTGTTGTAGAGGGTTTTGCGGTCTATGCCTAAAAGGCGTGCGGCACGCGCTTTGTTGTGGTGTGCCGTTTGCAGGGCCTGCAGGATACGTTCTTTCTCGGTATTTTTATCGTGTAAGGCGAAAGGAGTTGCTGCAGGGAGTTCTTCTTCGCCACAGTTTATGACATTGAACTCTCCCAAATCGGTCTTATGGATCAGGCGGTCTTGTGCCAGCAAAGTGGCGCGTTTCACCCGGTTTTTCAATTCGCGTAAATTACCGGGCCATGCGTAATTGAGCAACGCTTCCGAAGCCGGGGCGTCGAAACCTACGATATGCCTTTCCAGTTCCTTGTTGGCTTGGTCCAGAAAGAAGTTGGCAAATAAAAGGATGTCTTCACCCCGGTCTTTCAGGGAAGGCATGTGCAGGGTGAATTCGTTCAGGCGGTGGTAGAGGTCTTCACGGAATTCTCCACGGGAGATGGCCTGTTGCAAGTTCTCGTTGGTGGCACAGACAAGCCGGACATCCACTTCTATTTCCTGATTGGAACCCACCGGACGTATTTTGCGTTCCTGGATGGCCCGCAAGAGCTGTACTTGCACGTCGTAGCTCAGGTTGCCCACTTCGTCGAGAAACAGCGTGCCGCCGTTGGCTTCTACGAAAGCTCCGGTTTTGTCGGTTACGGCACCCGTAAACGAACCTTTCACGTGGCCGAAAAATTCGGAAGCCGCCAGTTCTTTGAGCATGGCTCCGCAGTCGATGGCTACAAAGGGTTTATCAGCCCTCTTGCTTAATTGGTGTATGCGGTGGGCCACATATTCTTTTCCGGTACCGCTGGCACCGTTGATGAGTACCGAAAGCGGTGTCGGAGCTACCAAAGCCACGTAATTGTAAAGTTGGCGTGCCGCCTCGCTTTTCCCTTCCAGGAATGCCGGGCGGGATTCGGTATCTGCTTGAACCTCTTCGGGAGCCGTATCTTTTTTGGAGCGGGTTGCAGAAGACGCGGACAAGGCATCCTTTATCTTGTCCAGAAGCATGGCCGGTTGCACTGGTTTGGCAATGTAGTCGCATGCCCCTTGTTTCATGGCGTTTACGGCATTCTGGACATCGGCATAGCTGGTCATGACGATAAAAGGAACGGCAAGGCCGTGTTTTTGCATCCAGTCAAGCAGGGAAAGGCCGTCGCCTTCCGGTAACCTCAGGTCCGACAGGATGAGGTCATACGACTGATGTTCCAATAACTTGTGCGCTTTGGATAAGTCTCCGGCTGTACTGGTTTGGAATCCTTGTTTGCCCAACCACGTTTTAAGCATGGTGGCAAACGTCAAGTCGTCTTCTACTATGAGAATGGCTGCCATGTGGTCTTTATCGGATTAAGTTGACGCAAAGATAATGCCTTTTGCAGTACGAAAGTATATGCGGGGCGGCTTTTTAAATGTTTTAATATTCATGCTGATGTGCAGGTCCACTGCCATTCTTTTCTTTCAGGGCACGGACGATGAGGTGGAAAGACTCGATGACTTCTTGTGCCGGGACGTTGTCCGTGTCGTCCCATACCTGTTCATCCCGTTGTTGTTCCAAAGTCCGTAATGCTTTGATGCAGGGAGCTCCCACAAGGGTGAAGGTAGGAAGCAATTTATGGGCTATCCTGCATATTTCGGCCTTATCCTTTTGTTCGTAAGCCTTTTTGAACGCTTTGGCATGCAGGAGGGTTTCTTGTAGGAAGGTATTCAGGATTTCCTGTGCGGCGTTCCGGTCGTCTCCGGCGAATTCAGTCAACGGTTCAAGGTCGATGGCGGGCGACGTTTGGGATGGCGCAACTTCGGGTTTCCCTGGTGCTTCTTTTACTTCTGGACAGGCTTCTCCGAGTGCCTTCCGGATGGCTTGAGCCAGGTCTTTTTGGTTAAATGGCTTGTAAAGGCAGGTGGCGAACCCGTGTTCCCTGAAAAACGCTTCTTGCATGTCGTTACGTGCCGTGATGGCCACCACAGGGAGTTGTGCGTGGGCGGGAGGATTCAGTGCTCGTACTTTCTTCAATAATTCGAAGCCGTTCATGGACGGCATTTGTATGTCTGTGAACAACAAATCGAAACGGCATTGTCCAACCCGGTGGAATACTTCTTCCGGCGTTCGGCAGGAAACAATCTCCCAATCCGCTTTTTCCGGTTGGATTTGCTGCAACATCGCTTGGGTCAGCTGCATTTGGATACGGTCGTCGTCAATCAGCAATATATGGAGAGGACGCTCTACGGATTCAAGGGTGGCAGGGGCTTCTGCGACAGGAACCTGTTTTTTGTGGGTGAGTTGCAAGGGGAGTGTGACAAAGAAGGAAGTGCCTTTTCCGAGAGTACTTTCCAAATGGATTTCTCCTTGAAGGAGTTGTACAAGTTTCAGCGTGATGGATAGTCCCAAACCAACCCCTTCTTCCCCTTGTGCACTGCTCAGGCGGGTAAATTCCTTGAAAATCATTTGTTGTTCTTCCGCAGTCATTCCGCATCCTGTATCGCGTACGGTGATGCAAAGCAGGCGGCCGTGCATTTTGGCGCGAAGGAGGATATGCCCCTGCCGTGTGAATTTCAGGGCATTGCTTAACAGGTTGTCCGTAATCTGCCGGATGCGGAAAGCATCGCCGGTATAGGTCCGTCGGGTTTCGGGAGAGGTCTCGAATTGCAGTGCCAATCCTTTTTTCTCCGCCATGGGCAAGAAGCTTTGGGCTATGGTGCGTAAGAGTTCGTCCGGACTGAAGCTGACTGGGTGCAAATCCATTTTATGGGCTTCCAGTTTGTGATAGTCCAACAAAGAACCGACGAGGCTGAGCAGATGTTCGGACGAGCTGCGGATATTGTCCAAATAGTTTTTGGGGCGGTTTTCCCGGACGTAGGGGACCAGGAGTTCCGTGTACCCCATGATGGAACCTACCGGTGCCTTGATGTCATGTGTCACGGTCAGCATCAATTTCTCGCGGGAAACCAAGAGGTCTTCGGCTCTTTTCTTGGATTTTTCCAACTCGTGGCGGTAATGGTTGCTTTTGGTGATGTCACGCCATACGATGACGAAAAAGACAATGGCTAAAAGGATGGCAGCCGTGGCGATGAGTCCGGTCGTGAGGGCTGCCTGTTTCCGCACCATATAGGCTTTCCGGCTTTCTTCTTCCAACCGTTGCTGTTCTTCCTTCTCGATGCTTTCCAGGAGTTGCGTGACGCGGTTGTTAAGTTCGAGGCTCGTGTACCAAAGCCGTTCCGCTTGCGCGTTGATGCGTTGCCGCCGTCGGCTGTTATATTGTTTCATGCTGCTTTCTATGCTGTCCAGGATATGTGCAAGGGTGTCTCTTGCGTTGAATTCTTGATGGATGGTGTCCGTTTCCAAGATTTGCACGGTTTGTTTCACGGCGGTAGTGTCCGCTTCTGGTTTATGGAAAGCGGAAGCCAACCGTTGGAAGAAATTCTTTTTCGGTTCTTTCACCGTGTAGGATTTGTCTTTCTGTATGATTTGCCGGGTAATATGCGGCTTTTGGATGACGGTGTCCTGGCTTTTGACAAGTAGGCTGATTTGGTGTTGGTAAATCTGCGGGGCGGAGTTGTTCTCCAAAGTCAATACCAACCGTTTCATGTTTTCCTGTTTGCCGGTCAGCAAGGAAGACAGTGTGTCTAGCCGGGCCTTTTGCAGGGAATCGGTGAATAAAGTGTCCAATGCAGATATGGTCTGTTGTACGTTTGACATGGATTGCACGTATTTGCGGTATGCCTCCCAACGGCCGAAATGGACGGCCTGGCCGATGTTTTCCGTTTCATAAAGTTGGCTGACGAGTTGGTGGGTCACTTTCCGGCGTTCTGCCAACGTCTGTTCATTGCCGGACATCCGGGCCAGTGAGGAGGTTTGGTGGTAAATATAATAGATGGAACCCAACAGGAGACAAATCAATAAAAAGTATCCGCAGGCGATTTTGAAGGATGTATTTTGTTTCATAAGAGTAAGGCTGTGGCTGTTCATTCCTTTTGCAAAACTAAGAAAAACTTCCGAAAAGAGGGAAGAAGACGGCTTCAAAAGTCTTTTTGCCGCAAAAATCGTATTTTATTACGGGAATGTATGGTGCCCGGCAGGATGATGGCCCTTATCTTTGACATCATTTTGTATATGCAACTTAACCTTTTAGAACCAATGAATGTATTAAAAGTAAGGTCCGTGGCCTTGGCGATGTTTTGCGCATGCCTGTCCGTTCCTGTGGCCGGGCAGCTCAGACAGCAAAGTTTTTTGAGTGAGAAATGGGATTTCCGTCTGGATAGGGATGGGGCGGAAGACGTATGGGAGCAAGTGGACGTGCCTCACACGTGGAATGCGAAAGACGGCACGTCACCCGATTATTACAGGGGCGACGGCACGTACCGTTACACCTTGTCCATTTCGCCCGCGATGATGAAAAAACGAATATTTTTGCGTTTCGAGGCGGCGAGCCAGAAGGCAGAAGTGAAAGTCAACGGACGGGAGGTAGGAGAACATGTGGGAGGTTTCAATGCCTTTTGTTTTGAAATCACACCCTACGTGCATGCCGGCGAGAACCTGTTGGAGGTTGCCGTGTCCAACCGTAAGGAGTTGAACATCGCCCCGTTGGAGGGGGACTTCACCGTCTTTGGCGGCATCTACCGGCCTGTCTCGCTCCTCCTATTGCCCAAGACTTGCATCACGCCTTTGGATTATGCTTCTTCCGGGGTATATGTCAGTCAACAGGTCAACGAGCGACGTGCGGACTTGTCGGTAGTCACTAAAGTGGACAACGGACTGAAACGGGTGAAAGAATTGTCCGTGAAGGCGGACGTGTTCGATGCCGCCGGTAAACTGGTGGCGACGGCCACCACCTCCCAAGCCACAGAAGGACAGGCACGGCTCGATTTTACGAACCGGTTGACGGTGGACAACCCCATGTTGTGGGACGGGCGTAAATCACCTTACCTGTACCGTGTCTTCGTGGAGCTGAAACGGGGCAAGGAAGTGTTGGACACCCTGTCGCAGTATGTCGGCCTGAGATCTTTCCGTGTGGACGCTGAAAAAGGTTTCATCCTGAACGGGAAGCCTTATAAGATAAAAGGAGTGAACCGCCATCAGGATCGTCCGGACAAGGGTTGGGCCATCTCTTCGGCCGACCACCGGGAGGACATGTCACTCATCAAGGAAATCGGTGCCAACGGCATCCGGCTGGCACATTATCCGCATTCGGACGAGTTTTACACCCTGTGCGACCGCGAGGGCATGTTGGTCTGGGCCGAGATTCCTTTGGTCGGCAAAGCCTTGGACACCCCGGAATTCACGGAGAACATGAAAACGGAATTGACGGAACTCGTCCGACAGAATTTCAACCACCCTTCCATTTTCTGTTGGAGCTTGTCGAACGAACTGTCCAAGGGCGATGTGAAAGGATTGATTTCGGAACTCAATGACGTGGCGCACCGCGAAGACCCGGGACGGCTGACCGTATTGGCCTCCAATGTGGAGGGGCGGCCGGAAAACACCGTGCCCGACCTTTTGGCGTTCAACACTTATCCCGGTTGGTATTGGGCGGAACCGTCGGAAATGAAACCCACTTTGGAGCGTTGGAACCGTAAGGGCGGTGGAAAGGGCATTGCCGTGAGCGAGTACGGGGCAGGAGCCAACGTGTGGCACCATTGGCAGACGGGAAAGAAGACACCGAAGGCCGATGGGGTGTTCCATCCCGAAGAATGGCAGGCCACGGTGCACGAACAGACTTACGATGCCATCAAGCGCTGCGGTTTCGCGTGGGGTTCTTTCGTCTGGAACATGTTCGATTTTGCCAGTGCGTCGCGCAACGAGGGTGATATGCCGGGGATGAATGACAAAGGTTTGGTCTCTTACGACCGTAAGATACGGAAGGACGCTTTCTACTTTTATCAGTCGGAATGGTCGGAAGAGCCGGTGGTACATATCACTAGCCGGAGGGACGTGGCCCGTCGGGATTCTTTGACAGATGTCAAAGTATATACGAATTGCGAAACCGTCCGCCTGAAAGTGAACGGGAAGGATTGCGGCAGTCCGGAGCGCGACGGAAGCGTTTGCATCTGGAGGAAGGTAGGTTTGAAGCACGGGGAGAACCAAGTGGAGGCTTTCGGGCATCGGGGTGGACAGGAGTTCTCAGACCGTTGCAAATGGGTGCTTTTTTGAATGGGATGAGGCTTCCGGTTGGTAAATGTTGTTTACGGCAGAAAGCCTGAAACCGTTGTGCTGAGATTTGAAAATCGTTCTCAGCACAACGGAAAATCGTTCTGCGCCAAATGATTTTTTATTTGGCGCAGAACGATTCTTCTGATATAAGTAATTGAAAACCAGTATTAATGTGGAAAATATTATATCTTCCTTGTTTTTTACATTTTATTCCATTAGAACCGTAAGGTTGTGAGTCAGTGCAGCAGGTCCTTGAAAGCATGGCCGAAAATCACGTAGCTTGTGTTGTCGGCGATGGTGCCTTCGTTCTGCCCCCAGAGGAATGGCCAATCGTCGTAATTCTCGAAATGGTCGGGGTGCCGGAACAGTACGCCGGGAGCCATGTTGCCTGGGATGAAGGAGAAATCTGCCCGGTTGTTGCCATAGAAGACGGCTTTGGGGCGAGTGGCTCCGACGGTGGCCACGAAAGAATAATTGTGGTAAGGGTGGCAACCGTAAAGCCAGTTGGCCACTTTGAAAGCATAGCTGTTGTCGATGATGTCGGGGAAGTATTTGTTGGCGAAGCAGGCCGAGATACCGAAATCGACAATTCCCCTGTTTCCGGCCCAGTTCCCCCGACCGATGGGCACTCCGTAAGGATTCTCCTGGTCTTGGCTGTCGAGGTATTCTTTGTATTTCTTAACATAAGGTCGGAGCTTTTCTTTGTAAGACGCGTCCATGTAGGGGATGGCTTCCAAGGCCGTCATGATGTTGCGGTTGGAGTTGTGTTCCAGTGCCATCCAGATTCCTTGCGTGAAGTTATCCAAGTATTGTTTTTCGCCGGTAGAGGCGTATAATTGCAGGTTTGTGGCCATGTCGCCGCCGACATTCTGCCTTTTGTCCTTTTGTGATCCTTCCGACATGAGTTCCGTGGCTTCTTTCAATAGTCTTTTGGATTGCTTCAAGGTTCTTTCCGACAAGTCGTCATTGTATCCTTTCAGGGCGCGGCTTGCGGCAGCAAACATGGTGGCCGCCCTGAAGTCCATGCGTGGGTTGCGGCTTGTGAAGGCCCACATGTCGTCCGGTGTGCCACTCGAATTCCCGTCAGCCGATTTTTCGTAGGGAGCCAGGCGGGGGTCGTAGTGCAATCCGTCGGTGATGCTTGCGGCATCTCCTAAATGGTGGTAGTTGTCCAACACGGAGTTGGAGAGTGTCTGCGACATGTGTCCGATGTTCTCGGCCTGTGCCAAGAGGTTCAACACCCCGTGCTCGATGTACTGGATGATGTCTGGTATGCTGTCCGGACGATGGAGGTCCACGTAGCGTTGCTGTTCGCTGACGAACGTTTCGTCACGCAACGGCTTGAAAAGTTCCCATGTCCTGACCAGGTTCTGGACGACGTTGATGTTGGCACCCGTTTCGATGTCAAAGTCACCGGCATCGAAGTACCCCCCTACGTTCAGTCCCGGAATCAGTTCTAATGCCTTATAGCGAGTGTCGGTGGTAGCTCCCTGCCAGTGCATGTCGAAATGGTCGGTGTGGGGCGGTGCCTGCAGGTATCCTTCTTTGAAAGGCTCGCCGTGCCAGACCCGGTAACCTTCGTTGACGGTCATGTGGTTCATGTGTATGGGAATCCATACATCGGTGGTAGCGTCCGTGATGTGGTCGTACACGTTTGGGCTTATGGTGAAGTTGTTGGTCTTTTCGTTGCCGTATTGGATGTAATAGATTCCCGGTTCCTGCACTTCGGAGAAGTCGAACTTGATGTAATTGTATTTGTAATAAGGCCCCCATACGGCAGTTTTCCCTTTGAATACTTCGGCTTCCGTCCCGTCTGCTTTCACTTGCCAGATGGATGCCTGGGGGATGACTTTGTCGTTCTTGTCCAATTCGATGACGGCCTCCTTGGGCTGTGAAGGCAAGTAGCCCACTTGGGAGAAACCGATGTTGGGCTTTCTTATCCATCCTTCGACGGCGTTCGGTTCCACTGTCCATGTCAGCACCTTTCCCGTCTTGCCGGCTGGCAGGATGCTACGGACCACGAACCAACCGTTCTGTGCCAACATGCGCCCGTCGTAGAGGTACAGGCAAGAGTCGGATGTGATTTTCACCATGCGTTCGGGGGTATCGGGTGCGAGTATCATGGTGTGTCCGGAAGATAGGGGCAAGGGTTCCACGAATTGGCCAGTCCCACGGTCGTCGTATGTCTTGTATCCCTTGAACTGCTTTACTTTCTCGGCATTGGGGCGGCAGACAGTGTTGCTCACTGCGTAGCGTGGGAAACGGTCGGGATGCCCGTCCATGAGATAAGCCTTGCCCCAATATTGAGACGGGAGGAACTCAAGGTTTAAGCCGGCATCGCCCTCCAGTTCGTGGGGTAGGGGTTTGTCCAGGTAGACGGATATCTCAACTGCTTTTCCTTTTCCCGTGACCACGACACGCGAATCGAAGTCGTAATCCTCGTAGCGCAGGCCTACTTCAATCAAATTGTCCTCTGCGTTTACTTTCCGTGATGTGGTAGTGGGCACCAAATCCCATTGTTCAGGAGTGTTGGAGAGCCTTATGGCACCGCCTTGTGCAGTGCGTACGCCGTGGTGGATGAGTTCGATGCCGGAGTTCTTTTCGTCGTTGAAGCCTCCGGTGAATTGGTTGCTGTAAACGAGGACATTGACACCTTGGGTCTCGAAGTACTCAAGTTCATTCAGCCTCAAATTCGGGCCACTCACGTGGCTGCAAGCCGTAATCCATAGCACATGGAATGCCAATAATGCTTTTCTCATTTTGTTTTTAGGTATTAAGGTGGATTTGTGTTTCTTTATAAAATAGCGGAAACATGCCACGCTATTTGGGATAAAGATAGTATTTAGAACAATCAATGCCTTGTTCTTATGAGAAGATTTATGCTTTTTTTATTCTTTCTGAAGGGAATTTCCGTTTGGAAAGGAGGATGCAAAAAAGTTCCACCCCGGAATGCTTGCTGCATTCCGGGGTGGAACATATTCATATCCGTTCGCTATAAGTGCGTGCAGGAGAGGGTTATTCCAACACCACCAGGTCCTTGCCTTCCATGACTGATTCGCCTGGCGTGACACAGATTTCCGAGACCCGTCCGGCACGGTCGGACGTGATGTTGTTTTCCATCTTCATGGCATCCAGGATAACCACCGTGTCGCCGCGCTTGATTTCGTCGCCCGGTTTCACCTTCACGTCTACTATCACACCCGGAAGCGGGGCTTTCACGCCATACTTCTTGGGTTTGTCAATTACGGCGGGCACTCCGGCGGGTTTCACTACTACGGGATGATGTGCCGGCTTTTCCGGTTCCGGCATCTTCACCGTGTAGCTTTCGCCGTTCACCGTAACAGTGGCCACATAGTTCTCGATTCCTTCCACGGCCACTTCATAATCGTTGCCGTTGATGTTATATTTGTATGTCTTCATTTGCTATTGTTTGCTTTAAAATTTGTGCTCAGGCAACTGGCGTTGCGTACGAAGTTTGGAGTTCCACTCAGTATCTGCATTTCCCAAAGTCAGGATACCGCTTTCCGGCACATGCATCGTGTAGCCCTGGTATTCGTGCAGGGCCAGTGTGATGGCCGCGTACACTTCATTCTGTTTCTGTTCCATGACAATTTCGTTTTGAAAGGGATTACAGAGGAATATTGCCATGCTTCTTGGCCGGATTGGTCAAGCTCTTGGTTTTCAACTGGGCCAAGGCGCGGATGACACGGAATCGTGTATTGCGCGGTTCGATGACATCGTCGATATAACCGTATTTGGCAGCCTGGTACGGGTTGGTGAAGAGCTTGTTGTATTCGGCTTCTTTTTCGGCCAGGAAAGCTTTCGGGTCCTCAGCTTCCTTCGCGCCTTTGGCATAAAGCACGGCTACGGCACCTTCTGCTCCCATCACGGCAATCTCGGCCGACGGCCAAGCGTAGTTCAAGTCGCCGCGCAACTGTTTGCAGCTCATGACGATGTGCGAACCGCCGTAGCTCTTACGCAGGGTTACCGTCACTTTGGGTACGGTGGCTTCGCCGTAAGCATACAGCAGCTTGGCACCGTGCAGGATGACGGCATTGTACTCTTGTCCCGTCCCCGGCAAGAAGCCCGGCACGTCTACCAACGTGACCAAAGGTATGTTGAAGGCATCGCAGAAACGTACGAAACGTGCGCCCTTGCGGCTGGCATTGCAGTCGAGCACGCCTGCATAGCAGTTCGGTTGGTTGGCCACGATACCCACGCTCTGGCCGTTGAAGCGGGCAAAGCCTACGATGATGTTGCGGGCATAGTCTTTTTGAACCTCGAAAAACTCGCCATTGTCCACGATAGCTCCGATAACTTCGTACATGTCGTATGCTTTGTTCGGGTTGTCCGGAATGATTTCGTTCAGCGCGTCTTCCATGCGGTCGATAGGGTCTGTGCATTCCATGCGCGGAGCTTCCTCCATGTTGTTCTGCGGGATGTAGCTCAACAGCGTGCGGATGGTGGCCAAGCCCTCTTCTTCCGTCTGGGCTGTGAAATGCGTCACTCCGGACTTGGTGGAGTGCACGCTTGCGCCGCCCAAGTCTTCTTGCGACACGTCTTCGCCCGTCACTGTCTTCACCACTTTCGGACCGGTGAGGAACATATAAGAAGTGCCCTCCATCATCAGCGTGAAGTCCGTCAGGGCGGGAGAATAGACCGCACCGCCGGCACAGGGGCCGAAGATACCCGAAATCTGAGGTATCACGCCCGAAGCCATGATGTTACGTTGGAATATCTCGGCAAACCCGCCCAAAGCGTTGATGCCTTCCTGGATACGTGCGCCGCCGGAATCGTTCAGGCCGATGCAGGGTGCGCCCATTTTCATGGCCTGGTCCATGACCTTGCAGATTTTTTCAGCCATCGTTTCCGACAGCGAACCGCCGTTGACGGTGAAGTCCTGTGCGAAAACATAAACCAACCGGCCGTCTATCGTGCCGCTACCGGTCACCACACCGTCGCCCAAGTACTGTTTCTTTTCCATGCCGAAGTTCGTACAGCGGTGCAGTTTGAACATATCCATTTCCTCGAAGCTGCCCGGGTCGAGCAGCATGTCGATGCGTTCGCGAGCCGTGTACTTGCCTTTGGCATGCTGTTTTTCGATGGCTTTCTCGCCGCCTCCCATGCGTGCTTTGGCGCGCAATTCTACTAATTCCTTGATTTTTTCTGTTTGGACACTCATAATCTGTTTTATTTTCTGTTTCAAAAAGAAGGCTTTGAATTTCCCTATCCCTAAAAAAACAAGCCACCAACGGAAGACTTTCATAGAAAGCGGTTCCGCTGGTGGTATCAGGTTCAAGGACGAGCCTTTATATGAAGTTCAATGATTGGATTGAATTTCACTTGGAGTTGTGTTAATGTTCACAAAGTTCGGTCAATACGCCGCATGTCGTTTTCGGATGCAGAAATGCGATTTGCAGTTTTTCCGCTCCGAGACGCGGTGCCTTGTCAATCAGACGGATGCCTTTTTCCTCACATTCAGCCAAGGCGTTGGCCACACCGTCTTCCACACAGAAAGCCACATGATGCACGCCGCGTCCGCCTTTTTCCAGGAACTTGGCGATGGCGCTGTCCGGGCTTGTAGGTTCGAGGAGTTCGATTTTTACTTCGCCCACTTTCAGGAAGGCTGTCTTTACCTTTTGGTCGGCTACCTCTTCCACAGCGTAGCACTTCAGTCCCAATACGTTTTCATAATAAGGCAGTGCGGCTTCGATGCTTTCCACTGCGATACCCAAATGTTCGATATGTGATATCTTCATGACATATAAATTTTAGTTGTTTGCACGTTATTGTGCGTTTACTGACTTGCAAAAGTACGCATTTTGCGGTGAAACAGGAAATAAATTCATGTTTTTTTGGCAGTAGCCGTTCCGGTGGTTATAATTCAATCAGTATACGTGCGTTGATTTGCCGTCCAGTCAGGTAGTTGGGCACGGCGTATTGTTGGTTGGTCACGTCCGTCACCCAATAGTATGAGCTTACGTTGCTGATGTCGAACAGGTTGAAGCAGTCCACGCCTAACCATACGTTGCGCAGGTAGCGGATGAATTTCTTTTGGTTGCGCCCGTCTTCGTTGTCCAACAACCGGTAGCTCATTCCGATGTCCACGCGTTTGTAGGCCGGGGCGCGGAATACCATGCGTTCCAATCCCGTGTGGGGAGGACCGAAAGGAAGTCCGTCGGCAATGCTGGCTTTCAGTGTCATCTTCCATCGCGTCGTACCGGGGAAGAAGTCGCTGAAGAAGAAGTTCAGGTTATAGCGTTGGTCGGTGGCTTGCGGGAAACTCTTGCCGTCCACTTTCTGCTGGGCTTTCATCAGGCTGAAGCTGATCCAGGAATCCGTACCTTCCACGAACTCCCCGAAGATTTTGAAGTCGATGCCTGTGGTGTATCCCGAAGCGATGTTGCCTCCGTAGTATACGATTTTCACGTTGTCCACATTGTAGGGTATCAGGTTGTTCAATGCCTTGTAATAGACTTCCGTGGTGAATTTGAAAGGACGGTTCATGAGCTTGAACTTGTAGTCTCCCCCTAATACGACTTGGAACGAACGCTGCGACTTGATGTCGCGGTTCAGGTGTACTTTGGTGGAGACACCGGTTGTCACAGTGTCTCGTAGTTCCTTGTAGAAAGGAGCCTGGTAATACAGTCCCGTGGCAATGCGGAATGTGAAATCTTCGTTGAAAGACGGGATGATGCCGAGCGAAACACGCGGACTGAACAGCCATTCCTTGTTCCAGCTCCAATAGCTTAACCGTGCCCCGTAATTAAGGGAAAATATGCCGTGTCTGTTAGTAAACCGCCAAGTGTCCTGTCCGAAAAGTTCGAGGCGGTCGCTGCTGATGCGATTGGAGGATTTCAGGTTGTAAATCAGATCCAGACGGTTGCCCGTGTGGGGGATGGAATATCCGGCAGAGTCGCGCATCTCCCATTCGCGTGAGTTCTCTTTGATGATTTCGTGCTTCCATGTGAGTCCGGCCTGTATGTCGTGCCCTTTCGGTTTGTGAGAGAACAGGAGTTTCAGGCTCTTCATGTTGGCATCCAAGTAGTTGCGGGCATGCTCCATGTAGGTGCCTACGCCTAATTGTTCGGTCGTGTTGGTCTCGTCGAGCCAGTATTGCCCTTGGATGTCGTATGTTTCCCTTTCCTTGGTGGCGAATGCCGAAGCCAAAAGGGAAAGCTTTGTGCGGTCGGTAAAGCTATGCGACAGGCTCAGTGTGCCGAATAGTGTACGGAAGAGGTCTTCTTCCTTTCCGTCAAAATATACGCGAAACGACTTGACATCCTGCATTGTGCCGAAATTGGTCTGTCGGTTCGTCGGCAGGAAGTCATATTGGTTTTGGGAGATGTTCCCGATGAAGTCCAGGCTCCATTTCCGGTTGGGCGACCAACTGATATAGGTCTGGTAGTCGAGGAAACGCGGGTTGTATTCTCCTTTGGTTTCCAACGACCCCAACATATATTGGTTAGTCTTGTAACGCACGCCGTGTGTCATACTGAAGTTCTTTTTGGCGTAACCTACATAGAGGCCGGCCCCTAAAAGGCTAGCCGAAACTGAAGTCTCGAATTTCTTGGGCTTCTTATAGGTGATGTCCAAAACAGACGACATCTTATCCCCGTATTTGGCATCGAAACCTCCGGCCGAGAAGTTGATGTTTTCCACCATGTCACTGTTGATGACGCTCAGTCCTTCCTGTTGTCCGGAACTGATAAGTAAGGGGCGGTATACTTCCACTCCATTGATATATACACTGTTTTCATCGAAACTCCCGCCTCTTACGTTGTATTGCGAACTCAACTCATTGTGTGTGCTGACTCCCGCTTGTGTGGCCACCAGTTCCTCTACGGCATTTCCGGTGGTGGAGGGCAGCCGTTTCAGGTTTTCGGCATTCAAGTGTTGGGTGGAATTCATTTGTCGCCGTACTTCCTTTACCGTTACTTCACCCATGTCGATACTTTGGGTTTGCATGGTGATGTTGAGCCGTAAACTACCTTTGGGACGGACCAGTGTTTTTTTCTTGGTTACGTAACCTATCATGCTGAACGACACGGTCACGGTGTCGGCAGTGGAGAATTCCAGTTGGTAACGTCCTTGCAGGTCTGTGGTAGTACCTGCCGCCTGGCCGGCCACTTTTACTACGGCAAAAAGTACCGGGTTTTGTTCATCGTCGATGACCCTTCCCGACAGTTTTACTTTGTCTTGGGCGGCCACTTGCAAGGCCATAAGGGTCAGCAGGAAAAGGCAGGATATGGATTTGAAAAGTCTTGTCTTCACTTCGTTGTCTGTCTACTTACACTTTTTAAATAACGCAAAAATACGCTTTTTTGTATAAAGAACCGTCGATTTATTTGGTGAAACTGTCGATTCCGTCTGGATTTCTTTTCTTCGTAATAGGGAAATCATGTATCTTTGCGCAGTGACATGATAATAAATATAGGATAAGGAAATGGAAAAGTTTAGCGAGCTGATTCGCATCCGTCGTAGCATGCGGAAGTTTACGGAAGAAGAGTTGACCCAAGACGAGGTGGTGGCATTGTTGCGTGCGGCGTTGATATCCCCTTCTTCCAAGGGAGTGTGTCCTTGGGAGTTCGTGGTTGTGGACAATAAGGATTTGTTGCAACAATTGGCGCATTGCAAGGAGCACGGAGCCGAGTTGATAGAAGGTGCTCCCTTGGCGGTGGTCATCTTGGCCAATCCGACGCAGAGCGACGTGTGGGTGGAAGACGCTTCGGTGGCTACGACCATGATGCTGTTGCAGGCTGAAGATTTGGGTCTGGGTGCTTGTTGGGTACAGATCCGGAACCGTACAATGGCGGATGGAAAACCTGCGGAGGAGATGGTGCGGGCCATTCTGCATGTCCCGGAGCATTTAAGGGTGCTTTCCATCGTGGCTGTGGGCCATAAGGGAATGGAACGCAAACCGTTTAATGAAGACCGGTTGCAGTGGGAAAAAGTGCATATCAATACCTTTGACGCGCCGGAAGAATGAAAATTGTCTGGATTGGTGCCGGAAATTTGGCCACGCGGTTGGGACTGGCTCTGCACGGTGCAGGCCATGAAACGTTGCAGGTCTTCAGCCGTACGATGGCTTCCGCTGAAGCTTTGGCCGTACGTTTGGGATGTCCGGCGACGGATGACCTTGATGCCGTGGTGCCGGGTGCGGATGTGTATATCTTCTCCGTGAAAGATGGAGTGTTAGAGGGCTTGGTGTCCCGTATCGCTCCCCGGATAGGAGATGCCTTGTGCCTGCATACGGCCGGGAGCATGCCGATGGATGTTTTCCGTGGACATGTCCGGCGTTATGGCGTGTTATATCCCATGCAGACGTTTTCTAAAGATTGTCCGGTGGATTTCAAGGAGATTCCGGTTTTTGTGGAAGCATCCGCCTCCGACTCGCTTGCACAGACGGAACAGTTGGCGCGTTCTGTTTCGGACAGGGTGGAGGAGATGAGTACGGAAAGACGCCGCTGTCTCCATTTGGCGGCAGTATTTGCTTGCAATTTTGTGAATCATTGTTACGCTTTGGCTGCGGACTTGTTGGGGCGGGACGACATACCGTTCGATGTAATGTGGCCTTTGATAGACGAGACGGCGCGGAAGGTACATCGTCTTCCGCCCGTGGAGGCGCAAACGGGGCCGGCCGTGCGCTATGACCGGAATGTGATAGAACGTCAATGTGCCATGCTCGATGGAGAGCCTGAATGGAAAGCAATCTATGAAATGATGAGCCGGAGCATCCATGCTCTGGCCTTGAGGAATGAAGCGGAAAGGAAGGAAATAAATGATTAATTACGAATTAAAAAAGATAAAGGCGTTGGTTTTCGACGTGGACGGCGTGCTGAGTGCCGAGACCATCACCTTGCATCCCGGAGGGGAGCCGATGCGTTCGGTCAATATCAAAGACGGGTATGCCTTGCAGTTGGCTGTCAAGTCGGGCTTGCATGTGGCCATTATCACCGGTGGGCGTACCGAATCGGTGCGTAAACGGTATGAGGGACTGGGCATTCCGGACGTGCATTTGGGATGTGCCGTGAAGATAAAGACGTACGAAGCCTTTTTGGATCGTTATGGATTGCGGGACGAGGAAGTGCTTTACATGGGTGATGATATCCCCGATTATGAAGTCATGCAGCGTTGCGGCTGTCCTTGTGCGCCGGCCGACGCAGCTCCGGAAATCAAGGCTTTGGCGGTTTATATCTCCCATTTGAAAGGAGGATATGGATGCGGGCGCGACGTGATAGAACAGGTATTGAAGGCGCAAGGATTGTGGCTGAAGGATGAAAAGGCTTTTGGTTGGTAGTAAAACAATGGAGAATATGTTGGAGAACTTGAAGAAATACCGTCTGGTCTTGGCCAGCAATTCCCCGCGCCGTAAAGAGCTTTTGGCGGGGTTGGATGTGGATTATGAAGTGAGAGTGTTGCCAGGCATCGACGAGTCTTATCCGGACTGGTTGTCGGGGGAAGAAATCCCGCAGTACATTTCCCGCAAGAAAGCGGAAGCGTATGAAGCTATTATGCAGCCGGACGAGTTGATTATCACGGCTGACACGATAGTCTGGACGGACGGGAAGGTTTTGGGCAAGCCGAAAGACGAGGCCGAAGCCAAGGACATGTTGCGCCGCCTGTCTGGACGTACGCATCAGGTAATTACCGGGGTGACATTGGTAACAGTTGGTAAGAAAAAGACTTTTGCGACGGTCAGTGAAGTGACTTTCGACGAGTTGTCGGATGAAGAAATAGAGTATTATGTGGCGCACTACCGTCCGATGGATAAAGCCGGGGCATACGGCATTCAGGAGTGGATAGGCTATGTGGGAGTATCTTCCCTCAGCGGTTCTTATTTTAATGTCATGGGGCTGCCGGTGCAGCGTTTATATAAGGAATTAAAAACATTATAAAGATAAAGAGACGAATGGAAATGAAATCTTTGATGCGTCTGGCATGCTTGGGTGCGGTGGCCATGGCCTTTGTTGCTTGTGAAGAAGACAAGCATATTTGTACTTTGCCGTCATTTGCCGGTTTCCGTATTGAGCCTACGGTTTGGAATGCAGGGGACTCGGTCACGATTACTGCAGTACAGCAAAGTTTGGGAGATTTGTTGTATAAGGCTGAATACCATTGGAGTGTGGAATGTACGGATACGACTTTCACAAAAGATTATAATGTGGTGTATGACGCAGATAAATCCAACCCATACATCGGTATCCGGCTTCCGGACGATTTTCGCAGCAGGATGGCTAAAATAAATTTCAGCGTCCAGTATAGTTATTCGGCTACGGCTCCGCAATCGGCACCGAGTGGCTCCAATAGCGGACAATCAGGCCTTTACGGTAGTATTACGACTACGGCTGCCAGTCAACTTTATGGTACGGGGCGTGGCTCATACACTCTTTCTTGGTGACAGCCCGGTGGAAAGGATTTGATTTTAGATAGCGATGGAAAGGATTTTATTCGTTTGCCTCGGAAATATCTGCCGGTCTCCGGCTGCCGAAGAAGTCATGCGGAAGTTGGTGAGTGATGCCGGTTTGGAGCATGAGTTCTTCTTGGATTCCGCCGGTTTGATAGACTATCATGAAGGGGAACCCGCCGATGCCCGTATGCGGGCACACGCTGCCCGCCGGGGGTATCATATCACCCATCTCTCGCGCCCGGTGCGGTATGATGATTTCTTTGATTTCGATTGGATCGTAGGAATGGACGACTGTAATATCAGTAAGTTGAAGTCTTTGGCACCCGGATTGGAAGAAGAAAAGAAAGTCGTGCGCATGACGGACTATTGTCGGCTGAAAGTAGTAGACCATGTGCCCGACCCTTACTATGGAGGCGACAGCGGATTCGAGAATGTGCTCGACATACTGGAAGATGCCTGTGCCGGTTTGTTGGATACGTTGCGTGGTGCCCGTTAGCGGGTATGCAACGTGTC
Organism: Paraprevotella xylaniphila YIT 11841; assembly: GCF_000205165.1. Classification (GTDB taxonomy): domain Bacteria; phylum Bacteroidota; class Bacteroidia; order Bacteroidales; family Bacteroidaceae; genus Paraprevotella; species Paraprevotella xylaniphila. Next base: position 5,064 of record NZ_GL883831.1, on the reverse strand, counting down.
CCACATCCGTTTGTAATCTTCGGCCAGTCCTCCTTCTCCTGTTTCTTTGTATAGGGAAGGTAGGTCATGGCCGGTTTTTTTCATAACTTCTACCACTTTGTCGAACGACACTTGGTGTGCCCCGTCAGTCAGCATGGCATACGAATTGGCATCCATGGCACGGGCGGCGGCATAGGCATTGCGCTCGATGCAGGGGATTTGCACCAAACCGCAAACGGGGTCGCAGGTCAGTCCCAAATGGTGTTCCAATCCCATTTCGGCTGCATATTCGATTTGTGCCGGTGTGCCTCCGAACAACTGGGCTGCGGCCGCAGCCGCCATGGCACAAGCTACGCCCACTTCGCCCTGACATCCTACTTCGGCACCCGATATGGAAGCATTGTTTTTTACGATGTTGCCAAACAGGCCGGCCGTGGCCAAAGCCTTGAGGATACGTTGGTCGCTGATGTGCCGAGATACGGAGAGGTGGTATAACACAGACGGCAGCACTCCGCACGAGCCGCAGGTGGGGGCTGTGACTATTTTTCCGCCTCCGGCATTCTCTTCGCTCACGGCAAGGGCGTATGCGAAAAGCAGTCCGCGGGTACGCATGGAATGTTGGTAGCCGTCGGCACGGACATAATAAGACGTAGCCTTCCTTCTCAATCCCAATGGGCCGGGCAACACGCCTTCGTGTTCCAGTCCGTTCCGTACGGCCTGTTGCATGGTGTTCCACACTTCTTCCAGATAATCCCAGATGTCTTTTCCCTCGCATTCCTCCACGTATTCCCAATAACTTTTTCCGGTGTGCATGCACCAGGCCAGGATTTCTGTGGCAGAGTTCATCGGGTATATTTCTTCAAACGTCAGGTTTTGTTTTCCCTCTTCACCCAGTGCTCCTCCACCGATGCTGAACACGGTCCAATCTTCCGTGATGTGCCCTTCTGGGTCGAATCCTTGGAACTTCATACCGTTCGGATGGTAGGGAAGGAAAGTTTTCGGCTTCCAGGTGATAGTAGTCCGTGGTTCGTCCAATACGTCGAGAATCGCTTTGTCCGTCATGTGTCCTTTTCCCGTAGCGGCCAGACTGCCGTAAAGGGTTACTTCGAAACGTATGGCCTTCGAGTTACGTTCCAAAAAGAGGGTGGCGGCTTTGCGCGGAGCCATGGTATGACTGCTCGACGGTCCGTAGCCGATACGGTATAGTTCTTTCAGAGTTATCATTGTAAGCGTTGTTTTTGTCTGCAAAGGTAGGGGAAAATCCCATATTATTTATTACTTTTGCCTGTATTTTAAAATGAAATGGATATGTTGACAGCTACGCGTAGGGAATGGAACGAATTATATGTGTTTTTCAACTTGTTGGCTCAGGGGGAGGTAGTCTTGGGTAACGAGGAGGGGCTACCTTCCGGCCGTGTGTTGCCTATTTTTCGGGTGACGCGGCAGGAGCATGACGGAGAGCGTCGTTATACGATGGAAGAGACCGACATCCATGTAGAAGGGGAACAGATGGACGAACGTTTTCCGCGTGAAGACTTCGGCACAGTGGCATCCATGATTCTCGATGCGCTGAAACGGGATCGGAACGAAGAGGTGGAGGCACCCGAAGGGGTAGAAGGTTTCCTCGACGCACTGAAGATTTATGATATGGAAGCCCGGACAGACGACCGTACCGATTTCTACATTACTTTTCATGATGACAGTTTCCCGCCCGTGGGATTCCGCATCTATTCACGTCTTTGTGCCATGGTGCCCTTGTTGGACGGTGGGCGGACGGCCAATCTGAAATTCGAGCAGGGAGGCATTCGTTTTTCCCAACCGGCGGTCAACAAAATCAATTATACGGAAGACCCGGACAATCCGAACGAGGTGGCGCGCCGTATGCTTTACATCGAGAGCATGGGCGGTGTGTTGAAATATAATGACGTGGCCGATAAAGTGTTCCGCAGTAACCTTTGCTTGATAGACCTCAACTTCTCCCGTGTGTTGGCCGAGATGGTGCGTTTGATGCATTTGGACAACATAAGCCGGGTGGACGAACTGACGGCACTTATAGAAGACCGGAACCCGCTGAAAATAAAGGAGGAATTGATCCGCAAGCACGGGTATTATCGTCATAAGATGAAAGAGTTCCTTTTGGCCGTGGCTTTGGGCTTGCGTCCGGCCAAGCAGTATGACGGTACGGATTCGGCTGTGGCGGGATTCGTGATGGTGGATGCGGAGGGACGTATGGTGGCCTATCGTAAGACGGAGCGTCAGGTCTTTGCCGATTTCCTGTTCACGCATACCCGTTTGGAGAAAGGGCATCCGGAAAAGGACAAGTACGGTTATTTGGAGCGTGAAAACCGTGCCTACTATTTGAAGTTGAACCTAAAGATAGGTTTTGTGAAGAAATGAAGATCAATCATGTGGCTATGTATGTGAGGGATTTGGAGGCGGTAAAGGATTTCTTTGTGCGTTTTTTCGATGCCGTTTCTAATGAAATGTACCATAATCCCCGGACAGGCTTGAAGAGTTATTTCCTTTCTTTCGAGGATGGAGCCAAATTGGAAATCATGTCTCGTCCGGATATGACGGAGGGGACAAAAGAACTTTGCCAGATTGGATATATCCATTTGGCATTCAGTGTAGGGAGTAAGGCACAAGTGGATAGGTTGACTTCCTCTCTGCAGGTTCAAGGATATGCCGTGTTAAGTGGGCCGCGTTTTACAGGCGATGGTTTTTATGAGAGTTGCGTGTTAGGACCGGAAGGTAATCAGATAGAGATTACGGAGTGATGCGATGTTCTCCGGATACCTTTTTAAAGGTCAGAATTCCCAATGAGTTCGAGAATCTGTATACCCTTTCCTTGGTTTTTGCAAAAACTCTGGGGTGGGAGTTGCGCCTAACTTCCATGCCTTCCATTGGGCTTTGTTCCTTTTTTAGTCCTTGAAATCGTTTTTGAAGTGAGTGACATTCTCTAATTTTTGGGGAATGCCGGACAAATCGTACTGGTCAATCTTCCGTCCTCCGATATGCAGTTGCTTTATCGTCAGTTCTTCGATGTCAGAGAAGATGGCAGAAGGTTCCGTTATGGGTTTTGCGAAATAAAGATTCTGCAACACCACTTTACGTATTGATGTGTGGTTGTCTTTAGAGGCCGGGATTAAAGCCCATGCCTTTGAAGCCGTCCAGAAAGAGCAGTTCTTGATTACCAGTTCGCCTTTCGCCGGCAAATCGGTTTTGTCGTAGAATTGGATTCTGATGTTTCCGCCCGCTTTTCTTCCTGCGATGGAATGGAAATTATCAAAGTAATAACCTTTTATGTTTTTTTCGCTTGAATTGTCCTGAGGTTTGCCAATCAGGACATTTCCTCCGATACGTATGCAATGGGCTGTGCGTGTCCATCCGATGGCATTGTGGACACGGATATTTTCCGATCCGCCGTCGCGGCTCCATTTCATCCGGTCTTTGTTGTAAACACCTGCTGCAGCAAACGTGTGGCGTATTTCTGCCGGATTCTCGTTTGTGTTCACGAGATTGACGGAAGGGGTTTCCCGATAGGTACGTATTGGAAATTCGTTAGAAGGGTTATAATGGCCGGTTGCGAATGTATCGTCATTTCCCAACGTAATGGAACCGTTGACAGTGATGTTCTTTCCACTTGACAGGTTGAGTCCGTCTATCCACCCGTGGTTATAAGGCGACAATCCTTTGATGTTGTTCAGCTCGATGTCCGTGGCATCATGTGTTTCCCAATTCCATTGTTGGCTGTCACGTATATATGTATCATTAAATGTGATATGGTTTGATTTCTTTATGACTGCACCTCCTTGGTGGGGAGTGTTCCGTGCATCCTTCCTGTCCATGGCGAAAGTAAAGCAGCCTTGCCCGTCGTGCATGCCACGGCCGGAAATGGTCACATAAGAGGAATTGGCGATGTAAATGGCAGGCTCATTAGATTCCCGGCATTCCTTCAAACGGTTAATCATAAGCGCGTTTTCATCAGTGTAAACGAAAAGGGGTTTTCCTCCGTTTTTACGGTCGCCGTTCCAGTTGATGATGCGCAGTCCTGACCATAGGTAAGTTCCGGCCGGAATGTATAGCGTGTTGAGTTCCGGTGTGTTCTTGATTACTTCCAATGCCGCTTGCAGGGCATCCGAAACGTCATTCCGGCTTCTTTTTCTCATATTCGGAAACGCGACAATCCGGTCTGTATAGGGGACGAACACCCCCTTTTCGTAATTCCACGTGAACATTCTCCCGTCATTCAGGCTAGCGTCCGTGATGCTTCCCGCAGGCCGGCATACTTGTCCGGATGTCTCCGTAATAGGGTTTTCCTTTAAATAGTTCTTTGCGAACTTCTTAAAATCAAGAACGTTGGGAGCTTTCGGCAAAGGGTGTTCGGTCAAGTCTTCCAAAGGATCGTTTATCAACGTAAGTTGCGGATTGGAAGTAGAAGCGTCCTGTGGGTCATTACCGTTGATGATGACTATGGCGTAGGGTAGTTCTTTGGCCATTTCGAATGTGACACTCCTTTTGTCAGGGCTGATTTTCAGCTTTTCTTGCGGATAGAAGCGTACAGGATGGATGGTTACGCTGTTGATTTCGTTTTCTCCTTTCACATTGACTTCGATTTCGGGAGTCCGGCTGTTCGTGGCAAAACGGGCGACATCCATGTTGTGGCCTTGATTGCCAAAACCAGTATTGTCATAGCGGATTGCAGCAACTTTGGTATCTGCCACTTTTACATTAAAGCGTGCAGAGGCTACATCGTTTCTTACATGCGAAGGATAGGCTTCTCCGCCAAGGCCTGTTTCTGGAATGACAAACGGAGCGTATGGATGAACCGTTATGTTTTTGGGCTTTGCACAGATGGTTTGCCCTGTGAGTATGAATACAAACATCATCCACATGATGCTTACCGTTTTCTTTCTAATCATGACTTTCTTCATATTTTTAAATATCTGTTATTCAATGACTCTTTCATGTTTCCGCTGCAAAGGTATGGACTTATTTTGGAAGTGTATGGGACATTTTTTTCCAAATGATGGGACAAATCAACGTGAGTATGTATTATCTGTTTCCGATTTCCACACAACGGGT
>NZ_GL883830.1 GCF_000205165.1 Paraprevotella xylaniphila YIT 11841 | reverse complement strand
ATCCGAAGAAGCGGATTTCCGGGTATTTGAATGTTCCGTTTATCATATCTTCAAATCGTTCGTTTCTTGAATCATGCTGCAAATAAACAAGTATATTTTGGAACCTGTATCACTTCTCCGGCAAGTGGCGGCACGTTGCGCCGGTTGGCAGTCATTGACCGGGTCAAGCATCTGTCCGATACCGCTTTAAGGGCGTAACTTTGCACCCGGACAGCAGGGTTCGCCGATGACGCGCGGCCCGGAGTCCTGAAAGGTATTTTCCCAATCCGTCCCCTGACGGATTTTTATGTTCACCTGAACATAGCAAGGTATGTTTTCAGCCGCTCAAAATATTTTGAGCATCCCGGAAAACGCCTTGCCCTTGCAGGGGGCGGGCTTTCCCTCCGAAGTCGGGAAGCCTTTCAGAACTGCGGTGCTGTGATCCGAAGCGGCGGCTTATGCCGTCAATCCGCTAAATCCAAAGTAATATGAAAGAGAAAAGGAAAAGCAAATCAGGGAGAAATCCCAAACTTGATCCGGCGGTGTACCGGTACACCGTCCGTTTCAACGAGGAGGAACACAACCGTTTCCTCGCCATGTTCGGAAAATCGGGTGTCTATGCGCGGTCGGTTTTTCTCAAAGCACACTTCTTCGGGCAACCGTTCAAGGTGCTGAAGGTGGACAAGACGCTGGTGGACTATTACACCAAGCTGTCGGATTTTCATGCACAATTCCGTGCCGTGGGTACGAATTACAACCAAGTCGTGAAGGAACTGAGGCTGCATTTTTCAGAGAAAAAGGCGATGGCGTTGCTCTACAAATTAGAGCAACACACCGTCGAACTCGTGAAACTGAGCCGCCGGATTGTGGAACTTTCAAGGGAAATGGAGGCGAAATGGTCGCAAAAATCAGTGTAGGAAACTCGTTGTACGGCGCGATTGCCTAT
>NZ_GL883829.1 GCF_000205165.1 Paraprevotella xylaniphila YIT 11841 | reverse complement strand
AGTCCAGATCCTCGAAGGCGATGCGCGGCGGTTCGGCTTCTTTCAGAGCCTCCAACGCCTGCTTCACCTCCGGCATACGCTCATTTTCGGGATTGTCGCCCATCCAAGCCTCTATGCGTTCCGCCTTCTCTATCACGTTTCCTGCGATGAAGCGGTCTTTGATTTCGTAACCGGTCACGAGCGGATTATAATAGATGCGCCCTTGCAGGGTTGTGAGCAATTCCTCCGCCGTGCTGTCGGTTATCGTTCTCATATAGTCAATATCGACTGTGCCGAACTTGTTGAGCGACGCGGACAGGGCTTCTTCGGGTGAGCCTACGTTGGCATGGCTCTCCACCGCGAAGGAAACAGGACGCTCGAAGATGTCCGCCTTGACGAACTTTCCGTTCTCCGCCCGTTCCAGCGAAAGGATGTCGCGCCCGCCCGCGTCCATCATCACTAACTTCACGTTCTGCTTGGCATTGAGATAGCCGTAACGCATGACAAACTCATCGTAACAGGTGTTCAGATGTTCACGCCACGGGACATTTGCTTCGTGCAGGTTCGATTCATAGCGGTACAGACGCTCGTAGGCGTCACGCAGCGACACATACAACAACGCCTTTTCCTTCTGGTATCCTTTCAGGTCGAGCGGCTGGAATGTCGCCCCGTATGGCGTGATGTCCTTCAGGTAGCCGATGTTATGACGCCCCCGGTCAGCCACCAGCGACCCTTCGCGCAGGTGCATCTCCGGCGTGCGGTGGTAGGCACGCGGAGAAAGGTCCACGACTGCCTCCTTCGGCTTTTCCGCTTCGATGTCGGGGAAAAGGGAAGTTACCACCGCTTCCGATGGGGTATCTGTAACGGCAGGTGCGGTGACTGCCTCCGGCTGTGTTTCCTCCTGCCGGGGTTGGTCACGTGGTACTTCCGGCGTGACCGTCGCAGCCGTTCTGTTTTCCTGCTTCTCATTATGATGCCTTGCCAGCTCCCGAAGTTCCTTCCTGCGCTCCGGTGTGAGTTCCATCATCATCTCGTAGAAGCCGTTGATGGGAGGATTGGTTTCCCAATCCAGCTTTGCATAGATGTCGTCCGGGTCGGCAGGCTTGGCGGCACTATCCGCTTTCGCTTCTTTGTTTTCCGTAACATTCTGTGTGGTCTGCACCTGCGACTTGGGCGTAACGCGTCTTGCCGGGCTTTCCTTTTTCGCCGTTTTTTTCTTTTTGGCGGTTTTAGGCTGGCTGACCTCTTCCGTCATGCCCCAGAGGTCGAGCAACGTGAGCTGCACTCCGGCGGAATATTTCGGACGAGGTTCTATCTCCGGCTTTTCCTCTGCGGATTGCGGTTTTTCCGTCGGAGTTTCCACCGTCTGCGCCGAAGATTCCGTTTCCAATTTTATAGAAGGACGCTCTACCTCCTTTTGAACGGTAACCTTTTCTTCCGTTCCCGCCTGCCGGATTGTTCCCGAATACAGGCGCATGGCAAACCTGTAATGGAAATCCTCGTCAAGCATACGGCGCAAGTCCCCGGCTATGCCTGCGGTCTTGCCCTCGTGCAGATAGACCATAGCGGGTTTCCCGTAGGGGTCGGTGTCAAGTTTCGCCGTCGTATGCACGATGCGTTCCGGGTGGTGGATGAAATAGGCGTTGTCCGTCAGGTCGGTTTTTGTGTCCGTCTGTATCACGGTCATCAGCCGCTCGTCATGCGACATTTCCTTCTTGCTGAGGTTCTTTTGCAGGACAATCAGGTCACTGCCCACCTCCGTACCCGCGTTGTCCGTGAACAGGTTGTTGGGCAGGCGTATCGCGGATACCAGATCAGCCTGACTGAACAGCTCGTTACGCACGGAGGTCTTGGTGCTGTTCAATACCCCTTGCGAGGTGATGAACGCCACGATACCGCCGTCACGCACGGCATCCAGCCCTTTGAGAAAGAAATAGTTGTGGATGGCTTTCTGGGCGGAGCGTCTGCCAAAGGAATCGCTACGCTGAAACTCCGCGTCGAACACGGCGATGTCACCGAACGGAATGTTGGACACCGCCAAGTCGAAATAATTGTTGAACGGTCTTTCGATTTTCTCAAAACCGCAGGTTCGCATCTTTTGGTCGGGATAGAGATGCCGCAGGATTGTGCCCGTGAGCAGATCCTTCTCGAAAGCCATCACATCCGCATTGGGGCTGTGCCGCAGCACGGAGCCCACGAATACACCGACACCTGCCGACGGTTCGAGCATACGGGCGGGGCGGACGCTGTAATCCGCCAGCACGTCCGCGATGGTGTCGGTTATCTCTTTGGGAGTGTAGAAAGCGGTCAGCACGGACGCTTTGAGCGAATCCACAAACCGCTTGTACTCCGTTTCGTCCTTGCTGTTCTCACGGATGAGCCTGTGCAGCTCCACCGTAGGGGCGAACAGTTCGAGGTCGGATTTCGCCCACCGGACGGCATCCGTCAGTTCCTTCGCAGGGTTGAGGATACATTTCAGACCTCCGAAACCGCAGTACCTTTGAAGTATGGCACGCTCTTCGGTTGTCGCTGTTCTCTGTTCCCTGTCAAGGATGAATGCCGTCCGTATCGCCTCGATGTTGTCCCGCAGTTTCTGTTTGCGGTTAAACGCCATATTCCCCGATGAAAAGGACAGTTGCCCCCGTCAGCTCCGTGTAGAGCAGGTCGTAATCGGAAGACAGGGCGAAATTGTCGTCCGAAAGGTCATAGACGGTGAACACGTTGCCGACAAGCGGCAGGAATTTCTGTATGAAGGCTTCACGCTTCTCTTCCGGCACTTCGTCTGAGAACTCGTTTTCCACGACTTCACGGAGCATGGCGTACCGGGAATAGCGCAGCCCGCACAGCAGCGTGTCCATAGCCAGCTCCTGCGCACCGTCGGCGGGATAGCCTTCGAGCCGAGCCTTCTCATACGTTTCGGTGGCACGGTCGGCCCGTTCCCGTATGAAAGCGGTGTCGGTCGCCTGTTCAAACTTGTTCGTGCGGAGATAGTCCAGCAAGTACAGACCGTAATAGGAAAAGTCAGTCTGATTCTCGTTTTTCTTCTTGTTGTTCATTACTTTGGATTTAGCGGATTGATAATTAACGGGATAATGGTTGGAAAAAGGAAGAAAAAGGCACTCGGTATCCCTCCGAGTGCCACCACTAAATCCAAAGTATGAGTGTAATCCGGTATCGAAGAACAATTCATTACTCTGAACAAGTGGCAAAGTTAGCATTATTTCTTCCGTCCTGAAAATTTCTTGCCCTTTTTAGCCTCCGGGAACACAAAAGTCGTGTTATATTCCCCGTCAAAGGCGACAATGGCATCGAAACTCTTGCCCTGTTTGCTCTTGAAGCCTTTGAGCAGCTGGGTATGCCCGTCAGTGAGCAGGTCTTTGATTTCATCATCGGACAGGGTGCGACCCGCTTTCAGCCGGAACACGGGCAGTCCGCACTCAGTGTTGTCGCAGCGTACTACCTTGCCGTAGAACCGCATCCTGCCCGTGCCGCACTTGGGACATGCGCAGCCGGAGTCACGGCTGCCGAAGAGCTTGTCGCACGAGAACAGTTCGGAGGTTATCTCACGTGTGTACGCCTCTATCTCCTTGCGGAAGGTGTCGGCGGACAGTTCCCCGCGCTCGATACGCGCCAGCTCCTTTTCCCATTCGCCCGTCATGGCAACATCGGCGATACGCATCGTCTTCACGACGGAATTGAGGGCAAGT
>NZ_GL883828.1 GCF_000205165.1 Paraprevotella xylaniphila YIT 11841 | reverse complement strand
TAACCCGTCCAACTTTTTGGGGGCACTTCACAGTGGTGCAACCGGGGGATTGTTTCGGTCTTTCCGTATGCCTCTTGTTTATCGGACGCTGGCGGTGCACGGGCTGTCCAATTCGGTTTTCCACAGACGCAAGTAATCGAACCATGCTTTGCTGTCCTCGAAACCGTCTTTTTCACGCCGGGCACATACGGTGATGTAGTAACTGTTTATTCTACGGCTTCTCCTTGCCCGTCTTCGGTGAGGTAGAAGAGCGGAGAAGGGTTGGTTTGTTTCACTTTATAATAATGTAAGCCGCTGTCGTTCGTGCGTGGATGCCAATGACCGAGCAGGCGTATCATTTCCGCACCGGCCCAGATGACGGGACCGTAACCGTGGGCGGCCTGATAGTTGGCCGGACGGTAGTAGTAGAACGCAGGATCGAATCCCATTCCTGTACCCACGCAAGTACCGTCCACTTGCCCGCCCTCCTTGATTTGCGTACTGACGGCATGCCATCCGAGCTGCGCCACCGGGCCGTAAGTGATGCCTTCTATCCATCCTTTGTTGATGGCGTGGGCGATGCAATATACATAAATGGCCGTGGCCGAAGTTTCTAAGTAGGAATCGCTGCGGTCCACAAGCTGGTGCCAGAAACCTTCCGAACTTTGGTAGGCCGCCAATCCCTTGATGTGGCGGCGCAGTTGTTCGAGCAGGAACGGGCGGTCGGGATGGTCTTCGGGCAGGGCGTCGAGCAGTTCGCAGTTGGTCAGTATGGCCCATCCGTTGGCACGTGCCCAATGGAAAGTGGGCTGTTGTGCCAGTCCTTCTACGTAACCGTGGCGGTAAAGCCCCTTTTCCGGTACAAACATGCGGTCGATGAACTGACGGCTGACCTTGGCCGCCTCGTTGAAATATTTTGTGGATTCCTCTTTTTTATAAATGCCACGATAGGCCAAAGAAGGGACTCCCATGAACATGTCGTCCAACCAGATGGTGTTGTGTTGCGGGCGGTGGCGTGCGAATGTGCCGTCGGGCAGGCGGTATTGTCCGTGTTCGATGAAAGCGAAATAATTTTCTATCAGGTCGGACAGCGGCAAGGACGGGTCGGCGATACACGCCTTCATCATGGCGCAACACATGGCTCCGGCATCGTCCAATGCTTTCGGGTGCAGGATTTGTTCCATCTGTGCGTCGGTATCTTTGTACTGTTCGTAAAGCTTGCGGAATCCCGGAGCGACTTCGGCCAAGAATCTGAGACGGCGGACGACGTAATCTTTGTACCGGGCATCTCCTGTCACTTCGGAAGCATCCAGCAGTGCCTGGTAAGTCACGCCCCATTCATAACTTCCGATGCGGAATGTGCCTCGGTCGAGCGTGGAGCCGTGGGGGATGTGTCGGTAGTCGGTCACTTCTTTTCCGTCGGTATCCAATACGCGTACAGGGGTATGCTGCTCAATGTAGGCGAACACCCGGTCGATGTCTTTCTTGACTTGTTCGACGGTCAGGTTGCCATAGGGTACTTTGTATTCCGGTTGGAGCAAGTGCAACGGAGTGGTCATGTCGTTGATTTCAGTTTCCTGTGCAGTGACGGAGTGACCGAGGGATAGGATGCCTACGGCAAGGAAGCAGGCTTTGCAGATGGTTTTCATGCGTCTCGTTTATAAAATCAGGTTAATAATCTGTGTCGGATTGTCGCAAAAATACAGGTAATCCAAATGCAAAATTAGGAATAAATCCGTAACGTAAGAGGATAATCCTGCGGTTTTTTAAAATTTATTTTCCGATAAAATTGGAAATTACGGAAGTTATGTTGAATTTTGCATGTAGATAATTGTAGCATCATGAAAAACCTGATTTCAATTTTGTGTATGGGATTGTCCATGCTTTCCATGGGACTTTATGGTAAAAACAAGGTTTCGGGCGATTTGCGTTGGGTCGGTACGCGGCCTTCGTCTGACCGTCCGGTCAGTTTGGGCATTCCGTTCCTGAAGGGGGAACTGGAGGCCGATGGCCGTGTGGTGTTGAAATACGGGGACGGGACGGACATCCCGTCGGACTGTTGGCCGTTGGCTTACTGGCCGGACGGTTCGGTCAAATGGGCCGGAGTGGCCGCCGTGATACCGGAAGAAGCGGAAGACATCCGTTTTGAAACCATCTTGAAGAAACCCAAAAAAGAGAACCGTTCCGGGGCAAAGGTGCGGGTGGACGAGACACCCTCTTTCTTCCGGGTGTCCACCGGAAAGGTTGAGGCTTATATTCCCAAACTGGGTGGTTGCCTGCTTGACAGCCTCCGCTACGGAGGGAAGACGGTAGGCGGACAAGCCGCCTTGCTGTGCTCCACGCAGGACCGTCCGTCGGCAGAAGGAGAGGCGGTATTGCATTTCACCGGCTATCGCGGGCAAGTGGAACGCGTCACGGTGGAACGTGCCGGGGATGTCCGGGTATTGGTGCGGGCGGAAGGCCGCTATGCGAACGATGTCACGGGGCGGAAATGGCTTCCGTTCACCGTACGCTTTTATTTTTATGCCGGGAGCGAACAAGTCAAGATGGTACATACTTTTGTGTTCGATGGTGACATGGATCACGATTTCATCCGTAGTCTGGGCATCCGTTTCGAGGTTCCCATGCGCGAGGCCGTTTACAATCGTCACATAGCTTTCGCCACGGCCGATGGTGGGGTATGGGCGGAACCGGTGCAGCCTTTGGTGGGCCGTCGCGTGTTGTCGTTGGATGGGAAAAAGGATTGGCAGGCGAGGCAGATGCGTGGCGGACGCATACCGGCCTATGAGAAGTTCGATGCCAAGAACCGTCATCTTCTCGACCGTTGGGCGGTGTGGGACGGTTTCCGGTTGAGCCAGACGACGGCCGACGCTTTTTCTATCCGTAAACGTACGCATGCCGACCGTCCGTGGATTGGGACTTTCTCGGGAACCCGTGCGCCGGGTTATGTGTTTGCCGGAGACGTAAGCGGCGGATTGGGCGTGGCTCTGAAAGATTTTTGGCAATCCTATCCCACGGCTTTGCAGGTGGACAGTGCCGCTGCCCGGAATGCCAGCCTGACCGTATGGATGTGGAGTCCCGACGCAGGGCCGATGGACTTGCGGCATTACGACGATGTGGCGCACGATTTGGAGGCCAGTTATGAGGACGTGCAGGAAGGGATGAGCACGCCCTACGGTGTGGCGCGTACCCATACGCTGACTCTCGTTCCGTCTGTGGCTTATGGGGGAAAGGAGACGGTAGCCCGGACGGCATCCATGTTGGCCGAAGACGCCCCCTTGTTGTGCACACCGGAATACCTCCACGCCAAGCATGCCTTTGGGGTGTGGAGCCTGCCCGACCGGAGCAACCCGAAGCGGGCACGGGTGGAGGACCGTCTGGAAGACTATTTGGACTATTATGTGAAGGCTGTCGATCAACATCGTTGGTACGGTTTCTGGAACTACGGTGACTTTATGCACACCTACGATTCCGTGCGCCATACGTGGAGGTATGACGTGGGAGGATATGCGTGGGATAACACGGAACTGGCCTCTAACATGTGGTTGTGGTACAGTTTCCTGCGGACAGGCCGTGCCGACCTTTGGCGGATGGCCGTGGCCATGAGTCGTCATACGACAGAATGCGACGTGTACCATCTTGGCCCGATGGCCGGGTTAGGTTCGCGCCACAACGTGAGCCACTGGGGGTGTGGAGCGAAGGAGGCACGCATCAGCCAAGCGGCGTGGAACCGTTTCTATTATTATCTGACCACGGATGAGCGCAGCGGTGACCTGATGACCGAAGTGCGCGATGCCGAACAAAAGCTTTACGACATCGATCCGATGAGGTTGGCTCTTCCGCGTGAGAAGTATCCCTGTACGGCTCCGGCACGTTTGCGTGTCGGGCCCGATTGGTTGGCCTACGCCGGAAACTGGATGACGGAATGGGAACGGACGGGCAACACGGCTTACCGCGACAAAATCATCGCAGGCATGAAGAGCATCTCGGCCTTGCCCCACGGCATCTTCACAGGGCCGGGCGTGTTGGGTTTCGACCCTGCCACGGGCGTGTTGAGCTACGAGGGAGACCCCGGTTTGCAGCGCACCGAACATTTGACCACCATCATGGGCGGTTTCCAAGTGATGAACGAGCTGATGGAAATGATAGACTTGCCGGAATGGAACCGCACGTGGCTCACCTTTGCCCGGGAATACAAGGAGAAGGCGCGCACGATTACGCACAATCCTTTTCCCGTGACGCGCCTTACGGCCTATGCCGCCGCCCAGACGGGAAGCCGGGAACTGGCAGCCGAAGCTTGGGATGAGCTGTGGCACGTGTGGCACAATGACAAACCTTTCACGGTGCGCCGTGTGGAGGTGCCCGAGGTCCCAGCACCGGTGGACGAGAATCCCGTGGTATGTACCAACGATGCGGCCACATGGAGCTTGGCAGCCATTTACATGCAGGAAGTCATTCCCGAATAGTTGATATCCGCGTGACGTGTATGTATAAGTAACATTTTGTTAGTTTTTGGAGTTCCCGAGGAAGATAAAATACGGTGTAATACGATTCAAAAAAGTATCCGGACTGCATAAATATTTAGTTATGCAGGTCTTATGCAACGTAAACCTGCATATATGCAAATCGTTTGCAGGCGAATGATTTTTCATTTGGCTGCAAACGGAAAATGTTTCTCCGCAGAACTTTTTGAAGTAGTCCTCGTGACGGTATTGGAGAGGGCGAAAAATGCCTGTGCAATCGGGTTTTATTCCGTTTCTTGGAGATATCTGGTGAATTCTCATGTACGAAAACATCCGGCAAAAAGTCAGCGGTTTCCGGTTGGGGCTTACGCCACGTTTGATCCGGGCGTACAAAGTCCTTCTTTCCGTTCCGTTTTGTTTCCCAACGCCTTTGTGTCCTTCCCTTTTGTCAGTATCCCGTTTCGCGAGAATCGTTTATTTTCGGTTCGTGCCGGAGGAACCTGCCAATGGGCGATTCTCGTGAGGGAGGTTTTGACAGATTGTCAGTCCGATGTTTGGGCTGTGCATTTGGTCCAAAAAATGTAAACTATGCGTTTTTGACTTGAAAATCTTCTGTTGCTTTCCTGTATGAGGATGAAGGCAGGAGTGCCTGTTTCCAGGGCTTTGGATGGTTTGCGTCCCGGCGTGTATGTCGTGGGCGGCAAGAAGGTATTGAAATGAGGATGCTCCGATAGTCTTTTCCCGAAAGGATAAGGGTCGCACGGTAACTTCTTGTGAGGTTGCCGTGCGATTGTTTTTTCTTGGTAAGGAATGACGGATGACAAAGGAAAAGCGTGGTGTCGCAGCATCCGTAATGGGTAAAATATCGTATCTTTGCCGTATGGATGAGATGAAACTAAGCATAAGCCCGGTCGACTTGTCGGTACCGCAGGTTCTTCCTTATTCCGAGGAGGGGGTAAGAGCCGGATTTCCCTCCCCGGCGCAGGATTACATGTCGGGCGGTATTGATTTGAATAAAGAGTTGGTGCGGCATCGTGAGACGACGTTCTATGCCCGGGTGTCTGGTCATTCCATGGCCGGTGCCGGCATCGAGGACGGGGATTTGGTAGTGGTGGACAAGTCGCTCGAGGCTCGGACGGGAGACTATGTGGTGGCTTGTATCGACGGGGAGTTCACCCTCAAACAGTTCCGGCTCGATGCGGCAAACTGTTGTGCTTGGCTTGTCCCCGCCAACGAAGAGTTCCAACCGATAAAGATTACGGGAGAAAATGATTTCAGGGTTTGGGGCGTGGTGACTTACGTCATTAAAAAACTGCATAAAGGATGAAAGATGGGGTGTTCGGGTTGGTGGACTGCAACAATTTCTTTGTATCGTGCGAACGGGTGTTCCGTCCGGACTTGCGGGACAAGCCAGTAGTGGTGCTTTCCAACAACGACGGATGTGTCATTGCGCGGAGCAACGAGAGCAAGGCTTTGGGCATCCGGATGGGGGAGCCGTTTTTCAAGGTGCGCGACGTGGTGGCGCGGCATGGGGTGGCGGTGTTTTCCAGTAACTTTTCGCTTTATGGCGACATGAGCCGGCGGGTGATGTCTTTGCTTTCGGCTTATACGCCCCGGTTGGATATTTATAGTGTGGATGAGGCCGTACTTGATTTGACGGGAATGGGGGATGCGGAGTTTCTGCGCGGGTATGGCCGGGATATTGTGCGCAAGATTGGAAAGGGCGTGGGGATACCAGTCTCGTTGGGTGTAGCCGGGACCAAGACATTGGCCAAGATGGCTAGCAAATATGCCAAACGTTATCCGGCATACGAGGGGGTATGTTTAATAGATACGGAAGAGAAGCGCGAGAAGGCCTTGAGGCGGTTTGCGGTCGGCGACGTGTGGGGCATAGGCCGTCGCATGCAAAAGGTTCTGGAATACCATGGCGTCCGTACGGCGTGGGATTTCGTGTGCCGTTCCGAAGGATGGGTACGCCATGAATTTTCAGTGGCCGGAGTCCGTACGTGGCGCGAATTGCAGGGCGAGAGCTGTATTGCTTTGGATGACTTGCCTTATAAAAAAAGTATTTGCATGAGCCGCAGTTTTCCCGGGCATGGATTGTCTGAATGGCATGTCTTGGAAGAGGCCGTGGCTTATTTTGCTTCGGAGTGTGCCCGTAAGTTGCGCGAACAAGGTACTTGTTGCGGACAAGTCACGGTGTTTGCCTATACTAGCCGTTTCCGGACAGATGTTCCCGGCAATATGATTCAACAACAGGTACGTATGCCCGTACCGACACAGGATACGGCCGAAATCGTGCATGCGGCTTTGGAAGCGTTGCGGTTGCATGCGCATGACGGGGGCTTCGACTATAAGAAATCCGGAGTTATCGTTTGGGATTTGTCACCGCGTGAAGCGGTTCAAACGGATTTGTTTGATAAGATGGATCGTGGAAAGCGTGGGGCATTGATACGTGCCGTGGATGAGATAAACCGTAAGAACGGGCATAACGTGGTGAAAGTGGCTGCATTGGGGGCTGAACAGGAATATGCTTCGGAGAGGCAATACGCTTCGCGACGTTATACGACGAATCTGGATGAGGTCTTGGTAGTGAAAGTGTGAGAGCTTCAGTTTACCTCTTTATGTTATTTTATGCTAAAATGAACCCTTGATCCGTTTTTTTTCTCCTGATTGTCATTCTGATATTGGAAACATTTGCTTCCTTTGTAATAGAAAGAAAAACAATTTTTAGGAACCTTTTAATTTTTGAGAATCATGAGAAACGTTTACTTTACTTTATTACTGATGCTTTGCATGAGTGCCCATGTGAAAGCTGGAGATTGGATGAAACGTCTGCCGGACAATCTTTTTGTATCCCAAGTTTCTATTCCCGGAACGCATGATGCAGCTACGGGGAACGGGGTTACTTTGGCAACCTTTTCCCAGTGCCAAGACATAGATGTGGCCACACAGTGGTCCATCGGTATCCGCGCTTTCGATTTCCGCCCGAAGGTGAAAGATGACTATCTGAATATCAACCATGGTATTTCTGAGACGAAACTTCGTTTTGATGCCGCTTTGTATTTGCTGCGGGATTCGTTGAAAGCTCATCCTTCCGAATTTGCGATAATCCATTGTTTGTATGCTTCCAATTACGATAACGATAAAGCCACGTATGAAACCATGTTGCGCGAATTGTTGTCGCGTGAGGATTTGAAGGATTATTTTGTGCCGTTCCGGCGGAATTTGACGGTAGGGGACATGCGGGGGAAAATCTTGCTGTTGAGCCGTGACCAATATGCCGTCAAACCGATAACAGGCGGTTTTTTCCAAAGTTGGTGCGGTTGGTTGGATTGGAATGCACAGTCTTCGTGTAGTATTATAGGGGAGAGCGCGGCATTGGATTATAAATCTCCTTTGTGGGTGCAGGATTATGCCAATACGAAAGATAGTGAAGGAGGTGTGGCCAAGAAGGTAAGCGCGGTAACCGAAATGTTGGAACATAGTACGAAACATGTGACAAAAGACGAGTCGGACGTGGTGTGGGTATTTAACTTTGCATCGGCTTATCCCGGGTCGCTATCTACAGCTAATGGTTATCGCGAGAATGCGACCTACACGAATGCGGCTATTATAGAGTATTTGCAGACGCATGAAGCGGGACCTACGGGGGTTATCCTGATGGATTATTGTGTGGACCGGAGCCCTAACGAGGTGGATGGAAAGTACCTGACGCGTGGGCGCGAGTTGGTGGATACCTTGATTGCCAACAATTATAAGTGGTTGGAACGGAGAAATAGGACTGTGTACGATAGGGCATTAGATAGGATAGATAAACTTTATACGAAGTTACAAGAGGTTCGGGAAGCTATTGCGACCGAATGTGCAGATGTTGCCGCAGACTTTGAGGATGAACTGGCTGCGGCAAAAGAGGTTATCGACCAACAAAAATATGAGATTGACAGTTTGTACGCCGGATGGCTGTTCACGGAAAGTTATACGGTGGATTATACCGGAACCTATAAAATTATAAGGCAAATCGAGAAGGATGCCGAAGAAGCCCAAGCTAAGTTTGATGAGGAGTCGGATATTCATGCAGTGCAGGTTGAACATATAGGAAACGATTGTCAGATATTCTCGCTCACCGGAGAACGTTTGGATGCTCTTCGTCGTGGTACGGTTAACATTGTGAAGTTCCCTGAGGGCAAGGTACGGAAGGTTGTTTGTCAATAAGGCCGCTTCTGGTATTGGGTACAGACAAGTTGGATTGGGATTGCGAAAGCCAAGCCGGAAGGAGGCTTTTGATGTCCATAAAAAAAGAAATCCTGAGCACCCCATCAATAAGTGTTCAGGATTCTTTTTCTGTGCGCCTGATAGGACTCGAACCTACATGCCGCAAAGCACCAGATCCTAAGTCTGGCGTGTCTACCAATTTCACCACAGGCGCGGTAAGACGGCTGCAAAGATAGAAAGATTTATCGGCTTGGCCAAATTATCGTTTCAGAAATTCTCGTGCGGCTTCTATCATTGTGTCTTTGTTGCGTGCCAGGTCTTCTTGTGTGAGCGATACGCAAGTGTCCGGTTCGATACCGAATTCGATTTGGTTCATTCCGGCATCGTACATCGGGCAGGCGGAGAAGCGGACAGACCATCCGTTGGGGAGTTCGGACGAAAAGGGGAGGCCGGAACCGCCACCTGTGCGGTCGCCCATAATGGTGACCAAGGGGCATTCTTTCATATCGCGTACGAACGTATTGGTGGCACTATAACACGAACGGTTGGTCAGCACGACGGCTTTCTTTTGCCAACGTATGCCTTTCGACGGTTCGATGTATTCGGTTTCGGGGGACGAAAAATCATTGTGTCCCGTTCCGGTTTTATGGGCGATGTAGCCTACCAGTCGTTTTTCGTTGGTGAACCGTTCGGCCAATCGTTCGGCGTAGGTCAGCGTGCCGCCGGAATTGTTGCGTACGTCCACAATCAGTCCGTTGCACAAGCGCAGATAATACATGGCTTCATCCAGATTGCCTTCACCGATGCCGGAACTGAAGCTTCCATAATATATATAACCGATGTTGTCGTCGAGAATCTTGTAATACATGCCGGCGGCGATGCGGTAATCCGTCCCCAAATAAATTTGGTGGACACTGTCGTTGAAATTACTCGGGTAATTCTCATGCCAGCTCCAGTAACGGCCTACGTCGGCAGCAGAATAAAGGTTGACGTGGCCGTCGCGAAGTTCGGACAGCATGTCGCATAAGACTTCGAATAGTTGGGCTGAAGTCATTCCGTCATGTACGTGCGGACGGTATTTGGCATATACCTCGTTCCACGGCAGGCATCCTTCCTGCACCTTGTAGTCGTGGAAGCAGTATTGGGTGTCGATAATGCGCCAAAGTGTCTCGAAATTATTGACTGGCGTGTTGTCCGGCTCTTCTTCACGAATGCAACTCGGGCAGAAAAGCAGGGCGAGAATGGCGCAGAATATAAAAAAGATGTAATGTTTCATACCGATGGTGGGTTACAGGATAAACGGGCGGTGTTGCGGCTCTTTACGTTTGACGAAGCTGAAATGTTTCACGTAGCCTATCATGAAACTATGGTTCCAGATATGGCTGCGCAGTCCGTTTACACGGCTTTGGCGGATGTCGCACAAATAGCCGGCCCGGAACGTAAATCCTGCAATGGGAAAGTCCAATGTCAGGAAATGGCGCATGGACGGCGCATTGCCCGGATAAGTAAAACATACGTTGTGGTCATAGTTGCCTAATGACATCTCATAGTAAGACTGTCCGTAGCGTGGGGAGAACATGGCTCCGATGAGCGGCAGGCTGGTTTGGTAGCGGGCGGTGAAGGGTACTTTGCGGATATGGAACGGGTAGACGGCCATCAGGGATGCGTCTATGTCGATGTCAGCCTTGGCCTGTACCGGATTGTTGGAATTACGGTTGTTGTAAATCGCTCCCAGTCCGGCATGGACTTCTCCTCCGGCCATCAGCCGCAACCGTCTGCCCACGACCCAGTTGTAATGCCAACCGATGGAATAATTTATCTTGCCCCCCAGTTCGTCGGAGTTTCCGGCCCGGTTGGAGGTATAACAAAAAAATCCGTCGAGGATGCTTTGTGTCGTGATGCGTCCGTCTAACCAGTGGGTTTTACGTAAGGTCTCATGCAGAATGCTCAGGTGAGGCCCGGTATAAGTGGAGGGAGACAGGTAAGTCTCGTATAGGCTTGTGCGTCCCGCACCGAAGAGTGTGGCGTGTGTCGTATAGCGGTTTTCCGGAAGGGGGGCGGCATCTTGGGCTTGGCATGGCCTGATACCAAGAAATGTCCCTATGGCTAATAAGAAAATGAGTGCCCGCTCTCTGACGGAGCGGGACATTCGGGACGAAACGGTTGTATAGGCCGGTAAGAAGTGAGACATATTATTCGTCTTCAAAAAGTTTCATTTGCCCGGTAAGCTCATCTATGATGTCGCTTTGGCTTTTACCGGCATCCGGATCCAGATTCTCCTTTTCTGTGTCTTTTTCTTCCGTTTCTTCCGCCACGGCTTCTTCGGTTTCCGGTTCCGGCCGGCGTATGGGTTCCAGTTCGGTAATGGTTGCCGTATCGAACGTGGTGAGCCGTTTGCCTTTCGCTTTGAAACTCTTTATGCCGATGAAACTTTCCGCATCAATTTCCTGCGGGTCGCGGAAGCTGTCGTGCCCGCCGAACGTGATTTGCAACCTTGGATAGGTTTCGTCCGTGAGCAAGACGAAGCGGCTGTCCTTGTTTTCTCCCATGAAACTTTGGGGCTTGGTACTCGGTTCGAACGCAAAACGCTTGACGTAAGGATAACCTTGTTGGTCGGCATCGTAGAGAACGGCACACCATATCTTGTCCGGTGAGAATTTTTCGATACGGAGTATGCCCGGTTCATAATGGTTGTTTACGTCGAAATTGGTCGTGTAGAACTCTCCGCTTTTCAGGATGACCAAAATCAGGTCTTCGCTGTGGAACTCACCCAGGTATTCTCCCCGCTCGTCGTAATTCAGGCGGTTGACATCGTGGTCGAACCATACTTTGCGTCCGCCCAAGGTAGAACCGCCGTGGGATTTCAGGCCGATACGCTGTATCTCGTTTTTGCTTAAAATGTTACCCATGCTTTGGCGGCCTTTGATAGTCACAGTACTGAAATCCTTTTCCACAAATATCTTTTTGAGTTTCAGGGCGGGTTTCAGGGTAATTTTAATGACCTCCGCTTCTCCGTTCGGATTGGCCGTGAAGTAGACGACGCGTGAAAAGGGTTTGCCTTGTGTCAGGTCGTATTCACGGTCGCGGGTGATGGAAGTTACATTGAAACGCTTGATGTAATAGAAACCGTCCTTGCCGTCCCGGTAGGCGACATTGTAAATCGTCCGTTTGTCGTTGCGTTTGAAAACTGCGGCATGGATGATTTCGGCTTTTTTCTTTTCAGCCTTGCTTCTTTCCGTTTCGCCCACGAACGTCTTGTCGCTGATACGGATGACTTTATAAGTTCCGTCGCGGTAGAAAATAATGGCATCGTCGATGTCGGAACAGTTGGCAATGAATTCGTCCTTTTTGAGCGATGTGCCGATAAAGCCCTCTTCGCGGTTGATATACAGTTTTTCGTTGGCCTCCACCACCTTGGTAGCTACGATCGTATCGAAATTGCGCAGTTCGGTATGACGCGGATGTTCGTTGCCGTATTTGGCTTTCAACATACGGAACCAGTTGCAGGTGACTTCCACCATGTTGTCTAAGTCGCGGTCGATGCGTGCGATCTCATCTTTCATCCGGGCGATGGCGTCGTTGGCCTTGTCTTTATTGAATTTCAGGATCCGGGCCATTTTGATGTCCATCAGTTTGAGGATGTCGTCTTGGGTCACTTCCCTTATCATCTGCGGATAGAAGGGCGTGAGCCGTTCGTCGATGTGTGTGCAGGCCGCGTCCATATCTTTGGCCTGTTCGAAGTTGCGGTCTTTGTAAATCCGCTCTTCGATGAATATCTTTTCGAGCGAGGCAAAATGCAGGCTCTCTTGAAGCTCTCCCTTTCGGATGAGCAATTCCTTGCGGAGCAGTCCGAGCGTGTTGTCCACTGAACGTTTCAGTACTTCGCTGACGGTCAGGAAGCAAGGCTTCTTGTCGTCGATGACGCAACAGTTGGGCGAGATACTGACTTCGCAGTCGGTAAAGGCATAGAGAGCATCCAATGCCTTGTCCGAGCTTACTCCCGGCGTCAGGTGCACTAAGATTTCTACTTCGGCAGCCGTGTTGTCCTCTACCTTGCGTACTTTGATTTTGCCTTTTTCGATGGCTTTCAGAATGGAGTCAATCAGGGTTGTGGTGGTCTTTCCGTATGGAATCTCACGGATGGCCAGCGTCTTGTTGTCTATCTTAGTGATTTTGGCACGTACTTTCACTACGCCCCCTCGTCCGCCGTCGTTATACTTGCTTACATCGATACTTCCTCCTGTCAGGAAATCCGGGTAAAGTTGAAACGGTTCGCCATGCAGGTAGTTTACGGCGGCATCGCATATCTCGTTTAAGTTATGCGGCAGGATTTTGGATGACAAGCCCACGGCAATGCCTTCCACGCCTTGGGCCAACAGCAGCGGGAACTTGACCGGAAGCGTCACCGGTTCCTTGTTCCGTCCGTCGTATGAAAGTTTCCATTCCGTGGTTTTGGGGTTGAACACCACGTCGAGGGCGAATTTGGAAAGCCGGGCCTCGATATAACGCGGAGCAGCCGCCGAGTCACCGGTAAGGATGTTTCCCCAGTTCCCTTGGCAGTCTATGAGCAAATCCTTCTGTCCCAACTGCACCAAGGCATCCCCGATGGAAGCGTCTCCGTGCGGATGGAATTGCATGGTATGTCCCACGATGTTGGCCACCTTGTTGTAGCGCCCGTCGTCCATACGCTTCATGGAGTGCAGGATGCGGCGTTGTACCGGTTTGAAACCGTCGTTGATATGGGGCACGGCCCGTTCGAGAATCACGTAAGAGGCATAATCCAGAAACCAATTCTGGTACATCCCGCTCAAGTGGTGTGTAATGCTGTCATGGGGATTTGTTTCCGGTTGGTAATTGGAGTGTGCATTGTTGTCCTCTTCAGGCGTTTCCGTAGTCAGGTCTGTCAACTCGTCTTTGTCTTCGCTCATATTTGTTTATGATATATCTATTTTAACGCAAAAATAACATTTTAATGAAAAAAAAGGCGTACTTTTGCGAAAGATTTATCAATATTTTACGAATAGAGTATGGCTCAGGAAGATGTATTCAAGAAAATAGTGTCACATTGTAAGGAATACGGTTTCGTGTTTCCCTCAAGCGACATCTATGACGGATTGGGTGCCGTGTATGATTACGGTCAGAACGGTGTGGAGTTGAAAAATAACATCAAGCAATATTGGTGGCAGAGCATGGTGTTGCTGCACGAGAACATCGTGGGTATCGATGCCGCCATCTTCATGCACCCTACGACGTGGAAGGCCAGCGGGCACGTGGACGCATTCAACGACCCTTTGATAGACAACCGCGACAGCAAGAAGCGTTATCGTGCGGATGTATTGATTGAAGACCAGATTGCCAAGTACGAAGAAAAGATAAACAAGGAAATAGCCAAGGCGGCCAAGAAGTTCGGGGATAGCTTTGATGAGCAGAAGTTCCGCGAAACCAATCCCCGCGTGTTGGAACATCAGCAGAAACGCGATGCGTTGCACCAACGTTACAGCGATGCGATGAATGCGGGCGACCTGAATGAACTGAAACAGATTATCTTGGATGAGGGTATCGTGTGTCCCATCAGCGGCACGCACAACTGGACCGATGTCCGTCAGTTCAATCTGATGTTCAAGACCGAGGTCGGTTCTACGGCCGAAGGTTCTTCCACTATTTACCTGCGTCCGGAAACCGCCCAAGGCATCTTCGTGAACTACTTGAATGTGCAGAAGACGGGGCGCATGAAGCTGCCTTTCGGTATCGCACAAATCGGCAAGGCGTTCCGTAACGAGATTGTGGCTCGCCAGTTCATATTCCGTATGCGCGAGTTCGAGCAAATGGAGATGCAGTACTTCGTGAAGCCCGGTACGGAGCTTCAATGGTTCGAAACGTGGAAAAAGACCCGTATGGCTTGGCATCAGGCATTAGGTTTCGGGGCGGAAAACTACCGTTTCCACGACCATGAGAAACTGGCGCACTATGCCAATGCGGCCAGTGACATCGAGTTCCACATGCCATTCGGTTTCAAGGAAGTGGAAGGTATCCACAGCCGTACGAACTTTGATTTGAGCCAGCATGCCAAGTATTCGGGCAAGAAGATAGAATATTTCGACCCCGAAACGAACGAAAGCTATACGCCGTATGTCATTGAGACCTCTATCGGTGTGGACCGTATGTTCCTTTCCATCATGTGCCACAGCTACGAGGAAGAGAAACTGGAAAACGGGGAAACTCGCGTAGTGCTCAAATTGCCGGAGGCATTGGCTCCGGTAAAACTGGCCGTCATGCCGTTGGTAAAAAAAGACGGTCTGCCTGAGAAAGCGCACGAAATCATCAGCAACCTGCGTTTCCATTTCAACTGCAAATACGATGAGAAGGATTCTATCGGCAAGCGTTACCGCCGACAGGATGCCATTGGTACGCCGTATTGCGTGACGGTGGATTACGATACGCTGAAGGACAATACCGTGACCCTGCGTCATCGCGACACGATGGAACAGAAGCGGGTGAACATTGCCGACTTGCAAGGTATCATTGAAGACCGTGTGAGCATCACTTCGTTGCTGAAAAAGATTATGTAATCCTGCCTAAAAGACGGACATCAATGAAAAAAGGTTTATTGTATCTGGCGGTCGTTCTTTTTTCTTTATGCACTTTGGGGGCTTGTAAAGAAGAAGATGACACGTATGATGCTTATGCGAACTGGCCGGCTCGGAATGCTGAATATTTTTCCCAAATAGCTGCCGAGGCAAGGGACTCCATTGCGCAAGCCAAAAAACTATATGGTAATCAGTGGGAAGCCTATTGTAATTGGCGTATGTTCAAGTCGACGACGAAGTCCCAAAATATACTTGGGGCGTTGACCGATTCGATTTGCGTGTATATTGAGCAGCGGGGTTCGGGAACGGACAGACCGACATGGTCCGACACGGTCCGTGTCAATTACCGGGGCTATCTGATGCCTACCCAGAATATGGTGAACGGAGAATGGGTGGAAGAACGTAAGGTGTTCTCCCAGTCTTTCATGGGCGAACTGGATAATCAGATTGCCGTGCCGGCCAAGATGGGAGTTTCGAGTGCCGTGCCCGGATTTGCCACAGCTTTGCAATACATGCACAAAGGTGATGTCTGGTGGGTATATATACCCTCTGAACTGGCTTACGGAAGTCAGTCGGCAGGTTCGGTGCTGCCTTATTCCACGTTGACGTTT
The DNA here is from genome assembly GCF_000205165.1 of Paraprevotella xylaniphila YIT 11841. Lineage (GTDB taxonomy): Bacteria > Bacteroidota > Bacteroidia > Bacteroidales > Bacteroidaceae > Paraprevotella > Paraprevotella xylaniphila. The sequence continues at coordinate 38,562 of NZ_GL883828.1, read as the reverse complement.
TATGCCAATCTGGTAGAATATTACGAACCGGGAGAGGACGTTCCGGACTGGAAATAAGAAGTAACAGGAATATAAATTTTATATGGATATGTGAAAACGAATGGCACGGCAGGTTTGTGACTGTCGTGCCATTTGTTTGGGGTAATGTTGTTCGATTTATTCTACGGGCGTACCGAATGCGGTGAGCTCATAGACACCATCGGCCCAAGCGGCCGGATTATTGTTATGCACATTGATGATTCTCAGTACCGTTAACCTGAGGTATCTGTAAACCGATGAGTCCGTGATGGGGAGTATCTGGAACCCTACTTGCCAGTTATCCGTTCCGTCTACCAAGGTTTGGAAGTGTTCGCCGTCTACGCTCCCTTCGATTGTGTATTTATATGCCGTTTCCGAACCATTGACCAATTTGGTAGACAAGTTCAGCTCCGATATCTTGGCCTTTTTCTGCATATCTATGGTCAGGACGTACGGGTACGTGCTGCTCTGGAAGTAAACGGAGGAATTCATGTCGGCTCCGTCTGTGATGCAGGATGCCGTATGAGGGTTGGCACCAACCGTGGTGGTAGAGGCCGGTGCGTTCAGCGTGAGATTCCTGCCGTTTTGTACGGGGACGATGCCGTATGAATCATAAAATTCGATATAACGGTAATAATCCATGGAAGCATAGCCTTTGTTGAATTTGGCTACGGAAATCCTCGGGAAGTTCCCGTCTGGGTCTTTGTGGTGGTATTGGGCACCCCAATGGTAACTCCACACGCCGAATGTTTCGTGGTTTGTACCCCTTCTTTGGATGTTGTTGAACTGTGCCCCGAAAGTAGAGTTGTTACCGATTTCCCGTAATGAAGTCCATACCCCGTCCAGTTTCTCAGCTGAGGCATACATGGCCTGGCTAGGATACCATCCGGATGCTTTGGAGCTGAAGAAATAGTATTCGCCGTCTTTTTTGATGATGGAAGGGGTCTCGCGGTGTTGTCCTTTACATATTGTATTGACTAATGCGACAGGACGAGTCCACGTCTCATCCAATTTGTAGATATTGATATCGCTGTTCATGTTGGTGGCAGAGAGAAGGTAGCCCGTGCCGTCATCGTCTATAAACAAAGCCTGGTCGCGGGAGTCATATCCTAATGGCCGTTCCATGGTACCTACTTCGATTCCGCCTTTCGGGGTAATCTGTGCAAGGAATATCTTGGCGGCAGTATATCCTCCTTGGTCTTCATAATGGGCGGAGAGTACGACCTTGCCAGTCTTTTCATTATAACGGAAACCGATACCTTCGAAGTTTACACCCGGATAGAATGCGATTTCACGTGGTGTGCTCCAACTTCCTTCCTTGCCAGTCTTGGAATAAGATTCAGACAGCAGCCAACCGTCTTTTTCCTGTCCACTTACAGCTTTTTTCTTCCTTTCCAACCTATAAGAGAAATAAAGGTTTCCTATTTTCATTCCGGCGATGCCGCCTTTTCTATTTTTCAGATATTGACCGTTGCGGTTGTCGTATACGTCGCAATCTTGCGAAGGTCTGAAGGGCATGGCCGACTGCGGTTCCGATGTGGCTATCTTTCGGCCCTCTTTGTAGCCTTCTACATGATAGGTGTAATTTTCCCCTAAAGACAACCCGTAATCATCGTAAGTGTCTCCCCGGGTCTCTCCTATTAAGGTGCCGTTTCGGTATATTTTGTACACGTCTGCGTCATTCCTTTGCATCCAGTTGATTTTTACGTTCTTCACTTCGTTTTCGCCGACGAGCTTGAACGGAGTTGCCGTGATAGCCCATGTACTGATGGCAAAGTCGGCCGAGGTCATCTTGCTGGCCCCTTCCGTATTGTAGGCGATGGCGTTCACCCTTGTGGTTTTATTGAGGGTGAACGGAATGGAATACTTTATGCTATTTTTGTCTGGTTCACTGCCGTCAAGCGTATAGTAGATTTCCACCGATGGATCTTTATGTTGTAATTCTACGGTTTGGCTTCCCCAAACGTCACCACCCGAAGGTGAAATGAAGGGCGGTTCGACATTGGCACTGACTTGTTCCACGGCAATCAGGCTGATGCTGCCGTTTTCCCATTCCTTTCCGCCGATCTTGTTGCTTTCATAAGTGAAAGTCGCAGGCTGTGCCAGTTTCAGCTCATGGGTGACCCAGACAGGTGGATGAACCCAGTCTTCCGCTATGGTGGTGGAAACCTGTTTGGTGTCGTATATCTTTTGGTTCACTCGGAGATAACTGGTAAAATTAAGCTTGACATTGGGGACATGGGCGACCCACACTTTATATCTTCCCGGTTGGAGGGTCAGTTTATAGGTCAGTCCCTCGTCCTTATCCTTTCCGTCACTCAGGTAAGAGGAAGCCCAGTCGGCTTCGTTCCCGGCTTTGACATATACCTTTTGGTTCTCGTGTTGTTCGCGTTCCACATAACCCCATAAATCGGTTGCGGAGGTATATTTCTGATCCGGTTTGTCGTTGAACAGGGCTTGTCCGCGCAAAGCTTTGGCAGCCTCGAATATTTGTGAAGATTGTGGGGCGATACGGCCTGCGTCGATTAGGTACACCAGATTTTCCGGCAAAGTCCACACGTAAGCCATAACCGTATCCTTTGTGCCTTTCCGGTTCACTTCGCCTTTTATTTCTGTTTGCTTGAAAGCCGTATTAAACAGGCTTGCATCTGTCTTTTCCCATTTGACAGCCAGTTTGTCCGTCCCGATTTGGATATTTGTGGGCAGCTGCGGCTGTCGGTTAATCACAGTCCCGATGACTATATGTTTGCCATCAGTCTTGCCGGTAGAGGCCATGCCCTGTAAGCTGTTGCCGAGCAAGAATACACCAAGGATATAACCCTTAGTTCGTAATTTGTTTTGTATCATAAGATTGATAATTGATGTTTATAAAATGATTGCAGTTTTTTTTAAAGATAGTAAGTGCGAGGCCATCACGGATACGCACTTACATAACATTAACCTAATTTCAAGTGTTTTTATTGAATAGTTTAAGATGTAGGGTATGCGTATTTGTCCGAATCGAAGTACACTCCGAAGTAGTGCGGTTCTCCTCCGGTGGCGAGATATAAAGGAGTCCCGTCGAAGGTGTTGTTGCCTGAGACGGAAATGAATTTCTGGTCTTGCAGGCTTTGTATGCGATAGAATCCGCCTGTTTGCCGGATAAATTTCCATTTTTGGTTATCGCTGTCTGCTTCTTCGTTGCTCAGGCGTAAGGAACCGAAAGTGTTTGTCAGGAACTTGCCGCTTTTCGTGTCTTTTAACTTGTACACATCAGGAGAGCCTGTTGTCTGGAAGATGAAGTTCAGGTTGATTTCATCATTGTCGTCAGCAATGGTGAAACCATTGGCCGGTTTGGACACTAACCTGTCGGCCTGCTGTTCCAACAAGGCATAGATGTTTCCGGAGACGATTTCCGCAGCCCGTTTGTAGCGGTACATTTTGTCGAAGACGCTTAAATCCCATTGGTCGTACCAACGGACGACAGGAAGTCCCGAACGCATGCTGACAGGCAACCAAACGTGAGTGGAGTGTTCCACGTCGTTGGGGTTCCAACGGTCAGCCATATAGATGAAAGCGTCTTTCCGGCCTTCCACTTTCAACACGTAGCAAGGTTGTGAGCGGTAGCTGACTTGTTTCAGTGGGTCGGTGGCAAAGTTGCCGTGGAGTTTCCATTCTCCCATGATGTCCTTGGCCATGGCTCTCCTTCCGGGGTTGGGATTCCATCCCGTGCAACCGGAGAACAGGCCGTAATATACGTCCTTCCATTTGAAGATGGCTGCAGCTTCACACTTTTCGCCTTTCAGTACTTGAAGGTTTGTCCCCTCCGGTTCCAAATAATCATCGCGCAGGAGGGCAATGTTTGTATTGGAGTTCATAGCCGTAGAGCATATATGGTAGGCTTTTCCATCGTTGTCCACGAACAACGTTTGGTCGCGCGATTCGTTTCCGTTCGGACGGAAGGTCTTATAGAAAGTATAAGGGCCGGTGACACTGTCACTCACGGCCACGCATACCCGTGCGGCTCCGTAGTCGCTGCTCGATTTTTCCCAATGGCTCCACATCACCCATTTTTTGGTCTTCGGGTTGTATATGACCTTCGGGCGTTCAAAAAGGCGGCCTTGCGAGATGTCGTTCAAGTCTTCACGGGGCGTTCCGTCGGCTTTCAGGGCCAGTCCGACGCGCTTCCAGTTATACAGGTCTGTGGAGGCGTAGCAACTGACGCCGTTCGATTCGAATTTCGTGCGGTCCTCGCCAAACCAATAGTATGTGCCATTGTGGAACACCACGCAGCCTCCGTGGGCATTGATGGGAGCGTCCTCGGCATCGTTCCATACTTCGCCCGGGTGGAATTGGGTAAGTTGTGCCGTACAGTGGACATGCCATGCCCATAAGCATACGATGGTCAAAAACAGTTTCTTCATGCTTCGTTTGCAGGTTAGTTGATATTCACCGTGATTTCAGGAGATGCCGGTGCGTAGGCTCCTGTGGTGTCGAATGTGAAGTATTCCACTTGAGCGTCCTGATTGGTGAAACCGATTTTGGGGGTATATTGGCGCGATACGCCGGTCAGTTTCACGTTGTCTACTTCCAACGGGCTGCGGTGCTCTCCCCATTTTCCACTTTCCGTTTGGAATACCACACGGATTTGCTTACAATCGGACGAGGTGGTATAATCCAAGGAATATGTTTCCCATGAATCGCTGGCAATGTCCACTTTGACTCTCTTTTCACGGTTCTGCATCTCCTCGATAAACATGCTGCCGGCCAAGGTCCCTTCTTTTTCCCGGATGCCTCCTTTGACCAGTGCCGTAAGTGTATAGGTTTCATTAGGAGCCACGTCTACGATTTGGTTGATGTTGCCGTTGCCCCAACCGTTGGCCCACATGTAGGGCTTGATTTGTGCCACATGATTGTCGACACCTATGGCTTGGTCTATTTCTTCAGGAACGATGAACTGTTGGCTGCACCAATAGTCGTGTATGTCAATGTACCATCCCTCTATGCCCTTAGCCACGTCTTCCGCATTTTTAACCCCGAACACTTCAAATTCACCTTCGAATCCGGGATTCTTTAGCAGGTTTTCCTTGATGTCCCCGTTACCGCTTGCGAATTCGGGCTGCAAACCGTAATCGTGCAGGCGCACCGTGTCCACGGCAATGCCGTCGCGGTAGAAGAATGCGCGGTTGTCCGGCATCACGGCGATGCGGTAAATGTGTGCTTTGCCGTCGTTGTTATAGAACTTTCCACGTCCGCCGGTCACGTTGGTGGAAGGGTTCTTGAACCCGTCGGCTTTGGACGTGGAGTGGCACAATCCGAAGGCCGTAGACGTGACATAGCTTTTGAAACCCTGTCCGTCGGCATTGATGGCAAAGGGATTGAACTCGTTCCCATCGGCAGGAATGGCCACTTTGAATTCTATGGTATATCCGTTTTTAGAGGGTGAAAACTCTTTTTCAAAAGAATCCTGCCCCCCTCCTTTGTAGACGGGTGTGGCAGACAAGTCTTTGACCGGAAGGTCTTTCCCTTCTCCTTTTACATCCACGTAGTAACGCGTGTCACCGCTCCGCAGGATAACCTTGCCGTCAGTTTGCCGTTTGGAGCTTACCAGTTTCACGGTAACAGAGCCTTTACCGTTGGGGGAAATTTCGTGGGGAGAAACTTCAAAACCGTGCGTAGCCGAAACTTGGATGGGCTCATCCGTCCGCAAGTTCTTGGAATCTACGGAAAACGATGCGGTCTCTCCATATCCGTGGATGGTGATGCCCGTCGGAGTTGCCGTCCGGTTCTTTTTCGATTTTGCATTGAGCGTAAGCGGATGACCGTTCATTATGGCCATCCCTATTACGGCTGCTATGACTTTTACATACTTCCTTTTCATTGTCTTCTCTATTTATTTAATGATACATGAACAGTCTGATAAATCGTTATCCTGAAAACGTCTTTTATACCTTGCAAAACCATACCTGTTCTTTCGCTCTTGTTTTATACCGCTGCAAAATTCATGAAAAATAAGAAAACCCAAGGCCGATTTTTGTTCAAAGTAGGCCAAAATTCAATCTAATTCCGGTTCGGGAGAATTATCGTTCAAGAATGGCAAAAATCATTCAGGCCGTCAGGACAGCGGAAAGACCTGTTTCCCCGTTTATGTGGGGATTTTTGTGGGACGGGAGCTGTGCTTTTTGGGTGTTCCCAGAAGACGGGAAAACATGCTCTTCACATTTGAAAATCGTTTGGCGCAGATTGAAAAATCGTTCGGCTGAGATTGAAAAATCGTTTGGCGCAGAAAATTTAAGGGGAAAAATGAACGCAGAAATATGGCATGTAGACATATATTTTATTATTTTTGCAACCGAAAAAGCGATTGGGCACCATGAAAAAAAGAAGTATAGTTTTTTCCCTTTTATTTTCATTGTCTGCGGCTTGGGCTTGCGCCGGCCTTTTGGATAAGATTTCAGTGAAACCGTTTCCGTTGTTGGGGCAGTTGCCCTCCAATAAGGTCTATTGCTTGCATCAGGACCGGGAAGGCGTGCTTTGGTTGGGCACTACCGACGGACTGTGCCGTTACGACGGTTACGGGCTTCATGTCTTTCGTTCTTCTCCCATGTACCCGGCATTGTTGCCCCACAACGATATTAAGGATATTGCCGAGACGAAGGACGGAAAACTCCTTATTGGTACGCAAAAAGGGATGTGTGCGTGGGACAAGAAGGCCAATCACTTCATTTCTTTCACAGACTCTTTGTTGACAGACTATGAAATCCGTTCCATCGTGACCGATGACGAGGGGTATATTTGGGTGGGTTCTTATAAGAAACTGGTCCGGGTCAGTCCGGATTTAAAGGAAGTGGAGTCGTTCGATTCCAGCCTTCCGGTCACGAGCGTGAACATGGTCTACAAGGACCATGCCGGTACGATATGGGTAGGCTTTTGGGAAAAAGGCCTGTACCGTTACAATAGGACGATTAACCGCTTTGAGCGTATGCCCCGTTTGGGCAAGACGGACAATCCTTTCCGGCTTTGTCAGGACGAGTCCGGGACGTATTGGCTTTCCACTTGGGGTGAAGGCTTGTTCCGGATGGACTTGGATGCCGGGGCAAATGTCTGTTATGTGGGAGATGTGTTGTCCGGGGCAGAGGATAAGGACATGCAAAACCTGAAATATGCCTTTTGCCTGTATCAGGACAAGCATTGGGGATGTCTGTGGATGCTGGGGTATTACGGGCTGACGGTGGCCCAGGCAGAGAACGGCCGGTTGACCGTCATTCCTTCGGAAAAGTTGGCAACCCAGACCAATAACCTGTTCAACCGTATTTATGGAGACCGTGACGGCAATATTTGGCTGTCTGCATCGGGGAACGGGGCTTACCAATTGGTATTCAGCGATGCGCAAATCACTAACTTGTCCTTACCCCCGTTGCAGGGTATTACCGGAGGGATAAGCCCTATCGTCCGGGGTGTTTTTAAGGATAATACAGGACTTTTCTGGATCAATTACGACCGGTTGGGGCTTGGGTGGTATAATCCGGCAGATAACTCTTTGTCTTTTTATCGTGACATGGTTCCACCGGAATTCCAGAACGATTTGGGAGATGTGTCGGCATTCTTTTCTCCTTCCTCACGAGAGGACGAGGTATGGGTCGGCGCGAAATTCTTTCATAAGATTTATGTATTTTTAACGCGGGGGGGGGGGTAAAATCCTTTACGCTTAAAAAGGTCATAGACTTAAAGGCGGCAGGCGTGGGTGTACCTTTGGCGATGAAGGAGGATACCCACGGCAATGTGTGGATTGTGACCGAATATGGTCTTGCTGTGTGCAACGGTGAAGGGGATATCCAGACGACATTGCGTGTAGACGTTCATGATATTTCGTCAATGGCGATAGACGGTTGGGGGAACCTTTGGTTGGGAACCCGTGGGCATGGGCTTTACCGTGTGGTTCCCGCATACCGGGACGGAAAGGTTGTGGAATGTGCCGTCCGGCATTTCGCGGCACGGGACGGTGGGTTGTTGTCCAATAATGTGGAGGCACTTTGTGCAGATGTGAAGCACCGGAAAGTATGGATTGGCACGATGGAGGGTAACGTGCAGGCTTGGGATGCGCAAACGAATGCCTTCAAGGACTATTCTTCTTTGTTTTATACCTATATCAATGAAACGGTCAACGACATCATGGCAGGCCAGGATGGGCATATATGGATTTCCACCGCCAAGAATGTGTTGGAGTTCAATCCGGACAACGAAGTGGTGAAATCGTATGCCGGGCTTTATAATATGGGAGTGCATTCTTTTGAACGGAATGCCTGTTCCTACCGTGACGGTATGTTTTATTACGGGCGTGACGGCGGCATAACCTGTTTCAAGGGAACTTCCAGGTTAGACGGGACGGCCTCTTCCGTGGATGTGGCGCTTACGGATGTGAAGGTGTCCGGAAAATCAATCTTGGACGGCGACTTCCCGGGAAATTGCCGGATGGATGCCTTGTCGCATCAACTCATATTAGGGGCAGATGCCCATGATATTGAAATTGATTTTTCAACGTTGAATTATTCTTCTCCCCGGCAAATATTGTATGCTTACCGGATTAAGGGCGTGAATAATGACTGGGTGTATACAGGAAACGACCTGCCCCGTGCCTACTATAATAAATTGCCCAAGGGGGAAAATGTCCTCGAACTACGGGCTACCGACAGCGAAGGTCGATGGAGTCCGAACACGGTATCCTATACTATTATACGTCAGCCTGCGTGGTATGAGACGTGGTGGGCCTACACCTTATATATATTGGCTGTGGCTGCGGCCTTGTTGGGATGTTACCGATGGGCCGTTTATCGTGTCAGGCTGCGCAATGAATTGAAAATCGTACAGATAGAAAAGGAGAAGAGTGAGGAACTGACACAAGCCAAGTTGCGTTACTTCACGAACATATCCCACGATTTCCTTACGCCTATCACCATCATATCCTGCCTGATAGATGATATGGCCATGACGTACAAGAACAAGATTCCCCAACTGGACAAGATGAGGAATAGTTTGCGGCAACTGAAACATCTCATCCAACAGGTGTTGGATTTCCGCAAGATTGAGAACGGCAAAATGAAGTTGCAGGTGTCCGAAGGGAATCTTTCTGCCTTTGTGGAAGAACTGTGCCGGATGAATTTCTCCGTGCTGATGGACAAGAAGCACTTGTATTTTGCCGTGCGGGTAGAGCAAGGTGTTGAATCGGCATATTTCGATCGGGACATATTGGAAAAAGTCTTGTATAATCTGTTGTTCAATGCCTATAAATATACTCACGAGGGCGGTGAGGTTTCAGTTTCTCTTTCCGTTATGGAGCATGATGGTGTATGTTCCGCGCTGATTCGGGTCAAGGACACGGGAGTGGGTATTCCCGTGGAGAAACAGCCTTTTGTATTCAACCGGTTCTATACCGCCGCTACCGATGCGGCCACCGAAGCCAACGGCATAGGCCTGTCTTTGGTGAAAGAACTGTTGGAAATCCACCACGCACAGATTTCCTTAAAAAGCAAGGTGGGAGAGGGAACGGAGTTTACAATCCTCTTACCCGTGGACAAGTCAGCCTATTTACCGGAAGAAATTGCTCCCCGCGAGGAAATAACTGCGGCAGAAGAACTTGAGCTGCCGCAGGAAGAGGGTGGAATTACGGGATATGCCGTACTGGAAGAAAAAGGCGGTCAAGGTGAGGTGAATGGAACCATGTTATTGGTGGATGACAATGCCGACCTTTTAGACGTGATGCACCGCGTCTTTATGTGTCGCCATAAGGTCTTGTTGGCACACGATGGGGTGGAAGCCCAGTCTGTCATCGAAGAACATGCCGTGGATGTGGTTATCAGTGATGTGATGATGCCGAATATGGATGGCCTTGAGCTTTGCCGTCGGCTGAAATCCGATATTAATACGAGCCATATACCGGTAATCTTGTTGACGGCAAAAAATGCCCCGGAAGACCGGGTGGAATGTTATAAGGCAGGGTGTGACGGTTACGTGGCCAAACCTTTTGAATTAAGGGTGCTTGAGGCACGGGTGGAAAACTTTCTGGAACATAAACGCAGTGCCCAAAGGGACTTCAGGCAGGAGGGGGAAGTGAAGACGGCCATGCTGAAGATGTCTGCCCTCGACCAGAAGTTTTTGGATAAGGTGATTTCGATTATAGAACATAATATGAAGAAAGGAATTGATGTGGATATAAATACCATTGCACGTGAAGTAGGACTGTCCAAATCTTCCTTTTACCGTAAAATAAAGCTTATTACGGATCTTTCTCCTGTGGAATTTGTGAAAAACATCCGCCTGAAACATGCTTACGAACTTTTGGAGGGCGGGGAAACCTCATTGGATGCCATCGCTTATTCCACCGGATTTTCCGGTGCGAAGTACTTGTCAACCTGTTTTAAGGAACAGTTCGGCATTACTCCCACGGAATTTCTGCGCAAGCGAGGTCTTGTGGATTGATGGCGAAGATGAAAATGGAAAAAGGATTCCACTCGGAATAAGGTTAAAATGGGTTTCATCCCTTTGTATAACCTCTTATCTTGCCTTTGATTCATAGAAAGATTCAACTGATTTTTAAATATCAGATTATGAAGGCATTATCGTTTGTTTTTGAATAAAAAACATCCATGAATGAATGATTATTGTCCTCCGGATTTGAAATTTGGTCTAAAATTGGATGAAGTTGGTTGAAAATAGTCCCGCTTTTTTTTAAGAAGCCTTTAAATTTGTGCCTTGTCAAATTAACTAAAATTATGTATGAAAAACAGGAGAAAGACAATACGTCTAATCATCTATCCGGTTTGTACGGCATGCTGCTTTTCCATGCTTTATGTAGGAAATGCGTATGGCATGAGAAACAAGTATCCCATGTCGTCAGCAGGCTCCGGGGAGCTTGTGTCGGTAGCCAAGAGAGGAAGTCTGAAAAAGGATTCTTTGCGGCAAGATAGTGCCGGTGGGCAGAAAGGATGGTTTTCCCGGTATGAGGCGCAAAAGCGGAACGCGGCGTTAGGTTCGCCTGATTCCGTGGCGATGATGGAGGTATACCGTTCGCCCTATATTTCCCTTCAGCAAAACCTGAAAGGAAAGGTGGCCGGACTGTATGTACAGGAGCCGAGTGGGGAACCCGGAACGCAGCAAGCCATGTTCTTGCGGGGAACATCCGTCCCTTTGTTTTCTAAAGTGGATGCCATGTCCACTCAGCCGGCCGTATATATAAATGGTGTACCGGTGATAGAGAACCGGGCCTATTCTTATAGTGTGAAGAATAACGACGTGAATCCATTGGGTACGGCGACCAACCTTTTGGCCGGATTGCATTTGGCCAATATCGAGTCGATAGAAGTCGTAAAAGATCCTTATGAGTTGGCAAAATTAGGGCCGTTGGCTGCCAACGGTGCCATTTGGATCGTGGCCCGTGACGGATATAAGGGAGGACCCAACGTGACAGTGGATGCCAGTCTGACGGCATCCATGGCTTCGAACGGGGATGTACGGATGACTAACGCGAACGACGAGCGGAATTTCCGTGCCGGATTTTACCCCGAAGGCACGGATTTGGACCGTTATCTTCCTGCTTATTTAAAAGACCGTACCGACCCCATGTTTTTCGGGGCGCCGGGTTGGGCTGAGGATTATTATAACACTCCCCAGTTGCAATATAACGTGAATGCTTCCGTCGGGGGAGGTAAAGGGATTGCCAATTATTTGTTTTCTGTGGGTACGGCAACCAATGAGGGGATGGCCGACAATACGGATTACTCGAAATACAATATCGATTTCTATCTGAACATGATGCCCGTAAAAGGACTGACGGTGAGCACAATCTTGCAAGCCGTTAAGGCATCGCGTTCGCGAAACAAAACCTTGCGTGACCGTTATGCAGAAATGGAGTATTTTCCGTCTTTGGCTACGCCCGTACCTCCGACGACGGAAGGGGCAGGCATCTATGACTCTTATTTGAGTGGTACGGATGACAAGAATGACAACATGGCGATAAACGGAAGCCTATCTCTGAATTATGTGTGGAAGGCTCTAAGGGCTGGCTTGTCCGTAAAATTCGACTATGAGACGGATGTCAGGAATGCGTTTTGGCCTTCTACGATGATGGAGTCCATGAGTTATGTGTCGAATTACTCCGGATACAACCGTCGTTTTATAGGAGACTTCTATTTGGGTTATGATTGGGATATGGAAAACGGCCATCGCCTTTCTTTCGACGTGAACGGCTCCATGGACCAGGACCGTTATCATTATAATTACTCCAAAGGTTATGACGGGGATGACGATAACAAGCATAGTACCAAGGGAGGAGGTTTTGAACTGTTTAATTTCTTGGATCAGGAGGAAGTGCATTTCATGAATTCATCTTTGAACATCGCTTACCGATGGAAGGATTATCTTTCTGCCGGTGTGGTATTACGTTATGACGGTGCGACGACCGTGCAATCCAATCATCGTTGGCTCTTTACTCCGGCAGCTCAGGTTCAATGGAGTATCAAGCATTCTTTATTAGAAAATGTTTCCTGGTTGTCCCGATTGGATTTATATGGTTCATGGGCACGTGTCGGGCGTTATCTTCCTTCCGACCGTTATGGGATGGGGCCGCAATATACATCAGAGAACATCGGTTGGAGCGGTTCTTGGATTCCCAGTTCTTATAACCAATATGCCACGGCTACCCGTCCTTATACGTTCGGATGGGTCGGTTTTGGCGTGAAATGGCCTTATGCGGACAAGGCAGAGGTCGGGATGCGTTCCAGTTGGTTGAAAGACCGTCTGACGTTGGATTTTGCTTTTTATTCCAATCGCGACAAGGACTTGTTGGTAAAGGTGCCGGTGGCTCATGAGTTTGGTTATACAGGGCAATATAAACAAGGTATGGAGATTACGAACCGAGGTGTGGAACTGTCTCTTACCGGAAAGTTGATTGAACAGCCTGGTGACGGGTGGCAATGGTCGGTCGGTGCCAATTTTGCTTTCAACCACAATGAATTGTCAGCCCTTCCCGGTGGGCTTCAGCAAACGGAGGTCGACGGACGGTTGTTGAGGGTAGGAGAAGCCGTAGACCGTTTTTATGTCCTGCAGAATGACGGGATTTACCAATCCGATGCAGAAGTCCCGGTGAAAGACGGGAAAAAGATGACGGTAAATGGAGTGGAAATGAAAGCCGGTGACCCGAAATGGGTAGACAGGAATGGTGATAATAAGATAACGGATGAGGACAAAGTCCTGAAAGGCCATTCTTTGCCGAAATACACCGGAGGGTTCTCGACTCAACTGAAGTTTAAACGTTTTGATTTGGGGGCTTCGTTCTTTTTTGCGGCGGGACAGTCGGCCATGAATTACAGGGCCTATCAACAGTATGATTTCACAACCCTTGACAAAGGAGATAATCTGGCAGGTGTGAAGGAAATCTTCTTCTGGCAAAGCGGTAATGTCCCGATGGATTATCCTCGTTACAATGCATTGAGTGAGGTGCATCCTTACCGGGCAGATCAGGATTTGTATTTGGAAAAGGTTTCTTACTTGAAGTTGCGGTCGATTACCTTGGGGTATTCTGTTCCTACGCCAGAACATGATGTATATGTGTATGTGTCAGGAAACAATCTGTTTACCGTCTCGAAATTCAGTGGCGACGATCCTGAGTTAGTGGATTTCGATGGATATTATAGAGGTTACGGTATGGGCATACCGCGTTCTGTGACGTTGGGTGTCCGTTGTAGTTTTTAACCATTCAAGGAAAACAAATGAAAAAAATAGTTTTATACATGAGAGAACTCTTATGGGGAATATGTGCGTTGGTGGTTGTTTCCGGAATGTCCGCATGTTCGGATTTCCTTGAGAACGAGTCGCATCACACGTTGCCCGATGAGCATAATTGGAATACGTTGGAGGATGCCCGTGCCGGATTAATGGGTATGTATGGTTTGATGCGTGCGGCATTAGCTGATAATAACACCCATTGGGCTTGCGGAGAGTTGCGCAGCGGTGATTTTACGGCATACGGAAGAGCTGATTTGGATGCCATCATTCATAATGATTTGAACCGTAATATTCCCATGATAGATGAAATTTCGGATTGGCGGAGGTTTTATGCCGTGGTCAATGCGGCTTCCGTATTTATAGAAAATGTAGGAAACGTGTTAGGACAGGACAAAGCCTATTCCGAACAGACTTTGAAGTGGGATGTGGCGCAAGCACATGCCTTGCGCGGACTGGCCTATTTTTATATGGTACGGATTTGGGGGGATGTCCCTTTGGTCACTTATTCTTACGACAATGGCTCTTTTCCGAAAATCGGCCGTTCTTCTTCTGCCAAGGTCTTGCAATATGCCAAGAATGAGCTGTTGGCAGCAGCTGCCGAACTTCCGTTCGAGTTCGGTTCGAGCAATAATAAGTATTATTGGCAAGACCCTACCTTTTGGAGAGGCAAATTGCTCAATAAACTTTCGGTCTATGCCATTCTGGCTCATTTGTCGGCTTGGGAAGGGAACTATGCCGATACAGAGGCTTATGCCACTTACGTATTGGAAAACTATGAGGCGATAGGCATGACTGGGTCGTTACAGAATATTTTGGAAGTGGATAATATTGTGGATACGAAAGGTCTTTTCAACGCTTCGTATACTACTTATGCACCTTACCGTTTAGTGGCTTTTAATTTTATGGATAATAAAGATGTGACACAGAGCGGGCATTTGGAACAATGGACCTTGTGCGAACCTTACATCCGGAAGGTACATCCTGACTTATATGTAACGAAGGACTCTCTTTTCCGTATATATGACGATTGGAAAGACTTACGTTTTGGCATAGATACGGTTGCCGGATCGAAATACCGTTCGGCTTATATTGATATGACTTATGCAAAGCCCGTTTTCAGGAAGATCAATGTGGTGCAGAATGGAGCCGGTAAGGATGGCGATTTTGCGGTATTCGGTTCTTCCATCCTTTTGTCCCGTATGGAGGATATGCTGTTGTTGCGCGCGGAGGCTTTGGCGGTTTTGAACCGGGTGGATGATGCTGTGGAACAACTGAACCTGTTACGGGTAAAGCGTGGGCTTTCTCAAGTGTCGTTCAAGAAAAATTTCGGGGAGGACGTGAACAAGCTGATAGACAATATCTTTGCAGAACGTCGTCGGGAACTGATAGGTGAAGGGTACCGTTGGTATGATTTGATTCGTCGGCAGCGTATTCTTCAGGATGACCCGGATTTTTTAGCAAGGATGGAGAATGGAGGCATTTACTGGCCGGTATCCGAAGAGGTTATCCGGCAGAATAATTTGATTCGGCAAAATGAATATTGGAATAATTAAATTTATGGTACCATGAGACTGTTTGTTTTTAATGTATTGGTATTTGGAGCTTTGATGCTCGGATGGGTTTCTTGTCAGGAGTATGAGTCTGGCACTTATCCCTTGGAAGAATCCACGGTGCGTTATGAGGGAACGTTGTATGATTATCTTGCGGATAAGGCGGCTCATCCTGATGTAACGTATGATTCTTTGCTTTTTCTGGCAGGGCGCCTTCCTGGATTGAAAGATTCATTGCAGAAACGTAAAGAGGTAACTTTATTTGCTGTAACGGACCAATCGTTCAGATTGGCATTCGACGGTCTGAACCGGTATCGTGAAGCTTATGGGAAAGGCAAGCATTTGGGGTTGGAAGATTTGTTGATAGAACCTTTTACCGTGGTGGATACGATTGTGCACCAAGTGTCCACTGAAGATAACGATACTATTTATATTACGCGGCATTATGATTATCGCCACCAATTGGATTCCATGTTGTACTGTTACCTGTTTGATGGACGGTATTCCATGGAGGATGTGTTGAACGTAGGTGCAACGGAAGTGCCCTGTATGTCGTATGGCCATTTGATGCGTATGGAAGTAGGCCGGGGAGCGGCTTCCGGTGCGGAAGAGGTCGGGACACGTTATATGCGTCTGATAGAAACGTTGGATTCCAAAGTTACATCGACTTGGGTGAAGGCCGAAGTGGAATCGTTTGATATCATGGCAAATAATGGCTGTGTTCATGTGTTGTCGGACGGCCATGAGTTTGGTTTTAATGGAATGGAACAATTATTTTATAATTATGGGAATGAAAAGACAAAGAAATAATATATGCGCTTGGTGGGCAGTGGCTATGGGAGGCTGCGTGTTGCAGTCTTGTGTGGATAACTTCTTGCCGGAGAGTCTGGACTCTTTTGACAAGGATGCTGCCTTTACGCAAACGATGTACCGTCCCGTATTAGGGCGTGACAATGTGGCATCCGACAATTTCAGTGCAGGGAATTCCACTCAGCCTCTTACATTTACGATTTCCAGGGTGGTACGCCACGATGGTAGCGAGGCTCGGGAATTGACGGATGAGTTCCCTGTGAGGGTGTGGAAATCCCCTTATTTGGGAACCGAAACTTCATTGGAGGAGATTGAGGCGAAAAGAGGATATGAGAATCGTAGCCTGTTGCAGGTGCGTAAGCATTCTGGAGAAGTCATATTATGGGCCAATGCACGTTCGTCGTTCGTCAAATGCGATCCGGATTCCGGTTACATATTTGACATCCGTGCGGTAAATTCCGGTGGTTGGAAAGAATATACGGGTTTCCGTTTAATACCCAAACGTGAACGGGATTATGAACCGACGAACATAGATGAACTGACGGGAGTCATCACGGAGGACTTTGTACATCCTCTTTCTGTACAAGGAATGTATAAGGAGGGTACAAGTGGTTTCTTCGGTGTGATGAATGAAGAAGACATCAAGGTCTATTTTCGCGAAAATCTGGAGAATACGTCTAAGGACAATACGTTGACTTTTCGTTTCATGACAAAGGATTACGAACCGATTTCTCCCCGGAAATTCTCTAAGACAGATTGGACGAATTTGCTTCATGGCTTCGATATGGAAATGACGGACGATTATGTACGTTACAAGGTGGCGTATCCGATTCCTTTGAATGAATTGCCAACTCGTTATACGAATAAAGAAGGTGACAAGGCCCATGTGGTTTTTGCTTATGACCGATTGATGAGAGGAACTTATCGTGTAAGGGCATCCATGGCCTTTGATTTTGCCATTTATAAAGAAGGACATTGGGATATCATCTTTGTGTTTTCTGGGGGTAATCCTGAGTTCAGGGATAATTATTAATCTTATAATGAAGTTGAAAAATGAAGAAACTAAATATCATGGCTTTGATTTGCCTGTTTTCCTTATTCGTGAACCGGGTTTACGGGCAGGTCGTGGAGGTTTCCGGACATGTATACGAGAGGTTGGCCGAGAGTAGTGAACCTATTCCCGGCGTGACGGTCATGGTCCGTGGTGAAAAGGGCGAGAAGGGAAATGGTGCATTAACCAAAATGGACGGAAGCTTCAGGTTGAAGGCAGACCGTAATGCTACTCTCATATTTTCTTATATGGGTTTCCGGACGGTGGAAATGAAAGTGGCGAAAGCCAAAAAGGACATGGACGTATTTATGGAAGAGAGCGTGAATGCGATGGACGAGACGGTGGTGGTGGCTTACCAGTCACAGAGTCGGGCTGACGTGGGAGCTTCCGTAACGGTCGTGAATACAAAAGATTTGCCACCGGCTCCGGTTTCCAATGTCATGGAGTTGCTGCAAGGGCGGGTAGCCGGTTTGAACGTACAGCAGAACAATGGCGCGCCAGGTTCAATCGGAACTTATACTATCCGGGGTATATCTGATATTTCAATTCAGGGTGTAGGTGAAGGAGATGACCAACAATATATTTTGGGTTCTTCCGCTCCCCTATTTGTTATTGATGGAATTCCGCAAGAAGATGTAGGTGATTTTGATGCTAATGGATTATTGTCAGGTTCTGGGGTCAGCCCGTTGTCAAGTCTGCCTTTCGAGGATATAGAGGACATAACAGTATTGAAGGACGCGGCAGCCACGGCACAGTATGGCTCACGTGGTGCATACGGTGTGATTTTGATTCGCACCAAACGTGGAAATTCAGCCAAACCCCAGATTGATTTTTCAATGGATATGAAAGTGAATATTCCTCCGCGTCTTCGGGATGTGTTGGTGGGACGGGCAGAACGAATGTCCCGTATCGACCAAATTCTACAAAACGACACGTCGCGTTGGAATGGTTATTATGATGTGAACGGGAATCAGGCTTTGACAGACAGTTTGAATCCTTATTACAATAACAATACGGACTGGCAGGGGAATTATTATCGTCGCACGGTAAACCAGACCTACAACTTGTCGGTAAAAGGTGGAAGTACGAAATTCAATTATAAGATAAACGGAAACTATTATTCGGAAGAAGGTATCATTACCAATACGGACTTCAACCGTTACGGAATCCGTACCAATATGGGATATGCGCCGACAGAGAAGTTCAATTTGTATGTCGGGGTCAATGCCACGTTGGGTATTACGGGATCTGGAAGTGGAAACGCGCTGCAGCAGACCGGTGTGGCCAGTGGAGCTTCTGCTTCTTCCTTGCTGCCTCCTCCGTCCATATATAGTGCTTCGAATGCAGCTTTGGGAGCCTTGATGGTGGAACAAAATACGACAAGTGTTTCGTACGATGCCAATATAAACATGAATTATCAGTTGCCGTGGAATATCCGGTGGAATGTTACGGCCGGGTATATTTATAACAATACGGAAAATGAGAAGTTCACCCCCGGTATGTTGAACAGCAATCAAGCACAACTTTACGGATTGAGCAAATATAGCGACAGGCTTTATGGGCGTACCAGTTTGTCTTATTCTGGTTCGACGGGGATTCTTAAATACGGCCTCACCGTGACGGGAGAAATCAGTTCCAATAGAAGTAACGGGAATGAAATCAGACAGACCGGACTGGTCAATGATTATTTATGGGGGCCGCTTGGTTATGCTTCTTCATGGGCAGAGGCTGTGACTTCGGAGGAAGATAATACCGTGTCTTTCAATATTGCTCCGACTATAGGATTTAAAAATCCCACAGGAGGAAAAGATAAGTATGTGATTACGCCGACCATACGTCCTGAAGCCAATTCAGCTTACGGCCGGGGCGTGAAATGGGTCGTCAATCCCGGTGTGAGCGTGCGTTGGAACTTCGATGAGGAGAAATTCTTTAAAAAACTGAATTGGAATTGGGTGGATTATTCTGCCATCCGGGCATCATGGGGTAGGGTAGTCAAATATAAGGCTACGAAATATGACGTGTGGGGAAACTACTTGTTAGGAAGCGATACTTATAATGGTAATACCGTGATTCCCATTGATTTCAAGAATATGCCGAATAATAATATAGACCCGATTACAACAACGCAATGGAATGTGGGTTTGGATTTCGGATTATGGAACAATCGTTTGTCTTTTCAGGGAGATTGGTATTATAAGCAAGTGGACAATCAGTTGAGTTCGATTGAACTGGCCGACCATAACGGTTTTGATATGGTGCCTACTACTGAGGTGAGTTTGGTCAATTATGGTATGGAGTTGGCTTTGGTGGTTCGTCCTTTCCGTCCTAAAAGCAACTGGAGCATGGACATCATGACGAACTTTACGATTAATCGGGACGTGATGACAAAGTTGCCGGACGAAGCCCGTATGATTATCAATTCTAACGCGGAGGTTGTGAATAAGTTGGGTTCGAATGCCATGTCTAATTTCTTATACGTATATAAAGGTGTGTATGCCACAGACGAAGATGTGCCGGTCGATCCTGCCACGGGACTTCGTTTGAGAGTCGGAGGTGAAGGTGTTTCGGCCGACAATCCGAATGCGTATTTCAAGGCTGGTGATCCTATTTGGGCTGATTTGAACGGGGATTATGTGATAGATGAGAAAGATAAAGCGATTGTCGGCAATTCCCAACCGCGTGTTATCGGAGGTCTTTCTGTGAATCTGCGTTACAAGAATCTGGCTCTGTTTACCAGTTGCTCGTTCACGCTTCGTCGTGACATTGTAAATCAGGTATTGGCTAATAATTTCGCATCTTTGAATGACCCGAATATAGAAGGTCGGGATGGGATGTATAAGAATGCGGCACTGACTCCTATCAGTGCGTATGATTTTTGGACTCCGACCAATACGCATGCGGATTATCCCAATCCATACGATTACCAGCACAGTAGCGTGATAAAGCCGTTCCGTGCCGACCAGACATTGTTTTTGGAAGATGGTTCGTATTTTAAGATTAATGCCATAACCTTATCTTACACGTTGCCTAAGAAGTGGACGGACTTTATCCGCATCCGCCATGCCAGCATCCGGATGAGTTTGAACAACCTTTACACTTTTACGAAATATTCAGGAATCAATCCGGAGAATGTAAGTTCTATCGGTTGGGACCAGTCGGGAGGTTATCCCAATGCCCGGACTTTCTCCATGGGTTTGACTATCGGTTTATGATAATGAATAAAAATGAATATGAGACGATTATTTAAAATGAAATATATAATAGCAGTGGCTTCCCTGTCTTCTTGTTTGTTGGGGAGCTGTGGACTGATGGATACGACGAGTGAGGAACACCTGTCAGGAGATGAAATGTGGGATGAAGCATCCGTGCAATCCGTAGAAGGGTTTGTGAACAGCATCTATACGGAGTTCCGTGCCGCTACGATGCAAAAATCCTGTTATATCCTTTACTCTGGGGACTTGCGTTGTGCTCCGTTAGAGACGGATGGGAATTTAGATTATGTTAAGGATTTGGTGTCTAATGATTTGAATGGGCTTAGGGAGCATTATCCGAATGATGATAATGAGCGGGCTGAGGCTATCATGCAATGGAAGAACTTTTATAAAGTCATCCAGTCTGCCAATATCCTTTTGAAAGAGATTGACCGTACGGGTGTCTCGGAAAACGAAAAGAAGGCGTATAAGGCTGAGGCTGTTTTCATGCGTGGTTTGGCCTATTTCTTCTTAGTGCGTAATTTCGGAGATGTGCCTTATTATACGGATGCCTATCATCAGGAGCCTTTGCCGCGGACCAATATGGTAACGGTGCTGAAGAACATTGCTGCGGATTTGAACCAAATTTTAGTGGACGATCCGGATGTAACCTGTTTGCCCTGGACACAATACTCCTCGGATAAAAAAGCCATACGGGCTTCAAGAGGGGCTGTTTTGGCCCTATTGATGCATGTGAACATGTGGTTGGCTGGTTTTGATGAGTCGCAGAAGAACGCTTATTACGAGGCTGTGGTGGATTATGGAGAGCAGTTGGTGGAAAAAAGCGGTAATGCTTACACGTTGTTGCCCTTAAGCCAGACGGCTACGTTGTTCCGCGGGGGAAGCAATGAAGGTATTTTCGAGATAGTGCAAAATCTGAGTTACATTAACGGGAATGAGGTTTTTAACCAAAATGCCATTTATTCCAACGAAGTCATGTATTCTGTATTTGATCTCCGTAGTCAACCATACGTTCAGTACACTTATGATTTCCTGACCCGGATTTATCCTCCTTCTGAACCGGACGAGCGTGTGACGTATTGGTTTAATGAGAATATTTACTCTACCATGGACACAGACCCTAAAGAAGTGAAGAAATTTGAACATGTGGACTTGTATGATGGAAAGAGCGTGACCTCCAATTCGGGTAATCAGATTGTATTCCGTTTGGCAGATGCCATCTTGTTGTATGCAGAAGCTTTGGCGGAATTAGGTACGGATGATGGAAAAGCCTGCGGTTTGCTCAACCGTATTCGTGCACGTGCCGGTGCTTCTACTTTGTCGCTGTCCGGAAGCGAATTAAAAGATGCCATTTATTGGGAACGTGTACGTGAATTAATGGGTGAGGGGCATTATTTCTATGATTTGGTGCGGACTGGAAAGGTTTATAACAATCAATATTGTTATCATCCCATGACCAAGAGTGAATTCCGTGAAGGGGCTTGGACGTGGCCTATCAGTAGGAAAGCACAAGAGAATAACACGTTGATTACGTTGAATAATTATTGGGAATAAAATGTTGTACTTTAAACTATTATTTATGAGATATTCACTTAGAAATTTTCTGATTTGGTTTGGGGCTGTCGTGCTCTCTTTTTCTGCCATAGGTTGCCAGAATGACGATTATTTGGAAGATGGGGGCAAACACAATCCGTATTATAACGGTACGGTATTGGATTATTTGGAACAGCATCCCGACAAGCATTATTTTTCGGACTTGGTCGAAATGATCCATTATGCCGGAATGGATTCCGTGTTCCAAAATGGTGAAATAACCTTTTTTGCCCCGACAGACTGGTCTATCAGTTTTTCGGTCGATTATCTGAGTAGAAAGTTGTATTTCACGATGAGAGAAGACAGCGTGAAAGATTTGCGGCAGATTAGACCGGAAGTATGGAAAGAGTTCCTGTCCATGTATGTCATTCCCGGGAAATACTGCTTGAAAGATATCCCCCAGTTGGATACAGCAGCCGTTTCAGCTTATCCGGGTGGAGCTTATTACTCGTTGGCAGGCAAGCCTATGAACATGGGAGTCGTGTACTATGATGCCTCTGGAGTGAAATATGCCGGTCCACGCCAGATACTTTATTCTTATGTGAACGATTTTGCCAGTATGGATATGATTAATGCTTATGTGGCTTCGTGTGACATTCAGCCCTTTAACGGCGTGGTTCATGTCATAAGGTTTACGAACCATAATTTTGGTTTCGACCGCGATGTCTTTGCGCAGAAAGCGATTGGGGCAGGTATTTTGCCTTTGGAGGAAGTCAAGCGCAGGGAAAAGGAATGTCTTATTCGGAAGAAAGAGGAGGATAGGTTATGAAATTGGTTATGAAATATGGCGTGGGCTTATATGGGGTTTTATCCTTGCTGACCGGTTTTTCCGGTTGTGAAGAACTGGATCATTCCATTTCGGAAGATCCTTATGGAGGTGGAAAAGTGCAGTTCGACCTCAGGTTGCTGAGTGAAGATCCGGTTCCGGCCAAGGGATATCCTGGAGATACGGTAGTGTTTAAGGCCGATGGGTTATTGAACTATTGTGTGCCGGAAAAGGGAGAATATGCTTTTAAATTCTATTTGGGGGAACAGGAAACCAAAATATTGGCAGCCACCGATACGACGTTGACGGTTAGGGTTCCCGATGAGTGCGTGTCGAGCAATACTTATCTGGTGATGGAAAACCAAGTGTTTTACGGCCCTTATTTTCCCATAGAAGGCAATATCTCGGTAGATAAGTCGTGGGATTTGTCTGCGAAAGTGGTGGATGGGATAGTGTATGGTTCGGTGAGCCAATATGGCAAGCCTCAAAACAACTATCTGGTAGGAGGATTCCAGCATTTGGCCCAATATGAACATTGGTGCATCGGGCATGTGAATTCCAAAGGTGTAGTGACCCGTTGGAGTTCTTCCGATTTTGGTACGGACTATGGCGTGAAACCTTCCTCCTTTGAAGGGGATACCCCTCCGTATATTAATTCCATATCTGCTTTTGAAGACGGGCGTATGTTGGTATCCGGTATGTTCTCTGCTTTTGAAGTGTATAATCCTAAAAATGGTGGATTGTATGATTTGAAAGATAGGGTATATGTTAACAATATCATGGTGTTGCGTTCCAATGCCCATCCCGACACCACGCAGCAATATGTATTCGAGGATGCTGGAAAAGAGAGCAATGGCAAGCCTATCCGTTATTCGTTTAGCAAACTGAATGGTGGAAGTCTGCAACCCATTGTACGTTCGTTTGTGACTTCCGGTCAGAAGATAGTGGCGGTGGGTAATCTTACGCAGTACGTATGTAATGAATATGCGTCTTCTTATGTCGATAGCAAACAGCGTATTTCACCGGTCGCATCGGCATTCCGCATGGATGACTGTGGAGTGTTGGACTCCACTTATCGTTTGGTGGATAAGGTTGGGCACTATTCCGGCGCGGGGGGTGGAATCATAGCAGATGCGTGCATGGATAAGGACGATGGAGTGGTTTTGGTTGGTTCTTTTACTTCATTCGACGGTGTTCCCGTGCCGGGAATGGTCCGTTTGGATGCGGGTGGAAATGTGGACCATGCTTTCTTGGAGAATTTGGGTGCGGGACCGGATGGTAATGTTACCATGGTGCGTTATAACAAGGCTTTGGATAAAATGATGGTGGTTGGAGGTTTCAAACATGTCAACGGTCAGCCTCGTCAGCAAATGGCCATGTTGAACCCTGACGGGACATTGGATGAAACGTTTGTACCTCGTGAGATAGGGGGCGGTACGGTTAATTTTGCCCAGTTGATAGATAAGGAAAAGGTGATTGTGTCCGGAACGTTCTCTACTTATGGAGGTGTGCCGAGATTGGGATTCCTCATTCTGGAAATGGACGGTATGGCGCAACAGAAATTCAATGTGCCCGGGGCTTTTAACGGCCAACTTTATCATGTGGCCGAAACGGAAACGACTTTAGGCTCTTATGGACTGTTGTTGATGGGAAGTTTTGACCGTTTCAATGGCCAGAAAGCCAATAACGTCTTGATGTTGGAAGTGAACTTGGATCATTAATGTAAAAAAGAAGAAAAATGAGAAACATTTTGATAAGAACCATTTGGAAATTGGCTGTCTTTTGTGGCATGGGTGCTACGTTATGTGCCTGTAACGATGACTTGGTGGATGGTTTGCGGACGGATTATCCGAATGAGGATTTCGCTTACCATAAGAAACATGTGCTTTGGATTGTGGTGGACGGGGCGAGCGGTACGGCCGTAAGGGAGGCAAATAATGACAGAAAGGTGATGACGCTGAAAGGCATGATGGAAAAGGCGTTGTATACGTTTGACGGTTTGGCTGATACCCGTTCCGATACGTTGGTCGGAAGTCGTCTGGGATGGGATAATCTGCTGACAGGAATGTTGGAGCGCTCTTCCGATACGCCTTCGGTTTTGGAACGCCTTAAAGGACTTGACGGTGAAAGCCGTATTGCGGTATTGGCATCTGAACGTGAGTTTTCCGACTTATGCAAGGATGAGGCCGATATGATTTGTTGGGGTACGGATGAGCAAATCACGGAAGATGCTGAGGCAATATTGTCGGCTACGGGCGAGGTACCCTCATTGACCATTATAGAATACAATGGAGTGCAGCAGGCAGGATTGGAAGCCGGTTTCATTGTTCCTGAAGGCGAGCGTGCCGGGTGGCCTACGGATGAAGTCATAGTCGCTCTTTCCGAAACGGATCAACGTATAGGACGGGTCATGGCGGCTTTGCAAGCACGTCCGGATTATGCTGCCGAGGATTGGTTGGTGGTAGTAACGTCCAATTATGGAGGTGCCACGGACAATACGGGCGAAAGTGTGTATGAGATGAAAGACCGCAACACATTTACCTTGATGTATAAT
The DNA here is from genome assembly GCF_000205165.1 of Paraprevotella xylaniphila YIT 11841. Lineage (GTDB taxonomy): Bacteria > Bacteroidota > Bacteroidia > Bacteroidales > Bacteroidaceae > Paraprevotella > Paraprevotella xylaniphila. The sequence continues at coordinate 13,250 of NZ_GL883828.1, read as the reverse complement.
GAACGTTTCGGTGAAGAGCGCATTTTGGCTCCTTCTTCGGATGAGGGATTGGTATATAAGTATTTCACTCCGGCCTATTCCGGAACGGGGGCTACCGATTATGCCAAAGTCAATGACCCGTCTTTGTTCGATTTCAAATTGCCGGCAGAGGGGGAAGACACCACATCTTATACCGTCCAATTCATGGTCTGCTATCCCAATGGAGGAGAGAACTGGTTGGATTTTGTGTCTAAGGCCATCCAAACAGAACCCCGGGGAGGGGAAGGTTGGGAAACCGGAGCGGAATATTTCAGGCTTTTGTCCAGGTTCGATGGAAAACGGATTTGGACGATTCAAGACCAGGCTTCGGTGTTGAACGATAAAAAATGGCATGTATTGACGGTAGTTTTTGATTATAAGAAACAACAGTTCCGTCAATATACGGACGGGCATTTGGATCTTCATGGGAATGCAGAGTTTGAACCTTTGACCGTGGATGTTTCTACAGGAGACAAAGTTCCCCTTACCATTGGGCAGATATTCCGTTCAAATACTTCCACGACAGTACAGATTTATGTGACCAATGTGCAAGTCTACGATGTGGCATTGCCGGCTGATTTCATAGCTGAGAATTATAAACTGTCGGGATTGGATGAACTGGGAAAAGATTATCCTTATTGGGATAATTTGATTGGTTACTGGCCTTGCGACCGGGAAGAGGATTATGAAGGGGAGGTGTTGCCTGACTATTCCCAATATGGTTCCATTTATGGTGGACCGAATGCAGGGAAATCGGATATGACACTTTCTTCCAATGTTTTGTGGCAACAGGGCATGTCGGAAGAGACCAATGTCAAACCGCCTTATAGCAAGACCTATTTCCAAACGTCCATTAATCTGGTCGATATACCGTTCCAAACTTTCCAATGGTTGGGATTTACCGTGCCTGATGCATGGGGATGGACGGGGATAGGGCGTACGCTTCCCTATAAGGATTTAACAACGAATGATTAAAGCATAAGGAATATGAGATATTTAGTGAACTATATATTAGTGGCTTTCTTGGGGATGTCTTTTTTGTTCTCAGGGTGTGAAGCCAGTGACTTCGAGTTTGATAGCGGGTGGGATGATAATGCGGCGGATTCCTCCCGTGTGACAGTGGATACGGTACAGGGCATCGATGTGAGCATGTACGAGAAAGCCCGTTTGTTTCCGGGATTGGTGGACACGGCTTCAGAACGTCGTATCGCAGATACTGTGGTTTATTTGGATTTATCCCGTAAATATATCCAGTTGGGGATTATGCAAGAAGGCCCACAATCCATTTATAGCAGTGGGTTGTATGCGGGTGCAGGGGAATTGGTGACGGTTTATGTGCCGGATAATGTTTGGGGACTGACCGTCCAAGTGGGTATGCACACGGAAGACTTGACGAATGACAATATCGGCTTGCGTGAACCTATTGCCTATTATCGGAAAGCGTTGTATCCCGGAAAGAATACCGTACGCTTCTCGTTGGGAGGTTATCTTTGGGTGTTGCGCGATCAGGATGTAGAAGGGGATGCTGATGTCCCGTTGACATTCTGCAATGTGTATGCGGCTCCGGATTTTGTCTTGGGGAAAACCGACGTGCGTGAGTGGGAACGGAAAGTGAAAGCTACGACAGTCCCTTGGTTGGAATTGAGGGGAAAAAACGTGGCGTTCTCCGTAGAGCGAAGCCAGTTGGACTTGTATTTCTCCCAACGTCCTGATTTTGCGATGGAAATGGAGGCATGTTTGGCTACGTGGGATGAAATGTTGGAGACGATTTATCGTACCCAAGGCTTTGACAAAGAATCCGATGCGGCAAATCCGCAACCCATGTTTCCCAACCGTTTTGTCTTTGATGTCCAATTGCGGGAAAACAAATCGAGGCGTTCCGATAACGAACAGGGGATGATGTTGGTACGTACGGCCAGTCTTTATGATGACCTGTTGAATATTGACTCTGTGGCTGATTTGCATTTTATCAATGTGTATTCCATGGTGGCGGAAAAGTATAGTTATTTTTATAATGGAGTGACGGGATGGGAGGATGAATATTTTTATGTGCCTCTGTATCGGATGAATGAGAGGAACAAGGAGATTGGTTTGGAACAAGAATTGTCAGACATGGGGATAGATTTTAAGTCTACAGTTCCGGTTGCTTTGTCCTATGCAGAGGCGGATACTTCCAAGTGGATGTCATCGGATTTGTATACGGCTAAAGAAGAGGCGAACCGAAAAAAGTCCCTATATCTTTTACCGCGTGTCCAAATTGCCGAATATGAAAACCATTATCAGGATAAACCGAAATGGGACATCTATGATAAATTAAGCCATGATAGAAGAGCCGGAAACGACTATGAGGGTTTCTTCAGGGAACTTTGCGACCGTTATCAGGTGGATTTTACTCCTTTCTATGAACATTGGGGCATGTCTGTTTCCGGATCGGAGCGTGAATATGCTTCACGCTATCCTCTATTGGACAAGCAAATCTGGAAAATAAACCCGTTGGCGGAGGATCCGTTTGAGGATGTGGGGCAATATGAAACCTCGTCTTTCCGTTACCGTGCCAACCGCAGCGCATGGAAGATTGCGGCTTGGGACAGCGAAGGGCGTGAAAACGAGGACAAGGAGTATAAATCTGAGTCGGATTGGAAGACTGCGGACAATCTTCTGGATGGTGATCCCTACTCTTACTGGAGTTCTTACCTTTCTCCCAATAACGGAGGGCATCAGGATTCTCCGAGCGAACTTCCATATTATGTGGTCATCGACATGGGAAAGGAGCAGACGATGGATGGTTTTTATTATGCGAATGGGGACGCACGCTGTATTTCCGGATTTACGTTGCAGACGACTGATGCTTCAGGCTTCGGTTTGGAACAGCATGACGAACAGGAATGGAGCAACCTGTATGTTTTGGAACAGACCGTGGACGGTTTGTTGAAAAACGAGCAGTTCATAGATTTCCCGCAGCCTGTCACGGCACGTTACCTGCGTTTGGTATTCGACAAGCCCAATTTGTTCGTACCGAATGAAGGCGATGAAGAGAATTTTGAAAACTTCCATAAGGACAGGCAACAAATGTTTTCGGAGTTTGGGACATTTTTTTATAAACGATAAAACAAATTGAAATATGGATATAATGAACCGATTCAAATACGTATTGGTGTTGCTATGTGGGCTGTACGCTTCGTGCACGAAGTATGATACACCTGAGTCGATTGCCGGAGGGATAGAAGACACGGCGGCATCCAAAAAAAGTGTGAAACGTTACGTGCTTTGGCTCAACATAGACGGGGCTGTGGGTTCTGTGGTGAAGCAGGAGGTGGAGAAAGGAACCCTCCTGGTCATGCAGAAGATGCTTGGGCATAGCAAGTATGTTTGGACGGGGGTCGCCGATGACCACGCCTTGCTGCCGGAAGGGCGTGAGTCGTATGATGAGGAAGATCCTTTGACTTGGGCCACTATGCTCACAGGGATGAATTCCCGTATGCATCGTATCAAGGATTATTCTTATACTCCTGATTTCATGATAGGGGATGCGGCGGTTACTTATGCCAAGACCATCGTGCAGTATGTTTCGGATAAGGATCCGAACTTATTGATGTCGTGCGTTTCTCCTTGGCCCAACTTAAACCGTTATGTCGGTGGGATGCAATCCGTGATAACCAGTTCTTCGGATGAAGAAACGTTGGAGGTGTTGCAGGGGCAACTTGAAAAGGGAGATAACCAGTTGATATTGGCTGCCTTTAAAGGAGTGTTGGAGGCTGGAAAATCAGGAGGATTCGTGGCTGAAAATGCATCATACCTGAATGCCTTGAAGTTGGTAGATACGGGTTTGGGACGATTGTTGGCCACGATTGAGGCTCGCGAAGATGCTTATTATGAAGACTGGTTGGTGTGCGTGACATCGAACCACGGGGGGACGCCTGACGGTCGCTACGGCGGCAACACAGATCCGGAACGGGATATTTTCGGCATATTCTATTATCCTCATTATACTTCGTACGAGATGAAAGGGGAGGTTGTGTGGGCTGCATATTTCTCGAAAGAGAATTGGGCGGCAGTAGAGGACTCTACGGCCTTATATGGAATAGGGCCTAACCGGGAACTTGCCGTAGAAATCAATATGAGGAATATTCCTACTGATAAGCAATCCTATCATGGAAACAATTGGGACCGTTTTGTGGGGAAAGGCAAGTGGGGGCTGTTCCGTCAAAGGGAGAAAGTGAAAATATATATCAGTGGAGGCAATGCTTTGGAGAAAGAAATCAATGCTTTTAATGATGCGAGGTGGCATTCTTTTTATACCGGCTTGGGGCCGTTGTCTTCGGGGGGACGGATGTATATTATGTCTTATGACGGGCAAAGGATGTTATATGATGAAACACAAAATATGGGAGTAGAAGATGATTCTACGGCTTTGGAAGTCGGGCATACAGGCATAAATTTCTATGCTGGTTCTGTACGTTTATGGGATACTTTCTTGAAGGATGAGGATATCAATGAGTATATGGACTATTGGGTGTTACCGGAAGGGGCGGCTCAGCGTGGACACTTGATAGGGGAGTGGCACTTTTCACCGGATGAGTTGAAATCGGATTCAATTATACCCAATAAAGTGAAAGGTATGCCAGACATGGTATTTAGGGAAAAACCTGTTTTTGTGAAAATGGCCAATACTTTACCGGGAAAGAGGTCTTCAGGAGATTTGGCGATGGAAAACATCTTGATTGCACCTCAGGTTATTTATTGGCTGTGCGGTGCTGATGCTGTGGGGGACGAGTTGGACGGGCATTGCTTCTTGTCATCTTATATGATGGAAGAACAATGGCGTGACCAATAAATCATAAGGCGGAAAGGGTGAACACCACACCCTTTCCGTTTTTTTAAATTAGTTAAGGAAGATGGACATGATGGAAAAAAATATTTTATTGCTTTTGGGCATATTCTTATTTTGTGGGTGCGGCAGTTCAAGAAAGGTCTTGAAAGAATATCGGGCGCAAAAGCGACACTATTATCTGGTGCAGGGATACCGCCCTGTGGCCTTGTCGGATAAGAAGACAGGGGCCGAGAATCCATTCCCCTTGTCTGCATACGAGAAGGAGAAACTTTTAGACAGTGTGGCGTACGTCTGCCGGACGTATTTGGAGAAATATCCCGACCATAATCTCGACACTTGGTCCAAGCCGGATTGTGAGGCTTATCTCCGTGCCAAGTCCACTCAAATCATTCTCCAGTTCCAACCGGATTATTACCGGGCTTATGCTGTGCCTGAGATTCGGCGATATGCACATGACTTTATGGGGCCTTATTTCCTCTTGACTTATTATTATGACCGCACGAAAGAGTCGAACGGAAGTCCGTTGGACTTGAAATTCAAAGCGGAGTTGGTTCATGTGGCGATTAATGCAGGGGATGCTCAGGGGCGTTATCTCTCTTTGCCCATACTTAATGTGGATGATGGAAGTGCCGGGAGCGTGGATAATATCCGTATCGGTTTATATGTGGATAGGAAGTGGATTCCTTACCCCTATATGATTTGGAACAAGGATTTCGATTGGGACAGCATAGTCTTGTTTGAATGAGTATCCTCCATTATGGTTCGTCTATACACCAAGGGATTTTCAGAAAAATGGGTTCATCTTTCAGGATGGATTTCAAGTGTTTGTATTCCAACGTGTTTGGCGACTGAAGGATATAATTCCATCTTTCAGCTTTTTGTCAGGTTGTGGCATGTATCCGTCCTGCCGTAAGTGGTGAAATCGTTTGGCGCAGAACGGAAAATCAGTCTCAGGAGAATGAAAAATCGTTTGGCGCAGAAAAAAAGATGTCCTGAAGAAGGGCTTTTCCAACCTCCCTGTAGGGGTGGGGCTTTTCAGCCTGAAACATCGCCTATTCATCTTTCAGGGCTTAAACGGTTAATTACAAATGTTTTATTGGGATTCCTGAAAGATGAAACATGTTTTGGAAAACTTTTTGGAGGTGTGGGGCCGACGGAGAAGCTGACGGGGGCGGCATGGAGCAGGGAGTCTTGCAGCGGTTTTTACCGGGTATGCCTGTCTGAACGAAAATGGGCAAAAGTGAATCAATTTCGGCATCAAGTGTGATTTCCACATTTATGCCATATAATTGAATGAAAAATGGAACGGTTTTAGGGCGGTGTTCGGTATCTTTGCCGATGTGGAATCATATAATCATATAAATATTATCAATCATGGGAAATTTATTGCAGAAGAAGAGAAAGTGTTCGGTGGTGTGGGCTTTGTTGCTCTCTTGTTTTTTAGGGGCATCCCATGCCGGGGCAAAAGGGCGTTATGAGGTGTTCAAGGACAAAGTGCCGACAGGGGCGCAGGTTTCCGAACCCAAAGCTGTCCGGGAAGGAGGATGCCGGGAAGGGAGTACGCATTATATTTATGTGCAGCCCTCCGAAACTCCTACACGGATTAGCGGACTGTCCATTCCTATCCGCGAGAATCCCGGTCCGGGACAATACCGTTATATCACGTTTTCTTGGATTAAATGGGGCGGGGAGGAAATCGGACTGAAATTGGGCGCGAAAAACGCGAAAGGACGTGCGCCGGGGAAGAAATACAATTATACTTATATGGCCGGTCCGGGAAAAGACTTGTCGGGCCTGAAGGTGGACGACAAAGTGACCGGTGGTTGGACGGTTGTGACCCGGGACTTATGGAAGGACTTTGGCGATTTTACACTGACCGATATATCCTTCCTTTGTCCGACCCGTCGGGATGCCGGTTTCGACAACATCATTTTAGGGGCTACCCAGGACGATTTTGCGGATGTGGCTCCCAAGATTCTGCCGGGCAAGGTGGCGGCTGTAGAGGAGATAGACGACGCAGTAATGGATTCTGTGGCTTTGGAGGATGTGCCCGTTGAAACGGATGAAGAGGCGGAGCAGAAGGTGCAAATTGACTGGGTGGCCCAGATCAAGGCCGGAGGTTTCATCATGTATCCTCTTTACTTATTGGGCATTTTGGCATTGGTCATTACGATTCAGCGTTTCTTTACTTCCACTCGCGGGCGTTTGGCACCGAAAGGCCTGGCCGAGAAGGTTTGTGCATGCATCGAGAAGCAAGATTACGACGCAGCTGTAGCCCTTTGCCGGAAGAAGCCTTCCACTTTAGGTAATGCCCTTGGCTTTATAGTAGAGCATCGTGATGCAGACTGGGAGGCGGTGTGCCAGACGGCCGGTGACATGGCGGCCCGTGACATCCGTGGCCATTTGTCACGCATTTATCCTCTTTCCGTCATTTCTTCCCTGTCTCCCCTTTTAGGGTTGTTCGGCACGATTGTGGGCATGATCGAGGCGTTCGGTCTTGTGGCTTTCTTCGGTGACGAGGGGGGAGCCTCCATCTTGTCCGACTCCATTTCCAAGGCGTTGATTACGACAGCTGCCGGTTTGATAGTGGCCATGCCCTCCATTGCCGTATATTTCATCCTCAAAAGCCGGATATCCAATTTGGGGGCACAAATCGAGACGGGCGTGGAACAAGTGGTGAATACGATTTATTTGAATAAGAAAACCGTGTGAGCATGAGACTGCCTTTGGATGAAGACGAAAAGGTGGACATCCAGATGTCGCCTTTGATAGACTGCGTGTTCCTGTTGCTGATTTTTTTCTTGGTCACGACCATGATGAAGAAATGGGAGATGCAGATACCGCTGTCGTTGCCTGCGATGACTTCCAGTTTGTCTACGACCCGTTCGGGTGAAAATACCGTGATTATAGCCGTGGACGAGGACAAGCAGGTCTATGAGGTGGCGAACCATGACGCCTATACCGGGGAGAACGATTATCTGCCCATCGGGGATTTGAATGCCTATCTGAATACTTTGCGTGAGAAGGTGGGGACGGATGTGGCCATAGAGGTGGCGGCTTACCGGTCGGTTCCGGTCAATACGGTAATAGAGATTTTCGATCAATGTCAGTTGGAAGGATTCACGCATACGCGGGTCCGTTTAGGAGGAAAGCCTTATGAAACTACCTTTGGGAAATAACGAAGAGGAGCCAGAAGTCTCCATGTCTCCATTGATAGACTGTGTGTTCCTGCTGCTTATCTTTTTCTTGGTGTCTACTATGACCAAGGTCAAGAACAGGGATATTCCGGTGGACTTGCCGGCATCGCAGGCTGCAGTGAAGCTGAAGCCCGATGACAAACAGGCGATTGTGGGGTTGGACAGTGAAGGTAACTTTTACTGGGACGGCCAACCTTGCACGGCCAATTTCCTGCATGAGCAGTTGCGGGATGTCTGTATTGCCACTCCGGACCGCCGGATACGCATTGACATGGACAAGAATACGCCTTTCGGACGTTTTGTGGAGGTGATGGATGCCTGCCAGTTTTATAATTTAACGAATATAGGTATACGAACATACGATGAACACTACAACGAAAACTGATTGGAAGGTCACCGTCGTGGCTTGGGGAATAGCGCTTGTGGCCTGTGCGGCATTGGCATGGGGCATCCTGTCTGCCCCTCCATCTTCCACGCAAGGTACGATGAAATTGCCGGAGGGACATGCGGTGGAGAAACATCACGGTGCACTGAAACCTCGTGCGGCGAGACCGGCCAAATTGAACGAGAAAATGAAGATGGAGCAGGCACATCGGGCTTTACCTTCCCAGTATGCGAAGGAACTGGTGGAGCAGTCGGAAATATCCGTGAAGAAGAATTTGAAAACACAGTTGTCGCATTTTCAAAAAATGGCGGAAAAGATGAGGAACCAAAAGAACCGGTTGCTGTCTCAAGTGGAGTCTCGTAAGCTTCCGCCGTCGGCTCCAAGGGATGCCAACGACGTTTCCATGGCCCGTGCCATCTTGCAGGCCGGCGAACCTCCGTTGGGCAACCGGCCGTCGGTGCAGGAACTCTATGAAATGTTACGGCAGTATGAACGGGAAATCCAACAAAACCACTTGGCAGTGAATGCGGCCAAGCAGACGTTGCAGAAGGGATTGTCTTTTCCGGAAGTATACAGTTCCATGCAACAAAGTGCAACCCGCATGCCGGATTTTGAGAAACTGATACGGATGCAGACCGGAGGAATGGAGTGGAAACGTTCTGCGGGCAGTAATGCCAGTGCGGGGTTGTCCGTGAGGAGCACGGCAGACCTGAACAATTACCGGGGGCTGTTGGGACAGGCTTCGCGGCAGGTTGGCTTGGCAGGTTCGCGTCTGGAGAACCTTTTCGGCGTTCCGCGAAACATCGGTAAGCCCGGCGGTGGACTTGGGAACGGACAAGGCCAGCCCGGTGGATTCGGAAGTCCCGGCGGAGGATGGGGAGACGGAGGCTTAGGCGGAGTGAACTATGCCAATGATGAAGTAAAGACACCTTATAGCGAGTATCGTGGTCCGCGTTTGAATGAGATGATGGTCAAAGCCCAAGCTTTGCCCGGCAGACGTTTTTCAAAAGACGCGGAACGTAAGGGATGGCTGTATGTGAACACGTGGTATATGATAGGGCCATGGGAAAATTACGGTCGTGATGATTTTGCCATTGTCCACCAACCTGAAATCGCAGTGGATTTTGATGCCGTCTATACGGACGGGCAGGTCGGTGTCGGAACGGAAGAAACCGATTCACACCCGGTCAAGATGATAGGCGAGAAAGTCCAGTTGGACGGGACTTTGCGTTGGAAATTCATGCAGAGCGAGTCCATGCACAATACCGTGCCTGTCACGACGGGGCATTCCACTTATTATGCCTATACCGAATTGTATTTCGATGAGGCTACGACCATGCTTGTGGCCATCGGGACGGACGATAGCGGCCGGGTGTGGATTAACGGGAAAGACGTCTGGCAGGACAAGGGTACGAGTTGGTACCATATAGACGAGCATATCGAACCTTTCACGTTCCGCCAAGGGTGGAACCGCATCCTGCTCCGCTTGGAGAACGGGGGTGGAGGAGCTGCCGGCTTCAGTTTCCTGATTATTCCTCAGGACTATGCCGTGGCTACGGACTGAGTGGCAATATTTTGTGTGATTTAAAGAAGAATGAGATGAAGAAAAAAAGGTTTATGGCAGTGGCAAGTGCTGTCATCGTGGGGCTTCTTTATGCCCATGCCGGGGATAGGGATTTTTATGTCTTGCGTCCTTCTGACTACAAGTGTTATATAGATCGTTTTAACCAGGAAGACAATGAATTGTATGTTCAGCATGTTCCTAACGATTCGTCTTGGGCTTTTCTCCAAGAAAACATTCCCTTTTTTGATTGTCCGGACAAGGAGGTGATGACGACATACTATTTTCGTTGGTGGACTTTTAGGAAACATATCAAGAAGATACCCCATGGATTCATTTTTACAGAGTTCCTTCCGAAAGTGTATTGGTCCGGAAAATATAACTCGATTGCCTGTGCGGCGGCGCATCATATTTATGAAGGCCGTTGGTTGAGGGACACCGGGTACGTGAATGCTTATGCCCGTTTCTGGTTTTCGGAAGGGAATCCGAGAATGTATAGCTTTTGGGTTTCCAATGCACTGTGGGAGTATTATAAATTGCGCCGTCAAAATGTAGTCTTGGATTTGTTTCCGGAACTGGTGAAGAATTACGCGGCTTGGGAAAGGGGGTGGAACAATGGCGGACATTTTATAGGCCGGAATCCGGATGGCTTGTTTAGTACTTATGATGACCGGGATGGGATGGAGATGCAAATAGGCGGAAGCGGAAAACGCCCTTCTATCAATGCTTACATGTATGGGGAGGCTAAAGCATTGGCTGAGATGGCCGGATGTTTAGGCGACGGGAATATGGCTAAGGCATATAACGAGAAAGCCGGGCATCTCAGAAAGTTGGTCGAGGACAGTTTGTGGGATGAAGAGGGCTGTTTTTTCAAGACTCGTTCGGAAAGGAAGGGGACGTTTGTGGATGTGCGCGAACTTCAAGGATATACGCCTTGGTACATGAATCTTCCTGAAAAAGGGAAGGGGTTTGAAGAGGCGTGGAAGTTCATGAAGTCAGACAGTGGTTTCAATGCCCCTTACGGGTTGACTACGGCAGAACAGTCGCATCCCCGTTTCAGGTTGTCTTACGAAGGGCACGAGTGCCAATGGAACGGACCGGTTTGGCCTTTTGCCACTTCTGTCACGTTGACGGCATTGGCAAATGTGTTGAACAATTATAGCCAGGATGTCGTTTCCGAGAAGGATTATTTTGACCAGTTCCTGAAATATAGCCGTTCTCAAAGGAGGGTTTGCGAGGACGGCCGTATCATACCGTGGATAGACGAAAACCAGAATCCTTATACGGGTGATTGGATTTCCCGTACGAGACTGGCCTCTTGGAAGGATGGCGGATGGTCTGCGGAAAAAGGAGGTGTGGAAAGAGGAAAAGACTATAACCATTCGACGTATTGCGATTTGTTGATTTCCGGACTGGTCGGTATCCGTCCGCAAACCGGTGATAATGTGGTCGTCCATCCTCTTGTGCCGGCACAAGCTTGGGAGTGGTTTTGTCTTGACGGCGTGAGTTACCAAGGGCGTGTCTTGACTGTGTTTTACGACCGTACGGGCAAACGGTATGGACGGGGCAAGGGCTTTTTTGTCCTTGTGGACGGAGAAGTAAGGGCACAAGCGGCCCGATTACAGGAACTAAGGGTTTCATGGTAGAAGTTTATTATGTTCTTTAATTTGATTTGAATAATATGGCCATGATTTTGAGAATTTTGTTTATAGCTGCATATCTCGTGTCGTTTTTTCCGTTGTATGCAGGGGTTGGTGGCGTAAAGCATCAGAAAGTGGAAGTGGAAGCGCCGTTTCCTATGGATTCTGTGTACTTATGCGTATTTCCCCAAAAAGATTTCCCGATAACCCGGTATGGGGCAAAAGAAGGGGGAAAGGTATTGAATACAAAAGCTATAGCACGGGCTGTGGATGCTTGTCATCGGGCTGGTGGAGGACGTGTGGTCGTTCCTGCAGGAGAATGGTTGACCGGGCCTGTCCATTTGAAAAGCAATGTGAACCTGCATTTGGAGAAGGGGGCGGTGCTGAGTTTTACGGACACTCCTTTAGATTACCTTCCGGCTGTCATGACTTCATGGGAGGGTATGGAGTGTTATAATTATTCTCCGTTGGTTTATGCCTATGATTGTGAAAATATAGCCATTACGGGCAGCGGGACCTTGGCTCCGCGAATGGAGACATGGAAAAAGTGGTTTGCCCGGCCTCAAGCCCACATGGATGCATTGAAAAAACTGTATGAGATGGCATCCACTGATATTGCGGTGGAAAAACGGCAAATGGCTGAAGGGGAGAATAACCTCCGTCCCCATCTGATACATTTGAATCGTTGTCGGAATGTGCTTCTTGAAGACTTCAGCATCAGGGAGAGCCCTTTTTGGACCATTCATCTTTATATGTGCAAAGGAGGTATTGTGCGTCGGCTTGATGTAAAGGCTAATGGGCATAACAATGACGGAATAGATTTGGAAATGAGCCGTGATTTCCTGATTGAGAACTGTACGTTTGACCAAGGGGATGATGCGGTAGTCATCAAGTCGGGACGGAACCGGGACGCGTGGAGGTTGGATACGCCCAGTGAAAATATCGTTATCAGGAATTGTAAGATTCTGGCCGGACATACATTGTTGGGAATAGGCAGTGAACTGTCGGGAGGGATACGTAACATCTTTATGCATCATTGTGATGTGCTTGGCTCTGTACGGTGTTTATTCTTCATTAAAACCAATTGCCGAAGAGGAGGTTTTGTTGAAAACATTCATTTGGAAGATATAACCTGTAATAAGACAGGCTACCTTGTGGGGTTGGATATGGATGTCATGTACCAATGGAGGGATTTGGTGCCTACTTATGAAGAGCGCCTCACTTCCATAAAAGGCATTCACGTAAGGGGCATAAAATGTGGCTCTGCTGATTATGTCTATGAATTTTCTGGTGATAAACGGTTGAAGCCTAAAGATATATTTGTTAGGGATGTCTATGTTGATAAAGCGAAGGGGGCATCCAACCGAAGCCGTAATGTCATCAATCTGATGTTGGACAACATACACTATTCGCAAATCCGGCCGGATGTGGTGTCTGAATAGCTGCGTTGAAATAGCCGGAGTCTTTTAATATCAACAGATAATTTTACTTGGAATGCAATATAGGATATTTTTATCGTTCATAGTTCTTTTCTGCTCTCCTGTTTTCGTCTTAGGCAAGGATTTTTGTTTAAATTCAGAAAAACAGGCGGTGATAGTCAACGGCATCCCGTGGTTCG
>NZ_GL883827.1:62076-203880 GCF_000205165.1 Paraprevotella xylaniphila YIT 11841 | reverse complement strand
AGCACGTTGAAGCGGAACCCGTATCGTCCGGCGAGGAAGCTGCCGAGGGCGGATTCGAGGTTGGCGGCTTTCGGGAGCTTTCCGGCTTGCGGTGCGGCTGTGCGTGGCGTGCCCGCAGCCTTTTCTGCCTTTCGTTTTTCGTTCCACCGCCTTACGGCATGATGTGCAATTCTTTTGAAGTCCATAGTGGTTATGTTTAGGGTTCATTTGCAAATATACGAAATGAAAAAGCCTTTGTCAAGCCCTTCACCGTAACCCCGTTGATTACCAGGTAGTTTACATTTGTAAATCGGAGCCAGTATGCAGTTTCCTCATTTCCCGGTGAAATCCCGGTGAAGGATGTAAAGTCAGAAAGTTCACCTTAAAGCATTGGTACAGAGGTAGTCTGAAGAATGCGAACCTTTCCGGGTGAAAAACTGTTTGTGGGAGGTGGAGAAGCGGAGAATATCTTCCGGAAAACATCCATATCTCCTTTTTATCTGATATTTGGCACGGCAAAGCCTCGCAAACGGATGTCAGCATATCTAAAAACAGTTTTCAGCAGATTGAAAAATCGTTTGGCGCAGAATGTATGGGCGTTTTTTGCTATTTACAAAGAAAAATCCGGATGTTCGATGCAAAAATCATATTTTTATCTCCTTTTGTAAGGTCTTCTATTGTGGTCTGTATTGCACTTTCAATGTCATGATGTTCTCTGCTTTTTGGGTGAAGACGCGGTAATCTGTATTCCCTGTCGGTTTGTGGTATAAAGAACTTTGGTCATCTTAGTTTTTTCTTTCCTGATAACTCACTTTTCTTCACCATGTATAGCCACTGTATGATTGCCATCAAGATTGGCATTCGGCATGCCAAGTTCTGTGCGATGTTTTTCCGGCAGATGAATCCAAAGGGATTTTATTCACTTTTCTTGCTCTCTTTTTTATAATGATGGAATGCCCATATTTCAGCATCTTGTCGCTGAATAAAGCTTCTGTAGGTAAATATGCCCATTGGTGGCTTGTCTTCAACTTTATTGTGTGGTGTTCTTGGATTCCATGGACAGGAATCTTAATATAAAAAACAGCAATAAATAATTGTCATTATTAAATTATAGTATTATATTTGCGTTTATAAATATTGTTTTTAATAATATATGACGTTGTGAAAAAGATAGATGATATATTTTGGCCAATGGGGAATGTGGAAGAAATCTTAATGGAATTATATGATTGTCTTTCACTAAAAGTTACAAAGCGGACAATTCATGAGGAATTATTATCACATCCGAATAATTCTAGCTTGTTGGCTATCTCTGATATTTTATCTTTTTGGGGGTTGAAAACCAATCAATGCAAATAGATGAAAACAAAAAAAATATAAAGGAATTACATGATTTGTGTGTAGTTCAGATTTACAATAAATACACAAAAAATCATTTATTTGCAATTGTATATAAAATCGAACACGAGAAGGTTTTTTGGTATAATCCAATGTCTCATACTAAAGAACAAATTACGGAAGAGGCTTTTTGGGAGCTTTTTACAGGTTGTATTTTAGTGTGTGATACGCATGTTAAGCAAACTAGGCCGTATGAAGAGGAGGGATATCATTTAAAAAGAAAAGAAGAGAAATATTCTTTGTTGTGGCAATATGTTATATTAGTCATTTTTCCTTTGGTGTTGGTTGCTTTTGGTATAAAGATAAGTCTTATGGGGTTTTCTTTGTATCCTTTACTATTAGTCATATTATTTAGTATAGGATTGTTCGTTTCTGTATTATTGATGTTTTATGAAATTGACCAATTTAATCCTTCTTTATCTAAAGTGTGTCAAGCGGGGAGAAAAGTAAGTTGTCAGGCTGTTTTGAATTCTGTAGGTGCGCATTTTTGTGGAGTGTCATGGTCTGTGTGGGGGAGTAGTTATTTTGGGGGGAATTTTATTGACTTTGGTGACAGTACCCTCTGTGGATCTAGGTTATTTGACCGTTTTGTCGTACATAAGTCTTTTTTCTACAGTTTATCCTGTTTATTCTGTAATTTATCAAAAATATGTGGTAAAGCAGTGGTGTCCACTCTGTTTATCCGTTCAAATTATTTTAGTGTTAATTGTCATATTATTTTTTATTGGTGGATTTTATAATGTTCGTTTAAGTGAAGTTGATTTTTCATATACTTGGACTTATGCGGTTTCTGTAATGCTTACTTTTGGTGTAATGTACATATTATTTAATTTGATAAAAAAGAGTAAGATTGGTGAGTTCTTTTTTATGCTTATCAATTAATGAAAAGGGATTCTGTTATATTTAAGGCTATGCTTGATAAGCAGGAAAGTAATATGTTGCCAATTGGAAACTTGGGGATTACATTAGGTAACCCGAATGGGAAAATTCATTTGGTTAAAGTTTGTAATCCCTTTTGTAAGGCTTGTGCGGAATCGCATCGTGTATTAGAAAAATTATTGGATCTTAATCCGAATTTGTGTTTGCAGATGGTGTTTACTACGACTTCAGATATAAATGATGGACGATTGAATGTGGTAAGCCACTTTTTATGCCTTCGTTCTTCTATGAGTCAAGAAGAGTTACGTAACGCGTTAGATGTTTGGTACTTGTCTGAAAATATGACATATGAATTATTTGATAAACTTTATCCTGTGAAAAAAGAATGTCTGTTTAAATATGCTGAAGAAATAAATGAAATGCGGATATGGACAGAAGACATGAAGGTGGAAAATACTCCTACTTTTTACATAAATGGTAAATTAGTGCCTGATATATATTCAATTGATGATATAAAATGTAACCTATTAGATTAAAAGGTTATATGTATTTGTTTAATAATTAAATATGTAGGTATGAAAACAGATTTATTAAAGTTTAAAGCGAACATGCTAACACGTTCGCAATTAGAAAATGTTCGGGGTGGACAATCGAATGACATCTCTATTCGAGCCGGAGGGCAGTGTGCTCGGAAGGGGCTAGGTTGTGCTGGTTCTTGTCCTACTCGTATTGACGGAATTAAGATGATTTGTTTGAATTTAACAAACCCTCAGACTGGAGTGCCGCGCTGCCAATGCTCTTAATCCCTTACTGTTGTAGAGATGTGTTAAAATAAGCACTTAAAAAAAACTACAGCTTGTAATTGATGAATAGACCTTATATCGGATAAGGTTTTAGGGGGATTCCCCCTGTTCTTATTCTAATAAACTCTAATATAAAAGAGCCGTATTGAACTTTAAAAGTAATGATATGGCTCTTTTATTTGGTAGTGAAGATGGCTGCATGTTGGGTTAAGGGATTTTTTATAAAAATAATTTTAGCACAAGTTGATATTCTTAAAAAAAATCAGAAATGAGGTGTTTTTTATTTATAATATATGTATTTGTTTTTATGAGTTCCTTTTATGGTCAAAGGATAAAGTATAATGTGTGGGGTACATTGCCAAATCAATACGAGCAATGCCGTGTTGTGTTATCCCATTATTCAGGTCTTGGGATATATAAACGAGATACGATGCTTACTTCTGATGGGTGCTTCTTTTTTAAGGGGGAAGTTCCAAAGGTGGAACTGGCTGATTTGCATTGTGAATTGAATGGGGATATTTTGTATTCAACAGAACTATTTTTAGATGGAAGTGATTTAAGGGTAGAAATTGATTCTATTTGTAATGTTTATGGATCGGAATGGAATAATTCATTATTTCTGCTGTTTAAGAATCCATTCGTGGAGCTTGAAAATATATATAAAAAAATCAATTCAAGTCAATCTTTTTTAAACATAAAAGAAAAGGAGGCTATGCAGGCAATGATACTTGGATATGCGAGATATCAAAAGTTATTGGTTTTAAGGAATTGGTCTTCTTTTGATTATGGGGTTGCTTTGTTGAATAAATATTGGCAAGAATTGGATTATGATGATTGGAGTTATATTTTATCAAATCCTTTTAATGTTTTATATAGAGATTCTGTTTTATGTCATACCGTACGTGAATATTGTAACAAGGTAGAGTCTATACAATACTTGAATCTGAATAAATATGCGCTGTCCGAAAAAAAAATTGGAGGTGTTCATGTACAAACGGAAAATGGAAAGGATGGCATCTTGTCGGATTTGATAAGAACCGAGAACTTTGTTCTTTTTGATATTTGGGCTACATGGTGTGCTCCTTGTGTCGCAGAATTACCTGAACTTAAAAGGTTTAAAGAAAATATTGGTAAAGATAATGTTTTAATAGTAGGTTTATCTTGTAATTCTGAGCAAGAACAGGAAGAGTGGCTTTCTCATATAAGGAAACATGAGTTAGATTGGCTTAATTTTCGTCTGAATACAAATTTGGTTGACTTTTTGGGGAGTTATGCTCTGCCTTTTTATATTTTAACGAAATCTGATTTAAGCATTGTTGTATCTGGAAGTTTAGATGTGATAGAGGATTTTTTTTAAAAGAATGCGGTTTTATTGAAGTGAATTATGTTTTTCCCTTTTTATAGTCAGCAAGACGTTATTGATTGTGGCCCTTCTTCATTGAGGATGATAGCCAAATATTATGGTAAATATTATTCGGCACAAACCTTGCGTGAACGTTGTTTTATAACTCGTGAAGGAGTATCGATGTTGGGGATTAGTGATGCTGCAGAGGCTATCGGTTTCCGTACGGTGGGGGTGAAAATTACTTTTGAGCAATTGGCGGAAGATGTACTGTTGCCTTGTATCTTGCATTGGAATCAGAATCATTTTGTTGTGTGTTATGATATCAAAAAACGAAGAAAGGGAAAATACACAATTTACATTGCTGATCCTGCTTCTCAGCGTTTAAAATATACGAAAGAAGAATTCCTGAAGTGTTGGATTTCAACTTGTAATGAAAATGAAGAGAAAGAAGGAATGGTTTTAATGTTAGAACCAGGAACCGATTTTTGGGAAATTCCAGAAGAAAATAGTGGCAAGACAAGGGACTTGGCATATTTTGTCCGTTACTTGACACCTTATAAAAGGCAGTTTGCCCAGTTGATTTTAGGGATGGTCGTTGCCAACGGATTGCAAATGGTGTTTCCTTTCCTCACCCAATCATTGGTGGACGTAGGTATACAGGATAATAATTTGAGTTTTATTACGCTGATTTTGATAACCCAACTCATGTTGTTCATAGCCCAATTGGCAGTGGGTTTTATCCAAAGTTGGATTTCATTGCATATACATAGCCGTATTAACATCTCTTTGATTTCAGATTTCCTGATGAAGTTGATGAAACTTCCGTTGCATTATTTCGATACGAAGATGACGGGGGATATAATGCAACGTATTGGCGATCATGGACGTATTAAAGGGTTTCTCATGGGAAATTCCATCAGTATAGTGTTCTCCATCGTTAATTTTTTCGTGTTCGGGGCTATTTTGGGGTATTATCATCCTTTGATTTTGGGAATTTTCTTGTTTGGAAATACGCTTTATGTTTTGTGGGTTTTGTCCTTTATGAAGTACCGTCGGGAACTGGATATCAAGCGTTTTAATCAGGCAGCCAGTGAGCAGAGTAAAATTATCCAGTTAATACAGGGTATGCAGGAAATCAAATTGAATAATTGTGAGAAACAAAAACGTTGGGAATGGGAACGCATACAAGTGAAGTTGTTTAAAATCGGTATAAAGGGATTGAGTATTGGGCAGATACAACAAGTGGGTTCTGTGTTTTTTACACAAACTACAAGTATCATCATCTCATATTTGGCGGCCAAGGCGGTCGTGGAAGGAGAGATGACATTAGGAATGATGATGGCGCTCACTTATATTATAGGTCAAGTTGCAGCCCCAATAGGCAGTTTCATAGGCTTTGCCCAGGCATTCCAAGATGCCAAAATAAGTCTGGAGCGACTAAACGAGGTGCATGGGAAGGAGGATGAGGAACAGACTATCTTATCGAAAATCGATACACTGCCGGAGATGAAGGATATTTTTGTGGAAAATCTAACCTTTAGTTATAGTGGGGCTGACCGTGATTATGCTTTGGAAGATATTACATTGACTGTCCCGGAGCGCAAGGTAACGGCTATTGTCGGTGCGAGTGGAAGCGGAAAAACAACGCTTATCAAACTTTTACAGGGCTTTTATGAACCGAATAAGGGGAATATAAAGATAGGGGAAACCCCGTTGAGTATGATTAACCCCCATTTATGGCGGGGAAAGACCGGAAGCGTGATGCAGGATGGTTATATATTCTCTGATACCATAGCCAAGAATATTGCGGTAAGTACGGACGAAGTGGACAAAGAAAGGCTGAGGCATGCTGTAAAAACGGCAAATATCCAAGAATTTATCAACTCTTTACCTTTGGGGTATAATACAAAAATAGGTATGGAAGGTAATGGGGTCAGCCAAGGGCAGAGGCAGCGTATTCTCATTGCACGGGCAGTGTATAAAAATCCGGAATTCCTTTTTTTTGACGAGGCTACGAATTCCCTTGATGCAAACAATGAAAAGGTAATTATGGAGAATTTGCGGGAGTTTTACCGTGGAAAGACTGTGATCGTAGTGGCGCACCGTTTGAGTACGGTGAAAGATGCGGACAAGATTATCGTACTGGATAAGGGGCATGTGGTAGAAGAGGGTACGCACCAAGAATTGGTCGAGCGGCAGGGGGCATATTACACATTGGTGAAAAATCAATTGGAACTGGGAAACTAAAGAATCCGGGAATATGGAAGAACTGAAAGAAGACAAGCAGATAGAACTGAGAAGCGAGGAGGTGCAGGAAATCATGGGGCAGGTTCCCCCATGGATACAGCGTTGGGATATCACTGTAATGGCTTTCCTTATGGTTTTGTTTTTGGGGATTAGCTGGTTCTTTAAGTTTCCACAGTCGTTGAATGCCCAAGTGACATTGACGACGGCAACGCCACCGGCAGAGTTGCATGCCCGTAGTAGCGGGCAGTTGGATTTTGTGGCTGTGAAAGATAAAGAACGGGTGGAGGCAGGAACCGTTTTGGCTGTTATACGGAACACGGCAAATTTCAGGGATATGTCTGAATTAGCTACTTTGTATCATAATTGGAAAAGTGGGAAAATTACTGCGGATTCGATGTGGGTGTTTTTGGAACGGAAAGAATGGCAGGCCGGAGAGTGGCAGTCGGTGTTTTTGGCTTTCAAGCAGAGTTTGGAAAATTACCTGAATTATCAAAAAAGGAATTATTATCCACGCAAAATAGCCTTAAAAAAAGAGGAACGGGCTAGAAGAATGGATATGGAACATCATAAAAGGGAAGAAATGATGTTGGGAGAGAAGCAGGCCGAGGTGGCCCGGAAGATATATCTTAGAGATTCGGTGTTGTTCAGCAAACAAATAGGATCGGAAGAGAGTTATGACGAGGCTTTGCAGGCTTATTTGCAGAGCCGTAGAAGTGTGTTGGATAACATGTTGAATCAAAAGGAAATGAGTATGCAACGGCTTCAAGAAAAGGAAACGGAATTGGATTTGGAGCACCAATATGAAGAAACTGCTTCTACATGTCGTCAAGCCCTGTGGGCGGCCGGGGAGCAGTTGGAAGCTCAGTTAAAAGCTTGGGAACAAGCTTATGTGTTGAGAAGCCCTATAACCGGGAATGTGAATTTGATGGGAATCTGGAGCAGCAATCAGCATGTTGCGGCAGGAGAATTAGTCTTTATCGTCTTGCCGGAAAAACCGGATGCTCCGATAGGAAAAGCCTTATTGCCTGCTGCCGGAGCAGGAAAGGTGGAAAAAGGGCAGCGAGTGAACGTCCGGTTGAATAACTTCCCGGATAAAGAATATGGCTTTTTAGTAGGTCGGGTGAAGGGGGTGTCGGATATTCCCGATGAAGAAAGCAATTATTTCGTAGAAATCGAATTTCCGAAAGGATTGACAACCAATTACAAAAGAAAGTTGCCGATGTCGAAACAGATGGTAGGAACGGCACAGATTATTATCAAAGACAAGAGGTTGATAGAAACATTCGTAGAGCCTGTCAGCAAAATCATAAGGGAGCATAGATAAGATGAAAAAAGGATG
Source organism: Paraprevotella xylaniphila YIT 11841 (assembly GCF_000205165.1). Classification (GTDB taxonomy): domain Bacteria; phylum Bacteroidota; class Bacteroidia; order Bacteroidales; family Bacteroidaceae; genus Paraprevotella; species Paraprevotella xylaniphila. Next base: position 195,890 of record NZ_GL883827.1, on the reverse strand, counting down.
GAAATATGTAGGAGGAATGGCTTGTTGGATGGCCAGTGCCATAAATCTATCAGCGATAGAATTGAATTTGCCTCAAGCCATACGTTTGGCGAACGACAGCTCTATAGAGGCATTCCGTTCACAAAACCTATATTTGTCTAAATTCTGGGAATATCGTAATTACCGGGCAAGGAGATTGCCGAGTTTGACGCTAAATATGGTACCGATGCAGTATAATCGTGATATTGTGAAACGCTATGTGTCTGATTTAGATAGGGATGTCTATCGTACTCAGCAATCCTTATATTCGTATGGCAATTTATCTGTGACACAAAATCTGGATTGGACGGGCGGTACATTTTATATAGATTCTGAAATCGGATTCTTTCGTAATTTTGGTCAGATTACGACCAACCAGTTTTCTACCGTACCTATCCGTGTGGGATACTCCCAAAGTTTGGTGGGTTATAATCCTTTCAAATGGGAAAGGCGAATAGAGCCTGTAAAGTTTGAACTGGCTCAAAAAGAATTGATATATAATATGGAAGGGGTGGCCGTGTCCGTCGTATCTTATTTTTTTAATTTGGCGTTAGCGGTGGCAGATTGTGAGCAGGCTGAGAAATATGAGGAGGTTTGTCAGAAGTTATATGAGGATGGTTTGGAAAAAGTGAAACAGCATGCTCTTTCAAAGACAGAACTATTAACGTTGGAGTTGGCTCTTATTGAAGCTAAAAATGCTTGTATTACTTATGAAAACACAAGAAGCAAGGCCGCCTTTGCCTTGGCGGCTTATTTGAATCTTCCACAAGGGGAAGATGTGAGAATCCAAGTACCGGAAGGCATTCCTGTTGATTTCATTTTCAGGGAAAAAGCATTGTATTATATGCGTGAGAATCATCCGGTATATCGAGAACAACAGCAGAAAATCATAGAAGCACAACAAAATGTAGATAAAACCTGGAAAGAACGTTTTATGGAAGCTAATATAGACTTGAGCGTAGGGTTTAACCAGGTTGCAGATGAAATAGGGAGTGCGTATCGGAGACCGATGCAGCAGGATATGGTGTCGGTTGGAGTGAAGATTCCATTAGTGGATTGGGGGATAAGGAAAGGTAACTATAAAATGGCACAAAATAATCTCAAAGTAGTAAAGCGCTGTACGGCAGGAGGTGTTGGCTGTGGAAGAAGAAATTATTTCAACCGTGAATGATTATAATGCACAGATACAAGTGTGGCAAGCTTCCAAACGTGCAGTCGAGTTAGCCGATAAGGTATACCGCGAATCGTTGGAACGTTTCCGTTTGGGGCGTGATGATGTGAATGTGTTGTGGGAAGGGATGCTTAAAGATAAAGAGGCGAGGAGAAATTATGTAAGTGCTCTATATGCTTGTTGGTTGTCTTTTTATAAGATACGTCAGATGACATTTTTCGATTTTCAGGATCAGTGCCTTATACATATTGAAGAATAGTGCTTAAATTGGGCAGAAAGGGTTTATTTGAATCTTTATAGCGTTTGTAATATATGAAAAGCAGAAAACAGTCTTTCCTGACTTTTCATATATTAGATTTTATGCTTTTATTATTCGGAAACTATACTGGGTAGTAGCAAGGCATTGCGAGGTATTCTCATTTATTGGCCTCTTTCACCTTTCGGAAGAGGTCCGAGGCGAAGATGAAGCTGTTCAGGCGTTCGTTGGTCGAGTTCATGATTTCGTCTTTGTTGCCCTGCCATTCTTTTCTCCCTTCATATATATATAGTATGTTTTCTCCGATGCCCATTACGGAATTCATGTCGTGCGTGTTGATGATAGTGGTCATGTTGAATTCCACGGTGATGTCGTGAATCAGCTCGTCTATCACCAGAGAGGTTTTGGGGTCGAGACCCGAGTTCGGTTCGTCGCAGAACAGGTATTTGGGATTGAGGGCAATGGCTCTTGCAATGGCCACACGCTTTTGCATACCGCCGCTGATTTCGTCCGGGAACTTCTTTTGCGCTTCGAGCAGGTTCACCCGGTCCAGACAAAACTGGGCGCGTTTCACCCGTTCGGTATATGAGTCCTTGGAAAACATATCTAGCGGGAACATGACGTTTTCCAACACGGTCATGGAGTCGAAGAGGGCTGCGCTCTGGAATATCATTCCCATTTCGCGGCGGAGCATCTTCCATTCTTGTTTGTTCATCGTCACCAAGTCGCGTCCGTCATAAAGCACCTCACCGTTGGTGGGACGGAACAATCCCACGATACACTTCATCAGTACCGTCTTTCCGGAACCGCTCTGACCGATAATCAGGTTTGTCTTCCCGTTTTCAAACACACTGTTGATGTCTTTCAGTACTTCTTTGTCCTCGAAAGACTTATATAACGATTTAACTTCGATCATCAGGATAACAATTGAGTGAGTAACACATCGGAAAACAGGATAAGCACGCTGCTGCTCACCACGGAGTCCGTGCTGGCTTTTCCCACTTCCACGGAACCGCCTTCTACCGTATAGCCGTAAAAGGCCGATACGCTGGTGATGACGAAAGCGAAGAAGATGGACTTGATGAATCCCATCCATACGTACCATTCGTTGAAGTCATGTTGCAATCCCAACGTCAGGTCGTCCATCGTGATGACCTGGCCTATGATGGACGTGGCATAAGCTCCTACGAATCCGGAGAAAATACTGAAACAGACCAGGAAGGGCATCATGGTCATCATACCCAACACCTTGGGCAGGATGAGGTAATTGGCAGAGTTGACCCCCATGATTTCAAGGGCGTCGATTTGCTGTGTGACGCGCATGGTGCCGATTTCGGAAGCAATGTTGGAACCTACCTTTCCGGCCAATATCAGGCACATGATGGAAGAAGAAAACTCCAATAGCATGATTTCGCGGGTCGTATATCCCGTGACGAACTTAGGCATCCACGGGCTTTGGATGTTCAGCTTGATCTGGATGCAGATTACTGCGCCGATGAAGAAGGATATCAGGAGGACGATTCCGATGGAGTCTACGCCCAACTGGCTCATTTCCTTAATGTATTGTTTGAAAAACATCCGCATCCTTTCGGGGCGTGAGAAAGTGCGCCCCATCAGCATCAGGTAACGGCCGAATGTAGCCAAACTTTTGTTGAATAGCATGTCCAATTCTTTTTAAATCACACAAAATTAATGAAAATCCGCTAAAAAGAGGCGGCGGGCGGAAATACTTTTGTGCAAGGGGCTGCTTTTTAATACAATTTTCGTATTTTTGTACGCAAATTTGTAGTTTATGGCAGAAACTCTTTCTCAAGACAGTCTGAATGCAGGGTTGGTGCTCCGTACGGAGGGCTTGGTGAAGACGTACGGCAAGCGTACGGTGGTGAATCATGTGTCGTTCGATGTCAAGCAGGGAGAGATTGTGGGGCTTCTCGGGCCGAACGGGGCCGGAAAGACGACTTCTTTTTATATGACTACGGGATTGGTGGTGCCTAACGAGGGGCGTATCTTCATCGGAGATTTGGAAATCACGAAGTTCCCGGTCTACAAGCGTGCCCGCAATGGTATCGGTTATCTGGCGCAGGAGGCATCTGTATTCCGTAAGATGACGGTGGAAGACAACATCGCTTCCGTGTTGGAGATGACGGGCAAGCCGAAAGAATACCAGAAGGAAAAGTTGGAAAGCCTGATTTCGGAATTCAGCCTGCAGAAGGTGCGCAAGAATTTGGGCGACCGGCTTTCGGGGGGCGAACGGAGACGGACGGAAATCGCGCGTTGTCTGGCCATCGACCCTAAATTTATTATGTTGGATGAACCTTTTGCCGGCGTAGACCCTATTGCCGTGGAGGATATACAGTATATCGTGTGGAAACTGAAAAAGCGCAATATTGGCGTGTTGATTACCGACCACAACGTGGAGGAGACGCTCTGTATTACCGACCGTGCTTATTTGCTCTTCGAGGGACAGATCCTTTTTCAGGGTTCTCCTCAGGAATTGTCAGAGAATGAGGTCGTTCGTGCCAAATACTTGACGAACAGTTTCGTGCTGCGCCTGAAAGACTTCCAGAAGATAGATGAAGAAAAAAGTGCGCAAGGGCTTTGATTTATTAAAAGATAAAGGCTATCTTTGCACGCTTGTTGTGCAATACAAATTAATATAATAGTAATCATATATAAATAATTAGATTTCAAAATGAATATTTCATTAGAAAACATTGACAAGGTGAGCGCGGTGCTTACCATTAAGATGGAAAAGGCCGACTATGCCGACAGGGTAGAGAAGGCTTTGAAGGATTTCCGCAGAAAAGCAAGCATGCCGGGTTTCCGTCCGGGACAAGTGCCCATGGGACTGTTGAAAAAACGTTTCGGCAAGGATATTACGGCGGAGGAAGTAAACAAGTTGCTAGGTGAGAAACTGTATGCTTACATCAAGGAAAACAATCTGAATATTTTGGGCGAGCCGCTTCCGAACGAAGACCGTCAGCAGGATATTGACTTCGATACGATGGAAGAGTTTTCGTTTGCTTTCGATTTGGCTTTGGCTCCCGAGTTCAAGGCTGAACTGAGCGGTGAAGACACGGTGGATTATTATGACATCCAGGTGGATGACAAAATGATCGACGGCCAAGTGAAGATGTACACCCAACGTGCAGGTAGTTATGACCATGTGGACAGCTACGAAGCTAAGGACATGGTAAAGGGGCTGTTGGCCGAACTGGATGAGAATGGAAATACGAAAGAAGGTGGTGTACAGGTTGAAAATGCCGTCTTGTTGCCTGAATATATGAAGAACGACGAGCAGAAGGCCGTGTTCAACGGTTGCAAGGTGAACGACGTATTGGTCTTCAATCCGAACAAGGCATACGACGGCCATGACGTGGAAATCGCTTCGTTGTTGAAAATCAAGAAGGAAGATGTGTCGGCTATGACTTCGGATTTCAGTTTCCAAGTGCAGGAGATTACACGTTTCAAGGAAGCTGAATTGAATCAGGAGTTGTTTGACCAAGTCTTTGAAAAAGGTACGGTAACGAGCGAAGAAGCGTTCCGTAATAAAATCAAGGAGATTTTGGCAGAACAGTTTGTGGCAGACAGTGACTATAAGTTCATTTTGGATGTACGTACTTACCTGACGAACAAGGTGGGCAAGTTGGAATATCCCGATGCTTTCCTGAAACGTTTCATGCGTGTAAGCAATGCGGACAAGGGCGAGAAGTTCGTGGAAGAAAATTACGACAAGAGCATCGAAGAGCTGACTTGGCACCTGATTAAGGAGCAGTTGGTGAAGGCTTATGGTATCAAGGTCGAGAAAGAAGACTTGATTGCTACGGCCAAGAATATCACGAAGATTCAGTTTGCCCAGTACGGTATGATTAACGTGCCGGAAGAGATGTTGGACAACTACGCCAATGAAATGCTGAAAAAGCAAGACCAGGTAGAGTCTTTGGTAAACCGCAGCGTGGAGAACAAGTTGTCGGCCGCATTGAAGAATGTCGTGAAGTTGAACCACAAAGAAATCAGCGTAGAGGATTTCAACAAGTTGTTCGCTTGATTCGAGCGGGGCAGGTTTAATTTTGTGAAATAAGTATAAGGAAGGAAACCCCCGGACATATTTTTCGTACATTTGCTCGAAAATGGCGGAAGATTGTTCAGGTGTTTCCTTTTTCCGCATAAATAGTTTGACTATGGAAGATTTTAGAAAGTATGCAGTGAAGCATTTGGGCTTGAACAGCCAGGTGCTGAACGACGTAGTGAGCGCGCAAAACCAATATCTCAATCCCTACATTCTGGAAGAGCGTCAGTTGAACGTGACACAGATGGATGTGTTTTCCCGCTTGATGATGGACCGTATCATATTCTTGGGAACCCAGATAGATGATTACACGGCCAATACATTGCAGGCCCAGTTGCTTTATTTGGATTCGGTGGACCCGGGAAAGGATATTTCCATCTATATCAATTCGCCCGGCGGTTCGGTGTATGCCGGATTGGGTATTTATGATACGATGCAGTTTATCAGCAGTCCCGTAGCTACGATTTGCACGGGCATGGCAGCGTCTATGGCAGCCGTCCTGTTGGTGGCCGGAGCCGAAGGCAAGCGGTCGGCCTTGACCCATAGCCGCGTGATGATCCATCAACCGATGGGTGGGGCACAGGGACAGGCCTCGGACATCGAGATAACGGCGCGTGAGATTCAGAAATTGAAGAAAGAGCTTTATACGATTATCGCAGAACATTCTCATACCGATTTCGACAAGGTGTGGGCTGATTCCGACCGTGACTATTGGATGACGGCGCAAGAGGCCAAAGAGTATGGTATGATAGATAGTGTTTTGATCCGTAAGAAACCGGAAGCGGCTAACGATGTCCTTAATCCGTAAATGCAATGGCAATGAAGAAAGCATGTTCTTTTTGCGGCAGGGCGGAGCGCGATGTGCCTTTGCTCATTACCGGGGTGAATGGTTTTATATGCAGCGACTGTGCGCAACAGGCTTACCGGATTGTGAAAGATTCTTTGCCCGTGGAGCACAAGGAGAAGGATGATTTGGGGTTCGATTTGGCTGAGTTGCCCAAACCGCGCGATATTAAGGCTTATCTGGACCAGTATGTCATCGGGCAGGATGATGCCAAGCGTAATCTTGCCGTGGCGGTTTACAACCATTATAAAAGATTGGCACAGCAGACATCGGACGATGGAGTGGAAATCGAGAAATCGAATATAATCATGGTGGGAAGCACCGGAACGGGAAAAACCCTTCTGGCCCGTACCATAGCCAAATTATTGCATGTACCTTTCACGATAGTGGATGCTACTGTGTTTACCGAGGCCGGCTATGTAGGGGAGGACGTAGAGAGTATCCTATCCCGTCTGTTGCAGGTGGCCGATTATAATGTACAGGCCGCCCAACGGGGTATTGTCTTTATCGACGAAATCGACAAGATAGCCCGTAAGAGTGATAATCCTTCCATCACGCGTGACGTGAGCGGGGAAGGGGTACAACAGGGTCTGCTGAAACTTCTGGAGGGTTCGATGGTCAATGTGCCGCCCAAGGGGGGACGCAAGCATCCGGATCAGGATTACATCCATGTGGACACGCGTAACATCCTGTTCATCTGCGGAGGGGCATTTGACGGTATCGAGAAGAAGATAGCCCAACGGATGAATACGCATGTGGTCGGTTATAACTCGGTGCAGAATATGCAGCATATCGACAAGTCTAATCTGATGAAATATATCCTTCCGCAGGACTTGAAGTCTTTTGGGCTGATTCCGGAAATCATAGGCCGTTTGCCGGTGCTGACCTATTTGAATCCGCTCGACCGTACGGCATTGCGCAATATACTGACGGAACCGAAGAACTCCATCGTGAAGCAGCAGGTCAAGCTCTTTGAAATGGATGGCATTAAGCTGTCTTTTGACGAAGATACGTTGGAGTATATTGTGGACAAGGCTGTGGAATACAATCTCGGTGCCCGCGGATTGCGCTCCATCATGGAGAGTATCATGATGGATGCGATGTTTGAAATCCCCTCCAAGAAAGTAAAGACGTTCAAGGTGACATTGGATTATGCTAAAAAGCAATTGGAGAAGGCTAACCTTGCCGGTTTGAAAGCAAGTTAACAGGAGGGCGTTCGCGGAATTTTGAGTTAAGAAATGAAGAAATCCTGAAAATAGTTTCCCAATAATTTGCAAATATGAGGTGTTTGTTTATAACTTTGTTAGGGGCAACAATGTTAAACCTGAGTTTGATTTTATTGGAAAACTATTGATATGGATACAATGCTGAATTTGACAGAACCTCTTAAGCGGTATTTTGGCTTTGAAACCTTTAAGGGCGATCAGGAAGCCATCATACGCAATGTGTTGGCAGGCAAGGATACTTTTGTGCTGATGCCTACCGGCGGAGGGAAATCGTTGTGTTACCAGTTACCGTCTCTTTTGATGGAAGGTACGGCGATTGTCATATCGCCTTTGATTGCTTTGATGAAAAATCAGGTGGATGCAATCCGGGCGGTGTGCGGAGATGACGGCGTTGCCCATTATCTGAATTCGTCTCTGAACAAAGGGGCGATAGATATGGTGAAGAGTGATATTCTGCGCGGGAAGACCAAGTTGCTTTATGTTGCCCCGGAATCGTTGACGAAAGACGAGAATGTGGATTTTCTCCGGAATGTGAAAATTTCGTTTTATGCGATAGACGAGGCGCATTGTATATCGGAATGGGGGCACGACTTCCGGCCGGAGTACAGGCGGATTCGCCCGATAATCAACGATATCGGTACGGCACCAGTAATCGCTTTGACGGCTACGGCAACCGATAAAGTGCGCGGCGACATCAAAAAGAACTTGGGGATGACGGATGCCAAGGAGTTTAAGAGCTCTTTTAATCGTCCGAACCTGTATTACGAAGTAAGGAACAAGACAAAGAATGTAGATAAGGATATTATCAGATTCATCAAACAGCGTCCGGGGAAGAGCGGTATTATTTACGCTTTAAGCCGTAAGAGGGTAGAAGAATTAGCCGAAATACTCCGGGCGAACGACATTAACGCGAGGGCTTATCATGCCGGAATGGATTCGGCTACCCGGTCGCAGACGCAGGATGATTTTATCATGGAGCGTATTGATGTCATTGTGGCTACCATTGCCTTTGGCATGGGGATAGACAAGCCGGATGTACGCTTTGTGATTCATTATGATATACCCAAGAGCCTTGAAGGGTATTATCAGGAGACCGGTAGGGCCGGACGTGACGGAGGAGAAGGTTTATGCGTAACTTATTATGCCTACAAGGACCTTCAGAAGTTGGAGAAGTTCATGGAAGGCAAGCCTGTGGCCGAACAGGATATCGGGCGTCAGCTCCTTTCGGAGACAGCTGCTTATGCGGAATCTTCCGTGTGTCGTCGTAAGTTCTTGTTGCATTACTTCGGTGAGGAATATCATGAGGAGAATTGTGGTAATTGTGATAACTGTTTACACCCGAAAAAGAAAGTGGAAGCAAAGAGTCAATTAAAGGAACTGCTTGAGGTTGTACAAGCAGTGAAAGAGAATTTTAAGGCAGATTATATTATAGATGTATTAGTTGGTAAGGAGACAGACGAGGTTATCGCTCATAAGCATGCCGATCTGGAGTGTTTCGGATGCGGTGACGAACATGAGGAAAAGTTTTGGAATGCCGTAATCCGGCAAGCATTGATAGCCGGTTATCTGGAGAAGGAGATTGAGAATTACGGCATCCTGAAGTTGACGGCAAAAGGTCGTAAGTTCATGAAGAAGCCGGAATCTTTCATGGTTTCGGAAGACAATGAGTTTGAAGATGATGCCGAGGAGGTTGTAAGCCGTTCCGGAGGAGGTACAGGCGTGACAGACCCGGCGTTGTTCAATGCGTTGTTGGACTTGCGTAAGAAAATGTCCAAGAAGTTGGATGTGCCGCCCTATGTCATTTTCCAGGATCCTTCGTTGGAGGCGATGGCTACGATGTATCCGGTCAGCATAGAGGAGTTGCAAAACATTCCGGGTGTCGGTGCCGGGAAGGCAAAACGTTACGGAAAAGAGTTTTGCGATTTGATACGCCAACATTGCGAAGAGTATGAGATTGAGCGCCCGGAAGACTTGAGGGTACGTACGGTAGCCAATAAGTCGAAGTTGAAAGTGAGTATCATTCAGAGTATCGACCGTAAGGTGGCGTTGGACGATATTGCGTCGGCTAAGGGGATTGATTTCAATGAACTGTTGGATGAGATAGAGGCGATTGTTTATTCCGGGACGAAACTGAACATCGACTATTTCTTGGATGAGGCAATGGACGAAGACCATTTGTTGGATATTTATGATTATTTCAAAGAGTCGGAGACGGACAGCTTATCTGTTGCCATGGACGAGTTGGGGGATGATTATACAGAAGAAGAAGTCCGTTTGGTGCGAATCAAATTTATTTCTGAGATGGCAAATTGATAACAGGCGAAACGATTTTTGAAAAAGATAAAGAAGTAAGGGCGTAAACAAAAGCTGTTTGCGCCCTTTTTTGTGGCATATTGTTTTTGCAGAATGATTTGGTAGTTCGGTAGAAGTTGCGTATCTTTGCCGTGCAGTATTATAATAAATGTATTCATGAACCAACAAGCCCTAATATATCACATGTTGTGGGACGTAAAGAGGATTTCTCCTTTTTGCGAGCGTTTCCTCGTGCATGTGCACTGGTTCAGTGGTTTTATTTGAAAGGGGTAAGTTCGGAATAAATTCCTCTGTGGTACTGTTCGTATGAAGGACACGCAGGATGCTATTCTTTTTCCGAACATTTTTTCGTGAGATTTTTAGAAAGTACGGCTGGTTCTTTGAGAGAAGGGCGGGTCGGAATGTCTTACCCTTTTAATGTGTTTCGTGTATGTTTAAGATTATATCTATTATGTTTGTCGGATTGGGGACTGGTTATTTGTTGCGTGACTTGAAACTCATGCGAAAAACGGAGAAGACCATTCCGTTGACTGTTTTTGCTATGCTTTTTATTTTGGGGATGTCGGTTGGGTCGAACAGCTTAATCGTCAGTAATTTGGGACGGTTCAGCGGACAGGCGGCTTTGTTGGCTTGTTTCAGTGTGTTGGGAAGTATCATAGCAGCTTGGTTGGTATATTATCTTTTTTTTAGGAAAGGAGGAGAATGATGAAAGGAAGTATGATTGTTTGCTTGTTCTTTTTGTTAGGTTGTCTGATAGGTTTTGGTGCCCACATGCAATTCGATACGCACAATCTTTCGATGTACATATTATATGCTTTGATGTTTCAGGTGGGCATCAATATAGGCAGCAATGAGGACTTGAAGGGTATGTTGGTTCATTTTACTCCGAAAATGTTGATTGTTCCTTTGGGTACGATCATCGGAACGTTACTCTTTTCGGCTTTAGCCAGTTTGTTATTAAGCCAATGGAGTGTGTTTGACTGTATGGCGGTAGGGAGTGGTTTTGCTTACTATTCTTTGTCTTCCATTTTGATTACCCAGTTTAAAGAACCGTCGTTAGGCCTTCAGTTGGCGACTGAATTAGGGACAATTGCATTGTTGACCAATATCTTTCGTGAAATGATGGCATTGTTGGGAACTCCTCTCATCCGTAAATGTTTCGGGCAGTTTGCTCCGATTTCGGCAGCAGGGGTTAATTCGATGGATGTGCTGTTGCCTTCTATCCTGCGCTATTCCGGCAAGGATATGATGCCTATTGCTATTCTGCATGGCGTTTTAATTGATTTAAGCGTACCTGTATTCGTATCCTTCTTTTGTAGTCTGTGAAACATGAAGTAAACAAGTGCTAAGGCTGCCATGCTGTTTTTGAAATGGTATGGCTGCCTTTTATCACAAAAAAAATAAAAAAAGTCGCTATTTCATATAAAAATGCGTATATTTGCATGCAATAAATTTAAAGCCTATGTCATCTTTTATTGCAGATAAAATTGTAATGGACGGATTGACTTACGATGATGTATTGTTAATCCCCGCTTATTCAGAAGTTTTGCCACGTACGGTGGAGTTGACCACAAAGTTTTCTCGTCACATTGAATTGAAAGTTCCCTTTGTCACGGCTGCAATGGATACTGTAACCGAGGCTCCAATGGCTATTGCTATTGCCCGTGAAGGAGGTATCGGTGTGATTCATAAGAATATGTCCATAGAAGAGCAGGCTCGTCAGGTGGCTATTGTGAAACGTGCGGAAAATGGTATGATTTATGATCCGGTGACGATTAAACGCGGGCGTACGGTGGGAGATGCATTGAATATGATGAGCGAGTATCATATCGGAGGTATTCCCGTTGTAGACGATGAAAACAAACTGGTGGGTATCGTTACGAATCGTGATTTGCGTTTTGAGCAGAATCCCGACCGTAAGATAGATGAAGTGATGACTTCAGAGAATCTGGTTACGACGCATCAGCAGACAGACCTTTCGGCTGCGGCCAAAATCTTGCAGGAGAATAAAATTGAGAAATTGCCTGTGGTGGATAAGGATGGCCGGTTGGTTGGTTTGATTACTTATAAGGACATTACGAAAGCGAAAGACAAACCAATGGCTTGTAAGGATGAGAAGGGGCGTTTGCGCGTGGCGGCAGGAGTCGGAGTAACTACTGATACGTTGGACCGCATGCGTGCCTTGGTGGAAGCCGGAGCTGATGCTATTGTGATTGATACGGCACACGGTCATTCCAAATATGTGGTTGAGAAATTGAAAGCCGCCAAGGCTGAATTTCCGGATGTGGATATCGTAGTGGGTAATGTGGCTACGGGAGAAGCTGCTAAAATGTTGGTGGAAGCGGGTGCCGACGGTGTGAAAGTCGGAATCGGCCCGGGTTCTATTTGTACAACTCGTGTGGTAGCCGGTGTCGGAGTGCCGCAGTTATCGGCTATTTACGATGTCGCCAGTGCGTTGGAGGGTACGGGAGTTCCTTTGATTGCGGACGGCGGATTGCGTTATTCGGGTGATGTGGTCAAGGCATTGGCTGCCGGAGGATATTGTGTGATGATTGGTTCGTTGGTGGCTGGCACGGAAGAATCTCCGGGCGATACTATTATATTTAATGGTCGTAAATTCAAGTCTTATCGGGGCATGGGTTCTCTTGAAGCCATGGAATGCGGTTCAAAAGACCGTTATTTTCAGGCGGCAGTGAAAGATGTGAAGAAATTGGTCCCGGAAGGAATTGCCGGTCGTGTACCCTATAAAGGAACAGTTCAGGAGGTCATCTTCCAATTGATAGGTGGGCTGCGTTCCGGAATGGGGTATTGTGGTGCCAATACGATAGAGGAATTGCATCAGGCGAAGTTCGTGAGAATCACGAATGCCGGTGTGCTTGAAAGCCATCCGCACGATGTGACTATTACGAGTGAGGCTCCGAATTATAGTCGTCCGGAATGATGAAAATGATGAGGAAGTTTGCACTTTGGTGTTGCTCGTTATGCCTGACGGGCATCTTATATGCAGAGGGGAATGATCCTGTTGTCATGAAAATCAATGGGAAGGATGTCTCTCGTTCGGAATTCGAGTATAATTTTAATAAGAATAATGGTGAGAATGTCGTAGATAAGAAGACCGTTGATGAATATGTGGATTTGTTTGTGAACTATAAGTTGAAAGTGGAAGCAGCATTAGATGCCCGTTATGATACGCTTTCTTCTTTTAAGAAAGAGTTCCGGACTTATCGTGACCAACAGATACGTCCTTATTTCGTGTCGTTGTCGGCAGAAGAAAAAGAGTTGAGGCGTTACTATGATGGAATGAAGGCTTCCATTGGCCCGGACGGCTTGGTACATCCTGCCCATATCATGATTTTAGTGGCACAGAAAGCTACGCCGGAAGAACAGGCAAAAGCAAAAGAACGCATAGATTCCATTTATACAGCCTTGCAGCAGGGGGCTGATTTTGCAACTTTGGCCAAGCAATGTTCTGCCGACAAAGGTTCTGCCGCTCGAGGAGGCGATTTGGGAGGGTGGTTTGCCAAGGGGCAGACTTTGAAAGAGTTTGAGGATGTTGCCTTTTCTCTGAATAAAGGTGAAATGTCGAAACCTTTCCTGTCACCGATGGGATACCATATCGTGTGGATGAAAGACCGGAAGCAGCTTGAGCCGTATGAGGAGTTAAAGCCGCAATTGCAGCGTTTTTTGGAAAGCCGGGGACTTAAAGAGCGTGTGGCTTCGATAGCCATAGATTCTTTAGTAAAAAGTTCATCCGGACAATTGACAGAAGAAGATGTGATAGAGCAAAAGGCGCGGGAGCTTTGTGCTAAAGACGAAAGCCTGAAGTATCTGGTTCAAGAGTATCACGACGGACTTTTGCTATATGAGATAAGTACGCGCGAGGTTTGGGACAAAGCCGCCAAGGATACGGTCGGATTGGAAGCTTATTTCAAGGCCCACAGGTCGAAGTATAAATGGGATGAGCCGCGCTATAGAGGGGTGGTGTACCATTGCAAAGACAAAGGGTTGGTGAAAGACGTACGAAAACTGTTGAAATCGGTGGATGAGGCTCAATGGATAGATACCTTGCGTGCATCTTTCAATCAGGACTCCGTAAAGCAAATCAGGGTTGAAAAGAATTTGTTTAAGAAAGGAGACAATGCTTTTGTGGATCATCTGGTCTTTAAGGAAAAGAAAGAGCCCAAGGCTTCCCAGGCTTATCCGTATACGGCTGTGTACGGCAAGAAGTTGAAGAAACCTAAAGAATGGACAGACGTGCGTGGGGAGGTGGTCTCAGATTATCAAGCAGCTTGCGAAGCGGAGTTTGTACGCAGATTGCGGGAAACCTATAAGGTTGAAATATATAAAGAGGTTTTAAATACAGTTAACAAGCATTGAAGCAGCCTTGAATAACATTATCTTCGTAGGCAGTTTAGAACAAGTAGTATATGAATCTTTTTAAGAAGTTATTATATGCATTTGTATTCCTTTTTGGAGGGATACAAATGCATTTGTTTGCACAAAGCCCGAATAACGTGGTGGATGAAGTTATTTGGGTGGTGGGCGACGAGGCAATCTTGCGTTCTGATGTGGAAGCAGCCCGTATGGATTTCGGGGCGAACATCTCCGGTAATCCTTATTGTGTCATTCCCGAACAGTTGGCCATACAGAAGTTATTTTTGCATCAGGCACAGTTAGACAGTGTGGAAGTCGATAATTCCCAGATTTCCGCCAGCATGGAGGCACGTTTGAATGAATTGATCATGCGTGCCGGTTCTAAAGAGAAGTTGGAAGAATATTATCATAAGACGATGACGCAGATTCGTGAGATGATGTTCGAATCTCTTAAAGAACAATACACGGTACAAAAAGTACGGGAGAACTTGACTTCGGACATCAAGGTGACACCAGCCGAAGTGCGGCGTTATTTTAAGGATATGCCGGAAGATAGTTTGCCGTGGATTTCCGATCAGGTGGAAGTGCAGATTATAACGCAACAGCCACGTATTCCTCAGGAGGAAATCGAACGGGTAAAGGCGGAATTGCGTGATTATACAGACCGCGTCAATAATGGAGAGTCCTCATTTTCCACTTTAGCCATCCTGTATTCGGAGGATCCGGGTTCAGCCCGCTATGGAGGAGAAATGGATTATGTGGGGCGTGGAGAACTGGATCCGGCTTTTGCCAATGTCGCTTTCAGTTTGACCGATCCTAAGAAGATATCGAAAGTCGTGGAATCCGAGTACGGGTTCCATATCATTCAGTTGGTAGACAAGCGTGGAGATAAGGTAAAAGTACGTCATATACTACGTAAGCCCAAGTTGGCCCAAGCAGATATTGATACGACGATGGTGCGTATGGATTCAATAGCCGAGGATGTCCGTAAGGAGAAATATTCCTTTGAGGAGGCTGCTACTTTCTTGTCTGATGATAAGGACAGCCGTAACAACCGGGGATTGATGACGAATGTGAAGTTCGACCAGTCGGTGGGTGACCAAATCCGTACTTCCCGTTTCCAGTTACAGGAATTGCCGGCCGAAGTGGCCAAAGTGGTTTCCACGATGAAGACCGGAGAGATTTCCAATCCTTTCTTGATGGTTAACTCTAAGGGCAAGGAAGTGTGTGCCGTGGTAAAATTGAAAACGCATATTAAAGCACACCGGGCTTCTATGTCGGAGGATTTTCAAGTGCTGAAGGACGTGGTCATGGCCAAGTTGCAGGAACAGAAAATCAATCAATGGATAAAAGATAAACAGAAATCCACTTACATACGTATTAACGAAGGTTGGGGGGATTGTGATTTTGAATATCCCGGATGGATAAAATGAAAGATAAAAAACAGAATAAAAGAATAAACGGCGGGCATAGATTACTTTTCTTTTGTATTCTATGCCTGTTTGGGCTTTATGTTGCGGTGTCTTATGCCGGAGAACAGACGCAGCGGGAGCAGTCGAAGACAAAGGTTATTTTGTTGCATACGGATAACCTTACGTATGACCAGTACCGGCATCCCGGTGCACAAATATTGACGGGGAATGTACAGTTCCAACACGACGGGGTGCTGATGTATTGCGACAGTGCTTGTTTTTATGAGGCCACGAACTCATTCGATGCTTTCGGGCATGTGAAGATGGTACAGGGGGATACATTGGATTTGGTGGGCGACATGTTGCTGTATAACGGTTTGGACCAGTTGGCCCGTGTCCGCCACAATGTGGTACTGACACATCGTGAATCCAAACTCTATACGGACAGTCTCGATTACGACCGCCTGTATGAACTGGGATATTTTTTCGAAGGAGGAAGGTTGGTAGACAAGGACAATGTGCTGACTTCCGATTGGGGGCAATATAGTCCGCCTACGCGCCAGGCCGTGTTTAATTATAATGTGAAGTTGGAGAACCCGAAGTTTACGTTGATTTCCGATACGTTGAACTATAATACCCAGACGAGTATGGCAGAGATTGTCGGTCCTTCCAATATCGACAGCGGCGACAATCATATTTATTCCGAGTCGGGCTTTTACAATACTCAGACAGAGGAAGCCATCCTGCTCGACCGTTCCATTGTGACCAACAAGGGACGCAAGATGGTGGGCGACAGTTTGTATTATGACAGCAAGTCCGGTGTGGGAGAAGGTTTCCGTAATGTGGTCTACACCGACGAGGTTAATAAGAACATGCTGACAGGAAATTATTGTTACTATAACGACAGTACCGGTTATTCCATGGCGACGGATAGTGCGGTAGCTATAGATTATTCGCAACGTGATACGATGTACATGCATGCCGATACGTTCAAGGTGTACACTTTCTACATGGATACCGATAGCATGTACCGCGAAGTCCGGGGCTACCACAAGGTGCGTTCTTACCGTATGGATGTCCAGTCTGTTTGCGACTCTTTGGTGTTCGATTCGCGTGATACCTGTATCACGATGTATCGCGATCCGATCGTATGGAACGGAGGGCAGCAAGTATTGGGAGAGGTGATTAAAGTTTATTTGAATGATTCCACCATAGACCGGATTCATGTCATAGACCAGACTCTTTCCGTGGAGCGGATCGACTCGGTGCATTACAATCAAGTGGCGGGGAAAGAGATGATCTCCTATTTCCGTGACGGGGAGATGTATGAGACGTGGGTGAACGGCAACGTTTATGTCGACTATTATATGTTTGACGACGACAGCTTGATGATAGGATTGAACTATACGGAAACAACGGAACTTAAACTGTTCATGAAGGATCGGAAAATGGAGAAAATATGGATGCCGGCTTCCACGGGGGTAATCTATCCGATAGTCATGATACCGCCCAACCGGCTCTATTTGTCCAATTTTGCCTGGTTTGACTATATCCGTCCGTTGAACAAAGACGATATATTCGTATGGCGTCCCAAGAAGTCCGGAACGGAACTTAAGGCGTCTTACAAGCACAAGGCACCTTTACAATCTTTGGATCAAATCAAAAAGAAATAGTTATGGCACTCTTTAAGACACGTGAACCCCGAAAGTTCCATCATCCTTATATATATATAAATGAACGAAAAGAAAAACTAAAGGCCATAGAAGAGCGTGCCAAACGGGAGTTGGGCATGCTGCCGCCGAAGGAGTTCAATCCTGAAGATATCCGTGGAACTTTCGTGAAAGGGACAAAGCACCTGCGGCGCAGGAAAGAAAGCGGGCGTAAGCCTATGAAATGGGGAGTAGCATTGATTGTCATCGGTGCGTTGCTTTTCGTTTGGCATTATTTATTGACTGGAAGTTTCCGGTTTTAAGCATATTCTGAAAGATGAGCGATATTATACATCTGTTGCCGGATTCGGTGGCAAACCAGATTGCCGCTGGTGAAGTGATACAACGGCCGGCTTCTGTGATAAAAGAATTGGTGGAGAATGCCGTAGACGCTTCGGCTACACGGATTGACGTGGTGGTGGAAGATGCGGGCAAGACTTCTATTCAAGTAGTGGACAACGGGAAGGGGATGTCTGAGACCGATGCACGTCTTTCGTTCGAACGCCATGCCACGTCCAAAATACGTAAAGCCGACGATTTGTTTGCTTTGCGCACGATGGGCTTCCGGGGAGAGGCTTTGGCTTCTATTGCAGCCGTGGCCCAAGTGGAATTGAGGACCCGTCAAGCCGGAAGCGAACTGGGAACGTGCGTGAATATCGAAGGCTCCCAACTGGTAGGGCAGGAGCCGGTTTCCTGTGCGCCGGGAAGTAATTTCCTGATACGCAATCTTTTTTTTAACGTACCGGCACGCCGCAAATTCTTGAAGTCCAATCAGACTGAGTTGAGCAACATATTGCAAGAATTTGAGCGCGTGGCTTTGGTGCATGAAGACATAGCTTTCTCTTTGACACAAAACGGCAGTGTCGTGCTCAGTTTGCCGAAATCCACATTGCGCCAACGTATCATCAATATTTTCGGCAAGAAACTCAACGAGCAGCTTCTGGCCGTCGATGTGGAGACTTCTTTGGTCCGTTTGTCCGGTTTCGTGGGTAAACCGGATTCAGCCCGTAAGAAAGGAACCCATCAATACTTCTTCGTGAACGGACGTTACATGCGTCACCCTTATTTCCACAAAGCGGTGATGGAGGCTTTCGAACAGTTGATACCCGTCGGTGAGCAGGTGTCTTATTTTCTCTATTTCGAAGTAGATCCGGCCAATATCGACGTGAACATCCATCCTACGAAAACGGAAATCAAGTTTGAAAACGAACTGGCCATCTGGCAGATTATAGTGGCGGCGGTGAAGGAGTCGTTAGGGCGTTTCAATGCCGTGCCTACGATTGATTTTGATACGGAAGGCGCTCCGGACATTCCTGTCTTTGGCAATGCTTTCTCTCCGGCAACCGTCGAAGCTCCGGTATTGGAGGTGAATCCCGATTTTAATCCTTTTAAGTCCGGCTCTTCTTCCGGTTATAAATCGCAGCGGATGGATTGGGAACCTTTGTATGAGGGTGTGGAGCAAAGTGTGTCTTCCGTAGTGACGAACGATTTCGGAGGAGGAGATTTCTCATCCTCCCTCCCCGATGACCTGACTTTGTATGCGGATGCAAAGGACACTTTTGAAAAATCAACCCAACATTATCAGTATAAAGGCAAATATATCATGACGGCGGTAAAGTCCGGACTGATGATTATCGACCAGCATCGTGCACATATCCGTGTGCTTTACGACCGTTACCGTAAACAAATGGAGGGTAGCAACGGACAATCTCAGGGGCTGCTTTTTCCTGAAATGTTACAGTTGCCCCCGTCAGAGGGCATTGTGTTAGAGCACCTGACGGATGATTTGCATGCCTTGGGATTTGATTTGTCCGTGTTGGGCGGCGGAAGTTTCTCCATTAACGCCATCCCCTCAGGGACAGAGGGGTTGAATCCGGTGGAGGTGGTGCGCGGCATTGTGCATTCTTCCATCGAAAAGGGATGTAATGTAGAGGAAGATGTGCGCCATTATATTGCTTTGTCGTTGGCCCGTAGCGCGGCCATTGTGCAAGGGCAGGTGTTGTCCAATGAAGAGATGGAGGCTTTGGTAGACGACTTGTTCGTCTGTCGTAACCCCAACCAGACCCCTGACGGCAAGGTCGTTGTTGCCATATTGGAGCAGGATGATTTAGACCAACTTTTTGGGTGAGCCTTGTTGGTTTCTTCATGGTGCACTCGGCGGCTTTTCATAAAATAGGCGGCATCTTGGCAAATATTCCAAGTAAGCTTGGCGTTTTGCACTTGATTTGCACTATCTTTGCAGAACTAATTATACAGACAGAAAATGAAGCAGGAAAAAATTGTATTGACGGGAGACCGTCCTACCGGAAAATTGCATATCGGCCATTATGTAGGTTCTTTACGAAGAAGAGTAGAGTTGCAAAACTCCGGTCAGTTCGATAAAATATTCATCTTTGAAGCAGATGCCCAGGCCTTGACGGACAATATAGATAATCCGGAAAAAGTACGGCAGAACGTGATAGAAGTGGCGCTCGATTACTTGGCCTGCGGCATCGATCCGGCCAAGTCTACCATCTTCATCCAGTCTCAGATACCGGAGTTGTGCGAGTTGTCTTTCTATTTCATGGACTTGGTGTCCGTGTCGCGCCTGCAACGTAATCCTACGGTGAAGACAGAAATACAAATGCGTAACTTCGAGGCGAGCATTCCTGTGGGGTTCTTCGCTTATCCCATCAGCCAGGCTGCTGACATTACGGCTTTCAAGGCAACGACCGTGCCGGTGGGAGAGGATCAGGAGCCGATGTTGGAACAGGCGCGTGAGATTGTCCGTCGTTTCAACTATATCTACGGGGATACGCTTGTGGAACCCAATATCCTGTTGCCCGAAAATGCCGCTTGCCTGCGCTTGCCGGGTACCGACGGCAAGGCAAAAATGAGCAAGTCTCTCGGTAACTGTATTTATTTGTCGGATTCGGCAGACGAGGTGGAGAAGAAGATACGCACCATGTACACGGATCCCAACCACTTGAAGGTGTCCGATCCAGGACAAGTGGAGGGCAATACGGTGTTTACTTATTTGGATGCTTTTTCCCGTCCGGAGCATTTCGGCCGTTATTTGCCGGATTATGCCGATTTGGAGGAACTGAAAGCCCATTACCGCCGTGGAGGTTTGGGCGACGTGAAGGTGAAAAAATTCCTTGCAGCCGTGATGCAGGAGGAATTGGAGCCTATCCGTCAGCGTCGCAAGGAGTTCGAGCAAGACATTCCGGCCGTATATGAGATGCTGAAGAACGGATGTGAGGCGGCTCGCGCCGTAGCGGCCGACACATTGTCGGAGGTGCGTAAGGCCATGAAGATAAATTATTTCGACGATGAGGCCTTGATTGCCGAGCAGGCAGCTCGTTTTAGTGTAAAATGATATAGGCCGGGGGAAAATGAATACCGTCCGTCGCAGGAGCTAAATCCTGCGACGGATTTTTATTTAAAAAAAGTGCGCCAAAAATTTGCAGGAAAGAAAAAAAACCGTACCTTTGCATCGCTTTTGAAACGAAAGAGAGGGGCGCTTAGCTCAGTTGGTTCAGAGCATCTGCCTTACAAGCAGAGGGTCGGGGGTTCGAATCCCTCAGCGCCCACCACAGATTCTTCTTCTCTTTCGTGTCAGGGCAAGAGGGGCGCTTAGCTCAGTTGGTTCAGAGCATCTGCCTTACAAGCAGAGGGTCGGGGGTTCGAATCCCTCAGCGCCCACCACGGATAAAGAGACACCTTACGGGTGTCTTTTGTTGTTTTATGTCATTGTTATTTGTTTTTTAGATAAGTTTTCTCTATTTTATATGTGCAAACCGATAAAATAGACTATTTTTGCACCATAAATAATACGTATTACTTTTATGGAATTGGATTTGTTGACGGCCATCTCTCCGATAGACGGCCGTTATAGAGGTAAAACAGAGGCTTTGGCTTCCTATTTCTCTGAATACGCGCTTATTCGCTATCGTGTGCGTGTAGAGATAGAATACTTTATTACTTTGTGCGAATTGCCTTTGCCGCAGTTGGCTGCTTTCAATCATGACTTGTTTCCCCGTTTGCGTGACATATATCGGGATTTCACGGAAGCGGATGCCGGACGGGTGAAGGAAATAGAGAGCGTGACGAACCATGACGTGAAAGCTGTGGAGTATTTTATCAAGGAAGAGTTTGATAAAATCGGCGGTCTTGAGGCTTATAAGGAATTCATCCATTTCGGACTGACATCCCAGGACATCAACAATACATCGGTTCCTTTGTCCATCAAGGAAGCGTTGGAGGAATGTTACTATCCCCAAATGGAGGAACTGATAGCCCAACTCCGTGCGTATGCAGGGGAATGGAATGACGTGCCCATGTTGGCCAAGACACACGGACAGCCTGCTTCGCCTACCCGTTTGGGGAAAGAAGTGATGGTATTTGTCTATCGTCTGGAACGCCAGTTGGAGATGCTCAAGGCGTGCCCCATTACGGCCAAGTTCGGTGGAGCGACGGGGAACTACAATGCCCATCATGTGGCCTATCCCCGTTATGATTGGAAGTCGTTCGGCAATAATTTTGTGGCAGGCAAGTTGGGGTTGGAGCGTGAGGAGTATACGACCCAGATTTCCAATTACGACAATTTGGGGGCGGTTTTCGACGCCATGAAGCGCATCAATACGATTTTGATTGACTTGGACCGTGATTTTTGGCAGTACGTGTCTATGGAGTACTTCAAACAGAAGATTAAAGCCGGCGAGGTCGGTTCCAGTGCCATGCCCCATAAGGTGAACCCGATCGATTTCGAGAATAGCGAAGGTAATTTGGGCATAGCCAATGCCATATTGGCACATTTGAGCATGAAGTTACCGGTGTCGCGTTTACAGCGTGACTTGACGGACTCCACAGTCTTGCGCAATGTCGGTGTACCTATGGGGCACATGGTAATAGCCATCCAGAGCACGCTGAAAGGTTTACGCAAGTTGTTGCTCAACCGTGAGGCCATCAATGCCGATTTGGACAACTGTTGGGCGGTCGTGGCCGAAGCTATCCAGACGATTTTGCGCCGGGAGGCATATCCTCATCCTTATGAGGCTTTGAAGGCCTTGACGCGTACGAACCAGGCAATAACGGAAGAATCCATTAAGAATTTCATAGAGGGGCTGGCTGTCAGTGAAGAGGTGAAGCAAGAGCTTCGTGCCATTACGCCCCATTCTTACACGGGTATTTAAAAATGTTGACCGGAGATGCGATTGGCCCGCGAGGGCGAACGCAGTCTCCTTGTTTTAATTATTATATAGAAAGGAAAAAAGTATGGAAGACGAAAAATGGCAGGATAATTTTGCTTCTGAAAGGACAGATCGTAGCCGTGAGGGCTATAAGCCATTCGACAGTGAGAACAACAATCAAGGTACGAACCGCATAGTGCGCGAAGGTCGTGTGATGCGGCCGCGGATTCAGCGGGCCGAGCGTGCTTATACGGCCAATGGGGCCGACGGTGCACAGGAGGGACGGCCTTTCCGCCCGTCTTACAACCGTGAAGAGCGTGGCTTTGGTGGCGAACAGCGTAGTTACGGTGGTGCCCAGCGTCCTTATCGCAGCTATCAGCCCCGTCAGGACTATAATCGGGAGGGGGGATATGCCAACCGAGAAGGAGGCTATAACCGCGATGGCGGTTTCCGTCCGAATAATGGAGGGTATCGTCGTGAAGGCGGGTATGCCAACCGAGAAGGGGGATATAACCGTGAGGGTGGCTTCCGTCCGAACAACGGTGGATACCGTCGCGAAGGCGGTTACGGTAACCGTGAAGGAGGCTACAACCGCGACAATAATGGTGGCGGTTTCCGTCGTCCGCAAGGCGGCTATGGGAACAATCGTTTCGGCGGAGGCAGGCCGCAGCAGCGCCGTACCGGCAATTATGACCCCAATGCCAAATATAGCTTGAAGAAACAGATTGAGTATAAAGAACTCAATGTGGATCCGGATGCTCCGATTCGTTTGAACAAGTTCTTGGCCAATGCCGGAGTTTGTTCCCGTCGTGAAGCGGACGAATTCATCACGGCAGGCGTGGTGAGCGTCAACGGGACGGTGGTCACGGAGTTGGGTACGAAAGTTAAGCGTTCGGACGAGGTGAAGTTCCACGAACAGCCGGTGAGCATCGAGCGCAAGGTGTATGTCCTGCTGAACAAGCCGAAAGATTACGTGACTACCAGCGACGATCCGCAAAACCGCAAGACCGTGATGGATTTGGTCAAGAATGTTTGCCGTGAACGTATTTATCCGGTGGGGCGCCTTGACCGCAACACTACGGGCGTGCTGTTGTTTACCAATGACGGAGAACTGGCTTCCAAGTTGACGCATCCCAAATTCCTGAAAAAGAAAATCTACCATGTGACGACAGACAAGAACGTAACAGCAGCCGACATGCGGCAGATTGCCGAGGGCATCACGTTGGAAGACGGTGAGATCAAGGCTGATGCCATCGAGTATGCCAGTCCTACCGATAAAAAACAGATAGGCATCGAAATCCATTCCGGTAAAAACCGTATTGTGCGCCGCATATTCGAAGCTTTAGGTTACCGTGTGGTGAAGCTCGACCGCGTGCTGTTTGCCGGACTGACGAAGAAGAACGTCCGCCGGGGCGACTGGAGATTCCTGACAGAACAGGAAGTCAACATGTTGCGTATGGGAGCGTTCGAATGATAGGATATCATAAAGAGGAAAAAAATGGAAACTATTCGTAGAATAAAGATTATAGATGTACTGAAGCGTGAAGACTACGGTTCGGAGGTCAATGTAAAAGGTTGGGTGCGTACGCGGCGAGGCAGCAAGTCTGTCCATTTCATTGCTTTGAATGATGGGTCTACGATTAATAATGTACAGATAGTGGCCGATGCGGATAAGTTTGATGATGAACTGATTAAACTCATCACGACCGGTGCGTGCCTGAGTGTGACAGGTGAATTGGTGCAAAGTGTAGGTTCGGGACAAGCCGTGGAGATCCGAGCCCGTGAAATAGAGGTGTTGGGTACGTGCGGTTCGGATTATCCGATGCAGAAGAAAGGGCAGAGCATGGAGTATATGCGTACGCATGCCCACATGCGTTTGCGTACCAACACGTTCGGTGCGGTGTTCCGTATCCGCCATAACATGGCGATGGCCGTCCATCGTTACTTCCATGAGCACGGCTTTTTCTATTTCCATACACCGATTATTACGGCCAGCGACTGCGAAGGAGCCGGACAGATGTTCCAGGTGACTACGAAGAACCTCTATGACTTGAAGAAAGACGACGAGGGGAAGATAGACTATTCCGACGATTTCTTCGGCAAGACGACTTCGCTGACCGTATCCGGGCAGTTGGAAGGTGAGTTGGGTGCCACGGCCTTGGGAGCCATTTACACTTTCGGGCCTACGTTCCGTGCAGAGAATTCCAACACGCCGCGCCATTTGGCCGAGTTCTGGATGATTGAGCCCGAAGTGGCTTTCAACGACATCCACGACAATATGGATTTGGCAGAGGACTTCATCAAGTACTGTGTGCGTTGGGCTTTGGAGCATTGCCAGGACGATTTGGCTTTCCTGAACAAGATGATTGACAAGACGTTGCTCGAACGCCTGAACTTCGTGGTAGAGAACGACTTTGTGCGCTTGCCTTACACGAAAGGTATCGAGATTCTGGAGGAGGCCGTGAAGAACGGCCGCAAGTTCGAGTTCCCGATATATTGGGGAGCCGATTTGGCCAGCGAGCATGAGCGTTACTTGGTGGAAGAGTATTTCAAGCGTCCTGTCATTCTGACGGATTATCCGAAGGAAATCAAGGCTTTCTACATGAAGATGAACGACGACGGGAAGACGGTGCGTGCCATGGACGTGTTGTTCCCTCAAATTGGCGAGATTATCGGAGGTTCCGAGCGTGAAGAGAACTATGACAAGCTGATGGCCCGTATCGAGGAGCTGAATATCCCGATGAAGGACATGTGGTGGTATCTCGACACCCGCCGTTTCGGCACATGTCCGCATAGCGGTTTCGGTTTGGGTTTCGAGCGTTTGATTTTGTTCGTCACCGGAATGCAGAACATCCGCGATGTCATTCCATTCCCCCGTACCCCGAAGAACGCAGAGTTCTAAGCCTGTTGTTCTCCCGAGTGGGAAACATATATAAGAGAAGGATGCCCGCTAACGGGCATCCTTTTTTCGTCACTCATTTTGTCATGAAACGTAAGTCTTGCAAATATCTGAATTACAACTTTTTATAAATCTCCGCAGATTGGTGTTTTTTTCTCCTGAAAGTGAAAAATCAATCGGCTGAGAATGAAAAATCAATCTCAGGAGATTGATTTTAGGATGTGCTGTGTCTTGTTTTCTGTAAGTTGGAACTATGGACTTTTTAGGGGGGATAGAGGAGATATATCTTTTGTGGTAAGTCCGTTTTTGGAGGCGTGGGGGATAACTGTAAGCATGCCTTATGTTAAATTGTCGACGATGGGATTTGAAAAATAAGCGTTGGGTTGTGGAACGCATGAGAAAGCCTTATCTTTGCCCATAGTATAAAGGAACATAAAAGAATGAGTATACATGATTTAGAACCCCGATATACTATAAGGGAAGCTACAATAAAAGATTGTGATTTAATTAATAGCTTGGCTTGGGAAGCTTTTCCTGCTACTTACCAGGCCATACTGACACCGGAGCAAATCGAGTATATGATGCACTGGATGTACGACGAAGCCAACTTGCGTCGGCAAATGACGGAAGAAGGGCACGTGTACTTTATTATATATGTGGAGGACGAGCCGGCCGGTTATGTGTCCGTGAGGCCGGAGGATGCCGGAGTGTTCCATTTGGAGAAAATTTATGTTTTGCCTGATTTTCAGGGATGCCATTGTGGAAGTGCCTTGTTCCGCCATGCCGTGGCGTATGTAAGACGGATTTGTCCGGAGGCGCGGGCAATAGAGCTGAACGTGAACCGGCAAAATCCAGCGCTTGGTTTTTATCGCCGTATGGGCATGCGCATCGACCGTGAAGGCGATTTCGATATCGGTAACGGGTTCTATATGAATGATTATATCATGCGCCTTGAACTCTAAGAAAAGGTGAAAAAGTTTGTGGATTTTGTTGGACGTTTGATTGAAAAGTAGTAATTTTGCAAGCCGATTATTATCAAAAAGACGATAAAAGTCTTAGAACCTGCGTGTTAATAGCTCTTTCATTGGCCTGGAAGGGCGGTTAGGGAATCGCAGAAAAGGAAAATTAAAGTTTTTTTAGTAGTAACAATTTTATTTTTAAATTAAAGAATGGATACTTTAAGTTACAAGACCATTTCGGCCAATAAGGAGACCGCGAAGAAAGAATGGGTCGTTGTAGATGCAACAGACCAAGTGTTAGGTCGTCTCGGCTCTAAGGTGGCAAAATTATTGAGAGGTAAGTACAAACCGAATTTTACGCCTCACGTGGACTGCGGTGATAATGTAATTATCATCAATGCGGACAAGGTGAAGCTGACCGGTAAGAAATGGACGGATCGCGTATATCTCCGTTATACAGGTTATCCCGGTGGCCAGCGTGAAATGACTCCGGCCCGTTTGATGTCTCGTCCTAACGGCGCGGATAGGTTGGTGAGAAAAGTAGTAAAGGGAATGTTGCCTAAGAATCGTTTGGCGAACCAGTTGATAGGTAATTTGTATATCTATGCCGGCAGTGAGCACAAGCACGAGGCACAGCAACCTAAAGTTATTGATATAAACCTGTATAAATAATAAGTGATGGAAGTAGTTAATGCATTAGGCAGACGTAAGAGTGCCGTAGCTCGCATATATGTTAGCGAGGGTACAGGAAAGATTACTATTAACAAGAGAGACCTTGCAGAGTACTTTCCCTCTACAATTCTTCAATATGTGGTAAAGCAGCCTCTGTCTACCCTGGGCGTAGAAGAGAAATATGACATCAAGGTGAACGTATATGGCGGTGGCTTTACCGGCCAGTCTCAGGCGTTGCGTCTTGCTATCGCCCGCGCATTGGTGAAAATCAATGCTGACGATAAGAAGGCACTTCGTGCAGAAGGGTTCATGACACGTGATTCCCGCGTTGTTGAACGTAAGAAACCGGGTCGTCCGAAAGCACGTCGTAGATTCCAGTTCAGTAAACGTTAATATCGGCCGTTTATCGAGCTGCATAAACGTTTAGTATCTAAATCTGCGGGATTCCGTAGTGACTACCTGTGGGTTGGTTGAGAAAACAAAAAAGAAAGTAAACGATTAAAAAAGAAAAAACAATGTCAAGAACTAATTTTGATACCTTATTGGAAGCCGGTTGCCACTTCGGCCACTTGAAAAGAAAATGGAATCCGGCAATGGCTCCTTATATCTTTATGGAACGTAATGGTATCCATATCATCGACCTCCATAAGACTGTGGCTAAAATCGACGATGCCGCAGAGGCTTTGAAACAGATTGCAAAATCGGGAAAGAAGATTTTGTTCGTTGCTACTAAAAAACAAGCTAAGCAGGTCGTAGCTGAGAAAGCTGCGGCTGTGAACATGCCTTATGTGATCGAACGTTGGCCGGGCGGTATGTTGACCAACTTCCCGACCATCCGCAAGGCTGTGAAGAAGATGGCCAATATTGATAAGTTGACGGCTGACGGGACTTATTCCAATTTGTCAAAGCGCGAGATTCTTCAGATTTCCCGCCAACGTGCCAAATTGGAGAAGAACTTGGGTTCTATTGCTGATTTGACTCGTCTTCCGTCTGCACTTTTCGTGGTTGACGTGTTAAAAGAGCAGATTGCTGTCCGCGAAGCTAACCGTTTAGGCATCCCCGTGTTTGCTATCGTAGATACGAACTCAAATCCGGACAACATCGATTTCGTTATTCCGGCAAACGATGATGCAAACAAGAGTGTGGAGGTGATACTTGAGGCTTGTTGTGCGGCTATCGCTGAAGGCTTGGAAGAACGTAAGGCAGAAAAAGTGGATGCAGAGGCTGCTGGCGAGGCAGAAAACAAACCCCGTAAACGCACGGCCAAGGCTCGTGTAGAGAAGTCGGAAGAGGCTACGGAAGAAACTGTCGAGACGGCCGAGGCTGAAGCATAATAGATTTAATCACACGTAATACAAGATAAAGATTATGGCTGTTACAATGGCAGATATTACCAAGCTCCGCCAAATGTCGGGAGCGGGTATGATGGATTGCAAGAAAGCTTTGGAAGAGGCAGGCAATGACATCGAGAAAGCAATGGAAATCATTCGTAAAAAAGGTCAGGCCGTGGCTGCTAAGCGTTCAGACCGCGAGGCTGCAGAAGGTTGCGTGATAGTAAAGGCTGAGAATGGTTTCGGTGCGATTATCGCTTTGAAGTGTGAAACGGACTTTGTAGCCAAGAACGAAGACTTTGTGAAGTTGGCAAAGGACATTCTTGATTTGGCCGTAGCCAACAAATGCAAGACTCTGGACGAGGTGAAAGCTTTGCCGATGGGTAAGGCGACTGTGGCAGATGCTGTGGTTGACCGTAGCGGTATCACCGGAGAAAAGATGGAGTTGGACGGTTATATGGTGATTGAAGGTGAGGACATCGCTGTGTACAACCATCAGAACAAGAACCAACTTTGCACCATGGTTGCTTTGAACAAGAAAGTGGCCGAGGAATATGGTCACGCAGTAGCCATGCAGGTTGCAGCCATGAATCCCCGTTCGATTGACGAAAGCGACTATCCGGCAGACGTATTGGCTAAGGAAAAAGAAATCGCTGCTGACAAGGCGCGTCAGGAGGGCAAGCCTGAGAATATGATTGAAAAGATTGCTACCGGACGTCTGAATAAGCTGTTCAAGGAAGAATGCTTGTTGAAACAGGCTTTCATCCAGAACGATAAGGTAAGCGTGGCAGACTATTTGAAGGGTGCCGACAAGGATTGTACGGTGACAGCTTTCAAGCGTTTTACCTTGCGTGCCGAATAATTTTTCATACGCGAATATATTTTGAGGAAGAGCAGGACATCCCGATGGATTGTCCTGCTCTTTTTTCGTTAAAATAACGTTATTAGGTTTAAGGCTTGCGGGTGTAGAGAATAAATCTGTATTTTTGCAGTATAATTTAAAAAGAGACAGAGCATGAAGATACTGGCAGTGGGCATGAACTATGCCAAGCACAATAAAGAGCTTGACGGAACGTTATATAAACCGGAAGAACCTGTGATTTTCGCAAAGCCGGATTCGGCTTTATTGAAGGATGGGAAACCTTTCTTTATCCCGGATTTTACGAAACAGTGCGATTACGAAACAGAATTAGTAATCCGTATTTCCCGGTTAGGCAAGAACATCGCCTCGCGTTTTGCTTATCGTTATTACGATGCAGTGACGGTGGGGATTGATTTTACGGCACGGGATTTGCAGAGGAAGTTCAGGAAGGAAGGTCTGCCGTGGGAACTTTGCAAGGGTTTTGATAACTCTGCAGTCATAGGAGATTTTGTGCCTAAGGAAGAACTCCCGGATATACAGCAGATACCTTTCCACTTGGATATTGACGGGCATACGGTGCAGGAAGGCTATTCGGGCGACATGCTCTTTGCGGTGGATGAACTTATCGCATACGTCAGCCGCTTCTATACGCTGAAGATAGGTGACTTGCTGTTTACTGGCACGCCTTCGGGGGTAGGGCCTGTAGCTGTGGGACAACATTTACAGGGGTATATCCAGGAACGAAAAGTTTTGGATTTTAATGTGAGGTGAAAGAATGAGATTAAAGACAGCCATATTCTTGCTTCTGACGTGCATGTCACGTTTGTGGGCACAGGAGTTTACTTATGTAGATTGGAATATATTGCGTCCAGATACACTGCCGGTCCAATATACGGAAGTGATTCCTTTGGACGAGGATTATCGTGGTTTCCGCTACGAAGTCCGTTTGGATTATCCTGAATATGTCCGTTTGACCGCAACGGAAGCGGAGCGTGTGGCTGTATGGGGAAAGGACTTGCCGGAGAATCCGGACGTTTATTGCCAAGTGGCGGTAAGCCGGAAGAAGGGTGTGTTGGATGTGGCTTTTGTCCCAATCGTACGGCGTGGAGGGAAATATTATAAGTTGGCGAGTTTCAAAATGAATATAGTTCGCAGTCCGAAAGCACATACGAGGGCTTTGTCGGTCGCGGAGGAAAAGACGGCAGCGGAAAGATATGCCGCTAATTCGGTGTTGTCGCAGGGGCGTTGGGTGAAGATCGGTATTACGGAAGATGGGGTGTACCGCCTGACTGCTGCTGATTTGAAGCGGATGGGATTTAATGATCCTTCCCGGGTGAAGTTGTATGGCTATGGGGGGCATGTGCAGGACGAAGTGATAGATGCCGATACGGATTTTGACGATTTGGAAGAAGTCCCTCTTTATCGTGATGAACGGGGACTTCTGTTTTTCGGCAAGGGGGTGATTTCGTGGTCGGCTACGGACCGTAGGGGGCGGGCGACCCACCGTGTGAATACTTTTGCAAAACAAGCTTGTTACTTTCTTACGGAGGGTGATTCGCCCAAAACTATAGGAGTTACATCCGTGTCCGGCTCTCCACAGAAAAATTTGGATTACACACCGGCAAATGTATTATATAAAAAAGAAGAATATGCATGGTACCAGTCGGGGCGTAACTTTTACGAGTCTGTCAGTTACGCCTCTTCCAATTCGCATACTTATCAGTTGCCGGTCGTGGATCCCGTTGCCTCTGCGGGTGGTTCCTTGAAAGTGAATTTTACGGCACATACCACTGGCGGAAGTTCTTCCGTGCAGCCGACGGTGGACGGCGTGCCATTGAATCCTATAACAATTACGGCGTCTGGAGAATACGATGCTGCCAAGGAGGGAACCCAGACTTATACATTGAATACCTTGCGTGAAGGAACGACGGGGACCCAAGTCACTTTGGTTTCTACGGCCGGGGTAGATGCCCGTTTGGGCTATCTCGAGTTGTGTTACCGCAGGCGACTCAAAATGCGGGATGCTTTTCTGTATATTCGTCATACAGAAACTTCCTCCAGTAATTTTGTGATAGATGCTAATGGGAGGAGCGGATTGAAGTTGTGGTGTTTGGGACGTAGGGGCAATCCTATGGTGGAGTTTCAAGGCACATGGTCCGGTTCCACCTATACGGTTCCTGTATCCGATCCGACCTTGGAATATGTGGCAGTGGATGTGAATGCGGATTTTCCATCACCGTCTTATATCGGTGAGGTGTCCAACCAAAATTTGCATGCTATGCCTGCTACCGACATGATTATCATCATTCCGGCTAGCGGCAAACTTTATGCGCAGGCGGAACGTTTGGCCGAGGCTCATCGGCGTCTGGATGGCTTGCGCGTACAAATTGTACGTGCCGACCAGATTTATAATGAATTCTCTTCCGGTACACCGGATGCTACGGCCTATCGCCGTTTTATGAAAATGCTGTATGATCGTGCGGCGACAGATGCCGATATGCCCCGCTACCTTTTGTTATTCGGCGACGGTGTATGGGACAACCGTATGGTAACAGCCGACACGCGTGGCCTTAATCCGGATGATTATCTGCTTTGTTACGAATCGGAGAATTCTCTCAGCCATACTTCTAGTTTCGTGATGGAAGACTATTTCGGGCTTTTGGATGATGGTGAAGGAGGTGATTTGATGATGGATAAGGTGGATTTGGGAATCGGCCGTTTCCCGGTTACAACGGAGGCAGAAGCCAAGATTTTGGTGGACAAGACCGTCGGTTATATGGAGAACAAGTATGCCGGCTCTTGGAGAAATGTGATTTGTGTGATGGGTGACGATGGAGATAACAATGACCATATAGTGAAGGCCGAACTTATTGCAAAGCAGGTGGAAGAAGAACATGCCGACATGCAGGTAAACCGTATTTATTGGGATGCTTATAAAAGGGAAGCCAGTGCTTCCGGATATTCTTACCCCGCCGTGACGGCGGACATTAAGCAACAGATGGAGGAGGGATGCCTGGTGATGAATTATTCGGGGCATGGAAATCCACGCGAATTGTCGCATGAGTTGGTGCTGAAGATGGCTGATTTTTCTTCTTTTTCTTCACCTAATTTACCTTTGTGGATTACGGCTGCTTGCGATGTGAATCCTTTTGATATGATGGAAGACAACATCGGCGAGCGGGCTGTGCTGAACCCGAAAGGGGCTGCCGTGGCTTTTTACGGAACCACCCGGACGGTGTATTCCACGCCCAACAGTTGGATGAACCGTTATTTTACTAAGTATGTGTTGGGGAAAGATGCATCCGGTCGGCGCAATACTATTGGAGATGCCGTACGTTTGGCTAAAATGGATCTTGTGGATACGGGAAAAGATGATACTGTCAACAAACTCCATTATGTCCTTTTGGGTGACCCGGCTTTGAATCTCGGCGTACCAGAATACAAACTCGTGATAGATAGTATTAACGGGACACAAATCGGGGATGATTTGCCTTTTGCCAATTTTGAGGCGGGAAGTATAGCCCGTGTATCCGGACATGTTACAGATGCTTCAGGTACCCGATTGCCTGATTACTCGGGCGTACTTTCAGCAATGGTGTATGACAGTGAAAGTGTCATCACCTGTTTGAACAATGATGGGGAGGCGGATTCTGCCGTGGTTTATGTCACGCGTGACAAACGTTTGTATACTGGTAGCGATTCCATTAAGAAGGGTGAATTTACCATTACGTTTCCGATACCGATGGATATCAAGTATTCAGGAGAGGCCGGCCGGGTTTTGTTGTACGCGATTGACAATGAGAAGCGGCGTGAGGCTAACGGGTATACGGAAAATGTGACGGTGGGCGGTAGCAGTGATGAATTGTCCGGAGACAAGGAAGGGCCGAAGATTACGGCTTATCTGAACCGTGAGGATTTCATTTCAGGGGGAACGGTTAACGCTTCACCTTATTTCGTGGCATTGTTGGAAGACGAGAGTGGGATTAATGTGACCAATACGGCTGTGGGGCATGATTTGGAGCTTACGATAGACGGAGATCCTGCTATGACTTATATTTTGAATAATGATTACGTAAGTGACTTCGGCGATTACCGGAGGGGGCAACTGGCTTACGTCATACCTGCATTGCCGAATGGCAAGCATACCTTGACTTTCCGGGCATGGGATGTGATGAATAATTCCTCCACCGTGACTTTGGATTTTAATGTGGACGGTAGCCTTAGTCCTGATTTGATAAATTTGACTTGCACGAACAATCCTGCCCGTGAGCAGACTACGTTTATTATGCGGTACGACCGTCCGGGTACGGAATGCGAGTTTACGCTCGAAGTGTTCGACTTTGCAGGACGTAAACTTTGGACGCATACGGAACAGGGCATGTCGGAAGACGGTATTTATCGGGTGGATTGGAATTTGACGACATCTACCGGCATGCCGCTTTCCACCGGGGTCTATCTGTATAGGGCTTATGTGTCCACGTCGGATAGCAAGGCTGTTTCCCGTGCGAATAAAATCATTATACTGGGCAATAAATAGAAAAGCCTCGCGTTATTTTATCATGTGAAAAAGAAAGAAAACCAGTATGAAGAAATATCTGTTTGCTATTTTGTGCCTGTGGGGTGGCACGATGTTGTCGCTACATGCACAGGACAAAAAAAATATGTTCAACCCCGTAACCACCAGTGTGACCTCTCAATCCATCGCACCGGATGCGCGTGGCGGTGCGATGGGCGACCTTGGGACGGCTACGGATCCGGACGTGAGTTCGCAGTATTGGAATCCGGCCAAGTACCCTTTTTGTATCGGACGGGCAGGAGTTGCCGTGAATTATACGCCTTGGTTGCGCCAGTTGGTCAATGATATTAACCTGGCATACGTGAGCGGGTTCTACCGTATTGGTGATTATCAGGCGTTGAGTGCTTCTTTGCGTTACTTTTCTTTGGGTGAAGTGTCAACGAGCAGCGATATGTCTTCGTCGGATAATATGACTATCAGCCCGTATGAAATGTCGGTGGATGTGGCCTATTCCCGCATGTTGAGTGAAACATTCTCGGCGGCAGTAGCTTTACGTTTCATATATTCCGATATTACTTACGATTATTCGGATGAGACGAGTCCCGGTAAAGCTTTTGCTGCCGACATAGCACTTTATTGGAATCGTTATTTTACGGGGCGTACGCGGGAATGGAACATGGGCATAGGTTTGAACATCAGTAATATCGGTAGTAAGATTTCTTACGGTGGAGATGATAACTCCGAGTTCATCCCGACGAATTTGCGTTTTGGAGTCAATTTCCTCATTCCTATAAATGAGTATAACAAGTTTTCCATTGCGGCTGATGCCAATAAACTTTTGGTGCCGACTTATCCGAAACAGAACGAAGGCGAGGCCGATCAGGATTATACGGATCGTGTACAGCGGGATTATTACGATATATCTCCCATTGCCGGTATTTTCAAGAGTTTCGGTGATGCTCCCAACGGTTTTAAGGAAGAAATGCAAGAGATACAATGGAGCATGGGCCTGGAGTATATCTATAATGACCGCTTTTCGCTTCGCGCCGGTTACCATCACGAGAGCGAAAACAAGGGAAACCGCAAGTATTTCACCGTGGGAGCCGGTTTTCGGATGAGTGTATTCTCGTTGGATGCCGGTTACGTATTCTCTACGGCTCAAAGCAATCCGCTTGACCAGACCATGCGTTTCACTTTAGGTTTTGATTTGGACGGCATGAAAGATTTGTTCGGTCGCCGTCGTTAATCGTAAAGGGTAAATCATGGGAAAGATTAGAGTGGGTTTCGGTTTCGACGTACACCGTTTGGTAGAAGGACGTGAATTATGGTTGGGGGGGGTCCGTTTGGATCATTTCATGGGCTTGTTGGGGCATAGTGATGCTGATGTCTTGATTCATGCTATTTGTGATGCTCTTCTCGGAGCCGCTAATATGAGAGACATCGGCTACCATTTCCCGGATACGGGAGAGGAATTCCATAATATCGACAGTAAAATCTTGTTGCGCAAGACGGTGGAACTGATTGGCACGAAAGGCTACCGTGTGGGAAACGTCGATGCCACGGTTTGTACAGAGCGTCCGAAGTTGAAACCTCATATTCCCGCCATGCAAGCTTGTCTGGCTGATGTGATGGGCATTGATGCAGATGACGTGTCTGTAAAAGCCACAACGACAGAAAAGTTAGGTTTTACTGGGCGTGAAGAAGGTATTTCTGCATACGCTACCGTGCTTATTGAAAGTTAAAAGTATAGACGCTCAACCAATCGTCGAACACTTTTTCTGTTTTATATCCCGGCTCGGCTTGTAAGTCCGGGTTGTTTTTTGCGCCGTACACGTAGATGGTCGTGTCTTCTTTTGTGGCATAATGTCGGATGTCAGTTGCGTGTTCCACAATGGCGATTTCTTGCTTGTCACCGATGAAGTGGGTTATAAGGAGAAGGGTGTTCTTTTCTTCATGGTCGGGACCGTAAAGCAAGATTCGTTTCGCGTGTGACGGCCATTCTCTGTCCGAGGTGCGATTCACGTATTCCATGGGGCGTTCGCACCATGCATAAGCGATAAACGCCGCCACGAATATGCCGGCCAAGACTTTGGGGGCGCGCTGCAAGCCCAAGGCGAGATAGTAAGCCACAGCCACTAAGCACAGCGGAACGGAAGGGCTGATATACCGAGTCGCTTTCCAGTTGGCCATCCACATGATAACTACGGCCCATGCCATAGCACAGGCAAATAGCCATGCACCTGGTAACCGGTGGAAATGGAACGGTTGTTTCGGTTTGCGAACAAGGAGAGTTGCCAAGCAGAGAATAATGGCTATTCCCCATACGGGGGTGAGTATGCGCAAGGCGGTGATGTAGGCCAATCCTATTACGGTAAGTCTCAAATTGCTAAGCCAGTCACTGCCTTGCATTTTATCTGCTACTTCCGTTGCGCGGGCATCATGCAGGAAATTGAAGAAACCTTCATAAAGGAGTACGCATAAGAGTAGGCTGGCTATTCCCAGGACCGGGTAAAAGCCCAAGTCCTTGTAAGCGTGTTGACGGTAGCTGTATACTGCAAGGCATAAGAGGGAAAATCCGAAGAACAAGGCATTGAAGTATCCGCATGACAATAAGGCGGCTGATATGGCAAGACCACCTATGGAAATGCCTGGTGTCCAAATTGTCTGTTGGTTGTGGATGCGTGAGGCTGCTCGCAGGCACCAATAGGCCCAAAGGGCAAACAGCCATTCAGCCATGAGGTATTCGCGAGCCTGTAGGACATTTGAAACGGATACAGGATTCATATAGGCTAATAGCAGGCAGAAAGCCGTCAACATGGTTTTTCCGGGAAATAACATGCGCAAGAAGAGTACCATGGACAGGAAAGACAGGCCGAAAAACACAAGGTTCAACCCGCAACAGCGACGGATAAGCACGTCTGTCGATGGGGTGTTCACTCCCGTCAGCGCACAACGTAGTGCCATATAATAGAGGCTGGCATGCGAGCCGTCCCTATTGTCATGATGTAATGCGGCCAAATCGTCCCACAAGCCTTCCGGTCCTCCACGGTCATCGATGTAACATTGTTGGCGTAGCTCCTTTCCTGTAAGGATTTGTCCGACCTCAAATGTCTTCTTCCCCCACCCTGGTAGGTTGTAAGCAAGGCTGATAGAGGTAGGGTCATCACCGTATAAGTATTCCTTTTCGTGTATCCAATATAGTCTGGTGAGAAGGGCCAAAAAGAAAACGAGGAGGATGGGCCATGCGCAGCATGTCTTTTGTGTCCAATGTGCAGGGAGAGAAGTCGGTTCTTCCATGTTTGTTTCTTATAATGTTTGGTTATGATAAGCTTTACGGTAATTCATCGGAGTCAGTCCCGTCGTTTTTTTGAAGATACGGTTGAAATAAGCTTGGTCTTCAAAGCCCAGTTGGTAAGCTATTTCCTTAATTGGAGTCAACTCCGTCACTAGGCGAAGTTGTGCTTTCTCCATTCTTTTCTTGTTGATATAGCATAAAGGTGTCATTCTCATTTCCCGTTTGAAGATTCTGATCAGGTGGTCTTTGGACAGGCAGGATAGAGTAGCCAAAGCTTCAATGTCCGGTTTGGCATTCAGATGCGTGCGTATATAAGCCAAAACCCGGGTGATACGTTCGTCGGCTACGTATTTTTTCGGTTGTGCCTGATGCAGGAATTCTGCCAATAATTGGTAGATGATGCCGCGGGATTCCACCCGTGCATACAGTTCCCGCTGTTTGTTCTTCAGGATATTGCGGGTAAGTGCCGGACTATTGTCATAATATTGCGGATCGGTTTGCGTAAGTTCCAATCCCGGGCACAGTTTATTCAATTTCCGGATGTAGGAAAGCATTTCATTTGCCGTCCGGATTTCTGTCGGGAGTTCCCAGTCTTCCAGAATATCGTGGTCGGATTCATTATAGATGTGGATATAATAATGGCAAAACTCTCCATGGCAAACGTAACTGTGTGTGGTAAAGGCCGGAATAATATACATAAATCCGGGGTGCAAATCTTGTTTTTTGTCGGGTAACTCGATTTGTGCGTAGCCTTTCGTTACGTAATATATTCGGGTGAACGGACTACAGATGTTTTTGTAGTTCCAATTCTCTCTGCAACAAGCTTCTCCGATATGAAGCACGAGGAAGTGCATTTGGTCGATGTCGTTGTTCATAGATTTTGTATTTCGGCTTTTACGGAGGCA
Source organism: Paraprevotella xylaniphila YIT 11841 (assembly GCF_000205165.1). Classification (GTDB taxonomy): domain Bacteria; phylum Bacteroidota; class Bacteroidia; order Bacteroidales; family Bacteroidaceae; genus Paraprevotella; species Paraprevotella xylaniphila. Next base: position 157,888 of record NZ_GL883827.1, on the reverse strand, counting down.
AAGATAATGAAAAAGCTTTTGACCAAAGAGGCTTGCACGATGTTTTTTCTTCGTTGGGAAAGATAAGAAGTCGATATAATCCTATTCTTTGACGGCTTAGTACCATTTTCCCGGAAATGGAATCACTAATTTTGCATCGGATGAACAAGAGAGTGTTTTCCGCAATATGATTATTCAAAAACTACCTTTAATATTATGAACAAGTATCCTAAGATTGGTATTCGTCCGACCATCGACGGTCGGCAGGGCGGTGTCCGCGAAAGTTTGGAAGACAAGACCATGAGTTTGGCTCGGGCTGTCGCAGATTTGATTTCTTCGCACGTGAAGTATAGCGACGGTACGCCGGTGGAATGCGTGATTGCCGACGGCACAATAGGGCGCGTAGGCGAGAGTGCGGCCTGTGCCGGGAAATTCGAGCGCGAGGGGGTAGGGGCTACGATTACCGTAACTTCCTGTTGGTGTTATGGCTCGGAGACGATGGACATGAATCCTTATTGGCCGAAAGCCGTATGGGGCTTTAACGGGACCGAGCGTCCGGGAGCCGTATATTTGGCTGCCGTATTGGCCGGGCACGCTCAAAAAGGATTGCCCGCTTTCGGCATCTATGGGCATGACGTGCAAGATTTGGATGACAATTCCATTCCGGCCGACGTGGCCGAAAAGATATTGCGTTGGGCGCGTGCAGCCGTGGCTGTGGCCCAGATGCGCGGGCAAAGCTATTTGTCCATCGGCAGCCAGTGCATGGGTATTGCAGGCAGTATCGTGGACCAGAATTTCTTTCAGGAATATTTGGGCATGCGCAATGAAAGTGTGGACGAGACCGAAATCCTGCGTCGCATGGAAGAGGGAATATATGACCACGAAGAATATGATAAAGCTATGGCATGGACGGAGCAGTATTGCAAGTCGAAAGAAGGTTGGGATAAAAACCGTCCCGAACGGCAGAAAACCCGGGAACAGAAAGATGCTGATTGGGAATTTGTCGTGAAAATGACCCTTATCGTCCGTGATCTGATGCAGGGTAATCCCCGGCTTCGTGAGATGGGCTTCAAGGAAGAGGCCATCGGGCATAATGCCATTGCTGCAGGTTTCCAAGGACAGCGTCAGTGGACGGACTGGAAGCCCAATGGGGATTTCACGGAAGCTTTGATGTGCAGCACGTTCGACTGGAACGGTATCCGCAAGGCATACGTGTTGGCTACTGAAAACGACTCCTGCAACGCAGTGGCCATGTTGTTCGGCAACCTGCTGACCGGTTGCGGGCAGATGTTCAGTGATGTGCGTACATATTGGAGTCCCGAAGCCGTGAAACGTGTGACGGGAAAAGAACTGACCGGTCTGGCAGCGGGGGGCATGATTCATTTGATTAACTCGGGTGCCACCACGTTGGATGCCACGGGTGAAAGTACCGATGCGGCAGGCAAACCCTGCATGAAACCTTGTTGGGAGATGACGGAAAAAGACGCTGAGGCTTGCCTGAAGGCCACTAACTGGTTGCCGGCCGACCGTGATTATTTCCGTGGAGGCGGTTTCTCTAGCAATTTTTTGTCGAAAGGAGGAATGCCTGTTACCATGTCGCGACTGAACTTAGTGAAAGGATTAGGCCCTGTGCTTCAGATTGCTGAAGGATGGACGGCCGATGTGGATTCGGAAATCCATGAAGTGCTCAACAAGCGTACCGACCCCACTTGGCCTACGACTTGGTTCGTGCCCCGTTTGTGCGACAAACCGGCTTTCCGTGATGTCTATTCCGTGATGAACAACTGGGGAGCCAACCATGGAGCCATCAGTTACGGTCACATCGGGCAAGATTTGATCACGTTGGCTTCGATGCTCCGCATTCCCGTCTGCATGCACAATGTGGAGGAAGACAAGATTTTCCGTCCGGCGGCGTGGAATGCGTTCGGCATGGACAAAGAAGGGGCTGATTATCGGGCATGTCAGGTATATGGTCCTATTTATAAATGATAAGTGAATAATGTTTAGTGTTTGAAAGTTGGCGGGATGTCCGGACAGGAAACTTGTGAAAGTTTCCTTGTCCGGCCTTGCCGTCTATTTTTCATATTAATGTATTAATGGCTTTGAAAAACTGAAAAGAATATGATTACCGCAGAACAAATAGAAAAATTCATAGCTCAGGCTCACCGTGTGGGGGATGCCGGTTTGACCGTTTGCAGCAGTGGCAATCTGTCCTGGCGCATCGGAGAGGAGGCTTTGGTGTCCGGTACAGGTTCCTGGGTGCCCTCTTTGACAAAAGAGAAAATAGCCGTATGCCGCGTGGCCGATGGGGAAGTCTTGAACGGGGTGAAGCCCTCGATGGAGAGCGGATTCCATCTCGGGATCCTGCGAGAACGTCCCGACGTGGATGTCGTGCTCCACTTCCAGTCGCCTTACGCCACGGCGGTGGCTTGTATGAAGGAGATACCCCGAAACTTCAATGTGACGGCTGAGGTGCCTTGTCATGTGGGGAGCGTGATTCCCGTGATTCCCTATTTCCGTCCCGGTTCTCCTGAGTTGGCGGAGCAGGTGAAGGCAGCTCTGAAAGACCATAATTCCTGTTTGCTGCGCAAGCATGGGCAGGTGGTGTGCGGGAAGGATTTCGACCAGGCTTTCGAGCGTGCCATGTTCTTCGAGATGGCCTGCCGCATCATCGTGCTCTCGGGAGGCCGTTATGAAGTCCTTTCGCAGGAAGAAATAGACGATTTGGAAACTTACATATTGGGTAAGAAACCATGAGTACGTTCTTGGCTGTGGATTTCGGAGCCGGAAGCGGGCGGGTGATAGCCGGGCACGTAGTCGGCAGGCAGTTGGAATTGGACGAATTGCATCGCTTCCCCAACCGGCAAGTACGGTTGGGGGGGCATGTGTACTGGGATTTCCTAGCCTTGTTCGAGGAGATGAAAGAGGGGCTGCGCCGTGCCGCAGCCAAGTATGCCGACGTGGAAAGCATCGGTATCGACACGTGGGGCGTGGACTATGGGCTAGTGGATAAGGCTGGCAATCTGATGGGGAATCCCCTTTGTTACCGAGACGCTTCCACGGCCGACACGCCGGAGGAAATGTTCGCCCGTATAGACGAGGCGGCACATTACGCCGAAACCGGCATACAGGTGATGCCCATCAATACGATGTTCCAACTCTATGCCCGGAAAAAAGAGAATGAAGCTTGGTTGCGCGAAGCCCGCCACTTGCTTTTCATGCCCGATTTGTTTGCCTATTATCTGACTGGCGTACCCGGCAATGAATATTGTATCGCATCGACATCCGAACTTCTGGATGCGCGTAGACGCACATGGAACATGCCGCTGATACGCGAACTGGGTTTGCCGGAACATTTGTTCGGCGAGTTATTGGAGCCGGGAACTGTCCGTGGGACGTTGTGCCCGGAAGTCGCTGCCGAGGTCGGCCTGTCCCCGGGAGTCAAGGTGGTGGCCGTAGGTTCTCACGATACGGCCAGTGCCGTGCATGCCGTTCCTTTCCGCAAGGGAAAGGAGGCGGTCAGTGCTTTTCTCAGTTCCGGCACGTGGTCGTTGCTAGGTGTCGCCTTGGATGAGCCTGTGTTGACCGAAGAAGCCCGCCGTGCAGGGTTTACCAACGAAGGCGGAGTGGGTGGCCGTATCCGTTTCCTGCAAAACATCACGGGCTTGTGGATATTGCAGTGCCTCGTCCGTCAATGGGAAGCCCGGGGATGGCGTGCCGACTATGATTTCCTGATAGCTGGGGCGGAACAAGTAGAAGACGTATCGTCCATAGATGTCGATGCACCGGATTTCAAGCATCCGGCTGATATGGAAAAGGCTATTGCGGACTATTGCCGAGCCCGGGGAACGAAAGTACCGGTCACGCAAGGTGAATATGTGCGTTGTGTGTTGCAGTCGTTGGCTGAGCGTTACCGGATGGGGATACAACAAATGAACGCCTTGTTGTCCCGGCCGGTGGAGTGCCTGCATGTCATCGGCGGCGGATGCCGCAATCATTTGCTCAACCGCCTGACGGAAGAGGCTACGGGTATTCCTGTATTGTCCGGTCCTGTAGAGGCTACGGCTATCGGCAACCTGTTGGTACAGGTCGAAGCGTGCGGAAAAATCAAGAACAAGAACGAAATTCACATTATAATCTAAAAAAAACATGAAAGGTTATCAAGTAAAGCAATATAACGCACCGGTTAAGCGTTATTGTCAAACATTGGAGTTGCGGGACAATCCCGAATTGGTTGCCGAGTATCGTCGGCGCCATAGTCGTGAGGAAGCTTGGCCGGAAATCCGGCAGGGCATCCGCGAGGTGGGTATTTTGGAGATGGAAATCTACATCTTGGGCACTAAGCTCTTCATGATTGTGGAGACCCCGTTGGATTTCGATTGGGATGAGGCCATGGCCAAACTGGCCACACTGCCACGCCAACAAGAATGGGAAGACTATATGTCCGTATTCCAACAAGCTGATCCGGGTGCCTCTTCTGCGGAAAAGTGGAAGCCGATGGAGAGGATGTTTTACCTTTATGAATAGAAAACAGTAATAGACAAAGCTAATAAAAACAAGACATGAAAAGCATCGAAAAGAAAAAGATTGTCGGTGATGGCACATGGGCGGCTCTCATCCCTTTTATTTTGATTACGAGTTGTTTTGCGCTATGGGGGTTCGCCAATGATATAACGAACCCTATGGTGAAGGCCTTTTCCAAGATTTTCCGTATGAGCGTTACCGAAGGGGCACTCGTGCAGGTGGCTTTCTACGGGGGGTATTTTGCCATGGCCTTCCCGGCGGCGATATTTATTCGTAAGTATTCTTATAAGGCTGGTGTCATGATGGGATTGGGTTTGTACGCGTTAGGGGCTTTTTTGTTTTTCCCTGCCAAGTTGACCGGAGATTACTATCCTTTCCTGTTGGCCTATTTTATCCTGACTTGCGGGTTGTCGTTTTTGGAAACCAGTAGTAATCCTTATATATTGTCCATGGGGGCGGAAGAAACGGCCACGCGTCGGCTTAATCTGGCGCAGGCTTTCAATCCGATGGGTTCCTTGTTGGGTATGTATGTGGCGATGAATTTCATACAGAACCGTTTGCATCCGATGGACACGGCAGAACGCGCCCAACTTTCCGATGCCGATTTTGTTGCCATCCGAGATGCCGATTTGTCCACATTGATAGCTCCTTATTTGATGATAGGCTTGGTGACGTTAGGCGTATTGTTGCTCATCCGTTTCACGAAGATGCCACGTAACAATGACCAGACTCACAATATTGATTTTGTTCCCACTCTGAAGCGTATTTTCGCTGTGCCGCGTTATCGTGAGGGCGTATTGGCGCAGTTTTTCTACGTGGGGGCGCAAATCATGTGTTGGACTTTTATCATCCAATATGGTACGCGCTTGTTTATGGAGACGGGAATGGAAGAACAGGCTGCCGAGGTCTTGTCGCAAAAGTATAATATCATAGCGATGGCCATTTTCTGTACGAGCCGTTTCATTTGTACGTTCCTCCTGCGTTACCTCAATCCGGGGCTCCTGTTGCGTACGTTGGCCGTCGTGGCCGGGGTGTTGGCCATAGGAGTGATTTTCTTGCAGGATGTGTGGGGCATGTATTGCCTGGTAGGCATTTCGGCTTGTATGTCGCTCATGTTCCCGACGATTTACGGTATAGCCCTGCAAGGGTTGGGGGATGATGCCAAGTTCGGTGCTGCCGGTTTGATTATGGCTATTTTGGGCGGTTCGGTGTTGCCGCCGGTGCAGGCTGCCATTATCGACCTGCACACGCTTTGGGGCATGCCTGCCGTTAACCTGTCTTTTGTCCTGCCGTTCGTTTGCTTTGTCGTCGTGACGATCTATGGACACAGGGCTTACCGGAAGGGGTGGGCATAAGTAAGTCCGGTTGGATACAGATTGGTTTTAGGCAAAAGGACATAAGCACATATTTTCAAGCCCTGAAGTTTGTTGTTCTTATGTTCTTTTGTCTTTTTGTCAAATTGCCACTTCTGCCTCTTGAAGATTCCGTTTTTTGAGGGTAGGGGCGTAATCGTATGGAAAGACGCGATTCTCGCGTGCCTTGCCCGAACCTTTGTGTCAGTCGTAAGGCTGTTTGAGGGTACTTTTGGCATCATGGAGGGAAATATCGTGCGCTCGTTGGTGAAGGATGCGTAAGACTTTTGCGGCACTTTCCGGGCATTGTGTCATCCGGTTTTTTACAATATCCGTTTCCGTTCTGTGGGAAAAAAGGGGGGTATGCCCGTTTCCGAATGCTGCGGACAGCCCGTTGGCGCGTCGGTATGCGGACGTTGGCGCGGTGGCCTGCGGAGAAAAAAAGTGTTTCTTGCTGAGGACGGAAAAAAGTTTGGCCTCGTTTTTTCTTAAAAATGCTGTAATCGGGTGAAAAACGAGCCTGAAATGCAAAATAGTGTTTCTGAAAAGGGGTGTAAAAGCACTTGGAACGCGTTTTTTATGAGACTTTCTTTTTGTCTAAAATGGGGTTGATGATTACATTATGTATCCGGATTGTCTGTTTTTGCAGCAAATGTCCAAATCTTCGGTTGCCTGATGTGGCTGCGGAAAGCCATTTTTTGTTTTGCTTCTGGTGCTATGGGATTGCATAAAATGTGCCGGAATATGGAGGGCGCGGGTTTGTGCGAATCATGTCCGCTCTGGTTTGGTGCTTTGACGTTTGGGCATTTTGCTGTCAGTGAAAAATATGTCGATAAAATACTATTTATTGCAGATGAAGTACAAACTTTTTTTCATCTTAAGATGTATCTTTGCAAATAAATATTTCTTAATCTCATAATATTAATGGTAAATCCTATGTATATGAAAAATATTCCTGACAGGTTCAGATTGGGACTCTTGGGCAGGCGTGTGTCCTGTTGGGGGATAGCTGTGTTGTCTTCGGCCTGTTTGGCGGCACAGGAAGTGGTGGTTTCCGATTTCGAATGTGGGTTGCAAGGTTGGGAAGTGGCGCGGGGAAAAGCTGAGCCGGTCAGTGACGAAGGAGCATACCGGGGGAAATCGGCCAAATTATCGCCGGGAACGACTTTCCGCTTGAAGGTGGCTTTGCAGCCTTCGTCGGCTTATGAACTTGCCGTACGCATGAAAACGGAAAGTGGGGCAGACAATGTGACGTTGCAAACTACCGGGTTAGGGAAAAACAACATCAGTATTTCTACGGCTTTGGCTGCTTGGACGGAGTTCAAGAAACCGTTTCATACTTCGGCAGGGCAAAAGGAGGCCGTGGTGGAAGTGATGTTTGAGAACAATCCGGAGGGCACGTGTGCCTGGTTGGACGACCTTCGTATTGTATGTACGGGAAAGTATCACGAGAAAACGTACGACGGGATTCCACCCGCTCCGATGCGTGAAGTGAAGACCGATTTGGGTGTTTCCATGCAGCCGGACGAGAAGATAAAATGGATGTTGGATGGCAAGTTGGGCATGTTCATCCACTGGGGGCTGTACGCAGGGCCGGGAAAGGGCGAATGGTATATGGAGAATCAAGGTGTCGGCATAGAGGAATACCGTAAATTGGCTTATCCCGAGTCTGGCGAGGAATATTTCGATGCCCGGGATTTCGATGCGGACAAGTGGATGCGGTTGGCTAAGAAAGCGGGAATGCGCTATGTGTGCCTCACCACTCAGCATCATGACGGTTACGCACTTTTTGAAAGCCAATATATGAACGCTTTTACTTCGAAGCAGACGCACAATAGGGATTTTGTGAAAGAATACGTAGAGGCTTGCCGTAGGGCCGGTTTGAAGGTCGGGCTTTACAAGACGCTGATTAACTGGCGTTTTCCAGGATATTATGACATTACGGGTACCAACTGTAATCCGGCGAACCGTTTCGGTTATACCACGGCATCATGGCATAAGGAGAACGCCAGGCTGATGAAGGAAGAACTTTATTGCCAGGTCAAGGAACTGATGACGCATTACGGGAAAATCGACCACTTGTTTTGGGATGGTGGTTGGATTGCCCAAAAGGGAACGGATGCGGAAGGAGCATCGTTTTGGGAGTCTGGAAAATACATGGACGAGAATAACGGGTGGCCGGTGAATCCTTACTTCCGTGATTATGATGAGGAAACCGGGAAGCCGTTGGGATTGATGGGTATCGTCCGGAAATACCAACCGGATATTGTGGTGAATCCGCGCAGCGGTTGGATAGGCGATTTCACCTGTGAGGAAGGCGGTGGAGCTGTGACGGGAGAGATTCGTTCCGGAGTGGTGGAAAAGTGCGTTTCTTTGGCACCCGGATGGGGATATAACAAGCAGATGGAGAATCTGTCGAGCATCATGCCTTTGAAGAAGGTGAAGCGTCTTTTTGCCGATTGCATGGTGCGCAATATGTGTTTCCTGTTGAATGTGGGGCCGGATCGGCATGGCAACGTCGCTCCTTTGGTGGAACAGCGTATGCTTGAGTTTGGCGAATGGGTGAACGCGACGCGTGAAGCTGTTTACGGTACGCGTGGCGGACCTTGGCAGCCAGTGGACGGACAGTATGGCTTTTGTTACAAAGGCAATATGATTTATATTTATTTCCTCGGAGGTTATGGGGATGATACTTTTGTCCTGCCTCGGTTGGATAAAGGGATGAAAGTGAAACGGGCATACAACGTTTATACCAAGCAGCCGTTGCAATACAGGCAAAAGGGGCGGGGAGTGACGTTGAGGGGCATTCGTCCCGTAAAAGAAGACTTGACGGTTGTGGCCGTGGAGTTGAATCGTCCGGTGAGAAAATGAGAGATAAAGGGAAAAGCCTATAAAATCCTATTTTAAATTGAGATAGTGCAATCCTGTTTTAAGGATAAATATTTAAATTTGCATCCAAAACCAAATAAATGAGATGATGAGAAACAAATGGATGATGTCTTTGTGCTGTGGAGCGGCGATGCTTGTGTGTGTGCCCGTTGCAGCACAGCAAAATGTACAGCCCGAACCGATGCAAACGGGCAAATACCAACCGACGTGGGAATCTTTGGCGGCATACGAGTGCCCGGACTGGTTTCGCGATGCCAAGTTCGGCATTTGGGCGCATTGGGGACCGCAGTGCGAACCGGAGTCGGGCGATTGGTACGCGCGCCACATGTATTATCCGGGACATTGGCAGCACGACGTGCACGTGAAGAAATACGGCAATCCGAAGGATTTTGGGTTCAAGGATGTGATTAACGAATGGAAGGCAGAGGAGTGGCAACCTGATTCCTTGGTGCGTTTTTACAAGAGCGTGGGTGCCCGTTATTTCATGGCATTGGGTAACCATCATGACAATATGGACCTTTGGGACAGCAAATACCAACCGTGGAACTCCGTGAACATGGGGCCGAAACGGGATGTGGTCGGAGAATGGGCTGCGGCTTGCAAGAAATACGACTTGCCGCTCGGCGTGAGCATCCATGCCTCGCATGCCTGGACTTGGTTGGAAGGTTCTCAGGATTTCGATGGCAAGTTGACGAAGACCGACGGGAAAGGAAAATGGTGGGAAGGTTATGACCCGCAGGATTTGTACGAACAGCGGCACGAACGGAGCAAGGACAGCAAGAATGTCGGAACCATTCATTCGCAGTGGGCATGGGGCAACGGGGCTTCGCAGCCTTCGGAAGATTTCAAGACGAAAATATATAACCGGACGTTGGATGTAGTGAACCGTTACCATCCCGACGTGTTGTATTTCGATGATACCGTGTTGCCGTTTTATCCCATCAGTGACGAGGGGGTGAGGATTCTGGCCCACATGTATAACACGAGCCTGAAAGAGAACAAGGGGAAGATGCGTGCCGTGGTGACGGGCAAAATACTTGAGGACAAGCACAAGGAGGCCATGGTGTGGGATGTGGAGCGCGGCATACCCGACCGTCCGCAGGAGAAAGCTTGGCAAACGTGTACTTGCTTGGGTAACTGGCATTATGAACGGAGCGTGTACGACCGTAACGGGTACAAGCCTGCAAGCCAAGTGGTAAAGATGTTGGTGGATATCGTGAGCAAAAACGGTAACCTCTTGTTGAGTGTGCCTTTGAGGGGAAGCGGTGCCATAGATGAGAAGGAAGTGGCTATCCTTAAAGATATTAAAGCGTGGATGGATGTCAATGGAGAAAGTATTTATGGTACGCGCCCGTGGAACGTATTTGGTGAGGGGCCTTTGGCAGAGGCTGCCAACCCGATGAAAGCCCAAGGGTTCAATGAAGGACAGAATTATACGGCAAAGGATGTACGTTTTGTGCAGAAAGGCAAGAAGATTGTATATGCCACGGCTTTGGGATGGCCCGAAAGCAAAGTAATCATGATGAAAAGCTTCCGTAAAGGTTCTCCTTATTATAAAGGAAAGGTGAAAAGTGTGGAGTTGTTAGGTTACGGAAAGGTGAAGTTCACTTGTGGCGAAGATGGCCTGAAAGTGACGTTGCCGGAGGGGAAGACGAATGGCATAGCACCGGTATTGAAGGTAAAATTGGTATAATGAATGAGTCGGCATATCGGCTTTTATGAGAGAAGGATGCCGTAAAGATGTGACATGCCTGCTGAATCGTGGAAGAGACAGTGGGCATGCCTGTTTTTATCTACAGGGTGCTTTATGCTTTCCGATAGTATCCCCTTTTGCGGATTTCCTGCCAGACCACTTCGTCCAATCCGTAAGAGGCATCTTCACCTTGGGAGATGAGACGGCGGAGTTCGGTGGAACTGATGTCGATGAGCGGGGTTTCCGTGAGCCGGACTCCGGAGGGCAGGGACGCGGTCTGCACCGGATAACCGGGGCGGGGGTAGACCAAGATGCGATGGTGGCTTAGAATCTCGTCCGGTTTCTTCCAATCCTTGAAAGCAAGCCAGTTGTCGGCACCGATGACTAATGTAAAAAGCCGGTCGGGATAAGCTTGCCGCAGGGCGGCCAAGGTGTCTGCCGTGTAGGATGGACGGGGCAGGCGGAACTCGAAATCGCTCACTTTGAGGCAGGGATGTTCCCGTACGGCCATGCGGGCCAACTCCAGACGGCTATTTTCATCCAACAAATCGGGAGACGATTTTTTGAATGGATTCTGGGGAGATACCATAAACCACAATTCATCCAACCCTTCATCCCGGCAAAGGCGTTCGGCCAGTTCCACGTGTCCCCGGTGGATAGGATTGAAAGACCCCCCGTAGATGCCCGTTTCCGTCATGCCCTTTCGTGGGATTTATGTTGGAAATGGGGTCTCCGGTGACGTTTGCGGTGCCACCATACGTAGATGATATAGGCTTGCACCACAGCCAACACGCCCATGGCTATAGTGATTTCGGTCCATTGCAGAAGGGCTGCGGCGATGGTGGTTATCAGGCACAGGACGAACAGTATGATGCTAGTCTGTAAGTTCCTTTGGATGGTTTTATCGTCCATGGAATATGGGTTTTATGGGTGCAAGAAGGCTTTCAAGCGGGCCAGTGCTTCGGCCTTGGCCTTTTCGAGGTCGTCGTTTACGACAATCGTATCGAATTTGGGGGCGAAGGTCAGTTCGTATTCCGCCCGTGCGATGCGGTCGTCTATGACTTCCGGCGTATCCGTGCCCCGGTTTTCCAATCTGCGGCGAAGTTCTTCCACCGAGGGCGGTTGGATGAACATGCTCAAGGCGCGGTCGCCATAAAACTCTTTGATGCGGCATCCACCGTGCACGTCCACGTCGAATACTACGTTTTGTCCGGCTTCCAGTTGCTTTTCCACTTGTGCTTTCAAGGTTCCGTAGAAGCGGTCTTTGTAGACTTCTTCGTATTCTAAAAATTCGCCGTTGGCGATGCGTTGGCGGAATTCTTCGGGCGTGAGGAAGAAATATTCCACCCCGTCACGTTCCGTTCCCCGTGGCGGGCGGCTGGTTGCACTGATGCTGAAAGCCAAATTCAAGTCCTGCCCCATCAGATAATTGATAAGCGTGCTTTTCCCGCTGCCGCTGGGAGCGGAAAAGATAATCAGTTTGCCTGTCATTTTCGTCAGTATGGTTACATTACGTTGAGCACTTGCTCTTTGATTTGTTCCAGTTCGTCTTTCATCTTCACCACGATGTTTTGCATTTCTGCCAGATTGCTTTTGCTTCCTGTCGTGTTGATTTCACGTCCCATTTCCTGGGCGATGAAGCCTAACTTCTTGCCTTGTCCATGCCCGTTTTCCATGGTCTCCACGAAATATTTCAAGTGGTTGGCCAGACGCTGTTTCTCTTCGTTGATGTCCAGTTTCTCGATATAATAAATCATTTCCTGCTCCAGGCGGTTCTTGTCGTATTCCACATTGGGAATCGTTTCCAAGGTTTCCACCAGGCGTTGGCGGATGCGTTCGGTGCGGCTTTGCTCATACGGCTCGATGCTTTTCAGCAAATCACCTATGTTTTGTATCTTCTCGGTGAATTTCTTTTGCAATGCGGCACCTTCCTGTTTACGGAAGTCCACGAGCTTGCCGATGGCTTCCTTGATGGCGGTCCGTACGGCATTCCATTCCTCCTCGTCCAATTCTTCCACTTCCGTGCGGGTCATGACATCAGGCAGGCGCAATAACGTGGCGAACCAGTCGGCCGGAAGAGGAATATGCCGTTCTTCACTGATTTGTTTAATCTGTTGGTAATAGTTGTCCAAGATAACGCCGTTGATAGGTGTAGCCGTTTGCGTGTCGTCTTTTTCCACCCAGATAGTGAAGTCCACTTTTCCGCGCTCCAACGTCTGGCTGATCATGGCACGGATTTCCATTTCCTTTTCCCGATAGAGCGGTACGATACGTGCAGAAAGATCTAAAGCCTTGCTATTGAGGGATTTGATTTCCACGTGTATCTTTTTGCCTTTCACTACGGCAGTCGATTTGCCGTAGCCCGTCATTGATTGAATCATGATTTAATAATTATTTTATGCAAAAGTAGGAAAATAATAGGATAAAATGGTAACTTTGCGGAGTTATTCTAAGGAAAAAATAGTTTATGTCTTGTATACTGCATATTGAAACGAGTACGAAGGTTTGCTCGGTAGCCGTCACGGAAGACGGGGCGGTATTGTTTGAAAAAGTAGACAAAAGCGGGCCTTCACATGCGGTGCAGTTAGGTGTTTTTGTGGACGAAGCTATCTCTTATATCGACAATCACGGAATTCCTTTTGATGCGGTGGCAGTGAGTCAGGGGCCGGGTTCATATACGGGATTGCGTATCGGTGTGTCGATGGCCAAGGGCATCTGTTATGCCCGTGGTTTGAAGTTGATAGCTGTCCCGACGTTGGAACTGTTGTGCGTGCCGGTGTTGCTCTATCACGAAGATTTGCCTGAAGACGCTTTGCTATGTCCTATGATAGATGCGCGCAGGATGGAAGTGTATGCCGCTTTGTACGACAGGGCCTTGGGACCTGTACGGGCCATCGGGGCCGACATCGTGGACGGAAGCACTTACCAAGACTTTCTGAATGAGCGGCCCGTCTACTTCTTCGGTGACGGGGCTGAGAAGTGCAAGGTCGGGATTACGCACCCGAATGCGCGTTTCCTTCCGGAGGTCCTGCCTTTGGCACGGAACATGGGGCCTCTGGCCGAGAAGGCTTTCGCACTGGGCCGATTTGAAGATGTGGCTTATTTCGAGCCTTTCTATTTGAAAGAATTTGTAGCTTCAAAACCGAAAAAACTTTTGTAAATGATATATAATACCCAACGCAAGAAATTACCGATGCCGGAGTACGGGCGCGGCATTCAGGAAATGGTGGATTATGCGCTCACATTGGAAAACCGTGAGGAGCGTCAACGTTGTGCCCGCACGATAGTCTCGATAATGGGAAATATGTTTCCGCATTTGCGTGATGTACCGGATTTCAAGCATAAATTGTGGGATCATTTGGCTATCATGGCCGATTATAAGTTGGATATTGATTATCCGTACGAAGTGACGCCCAGAAAAGTAGGAGGGGACGGTAAGCCGTCTCCTATGGCTTATCCGATGAAAAAGATCCGTTATCGTCATTACGGGGCTTTGTTGGAAGCGTTGATACGCAAATTGGCCGAGATGCCGGAGGGCGTGGAACGGGAAGAACTGACGATGTTGGTAGCCGGGCAGATGAAACGGAGTTTGGGAAATTGGAACAAGGATGCCATGGACGATGACAAGGTGGCTCTGGATTTGGACCATTATACGCATGGTTCCGTGCATTTGGACAAAGAACGGTTCCATCTATTCTTCGACCAATACGATAAGGTCCAACCGGGGCGTGCTCCTGTGGCCTATCGCAATGTTGGGCGGAAGAACAAACGGAAAAATTAAGCGGCGGTTCTGTTTGTATGGCTTCATTTATCATAGAGGGCGGTCGTCGTTTGACCGGAGAGATTGTACCCCAAGGCGCGAAGAACGAAGCCTTGCAGGTGATTTGTGCGACATTGCTTACTTCAGAACCGGTACGTATCAAAAACATACCCGACATCTCGGATGTGAACAACCAAATCCGATTGTTGGAAGATGTCGGTGTGAAAGTCACGCGGAATGCTCCGGGCGACTTTACTTTCCAGGCCGACGAGGTGAACATGGAATATGTGCAGAGCGATGAGTTCCTGGCGCGTTGTACCAAACTGCGGGGAAGCGTGATGCTTATCGGGCCGATGATAGCCCGTTTCGGCCGTGCCATGGTGGCTAAACCGGGGGGAGACAAAATCGGACGCCGTCGGTTGGACACACATTTCCTCGGAATCCAGAAACTGGGGGCCAAGTTTGATTACGACATCCGCCGGGGCGTGTACGACATTCATGCCGGGCGCTTGTGTGGTACGTATATGTTGCTCGACGAAGCCTCGGTCACGGGTACGGCCAATATCATTATGGCTTCGGTGTTGGCTACGGGTACGACAACGATATATAATGCCGCGTGCGAACCTTATATCCAGCAACTTTGTCATTTGCTCAACCGTATGGGGGCGAACATCAGCGGAATAGCTTCCAACCTGCTCACCATCGTAGGAGTGGATGCGCTTCACGGTGCCGCACATACGGTTTTGCCGGACATGATAGAGGTGGGCAGCTTCATTGGCATGGCGGCCATGGTGGGCGACGGTATCGGCATCAAGAATGTCTCGTATGATAATTTAGGCATCATTCCTTATACTTTTAGCCGTCTGGGCGTGCAAGTGCTTCGTCATGGAGATGATTTGTTCATCCCGAGGCATGACCATTATGAGATTGATTCTTTCTTGGACGGTTCGTTCATGACTTTGAGCGACGCACCGTGGCCGGGACTGACCCCGGATTTGTTGAGTGTGTTGCTCGTGGTGGCTACACAAGCCAAAGGTACGGTGTTGATTCACCAGAAGATGTTCGAGAGCCGCTTGTTCTTTGTGGACAAGTTGATTGACATGGGTGCACAGATTATCCTTTGTGACCCGCATCGGGCCGTGGTGGTCGGGCACGACCATCAAATCCGTTTGCGTGGCGGACGCATGACGTCGCCTGACATACGTGCCGGAATTGCCCTATTGATAGCCGCCATGAGTGCAGACGGGACGAGCCGTATCAGCAATATCGAACAGATTGACCGGGGATACGAGAATATCGAATCGCGTCTGGCGGCATTGGGAGCTTGCATCAAACGTGTGGAAGAATGATAGGTGAAGACGAAGTATATAAAATAGGTATGTTGACCAAGACACACGGGGTGTCGGGGGAATTGAACATGGCCTTTACGGACGATGTGTTCGACCGTGTGGAAGCGGAGTATGTGGTATGCCGTATGGACGGGATACTGGTGCCTTTCTTTATGGAAGAATACCGCTTTCGGAGCGATACGACGGTCTTGATGAAATTCGAAGGGGTGGATACGGAGGAGCAGGCACGCCGCATGGTCGGCGTGGAGGTTTATTTCCCGAAGGCCCTGACGGAAGAGGTACATGAGGGAGAATATACGTGGAGTTACTTCACTGGTTTCACAGTTGTGGACATGGTTCATGGTGAATTGGGACAGGTGGAAGCGGTAGACGAATCTACGTTGAATATCCTTTTTGAAGTCGCTACCCCTTCCGGCGGGAAGATTTTGCTTCCGGCCGGTGAAGATTTGGTGGATGATATCGACCATAAAAACCGTAAGATTTACATGACTTTGCCCGATGGCCTTTTGGCTTTGGGTGAATGAGAATAATACCTTGGATGAATACGAACGAGAAAAAAAAGATTGCGATATTAGGTTCCACGGGATCTATCGGGACGCAGGCCTTGCAAGTCATCGAGGAACATTCCGATTTGTATGAGGCGTATGTACTGACGGCAAACAACCGGGTGGAGCTGTTGATAGAACAGGCACGCCGTTTCATGCCCGAAGCGGTAGTCATTGCCAATGAGGACAAGTATGAGGTGCTGCGAGATGCGTTGGCCGACTTGCCCGTTAAAGTATATGCCGGGGCGGATGCGCTTTGCCAGATTGTGCAGGAAAGACCGGTGGACGTGGTGCTGACGGCCATGGTGGGATTTGCAGGATTGAAGCCGACCATCAGTGCCATAAAGGCCGGTAAGGCCATAGCTTTAGCCAATAAGGAAACATTGGTCGTGGCCGGAGAATTGATTAACCGTCTGGCAAATGATTACCATGCAGACATCATTCCGGTGGATTCGGAACATTCCGCCATTTTCCAATGTCTGGCTGGTGAGGTAAGCCCTGTGGAGAAGATTATCCTTACAGCTTCGGGCGGTCCTTTCCGCACGTTTTCCCGTGAACAGTTGGCTATGGTGACCAAAGCCCAGGCTTTGAAACATCCGAATTGGTCGATGGGGGCGAAAATTACCATCGACTCCGCGTCGATGATGAACAAGGGCTTTGAAGTGATAGAGGCCAAATGGTTGTTTGGCGTCGAGCCGGGACAGATACAGGTGGTGGTACATCCACAGTCTATCGTGCACAGTGCCGTGCAGTTTGCCGACGGGGCGGTCAAGGCTCAGTTGGGAGTGCCGGACATGCGTGTGCCCATACAATATGCTTTCTCTTATCCGTTGCGTTTGCAGAGTTCATTCGAAAGGTTGGACTTGTTCCGGATAGGTACGCTTACTTTCGAGGAGCCGGACACCTGTCGTTTCCGGAATCTGGCTTTGGCGTATGAAGCCTTGTACGAGGGTGGGAACATGCCTTGCATTGTCAATGCGGCTAACGAAGTTGTCAACCGTGCCTTTTTGGAGGATCGTATCGGTTTCTTGCAGATGAGCGATGTGATAGCCAATACGATGCGGGAAGCTTCTTTCATAAAGGAACCCACGTACGAGGATTATTTGCAGACAGATGCCGAGGCACGCCGGATTGCGGCAGAGTACGTCGGGACATGTTAAACAAAAACAAAACAAACACAATATTACATGGATGCAACATTGATTAAAGCCCTCCAGTTGGTGCTCTCGCTTTCGATTCTCGTAGTGCTTCACGAGGGGGGACATTTCTTTTTCTCCAAACTCTTCCGCGTGAAAGTGGAGAAGTTTTTTCTTTTTTTCGATCCTTATTTCCACTTATTTAGTACGAAAGACAAATGGTTTACCCGTTTGTTTCCCAAGTGCAAGGACAATGAGACCGAGTACGGTGTCGGTTGGCTTCCCTTTGGAGGCTATGTGAAGATTGCCGGCATGATAGACGAAAGCATGGACACCGAGCAGATGAAAAAACCGGTGCAGCCGTGGGAGTTCCGTGCCAAACCGGCGTGGCAACGCCTGCTCATTATGATTGGAGGCGTAGTAGTCAATTTCCTTTTGGCTTTGTTCATTTACACCATGATTCTTTTCCATTGGGGCGAACAGTATGTTCCGGCCAAGGATATGACGATGGGATATCAGTTCAACGAACAAGCGGAACGGTTAGGTTTCCGTGACGGGGATGTCTTGTTGGCGGTGGACGGTGAAGAAATCCGGAAATGGGACGGTTCCGTTTACCGTGCCGTATCGGAAGCCCGTGAAGTGACTGTGTTGCGTGGGGGCAAGGAAGCAAACTTGACAATGCCGGAAGATATGAACATGTTGGAGATGCTCAAGTCCAATCCGCCGTTCATGGTTCCTTTCATTCCCTCGGTCATAGATTCTGTTCTTCCTTCCTCTCCGGTGTATGAAGCCGGAATCCGTAGTGGTGACCGCATCGTGGCGATGGATGGGAAGCCGGTGGCTACGTGGAGCGACTTTGACGAAATTATGAGAGCACGCATGGAACCTTTGATGGCCGAAAGCCCGTCCCATGAGGATAGCGTGCGTCTCAGTCGCCTGTCTGTGGTTTACCAGTCGAAAGATGGCACTCGTACGGATACCGTTACATTGGAACTTGGGGCGGATTACAAATTAGGATTGTTGAAACAAACCCTTTCGGCATATTATAAACCAATAAAGGTTGACTATGGTTTCTGGGCCAGTATTCCGGCCGGTGTTTCCCATGGGATAGATGTACTTTCCGGATATGTAAGCGACTTGAAGTACTTATTTACGGCCGACGGAGCGAAAAGTGTGGGCAGTTTCATCACTATCGGGAGCATTTTCCCTGCTACGTGGGACTGGCTGACGTTTTGGGAAACCACAGCTTTCCTGAGCCTGATGCTGGCCTTCATGAACATCCTGCCCATTCCGGCGTTGGACGGTGGTCACGTGCTGTTTCTCGTTGCCGAGATGATTCTTCGCCGCCCGCCTAGCGACAAGTTCCTCGAACGTGCCCAAGTGGTAGGTATGGCTTTGATCATGGGTCTTATGGTGTTGGCTTGTTATAATGATATTGTGAGGTTCTTATTGTAACATCTTTGTCGTATCTGATACAACGTTCCGGTAAATTCTTGATTTAGGTCAAGAATTTACCGGAATTCATTTCTAAATGATTATTCATCCTTGCGGGATAAACGTCCTGTTTGTATCTTTGTATCACGAAAAAGAGATTAATAGGTAATTGTTTTAAGGTAAAGATACGCGTTAGGTTACGGTTTGTTTAAGGTAAAAAGATTATTTTTTCAGATGGATACATATATATGGCACGTGTTGTTTGCTTGTCTGGTGGCGGCTGCGCTTTGCATAGGCACGTTGGTGGTGACGGTCAGGCACGGACATTTATAATGATAAGATGGAGAGAAAGAAGATGGAAAGAGAAATGCCGAAAGATCCGATGATGTTGATGAGTTTCATCAATATGAAGTTGCGTGATTTTTATCCGACGCTCGATGCTTTATGCGATGATATGGACGTGGACCGTCAGGAATTGGAAGGCAAGATGGCCGAAGCCGGTTTGGAATATAATGCGGCAGCCAATAAGTTCTGGTAACACACAAACACAATCAATTATAGTAGACGTCCCCTTCTTGCCGCAACGGCTATGAAGGGGACGTTGTTTCCTTATGATGTAAAAAGTGGGTAGTGGCTCAATCTTGTTCCTTATTGCCCGTGTCTCGCTTGTTCTCAAGCATGTCCACTTCAATCTTGCGCAGATAAAATTTGACTTTGGCTCCCAGTTCGTCAAAACGTTGTTTGAGATGGAATACTTCCGTGCGTTGCCGGTAATATTCGGCATTATTTCCCCGTCGTTTTTCTGTTTCCAGTTTTTTCAGTATTTCCTGTTCTGCCATCAAGGTGCTGTCCATTATGGCCAACGTATCTTGTGCCGCAAGGAGTTCGATGCTGTCCATTACGATAATGCCGGTGGCGCGGGCTTTAAAGGCCGTAGGGAAAGTTTCACGCATGGCCAGAATACTGTCTTTGGCAGCTACGTAGTTTCCTTCTGTCATTAAGGTACGCGCGGCATCGATCATACGGCCTGCGTATTCTTCTTCCTTATCTTCTTGGCCTGTACAGGAACAGGCGATAACAGGAAGCAATAAGGTGTATAATGCTTTTCTCATAGGCTTTTTGTCACAGAGTTCGTTTTACAAAAGTACCATTTTTTGAGGGAATAATTCAAACCGATGCGCAAAAAATCGTATTTTTGCAATTATTTTATGGTATTTTTGAAGAATGAGGAATTTGACGAAGGAAGATTTGCGACATTTGTTGGACAAAAAGATATTCCATCAAATATCGGAAGTGGCTGATGAGCAGGGTGTGGAATGCTATGTCGTAGGCGGTTATGTGCGTGATCTTTTTCTGGAGCGTCCTTCGCAGGACATCGATGTCGTGACGGTGGGGAGCGGCATAGCTTTGGCAAAGGCCCTGGCCGGCAGGTTAGGGCGAGGTGCACGCCTGAGTGTGTTCAGCAATTTCGGTACGGCACAAGTCAAGTTCCGGGGGATGGAGGTGGAGTTCGTGGGAGCACGGAAGGAGAGTTACAGCCATGACTCGCGCAAGCCGGTGGTGGAAGACGGGACGTTGGAAGACGACCAGAACCGCCGTGATTTCACGATTAACGCGTTGGCCGTATGTTTGAACCGTGAACGGTTCGGGGAACTGGTCGACCCGTTCGACGGCGTGTGGGACATGGAAGACCGCCTCATCCGTACGCCGCTCGACCCCGACATCACTTTCAGCGACGACCCGCTGCGCATGATGCGTTGTGTGCGTTTTGCCACCCAACTGAATTTTTATATAGACGAAGAGACGTTCGAGGCACTGGAACGGAACCGGGAACGGATAAAGATTGTCTCCCGCGAGCGTATTGCCGATGAATTGAACAAGATAATGATGACCCCTACGCCTTCGAAGGGTTTCGTGGAGTTGGCCCGGTGCGGCTTGTTGCCTCTCATTTTTCCTGAGTTGGCAGCTATGGAGGGGGTGGAAAAGGTAAAAGGACGTGCGCATAAGGACAATTTCTACCACACGCTTGAAGTGCTCGATAATATTTGCCGGCACACGGATAATTTGTGGTTGCGTTGGGCGGCCCTCTTGCACGACATCGGCAAACCGCGTACGAAACGTTTTGACCCTGTGGCGGGGTGGACTTTCCACAACCATAACTTTATCGGTTCCAAGATGGTGCCGGACATTTTCCGGAAGATGAAGCTGCCGATGAACGAGAAGATGAAATATGTGCAAAAGATGGTGGAGCTGCACATGCGCCCCATTGTCATTGCCGATGAGGAAGTGACAGATTCTGCTGTGCGTCGCTTGTTGTTCGAAGCCGGTGATGACATCGAGGACTTGATGACACTTTGCGAGGCTGATATTACCTCGAAGAACGCCCAACGTAAACAACGTTTCTTAGACAATTTCAAATTGGTACGCCGCAAGTTGGTGGATTTGGAGGAGCGCGATCGCGTGCGCAACTTCCAGCCTCCGGTTTCGGGAGAGGAGATTATGGCGGTGTTCGGACTGCCTCCTTGCCGTGAAGTCGGTAGCCTGAAGAGTGCAATTAAGGATGCGATTCTCGACGGTGTGGTGCCGAACGAGCACGATGCGGCATACGAGTTCATGCTCCGTCGGGCGGTAAAGATGGGACTTAAACCGGTCGGCACTTCAGAAATAGGAGGAGCACCTTCTGCATCGGTAAAGGAAGAAGTTTGACAGCCGGAGGAGACTGTGGCTTCTTTTGCCATGGGTGGCCGCTTTCTTTTTAATTAACTGTGATACAGTTGGGTAGATAGTTCGTTCTCGAACGGAAGAGAATGACGTTTCGTTCTGCGCCAAACGAAAAATCAATCTCAGCCAAACGATTTCTCATTCTCAGCCGAATGAAATTCCGTTCTCAGGAGATTTTTATTTGGGGCGGAGGGACGATGAAAATCATATACATGTGAAACAAAGTTCTTGGACGGGAAACCAACAATGCGGCGGAGCTGGATGCTTTCCTGCCCCGCCGTATCGTTGGTAGGTTGAGGGCTTATCTTGTCAGCGAGAACCGCAGGCTGAACCCGAAATCCTGCGTGATGGTGGGATAAGCGTTGGACGAGAGCAACGGTTGGTTGCGTTGGCGGTCGTAGTAGAGGCTCAATGTGACGTAACGGCTCATCGTGTAGTCCGCACTGAACGAGGCTTTGATGGCTTTGTTGCCGCTTGTAGCTTCCGACAGCGAAGTCTGTATGTTGCGCGTAATGGCATCTTGGTTGCGGAACGAGAAGTCGAAACGCAGGTTCAGGTCGTGGCTGATGACTCGGCTGTTTTTTGCCGAAGTCCCACTCTTGCGGGTATTGTTCCGGTTGTTGGCCGCGTTCGTTTGTTTGTTGTTGCTTCCCCTCCCGGCTTTCTTGCGTCGGCCTCCAAAGAGGGACGAGAACTTGAAATCATTGATTTTATAGCCCCATCCGATGACGAAGTCGTTGCTGCACGCCTCATTCAACTGCGCTGCGGTCATACTCAGGGTGAGTACGCGTGTCTTGCGGTATTCCACCTTGAAAGTCATGTTGTTGTTCAACGTCATGTCCAATCCGGCCAAAGGCGAGAAGGCTTCGTTGATGGATACGGAACTGATGTCGTACATGCTGCTTGGGATGATGGCATTGTCCGTGGTGTTTTGTATGAATCCTAAGTCGCCCATGTACTCCATCCAACTGCTGTACGTATTGTAAGCCCCCACGGAGTAGATGCTCTTGTAAGAGTGGTTCAGGGTGACGCTCTTGAAATGGTCCCGTATCCAAGGCAGGTAGGCCAGGCCTTTGTAGGATACGGTCCAGTTGGGCAGCATGCGTGCCAGGCTCGGGAAAATGTCCAACGGGGAGTTGATGTCACCTCCCCCGGTGTAAGCGGCCAGGAAAGCCGGTATCATTACGTCGGACGAATACTTGTCTACCGTACCGTTGGCAGGGTCGAACTTGCCCTGTAACCCGGTGGCAGCCGGATAGGTGGCATTGGCGTAGCGGGCTTCCACACGGCTTTGGAACGTGTTGAGGTATTGTTGGAAACGGGCGAATGTCTTGCTGCTGTATCCGTTTCCGGCATCGCCCCGGCTTTCGAAGGCCGATTTGATGGAAATGGTGGTCATCGTGAAGCTGCCGCTTTGCGTGGTGGGCATGCCCGCATACATATATTGTATGCTCTTGTTGCTGTTCACCGTACGGCTGGCGTTCAAGTCAATCTTCAAGTCCGGGATAGGTTCCAACGTGGCTTTAATCTGGAGGTCCTCCATGGCGTTGGTGGTGGCCGGCGTGCTGATGCTGTCATTGTTGAGCAGCCAGCCCCGTTCGTTGGCCTTGTCGATATAGCTTTCGCCAGTGAAACCGAAGGCAAAGTCCAATCCCGGTTGCATGCCGCCGCCCGTGCGTTGCCCGAGCATGTCGCCCACGTTGGGCAGGAACCCGGGTAAGGACATGGCAAACGTGTTACGGTAGCTGACACTGACGTTGCGCACCATCATCAGGAAGCGTGTAGCTCCTTGTAAGTAGGGGTACCAGGGCTTTTCCCTGGCCGGTGTCTTGGCTATGACGTTGACACGCAGTTTTACGGAGTCCATGTTCAGGATGCGAATCTTGTTCTTGTCCAGTTTCTTGAACTTGATCGGGTAGCGGTGTCCGGCAGCGGTTACGGCGGTGACGCGTATGCGGCGGCTTTTTTGGTTGTGCGCCAGTTCCACGGTCGTGTCGGGCTTCAGGGTGATTTCACCGGCGAATCCCTTGAACTTCGGGTTTTTCACCTTGGCGTTGGCCGTGCCTTTGGCATTGTCTGCCGGTTTGCTGCCCGGTTTGTCCTTCCCGTCTTTGTTTTGCCCGTCTTTTCCCTTGGCGGCAGCTTCCTTCTCTTTTTCTTTTTGTGCCTTGGCCTTCTCCCGTTCACGGTTGCTTTTGTCCTTGGCTTTCTTTCGTTCGCTGGCCGAGAATTTCTTGTTGACCTCTTTCAGGAAAGAAGAGAAATTATACAGCGTTTCCAGGTTGAAGCGCCCGTTTATCGTAGCCGAACGTTGGTTGTTGATGGTGTTGCCGTAGGAAGTCCCGTCTTCCAGTTCCATGCCGCGTTCCCAGGAATAGTTGGCCGTGTAGTTCCCGTCAAGCGAAATCCACGAGAAGCACGGGATTTTCTCCAAAGGCACTTTGTAGGAGGCCGTAAAGTCCTGTTGGTAGTCAAGCGGCGTACCGAAACCCTTGATGCTGTGCCATACGGAATCTTTCCATGCGTGGTATTGGTCGGCGTAGAGGTCCTTGTTGACCGGAACGTTCGGTTCTTCGATTTCCGCATGGGTGGCGGAATTGAACGAGAAATGAAGGTTTTTGGTCAAATCCCATTTCAGGCTGAAATCACGGTTCCACAGGAATTCTTTGGAGAAGGAGAGAGGGAGCGACGTTGGGTCTTCCAGATTCTCGATGTCCCGTTCCTGGTACTCGTAATAGTTGCGCAGGATGTTCGTGTTGAAGCTGATGTTTTGCGGCAAGTAGTTAAAGTTCTGGTCGCGGATGATGTCCCACCATTTGCTCTTGCTTTTAATCATCTTCTTGAACGGCTCGAAAGGCTTGTATTCGGGAGAATAGTTGTAGTTGAACGCTCCGTTCCAGTTCTTTTCCGTTTCCCAAGCCGTGGTTTCGCCCGTTTTGTTAGACTCGCTGTGCGAATAGCTGAACGAGAAGTTGGCAGGGTCGTAGGGCATGGGGTGTTTGGGTGTGGCGATGTTGAATTTCACGTTGCTCAGGCTGAAGTTCTTGTTCGTGGTTTCCGTGGTAGTCAGGCTTCGCAGCGAGTCCTTTTCGTGTTCCGTGGCGCAAGCGTCGAGGGCGTCTTCCAACAACATGTCCGTGTCGAGCGGATTGTATTTCGGTTTGACGACCTCTTTGTTGAACGAATAGTAAATGGGAGCCGTGAAGCGTACTTTCTCCGGCAGCAGCTTGCCCAGTTCAAAACTGGTCGTGATGCTGTAATTGTACATGTCCTCCTGGTTGCGTTCGCTCACTTTGTCTTCTATGCCTCCGAATCCGGCAGTTTCCATGTGCCCGGTCAGGTTGACGGAGCCGAGGTCGGAGAATTGGACGTTCAAGGAGCCTTGTGCTGCCCATCCGCCGTCGTTGCTGTATTCCTGCAGGCGAAGCTCGTTGGCCCATACTTCCACCGACTTGGTTTCGCGGGCATTGTTGCGCACGCCTATCATGATGGTCTTCACTTCTCCCAAGGTAGGGTTACCCATGACGCTTACCTTGTTGTTCGGCCTGTTGTCGTCGTAGACGGAGAAGAGTGTGGTCAGGTTGGTGTTGCCGAGGCTCTTTTCGCGGTTGCGTGCCTGTTTTACTTTGGTAAACACCGAGAGGTCGATGTCCAACATGTTCTCTTCGGGCCACACGGCACGGCACTGGTCGGCGGAGTAAGTGTCGTACCGTCCGGCAGCCGTCAGCTTCAAGGGAATTTCGTATTCGTAGAAATTGTTCTTGTAGTCCGAACCGAGGCGGATAAAGACACTGGTCTGGTTGTCTTCCGTTTCGGTTACGTTCTCGGCCAACGCGTTAGCATGTACGAACATTTGGAGGTGTTTGTACTGGCGCATGTCCAAGTTGGTATTCTTGTACACGGCACGGGCGTCTCCTGTGGCCAAGTTGCGGACCGTCAGCGAGAGGGCCTGTTCGTTGTCTTCTGCCAGTTGGCTTTGTGAGGGATCCACTACGCGGCTGATACCCGGAGGGAGTACGTAGTTCACCGGTGTCTTGTCGTTGTTTTCTTCAATGTTGACGGCCGATATTTCCATGCTTCCGGTCGTGGAGGGCATTTCTCCTGCATAAAGGGCCTGTTCGTAGGAACGCCATTCGGCTTTCACCAGGTCCAACGTGGCGAAACGCAGGATGACGGGCTGTTCGAAACCGGTCAGGAACATGCGCATGAACCGTATGCTCGTAAAGTCGTTGATGTTGCCCACTTTCTTTTGGTATTCGGTAAGCGGTACGCGGAACTGGTACCAGTTCACCTCTTCCGTGTTGCCGTTGCGGAGCTTGACGCTCGCCGTGCGTTTGTCCACGATATAGTTTTGTCCCACGACGAAGCTCTCCGGACGGATGCTGATTTTGTATTGGTAATATTTCTCGTACTCGTTCAACGTGTAGTCCTGGTTGATGTCTTCCACGTCGGGCGTGGTCTTGTATGAAGTGTCATACGATTCGTTCGCATTTTCGTTCGACCGCGAGTTGCCTTCCGGCAGGTTGATGTACTTGTAACGGTCGAGGATGCTGCGTTGTTGGGCATCGTAGTCCGACCCCCGGAAGTAATGGTAATCGTCTCCGGCCGGGTCGTTCATCAGCGAATCGTACACTTGCGGGCTTACTTTCCCTTGTACGGCCATGAGGAACTCGCGGTAGGCACCGAACGTGCGTTCTTCTTCGCTGTTGAGTCCGTTCAACCCGATGTCCTGCCGCTCGCGCGCTCCGGACTCGTTGTTGAAGGCGTAGACCACGCTGGTGGTGTTGGGCACGCGTCCCCACGCTGTTTCCGTATAGTAACTGGAGTTCCCGTCGATGGGCATTCCGCTTTCGAAGAATTTCTTCCCGTCGTGGAGGATGTCCTCGCTCACTTCGCCTAAGTTCAGATAGAAGTCCCCCCCGTAATCGCCGCCCTTGTCACGGGTATAGATGAACGGGTCGAGCAACCAGAATTCTACGTATTCGATGTTGGCCGTCTCGAAATCGTTGGTGTCCAATTTACGCATCATGCCGCCCCAACGGGTTTTGGGGTTGGTGAGTCTTCCGTTGTAGTCCAAGTTCGGATCCAGGTTGTAGGCTCCCCGTTCGGTAGGGTAGAAAGCGAGGTTCATTACCGGGAGCGAAGCAGCCGAGTTGTAACTGGTCTGTGTCTTGTTGGGATAGAGTTCCCGTTCGTACACTTCGCGTACATAGTGGTTGGAAAGTTGGTTCAAGTCGCTCTTGATATGGGCGGGCGTAAGCGAGGAGCTTTGACGCGTGAAGAGCGGATCCACGGTGTACCAGCTCAGCAGGGCGCGGTTGTAGCCTCCGCGCACGTCGTTGACGAGCTTGCTTTCTTCAAAGTCGGACGGCACGCTGGAAATCATCCAGTTGGTGGGCTGCATCACGCTGATGCCGTTTTTCGTGTTCTCGAAGTCGTCGATGTAGGAAGCCGACCCCTGTATCTTCTTGTTTTGCCCGGCAATGAGTTGGGCGAACTCCCCGGTAAAGCTGATTTGCGAAGGCTCGGTCACGTCGATGAGCGGTATTTTGTCTATCAGGTTGGTCAGCCATTGGCTTTCTTTCTTCCACGAGAGGTTGACGCCCCACAGGGTGTTTTTCAAAGGTTCTTCGCCCATGTTTACTTTTGTGGTGAGCGGCTGTTCGTTCAGGAACATGAACGTTCCGCCGAACGTGAAGTCCTTGCTCACGTCGTATTGCAGGTTGAATCCTACGAGCGTTTTGCGCTGCATGCCGTAGTTGTCGTTGCTTTCGAAGTCCACGCTTACGTTCGTGCCGGCATCGATGATGCTTTGGTTGATGATGGTCACTACGCCCATCGAGTAGTCCACCGTATAGTCCGTGTTTTCCGTCAGCGTCACGCCTCCCGCCGTTACGGTCACGGAGCCTTGTGGCACGTTCATGGCGCCGAGGCTGATTTCGGCACCGTTGTTTCCCTTGTACTCTCCGGAGAGCAGGAATTTGTTCTTTTCCGCTATCTGCTTGGCCATGGTCTTGGTGGAGTCGTACAATGCGTCGAAACAATACTTTTCGGCCAAGGCTTCATCGTTCAAATATTTACGCAGGTGGCTTCCGAAAGGTTCGGTCACGGGGAAATAGATGCGCCCTTTGTTGATGGTGTATCCCTCCACGTAGTCGAACTGTCCGTTGGGGTTCGGACGGTTGTTGGCATCCAAGCGGTCTAAGTTCATTACTCTTAAAAGTTTGGTGCTTTTGAACTTGGCTTCGGGAATGTAGGACACGTACACCCCGGCGGAGTCGCTTTGGTATTGGATGTCCAGCTTGAACTTCTCCTTTTGCGTGCTTGTGGCTCCCAAGCTGTACACGTTTTTCATCATCAAGTCCCAGTTGCCCATCTGCGGTGTGTTCGAGGTGTTCTTCAGGGCCTTGACGAACAAGGCTTGGGTATTGTCGGTCAGGTCGGCCGAGAATTCGCCCACTTGGTAGGTTGTGCCGTTATAAGTGTATTCGAAGGCTACGGCCAGGACTTCGTCCGGTTGCAGGGTAAAGTTGAGCGACACGTAGCCCAATGAATTGTTTACGGTGTATTCCGAAGAAGACAACAGGCGTGCGCTTTGCAGCTTTTCATAGTCCACGCTGCCTTCAAAGCCCGCGATGGCGTCCAAGTCGCTCGATGTCTGGCTGATGTCGCGTGCGGCGGCATGCTGCGTGGTCATGGTCGAATAGAGGGTGTTGGCGGCATTGGCGGCCACTTGCACGTTGCCTTTGCTCCAAATCGGGTTGGAGATATGGTCATGTTCGCCCAGGTCGGTGAAGGCCACGATGTTACGGTTGCTTTCATAGCTTCCCGATTTGTTCGTCACCCAAAGTTCGATGCGTTTGATGGTCACGCCGGACATGACGGTGGGCAGTTTGCTCATGTTCTGGTCATAATGTTCACGGAAGAAGTGGGCGAGGAAAAAATGCCGGTTCTCTTCGTATTCCGTGGCCGAGAACTCATAATTGTGCGTTTGTGTGCCGCCCTTGGACGACACGCTTTTCGAGGCCGATTTCTTTTGGGAAACGACCGTTTGCAGTTTCAGTTTGCCGAATTGCAGGTCAGCCCGCAGGCCGAACAGCGAGGAAGCGCCTTTGATGAGCGAGGAATTGGTGGGAAGCGAGACGTTACCCCCTTCTATCAACTTGATGATTTCGTCTTCCTTGCCTTCGTAGCGCAGTTTCATGCTTTGTGCGTCGAAGTCGAACGTGGCATCGGTGTTGTAGTTCAGGTTCATGTTGATTTTGTCGCCCACGCTGCCGTTCATGCTCATGTTGATTTTCTCTTCGAAATCGAATCCGAAGGTTTTCCGGCGGTTTTCCGATAGGCTTGGGTTATCTGTCTTCTTCAGGTTGCCCCCGATTTTCAGTTCGGCGGAACCTTGGGTCTTGATGCGTACGCCGCCGGGGCCGAATATTTTCTCAGCCGGTCCCAGGTCGAATTGCATGTCCGTGAAGTCGAATTTGTTTTTGCCCTCATTTTCGAAAGCTTCGCTGTTCTTTTGCCGGTAGTAGTTCTGTAAGGACTTTTTTAGGCTCCATTCCTGATATTCTTCCGGCGACATCAGGAGAGGGGCGTTCAGGTAACTGTCGCCCACTTTGGTACCGATGGTGTAATTGCCTGTCGCCGGGTCGTAAACAGTATCCGTTTTCAGGTTGTCCGGGTCTTTCAGGTCGAGGCTCCGTTTTTTCAGGTCGTCTTCGTCGCGGGGCACCGTCCGCTTCACGCTGAAACGTGGCCGGATGGTGTCCGGTTCGGCCGGAGCCGGGGTCTCGTTCCGGGGTATATGCAAGAAAGCGGCACCTCCCATGTCCGCCAGTGCGTTGGCACTGATGGCCAAAAGGATGAGGTAGAGCCACTTTTGTAGGTTTCTTTTCATGCTGTTCCGTTGGGCTATGAAGCTTTCAGCTTCCTATAATCTTTTGAGGGCAAGTTTGATGACACGCTCCACGGCGGCTTCCGGTTCTTCTTTCAGGATGGCCAATGCGACCTTTTGCGAGGGGGCGGGCGGGAAGCCCAACATGGTGAGGGCGGCCACGGCCTCTTCCAGTATTTCGGAATGTCCGGTTGCCATGGTCGCGGAAGTGCCGGGGGAGGCTGTCCCTTCGATTTCCACCGATGCGATTTTGTCTTTCAGGTCCACGATGATGCGTTGGGCGGTTTTCAGCCCGATGCCTTTCACGGTTTTGAGCAACTTGTCGTTGCCGGAGCTGATGACGTTGACCAATTCTGCCGGTGTGAGGGCGGAGAGAATCATGCGTGCCGTGTTGCCCCCGATGCCCGATACGCTGATGAGCAGTAGGAAGAGGGCACGTTCCTGGCGGGTGGAAAAACCGTAAAGCACGTAAGCGTCTTCGCGGATGGCTTCGTAAACATATAGTTTGGCTTCCTGCTTGCCTTGCAGGGCGGAAAATGTATTCAAAGAGATGTTGAGGCCGTATCCCACGCCGTGGCAATCCACGACGGCGGTGGCCGGAGTGAGTTCGGCAATCTGGCCCTTCACGTATTCTATCATGTCTTTTTTTGCTAAATATACTTTAAGAAAACGTGTCCGTCACCTCTTTTATTGTGCGCACGCGTTAATTTTTAATAGGGCATGTAGAAGAAATGTGAAATTTCAAGTACCGGGCCAACGGGCTGTCTATGGCACGCAATCCTTCGGCTATGCTTTGCGCGTTGAGTTGCGCACCTTTGAGTGAGGTGTGCGTGTGGTCGCGGTTATAATAAGCTTTGGCATTTTTCTGCCCTATCTGGTCGAGGGTATCGGCCGAGATGTTGTGCAGGTCCACGAACTCTACGGCGGTTTCGGCCACTACCTCCCGATACCATTTGCCGTAGCTGTCGTTGCGGCGTTCTATCTTTCCGCCGGGCCATTCGTTGCGGGGCGTGAGGGACACCAGAATCGGCGTGGCACCTTTTTCGCGCACGTCGTCGATGAATTTTTTCAGATACCATCCGAAGGAGTAAATGACTTCGTTGTAAACTTTATCTCCTTTATTGACCCGGTAAACGTGACTGGTGTCTTGTGCGCAGGCAATGACGCCTCGGGCCTTGCCACGGTCGATGTCACCGATGTCGTTATGGCCGAATTGTATCAACACAAAGTCGCCCGGTTGAAGGGCATTGTATACACGTTCCCAACGGTTCTCTTCTAAGTAAGTACGGGTGCTCCGGCCGGCTTTAGCTTCGTTTGCCACGGTGATTTTGTCCGTATCGAAGATGGTTTCCGCCTGGCTGCCCCAACCCCACATGCTGTCCGGGTCTTTGTCCTCGTTCTTTACGGTGGAATCTCCCGTGATGAAGACCACGGGTTTGCCTTTCTCGCGTTTCACTTGTGCGGTGGGCGGTTCGAGGTTCGTCAGGCAAGCCTGCAAGGCTTTCAGCGTGGGGTGCGTGGAAGCGGCCACTCCTTCGGCGGCCGAACGGGCGTTCAGGCGTGCGCCGAACGCACTGGTGTGGATGCGGTCCCGATAGAAGTGGTAATCCACCTTCCATGCCGAGAACCGGTCGTATTTCGAGGCCGATATTTCGTTCAGGTCTACGAAGGGTATGCCTTGCTCTTCGGCCACTTGCCGCGCCCAAAGTCCGAAGGTCTCGTCCACGCGTACGATGTGCCCGGGGCGTTTCGTGTCCCATGCGTTGCGGGGCGTGAGCGAGAGCAGGATGGGGTGTGCGCCCAAGGCTTTGCATTCACGGACGAAGCGGCGCAAGTATTCGCCGTAGCTGTAGACGGTTTCTTTCTCGCCCGTCTCCTTGATGGTCACACAAAGCGAGTCCGTGGGGCTGATGCCGCGTATGGATGCCCGTGCCCGTCCGCTGTCGAACGGACCATTGTCGTTGTGCCCCAGTTCGATGATGACGTAGTCTCCCTTGCGGATGCCTTTCTTCACGTCCGGCCATAGTTTACGGTAGAACGTGCGGCTGCTCGTGCCGCCCAAGGCGTGGTTTTCCACGGTCAGCCTGTTTGCGTCGAAAAACTCGTGGGCATAATATCCCCAACCCCATTGGCCGTTGTCGCCGTTGCCTTTCGTGCCGGTACGCATCGTGGAGTTTCCCACGAGGAAGAGCACGGGGTGGTTGCCCTTCCGCGACGAACCGGGCACAGGGCGTGCCGTATTGGCCTTTTCCAGACTGTCGAGCGTGAGGTCCGTGACGTGGTTCACGTCCTCCATCGGGCGGAAGTTCTTGGAGTTTTGGGCGGTGGAACATAATCCGCATCCTATTAAAATGGCGGAAAGCATACAGGTCTTTTTCATGTCAGTCAGTGTTTCGATTGGTGTGGCAAAGATAATGTTTTGAACTGGAATCCTGTTCTTTCGATAGGGAAAAACTTTTGTTCCGAGAGTGAATCATCTTGCAAATTACGGTCTGAATGCCTTTTTATGCTTTTTTTCTTTGGGCACTTGCCATAAAATAAGTACATTTGCGAGATATGTTTTGCCATGAAAAGGAAACAAATCTTAATCTGTACGACAAAAATAAGTAAAGAACTATGAGTTTAAACATCATTGTACTTGCCAAGCAAGTTCCCGACACACGCAATGTCGGGCCGGATGCCATGACACCGGAAGGCACGGTAAACCGTTCTGCTTTGCCGGCTATCTTCAATCCTGAAGACTTGAATGCGTTGGAACAGGCTTTGAGGCTGAAAGATGCGAATCCGGGTTCTACCGTGACTGTCATCACCATGGGGCCTCCCCGTGCAGCCGAAGTGATTCGCGAGAGTTTATACCGTGGAGCCGACGGTGGCTATTTGTTGACCGACCGTGCTTTTGCAGGTGCCGACACCCTGGCCACCAGTTATGCGCTAGCTGCTACAATTCAGAAATTGGGCATGCCCGATGTGATTTTGGGTGGTCGTCAAGCCATCGACGGCGATACGGCACAAGTGGGGCCGCAAGTGGCGCAGAAATTGGGCTTGCCTCAGGTGACCTACGTGGAAGAAATCCTGAAATGCACCGACGGGAAGATGACGGTGAAGCGTCATATCGACGGCGGTGTGGAGACTGTGGAGGCTCCGTTGCCCCTTGTGCTGACGGTGAACGGGAGTGCGGCTCCTTGCCGTCCGCGCAACGCCAAGTTGGTGATGAAATACAAGCGCGCCATGGTGCCGATGGAAAAGCCTGCGGAAGGGTTGGCCTACGCTGAAGAGTACGACAAGAAACCTTATCTGACTTTGGGACAGTTGAGTACGGCCGACGTGGATGCCGACTTGAAGCAGTGCGGGCTGAGCGGTTCGCCCACCAAGGTGAAGGCCGTGCAGAACATCGTGTTCAAGGCCAAGGAGAGCAAGGTGCTGACGGCTTCCGATGCCGACGTTGAGGGATTGATACAGGAATTATTGGCTAACCATACAATCGGATAAAGATGAACAACGTATTTGTATATTGCGAGCTTGAAGGCACTACGGTGGCCGAAGTAAGCCAGGAATTATTGACCAAAGGCCGTAAGTTAGCCAACACGCTCGGCGTGCAGCTCGAAGCTGTGGCCGCCGGGGCGGGCATTACGGGAAAGATAGAACCGCAGATATTGCCATACGGCGTAGATAAATTGCATATCTTCGACGCTCCGGGGTTGGCTCCTTACACGTCGTTGCCGCATACGGCCGTGTTGGTGAATCTGTTTAAAGAAGAGCAGCCGCAAATATGCCTGATGGGGGCCGATGTCGTGGGGCGTGATTTGGGGCCGCGTGTGTCGTCCGCCCTTCATTCCGGGTTGACGGCAGACTGTACCTCATTGGAAATCGGTTCCCATGAGGATAAGAAAGCCGGAAAGAAGTATGAGAACCTGCTTTATCAGATTCGTCCGGCGTTCGGGGGTAACATCGTGGCTACGATCGTGAATCCGGAGAACCGTCCGCAGATGGCTACGGTGCGCAGCGGCGTGATGAAGGCGGAAGTGCTCGATCCTAATTATAAAGGAGAAGTGATTGTGCACGATGTGGCCAAGTATGTACCGGAAACGGAATACGTGGTGAAGGTCATCGACCGCCATGTGGAGAAGGCTAAAAACAATTTGAAAGGTGCGGCCATCGTCATTGCCGGAGGTTACGGCATGGGCAGTAAGGAAGGCTTCGGCATGCTCTATGAATTGGCGCACGAGCTTCATGCCGAAGTGGGTGGAAGCCGTGCGGCTGTGGATGCCGGGTTCTGCGACCACGACCTGCAAATCGGCCAGACCGGCGTGACGGTGCGCCCAAAAGTGTATATCGCTTGCGGCATTTCCGGGGCCATCCAACACATTGCGGGCATGAAGGAAAGCGGTATCATCATTTCCGTGAACAGCGACCCGAACGCCCCGATCAATGCCATTGCCGACTATGTCATTAACGGTACGGTGGAGGAAGTCGTGCCGAAGCTCATCAAGTATTACAAACAAAACAGCAAGTAAACAACATGGCTAATTACTATTCAGATATACCGGAACTCAAGTATCACTTAGAGAATCCGATGATGAAGCGCATTGTGGAATTGAAAGAGCGCGACTTCAGGGACAAGGACGAATTTGATTATGCGCCGGTGGACTATGCCGACGCGATGGATTCGTATAATAAGGTGTTGGACATCGTAGGCGACATCACGGCCAATGTGATTGCCCCGAATGCCGAAGGGGTAGACGAAGAAGGCCCGCACTGCCACGACGGCCGTGTGGATTATGCCAGTGGGACGGTGGAGAACCTGGACGCCATGGTCAAGGCGGGTATGAACGGCATGACGATGCCGCGCAAGTACAACGGGTTGAACTTCCCTATTACGCCGTACACGATGTGTGCCGAGGTGGTGGCTGCCGCCGATGCCGGTTTCGGAAACATCTGGTCGTTGCAGGACTGTATCGAAACCTTGTATGAATTTGGCGACGAAGACCAGCACAGCCGCTTCATCCCGCGTGTATGCGCCGGGGAAACGATGTCGATGGACCTGACCGAACCGGATGCCGGTTCCGACTTGCAGAGCGTCATGTTGAAGGCCACCTTCGACGAGGAGAACAACTGTTGGAGACTGAACGGTGTGAAGCGTTTCATCACGAACGGGGATGCCGACATTCACTTGGTGTTGGCGCGTTCGGAGGAAGGCACGAGGGATGGACGTGGGCTTTCCATGTTCATTTACGACAAGCGCGACGGCGGAGTGGACGTGCGCCGCATCGAGAACAAAATGGGTATCCACGGTTCGCCGACTTGCGAACTGGTGTATAAGAATGCGAAGGCTGAGTTATGCGGAAGCCGCAAGTTGGGTTTGATAAAGTATGTCATGGCATTGATGAACGGTGCACGCCTCGGCATTGCTGCACAGTCGGTAGGGTTGAGTCAGGCGGCCTACAACGAGGCTTTGGCATACGCGAAAGACCGTGAACAGTTCGGTAAGGCCATCATCAACTTCCCGGCCGTATATGACATGTTGGCCACGATGAAAGCTAAGTTGGACGCAGGTCGTGCATTGTTGTACCAGACTTCGCGTTATGTGGATATTTACAAGGCATTGGACGACATAGCCTGCGAACGCAAGCTGACGCCGGAAGAACGTGCCGAACAGAAGAAGTATGCCAAACTGGCCGACAGTTTTACGCCATTGGCCAAGGGTATGAATTCGGAATACGCCAACCAGAATGCTTACGACGGTATCCAGGTGCACGGAGGTTCCGGTTTCATGTTGGAATATGCTTGTCAGCGCATTTACCGCGACGCTCGTATCACTTCCATTTACGAGGGTACGACCCAGTTGCAGACTGTGGCGGCCATCCGTTACGTGACGAATGGGGCATACATCGCCACCATTCGTGATTTCGAGCAGCAGCCTGTGCTTCCGGAATACGAGGGCTACATGAACCGCGTGAAGGAGATGGCCAACAAGTTCGACGCTTGTACGAACGCCGTGAAAGAAGCAGGCAACCAAGAACTGCACGATTTCGTGGCCCGTCGTTTGATGGAGATGGCAGCCGATACCATCATGTGCCATTTGATGATGCAGGATGCCACGCGCCGTCCCGATTTGTTTGCCAAGAGCCTGAACGTGTATGTGAACTATGCCGAGGCCGAGGTGGAGAAGCATTTCAACTTTATCCGCAAGTTCACGGCAGAGCAATTGGATAGCTACCGCCAGGCGGCTGTGGAAACGTCGGCTGAATAATCCGGTACGATATATGATAATCATGAAGAGGAATACTTTCTGTGTAAAAAGAAGTATTCCTCTTTATTGTTAAAAATGGCTGTATCACAGGATGGTTGTGGCTTTTTTTATAATTTTACACCCAAATAAATCAAGTCGGTTTGCCAATAGGAAAAACAAAGTATGTCAGTTGGGAAGTGGGATAAGATATTTTTCCGGAGAAAAAAGGTGCATTCAGAGGGTGAAGAATGCACTGGAAGCAAGCGCTTGGAGGATTTCGAGAGGCAAATCGGACTTTTACTGCATAGCGACCGTTTCATAGCCCGAAGCGATTACCGTACTATTCATGAAAGATATGCAGAGCTGCATGTCAGTCTGTCCAATTTGGAAAAGATGGGGATGTTGGACGTGTATTGCGAAAAGAACCGTATAGACCCGAAGAAAATGGAGAGATTCCTTTGCCTGTATGAAGACTTGGGCAGTAAGGAGGGTTCCAAGGTCGTTGAAGCGCACAATGACGAATTTGTCAAGAGGCATTTGGCCAAAGACAAACTTTATCTTGATACGATACTTCGTAGGGTGGACCCTAATGTGAAGCTGGATGAGGAACAGCGACGGGTCGTATTGTCCGATGAAGACTACACGTTGGTTGTAGCCGGGGCCGGAGCCGGGAAGACAACGACCATGGCTGCGAAGGTGAAATACCTTGTGGAAAAAAGAGGGGTGAAACCGGAACAGATATTGGTCATTTCATATACGAATAAGGCGGTCGGGGAATTGCGCAGCAAAATCAATAAGGGTCTGAAGATAGATTGCCCGGTGACGACTTTCCATAAGACGGGCTATGCCATACTGCGAAAGAAAGACACCGAAAGGAAGACGGTAGTGGATGGTGGCTTTATGTGGCATGTGGTCAACAATTACTTGAAAGAAAACATATTGGAGTGTCCGGAGTTGGTGGATAAGCTGATATTGTTCTTCGGAAGTTATTTCGACGCACCGTATGAGGGCGACAATCTCAATGATTTCTTCAATTACATATCCAAAGCCGACTTTTCCACTTTGCGTGGCAATATGGATGAGTATGCGGAAAAGATTATAGACCAACGGACCGGCAAATGTGTCAGCATTGCCCACGAGACGTTAAGGTCGGTTCAGGAGGTCAGGATAGCGAATTTCCTGTTCATGAACGGCATTGACTATGTGTACGAGAAAATTTATCCTTATAATATGAGGTATTCGTACAAGCCATATACTCCGGATTTTACGATTACCCAAGGAGACAAGACGGTGTATATTGAACATTTCGGCATTACGGAAGATGGCCGGAACAGCAGATATACGGAAGAACAGTTGGCCCGGTATAAAAAAGAAATAGATGATAAAATCCGTTTGCACCGCAGGCACCATACGGATTTGGTTTATACTTATTCCGAATATGACGACGGGCGCGATTACCTTGACCATTTGCAGGAAATGCTCGTAGCCCAAGGGATTGAGTTCCACCCGAGAACTTCACGGGAAGTTTTCGACAGGTTGGTCAGCACGGAAGAGAACAAATATATCATAAAGTTGGTCAAGTTGGTTTGTACGTTCTTGCATGGCTTTAAGACCAACGGCTTCACGATAGAGCATTTCCACCAGTTTCAAAGCAAGTCCTCCAATGAGAGAAACAAGTTGTTTCTATCCATCTGCGAGCGGTGTTATTTAGAATACTCCAAGCGTCTGAAAGAAAAGCAGGCGGTAGATTTTGAAGACATGATAAACAGTTCGGCGAAAATGCTCCGCGAAAAGGAAATCCAAGGGGAGAGATTGGGGTTCAAATATATCATAGTTGATGAGTATCAGGATATTTCCCGTCAACGGTTTAATCTGACCTTGGAGTTGAGCAAACTCTGCGATGCAAAGATCGTGGCCGTGGGCGACGATTGGCAATCCATTTATGCCTATGCAGGTTCGGATATCACGCTGTTCACCCAATTCAAGGATTCCTTTGGGTACGGATTGGAACTGGGTATTACCCAAACTTACCGGAACGCCCAAGAAGTAATCGACATAGCCGGTAGCTTCATACAGAAGAACACGGCGCAGATACGCAAAAGCCTGGTTTCGCCCAAACATATAACACGTCCGATTGTGGTCGAGACCTATACGGAGAACGTAGACCGGAGCAAATATGCCGGAAGAGGCGGGAAGTATTTCCTTGTGGGCGAAACGGTGGAGAGGATTGTCGGGCAGATATTGGAGGAGAATCCGGACGCGTCGATATTGTTGTTGGGGCGTTACGGGTTCGACGCTTTTAACCTTTGCCGTTCATCGGAGTTCACGTACGAGGAGAAGACGGGGAATGTGATTTCCAAGAAGTACCCGTTCGCGAAACTGGATTTTATGACCGTGCACCGCTCAAAGGGATTGGGATACGACCATGTCATCCTCATCAATGCCCGTAATGAGTTGTACGGCTTCCCGTCGCAAGTGCAGGACGACCCGGTATTGAAGTATGTCGTGAGGGATGACCATTCGATGGAATATGCGGAAGAGCGGCGGCTTTTCTATGTGGCCTTGACACGTACCAAGAACCGCGTGTACATCGTTACGCCTCAACAGCATCCCTCCGATTTTGTACGGGAACTCGTGAAAGACTATCCCGGCGTGATGGTAAATGGTAAATTGGACGATTGCCGGGAGACGCGCACTGAAATGAAACGGTGTCCCGTATGCGGTTATCCCATGCAGCTGAGGTACAAGAAGGCATACGGGTTGAAGTTGTGGATTTGTTCCAATGAACCGGAGATTTGCGATTTCATGACCAATAACCTGAAGGGCGGTGATTTGCCCATCCTGAAATGCGACTGTTGCAAGGACGGTTATTTGATAGTGAAAGAAGGATGGGGAGAACCGTTCTTGGGATGTACGAATTTTAGGGCTGACCGGAGCGGTTGCAACCGTGCGATTTCACGGGACAAGTATTTGAGGTCTGTCAAGCCTCTTTTTGATGAATGAGATACTTTTTTGACCAGTTTTTGAGGAAAAACACGATTCTCTTGTCACAAAAATCCGGTTTCTGCGTATTCATATATGTAGGACTATTAAAAAGTGAAATACCATGGAACGGAAAGAAAACTGTAGCAGTGAGGGTGTTTTGTATTATGCCCGGATATTGTTCGTGTGGGTTTGTCTTTTGGGAAATGTGGGACATGCCGTGGCAAAACGTTTGAAAGTGGAAGTGGAAACGCCCGGGACGTTACCGGAACTGGTGGGGAAGAAAGCCAAGTACAAGGTGACGGACCTGACGCTGAAAGGAACATTGAACGGGAGGGACTTGTGCTTCCTGCGCGAAATGGCCGGGAGGGACAAAGAGCGGCAATCCACACCGGGACGTTTGCGCACGTTGGACATGCGGGGCGTTTCTTTTGCCCGTGGCGGAGGTGGGTACGTAAGACACGGGGAATGGCGAGAGGTGCAGGGAGAGCATACGCTTCCGCCTTATTTGTTCAGCGAATGTGGATTGGCGCATATCGTTTTGCCCGAACGGTTGGACACCATAGCGGAAGGGGCTTTGGGAGCCACACGAATCAGCAGGATCGTATTGCCGGAAAATGTGTTTGTGGGTGCTTCTGCCTTTTATGGGAGCAGCGAATTGGCGGAAGTGGTCTTCCCCCAACATACGAAAGCCATTTGGAAGGGGGCTTTTGAAGGATGTACCCAATTGAAAGTCTTGTCGTTGAATCATGTGGACTTTATCAGTGGATGTACTTTCCAGAAGATGCCGGCCGTGGAGCGGATAGAAGTGAACGGAGACGTGGGACAACTCGACGGGTGGCGCACTTTTGCCGAATGCCCGCAGTTGAAGCGTGTGGATTTCCGTGGCGTGGTCTTGGGATCGGGAGGCCCCACGTTGTTGGCGGACTGCCCCCGGTTGGAACAGGTGGTGTTCCATGGCGATATATTGAAAACAGGACTCGGTGAGGCAGAGCATTGCCCTTTGTTTGAAGGATATACCGTGAAAGGAAAGGTCTTGTACAGTCAGCATAAAGACTTCGTTCCGCAATTATCGGATGAAGAGAGTCTGGAGGGACGCGGCTTGGCCGACTTCATGAGCCGGTTCGCGTCGGTTGTACACCGGATTTGGGCGCACGGCGGAGAGGTGATGGGATACATGAAGAAGACCTCCTCCCCTTGGTTTTATCGTTCGGCCTGCGCTTGGGCATCTGAGGGAAGAGACAAGGAGGCTTTGGCGCATTTGGACATCGCAATAAAGTTGGGATTTACCGAGTATGACCGGATAAAGAGCGACAAGGAGTGGGATGCCCTGCGCGGAAATCCGGAGTTTCAAGCCCTTGTGGAAAAGGTGCGTGAAGTGGGGGACTACCTTTATATATTGAAGAAGTCCCCGGCCTATCGGGAAGATGCCCGTCCGATGCCTGCATTTACGTACCAACCGCCTACGGACAGCAATTTGGTACGTGTGCGCCGCTATTTCAATTTGGACAGCATAGCCGGTGGCGGCGACGAAATCAGCCAAATCAAGAATCTGATGTATTGGCTGCATGATGCCATCCGTCACGACGGTGGTTCGGGGAGGCCGGACTGTGCGCGGAACTCGATAGCCATGTATGAGTTATGCAAGCGCGAAGGGCGTGGGCTGAACTGCCGTTTCCTGGCACAGGTGCTCAATGAGATGTATCTGGCCATGGGATTCCCGTCTCGCTTCGTGACGTGCCAGTCGAAAGCGTATAACACCGACACCGATTGCCATGTCATCAATATGGTGTGGAGCCACCAGTTGGGGAAATGGATATGGATGGACGCGTCTTTTGCAGCTTACGTCACCGACGAAAACGGTCTGCTGTTGCATCTGGGCGAGGTGCGCGAGCGGCTAATCAAGGGACTCCCTTTGGTATTGAACGAGGATGCAAACTGGAACCATAAGCTCAAACAGACCAAAGAAGGATATTTGGAGAATTACATGGCCAAGAACCTTTATATGCTCGATGCCCACCTTGAAAGCCGGTTTGAGACGGAGCCTGCTGACGGGTCGGGAAGCCGTCAAATCTATTTGGTACCGGAGGGGTTCTGGCCGTTATCCGAGTATGCTACTTACGACGACCGTTATTTCTGGCAAGCTCCTTAGCGCGGTGCAAGGCCGTGACGGGGCGTGAATGCGAGGGTCAAATGTCCGGTTGTTACACGGGAAAAAGCGGCCAGATTTTTCTGCGCCAAACGAAAAATCAATCTCAGGCGAACGATTTTTCGTTTGGCGCAGAATGATTTTCCAATCTCTGCCGGGTAATTTTCGGGGGTACTCCACCGCCCGGAACCGTTTCTATCGTATTTTAGTAGGATGGGCGTGGCATGCCTTGTTTTTTCTTTGAACGAAATGCCTTGTGGCGTGTATATCCTTATGACACGTGTTGCAAGTACAAACATCATTTATGGTAGAAATAGTAAAGAATATGAGAAAGAAGTTAATC
Organism: Paraprevotella xylaniphila YIT 11841; assembly: GCF_000205165.1. Taxonomy (GTDB): domain Bacteria; phylum Bacteroidota; class Bacteroidia; order Bacteroidales; family Bacteroidaceae; genus Paraprevotella; species Paraprevotella xylaniphila. The sequence goes on along the minus strand of NZ_GL883827.1, from coordinate 116,909 downwards.
GTTTCGTGGGCGATGGCCGTGGCACTTTGCGCACCGGCACAGGAACCGCAGGAGATAAGAGGCATAGTGGAAGAGGCGCATGACTCGCTCTGGTATGCAGGGCAGGTCGAGGCTTGGCAAAAAGAAGTGGATGCAGACGGGCAGGATGAAAAGGCGTGGCGCAACCTGTTTGAGGCTGCCTGGGGGCTGAAATCTTGTTCCCGTGGAAAGAACGATGGAGGAATACCCCGTGTCTTGGAGCGTATGGAGCGGGCTATTCCCGAGACTTATACCTATAATATATGTGCTTACCGCGCCTCCCAAGGGCCAGACAACAAGTTTGCGGAGAAGGCGATGAAGATGTTGCCCGACGATATTTCAGACCGTGGGTATGATGCCGTACTGGGTTACCTTTGGATGATGGGGGAAACGGACGGGACAGGATGGAAGGCCGGGCTTTTCAATGACATCCTGCGTCGCCAGTATGAGCATGGCAAATATCCTTCGTTTATCCTTCGTTTCGGTTACAACCAGTTGCAAGGGATGGCCGAAGGAGGGCTTTTCTTCGGTAACGGCGACGCGGAACTTTTCGACAAGCTCATGTTGCAGCGTGCGATGCACGTGCATACGGACAAGGTGGTGGTCGTGATTCCTTTTCTGTCCATACGGTCCTATCGCGACGCTTTGTGCCGGAAGTTGGGGATTCCGATCTTTCCCGGGCGCGAGGTCAGGACGGAAGAAGAGTTCAAGGCGGCTGTGCAAGAGATGGTGGAATATGTCATCCGCGAATCCGGTCGCCCGGCTTACTTCTCGCCGGGTTCGCAGTGGGCCGTGCAGGGCATAGCCCGCAAACTTTATAATGAGGGGTTGGTGTACCGGTACAGTGAAGAGCCTTATGACAATGTTTCGGCAGCCAAGCGCCATGTAGAGCGGGATTATCATTTCGATTACCTGACCGAACCTGCTTTCCGTTTGGAGTCATGGTGGTCGGGAAGCGAGATGTTGCTGCTGAACTACACGGTCATGTTAGGGCCATTGGTACAATCATATAGGGAATCGGGTAATCAGGAGCGTGCCGGTTGGCTTTACCGGATATTGAAAGCTTCGGTGGAGAACGGCCGGTTTTCAGCCGCGAAGAAAAAGGAATATTTGGACTATTTGGAGAAATGGCGGTAAAAATAAACTTCAGGCCGTCGTTGCGGAAACTGTCGGACGAGGAATTGATGGGACGTGTACGGCAAATGGGTGACGAAAAGGCTTTCGATGAACTGTACCGTCGTTATGCCCGCCGCCTGTATGGCTTCTTCTTCCGTATGTTGGGGCGGGAAGGGCAGTTGGCTTCGGACTTCACACAGGAACTGTTCTTGCGCGTATGGGCGGTAAGGGGGCGGTATGAATGCGGACGGGAGTTATGTCCTTGGTTTTTCACGATGGCCTATAATCTGTGCAGGAATGAATATCGTTTCCGGAATATTGCGGTAGGTTTTGCGGAAGAGGTGCGTGGCGGGCCGGATACGTATGAGGAACAGCCGGAACTTCGGATGGATGTCCAGATGTTCGATCGCGAACTCTCCACATTGTTGGACAAGCTGCCTCCGGAGCAACGTGTGCTGTTTGCTTTGCGTTATGAGGAGGAACTTACGGTGCCGCAACTGGCCGAAGTAATGGGTATCCCGGAAGGTACGGTGAAATCGCGTCTTCATTATTTATTGCAATACTTAAGAAAGAAATTGAAGGTTTATGAAACACTTTGAGGAACAAGTTTCACAGGCAGCCATACGGCTGCGGAATGAAGAAAACGGTCGTTTATGTGTGCCACGGAACCCGCGTCGGGGTAGTGGCATTTCTTGGGGATGGGTAGCTACGCCGGTGGCAGCCGTGGTTGGTCTTTTATGGGGAGTGGAATTAGGTAAAATGTCAGATGAATCGTCGTTTCGGCAGGTTGCGCAGGAAATAGATACGGTAATATGCCATGAGGTCGTGCGTGATACGGTTTATTTCGTTCGGCCGGAAAGTAAAGTTGCCTCATGGCAGGATGGTAGAGAAAGCAAAGCGGGGGGGATATCTCGGTCCGACTTTTCGGTTACAAACCCTGAACCTGAAAAAAAGACCGTGGCATTGCCAACGCGGACGGGGAAATGTGTTTTGGAGGATGGTATAGACTATTCAATGTTATGGGAGCCTGTAGCAATCCGCTGAGTGGTACTTTAGAATGGATTTTTCGGTATATATTTCGGTAAACCTCCTCTTTTTACCGTATTTGCTTTGTCTTTCATGCGAACAATGGTAACTTTGTCTTCATTAATTGTAATGTGCGTAAAGAAAGTATGTATAATTCTTAAAAAAGAAAATAATGAAGAGAAATCTACTTTTATCTACTTTGTTGTTGGCATCGGCTTCGATGGCGGCACAGGGTTTTGACGGTTCGTTTGATGGGCCTTGGGAAACTTGCTATCCCGATGGAAAGACGGCAGTGGGTACGCAGCCGAAGGGTTGGATGGCATCCAGTGTATGCAAGAACTTCATCATCACGATGAAGAAAGAATTAGTGGAAGCAGATGCCGACCGTATAGGCAATGAAGATGGACATTCCGTGCGAATGTGGAATGATTACGTCGGAATGTTCGGCATCGGTGCAACCGCTCCCGGATATATCACGTTGGGTAAGGCTTGGGCATATGGTGATGTGTCTAATGTAGGAACTCCGGAAGATACCAGTGACGGTGGTGCGTATGGTGGTGTCGCCTTTACTTCTCGTCCAGATTCTTTGGCTTTTTATATAAAGCGTACTCATGCGCATGAGAAACCTGCAAACGGTTCTTTTAATGAAAGTGAAAGGGCTACGGTGGTGTTTTATTCATGGACGGGAAGTTCGGTTTCGAAAGTTACTACCGGAATGAGCAATGCGCCGGAGGTTATTGATATGGTAGACCGCGAGAAGGATATTTTGGGAAAGATAACAGAAGGTGTGACCGGAGATGCCAAGTTAGTGGCTTCTAATGAATATTATATTGAGGGCGATGTTGAAAACTGGACGCGTAATTCTTTTGCCATCGATTATAAATCGGATGTGAATCCGGAAAAGATGAATATTATTTTTGCTGCTTCCGATTACTTCGACCGTTCTGCATTAGGAACCGGCAATACACTGACGGTGGACGATGTGCGATTCATTTATAATTCACGCCTGAAAAGCCTGACGGTGGGAGGGCAAGAGGTTTCCGGTTTTGACAATGGCGTATTCGAATACCAACTACCCGGTGACATGGTGGATGCCAAAGTGGAAGCCAAGGCTTTTGGTAAAGATGCCAAAGTGGCTGTCTCAAAAAACGGAAATGTGACGACAATTGTTGTGACCGACGATACTGCCAAAGGTGAGAAAGAAAATACTTACAAGTTGACATTTAAGGGAGTACAAACCGTGATTTCCTTACCCGAAGCGGCACCGTCCATCACGTATGGTGATGCCTTAGATGGACTTGGTTTTGTATCCAATAGTGACCAGGCTTTTAGTTATTCATTCTCTGTCGACGGCGTACTGAAACAAGGAGAAGATGGGAAATTACATGCTATTGGAGCCGGTGAAGTTATGGTAACGGCAAGTCAGACCGGTAGTGAAGATTATACTCCGGCTGTTTCTGAACCGTTGATGGTGCAGGTGTCCAAGGCGGTATTGAATGTTTCCCTTGCGGAAGATGCCTGGTGTTGGCGCGGCGTCAATGTAAGTACTTCCAATTTAGATAAAGGCAAATGTGGTTATTCGTTTGTTTTGGATGGCTTGAAAGGTGATGATGCCGAGAAACCTGTGGAGGAAATTCTTTCCAAGCTTCCTACGGTGAAGGCTAATGCGCCAAAAGAAGAAGAAAAGGCCGGTGACATGCGTGAGGCTGCATTAAGTGGCGGAGAGGCTGCAAATTATGAACTTGCGTTGTCGGACAAGGCAAAGTTTGCGGTGGTGAAAAATAAAGTGGGTGTATACGTCAGATATGGAAACAATACTTTGTCATCGGTATACGACGGTGAACAATATCGTACTGTGAAAGTGGCTGTGGGGCAAGATGAATACATCTTTACGGTAGAATACACGGATGTTGTATATGATGATGAAGACGTTTTGGCCAATATGGACGTTCAGCCGGAGGTGGTATGTACGGTGAGCAAGGATGCTGAAATTGGTGATGAGTTCCCGGTTTCACTGAAATTGCCGGAACAGGTGTCTTTTGATAACTTTGACCTTATCAGTATTGTACCAGATGTTGCCAAACTTGTCATGGCGGCCAATCCTGATATTACGGTAACAATACCCGAGAAAGTTGTTTATGGTGATGAATTCACGTTAGTTTCCAATGAGCATGGTATTACATATAGTAATAAGGTGTTGACTTCAGGCGTGGTGAGTATGACATCTAAAGGTGTGGTTACGGCAAAGAAAGCGGGTGAGGCTGAGTTGGTGGTAATGACTAACGCCAAAACGGTGGATGATGTGGATTACGGTGCCACTACAACGAAGGTGTCGTTCGAAGTACAGAAAGCTTTGCTTACGGTTACGGCAAAGAATGTGACGGTTAAAGTGGATGAGGAACTGCCTCCGACCTACGATTTGGTATATGAGGGTTGGATAGGGAAAGATACAGTGGAGACCGTTTTTGAAACTGAACCTGTGGCGCAACCCGAACTTCCGACGGAACTCGTACCTGGTACTTATCCTATCGTAGTGAAAGTTGAGAGCATGCCCGAAAACTATGAAGTGAAGACCGTAAATGGTATTTTGACGGTGGAAAAGGGCAATGGAGTTACATCTGTAAATAGTGGAGACGTGAAAGTGGCTTATGCTAATGGGAATTTGTATGTGCCTTGCGGCGGACGCGTGGAAGTTTACGCCTTGACAGGAGCTTTGGTCGGTCGGTATGAAGGCACTGTTATTCCGGTAGCTTTGCGTACCAATACATTATACATCGTGAAGACACAAAAGGGTGCTTTCCGCTTGTTGATAAAGTAAGTTGGAATGTGTGTCGGCTTTAGATGCCGTGCACGTATAATAATCCCCTTATTCTTTCTCTTTCCAGATGGGAGAGGACTGAATAAGGGGAAATCTTTTTTAGTCGCGGCGTTCGTTGTACACGCCGATTTCATTCAGGTACATGCGTTCGTTTTCGTTCTTCTTGGTGAAAGTGACTTTGACTTTATTGCCCCATACTTCATCAAAGCGGTGCACTTTTATTTTCCCGTTCTTCGGTGTCACGGGAATCTCATGCCAAACTCCGTCTTTGAGGTAGTGTATGCGGTAGCTGCTGAAGCTTTCGTTGTTGTCTACGAGTGAAATCATGTTGAACGGGCGCGTGCGTTCAAATTCCACTTCGTACCATGGTTCTTTGATTCTCGGGTTGGAATGCCAGGCCGAGCCGAAGTTGTCGTCGTTCCCGAAGTCCATGATGAAAGAATCGTAACTCCAACTGGAATTGGCCGGACGGTGTTTGGCGATGTTTTCTGCTGTAATCGGACGTTCATATTCGCCCAACGTCATTTCACCGCCTTCTTTTCCTTTCCAAAGGCGGCCGATTTCCTTCAACGCCTCCAAGGCATTGTCGTCAATCAATCCGTCCCGGTTGGGTGACACATTGAGGATGAAGGTGCAGTATGCTTTGTTGAAAGGTACCAGGTTCTCGTTGACAATCCATTCGGGCGATTTCACGTCCGTTGTGGGGAAGTCGCTTTTCCAGAACCACGACGAGTTCAGCGGCAGGCACGACAAGGCCGGCATCCGGTTGGTGTCTTTGGAGATGTGTTGTCCGGCATTCTGTTCGAAGGACTTGATGTCGGTGTAGAACAATGCGTCCTGTGGGTATTTGGCAGAATTCAAGTCCATGACGAGGCAGTTCGGTTGGAGCTGTTTGATGAAGTGGTAGATGTCATCGAACGGGACTTCTTCGTATGAAATGCGCGACCAAGGAGCGTCCCAACCGTCGATGATGAGGGCGGAAATGGGGCCATAGTTAGTCAGCAGCTCCTTTAATTGATTTTTAATCAAATCGATGTGGTCACGATGGATAAATCCCGGACGTAAACGGTGGTGCGTGTCGAGGATGGAATAATATAACATCACCTCCAACCCTTTTTTACGGAAAGCGTCCACGTATTCCCGTACCACGTCACGTTTCAGGGGGCTGTTCATGACGTTGTATTCCGTGGTCTTCGTGTCCCAAATGCAATAACCACTGTGGTGTTTTGTGGTCAGGCATCCGAACTTCATTCCTGCACTAAGGGCAGCTTCGGCCCATTGGTTACAGTCCAGTTTCTTCGGGTGGAAGGTTTCGGCCGGCATGTCGGGGTCGGGCCAGTCTTCGTCCACAAATGAGGGCATGTTGAAATGGATGAACATGCCGAACTTCTCGTTGACGAATTTCTGTTGCATGGCTTTCAGGTTGTCTTGGGCGAGGACTGAACCACACACTGCGCAGGTAACCATGAGCAGCATGCTTCTTAAACTTTTGTACATAAATGACGAATGTTTTTAATGGTTATAAAAAATAGTTTCTTTTGCATAGCAAAGGTATGTATTCCGCAGCTTTCAAAAAGTTGATGTATGCTTCAAATAATGTAATAGCTGCACCAAAACGGGGGAAGAGAAAAAGAAACGTGCACTTCCGCCCATAGGATAATGTGGTTTTATCTGCGGAAGTGTACGTAATTCAGTTTGTGGAAGTGGTTATAAGACAACTTTGAAAGTTTGTGCCTTATTTCCAATGTCGGCTTTTATGAGATAGACCCCGTGTAGGGGAATGTCGGTTGTTCCGCTGCCGTTGACAGTCATGTGGGAAATGGTGGTTCCGGTTTCATCCATGATGGTCAGGGTTGTGCTTTCGTTCACGTGGTAATGCAATTTGCCATTTGCACCATATATCCGGACGCCGGGGAGCATATATTCCTCTACGGAACTGCCGGACGGGTCGAAGCGGGACTGTGTGAACGCTCCGCCTCTCTTGCCGTTGTCGATGGCCTGTACGCCCCATTCATACGTGGCTTCCTCGTCATCTATGTACATGGAGTAGACGGTCGTCGAGATTTGTCCCGAGATTTCTCCTGTTTTGATGAAACCGGTTTGCACGTCAGCCGGCACGGTCATGAAGATATTGTCTGAACCCGATTTTTTCAAATACAGGTTGTATTGCAAGGCTTCTTGGGGAGTGACGTCATCCGAAGCTGCGTCCCAACTGAAAGTGACCATCTTTGTGGCTTGGTCGTAGACGGCTTTCAGGTTTTTGGGGGCGGTGGGGGCTCCGTTGGGGACGGCTCCCTTGTCGGACGACATGTTCCGGTAAAGTTCGGTGGCGCATTCGCGTGAGCATACGTCACTATGCGCCCATCCCATGTTCCAGGCATCCAGATAGCCATCGTTGTCGAAGTCTATCAAATGATTGTTACCGTGGGTGATGCGGTTGAACGTCCAAGGAGATTCCGTGTCGTACCATCCGCCGTAGGGCTTGAAACAGAAATCTCCCCGGTTCAGATAAAGCCAGGTTGTGATTTCGTGGCTTTCGCCGTGTCCGCCCGCTAAGATGTCCGGCAGCCCGTCGTGGTTCACGTCGCCGAACGAGGGGGTAGCCCCGTCTACTCCTTCAAATCCGCAGAACAAATCGTCCAACATCTCAAATGTCCGTCCGCCCTTATTGCGGTATACGTAGAATGATTTGGCATTCTGTCCTTTGGTGGCAGAATATCCGGTTACCACGATGTCCGTCCACCTGTCGGCATTCAGGTCGCAGGGGAAACAAGACGAATCGTATGATCCGTATAGGTATTGCCCGTTTTCGGAGAAAGTGCCGTCGCCATTGTTCCAATAGATGCGGAGATTGCCTTCGCCCGGGCCGTAACCGGATGAGATGATATCCAACCAACCGTCGTTGTCCATATCGGCAAAATGTACCGAACCTCTTGACAGCCCCGTGAAGGGTTTGTCGCCGTCCAGAGGGGTTTCTTGCCGGATGAATCCTTTCCCTTTATTGTTTTTATAGAGGTAAAGCACGCGCCGGTCGTGGTGTACGACGGGGTTACCGTTTTCATCCGTGATGCCGTCTTTGTCTTCGTAGTCGTCCAGTCCGGCGATGATGAGGTCAAGGTAACCGTCTTTGTCATAATCGCCTACGGATACGTAGTGGCGCGACCGTCCACCGTCCAGCGAGCCGTAGATAGGAGAGATTCCCATGAGGTTGCTTTCCGGCGTGGCTTGGTTTACTTCTTCAAATACATATTGCCCGTCCGGTCCGATACCTTTGTTCTCGTACAAGTAGGCAACCACATCATCGAGGTCATTTTCATAATCCATGGATTTCACTCCGGGTACGAACAAGTCCATTAAGCCGTCGTTGTTGTAGTCGAACCATGTGGGGCAAGCATAATATACCACGTCGAAAGGACTGTCCAGCTTCTTGAATGTCCCGTCTTCTTGATAGTCATACAGGGCGGAAAACTTTTTCCGCGAGGTTATCCGTTGGTGTTCGTTGTTGCCGGAATAAGTGACTTCCAGGAATCCGTCGTTGTCGAAGTCTCCCCAAGCCGCATTGGAACGGTCGGTAGAATGCAGGAACTGTCCACGGGAGATGGCGGTAGCCGCTTGTTCGGCAGGCACGGGGTATTTCACTTTTTCAAATACCGGTTCTGTCGGATTACCCGGTTCCGGAAGTTCGGTAAAGTCTTCGTTCGTGAATTCGTCGTACACCTCCTTATAATGGAAGTCTGTGGCTGAAAACGCCGAGATGCCCACGTCTACGATTTGCTCTCCGCTGCCTTGTATGCATTTTACGGCTATCAGGTTCCAACTGTTCGGTTTGAGGGTCTGGCGTGCTTCGTCGGAAATGTCGTAAGGAATGTAATTGGAAACAGAACCTTTCTTCGTGGCAGCCCAAACTCCGTTGATGTAGATGAAAATGTCATCGTCATGGTAAATCATGAAGCGCATGCAGTCGATCATTTCTTGGGTTACGTCGCCCAAGTAGAACCAACGGCGCATGTAAATTTGCGGTGTGGTCCAAGGTATGGAGATAAGTCCTTGCGTATTCCATAATGAACTCTTTCCGAATGCGGCAGTCCCTTTGGGCCATAGGCTGTCGTCGAACCCTTTGGAAAACCAGTGGCGAGGTGCATTGTCTTCGGTGATGAACTTCCATTTGTATTTATGTTCCTTGGCCGTCGATACGACGGGTTGTATCTTTACGTCGCTTTGCGGCATGTTGATGCATTCCAAGATTTTATCTTTCAATTCTCCTGTGGGTGAATATGGTTTCAATATGCGCCGGTCATAGGTGTAGATGCCGTTCTTCTCGATTTCCACGTCCGACAACTGTGTGTAAACGGCTGCATTAAGCCCATAATAATAATGGTCTTTGATTTTGTCAGCCAAGTCATTGAACATGATGGTAAAGTCTTCTGCTGTTTCCACTGTCGTGTATCCGAAGTCTCCGCCCGGCCAGATATGTCCGGGTACTTTCAGGGTGATGCCTCCGTATTCACCGTTGACGCAGGCGCGTTTCTGGTCGATGGGGCAAGAAGGGTAGGGGTAGCTGTGAGAGTCCTTGATGTCACCGATTTCGGCATCATTCCATCCGCTGGCGCAGCAGACAAGGCTTTGCGGGCTGACTTTGTCGATGACTACTTGCGTCATCCGTTCGGTGTCGAACTGTCCCCACCCCTCATTGAATACGACCCATTGCACGATGCTCGGATGGTTTTCGAAAGCATCTATGATGCGGACAGCTTCCTCTTCAAAGTTCTGCCTTGCAAAGGCTTCGTGTCCGGCAGGAAGGTTAGGACTGGGCAGGTCTTGCCATACTAATATCCCTTCGCGGTCGCAATGCATGTACCAGCGTGACGGTTCCACTTTGATGTGTTTGCGTATCATGTTGAAGCCAAGTTCTTTCATCGCTTTGATGTCGAACAGGAGGGCTTCGTCGCTAGGTGCCGTGTACAGTCCGTCCGGCCACCAACCTTGGTCCAATGGTCCCATTTGGAAGATTTGTGTATCGTTCAGGAAGATGCGTGGTGTGCCGTCCACGTTTTTCACTTCAATCTTGCGCATGCCGCAATAGCTTTTCACGGCATCGGTTTGTTGTCCTTCCGAAGATAGTGTGATGTTGAGGTCGTAAAGGTAGGGATGTTCTGGCGACCACAGTTCCGGAGCGTTTACAGGCAAGGTGCATGGAGTGCCTGTGGCTACGCCTTGCAATGAAGCTACAGTGTTACCGTCGGGGTCTGACAACCGGATGTCGGCAGTGGCTTCGCTGTCGCCGGTAGCGTTCACTTGCAGTTTGAAGCAGGAATTGTCCACGTCCGGTTCGATAGACAACCGGGTGATATGTACCGGATTCACCGGTTCGAGCCAAACCGTCTGCCAGATGCCGCTGACTGGAGTGTACCAACATCCCCACTTGTCCAAGGCTTGTTTGCCTTTAGGTTGGCCTTCTGCTCCCGTATTGTCATGGATATAAACGGCTATTTCCTGCTCGCCTCCGTCTGTTAGTGCAGAGGTTATGTCGAAATAGAACGGGTCGTAACCTCCCGTGTGTTGGCCTACTTTTTTTCCATTGACATAGACAATCGCTTTCCAATCCACGGCATCGAAATGCAACAGGATGTTTTTCCCTTTCATGCTTTCCGGTATCGTCAGAGTTCGCCTGTACCAATAGCATTGGTTGTCGCTTTCTTCCATTACGCCGGAAATGGCCGATTCAAGTGGGAAGGGCACGAGTATTTTCTTGTCATAAATGAAATCGGGGCTGTAATCTTCGTCTTGTATGGCTTTCCGCAAGTCCCAGATGCCATTTAAGTTCATCCATTCTTGGCGTTCCATTTGTGGACGGGGGTATTCGCCGAGCACATTTTCCGGGTCAAGGGTTTCGCTCCAAGGTGTCATCATGGGGCCTTGCTTCATTTGCCATTCTACGGCATTTGCCGTCCGTATGCCTGTGAGTAATAGCAGGCTTACGGCAATCATGTGTTTTATTTTCATAATGGTCATTTTAGAAATGGATGCGGGGGCATGTTCACCCCGCATCCAAAGGTTAGGTGTTTTTTATTTCACGATAAACTTTTGGGCGGTTGTCTTACCGTCCTTGTCTGTAGCTTTCAGGATATAGATGCCCGAATTGAGGTTGTCGATGAGCGTTGTGCCGGCTTTTACGTCCATTTCAGCTATGGCAGTTCCGTTTACGGTGTAAACCGTGACATGCATATCCGTGCCGGTACAAATGGTGGCCCGGTTGTCATGGCCGCGTACTTCTATTCCGTTTCCTTGGGCAATGTTTTCCTTGATGCTTTGGGGATTCTCTCCCGGGTCGAGGTACAAGCCATAGATGTTGGCACCGATATTGTCCCTGTCGGGTAAGTTATAGACTACGTACAAGTCATGTATTCCGCTTAAGTCTGCCAAATCGCCGGCTGTCGTCAGCTTGTTGCCCCAACTTCCGGTGCCTTGTGCCCTGACGACAGCTACGGGTTCGCGTCCTTCGAGTGTCGCATTCAATTCTTCCAGGTTGGTGACATTCTCCCAGTCGATGTCGTTCAAGTCTGTGTAAAGCGTAAAGTTTGCATCTTCTATGGTACTGCCAATATATGACGGTTCGCAGGATGCGTTGATGAAGACCTTTTGATAGTAATTGTCCTTGAAGTCGATGCCTTTGTAAGCGACGACTACGCCGGCTTTGGTGAACCCGATGTTGCTTCCTTCGCATCGTGCATCCCCGCTGATGGGCTTGATGACTTCCCATTGTATGCCTTGGTTGGTGTCAGTTCCTTCCGTGGCTCCGTTTTCTCCTGTCGTGACAAACACTACGGCATTCTTCGATGGTTCTACGTTTTCATATACGACTCCACAATCCGGATTTTCAAACCAGAGGGAATCCTTGACCAGTTCAATCTTCTGCAAGTTCGTGGCACCTCCCCACTTGATGAGCAGGCTATGGCTGCCAGTCACCTCCTGTATCCGGGTGGCTACTGGGGTGAAGCTGTTCCATTCTTGTATATTGATGCCTGTCCATGTCCTGGCCACCATGTTTTCCGGTTTTACTTCATCGATGTAGAACTCCATGTATTCCGTGTATCTTTCACCGTCGTGACCGATATAGGCCACCAGTTGTTGGAATTCTCCGTTGCCGAAGTCTATTTCTTCATTGGATTTGACGATGAATCCGTCGTTTGTTCCGCCCCAACACCCCGTTTCTTCATTGTATAGTGCATCCTTGTAAGGATCTTCTTCTGGATTTTCCGGAACGTCTACTGCTCTCACAAGGGCAGAACCGTCAATGACGATGGCCATTTCTTCGTATCCTTCCATTTCGTTGGGCCATGGTTGCAGGCCTTCCTCTTCTTCGGGAATAGCCTCTTCATAGAATTTTACGGAACGCAAGTTCCCGCTTCCGGCACGGAAAGTCAGCCATACTTTCTGTTTGCCGGTAGGACGTGCGAAACCGTCTTCTTCTTTCATGTTTTCGGCAAACATGTCGAACTGGTGGTAACCGAAAGTCCTTTCCACCCTGATTTCATTGAACGGGACGGCTTCTTCCGGAGTAGCCCCGGCACTGAGTACGACGTATTTGGCTTCACCATACGTGCCCCAACCGTTGGCAAACTCCACACCGGTAGCCTGATAGGCATTCCCGTCTTTTCCGAAATCCACCTCTCCCAATCCGATGATGGTGTTTTCGCTTGTATTGCCGATATTCCCGTAACCGACGTCAAAAGACGCATCTTTTACTAATTCGATGTTTTCCGCATTGCTCTTCATGAGCGGGATAAACAAGTCGCCGGTAGCAGGTTGAGGCTCTTCGGGGTTCTGTCCCGGATCCAAATACAATCCGTAGATGTTGGCACCGATATTGTCCCTGTCGGGCAAATTATAGACCACATATAAATTATGTACGCCTTCCACGTGGCTTAACGGGGCGGTAGTGGTGAGTTTGTTGCTCCACGCGCCCGTGCCTTGTGCCCTGACCACAGCCACCGGCTCACGGCCTTCGAGTGCGCCATGCAGTTCGTCCAGATTCGTCACGGTGGCCCAGTCGATGTCATCCAAATCCACGTATAAAGAATAATTGGCTTCTTCCGTGGTGCCACCGATATAGGTCTTGTCGCAAGAAGCGTTGATGAACACGTCCTTATAGTAACCGTCCTTGAAGTCTATGTCCTGGTACATGACCACTACGCCGGCTTTGGTGTAACCGATGTTGCTGCCTTCGCATTTGGCCCCCCCGCTGATGGGTTGGATTATTTTCCAGGCAGTTTCGCCTTGGGACACGTCTCCGCCTTCCGTAGCTCCGGATTCGCCTTTGGTCACGAATACCACAGCATTCTCCGACGGTTGTGCGTTGTCGTAAACGACTCCGCAGTCCGGATTCTCATACCAGACGGGTTCTTTGACCAAATCTATCTGGTGGAGGTTCGTGGCATTGCCCCATTTCACATACAGGTGATGGCTGCCCGTTACCTCTTTCAACGTAGTGGCCACCGGTGTGAACTTGTTCCATTCCTGTATATTGATGCCCGTCCATGTCCTGGCCACCATATTTTCCGGTTTTACTTCGTCGATATAGAATTCCATGTACTCCGTGTATCTTTCGCCGTCATGCCCGATATAGGCCACTAATTGTTGGAATTCTCCGTTGCCGAAGTCTATTTCTTCATTGGATTTGACGATGAATCCGTCGTTTGTTCCGCCCCAACATGCCGTATTTTCATCGTATTTGGCATCTTTGTAAGGGTCTTCTTCCGGATTTTCCGGTACTTCCACCGCTCTTTCAAATGCGGCAGCTTCTATGGAAGTCGTGATGTCTCCGTAGCCTTCCGCTTGGTTGGGCCAAGGCTGTACGCCTTCCATTCCTTCGGAGATGGCGTTTTTATAGAACTTCACCGAACGCAGGTTGCCTTGTCCGGCCCGGAAAGTCAGCCACACTTTCTGTTTACCGGCGGGAAGGACGAATCCGTCTCCTTTGTCCATATTCTCGGCAAATAGTTCAAACTGATGGTAACCGTAAGTGCGGGTCACGGTCATTTCGTTGAACGGGACGGCCTCTTCTGCCGTGGCTCCGGCACTGAGGACTACAATCTTCTCCTCGTCGTAACTGCCCCATCCGTGGGCGAACTCCACTCCGGTGGCTTTGTAGTTCGTCCCGTCTGTACCGAAATCCACTTCTCCCAAACCGATGACGGTTTCCGTCGAAGTGTTCCCGATGCAGCCGTAACCTACATCAAAACTCGCATCTTTTACCAACTCAATGTGGGATGCGTTGCTTTTCATGAGTTCGATGACCCAATCGTCGGCCATCGCCTGACTTGTCCCCAATAAGGACAGTACTCCTACGAGTAACGTGTTTTTTCTCATTGTGATTAACTGTTTAATTTATGGGTTAAGTTGTAATGAAGTATTGCGGGTGCGCCCACGATACTTGTTTTTTATGGTTATCAAAGATCTCGACGCTGTAAATTTACACCTTTATGATATAGCGGAAAGAGAATAAACGCGTCAAATAGTGGTAGGGTTGAATCAATACGCTCTTTTTGGGCACAGGTTGGCGCATTTGCTTTGTTTTTTATCCGCTTTGTACTATCTTTGCCCTTGTAAAATAAGGCACAAATGAAAGCAAAGATAGATTGCATATTGGACTTCCTGAAAGATGTGGCGGCGCATAACGACCGGGGATGGTTTGCAGGACACAAAAGGCAGTATGAGGAAGCGCACGGGCTTTTCGAGGAGATGGTGCAGGCACTTATCCATCGTATCGCGGTATTTGACGGTAGTGTGGCACACCTTACGGTAAAGGATTGCACGTATCGTTTTTATCGCGATACGCGTTTCTCTGAAGACAAATCGCCTTATAAGCGCCATTTCGGAGCCTATATCAACGCCTGCGGCAAGAAGTCCTGGCATAGCGGTTATTATTTCCACCTTCAGCCCGGTGAATGCTTGTTGGCCGGTGGGTCGTGGTGTCTGCCTTCGCCGATTCTGAAAGCTGTCCGCCAGTCCATCGTGGACGAGGTGGACGAATTCCGTTCTATTGTGGAGGCGGCAGATTTCAAGGCGGCATTTCCCGTCATAGGCGAGACGCACTTGAAAACCCTTCCTAAGGGCTTTCCGAAGGATTTCCCTTATCCGGATTATTTGAGGCCGAAAGATTACTCCGTTTGCCACACGGTGCCGGATGATTTCTTCCGTGATGAAAACTGGTTGGACCGTACGGCCGAGATTTTCGAGTTGATGAAGCCCTTCAATGATTTTGTGAACTATACGATTGACGAATGCGAGTGAATCGTAAGATGCCGGACTGATGATTATATTTAACCTGAAAATAAAGAAAATATGAATGTAGGAGACAAGGCGCCCGAGGTGCTGGGCGTGAACGAACAAGGAGAGCAGATTTTGTTGAGCCACTACCGTGGAAAGAAAGTGGTGCTTTATTTTTATCCCAAGGACAATACGTCGGGCTGTACGGCCGAAGCTTGCAGCCTGCGCGACAACTATTCTGCGCTGAAGGATAAAGGATACGAGGTAATCGGGGTAAGCGTGGACAGTGCTGATTCGCACAAGAAGTTCATAGAGAAACATGAGTTGCCTTTCACGTTGATTGCCGATACGGACAAGTTGTTGGTCAATGAGATGGGCGTATGGGGAGAGAAGAGCATGTATGGCCGCAAGTATATGGGAACTTTCCGCACCACCTTTGTCATTGATGAAGAAGGAGTGATAGAGAAGGTCTTCTCCCCGAAAGAAGTCAAGACCAAGACGCACGGCGAACAGCTGCTTGCGTTGTAGATGGCATAGCCGAAGTTACGGCCGCCCTTCCATATACCTATTTTATATATATGGGAGGGCGGCTGTTTTTTAGTCAAGGCCGGAGAAACGGGTCAGCGGTTCAAGTAATGCCGGGCCACTTCGAGGGCCGTATGGATATTGTCGCAGATGTTTTTCTTGCCGAGCAGTTCATAAAATCCGCTTTTCTTGAGGGCTTCGTGTACTTTCGGATTAACTCCGGACAAGATGATGTGCACCCCTTCGCGATGGCTCATCTCGCACAGGTTGGTCAGGTTGTGGATACCCGTAGAGTCGATGAACGGAACTTTCCGCATGCGGATGATACGTACCTTAGGCTGTTCCTTGGTTTGTAGTACGACCTCTTCAAACCGGTTGGCAATGCCGAAGAAGTAAGGGCCGTTGATTTCGTAGACCTCCGTGTGGTCGGGAATGTGCAAGTGTTCTTCCGAAATCACGGTGCCGTCGGCATCCGTAGGGACGATTTCATCCTTAAAAAGGTTCACCTCCGTGGTTTCCATGACCCGCTTGATGAACAACAGGCAGGCCAGTACCAGTCCGAACTCAATGGCTACGGTCAGGTCGAATATCACGGTGAGGAAGAAAGTGATAAGCAAGACGGCCACATCGGACTTAGGATTGCGCAAAAGTTCCCTGAATGTCCGCCAACCGCTCATGTTATAGCTCACAATGACCAATACGCCCGCCAGACAGGCCATAGGAATGTATTGCGCCAGTGGCATGAGCAACAGGAAAATGAGCAGCAGCACGATAGCATGCACGATACCGGCCACGGGCGTGCGTCCCCCATTGTTGATGTTCGTCATGGTACGGGCGATGGCACCGGTGGCAGGGATGCCGCCGAAGATGGGGGAGAGGATGTTGGCGATGCCCTGTCCCACTAATTCCTGGTTCGAGTCATGATGGTCGCCGATGACACCGTCGGCCACGGTGGCCGAGAGCAGCGATTCGATGGCTCCCAGTATGGCGATGGTGATGGCAGGAGCCATCAGTTGCTTGATGCTTTCCCAGTTCAGTTCGGGTACGTTCATGCCCGGAAGTTCGGCTTTAATCATGAAGCGGTCGCCGATGGTTTCCACTTGCGTCGCTATACCGTATTGTTTCAGCAGGTAGACTCCCACGGTCATGACGATGATGGCAATGAGCGAACCCGGAATCTTGTGGGTCAGTTTGGGGGAGAGGGCGATAATGGCCACGCTGACTATACCCACGGCGGTGGACCATACGTCCAAGCTGCCGAAGTGGCGGATGTACACGATCCATTTCTCTATGAAATCGGCCGGCACGTTGTCGATGGTCAGTCCGAACAGGTCTTTGATTTGCGTCGTGAAAATGGTCACGGCGATTCCGCTGGTGAAGCCTACCACGATGGGATAGGGGATGTATTTGATGATGGTACCCAGATGGAATACGCCCAACAGAATCAGGAACACGCCGGCCATGACGGTGGCCACAAGCAGGCCTGCTTCGCCGTATTGTTGTATGATACCGTAGATGATAACGATAAAAGCCCCCGTCGGTCCGCCGATTTGCACACGGCTTCCGCCAAACAGGGACACGGCCAGTCCGGCGATGATGGCCGTGATGATGCCCTTCTCAGGTGTCACGCCGGATGCAATGCCGAAGGCTATGGCCAATGGCAGGGCTACGATGCCCACTATGAGGCCGGCCATGATGTCTGCCGTCAGCTTTTCTTTGTTGTACTCTCTCAAGTCAAGGAATAGTTTAGGCTTGAATTCAAATTTGCTCATAATCTGATTATTTTGGATTTGTATATCCTGATTGTTTTTAAGGAAGTGCAAAGATAGCCCTTTTATGTCACAAACTCTAATAAATTGCTAAAAAACGTTTTTATGCAGAGGTTGGAAATGATAAAATGTTTGTGGATATGGGGGAAAAACGATACTAAAGCCTCAAAATGGGGTGGAAAGCAAAAATTAAATGTTATCTTTGCGATTAAAATTATTCACTATTAAAAACATTTTAAGTTATGTTCGAAGGTCAACCTAAAGGTCTTTATGCATTGGCGCTGGCCAATACGGGCGAGCGTTTCGGTTACTACACGATGCTGGCCATTTTCACGTTGTTCTTACAGGCGAAATTTGGATACTCGGCCGGTGAGACATCCACAATTTTCGGCGTGTTCCTCGGGGCGGTTTATTTTGTGCCGCTTTTTGGCGGAATGTTGGCCGACAGGTACGGGTTCGGCAAGATGGTCACGCTCGGTATATTCATCATGTTCATCGGTTACTTGTTGTTGGCGGTCCCGACGGGTGCTGATGTGGCCGGAAAGTCCATGATGTTCGGTGCGTTGGCATTGATTGCTTGCGGCACGGGACTTTTCAAAGGCAACCTGCAAGTCATGGTCGGCAACCTCTATGATGCGCCAGAGTACAGGGACAAGCGCGACACGGCGTTCAGCCTCTTCTACATGGCCATCAACATCGGTGCGCTGTTTGCCCCCACGGCGGCCACCAAGATGACTAATTACGTGTTGGGCATGAACGGCTTCACTTATAATGCACAGATTCCTGCCCTTGCCCACCAGTATATGGATAATGCGGCGGGAATGACGGCACAGTCTGCCGCCACGTTGGAGTCGCTCAAGGCTGCACAGGGATTCACGGGTGACACGGCGGTTTTCTGTCAGAGTTACATCGAAAAGTTGTCCGAAGCTTACAATTACGGCTTTGCCGTGGCATGTGTTTCGCTTATCGTGTCCATCCTTATATACTATGGCTTCCGCAGCACTTTCAAGCATGCCGATTATAACGCGAAGACGGCATCTGACGGGCATGTACCCGTGGAGGAACTGTCTCCGGCCGAGACGCGCCAACGCATCACCGCGCTTTGTCTTGTGTTTGCCGTGGTGCTCTTTTTCTGGATGGCTTTCCACCAGAACGGCTTGACGCTTACGTTCTTCGCACGCGATTATACGCAGGCTTCGGCTTCGGGCTTGTTGGGCATGACGTTTAATGTGTTCAATTTGGTGCTGATTATTGCTTTGGTGTATGCCATGTTCTCTCTCTTCCAAAGCAGGACAGGCCGCAGCAAACTGGTTTCCGGTCTGGTGGCAGTAGCTTCCGTGGGCGTTCTGGCGGGGCAGTATGCAGCAAGCGATGCCGAGGTGGAGATCCTGCCGCAGATTTTCCAACAGTTCAATCCGTTCTTCGTGGTAGCCTTGACACCGGTTTCGTTGGCGATATTCGGTTTCTTGGCCAAGAAAGGAAAGGAACCTTCGGCTCCTCGTAAAATCGGGTTGGGGATGCTGATTGCCGCCTGCGGTTTCGGTATCATGGCTTTCGGTTCCATGGGATTGCCTACGCCCGATGCGTTGGCTCAGGGTGCCGATGTCAGCTTGGTCTCGCCCAATTTGCTCATTTCCACTTATCTTGTGTTGACGTTTGCTGAGTTGTTGTTGTCTCCCATGGGCATTTCTTTCGTGTCTAAAGTGGCTCCCCCGAAGTATAAGGGTATGATGATGGGTGGTTGGTTCGTGGCCACGGCTATCGGCAATTACATGGTGTCTATCATCGGTTACCTGTGGGGCGGCATCGAGTTGTGGATGGTGTGGAGCGTGCTCATCGTGCTTTGTCTGCTTTCGGCCTTGTTCATCTTCTCCATTATGAAGAAGCTCGAAAAGGTGGCGTAAGGAATATTTTTCGGGAACTTTTCTTGTAAAGTTTCCGGATGAAGTGTGAAACCTCTGGGTGTCATCCTCTATTATGTTGGCATTCAGAGGTTTAATATTTTGTGTAGAGCCGTGAAATTCTTTGCGCCAAATGAAAAATCAATCTCAGCCGAATGAAAAATCGTTTGGCTGAGATTGATTTTTCATTTGGCGCATGTTGTTTTTCAGATTTCCTACATGAGGAATTTGTAAATCTTTACGCCCTGACTCCCGGGCTTAGCGGTCTTCCCAGATTTCGGCCATCGCCTTGCGTGTCTTTTCCGGAATGGCCGGTGTGGCCGGATAGCCGATGGGGATGATGGCTACCGGATACCACTCGTCAGGCAGATTGAAAAGCTCTTGGCAGAGTTGCACGCGGAAGTTGCACACCCAACAAGTGCCCAATCCTTGTTCAGTCGCAGCCAGGCACAAGTGCTCTATGGCGATGGCCACGTCGATGTCGGCATGGTTTTTCTCGTCATACCGCCGCGTCCAGGCCGCCCCGTGGTTTTCGCAGACCAAGATATAAGCCGGAGCCTCGCGGAACCATTCCTTGTCGTAACATTGCTGCAGGCGTGCGCGGTCGTCTTCGCCGGTGAAGAGGATGAATTTCCACGGCTGCCTGTTGACGGCCGAGGGAGCCAGGCGCGTGCATTCTTTGATATATTCCATTTTCTCTGCCGGAATGGCATCCGGCTTGAAGGCACGCACGGAATAGCGTGCGTGGCAAAGGTCTTTGAAGTCCATAATCATGTATTTTGTGGTTCAGTGAACAAATGTACACAAAAAACAATAAAGCTGTATTTTATGCGGCAGAAAATAAGTATTTCTTCACAAAGTATAAATGAGGGTAAATAAAATCCTGAAAAGTTTGTGGGTATGGCAAATAGTGTTACCTTTGTGATATGCGATTCCTGTGTATGTGAGAGATGAAGGGGAAGCATACTAAACCCAATATATTAATTAAAAAATGAAGAAATCATGTTGACGCAAATTATCATCACTTCTATGGCAGCCGTATTTTCGCTGCCCCAGTTACCCTACGAGAGCAATGCCTTGGAACCTGTCATCAGCAAGGAAACCATAGATTATCATTATGGCAAGCATTTACAGGCATACGTGAATACGTTGAATACGTTGGTGAAAGGCACCGAGTATGAAAAGAAGAATCTGGAAGAGATCGTACGCCATGCACCGGCCGGTCCGTTGTTTAACAATGCGGGCCAGGTGCTCAATCATACACTGTATTTTGAACAGTTCCGTCCGGTGGGGGCTGAAGGCCCGGCAGTGCCGGAAGGCAAGTTGGACAAGGCCATCCGGACTGCATTCGGAAGCTTTGACGAATTCAAGGAGAAAATGGCGGCAGCCTCCACCGGTTTATTCGGTTCGGGTTGGGCGTGGTTGGCGCAAAACGAAAAGGGCGAATTGGTTATCGTACAATGTCCTAACGGCGGCAATCCTGTGACGATGGGCTACGTGCCCCTGTTGGGATTCGATGTTTGGGAACATGCCTACTATGTGGACTATCGCAATCGGCGTGCCGACCATATCGCAGCTTTGTGGCAGATTATTGATTGGAAAGTAGTGGAGAATCGAATGAAATAGGCTTTCCGTATGGGAAAGTATATTTTCGATTAGTTAAGGTTGGACCGCCTGTTGTCGTGAAGATAACAGGCGGTTTTTAGTATCCCTCATGGAATGGGGAAATCATTGGGTGTCTAATGATTTGATGTAGCTGTACATCAGTTTGTAGAAAGGTGTGCGGCATAGCGTATGGCTGTTGCCCACTAGGATAAGCTTCATGCGTGCCCTCGTGATGGCCACGTTCATACGGCGCAGGTCGTGCAGGAATCCGATTTGCCCGTTCTCGTTGCTCCGCACCAAGCTGATGAGGATGACGTCGCGCTCCTGCCCTTGGAACCCGTCTACGGTGTTTACGCTCAGCAGATGGCGGTAGGGTTTGAAAAAGGCATCCCGGCGCAACAGGGTGCGCAATAGTTGCACTTGGCCTTTGTAAGGGGAGATGAGCCCGGTGTCGATGCGTTCCGCCAATATCCTTTCCTTGCCTATCTTTTGGAAATAGGCCTTCAGTATGTTCAGGGTGAGCCGTGCTTCTTCGGGGTTGGAACGGCTAGTGCTGTCCGGATTGCGGGTTTCTTCGAAGTCGGGTATCCCTGCCGTCGGGGGAGCCGGTGCGGATACCGGATTGGAAGGTTCTTCTGTCAGGTATGGGGCGGTTTGTTCCTCGTCTGCCGTGTCTATCCATTCCATTGGCGTGTCCCAGTCCAGAATGCCCCTGTATTTCACTTCCGGGGCACTTTCCACCTTCCCGTCGTAGAAGCATTCGCTAGAGAAGTGCATGATGGCATCGTTCATGCGGTATTGCGTGCGGAGCAGGCTGACAGCGGAAGGTTGGCGGGCGGCGATGGTTTCCATCAGCGTGCGGTCCAGTCCGCCCTTCATGGCCTCGGGGCATTTCACGGTGGGAGGAAGTTGGCGGTGGTCACCGGCCAGGATGACGCGCCCGGCCTTTTGGATGGCAATCCAACAGGACGCTTCGAGGGCTTGGGCGGCTTCGTCGATGAACAAGGTTGAGAACTTTTTTCCTGCTAATACGCGGTTGGCACTGCCTGTCAGCGTGCAGGCAATGACCCGCGTTTCGTTGAACAAACTTTCGTTGATGGCGATTTCCAGTTCGGTTGCCCGGTCGCGTAGCCGGGCTATCTTTTGGTGGAAAGCTTCACGGCCCGACGACGGGCGGTGGGCGTACAGGTCGCGGATGGCTTTGCGGATGGCCCAGAGCGAGGGGTAGGAAGGATGTGCTTCGAAACGCCGTTCGTAGGTGAACGACAGCATCTTGTCATTCACGCGAGAAGGGTTTCCGATGCGCAGGACTGCCACGCCCCGGTCGGTCAGTTTCTCCGAAATCCAGTCTACGGCCATGTTACTTTGTGCGCACACCAATACTTGGCTCTCGCGGTGGAGCGTCTCGTAGATGGCTTCCACAAGGGTAGTGGTCTTGCCTGTTCCCGGAGGGCCGTGCACGATCATCACGTCTTTGGCACGCAACACTTCGTTGACTGCGGTTTCTTGTGTGGGATTGAGCCAAGGAAAACGTACTGGTTGGAATGTAAAGTGACCGGCCTGGGCCGTTCCGTGAAAAATGTCGCGCAATTCTGCCAAGCGGCCATGCCGTGCGGCACTTACCCGGTCCAAGGCTTCGAACATCAGGCGGTAGGTGGTTTCGTCCAAGTAGAGTTGCGCACCGACGCGGTCGTTTCCTCTCAAATGCGAAAGGGTTTCCGTGTCCGGCAGGGCTACCACCATCGTATTGCCGTCTACGAAGCTTACGGTGCCGGTAAAGTGGAAATAATGCAGTCGACCGCCGTGGTTGCCCTGTCGTAGCTCTCCGGAGGCATCTTGTGTGAAGAAACACACTTGTTTACCCGGCTCGAAGCCATGGTCTTCTTCTGTATGCTCCGTGCGTTCTACTTCTATTACCAGTTGGTTGAGCGAGTTGTAATAACTCTTTCCTAAGGAAAGCGGGTACCAACATAGCCCTTGTTTGATTTTTCGGGTTATGCCGGCTATTTCCGTTTGGGTGCGGAATTGCGTTTTTTCGTATTCATATTCCAATTCGAGCAAGCGACGTTGCTGTTGGAGCCATAAGACAGGTGATGCAGGCATGGCGGCTTAGGATTTGGGATCGGTAGGAGAAGCATGCTCGGATTTCAGGTCGGCCCGGCTTTTGCTTTGGGTAACCAACCATACGCCTCCGAAAACCAAAAGGACGGCTGCCCCTTGACTCCATCCGAAGACTCCTAACCCCGTAGCTACGCTGACGATACAGGCTACGATGGGTTGCACGTAGTTGTACATGCTCACGATGGTGGGGCGTAGCAGTTTCTGTCCTGTCATCATCATGATATAAGCTAAATAAGTGGCCACGAAGACCACAAAAGCCGTTTCAAACCAAGTGGTTGTCGGAATTTCAGCCCATGGCAGTATGGCCAGGTCCTTGTAGGTGAAGGGCAGGATAACGATGGTAGCGTAGGTGAACATCCATTTCATGCAGGTCACTACGGTGTATTTCTGTATCAGCTTCTTGAAGATAGTCAGGTAAACGGCAAAGCTGCATTGGGCGGTAAGGCACAGCAGGTCGCCCGTCAGGCTGCCATTGCCTTTTTGGGTGGCGTGTCCGTTGCCTAAGATAAGCAGCAGGGCACCGATGGCACCACAGAAGATGCCCAACACTTTTTTGTTCGTGACCGGTTCTTTCAGGAACAGGGCGGCCAGAAGCATGGTCACGATGGGGAGTGTGGTGGTGACGATGCTGGCGTTGACGGGGGATGTCAGGGATAGCCCAATCGTAAAGCAGCATTGGTTGAACACGATGGCGAGCATGCCGGCAAAGAAAAACATCAGTAAGTCACGGGGAGCGACTTCTTCCTTATGGCGGCCGAAAAGGGAAGTGAGCCAAAAGCATAAGGCCGCACCGGCCGCCCGGAAACTTACCAATGCCAATCCGCTGATGCCGTGCGCCATGGCATCTTTGCCTAAGGGCGACATCAGTCCCCAGGCCGCACAGGCCGCAAACATGCAAAGGTGGCCTGTCAGGTTTTTATCTTTATACATCTTTCTTGAATTTATACGTATCGGAAAAACGACTGCAAAGTTAGTCGTTTCATCACAAATTTTAGCATCTTTCCGTTGCTTCTTTCTATGGGAAAACTTATCTTTGCTGAAGCGAGGACAGGATTCGGCCTGGCTGTTTGCTGTCTTTGGATAAAGAGGATTCTGAAAAACGCAGACTATGGATAAGATAGGTGAATACATACGGCGTATTGAGATAGACTCGCTTTGGAGCGGGCAGAAGCATATCGTGTGGGAATTGGACCGCAAGGTGAATATCCTGAGCGGTGTGAACGGGGTCGGCAAGAGCACGATTCTGAACAAAGTGATATTAAGGCTTTTGCAGGTGGTCAAAGACAGCTGTACGGACAAGCCCGATGTGAAACTGACATACGAACCGGTGGATGCGGTGACGGTAAGGTTCGATGTGGTGCGGAGCTTCGACCGTCCTTTGGTCCACAGCAATTTGTTGGAAAAATTAGCGGATGACAGGGTGGCTACAGAGCTAGACTGGCAGCTTTATCTCTTGCAGCGGCGTTTCCTGGACTATCAGGTCAATGTGGGGAATCGTATGATTGCCATGCTGACGAGCGGTGACCCGGAAGCGAAGGCCAAGGCCCAGGAGGCAGCTCAAGCCCGTGTGCAGTTCCAAGACATGGTGGACGAGCTGTTCAGCGAGACCGGAAAGAAAATCGTACGCAGTAGCAATGAAATACAGTTGGAGCAGTTCGGCGAGGTGCTTTCGCCTTACAAACTTTCTTCCGGCGAGAAGCAGATGCTCGTGATTCTGCTTACCGTATTGGTGGAAGACCGTCAGCCTTACGTGCTTTTCATGGACGAGCCGGAAATCAGCCTGCATGTAGAGTGGCAGCAAAGGCTGATTACGCTGATACGGCAGTTGAATCCGAATGTCCAAATCATCCTGACGACGCATTCGCCGGCCATGATCATGAACGGATGGATGGATGCCGTGACGGAAGTGACCGACATTACACAATAAATTTCTGAGGAAGGGAGGGGAGCGTTATGGCCAAAAGATTGTCTGAGAACCTGACTTCTTTGTATCTGGGAGCGGCGCAGAGGTTGAAACCCAAAACGGCACGGCGGAAAATCGTGGCGTATGTGGAAAGTTACGACGATGTGTTTTTCTGGCGGACCGTATTGGATGATTTTGAGGATGACAGCCGTTATTTTGAAATCATGTTGCCTTCCCGCAGTACGTTGGGCAAAGGGAAAAAACTGGTGTTGACGAACAAGCTCGGCCCCCAACTGGGAAATTATATGATAGCCTGCGTCGATGCGGACTACGATTATTTGTTGCAGGGCGCCACGCCGACCTCACGGCTGATTAACCGGAACCCTTTTGTGTTCCATACTTATGCATACGCCATCGAGAATTACCAGTGTTATGCGGAGACGTTGCACCGTGTCTGTGTAATGGCTACGCTCAACGACCGCCAGATTGTGGATTTTGAGAGTTTCATGCGGGAATATTCCCAACTTATCTGGCCGTTGTTCGTATGGTCGGTTTGGGTGTACCGGCGGAACCATTACCGGGAGTTTACTTTGACGGAGTTTGGCAATCATGTGAGTTTCAGTGATATTAATGTGTACCATCCCGAACAGACGTTGGAACTTGTGCGGCGGAGGGTCAACCGGAAGATAGCTTGGTTGCAACGCCACTTCCCACAGGCGAAGAAAGATTACGAGATGCTGAAGACGGAACTGTTAGGTTTGGGGGTCACCCCGGAGACGACTTATTTGTATATTCAGGGGCATACCTTGTTCGACAACGTGATTTCTCCCTTGTTGGATCCTGTTTGTATTTTGCTGCGTAAAGAACGTGAGCGTGAAATCCGTAATCTGGCCGAGCACGACACGCAGCGGCAAAACGAATTGTCGTGTTACCAACATAGCCAGAATTCCGTGGAGGACATGTTGCGGAAGAATGTAGGGTTTAAGGATGCGCCGCCTTATAAATTGCTTGAACGGGACATCCGGCGTTTGTTGGACCGCATGGATGCCGGAGCTATGCAAAATACTTGTCCAACTTCTTGATGAACATGTTTTGGCAGAATACGACCACGCTGTCGCCTTCCTGGATTTGTGTCAATCCGTTTACGTGCATGCCTTCGCCGTTTCGTACTAACCCTCCGATGGCTACTCCCGTCGGAAGGCCGAGGTCTTTCACCGGTTTCTTGGTGACTTTGGCCCCGGATTTTACTTCGAATTCAGCCACGTCGGCATCGGCCACGGTCAGGCATTTCACGTTGGTAACGTCCGAATCCAACATCATCTGGTAAATATGACTGGCGGCAATCGTCTTTTTGTTGATGATGGTGCCGATATCCAATCTTTCGGCCATGGAGATATAGTCCAGGTTATCTATTAGCGCCACGGTTTTCCGCACTCCCAACCGTTTGGCCGTAAGGCAAGCCAGGATGTTGCTTTCGCTTTGTCCGGTCAGGGCCACGAAAGCTTGGGTGTGCTGTATGCCTTCCGTAATCAGTAACGAAGAGTCGCGTGCGTCTCCGTTGATGACCATCACGTCGCTGTCTCCTAAAGCCTCGTTCAGCTCGTTGCAGCGGGCGGGGTCGCTTTCTATGATCTTCACCTCCATGTATCCCGGGACATTCAGGGCGGTGTGCATGGCCGTGCGTCCGCCTCCCATGATCATGACGTTTTTCACGTCTTCATAATGTTCTTTGCCTACAATCTTTCGGATGTAAGGAATGTATTTCTTCGTGGTCATGAAATACACGATGTCGCCCAGTTGAAGCGTGGCATCACCGTTCGGGATGATGGTCATGTCGTCTCGTTTGACTGCCACGACATGGTAGCAAGTGTCCGGACCGCACAGTATCTTCAGCGGGATGTTGAGGATTTCTGCGGTTTCACGCAACTTGATGCCCAACATGACGAGTGCCCCGTCGTGCACTTCCCACCACTGCCTTATCCAACTATGTTTGATGCCTTCTATGATATCCCGTGCGGCCAGTATTTCCGGATAGATGAGGGAACTGATACCCATGTTCTTGAAAAAGCTTTTGTATTCTTCGTCCAAGTATTCCGCATTGTCGATGCGCGCTACGGTTTTCCGCGCCCCCAAGGTGTGGGCCAACATGCAGCAGGTGATATTTTTCATTTCGTCTGGCATGACGGCGATGAACAATTCGGCATGTGCGGCTCCGGCTTCTTTCAGGCCGCTGATGGAAGTCGGTTTTACGTTGAGGGTCATGAGGTCAACGTTGTCGGCTACTTTTGAAAGTTTGTCTTCGCTTTCGTCTATCAACGTGATGTTCTGGCTTTCTTTGGCTAAGAGTTGTGCTAAATGTGTGCCTACAGCCCCGGCACCGGCAATGATAATCTTCATGGATTTACTTTTGTGAAATGGAACGGAGTTGTGACACGATGGCATCCCGGTCGATTCCGGCTATTTGCCGTAGTTGTTCCACCGTGCCGTGTTCTACGAAATAATCGGGCAGTCCCATCCGTGTTACTTTAGGGAAGAAGTCATGGTAGGACATGTATTCTAATACGGCAGACCCTAATCCTCCGCAGATGACTCCGTCTTCTATCGTGATGATTCGGGAGAAATGCGTTCCAACTTCGTGTAAGATGTTTTCGTCCAACGGCTTGAGGAAACGCATATCATAGTGGGCTACCGTGAGAGGATGTCCTTCTTGTGCCTGTTGTTGTTCGAACAGGCGGATGGCCTCTGCCGCCGTGTTGCCGATGGGGCCTAACGAAAGCAGTGCGATGTCCTTTCCTTCTTTGAGAAGTTGTCCTTTCCCCACTTCGATGGCTTCAAAATCACATTGCCAGTCGGTCAGCACGCCCCGTCCGCGTGGGTAGCGGATGACGAACGGGCCTTGGTTGGGGAGCTGTGCCGTGTACATGAGCAGGCGCAGTTCTTTTTCGTTGAGTGGGGAAGAAAGGATGAGGTTGGGGATGGGGCGGAGCGCGGCCAAGTCGAATGCGCCATGGTGCGTGGGACCGTCTTCACCCACCAGTCCTGCGCGGTCTAAACATAACACCATGTTAAGGCGTTCTATCGCAATGTCGTGGATGAGGTTGTCGTAGGCTCGTTGGGCAAAGGAGGAATAAATGTTGCAAAACGGGATGAGGCCGTCTTGTGCCATGCCCCCGGAAAAGGTGACGGCATGCCCTTCGGCGATGCCTACATCGAAGGCCCGGTCCGGCATCTCCTTCATCAAGACATTCATTGAGCAGCCCGACGGCATGGCAGGTGTCACTCCGATGATTTTCGGGTTCATCCGGGCCAGTTCGAGTAAGGTCTGTCCGAAGACATCTTGGTAACGTGGAGGCAGGTTGCTCGTGTCCGTCTGTATGCGTTCGCCGGTTTCCTTGTCGAATTTGCCCGGTGCGTGCCAGATGTCAGCCGCTTTCTCCGCCGGTTTGAATCCTTTGCCTTTGACGGTGTGTATATGGAAAAGTTTAGGGCCTTTCATGTCTTTCAAGACCCGGAGCGTGTGTACCAGTTCGATGACGTCATGACCGTCGCTAGGGCCGAAGTAGCGTATGTTCATTCCTTCGAATACGTTCTGTTGGTTGCTGATAAGCGACTTCAGCGAGTTGTTGAAACGGATGAGTTGCTTCCGGCGGTTTTCGTTGAGCCATCCCCAGTTGAATAGTTTCCGGGAAGCGGCGAAACGCAGGCGGTTATAGAGACTGCTAGTGTGGAGTTGGTGGAAATAATGGTTCATTCCTCCCACACTGCGGTCTATGCTCATGTTATTGTCGTTCAGGATGATGAGGATGTCGTTTGGAGTGGAAGAAGCATTGTTCAATCCTTCGAAAGCCAACCCACCGCTCATCGAACCGTCACCGATGACAGCGATGATATGCCTTCTTTTTTCATCCTGATTGGCCGAGGCCACCGCCATGCCCAAAGCGGCGGAGATGGAATTGGAAGCATGTCCGCAGGTGAACGTGTCGTATTCGCTTTCGGAAGGAGAGGGGAAAGGTTTCAGCCCGTGCAGCTTCCTGTTGGTAGAGAAACGTTCCCGTCTTCCTGTCAGTATCTTATGGCCGTATGCCTGATGCCCCACATCCCATACGATGCGGTCGTAAGGCGTGTCGTACACATAATGCAAAGCGACCGTCAGTTCCACGACACCTAAGCTGGAAGCGAAATGTCCCGGATTGTCTGCCAACTCGTCGATGATGTCGCGGCGCAATTCCTCGCATACTTGCGGCAATTTGTCTATGGGCAAACGGCGCAAGTCGGCCGGTATGTTGATTTGCGACAGAAGGTTATATGTATTTTTGTTTGTCATCAGCTTGATTTAGTTCATGCAAAATTAGCATAATTTCATATATCTTGCTTACTTTTGCAGGAAAAAATACCGTTTTGACATTTAACGAATGTGAGATATGAAGTTTCGTACCACAGTAGAAAATGAGATGAAGGGATTGGATATCCATCCCGGAGACGGGCTTACCCTGTTGGGCTCTTGCTTTGCCGACCATATCGGCCGGCGTATGGTGCAGTCAGGGTTGGATGCGCATGCTAACCCGTTTGGGGTATTGTACAATCCGTTGAGTATAGCCGCGTGGTGCAGGGCGATGGCTACCGGAGAGCCGTTGCCCGAAGATATTTTTTTCGAATCGGGAGGACTGTGGCACAGTTGGTTGAATGACAGTTCCTTTTCTACGGAGAACCGGGAGGAATGCCGTGCCCGTCTGGAAAACGTGCGCTGTGAAGAAGCTGCCCGGTTCAGGTCGCTGAAAGTCCTGTTTCTTACTTTGGGTACGAACCGTTATTACCGTCTGCATGACAACGGGCGGGTGGTGGCGAATTGCCATAAGCAACCCGGGGCATGGTTTACGGAAGGGCAGTTGGACGTGGAGGGGACGAAGGCTGAACTCGGAGAGGCTTTGGAGGCTCTTTGGCGGGTCAATCCGTCCTTGCAAATTGTTTTTACGGTCAGTCCTTACCGTTATGCCAAATATGGTTTTCACGGCAGTCGGTTGGGGAAAGCCGTGCTGTTGTTGGCCGTGGACGAGTTATGCCGGGCGTATGGGGGGCGTTGCTTCTATTTTCCGGCTTACGAGATTGTGTTGGACGAATTGAGGGATTACCGGTTTTATGCGGCAGACATGTTGCATCCGTCCGAGGTGGCGGTAGAGTATATTTGGGAACGTTTTTCCGAAGTCTGTTTCCCTGCGGAAACACGAAGCTTCATGGCAGAATGGGAGGCTGTGGCGAAGGCTTTGTCACACCGTCCGCTACATCCTGAATCGGCGGCTTACCGGGAGTTCCTGCGTCAAACTATGTTAAAGTTAGAACGACTTACTGAAAAATACCCGAACTTAGTCCGGACATCTGCATACGAGAATTTGAAAAGTCTGCTAAAATATTGAGGATTATGTCTTATACATTAGAAAGAATAGCTTCGTTGGTCGGTGCACATTTGTGGGGCGACGAAGCAGTGGAAGTCCGGTGGATTCTAACGGATAGCCGTTCTTTGTGTTTCCCTGAAGATACTTTGTTTTTTGCGTTGGAAAGCCGTCGCAACGACGGGCACCGTTATATTCCCGAACTTTATCGTCGGGGGGTACGCTCTTTTGTGGTCAGTCGTTTGCCGGAAGACATGACATCTTGTCCCGATGCCAACTTCCTGCAAGTGGTCAGTCCGCTGAAAGCCTTGCAACGCTTGGCCGAACGTCATCGCGAGGCTTTCGACATTCCGGTGGTGGGTATAACCGGAAGCAATGGGAAGACCGTGGTCAAGGAGTGGCTTTACCAGTTGTTGTCGCCCGAAAGACGCGTCACCCGTTCGCCGAGGAGCTACAATTCCCAAATCGGAGTGCCTTTGTCCGTATGGAACCTGAATGAGAAAAGCGAAGTAGGGCTTTTTGAGGCCGGAATTTCCGAGCCGGGAGAGATGGAAGCTTTGCAGTCGGTGATTCAGCCGACCATAGGGGTTTTTACTTGCTTGGGCGATGCGCATCAGGAGAATTTCACTTCGTATGAGCAAAAGTGTATGGAGAAGTTGAAGTTGTTCAAGGATGCCAAAGTCTTGGTGTACGATATGGACGATGCGTGCGTAGCCGGTTGCGTCAACCGTTCGGCTTTCAAAGGAGAATACTTTGCATGGTCGCGGCAGCAGCGCGATGTACCTTTATATATCGCATCGGTGGAAAAGCGGGAGGCAGAGACGGTTGTGTCCTATATATATAAAGGTAAGGAGGCAGCCTGTTCTATTCCTTTTATCGACGAGGCTTCGTTGGCCAATTCCGTGTCCTGCCTGGCCGTATGCTTGCATTTGGGGATGAGTCCCGAGACGATTGCCGCAAGGATGGCCGTGCTCGAACCGGTGGCCATGCGCCTGGAGGTGAAAGAAGGCCGTTCGGGTTGTACGCTCATTAACGACAGTTACAATTCGGATTATAATTCTTTGGATATCGCCCTCGACTTCATGAACCGGCGTCCTGATTGTGCGGGGCGGAAACGTACGTTGGTTTTGAGTGATATCGAGCAGGCTGGCGGTGCGCCTGAGGATTTATATGGCCGCGTGGCCCGTTTGGTGGCTATGCGCGGCGTGGAGAAGTTCATAGGAGTCGGTCCGTGCTTGTCTGCCGTACGAGGTCTGTTCGGTATGGAGGCATGTTTTTATCGTTCTACGGATGAATTGTTGGGCAGCGGTGTGTTGGACACGTTGCACGACGAAGTGATTCTCATCAAAGGGGCAAGGTCTTTCCGTTTCGACGTTTTGACGGAACACTTGGCCTTGAAGGTGCACGAAACGACATTGGAGGTCAATTTGAATGCCGTAGTGGATAATTTGAACTATTACCGCAGTTTCATGAAGCCGGAGACGAAGATGGTATGTATGGTAAAGGCGTCGGCTTACGGGGCCGGTGCTGTGGAGATTGCCAAAACCCTGCAGGATCATCAGGTGGATTATCTGGCCGTGGCCGTGGCCGACGAAGGTGTGGACTTGCGGAAGGCCGGCATTACGGCGAATATCATGATTATGAATCCGGAGATGAGCAGTTTTCCGACCTTGTTCGAGTACGACCTTGAACCGGAAGTGTACAGTTTCCGTTTGTTGGAAGCCTTGACTCACGAGGCGGAGAAAGAAGGGGTGACCCATTTTCCCATCCATGTGAAATTAGACACGGGCATGCACCGGTTAGGATTCGACCCGGAAAAGGATATGCCGTTGCTGGTGGAACGGTTGAAACGCCAGTCGGCTGTGATTCCCCGTTCCGTATTTTCCCATTTCGTCGGGAGCGACAGCGACGATTTCGATGCCTTTTCCGCCCGTCAGTACGAGTTGTTCCTGAAAGGCAGTGCGCAGCTTCAGCAGGCTTATAGTCATAAGATTTTGCGCCATATCTGCAACAGTGCGGGGATTGAACATTTCCCGGAGCGTCATTTGGAGATGGTACGTCTCGGCTTGGGGCTCTATGGTATCAATTCCCGGAATAATGAGATTCTCCATAATGTCAGTACGCTCAAAACCACGATTCTCCAGATACACGAAGTGCCGAAGGAAGATACGGTGGGATACAGCCGCAAAGGGCGGTTGACGCGTGACAGCAGGATTGCAGCCCTGCCCATCGGTTATGCCGACGGCTTGGACCGCAAATTAGGTTGCGGCCGTGCGTATTGTCTGGTCAACGGACAGCGTGCCCCGTATGTGGGCAATATTTGCATGGATGTCTGCATGATAGATGTGACGGACATAGATTGCCGTGAGGGCGATACCGCCATCATCTTCGGCGATGATTTGCCGGTGACGGTGCTGAGCGACGCTGTGGGTACGATTCCCTACGAAATCCTGACGGGAGTCAGTGCCCGGGTGAAGAGGGTGTATTATCAGGACTGACATAAAAAATGGAAATGGATAGGAATACTTTGCAGCATACTGATGTGGGACTGCCGACAGGCAATATGTTTGAGCAGGTTCGCAGTAAAATAATGACCGTGCGTGAGACGGTGGTGATATTAGATGCAGATATAGCGGAATTGTATGTTGTGTAAACCAAACGAGTGAACGAGGCTGTGAAAAATAATCCGGATAAGTTCCCGCCCACTTACATGTTTCGGTTGACACGTGAGGAAATGATATTTTTGCGGTCGAAAAATCCGACCGTAAAAATATCGTCTAAAAGTCGTGCCTTGCCTGCCGTGTTCACGGAAAGAGGATTGTATATGTTGGCTACTATATTGAAAAGCAAGAAAGCTGTGAATGCGACGTTTGCTATATGTAAAACGGGTTAAAAGGCAAAATGGTTCGGAGCATACGGAAACAGAATAACCCGTTTTTTAATCTGTTGGGTTGCCGATGTGAGTGAAGGTGATACGTCTTTGATTTTACTTCTTTTAAAGACAGAAGAACATAAGGAAAAAATCTTATCCTTATGTTCTTCTGTCTTCTTTGTTTATCCGGTTTGTAACTGTCTTACCCCAAGAAGGAAATCAGCACGCCGGCTGCCACGGCCGAGCCGATGACACCGGAGATGTTGGAGGCCATGCAGTAGTTCAACACATGGTTTTTCACATCATATTTGGTGGCGATTTCGTTGCAGACACGACTGGCCATGGGTACGGCACTCAGCCCGGTGGCACCGATGAGCGGATTGATTTTCTTCTTGCTGAACAGGTTGAATATCTTCACCATGACGATGCCGGAAGCAATGGACAACGCAAAGGCGAGGAATCCACCGATGACGATGCCTATCGTCTGCATGTTGAGGAACGCATCCACTGTCATCGTTCCGCCCACGCATAATCCTAAGAAGATGGTGGCCGCGTTCATGATGGAGTTGGAAGCCGCATCGAACAGGCGCGAAGTGTCGGCACCGATTTCTTTCAGCAAGTTACCGAACATCAGCATGCCGATGAGGGGTACTGCCGTGGGGACGAACAGGGCTACTACTGTCGTGACGGCAATAGGGAAGATGATTTTCAGTACACGCAGGTTTTTGATTTCCGTGGTAGACGGATGCAGTTTTTCTTGTTCCTTCATGTTAATCATCAGTTCCTTCTTCGTGCAGGTCAGTTTCACCACCAACGGGATGATGACCGGCACAAGTGCCATGTAGGAATAGGCTGCAATGGCGATAGGACCGAGCAAGTGTGGGGCCAGTTTGATGGTCGTGAAGATGGCCGTCGGGCCGTCGGCACCACCGATGATACCGAGCGAGGCGGCCTCTTTCGGCGTGAAGCCCATCAGGATGGCTACCAACAGCACGGCAAAGATGCCGAATTGGGCGGCGGCCCCGAAGATGGACAGGCGCAAGTTGCGCAGCATCGGACCGAAGTCTGTCAGGGCGCCTACTCCCATGAAGATGACGGGTGGAAGGAAACCTGTCTTGATGAGCATGTAATAAAGGAAGTTCATCAGGCCGAATTCATGGGCGATGTCGTGCAACGGCATTTCCCAGATGTTGGCTTTGCTGCCGTTGGCCAGTGTGACCATCCCTTGCGAGTCCGCTTGTATGACCCCCATCTCGCCGCCCGGGAAGTTGGCCAACAACACCCCGAACGCAATGGGCACGAGCAACAGCGGTTCGTACTTTTTCACTATACCCAAGTAGAGCAGGACGAAAGCCAGCGCATACATGATGAGGAACGACGGGTCGGCAATGATGTTGCTGAAAGCCGTCATCTGGTATAGCTTGTTGAATATATCTGTTAACTGTTCCATAATTTACTGCTTGGCTATTTTCATGATTACGTCATCTTCTTCCACGGCATCGCCGGAGTTGACCAAGATGGCCGTGATGGTGCCGTCGAATTCGGCGCGGATGGCATTATAGGTCTTCATGGCCTCGATGTAACCCAGGATGTCGCCCGCTTTTACGCGGTCGCCCGGTTGCTTCGGTGTTTCTTCCGTGTTTTTCACGCGGTAGAATTTACCTTCCAACGGAGCCGGGATGTCTTCGCCTTCGCCTGTGGCTGCGGCGGGTTGTGCCGCCGGTGCGGCTGATGTCTGTGCCGGTGCGGCTTGTTCTCCGTAGGCGATGTCCACTTTGTAAGATTGTCCGTTCACGGTAACGGTAACGGTAGAAGGCTGTGCCGGTGCGCTTCCTGCGCTGGCCGGTGCGGCGGCAGCCTCGCGTCTCTTTTGCAGGTCGGCCAGGAAGTCTTGTTTGGCCTTGCCGCTCTTGTAAGCCTCATACTGCGACGGGTGCATGGCATACTCGAAGAGTTCCTCGTCGTCTTGTCCAGTGTCCCATCCTTTTTCGGCCATCATCTGGCGGTATTTGTCCAGTTCGTCCGGATAGTTGGCTTGCGGGTCGGTGTCGGAGAACTTCCGTCCTTGCGCTTCGGCCAGTGCCTTCAGTTCCGGAGCCACTTCGCCCGGCAGGCGTCCGGCCTTGCCCAAAATCATGTCCCAGATGTCATCGGCAATCATGCTCCAACGTTCTTTGCTTTTCTCCATTTGGATGACGTTCATCAGGGCCAGGTTTTTCACATATTGGCTAAACGGGGTCACGAGGCAGGGATACCCCACCTTGGGCCAGATGTAGGCTACTTCGTCGAACAGCTTGACGAGTAATTCGTCCTGCGTCAGTTCGGCTTGCCCATGTTTGGCCTTCCATTTGTTGAGCGACTCCAAGTTGGTCTCCAGATCGGCCATGAGCGAACCCATCATGCCGCCCGGCAGTCCCGGGGCGATGAGCAGGGAGTTGTTGATACGGTTGAGCGGATTGCAGTATAATCCGAGGAAGTCGTCCATCATTTCCTGTATCTGCGAGCGTACCTCCATGTAGGCCGCCATATTGATTTCTTTCACCTTGAAACCTGCGTCCTTCAGCATGGCCTGTACGGCCAGGATGTCGGCGTGCCCCGTACCCCATGCCAACGGGGCTACGGCTGTATCCACATAGTCGCATCCGTTCTTACATACTTCGAGGATGGAAGCCATGTTGAAGCCCGGTCCCGCATGGGAATGGTATTGCACGATGATGTCTTTCTTGTAAGCCTTGATGCCCGCACATATTTTACCGAGGGTTTCGGGGCGGCCGATGCCCGCCATGTCCTTGAGGCAGATTTCGTCGCATCCCAAGTCAATGAGTTGTTGGGCCATCTTCACGTAATATTCTACCGTGTGTATGGGCGAGTGGGTGATGCAAAGGCTGCACTGCGAAATCATGCCGGCTTCCTTGGCGTAGCGGATGCTGGGTGCGATGTTGCGGATGTCGTTCAGCCCGCAAAACGTACGGGTGATGTCCGTGCCCTGCGCTTTCTTGACTTTATAAAACAGGCGGCGCACGTCGGCCGGCACGGGACTCATGCGCAGGCCGTTCAGTGCGCGGTCGAGCATGTGGGTCTGGATGCCCGCTTCGTGGAACGGTTTCGTCCATTGGCGCACGGCGTTGTTCGGGTTTTCCCCGAAAAGTAGGTTTACCTGTTCAAAACCGCCCCCGTTGGTTTCCACACGGTCGAAACATCCCATCCGGATGATGGCGGGAGCCACTTTCACCAACTGGTCCACGCGCGGCACGTATTTTCCGGCACTTTGCCACATGTCGCGGAACACTAAGCTGAATTTTACTTCTCTTTTTTCCATTGTATGTTTTTTCTTTTAGATTTCAATGACTGTTTGTGCTTACAGGCGTTCTACCTTGCTCACGCTTCCTTTGCCTCCGGTGATTTGGCTGACAGCCTCCCGGATGACGGCCAGTGTTTGGGCATCGATGGCCGAGGCCATACCGGGTGCGGGCTTCCGTTTCGGAGCCACCGTTTCTTCGGGGGCTACTTTGTTGACTATCTGAATCAGCCATTTGCCCAACTGGATGACAATCATGAGGATGATGAACACCGTAACCATGCCCACCACCATGAGTTGTAATGCTAAACCTATGTTTTCCATTGTTTTGGTGATAATTTATTATGTGAATTTGTCCTTTTGTGTCTGTTTCATGTTATTGCCCGCTAAATTACAAAATTTTCTTGTGGGATGGAAGAATAAGTGTGGAAAAATACTCTTAAAAAAATGCAATATCGGAACTCGGTATGTATGGAGACTTTTCAGGAAGTTGCTGAAAAGCCTGTTTGAAATAAATGATACGAAAATGCGGGTTTATGGAACAAAAAGAAAGATAATAGCTTGTTTAGGGAGGGAACGAATGATTGTAAAAAACACCATTCAGACAATTTTCACTTCGTTTCCTTTATGTTTTTTTACAGTTTCGGGATGCTTTTAAATCTTGTTGACAGATTTTAAGAATCAATCTCAGCTGAATGATTTTTCGTTCGGCTGAAAAAACGTTTTTTTTCTCCGCAGGATGTGGAAAAAACATCTGCCCGATGGCGCGCCGACAGGTAGAAACCGGTGTAGGGAAGTACGTAAATCGCCATCTTTTTCTCTATTTGGAGGTCGGAAGTTGTCGAAATCAGGATGGCACAATGAGAGGTGGAGCTTCTTTGGGGCTTACGTGCTTTTCGCTTGTTTGCGCGTTGTATGCCTCATTCTTGTGCAAGAAGTAAGCAAAAGTTGTGGCAGGGGGGCACAAAGGGTTTCTGCAAATGCGTGAGAATCGTTTCTTTTCTCCATGTGTGCCTGCATGTCCGGAATATGCGATTCTGAGGAGGCGGAAGTGACAATTTGACAAAATGATATTTGGACAAAAGAACATAAGAACAAAAAGCCTTTTAAGACTTGAAAATATGTTCTTTTGTTCTTATGTCTAAAATATAGATATTCTGTCTAAAAACAGTTCATACCGATGTCCGGGTCCTTATCTTTCCGCTTCGATTTCCACCCCGGCTTCGCGGCAATCGGCCCCCATCGGCGGATTTTCCTTGGTCAGGGTCAGGTGGATGCGGCTGATGGAAGGGAAGTTGTCGAAGAGCCTTTGAAGAATCCGCCCCGCCACGTGTTCCAACAACTTTGAAGGGATGTCCATTTCCGCTTTGATGCTTTCGTATAAGTCGGCATAGCTCACTGTGCCCTCCAACCGGTCGGTCCGCATGGCCTCGTTGAAATCCGTGTCGGCTTCTATCCCGACGTGGAAGTAAGCGCCTGTCAGTTGTTCTTGCGGATCCACGCCATGGTGGGCATAGAAACGTACGCGGGGCAGCAGGATGCGGCTGTTCTTCACTTTCATAGAGCCTATCCGCATCTGGAGGCGCCGCAGTGCTTACAGATGAGGCATCCTTCTTGATATACCAACGATTCGTGACCGCAGTTCGGGCATTTCATACCTTTGGCTTCCGTGCCGTCCGTGATGTATTTCTTCAGGGCGCGTTCCACGCCGTTTTTCCAAGTGTTGATACTTTGGCTCTCCAGTTGCAGCGAACCGACGAGCTTGATGACATGGTCCAATGGCATGCGGTAACGCAGCACACCGGAAATCAGCTTGGCATAGTTCCAATATTCCTTGTTGAACTTCTCGGAAAGTCCTTCCACGGTGGTCTTGTATCCCTTCTTGTTTTCGAACTGGAAGTCGTAACGTTTGTTGCCGTCTTCGTCCACGTTCTTGATGATGCGTCCTTTCATGACGCTTTTCGGAAGGACGATTCCCTCGTCGTCATCTTGAATACCCGTGAAGATTTCGTAGGGATAGCCGTTCAACAGTCCGACGAAAGCCACCCATTTTTCTTTGTTGTTCTGGAAGCGTACCACGTCGCATTCCAATACCTGCGGACGTTTTTCCGTCACTTCGGGACTTTTGCAGGGAAGTTCCGGCTGTTTTTTCTCGTTCTTCACGGAAATCATCACGCCCGAACGCGAACCGTCGCGATAGATGGTACAACCCTTGCATCCCGAACGCCAAGCCTCCACATAGAGTTGGTTGACCAGTTCTTCGTCCACATTGTTCGGCAGGTTGACCGTCACGCTGATACTGTGGTCCACCCACTTCTGGATGGCTCCCTGCATTTTGACTTTCATCAGCCAGTCCACGTCGTTGGCCGTGGCTTTATAATAAGGAGAACGTGCCACCAATTCGTCGATTTCCTCTTGCGTGTAACGTTTTTCCGTGTCGTATCCGTTGATTTTCATCCACGTGAGGAACTTATGGTGATAGACGATGTATTCCTCGAAGGCATCGCCCGTCTCGTCGATGAAGTCGATATGTACTTCCGGGTCGTTCGGGTTGACCTTGCGCCGGCGTTTGTACACGGGCAGGAATACCGGTTCAATCCCAGATGTGGTCTGTGTCATGAGACTGGTCGTCCCCGTCGGGGCGATGGTGAGGCAAGCGATGTTGCGTCGTCCGTATTTTACCATGTTTTCGTACAGTTCCGGGTCTGCCTCGCGCAAGCGGTTGATGAACGGGTTGTTCTTTTCGCGTTCGGCGTCGAAGATTTTAAATGCCCCGCGTTCTTTGGCCATCTGTACCGATGAACGGTATGCCTGCAGGGCCACGGTCTTGTGTACTTCCACGGCAAAGTCCGTGGCTTCTTGCGTGCCGTAACGGAGGCCGAGTGCGGCCAACATGTCACCTTCTGCCGTGATGCCTACGCCTGTACGCCGTCCCTGTCCGCTTTTCTTGTATATCTTTTCCCACAAATGACGTTCCGTGCCCTTTACTTCCTCGGATTCCGGGTCGGCGTCTACTTTTTGGAGAATCATTTCAATCTTTTCCAGTTCCAGGTCGATGATGTCGTCCATCAACCGTTGGGCCAGTTGCACATGTTTCTTGAACAAATCGAAATCGAAATAGGCTTCCGGCGTGAACGGGTTGACCACGTAAGCGTAAAGGTTGATGGCCAACAGGCGGCAACTGTCATACGGGCAAAGCGGTATCTCGCCGCAGGGGTTCGTGCTCACGGTGCGGAAACCAAGATCGGCATAACAGTCGGGCACGGATTCACGCAGGATCGTGTC
This sequence comes from Paraprevotella xylaniphila YIT 11841, assembly GCF_000205165.1. Classification (GTDB taxonomy): domain Bacteria; phylum Bacteroidota; class Bacteroidia; order Bacteroidales; family Bacteroidaceae; genus Paraprevotella; species Paraprevotella xylaniphila. The sequence continues at coordinate 76,996 of NZ_GL883827.1, read as the reverse complement.
CCAGAACAAGACGCCGGGTTCGGCGCTTTTCCATGCGTTATGCACGATTTTCTTCCACAAATCCTGTGCGTTGATGTCCTTGGCCACCATGGGAGAAGAACTGTCGATGGGGTATTGCTGCGTGTAGGATTTTCCTTCAATGGCAGCGTGCATGAATTCATCGTCGATCTTGACGGATACGTTCGCTCCCGTGACTTTGCCTTCCGTCATTTTGGCATCGATGAACGATTCGGAGTCCGGGTGCTTGATGCTGACGGACAACATCAGTGCGCCCCGCCGTCCGTCTTGTGCCACCTCGCGCGTCGAGTTGCTGTATCGTTCCATGAAAGGGACGAGGCCGGTAGAAGTCAGGGCCGAATTTTTCACCGGCGAGCCTTTCGGGCGGATGTGCGACAGGTCATGGCCTACGCCGCCGCGCCGTTTCATCAGTTGCACCTGTTCTTCGTCGATGCGGATGATGCCGCCGTATGAGTCGGCTTGTCCGTCCAGACCGATGACGAAGCAGTTGGAGAGCGATGCGATTTGGTGGTTGTTGCCGATTCCGGTCATGGGACTGCCTGCCGGGATGATGTATTTGAAGTGATCAAGAAGTCCGAATATTTCTTCTGCCTTGAGCGGATTCTCATATTTGTTTTCGATGCGGGCGATTTCGTTCGCGATACGCCAGTGCATGTCTTCGGGCGATACTTCATAAATATGGCCGTATGAGTCTTTCATGGAGTATTTGTTCACCCACACTCTTGCGGCCAACTCATCTCCGTTGAAATATTGAAGGGCAGCCTCAAAGGCTTCGTCATAACTGTAAGTCTTCTCTTTCACGACTGTTTGAATTTAAATGGTTTACTTTAGGATTCCGTTATCAGATTTTGTAGAAGCAATAGCGGTCAATCCGGAAGGACGTTGCAAAACTACACATGTTTTCTGATATGACCAAAGGAAAAACTTAAAATCTTGTCTTTTTATGGAAAGTTTTCCATTCTTTTGTGTTATTCGTTTGATTATGAGTTTGATGCATTTTAAGCGAATCGGAAAAGTTATCCAAAAATGAAAATCTTAAGAAATAAAAACCTTTGAAATCTAATCTATTATGAATCATTTTGTGTATCTTTGTCCGAAGTAAAAAACGAATGAATCATGGAAACAGTAAAGAACCGCAGAAGTATTCGGAAGTATGCCGGAAAACCGGTGGATGAGGGACTGTTGCGTCGGCTTTTGGAAGTATCGGAACGCACGCAGACCATGGGGAACATGCAACTTTATAGCGTGGTGGTGACGCGTAGCGAAGAGATGAAAAAGCGTTTGGCACCGGCGCATTTCAATCAGCTTATGGTGACTCAGGCACCTGTGGTCCTGACGGTATGTGCGGATTTCAACCGTACGGTCAAATGGGCGGAGCAGCGCAAGGCGCAGCCCGGATATGACAATTTTCTTTCATTTTTGAATGCCGCTACGGATGCGCTGTTGTTTACGCAGACGTTTTGTAATTTGGCCGAGGCGGAAGGGTTGGGGATTTGTTATTTAGGTACGACTTTATATATGCCGTCCCAAATTATCGACATCTTGCAGTTGCCCCGCTTGGTGATGCCGGTGGCGACACTCACCGTCGGATGGCCCGACGAACATCCCGAGCAGGCCGACCGTCTGCCTTTGGAGGCTGTGGTACATGAAGAGACCTATCACGACTATATTCCCGAAACCATCGACCGATATTACGGGCCGAAAGAACAATTACCAGAGAACAGGCATTTTGTGGAAATCAATCACAAGGAGACGTTGGCTCAAATTTTCACGGATATCCGTTACACCCGTAAGGATAACGAGGCTATGAGCCGGGGTATGTTGGAGGCTTTGAAACGTCAGGGGTTTTTAGATTGACGGGCGCAGGCATGCGTGGTAAGAGCGTGCCTTTTACTCTGTGTTAAATAAACTTAACGGGGGGGGGTAAAAAAGCTTTGCCTCCCTTTTTGTTTTGTCGGAGTTTCAGTATTTTTGAATCCGTATAAAACCAACTTTAAAAAAATAAGTGTATGAAGAAGATCTTACTTTTATTGTGCTTGTTCTTAGGCATGCAGACTTATGCCCAAGACGAGGTGAGAGAGTTGACTACGGTGATAAAGGTCACCCCGTCGTCTTCCGAGCGTTTCGACGTGGCGCAGTTGCAACTTGAACTCAACGGGCAGGGGATGCCTGAGAATGGGTTTGTCTGGGATGCAACTTCCAGTAGTTTCAAGGGCAAGTTGTCTTATAACCCTTACGAGGATAACTTCATCCGGCTTTACATGCCGGACCAGTCGATTTCTTACGAAGGGCCGATTCATTTTGATTTCGGCAACCCGGAATTTACGACGGTGGAGGTGAATGCGGATTTCTCTCCTTATCATTATGTGAGTTTCACGTCGGGCAGTCCGGAGGATTATACTGTGACTTTGGATTATTTGGGCTTGTCTGACGGGTCGGCTTCCGGACAATCTACGCCCGGAGTGGTTACGCAAAGGATGGATGACGGTGAATTTCTGCGTGCGGAAGAGTACAGTTATGAACTGTCTGCGTTTACGCCCGAGGGAATCAGCGTAGCAGTGAAAAACGGTAAAGTGACCGTAGAGGATGAAGATGTAGCCGTGGTTACGCCAGAAAAATTGGATGATATGACATTGGTCACTTTTCAGGTCAAAGATGCTGAGGGGAAACCGGGCGAAGCCGAGGTCATTCTTCTCCAAGCGAATTTAGATTTGTCTACCGATGAACAGGGGAGCGTGCAGGGATATCTTCAGCCTGGTACATATTACTATTATCCTGAGATGGAAGGCAACTATTTGGCTTCGCCTGCAACGGATTTGGCTACTTTTACGGCTTCAGGGAAAACTACCACTGTGGATTATTCTTTCCAAGACAAAGGGTATAAACCCGTGACGTTCCGTACGGAGGGCGATGTACAGTCCGGAAGTTTGACGATTTCTCCCGTCGGCATGGAGTATGATGAGTTTTATGTGAATAATATAGACTTCCCTTATACCGTTTACATGGTAGATGGTTTGTATAAGTATGGAGTGCAACCTGTTTACAATCCCCCAATGTATTTCGAAGCAGAACACGGGCTTGTGAATACGGCAGAGAGCCGTGACGTGGTTTGCTCTTTCCATTCCTCCGATTATGGGACGATGCGTTTCAAGTTGAAAGGGGCGGAAGAAGGTCATTATTATGGTATCCATGTAAGGCGTGGGAAAGACGGTTGGTCTACCGGCTTCAATCAGATTGACGGGGAAGATGGCTTTTCCGGTATGTGGGTGGCAGAGTTGGGTTTGAAAACCGGATCATACACTTACGCGTTGGAAAGGCAGGATTATGCCACGCAGCAAGTAGACTTCCTGACACTCGGTTCGTTTGATATGGAGGAACAGCAGGAAGTTGAGATAGATTTGTCAAAGGTGGAGAGTGTGCCGGTTGAAGTCTCCGTGGCGAATTTGCCGGATTTCATGGAAGGGCGGTCGTTTACGTGCGAGGTGAGTACGCCCCGGGGTGAAAATTTGTGGCAGTTCCGTCTTGAACGCGGGGAAACAACGTTTCAGACCCGTTTACCGGAAGGGGAATATGTTTTCAACTGGACTTGCTATTCCTCTTATTCGGGAGAAGATAATGTAGAGTTCGATTACGTGACACATGAGACCGTAGAAGGTGTATCGGACAAGGTGGTATTGGACTTCAGTCGTCTGGCGTATGCTCGTGTGAGGACCGTTGTGCCCGACGGGTTGGAGGCGGATTATTGCAATGTGTCCAGTGGAGGAGATTTCATCACAGAGATAGACTTCGAGGGCAGTGGTACGGTAACTTATGTCATACTTGCCCCCGGCCAATATGGCATACAGGCCACGGCTTCGAATTATGATGGGTTTGATTTGCATATATCTGATTTGCAGGTTGTTAAATTGGAGTCAGGACGTTTGACTGATGTGGAACTTAACATAGATCGCAAGCAGGAAGGTATCTTGTTGGAGTTGGACGTGGAGGATGTGGAAGGCCGGGGCTTGGCTAAGGCTACCGTGACGCTGAATGGTGAAGTGTACCGGACGAATGCTTCCGGGTATCTGACTTTGGCCGACGTGCGCGGTGACGAAATCCGCATGAAAGTGGAAGCCGAGGGCTACCTGCCTTTTGAAAAGGTGTATGCCGTAAACGATGTCTATCGTTATATCGGTGGAACCTATATGACAGTGGTGCTTGAGCCCAAGGGTGGTTCTTCTGTTTCTGCTGTGGAGACCGATGGTCTGTTGACTGTGGAACGTACGGTTGTGGATGGTCGTATTGTCATTTCCAACGCCACGGATAAAGTCTGGAACGTGCGTTTGGTCTCATTGTCGGGAGCTGTCGTGGCACAGGACGAAGCGCCGACCGGGACAACTGAATTGCAAGCGGGGCACTTGCGTAAGGGTATGTATCTCTTGAATTTGTATCGCGACGGAATACAGAAGACCATCAAGGTCATCAAGAAATAAAAACTTCCGGCGCACTTGCAGAAGCAGGTGCGCCGGAAGTTCTTTAAAATAGAAAGCTTATCGTTGTTTTAACAGCTTTTCTATTTCATCCATTTTGGATTTGAATGCCTTGTCTACGTGCAGCCGGTCTTCGACTACGCTGCAGGAATGCAATACCGTGGCGTGTGTGCGTTTTCCAATCAGCGAACCGATGCGGGCCAATGAAAGATTGGTATGTTTTTGAGCCAAGTACATGGCTATTTGCCGTACCTGTGCCACCGGTTGCTTACGGCATTTGGTGAACACATCTTCCTGCTTGACATTGAAGTATCCGCAAACTTTGTCGAGAATGAAATCTATGGTCACAGGTTTGTTTTCCACTTTTACCGCACGTTTGAGGATTTGTTCTGCCAGAGGCAAGTCTATATCTCGGTTCCATACGACGGAGTAAGCCATGAGAGAATTGACTATACCTTCCAACTCACGTACGCTGTCGTTCACGTTTTCCGAGACGAAGTCGATGACTTCTTCCGGTATTTTCAGGCCGTCCTGCCGGATTTTGTTTTCCAGGATATCATGGCGAAGCTGTTGGTTCGGCTTCTCCAATTCGGCTAATAATCCCCATTTGAAACGGGTCAGCAACCGTTCTTCCATGCCTTGCAAGGCTGTGGGCGGTCGGTCGGACGTCAGGATGAGCTGTCGTCCGTTCTGGTGTAAATGATTGAATATGTGGAAGAACGTGTTCTGAGTCTTGGTCAGGCTAGCAAATTCCTGCACATCGTCGATAATCAGTACGTCGATGGTTTGGTAGAAGTTGATGAAGTCGTTTACGGTATTTTTCCGTACGGAATCCGTGTATTGCACCTGAAAAAGGTGGGCGGAAACGTACAACACACGCTTTGTCGGGTGAAGTTCTTTGATTTTGGCCCCGATGGCGTTTACCAAATGAGTCTTTCCCACACCGGAAGCTCCGTAGATAAACAAAGGATTGAATGTGGATTGTTTCGGATGTTCGGCTATAGCCTGCCCTACGGAGCGGGGCAGTTTGTTGCTTACTCCTTCGATGAAGTTTTCAAAACTGTAGTTCCGGTTCAACTGAGGATCCAAATCCTGAGGCATGGGAGCCTGTAACGGACTGGGTGCCCTGTTGCTACCCGTTGCCTGTATCTTGGCACGGGGCGTCAAAGGCTGTGTGTTGACCGGCTCGATGTCTACGGTCAAATGATGGGTCTGGTCTACCATCAGGCTGTATTTCAACTGCGTTCCTTCTCCGAAAACTCGTCGTACTACGGAGAATATCAGCCGGCCGAAATGTTCCGACAAGAATTCATAGAAATACTGGCTCGGCAAGCCGAATGTCAGTACTTGCTTCTCGAAAGAGATGATCTGAATCGGTTCAAACCATGTCCTGTATTGTTTCTCGTCTACGTTATTGCGAATGATGGGCAGACAACGTTCCCATAACGATTGCGCTGAACCTTCCATTAGATTTTGTGTTTATCCGATGAACTTCCTATATACTTCTACGCTGCAAATTTCGCAATATTCCGCGATAAAAACAAGCCTTTGGCTAAGGACGGGAAGCAGAAGGCGTTTTAATTCCCTTGCAGTCAGAATGATAAAAAATAAAAAAATAAAATTGTGCTTTTTGCTTGTTTTTCTCTAAGTGTTTGTCTTGCCGAAAGATAGGTTTTCAGGGAGTGGTCGGGAGGGAAAATACAAAGCCGGACACCTTGGTCGGGTATCCGGCTTTACAAGCCTTGCAGCCTCTGTTTTTTCGAAGTTAGTTCTTACGTCCGAAAAGCGAGAAGTGTACATAGCGTTTCGGATTTTCTTTCAAGTCTATAAGCAGGTTGTTGGCACTGCCCGCCGTATGAGTCAGATTGTTGTACAAAGCACTGTCGTTCAGCAGTAGTCCCAACGTATTGTCTTTGCGGTTCATCTTCTCGGTCATGAGCTGCACGTAGCCCAATGTCGTATCTACCTTGCTTAAGGTGGCTTGCAGGTCCAGTTCATTCATGTGGTCGGTCAGGGTAATGACATTGTCGCCTATCCGGTTCATCTTGTCTGTCAGTTTTGGCATATCGTTACGTAACAAACCGTTCAGTTGCCGACTGCTTTCGTTAAGGTTGGCCGTAATGCTTTGGGCGTTTTCCATAATGTTTGGCAAGTTGGGGTTGGCTGCCAACGTATTCAGTGTGGTCAGCAGTGTGTCCACTTTGCCCATGATTTGTTCCACTTGCGGGACGATGTCGGCAGCTTTGTCCATCAGCCCCTTGGTGTCGTCTCCCTGAATGGTGTCGCCCGGAGCGTAGTGTCCGTCTTCAGGATTGCCCAGTAAAAGGTTCAGGTTACAGCCGCCTAACATTTCCGTAACCAATGTGCCTTTTGTGCCCTTAGGCAGGCACATGTTTTCGTCCACACTGATTTCCACCAATACATGGCCCGGCTGTTGGTAATTGTAAAGTATGTCGCGTACCGTACCTATTTTATATCCGTTGGCTAACACAGGACCGGACTTGGCCAATCCCTTGATGTCCGAAAATTCTATATAATAGGAATTGCTGGACTTGAACAGGTTAATGCCTTTCAAGAAATTGAGTCCGATAAAGAGTGCAGCGATAGCCACAGCACCGGTTAAGCCGATTTTAACCTCTTTCGTAAAGTATTTCATAAGTTTTTCAACGTTTATTTGTTCTTTTTATATTCGGAGATAGCTTCAGAGAGTTCCATCTTCCGGCCGTTTTTAAAGGCCACGATAAAAGCCCCTTTGAAATCTTCTTTTATTTTATTGCGTATTTTGATAGCTTCCTGATAGTCGGTGGTTGCCCCGTACGTGTACTTATAATAAGCTCCCTCTTTATAGAAATCTATCGGAGACAGGTTTTTAAAGCGGGAACTACCTGTGGGAATCTGCCGGGTGGAAGCCTGGATTTGTATCTTGAATACAGGCCGGGAGTCCGTTGCCGGTTGTTCCTGCTTTTTCTCCTCTGATCCGGAAGTTGAAGGCTTATCACTGTTTTGGGTCAATAAATCGATATCACTTTCGGGGGCATCCGTTACAGCACTTTCTACGGCCTGCATTTCGTTTCCTTCAGCCTGTCGCGCATCCTTTTCCGCTCCCGTTGTTTTTCCTTTCGTATGCTGCTTCTTATAAGAAAGGAAAGCGTTATAAATGCTTTGGCTCATTTTACGGATACCGTTTTGTGAGTTGAGGAAAGCCTCTTCATCGTGTGTGGAGATATAGCCCAATTCAATCAATACGCTTGGCATGCTGGTTTCCCGCAAAACAAGGAAGCCCGCTTGGTGTACGCCTTTGTCTGGCCGTCCGCCGGTTGTCCTGAATTCCTTTTGGATTTGTTTGGCAAAATCTACGCTTTGGGCCATGTATTTGTCCTGCATCAGTTCGAAAATGATGTAGCTTTCCGAAGATTTCGGATCGAAGCCTTGGTAACGTTCTTTATAATTGTCCTCCACTAAAATAACGGCATTTTCCCGTTTGGCCACTTCCAGGTTCTCGTCGGCACGGGCCATACCCAACGTGTAGGTTTCGGCTCCCCGGCCTATCGCTTTGCCCGGCAAGGAATTCGTATGTATGGATACGAATAGGTCGGCGTTTGCCCGGTTGGCAATTTCCGCCCGTCGTCCTAACGGAATGAATACATCTGTCTTCCGGGTGTAAATCACTTTTACGTCCGGACAATTTTCCTCCACCAATTTGCCGAAAGCTTTTGCTACAGACAGGTTGATGTTTTTCTCGCGGGAGAAACGGCCTATGGCACCGGGATCTTTCCCGCCGTGTCCTGCGTCGATGACCAACGTGAAACGGTCGGTTCCGGTCGGTGCGGCCGAAGCATATAAGAATTGGGTCTCTCCGACGTATGCCAAAAGAAACAAGAAGAGGAGCTTTATCGTTTTTATCGTCTTTTTTAGTTCCATTTTGTTATAGAGATAGGGATAGTCCAATGCAATTCGGTGCTTCTTAAAGTACGGACTGTCGCCTATCTTGTGCAAATATAATAGATTTTCAGGTAAGGGACGACTTGTTTTCATGCTTTTCTGTAAGGCATCCCAGAGATTTTAATAGATTTTATCAGTCTGCCGGTCGCGTGTCTCCTTTCTTTTCGCTATATTCGCACCGTCATTAACTGAAGGCTCATGAAAAATAATCTGAGGAAAACTTGTTTATGTATTTCGGCCCTGTGCATGGCCGGGGCCGTATGGCCGGTTGCCATGCAGGAGGAAGATGCCGTTTCCGCCTGTGTAACCGGGAGGCCGGAAATGAAGTCATCTCTTTCTACCACCGGGGAACGTTTGGGACGGGGAACCGTAGCTGTCAGGTTATCACCCGATACGGTCATGGTGGGTTGGCGTTATTTGTCTTCCGATTCGGTCCGTACGGTGTTTAATGTGTACCGTGACGGTCTGTTGGTTACCCCAAAACCAGTGTCTGTTTCCACGCAGTTTTACGATTATAACCCGTCCTGGGGAAAATCGGTATATGAGGTACGTCCGGTGGTGGACGGCCGGGAAGAACCCTCGTCCGGCGGCAAATGGACGCTTCCGGCCAATGCCCCGTGCGGTTATCTGGACATCCCGTTGCAGCAGCCGGAGCCGCAGACTATGCCCGGCGGCGAGGTTTGCACCTATACGGCCAACGATGCGTCCGTCGGTGATTTGGACGGTGACGGGGATTTCGAGATAGTGCTGAAGTGGGAGCCTTCCAATGCCAAAGACAACTCCCACAGCGGTTTTACCGGAACCGTGTTTTTGGACGCTTACAAGTTGGACGGTACCCGCCTATGGCGCATCGACTTGGGGCGCAACATCCGTGCGGGGGCGCATTACACCCAGTTCATGGTGTACGACCTCGATGGCGACGGACGGGCTGAAGTCACGGCCAAGACTGCGGACGGCACGGTGGACGGCCGGGGACATTCGATAGGCGATCCCTCGGCAGACTACCGGGTGGGGGCGCAAGAGCCGGTGGAAGGCCGGAAAGGGTATATCGCTTCGGGTCCGGAGTTCCTGACCGTGTTCGACGGGAAGACGGGCGCAGCCTTGCAGACGGTAGGCTATATCCCTTCGCGTGGAAGGTTGGAAGACTGGGGTGACAATTATGCCAACCGCAGTGAACGGTATCTGGCAGCTGTGGCTTATTTGGACAGGAGGCATCCGAGCGTAGTGATGTGCCGGGGGTATTATACGCGTACTGTGTTGGCGGCTTTTGATTGGGATGGCAAGCGGTTGGCGTCGCGTTGGGTGTTCGATACGGATTCCGCCCGTTGGGCTTCGTACGCAGGGCAGGGAAACCATAACCTGCGTGTGGCCGACGTGGACGGTGACGGTTGTGACGAAATCACGTACGGCTCGTGTGCGATAGACCATGACGGGACGGGGCTGTACAATACCGGTTTCGGCCATGGCGACGCCTTGCATCTCACGGCTTTCGACCCCTCGTCTGGTTGTTTGCAAGTGTGGGACTGCCATGAGAACAAGCGCGACGGGAGCGATTTCCGCGATGCTGCGACCGGAAAGGTCGTCTTTCAACTCCCGGCTGCCAAAGACGTGGGGCGTTGCATGGCGGCGGACATCGACCCTACGAATTACGGATTGGAGATGTGGTCGTCGGCTTCCGGGGGCATACGGAATATAAAAGGAGAAGTGGTTTGTGCCGCACCTAAAGGGTTGCCGATGAACATGGCTGTGTGGTGGGACGGCGATTTGCTGCGCGAGATGTTGGACCATGAAACGGTGAGCAAGTACGACTGGGAGGCACAGGCTTGCCGTCCGTTGGCTACGTTCGACGGATGCAGTTTCAACAACGGGTCGAAAAGCAATCCTTGCTTGCAGGGCGACATTTTGGGCGACTGGCGCGAAGAGGTCGTGGTGCGTACGGCGGACAATACGGCTTTGCGCGTATATGTGTCCCCGCTTCCCACTCCTTACCGTTTCTATACGTTCTTGGAGGATCGGCCTTACCGGCTCAGTATCGTGACGGAAAACGTGGCCTACAACCAACCCACACAGCCCGGCTTCTATTTCGGTGCGGAATTAGAACGGAGTGGCAAGCTTTTCCGGGGGTATCAGTTTGGAAAATGAGAATATGGAAAATTATATGAACTAAAAATGAAAAAACAATGAAGAAAAACTTTTTGGCGGCTATTTTGTTAGCCGGAATGATGTCTGCGGGCGGAACAGTCTGGGCTGTGGGCGGAGCGGACGCTGCTCCTTTGGCGGCAGTCATGGCTGCGGCAGCGCAGCAGGATGAAAAGACCGTCACCAGTCCCGACGGTATGACCTTCCTCAAAGTAGGACTGAAAGACGGACGCGCATATTATAAGGTAGGATATTATGCAAATGGAAAAGAAGGACGGAAGGAAGTGACGATGTTGGAGGAGTCTCCCTTGGGTCTGGTGACGAACTTTGCCGATTTCAGCCGCGACTTGGTATGGGTGAAAGAACAGGCCGGTACGCGCGACATCCGTTACGACCTGGAGCGCAGCAAGGCGAGTCGGGTGGACAAGAAGGCCAATACCTTTACCGTGCGTCTTGCCAATGCCAAGAAACAGGAGATGGAAGTGGAATTTGTGGTGGAAGACCACAATGTGGCTTTCCGTTATTTCCTGCCCAAACAGGGCGGAACGGGCAGTGTGCGCGTGATGAACGAAACCACCGGGTTCCGTTTTCCCGGCAAGACCACGACTTTCCTGACACCGCAAAGCGATGCCATGATAGGTTGGAAGCGGACGAAGCCCAGCTACGAAGAGGAGTATAAGGCCGACGCACCGATGGGGACGCCTTCACAGTACGGCCATGGTTATACCTTCCCCGGATTGTTCCGTGTGGGGGAAGACGGTTGGGTACTTGTGAGCGAAACGGGCGTGGACAGCCGCTATTGCGGATCCCGCCTGAGCGACGCGCAGGACGGCCTGTACACCGTGGCTTTCCCGATGCCGGAAGAGAACAACGGTAACGGCACGCCGGAACCGGCTTTCGCTTTGCCTGGCCATACGCCTTGGCGTACGCTCACGGTGTCCCGTGACTTGGCTCCCATCGTGGAGACCACGGTGGTTTGGGACGTGGTGGAGCCCCGTTTCACCACGGAACATAAATATAAGTACGGGCGCGGCACGTGGAGTTGGATTCTCTGGCAAGACAACAGTATCAACTACGACGACCAGGTGCGTTATGTAGACATGGCTTCTGCCATGGGCTATGAATATACCCTGATAGACAACTGGTGGGACAACAATATCGGCCATAAGCGGATGGAAGACCTCATCAAGTACGCGCAAGGCAAAGGCGTGGATATTTTCTTGTGGTACAGTTCTAGCGGTTACTGGAACGACATCGAACAAGGTCCGATTAACATCATGTGCGACCCCATCACGCGCAAGAAGGAGATGCGTTGGATGCAACAGCAAGGCGTGAAGGGCATCAAGGTGGACTTTTTCGGCGGCGACAAGCAGGAGACGATGCGTTTGTACGAAGCCATCCTGAGCGATGCCGACGACCACGGGCTGATGGTCATCTTCCATGGCTGTACGTTGCCGCGCGGTTGGGAGCGCATGTATCCCAACTATGTGGGCAGCGAGGCCGTGCTAGCATCCGAGAACCTGATTTTCAACCAACATTTCTGCGACAACGAGGCTTTCAATGCCACGCTGCACCCGTTCATCCGCAACTCGGTGGGCTGCATGGAGTTCGGTGGCACCTTCCTCAACAAGCGGCTGAACCGGGGTAACGACGGTGGAACGACCCGTGTCACCACCGACATATTCCAGTTGGCTACGGCCGTGGCTTTCCAGAACCCTATCCAGAATTTTGCGTTGGCACCGAACAACCTGACGGATGTGCCGGCTTTCGAGATAGACTTCATGAAAGAAGTTCCTACGGTGTGGGACGAAGTGAAGTTCATCGACGGTTATCCCGGACGCTACGTCGTGTTGGCGCGTCGCCACGGACAGGATTGGTATGTGGCAGCCTTGAATGCAGGAAAGGAGGCTTTGAAACTGACTGTGGAATTGCCTATGTTGGCCGGTACGGCAGTGTCTTATTACCACGACGGCAAGGATGGAAAAACTCCACAGGCAGAAGAGGCCAAGGTGGCTAAGAACGGAAAATTCAAGCTGACATTGGCAGCCCAGGGTGGTGCCGTGCTGAAAGGTAAGGCTCTGTAAGGTTTTATGCCCGTTCGGGGTGTGTCTGAAAAATGCTTTCAGGTGCTCATACTTCTTGTCCCATAACGTGTTAAGGTGAATGTTTTACGTTTGTTAACTCTTTCAGGTGTCCGTTTGAAAGCCAGTCCATGTTGAAAGGACGGTGAAAGGCAGGTGAAGGGTATTGCGATGCAAGTTCACCTTAATTCGTTGGAATACAATGGGTATGAACAGGTGAAGGCTTTTTTCTTGTTTTTGTTTCATGGGGGTGTGACAGTAGTTGCACACTTGTAAATCGTTTGGCGCAGAACGGAAAGAAGTTCTCAGCCGAACGATTTTTCGTTCTGCGGAAAGAATGGGAGCCGTTGCCGGAGGTTGCAAGGTCAATCCCTTCTCTTCTTCCCGTGTGTCTTATTTGACTGTTTTATGTGTGGCTTTTGAAAAAATAAAACTGATTTATGGTTAAAATCAAGATGCCCGTTTCGTGCGCTGCGTGAAGAAATAATCACTCGAAACAACCATATACCACGCCCGGAACTCACATCGCTGCGAGTTTCGGGCGTGATTTTTTGGGCGGGAGGATGTAGGCTATATCAATATTATACCGGCTTCTTTGCACTCTTGGCGCATTTCCTCAGGCCAGATACTCGACTGGGTTTCTCCCACATGTGCCTTGTGGAGCAACACCATGCACAGGCGGCTTTGCCCGATGCCGCCACCGATGGACTGGGGGAGGGTACCGTCAAGCAAGCGGCGGTGGAAGTACAGTTTTTTACGGTCTTCCTTTCCGCTCAGTTGTAATTGTCTGAGCAGGGTTTCTTTGTCTACACGGATGCCCATGGAGGAAAGTTCGATGGCGCGGCCCAATATGGGATACCAGATGAGCAGGTCTCCGTTCAGTCCGGCCAAGCCGCTGCGTTCGTCTATTGTGGAGTAGTCGTCATAATCCGGGGCACGTAGGTCGTGTTCCTTTCCGTCTTCCAATTTTCCGCCGATACCGATGATGAATACGGCACCGTATTCCCGGCAGATGGCATCCTCACGCTCTTTCGGGGTAAGGTCGGGATAACGTTGCCTGAGCTCTTCGGCATGTATGAAATGTATGTCTTCCGGTAGGAATGCTTTCAACTGGGGATAGGTCTCGCAAATAAAGAATTCCGTGCGCAGGATGGCATTGTAAATGCGGTTGACGATTTTTTTCAGGTATTCCGTGTTGCGGCTGTGGGGCGGCATGACGCGTTCCCAGTCCCATTGGTCTACGTAAAGCGAATGCAGGTTATCCATTTTTTCGTCTGCACGGATGGCGTTCATGTCGGTGATGATGCCGTATCCCGGTTCCACTTTATACTCAGCCAATGTGACCCGTTTCCATTTGGCCAAAGAGTGGACCACTTCCGCTTGGGCCTCGTTCATGTCTTTGATGGGGAAAGTGACGGGACGCTCCACTCCGTTCAGGTCATCATTCATTCCTAACCCTTTGAGTACGAATAAGGGAGCAGTCACCCTGCGTAAACGCAGTTCGGTGGATATACTGCTCAGGAAGAAGTCTTTTATTTTCTTAATGGCAATTTCAGTCTGCTGCAAATCCAACAGCGCATGATAGTTTTCCGGTTTGATTAAATGACTCATTGCTTTATGACGTTTATTGATTTCTTTCAGAATGTTCTGCAAAGATAGCGTATTTTTGTTAACTTGGAAGTGTATAACGTGTTTTTTGTGTCTATATGATAATTTTTATTTTGCGGATTAATTTTTTGAAATAGTTTGGTGCGTCTTTGTTTTTTTCTTAATTTTGCATCGTTTTTAAGGCTCCGTAGCTTAGCTGTATAGAGCGTCAGATTCCGGTTCTGAAGGTCGAGGGTTAGAATCCCTCCGGGGTCACGAGAGGAAAGTCCTTAACAATCTATGGATTGTGGAGGACTTTTTTTATGTTTTGTATTAGGGTCTTTTTTGTGTTTTCGTTTTCTGCTTTCCAACGGATTCAGACTAAAAAAGATAGCCGTCTTTCACAAGACAGCTACCTTTACATTAACCTAATTTCAATAATGAAAAACAATTCTTATTCCGTTCATGCTCGCTTGCATGATTGCTCTCTTAGTAAGAGAGCAATGAGTGCTTTCATTGCGCTGATTTATAGGGGGTATGTCTTCGGATGGAAAGATTTCATCAACATTTGGAAGCGTTTGCGAACGAAAAAAACAATCCTATATTTTGCAGGTTCGCTGATTTTTCTTAATTTTGCCGATGAAGAAGGTTTTTTATTCCACTTGTATATCTCTTACTAAGAGA
>NZ_GL883827.1:0-62066 GCF_000205165.1 Paraprevotella xylaniphila YIT 11841 | reverse complement strand
TCTCTTACTAAGAGATATATTTTTTTCTCCCTGATAGAGAGTATTTTGTATTTCTTTGATACCTGTTTGTTTTTGTTTGATATGAAAGACAGGGTTAGGTGTTTAGGTATTTATATAAAACCGGTTTGTAACGCCTGAAAAGTTGTAGTATTTTCTCTGTATATAAAGACTGGGGTGCGGGCTCCGGTTCCCGGGTGAGATGTTCGATAAGTAAGTTGACATTATGAGTCCAGAAAATTGCGGGAGGCTGTCGGCGATGTCAGTATAGAAAATGATGTTCCAATGTCCGTTTTCATCTTCGGCCTGTGCAGAAAGAGTCTCCACCCAGTCGTTGGAATTGAGGTAATGTATGCCTTCGTATTCGGTATTATCCGGATGATGGATGTGTCCGCAAATGATTCCGTCGTATTTGCGGACACGGACAAATTCGGTCAAGGTGCGTTCGAAGTCCGAAATATAGTTGACGGCGGACTTCACTTTTTGTTTTACATGCTGCGAAAGTGAATAATAAGGTTTGCCGCGTCGTATGCGGTAACGGTTGTAGAGACTGTTGAAAGCCAACAGGATAGTATAGCCGAGGTCACCCAAAAGGGCGAGCCATTTCATTTGCGTCGTGCCCCGGTCGAATATATCACCGTGAGTGACGAAGTAACGTTTGCCGCCGCTTTCCAGTTCATAGTCTTTCACGATGCAGAGGTTGGCGAACGTGAGAGGAGCCAGATTGTCCAGGAAATTTTCTCAGATGCCATCCGTCTATGATGTCGCCGTTGAGAATCAGGCGGTCGCAATCGACGTGGCTCAGGAAATGGCTGACTTCTTCTGTTTTGGAATGCGAGGTACCCAAATGAATGTCGGAGAGCACGAGCGTGCGGTAATGCCTTCTTCGTTCCATGTGCTTCTGTTTTTTAGGACGCTACAAAGTTAGGCGTAGGATATGACAACCCGGTTTCTTTTCGGTGAGAATACGGTAACAAAGCGAAAAGAGACTTATTCCATCGGGAACGAGTCTCTCTTGCGAACAGTTGAATATTGAGGTCAATGTTGGATTGTCTTTTTATTTCCTACGATGTAAATGCCTTTAGACAATCCGCTTGTGGCTTGCCCGGCAGGGACGTTGCTGCGCAATTTCATGCCTTGCAGATTGTACACATCGACATTTTCTGTGTCCGCTCCACCGAGGATTCCTGAGATGTCATCTATGATTTCGTCCTTACTGTAAAGTTTTACCTGATCGATGTATAAGCGGGTATTGTAGGCTGCTCCGACTCCGGCTGTGGTTTCGAGTCCCATGCTGACGGTCACTTGAGTTTCCGTTTCAAGCGAAAAAGGGCATTCCACAGTTTCCCAATGGTTGGCTAACCGGGGATATTTGTATATTTCCGTGTCGCCGAAACGGATTCAGCAACGGGAATAATTGAGGTTGTCGCCGGTCGTGGCGATGGTGTAATCGTTGATGTGCCGCATTTCGTTGGCGCATACGTATTGTGCCAGAAAACTCAATTTGTATTCGCCTTTGGGCAAGGTGAAGGTTTGTGAGATGCTGTTATTGCCGCTGTCCCAGGAGTTCAGGATGCTCAGGCAGCGTTTGCCGCAGGCATCATCCGTGGCGGGAGCTGCCATGATACTGGCCGAGTTGCCCACGTTGGACGGAGATACGCAATACATGGTGGTGCTGTAAGGCATGGAATACAGTACGGCGAAGTTGGAGCCGCCTTTCAGTCTGTTGCCGGGTGTCCAACCTTGGATGGGCAGGACTTGCGGCCATTTGCTGTCGGATGCTTTGACCGTATTGACGTAGCAAGGATCGTAGACCACTCCGTTCAATGTCACTTTGCTTTCTGTTCCGTAGGTCTGGTCTTCTTCAAAACCGGGATTGGAGAGAAATTGTGCAGTGACATCGAAAAATTCTTCCTGTTCTTCTTTGAGGTCCACGGTTTCGGTAAGGATTTCGTTCCCGACAGCTTTGACGGATACACAAGATTCTTGTTCCACAGTGACTGTTGCGGTCAGTTTATTTCCGTCAGCCCAAATCGTGACTTGGGCTTGTTGCTTTTGTCCGCTATGATTATAGAGGTAGGCACCGCAAGAGTCGTTTTCCATCTGTCGGGCGGAAAGTCCGTCGCCTTGGATGAACACGCGGAGCGTATTGGCCACGCTGTGGTTCACGTCGCAACGGAATGTGGCAGTGGAGCCTCGTCCGTTGACGGCGGTCATCTCCGTGAAGACCGGTGCTCCGTCAGGCAAAAGGATGTCTTTCAGGGTGCAGGCCGTTTCTCCGAGATAGTTGCCGAGCAGCAGATAGCGCGCACTGTCAGGGTCGCTGACGATGATGCCGTTCCAACCTTCGGCCACTTGTGCTGTCAGGGGCAGTACGTCGGCAGCCAACTGTTCCGTGTCGGCCGAGTCCACATTGCTATAATATATAATGTGTCGGCGGTCTACGATGCTTCCGTTGCTGAAGCTACGTCCGTCGGTCGAGTAAACCGGGTAAATCTTGGACAGGAAGATGGAACTGTTCAGTTCACGGTCTCCGAAGGCGATGGATTTGTCGGTAGCCGTGCTCACGATTCCTACTTCATTGTCGATGTTGACCCAGTTTCCCTCGAATGATTTCAACTGGCTGCCATCGGTTTGCAATCGTCCTTTGCTATGGTAGAGCGTACGTTTTTCTTTGGTGAACGGGTCGGTGCTGATAGCCATCAGGCCGCCTTTCTCTTCAGTTATGGTTCCGTTGGTTTTGCCCACCACGTAATCCATGTAGATGAAAGCGTTGCCCGGGGTGGAGAAGAGGGTGAAGTTGTTTTCCAGACTGTTCCCGTTGGTCATCAACTTGCCGTTCATGGTGTAACTGTTCCCGTTCAGGTCGTAGATGCCGCTGATGACGGGTGAGGCATCTGTGGCCTTGCCGTTTACGGTGTACCAACCCAAGATGTTTCCCGTGTTGTTCTTCTTGTAGGGCACGATGATTTTGTTTTTGTCAGGCTTGTTGGACGCGATATATCCGGTATAGCTCTTGAGCCCGTTACTCCACGAGAACACGCTGAAACGGTCGGGCGTGTTGGCCCGTACGATATTTTGTGGAGTGAAGATGTAGGCTTGTTCCTGCGATTGGCTGAAATCTTTCCAAGATGTGGCCTGCATGTCTGCCGTGGAAGCCAGTTCATGCATCAGGTAGGTCATCATGACGCGGTGTCCTTCCACACCCATACGTCGTGGGCCGATGTCGCTGTTGAGCAACCAACTTCCATCCTGTGTCGTGCTTTGGCGGGCCTTGATATGTTTGTAAGCCAGATTTTCCAGCATCAGGGCATTCGGGTCGCGCAGGAAGCAGGCAGCCGTGGTGTAGCTGGTGATTTGGTCGTAGAGGAACATGCTCCAGTCATTGCCGTTCGGCATAGCCAGTTCTCCGTCGGCCAACGCCAGACGGCAGAGCACCTCGTCCATGACTTTCTGGTTGTTGTGCATCAAGGCATTGGTCTTCCATTTCGGATTCTCGCCCTGGAACAGATGGAGGGCCAGATGGGATTCGCCCAGTTCCTGCATCACGACATTCTGGTAAGAAGTATGGAAGTAATTGTGGTTTTGCAATGTATAGTCGTCATACAGGTTTTTGCCGATGTACAGGTCCTGTACGGTGGTCTCGTCATATTCGGGGTCGATGACCGTAGTGTTTTGGGCGTCATCGACGTGCGAATAGCAATTGATGGCAAACGCACGCAGGCGGTCGAACCATTTGGGGGCCAGTGCATCGTCGGGGTAGAGTCCCAAAGCACAGGACAAGATGTTGGTTTCCCAACCGTTTTCTTCGGCTTTCGTGTCACCGTTGTAACCCGTGGGAATGCTGCGCTCCAGTTCGTAATTGCATTCCGCCTTGATCATGTTGTAAATGTAAGTCTTTTGGTTCTCGTCCAATTCTTCGTTCAGGAAGTAAGAGGCGTATGCCAATGACGTGGCCCAAAGCGAACTTTCCCATACGTGGTCGGCATTGCTGACGGAACCCCAATACTTGTTGTCCGAGGTTATTTTGAATTTATTGGCTTTATGGGTGGAATAACCGAAGACGAGCGACTTCACGGCCATGTCTTTTACCATGTCCCAAGTGATGCCTTCCGGAAGGTTTACTTTACCTTTGCCATATTTATAAAGGAAAGCGCAAATCATGGAAAAGTCGGCATTTGTGCGCACGCCGTCCTCGTTGCTTTGTCCGGCACTGTTGGCTTTAAAATATCCGCAGGCTTCGTCCTTACTGTTGGGAGCCGCGCAGTCGTACCATATATTATGGGCGTATGTCAGGGAGTTGGCCAACATTTGCAACAGATCCTGTTGCATGGCTGATTCTTCTACGAACTCATGGGATATGACTCCTTCGGTGGGGGAGTCCACTTGGTCTTCCGTGCCGCCTTCAATGCTCGGTGCGTCGGGATCGAGGCTGCCCTCCGGCAGTTGTGTCAGCGTAAAATGGTCGTATGCAATGCAGCTTCCCCCGTTGCCCCAACTCATTTGTGCCGATAGGGTAATGGTGGATTCCTCCTCCAACTTGAATTTCAGGGAATTTTCCGTCCATGAAGAAGTTGCCATAATACCTGCGTTTCCGTTCACGCAGGTAATTATCAGTTTGTCCAACGATTTCAGTTCTCTGTCGCTGACCGTGACAGTCGCACTGGTCGCGGCATTGTTGGCGGCAAAAGCTTTGCTGAAAAATTTCAGTTCGTATTCCCCGGCCGGCAAAGGGGTGGATGTGGTTTGCCTCATTTCCGAATTTGCACTGCCCCAACCGAAACGTTGGTAGTAGGCAAAATCCCCGTTGGCTGCTTCCGTCTTGCCGAATCCATTGTCTGTGGCACATTCCTTGTTAATAAGGAGGGCTTTTCCGGGACTGGTAATTTGCCATCCTTTGGGCGACAAGTTCCATCCTCGCAACCCTTCGGTGCCTTCATAAAGTGCGTCGGGGGAATCCTGTGTACAAGCCTTTGCGTCCTCTTTGAAAGAGGGATTAGCCAGATAAATGGATGTGACATCCTGTTGTCCGTATGTAGCCGTACAACCAAGTAACATGCTGTAAAATACCAGTATAGGTCTTTTCATGGTTTCATTATTGTTAGGATTAATATTATTTGGTGTCAAATATACAATAAAAGAGTGCGCTTACAAAAAATAAATGGAATTATTTTAAATAAAACCACCTTATCATGTTTTATAACATAAAAAAAGGACAAAAAAGCAGTCCTTTGTTGCGAAAAACTATAGGATTGATTAATTTTACAACTTAGATTAAACGAATGATGAATTATGGAACTGATAGAACGATTTTTGAAATACGTGAGTTTTGACACGCAGTCGAATGAAGAAGGAGAGGGTTGTCCGAGTACTGACAAGCAGATGGTGTTTGCACGATATTTGGAGAACGAATTGAAAGCGATAGGACTTGAGGACGTATCGTTGGACGAACATGGATATTTGTATGCTACGTTGCCTGCGAACACGGAGCGTGACGTGCCTACAATCGGTTTTATAGCCCATATCGACACTTCGCCGGATTGCTCGGGCAAGGATGTGAAACCGCGAATCGTGGAGCAATACGATGGAGGGGACATTGTATTGTGCGCTGAAGAGAGGATTGTTACGTCGCCGAAACAATTTCCCGAATTGTCGGATCATGTGGATGAGGATTTGATTGTCACGGACGGCCATACCCTGTTGGGAGCTGATGACAAGGCCGGTATTGCGGAAATCGTACAGGCCATGGTTTACCTTCGGGAACACCCGGAAATCAAGCACGGTAAAATCCGTGTGGGCTTCAATCCCGACGAAGAAATCGGTATGGGGGCGCATCTTTTTGATGTGGAGAAGTTTGGTTGTGAGTGGGCTTATACTATGGATGGCGGAGAAGTAGGCGAATTGGAGTTTGAAAACTTCAATGCAGCGGCAGCCAAAGTGACGGTGAAAGGACTGAACGTGCATCCCGGGTATGCCAAAGACAAGATGCGGAATGCCATGCTGACAGCCGCTGAGTTCATCCGCAGGATGCCTTCGGACGAAACCCCGCAAACCACGGAAGGCTATGAAGGTTTTTACCACCTGACAGGTATGAAAGGTACGGTGGAGGAAACCATCTTGTCTTATATCATACGCGACCATGACCGGCAGAAGTTTGAAGCCCGTAAAGCGTTCGTGCGGCAATTGGCTGAAGAACTGAATGAGGAAACCGTGGAGGGTACGGTGACGGTCGAGGTGCGTGACCAATATTACAACATGCGCGAGAAGGTGGAGCCGGTGATGCATATCATCGACATAGCGAAAGAGGCCATGGAGGCATGCGGGGTAGAGTGCCGGGTGAGGGCTATCCGTGGGGGAACGGATGGGGCGCAGCTTTCATTTAAAGGATTGCCGTGTCCTAACATTTTTGCAGGAGGACTGAATTTTCATGGGCGCCATGAGTTTGTTCCGGTGCAGAGTATGGAAAAGGCGATGATGACCATTGTGAAGATAGCAGAGTTGACGGCAGTAAAATAGCAGAGAATGGAACATCTTCCGGCATTGATTCAGGATTTGGCGTGGATATTGTTAGTCGCCGCCGGGGTATCCCTATTGTTTAAGTGGCTCAAGCAACCGGTTGTGCTAGGTTACATAGTAGCAGGATTCATTGCAGGGCCTCATTTTGTTTATACGCCATCGGTACGGGATGTGGGCAGCATAGATATTTGGGCGCAGATAGGTGTCGTTATCTTGTTGTTTACGTTGGGACTGGAGTTCAGTTTCAAGAAAATACTCAAGATGGGGGCGGCACCGGTCATTGCCGCCCTTACCATTATATTCTGCATGATGTTTTTAGGCACGTCTGTCGGGCATCTGTTCGGATGGAAGAGCATGGATTGCATCTATCTGGGCGGAATGTTGGCCATGTCTTCCACTACCATTATATACAAGGCTTTTCAGGATCTGGGTGTTTTACAGAAAAAGTTCGCGGGAATCGTGCTCAGTGTACTGATTCTGGAGGACATACTGGCCATTGTGTTGATGGTGATGCTATCCACTTTGGCTGTAAGCCATAATATAGAAGGAGAAGAGTTGATAGCGGGATTGCTCCGATTAGGCTTTTTCTTGATACTTTGGTTTGTAGTTGGGTTATATCTCATACCTATTATATTAAGGAAAAACCAAAAGTTCTTGAACAGCGAGACCTTGTTAATCGTATCGTTGGCGCTTTGCTTCGTCATGGCGGTGGTTGCTGTGGAGTCTGGTTTTAGTGCTGCGTTCGGCGCCTTTGTGGTAGGTTCCATCTTGGCCGAAACGGTAGAAGCCGAGCGGATAGAAAGGTTAGTGGCTCCGGTGAAGGATTTGTTCGGTGCCATCTTCTTTGTGTCCGTAGGGATGTTGGTGGACCCGGAAGTATTGGTTGAGTATGCCTGGCCGATAGTAGCCTTGACCTTGACTATCATCGCAGGGCAGGCTTTTTTCGGGACGTTCGGTTTCGTATTGGCCGGGCAGCCGTTGAAAGAGGCGATGAAGTGCGGCTTTAGCATGTCGCAAATAGGGGAGTTTGCTTTTATCATCGCTTCTTTGGGGATGTCGCTTGGCGTGACGAGCCATTACCTCTATCCTATTGTGGTAGCCGTTTCCGTAGTGACGACTTTCACTACGCCTTATATGCTGAAAGCCTCTGGTCCGGCTTATTCCTGGTTGTGCCGCGTGTTGCCCCACGGTTGGGTGGCGTGGTTGGAACGCTATACGCCGGGCGCGGTGGTGCAGAGCCATTCCGGAAATTGGAAGAAACTGATTTCTGCCATGTTGAGGCAGATTGTGGTCTTTACGATTCTTTCCGTGACGGTCATTGCCCTGTCTTTCCGTTTTCTGTTACCCTTTACCCGCGAGATATTGCCCCATTGGTGGGCGAATGCGCTTTGCGGAGTCGTCACGCTGCTTTGCATCGCTCCTTTTTTGCGGGGTGTCATGGCACGCGGCCGACGTTCGTCTTTGTTTCAGGCCTTGTGGAAGGAAAGTCGTTACAACCGTTTGCCGTTGGTCTTTACGCTTATTGTGAGGTCGGTGGTGGTTTGTATGCTCATTTTCTATATCATCCGCTTTTTAGTGCCGTTTGCCGACCCCTTGTTGTTGTTGTTTGCCCTGTTGATTGTAGGGGGAATCTCCTTGTCCCGTCCGTTGCGACGGAATTCCATCAGGATGGAGAAAGTCTTTATGGACAACTTGCATAGTCGGGACATGTTGGCGCGTCGCGATGGTAAGGTGCAGCCCGGTTATGCACAACGTTTATTGTCTAAGGATTTGCATCTGGCTGACTTTGAAATTCCGGAAGAGTCTATTTGGGGAGGCCGGTTGTTGGGTGATTTAAAATTGGGGCAACGTTATGAGGTCAACGTCGTTTCCATCATTCGCGGAACGCACTATATGAATATACCCAACGGCAATGACCGTATTTATCCTCGTGACCATATCCAGGTGATAGGTACGGACGAGCAGATAGAACGTTTTTCCGGTGCATTGGCGAATACGGTCATCGTAGAGGCGGAACTTCAGGACCGTGAGATGCAGTTGAAACAGTTCCTGATTACCGAGGTGTCCGGATTCGTAGGGGTAAAAATAAAAAACAGTGGCATCCGCGACCGGTACCACTGTATGATTGTTGGCATTGAGACCTCCGACGGTATGTTGGAGAAACCTGAAGCCGAGAGGGTTTTCCGTGTCGGAGACATCATTTGGCTAGTAGGGGAGAAAGAAGCCCTGTCACGGCTTTTTTTGGGTAAACCTTAATCGTCTTCCCCGCCTTCTTCGTCTTCGACATCGAAGTCGAACAACAGGTCGTCCAAATATTCGGGTGTGGTGAATTCCTCCAAGCTCCTACGGTCTTTCTTCGTTGGGCGTCCGGTTCCACGGGCGCGACCGACGAAACCGCTCAGGCGACTCATCTCCAAAAGTTCGTATTGTTCTGGTGGAGTGACATTCTCCAGTATTTCCGGAATCAGTTTGGCCCCGACCCGTTTTTCTATGGTCTGCTTGACCTTAAAAGAATAAGTGACAGGAGGTTTGCGCACTTCAATGACATCACCAGGCTTGACGGTGCGTGAAGGTTTCAGTTGCGCCCCCTTCATGGAAACCTGTCCTTTCTTGCAGGCTGCAGCGGCCATCGAACGTGTCTTGAAGATACGGGCGGCCCACAGCCACTTGTCAATTCTCGCTTCGTTCATACATCCTTCTACTTCTTGTTGAATTGGTTCATGGTAATCTGGATACCGGCCAGGCAGAAGCTTTTTATCATTTCGCAAGCCAGTCCCACCCGTTCGTCCATGGTTTCCAAGTCCTCTTCCGTGAATTGTCCCAGTACAAAGCCAATTTGTCCACCCCGGGGAAAATCGTTACCGATGCCGAACCTAAGTCGGGCGTATGCCTGTGTACCTAAGACAGAGGCTATGTTTTTCAATCCGTTATGACCGGCATCACTTCCGCTTGGCTTCATGCGTAGGGCACCGAATGGAAGGGCCAAATCGTCTACGACCACCAGGATACGTTCAAGGGGAACGTTCTCTTTGTTCATCCAGTACCTGACGGCGTTTCCGCTCAAGTTCATGTAGGTGGACGGTTTCAAAAGCACCAATTGCTGCCCTTTCAGCGAGAGGGAAGCCACAGCGCCGTAGCGTTTGTCCTCAAAAACAAGATTGGATGCCTTGGCCAAGGCATCCAATACTCTAAAACCTATATTGTGACGGGTTCCGGCGTATTCGTTTCCGATATTGCCCAAACCGACAATTAAGTATTTCATTCGCTGTCTATGGATTAATTGTCAGCAGATGCGGCAGATCTTGCGCTACGCGTCATCTTAACTTGGCAAACGACAACCTCTTTGCTAGTAACCAACTCCAAACCATCAAAATGCAATTCACCGACTTTGATGGTCTTACCCAATCCCAAGCTCGTCACGTCGATGTTCAGGCGTTCGGGGATTTGAGTATAAACAGATTTTACTTTCAATTTACGTACGGATGCGGCCAAACGTCCACCGGCTTTCACACCTTCTGCCAAACCGTTCAGTTTGATGGGCACTTCCATTATGATGGGTTTGGTTTCAGTGATTTCGTAGAAATCCACATGCAATACGTTGTCTTTTACCGGATGGAATTGAAGCTCTTTCAATACTGCTTTGTATTCCTTACCGTCAATGTTCAAATTTACAACATAGATATCCGGGGAGTAAATCAGGTTGCGCAGTTCATCGTTTGTCGTGGTGAATGCCAATGCGACTGGTGCGCCGTTTTCATCTTTTGCTTCTCCGTACAAATTGCAGGGAACAGCATTGGCTCTACGGATGTCACGGGCAGCTTTCTTGCCGAATACAGTTCTTACTGTACCTTTTACATTAATTTCTTTCATTGCATTAATTTTTTGTGTTACTCTAAATTAAGTGATTTATGCTTAATCTCACCATCACACGATGTGTGCATCTTTCGATGATGCTGAAAAGCGGTGCAAAATTACGGCTTTTCATTGGCATGGCCAAATGTTGCGGGTGTTTTTTTCATATTTCCATCACGCAGTGTAGTCCGGCGAGGAAACTTCCGAGGGCGGATTTGAGGTTGGCGGCTTTCGGTAGCGTTTCCTCTTGCGGTGCAGCGGTGCGTGGCGTGTTCGCAGTTTTTTCTGCCTTTCGTTTTTTGTTCCACCTCCTTACGGCATGATGTGCAATCCTTTTGAAATCCATAGTAGCCGTGTTTAGGGTCTGTTTTCTGCCCGCAAATATACGACATGAAAAAGCTTTTGTCAAACCCTTCACCATAACCCTGTTGATTACCAGTTTGTTTACATTTGTAAATCGGAACCTGTATGCTGTGTATCATTTCCCGGTGAAATCCCGGTGAAGGATGTAAAGGCAGAAAGTTCACCTTAAAGCATTGGTACAGAGGGTGTCTGAAGGATGCGAACCCTTTCGCACGAAAAACCGTTTGTGGGAGGTGGGGCAGGGCGTTTGGCACAGCAAAGCCCGTGAAACAGATGTAGGCATACCTGAAAATCGTTCTCAGCAGATTGAAAAATTGTTTGGCTTAGAACGGAAAATCGTTTGGCGCAGATTGTACGGGCACATCCGACTGCCAATCAAGGCCTTTGTTGAATATTTAGGACAGGAGTGCCAATAAAGTGAATCCTGCGTAGAGATATTCCGAGAAAAAAGTATAGCTTGTTTCATGAGTTAGGAATATTAGGTTAATCTTTCCGGAAGCAAATATTGGAGCTATTAAAGGATAGGTTTAGAATCATGTGACCCCAAACCTATCCTTTATATGTTAGCGTTATTCTACATTTAATCCGATATCTTCCACGTTTAAGTCCATGTTAATTTTCAAATCTGAACTTATGTTACTTTCATCACCTGTCGTATTGTGACTTTGTCGCGGTTCTATTCCTGGCTGTTCCTTGCGGACGAAGTTCACAGCTTCTTCCAACCCGGACATAAAGTGCTCGAAATCCTCCTGGTAAAGGAATATCTTATGCTTTTCAAAATTTATGGATGGAGATTCCGTATCTCCCGATATGACTTTTTTGCTTTCTGTGAGGGCTATGAATAATTCACCTTTCCTGTTTTTCTTCACATCCACATAATAAATGCGTTTTCCTGCCTTTACGGATTTGGAAAAGACGATGTCTTTATCTCTTTCCTGGTTCTTTTTGAAATCTTCCATATTTTGCGGTTTATAAATAACTACTTCAAAATTGAGAATATTTTTTAAAACATCCAAAAAAAATGAGGGAAAGATGGCCTTTTTATCTATAAAATACGTACTTTTGCACTGCAATATATAATATTATATGATAAACAGAGAGATTATACGCTTAAAGGTTGTTCAGATTACTTATGCTTATTACCAAAACGGGGGAAAGAACATAGATACGGCGGAAAAAGAACTTTTCTTCAGTTTGGCCAAGGCTTATGATTTGTATAATTACCTATTGGCCCTGATGGTAGAAATCAACCGGATAGCAGAACGTGCCGTAGAGACGGCACAGAGCAGGTATAACCGTATCAAGGTGGGTGAACCGCCCAGTACAAAGTTCATTGACAATCGTTTTATCATGCAGTTGGAAGTAAATAAACAACTGTTGGATTTTCGTGAAAACCAGAAAAAAAGTTGGGTGAACGAAGAAGGGTTTGTGCGTTCGTTGTACAAACAAATCATAGAGACGGATTACTACAAAGAGTATATGGCATCATCCGAGTCTTCTTATGCACAGGACCGTGAGTTATGGCGCAAGATATATAAGAATGTCATTTCTAATAATGAAGAGTTGGACTCCTTGCTTGAAGATATGAGCCTATATTGGAACGACGACAAATATATCGTGGATACGTTTGTGCTGAAGACCATCAAGCGTTTT
This sequence comes from Paraprevotella xylaniphila YIT 11841, assembly GCF_000205165.1. Taxonomy (GTDB): domain Bacteria; phylum Bacteroidota; class Bacteroidia; order Bacteroidales; family Bacteroidaceae; genus Paraprevotella; species Paraprevotella xylaniphila. The sequence continues at coordinate 49,685 of NZ_GL883827.1, read as the reverse complement.
GACGAGGCTAAAGGAGCCGGACAGGAGCTTTTGCCGGAATTCAAGGATGAAGAAGATCGGGAATTCGCCCATCGTTTGTTCCGTAACACGTTGTTGAATGCGGAGTATTACCGTAAGCTGATAAGCGATAATACAAAGAACTGGGAATTCAATCGGATTGCCCTTATGGATTTGTTGATTATGCAAATTGCATTGGCAGAGATTCTGACTTTTCCCAATATTCCGTTGAATGTCTCATTGAACGAGTATGTAGATATAGCCAAGATCTACAGTACGCCGCGTAGTGGGGCATACGTGAATGGATTGTTGGATGCCGTTTCCAAAAAATTAATAGCAGAGAAAAAATTAGAGAAGACAAACAATTAAAATAATACAACCATGAATTTATTGACAATTTTATTGCAGCAACAAGGCGGAGGCATGTCTATGATTATTATGATGGTCGCTATTTTCGCCATCATGTATTTCTTTATGATTCGTCCTCAGAATAAGAAACAAAAAGAAATCCAGAAATTCAGAAACAGCATCGTTCCGGGTACTGATGTGGTAACGGCAGGCGGAATTTATGGAAAAGTGAAAGAAGTGAATGAACTCGATAATACATTGATGGTGGAGATAGCCTCCGGCGTAAAAATTAAAATCGCTAAGAATTCAGTGTATGCCGGTGCGCCGACCGACACGGCCGCAGGTAAATAACCGTAATGGATTCAGTTCAGTTCAAAAAATACTATACAACAGTCAAGAACTTCTTGTTAGGTCCTAAAAACAAGGAGTTCTTGATTTTTTTGTTTTTTTTCTTCGTCTCTGCGGCTTTCTGGCTGTTGCAATCTTTGAATGAAACATTTGATGTAGAATTGAAAATACCTTTAAAATTGGAAAATGTGCCGTCAGATGTGGTCATTACATCGGATTTGCCTTCTGATTTAAATGTAGTGATAAGAGATAAAGGTACGGTTTTGGTTCGTTATATTTATGGTACGGAACAAGTTCCCGTGCGAGTGGACTATAAGGATTATGACAAGGGAAACGCTTCCGGACGTGTTTCCGTTACGCTTTTGGATGTCCAAAAGAAAGTACAGGCACAGTTGTTGTCTTCCACTCGTATTGTGTCTTTAAAGCCAGATACGTTGGAATATTTTTTTAATAAGGGTGCCCGTAAGAAAGTGCCGGTCAAGTTGGCTGGGGTCGTGGAAACCTCTCCGGAGTATTACCTGCAAAGGGTGGAGTTTACACCTGATTCGGTGGAAGTGTTGGCACCTTCTGCCATTTTGGATACCATAACCGAAGCTTTTATCACTCCGGTTTATTTTTTGGATTTGTCTGCAAACGAAAAAACAATAAGCATGTTGCGCCCAGTGAGAGGGGCGAAGTTCATCCCAGATCAGGTGGAAATGAATGTGATGATAGACTTATATACGGAGAAAACGGTGGAAGTTCCTGTGTTCGGTGTTAATTTTCCTGGCAGTAAGGACTTGCGTACATTTCCTTCAAAAGTAAAAGTTACTTTTCGTGTGGGGATGAGCCAGTTTAAGGAAATTACGGCGGACGATTTTGTACTGGCTGTCACGTACGAAGAACTAATGAAGAATCACAGTTCGAAAATTCAGCTTTATCTAAAGTCGATGCCGTCCGGAGTATCGAATGTGCGTATAGACCCTTCAGAAGTGGATTATTTGATAGAACAAGTACAGGAAGAAAACGAGTGATATGATTAAGGTTGGTCTTACGGGAGGCATTGGTTGCGGGAAAAGTTATGTGGCGGATTTATTACGTCGTCAGCATATTTCCGTGTATGATACGGATAAGGAGGCAAAGCGTTTGATGATGGAATCTGCAACCATTCGCCAGGGATTGGTGGATAGGATCGGAGAGCGGGCTTATACGCCGGATGGAGCATTGAACCGTGAACTGATAGCTTCATATTTATTTGCCTCTCCGCTCCATGCAGAGCGTATCAACCGGCTTGTACATCCGGTGGTGCAAGATGATTTCCTGCAATGGGTGGATAAGCAGAACGGATCGTTGGTCGTTATGGAATGTGCCATTCTTTACGAGTCCGGTTTCGACCGTCTGGTAGATGAAGTCTTGTTGGTACGTGCTCCGGAAAGAGTTTGCATAGAGCGTGTCATGAAACGCGACGGGGCTTCCGAAACTCAGGTAAGGGCGCGTATGGCAGCCCAGATGTCGGACGAAGAGCGTTGCAAGCGGGCGCATTATATTATAAATAATGATGGAAACTCAGACGTGGAGGGTATCTTAAGAGATATGTGGATGAAGATCGGTGGGGGAAGGTTGCATGAAGATTAAGCTTTTTTAGAAAGAAGATTTTGAAAAAAAGTAGGTGAAGGACTATCTTTGCATTTGTTTTAAAAAATAAAATATAAACCTGAATATGTTAGAAACGATTTTGGCTATTTCCGGTAAACCCGGTTTGTATAAGTTGGTTTCGCGTGGAAACCGTAGTTTGATTGTAGAAACGTTGGACGAGGTGAAAAAACGTATGCCGGCTTTTGCTACCGATAAGGTCATTTCCTTGGCAGATATAGCCATGTATACGGATGAAGGTGAAGTGCCTTTGAGGGAAGTTTTGAATAGCCTGAAGAAAAAAGAGAAGGCTCAGCTTTCTGCTTTTGATTATAAAAAGGCTTCACGTGAGGAACTGGCTTCTTATCTTGCAGAGATATTGCCTAATTATGATCGTGACCGCGTTTATCCTGCCGATATCAAGAAGTTGGTAAGTTGGTATAATTTGTTGGTCAAGGCCGGCATGACGGATTTTGACGAGGTCTTGGCTCCTACGGAGGGAGAGCACATTACAGACAGGGCAGAACAGGAATAAGCCTGAAAGTATATAATGTCAAAGAACAGGGAGGGCATGCATGTGTTCTCCCTGTGTTTCTTTAAGCAGAGAATAATTTTTGCCCGTAAATTTGTGTAATTCCAAAATTCTTCTTTTATTTGCATCCTGTTAATTCATTTATTAATTATTAAACGTTTATTGCCTATTGGAATACTCTTACTTAACTATAAAATAAATAAGGATGGAGAGTTTTGCAAATTTGACTGACGAAATGTTGGTTAAACTGTATGCCGGAGGTAATAATGGTGCTTTTGACATCTTGTTGGAGAGATATGAAGAGAAGATTTTTTCTTATATCTTTTTTGTTGTACACAATCAAGATGTGGCTGATGATATATTCCAGGAAACGTTTATGAAAGCTGTGGTGACCATTCAGCAGGGACGTTATGTGGAAAATGGCAAGTTTCAGGCATGGATAACCCGCATTGCCCATAATTTGATTATTGATTATTTCAGGCAGACCCGCAATGAGAATTGTGTGTCTAACGATGAAGTGGAGTATGATTTGTTCAATGACATCAAATTGGCTGAAACGACTGTGGAATCTAAAATGGTGCGGGAACAGGTGCTTGACGATGTGAAACTGTTGGTAGAACACTTGCCCCAAAACCAGAAAGAAGTGGTTTTCATGAGGTATTACCAAGAATTGTCTTTTAAGGAAATTGCAGATATAACAGGGGTAAGTATCAATACGGCTTTAGGGCGTATGCGTTATGCTTTGTTGAACTTACGTAAGATGGCGGTGAAAAAGGAACTTCATTTGGCTATTTCTTAAAAATAACTATCCTGCGATATACTAAATAAGCGGTCAGAGCGTTATAATAGCAGATTTAAGTAACCTGACAGCTTATGGATATAACTATACCTAATGGAATGCAGCGACCGTCGCGGCGGACTATTGCTTTTCTGAAGCTATTCGCACGCAGTTATAAAGAACTTGAATTTGCAGACGGTGAGTTTGCCAGAATGATTTTGAAGTAAGGTGGCATATTTTACAGTGTGCTTGCTTGCGCATATAGGATATTTAATATAACTTTGTACATATATACGTATTTAAAAATATATGTACTATGAAGCATTTTGTGGCTCCTTCCCTGTTGTCCGCCGATTTCGGAAACCTGAAACCGGAAATGGACATGATTAATCGTAGTGAATGCGATTGGTTGCATATCGACATCATGGATGGTGTGTTTGTCCCCAATATATCTTTCGGTTTTCCTGTTTTGAAGTATGTGGCTCGTTTGTGTGAGAAGCCGTTGGATGTGCATCTGATGATTGTGCAACCGGAAAAGTTTCTGAATGAGGTGAGAGCTTTGGGAGCTTATTCCATGAATGTGCATGTAGAGGCTTGTCCGCATTTGCATCGTGTAGTACAGCAGATCAAGGAAGCCGGTATGAAAGCCGGAGTGACATTGAATCCGGCCACGCCCGTTTCGTCTTTGACGGATATCATCGAGGATGTGGACATCGTCATGTTGATGGCCGTCAATCCGGGCTTCGGAGGCCAGGCCTTTATTCCCCATACATTAGATAAAGTGCGGGAATTGCGCCGTATGATAGACGGAAGCCGGTCGAAAGCCTTAATAGAGGTTGATGGTGGGGTGAACCGTGATACGGGACGGTTGTTGGTCGAGGCCGGTGCGGATGTGTTGGTAGCCGGGAGTGCTGTTTTTCATGCGGCAGATGCCATAGAAGAGATTCGTGTTCTGAAAAATTTGTAGACGCTGGTTGGAATATGTTCGGAATCTTGGCGGAAATACCCTTTTGTGAGGTTGGCTGTTCCGCTTCTTCCCGGTTTGTGGCTGGGACGGTTGTTGTGGCAATATGCGGGAGGCGGTAGCCAGGCGGGTATTTTTCTGTCCATAGGAGTGCTGCTAATTGGAGGGTGGTGCTTGTGTGTTGGTATATATTCATTGCATCGGCGTGCTTGTCATGGTGAGTTGAGAAGCTACGTGTCTTTCGGTATTTCTGTTTGTTTCCTGTTTTTTTTCTTCGGATTGTGGCGTTCCTTTTATGTGTGGGAGAACTTACGTCGGGTTTGGACGGACGAGGAACGTGAGTATCATGCCATATTGTTGAATACTCCTCAAATTTCGCCCCGTACGGTAGGGGCAGAGGCTATGTTGATGTCCGGAAACGGTCTCGCTATGAGGCAAACCAGCAAATTATGGTTGACCTTTTCGAGGGATTCTTTGGCGGAAACTTTGCGGACGGGAGATGAGTTGTTTTTTAAGGGGCGTATCCGGAGACCGAAAAACAAAGGTAATCCGGAAGAGTTCGATTATGCGGAATATTTGGCCGTGAAAGGCATATCGGGCCGTGTATTCATCGGAAAGGAGCGTTGGAAACGAATCCATGGATATGAGGATAAGGAGCGGCATCTTTCTTTGGGGATAGATTTGCGCATCAAAGCTCTGTTATGGCGAGATAGAATATTGGAGGTATATCGAAATACCGGTTTGCAGGGTGAGGCTTTGGACTTGTTTGCAGCTTTGACTTTAGGGGAAAAGTCGGGACTGTCGGATGAGTTGAAGGATATTTATGCGGGAGTCGGTGTCAGTCATGTGTTGGCTTTGTCTGGCATGCATCTTGGCTTTTTGGTAGCGATGTTGAATTTATTTATACTGAGCTATTGTAGGAGGCACTATTTGCGGCTACTGGGGGCGATGCTTGCTACGGTACTGGTTTGGGGGTATACCTTTTTGGCCGGTTTGCCTCCTTCTCTTGTGAGGGCGGCACTGATGTATTCCTTGATGTTGTCCGGGTCTTTGGTCGGTCGTTCGGGGTTTTCAGTTAATTCTTTAGCCATGAGTGCGGTGTTGATGTTGTGCATCAATCCTTTATGGTTCTATGATGTGGGCTTTCAACTATCTTTTTTAGCCATGTTCGGTATTCTGACGATATGTCCCCGGTTTCAGGAGTTGCCGTTGATGCAATGGCGTTATGTGAGGTGGATTTTTCAAAGTTTGTTGGTGTCATTCGCAGCGCAGTTATTCACCGTTCCTTTGGTGGCTTATCGTTTCGGTACATTTTCGTTTTATTCGGCATGGGCGACTTTGGTAGTATCTCCTTTAACGGCACTATTGATTTATGGGATGCCTCTGATATTATTATCTGGGATTACTGGTATCGGTACAACAGTTTGTGCGTGGTGGATTGCCCGGGTGGGCACGTGGCAAAATGACAGTCTGCGTGCGATGATGGAGTGGCCGTATGCTGTGGTCCATACGGATTGGTCACTATGGTTTACGCTGTGGTGCTATGTAGTATTGTGTGCTTGGCTGATGCCTTTCTGCCGGTCTTATGCCCGACGGGTACAGTTCGGACTTATGAGTGTGATATTGACTTTGTGTGCCTTTGCTGTAAACAGGCAGTTTTGCAGGATCCGACCGGAAATCGTGTTTTATAATCACTCTTCATGTCCGTCTGTCCACGTGATTTATTCACCGGAACGCTCTTATTTGTTCTCGACTGAAGAGGATAGTGTGAGGGAGCGTATGTCTTATATTGCAGAATCCTTTTGGGCAAAGAAGCTTTCGGACGTACCTGTGGTCGTGACCGCTGATTTCAGGGATAACTATATTTCTTCCGTACATGGTTTGGTGGCGGGTAGGAACGGCATCTCCTTTTTGATGCTTACGGATGACCGTTGGGATGGGATAAAAGGAATGTGTCAGGCTGAGGTCGATTATCTTTATGTTTGTCGCGGCTATCATGGCAGTATGCATGAACTGTCTCGTTTGTTCAATCCCCGTTGTGTGGTGTTGGATGCTTCTTTGTGGCGAAATGAAAGGAGGCGTTATATTCAAGAATGTGACAGATTAGGTTGGAGTTTCCATGATATGGAAGCCAAAGGAGCGTTAAAAGTTGCTTTAAATTGAGGAACAGCAGACTTTTTATAGTATATTTGTAAATTATAAACCGTAATACAATTTTTATATGTTGGATAATCTCTTGTCCGAAGTAGACGTGCAGCGTTTGCGTACGTTACTGGATAAGGCGCACAATATCATCATTACATGTCATGTGTCTCCCGATGGAGATGCCATGGGTGCTGTTTTGGCCTTTTCCCATTTCCTATGGCGAAAAGGCAAAAATGCCCAACCCGTGGTTCCGAATATCTTTCCTGATTTCTTGAAATGGATGCCCGGAGTGGAACGTGTCCGCATTCATGAGAAACATGAAAATGAAGTAGCTCCTTTGGTGGCGGCGGCTGACTTGATTATTTGTTTGGATTTCAACGCCCCCGATCGTTTGCAGGGATTACAGAAACCCGTGATGGATTCCCGAACTCCTAAGATTATGATAGACCATCATCTTGATCCAGTAGATTTTTGTGATTGGGCTGTTTCTCGGCAAGAGATGAGTTCGACGTGTGAATTACTTTATCGTATATTGGTGCAGTTGGAAGGCGTGGAGCCGATGACGTATGAGGAAGCGGTATGTCTTTACACAGGGATGATGACGGATACTGGTTGTTTTTCCTATAATTCCAATCGCAGCGATATTTATTATATTATAGGCCGCCTGCTGACAAAAGGCATCGACAAAGACAAGATATACCGCAATGTATTTTTCAATTACTCAGCTGAGCGTTTTCGGTTGATGGGGTATATGCTATATGTCAAACTGGAGTATTTTCCGGAATATCATGCTTCATTGATGACTTTAACAAGAGAAGAACAGAAGCGGTTTTCGCATAGGAAAGGCGATACGGAGGGGTTCGTGAATATACCGCTCCAAATCGGGAAATCCCGTCTTTCGGTATTTCTGCGTGAAGATACCGAACGCCATGCAATTCGCGTGTCCTTGCGTTCTGTGGATGATTTTCCCTGTAACCGGATGGCGGCAGAGTTCTTCAATGGCGGGGGCCATTTGAATGCTTCGGGCGGGGAACTTTCTTGTACGATGGATGAGGCCGTACAGATTGTCCGCAAGGCTTTGAAGAAATATACTTCTCTATTGACAGATAGATGAAATGTGATTTATAAAAAACTAAATATGAGAAAGATTATTTATATTTTGTTTGCCGTGTTAGGTGTTGGAGGGGGATTGCAGAGTTGTGACGACGGGGAAACATACGCCGAGCAACGGGAGAAAGAGCGTGATGCCATTTCGGCTTTTCTGAACCGTGATGTTGTAATCCGTTTGAGTGACGGGGAAGAATTGATTCATGTCGGTAAAATCAATACGATTTCCGAAGGGGAGTTTTATGCCCAGGACAGTACGACCAATCTCGAAAGAAACGAATACGTTGTCTTTGAGAATACCGGTGTGTATATGCAGATTGTACGTAAAGGGGCAGGTGAAAAGATGAAGAACGGCCAACAGAAGCGCATCATTTGCCGTTATACGGAGTTCAATATTTTAAGGGATTCCGTGCAGACTACGAACAATTCGGCTTACTGGCAGACGAACCCTGACATCATGGACGTGACGGATACTTACGGAACCTTTACCGCTTCATTCAATACATCAGTGAATGGGGGTGGGGCGATGTATCAGTATTACGGCTCGAAAGCAGTGCCTGCCGGGTGGTTGGTTCCTTTAACCTATATCAATATCGGTCGTCAAATCAATGCAGATGAAGAGATAGCCAAAGTTCGTCTCATTGTACCGCATTCACAGGGGCATAGTGATGCTTCTTCTAATGTGTACCCTTGTTTTTATGAAATCACTTATCAGGAGATGAGGAATTAGTCAGTCTGGAACGTAAAGCAAATCACTCATAATGCCGTCGGAAAGAAAGATTCCCCGGCGTGTCAGTTTGAGCAAGCCTTCGGGGGCTTGCTCTTTTTTTTCCATAATTTCGAGCTGTCCGTTTCTCAGGTGGACGGCGGCAGCTTGCAGGCAGTAATCCGTTAATGGTTGGCCGAATTTTCGTTTCAATTCGCTCAGGTTTAGTCCGTCGGACGTGCGTAAGGAAGTAATGATGCAATCATTGTATCTTTCGTATAGGTTCAGCTCTTCCTGCTCTATCCATGGTGCGCGGTTGAAGTCTTCAGAGGAGAAGCATTTCCCCACTTTGTCTATATAGACGTTCAGATCCGGATGGTTCCATTGTCGGTTACGTCCGTCGAAAGAATGGGCCGAAGGGCCGCATCCTAAATAAGGAATGCCTTTCCAGTAACTGGAATTATGTCGGGAACGGAAGCCCGGGCGGGCAAAGTTGGAAATTTCATAATGCTCGAAACCGGCATTTTCGAGTCGGCACATTAAAAGACTGAACATTTCCAGGCTTAGTTCTTCGTCAGCTTCTTCCACTACATGCCGTTTGCGCATTTTCCAAAGTGGAGTGCCTTCTTCGTAGATGAGCGCGTATGCCGAAATATGTTGTACGTTCAAGGAAAGTGCTGTGTCCACGTCCGTTTCCCATTCGCGAAGGGATTGTGCCGGTAGGCCGTAAATCAAGTCGATGCTGATGTTGTCGAATCCGGTGTCCTGACAGTCATGTACTGCGCGGATGGCTTGCTCTCCACTATGTCGGCGGTGGAGCAGACGTAGTTTACCATCGTCGAATGTCTGTACCCCCATGCTTAGCCTATTGACGGGCAGAGTATGGAGTGATTTGATTTTTCGTGGAGTGAGGTCGTCCGGATTGGCCTCGATGGTAACTTCTGCCCGGTCGGACACGTTGTAGGTTTGGAATAATGCTTCGAAGATTGGTTCGAGTAAAGACGTGTCGAGCGTAGAAGGGGTCCCGCCTCCTATATATATCGTTTCAATTACGGGCATTTGTCCGTCTTGTTGCAAGTAATTCGCCCTTAAACGCAATTCGTTCGTCAGGGCACTTATGTAAGCCTTGTCTTTTTCCCCACATGTTGTGGAATAAAAGTCGCAATATACACAACGGCTTGTGCAAAAAGGAATATGGATGTAAATTCCGGCCATATATAATAAGGTGTAAAACTGTGGTGCAAAGGTAGTGAAAGAAGGAAAAAGAACCCGAAAAGGCAGACTATGTTTAAAAACATAATGAACAAAATCACGGAATCGTTGGCTGTATGGGATTTTATTGCTAAATTTCGTGCCGTTTAGTTGTTACCTTTAAATTAAATGTTACACGATGAAAGTATATCAAACAAACGAGATTAAAAACATAGCCCTGTTGGGAAATGATGGTTCCGGTAAAACAACACTCACGGAAGCCTTGCTTTATGAGGCCGGATTGATTAAGCGCCGCGGAAGAATTACGGCCAAGAACACGGTGAGTGACTATTTTCCGGTGGAACAGGAATACGGTTATTCGGTTTTTTCCACAGTGTATCATGTGGAATGGAACAATAAGAAACTGAATATCATAGACTGTCCGGGTTCGGATGATTTTGTGGGTGCGGCGTTGACGGCACTGAATGTGACGGATACGGCCGTGTTGCTGTTGAACGGGCAATACGGTGCGGAAGTCGGGACGCAGAATCATTTCAGATATACGGAAAAGTTAGGGAAGCCCGTGATTTTTCTGGTAAACCAGTTGGATGATGAAAAGTGCGATTACGATGCCATATTGGAGCAGTTGACTTCCATTTACGGCAACAAGGTCGTTCCGGTGCAGTATCCGATAAAAACAGGGCCGGACTTCAATGCCTTGATTGACGTGTTGCTGATGAAGAAATACTCCTGGGGGCCTGAAGGTGGAGAACCGACGATAGAAGAAATCCCGGAAGACCAGAAAGAGAAGGCCATGGAGATGCACAAGGTATTGGTTGAGGCCGCTGCCGAGAACGACGAAACATTGATGGAGAAATTCTTTGAGAGCGAAACGCTGACCGAAGACGAGATGCGTGAGGGTATCCGCAAGGGATTGGCAGCACGGGGGATGTTCCCGGTGTTCTGTGTTTGTGCGGGAAAGGATATGGGTGTACGGCGCTTGATGGAATTTTTGGGCAATGTCGTGCCTTTCGTCAGCGAGATGCCCAAAGTGCATAATACCAGAGGTATGGAGGTGACTCCCGATGTGGACGGCCCGACTTCGCTTTATTTCTTCAAGACCGGCGTAGAACCTCATATCGGCGAGGTGCAGTACTTCAAGGTGATGAGTGGCAAGGTACATGAAGGTGATGATTTGAACAATGCCGACCGCGGGTCGAAAGAACGCATGTCGCAGTTGTTCGTTTGTGCGGGTGCCAACCGTATTAAGGTGGAAGAATTGGTGGCCGGAGATATCGGTTGCACGGTGAAGCTGAAGGATGTGAAGACGGGGAATACGTTGAATGATAAAAATAGCGAGAACCGTTTCAATTTCATCAAATATCCCAATCCGAAGTATACCCGTGCGGTAAAGGCGGTGAACGAGGCAGAGACCGAGAAGATGATGAATGCCTTGAACCGTATGCGTGAGGAAGATCCCACGTGGGTAGTGGAGCAGAGCAAAGAATTGCGTCAGATACTGGTACACGGACAAGGGGAATTCCATTTGCGTACGTTGAAGTGGCGTATGGAAAATAATGAAAAGATTGCCATTAAGTTCGAAGAACCTCGCATTCCTTATCGTGAGACCATTACGAAGGCTGCGCGTGCCGACTACCGTCATAAGAAACAGTCGGGAGGAGCGGGGCAGTTCGGCGAAGTACATTTGATTGTGGAACCCTATTATGAAGGTATGCCCGATCCGGAAGTATATCGTTTCAACGGACAAGAGTTCCGGATTAATGCGCGCAGCAAGGAAGAAGTACCCTTAGAGTGGGGCGGCAAGCTCGTCTTTATCAACTCTGTGGTGGGTGGTGCCATTGATGCCCGTTTCATGCCGGCTATTCTGAAAGGTGTGATGCAGCGTATGGAACAAGGCCCGTTGACGGGTAGTTACGCCCGCGATGTCCGTGTCATCGTGTACGACGGAAAGATGCATCCCGTAGATTCCAATGAAATTTCTTTCATGTTGGCCGGGCGTAATGCTTTCAGTATGGCGTTTAAAGAGGCCGGGCCGAAGATTCTGGAGCCTATTTACGACGTGGAGGTCTTTGTTCCCAGTGACAAGATGGGTGATGTGATGAGCGACTTGCAAGGACGCCGAGGCATGATTATGGGGATGACTAGCGAGAACGGTTATGAGAAACTTGTGGCCAAAGTGCCGTTGAAGGAGATGTCCAATTATTGTACCTCTTTAAGTTCCATTACCGGTGGTCGTGCTTCTTTCATCATGTCGTTTGCCAGCTACGAACTGGTACCGGCAGACGTGCAAGAGAAACTGGTTAAGGATTTTGAGGCTAAACAAGATAAAGAAGAATAATAAACTAAGCTACTGGAGGTATCCCGCTTTTCGACTTTTTGCTTGAGTATGCAAGTAAGTTGAAGGGCGGGATTTTTTCGTTTGCTGCACAATAAAAACGCATCTTAGGAACAGGTGGGAGGCACTGCTTGAGGGATACATGCAGATATTTTTTCTCGGCGACTGAATACTTATTTTTAAGATAAAGCAATCCTTGTTTGCTTGTATAAATCATTTTGTATTACTTTGTTGTTAATAACGTTAAACTCAATGAAGGAATAAGTTTTTATGAGCTTAATGCCCGTTTTCGATATGTATATTTGCTGATATGAAAAGGTCTACAATCTGGATAGTAAGTGTAATTATCGGAGTTTCGTTTTTGGGACTTCTTTTGTTGCAGATGCGCTACATCGAGCAGATGGTGAAGATGCGGAAGGAACAATTTGACGAATCCGTAGTTCGTAGTCTGAATCAGGCATCCCGCAATTTGGAGCAGAACGAGACGTTTCGTTATCTGGAGAACTTTACACGGGACAATTTAAGCCCGACTTCGGATTCTTTGCCTAAACTTTATATGGGCGGGATAGTCGGTACTGTAGATGCGAGCAACGGTGTAGGAGTTGCACACGGGGGAGAAAAGATATATTCCGATTTCGAATTGCATACGATAGTGAAGCATCCTTCCACTATGCCGAAAGTGTTGCGTATCGAGCGTAATAATTCGATTGACGAGGCCACCAGGTCGTTTCAGGAGTATGTGAAGAATGCGTATGTATATCATAAGGGTTTGCTTGACGAAGTAATATACACTATCTTGTATAAAGCGAGTGAGAAACCCCTGGAAGAGCGGATTAATTTCAAATTGTTGGATCAGGACATCCGTAATGCGCTTGAAAATAACGGAATCAGTATTCCTTATCATTTCACGGTGGCTACCAATGACGGACGGGAGGTATACCGATGCCCGGATTACGAGGAGAAAGGAAAAGACTATTCATACTCCCAGGTGTTGTTCCGTAATGACCCTGCGGGTAAAATCGGCATTGTGAGGATTCATTTTCCGGATATGAATTCCTATTTGTTGGAAACGGCACGGATGATGATTCCGGCATTGGCCTTTACCATCATTCTGTTTGTCACTTTTGTCTTTACGATATATGTGATATTCCGTCAGAAAAAGGTGACGGAGATGAAAAATGACTTCATCAACAATATGACGCATGAATTCAAGACTCCGATTTCGTCTATTTCATTGGCCGCCCAGATGCTGAGCGACCAGTCGATAAAGAAGAGCGAGGCGATGTACGAGAATCTTTCGCGGGTCATTAACGACGAGACCAAGCGTTTACGTTTTCAGGTGGAAAAAGTACTGCAAATGTCTTTGTACGACAGAGATAACATTGCGTTCAAGCAGAAAGAGTTGGATGCACATCAGTTGTTGGCGGGAGTCATTAAGACGTTTACTTTGAAAGTGTCGCAGAATGGAGGAAGTATATCGTCTGATTTCAAAGCCGAACAGGCGGAGATTTATGTGGATGAGATGCACTTTACGAATGTGATATTCAATTTGATGGATAATGCGGTCAAATACAAGCGTGATGATGTGGAACTGCATTTGACTCTTCGGACATGGAATACGGGGGACAAGATCAATATTTCAATAGAAGATAACGGCATAGGCATACAGAAAGATGACTTGAAGAGGATTTTCGATAAGTTTTATCGTGTGCATACTGGCAATAAACATGATGTCAAAGGTTTCGGCTTAGGACTGGCCTACGTCAAGAAAATCGTGGGGTTACAGAATGGCGTGATACATGCAGAAAGCGAATACGGTCATGGAACGAAATTTATAATCACATTACCAACAATAAAAAAATAAGAATTATGGAAGAAAAATTGCGAATATTATTATGCGAGGACGATGAGAGCCTGGGCATGTTGCTGAGAGAGTATTTACAGGCCAAGGGTTATGAGGCGGAACTGTTTCCGGACGGAGATGCCGGTTACAAGGCATTTTTGAAGAACCGTTACGAAATGTGTGTGTTGGACGTTATGATGCCAAAGAAGGATGGATTCCAGTTGGCACAGGAAATCCGACAGGTCAATGCTGAAATACCTATCATATTCCTGACGGCCAAAAACCTGAAGGAGGATATTTTCGACGGATTTAAAATAGGGGCTGATGACTATATCACTAAACCTTTCTCGATGGAAGAACTGGTATTCCGTATGGAGGCCATCTTGCGCCGTGTGAGGGGTAAGAAAGTAAAGGAGACGAACATGTATAAACTGGGTCGTTTCACTTTCGACACACAAAGGCAGATTTTGGCTATCGGTGACAAGCAAACCAAGTTGACAACCAAGGAAAGTGAGTTGCTTTCATTGCTTTGTGCGCATGCCAATGATGTATTACAACGTGAACTGGCATTGAAGACGATTTGGATTGATGACAATTACTTCAATGCACGGAGCATGGATGTGTATATCACAAAATTGCGCAAGCATCTGAAAGACGACCCTTCCATTGAGATTAACAACGTCCATGGAAAAGGTTATCGTTTGATTATCCCCACAACAGAAGAGGAATAAGAACAGATAACGTAAGAATGGCCCCGGATTTCCTTGAGGAACATCCGGGGCCATTCTTTTACCTCTTAATCTTGTATTTTCTTGTTCATGACAATGTGGACGATAATACCGACCACAATAGCCAATAAGGCTATACCGTTAGGCCAGTTATAATCAAGCCAGTTGCATACATAACTCAGAACCAATACCGCAGTTCCCAGAACGATTAAGAGAATACCCAAATTCTTTAAAAAATTATTCATTGTATGTTTCTTTTTATGTTTTTCTCCATTCAGCCTACAAATTAAAGCATAATTATTTAAACTCCGAAACTTTTCATAGAAAAAAAGACGGAAAAGGAGCATTTTAATCCTTTGTGTTTAAAAACACTTTTCTTAAAACTTCCTGGCTTATGCTTAATTCTTCCACACTAAGGCCACGCAGGGCCTCTTTCAGGGTCTTGTTGGCGATAAATCTCGATTTCTCTTCCAAATCCCGTCCAGTCTTGGTCAGATGAATCAGGTTGATTCTCCGGTCTGTTTTCCCGGATATTCTGACAACGAGGTTCAGGCGCTCCATATTGTCGATCAGCCGTGTCATACTCGGTTTGTCCTTGAAAGTCGCGTTACACAATTCTTGTTGCGTGACACCGTCTTTTTCCCATAGATATAACAACACCGTCCATTGTTCCGGAGTAATGTCCACATTGTATAGCCGGAAGTTACGGTAGAGCTTGCGGTTGATTGCTGCCGACACCTTCCCGTTCAGGATGGCAAAGATTAATTTTATATCGAAATTGAATTGTTCGCTCATGTCCTTCAGATTGTTCGACCATACAAAGGTATGATATTTATTACAGATTGTGGCCGTGTGAGCTTCTTAAATTTCTTTAAAGCTTTAGGCAGCTACTTTTCCAACCTCTCTTTTTCTAAAGCTTTGATTGGATTTAAAGCTTAGAAAATTTGCATAATAGCGGAAAAACACGTAATTTTGCACCGCATTTTTGCAAAAACATTATTAATTATTTATTTAACGGATTATGAATCAATACGAAACCGTTTTCATTTTAACTCCCGTTTTATCTGACGACCAGATGAAGGAAGCGGTCAACAAGTTCAGGGGTATCCTCACTGACAACGGTGCAGAGATTATCAATGAAGAGAACTGGGGCCTGAAGAAATTGGCTTACGCCATTGAAAAGAAGTCCACGGGATTTTATATCCTTATGGAGTTCAAGGCGCAGCCTGAAGTGATTAAAACTTTGGAAGTCAATTTCCGTCGTGATGAGAAAGTACTTCGCTTTTTGACTATCAAAATGGAGAAGTATGCAGCAGAATACGCTGAGAAGAGAAGAAATAACAAATCAAAAAAGGAGGATTAAATCATGGCACAGCAATCAGAAATCAGATATTTGACTCCGCCGACCGTAGACGTGAAGAAGAAAAAGTACTGCCGTTTCAAGAAAAGCGGTATTAAGTACATTGATTATAAGGATCCCGAATTCTTGAAGAAATTCTTGAATGAGCAGGGTAAGATTTTGCCCCGTCGCATTACAGGTACTTCTTTGAAGTATCAGCGTCGTGTAGCACAGGCTGTCAAGAGAGCCCGTCATTTGGCACTTCTTCCATTTGTAACAGATATGATGAAATAATAATAAGGAGGAGTAAGCATGGAAATTATATTGAAAGAAGATATTATAGGCTTGGGCTACAAGAATGATATTGTAGACGTAAAGTCAGGTTACGGTCGTAACTACCTTATTCCTACCGGTAAGGCTGTGATTGCTTCAGATTCTGCCAAGAAAATGTTGGCTGAGGATTTGAAGCAGCGTGCTCATAAGTTGGAGAAAATCAAGAATGAGGCTCAGGCATTGGCTGATAAGTTGGCTGAGGTTGCTCTGACTATTCCTACTAAGGTGAGTGCTACGGGTGTCATCTATGGCTCGGTAAACAGTTTGCAGATTGCAGACGAGTTGAAGAAGCTTGGTTTTGATATTGACCGTAAGATTATTGTAGTGAAAGATGTGAAAGCAGTGGGTTCATATCATGCTACTGTAAAATTGCATAAGGAAGTTTCTGTTGAGATACCTTTTGAGGTTGTAGCGGAAGAAGCTTAATTATAAGGGCTATTTATATTGTGTGTTATTTATAGGGGGAATATCCAATGAAGGGTGTTCCCCTTTTTTATTAATCAGATTTATCGTGCCAAAAGAGATGGATTCCGAAAAGAAGGGATTGGTATAAAAAAATAGAGACCATACTCGCGTATGATCTCTTGTTCCTTTTAGTTCGTATCTGTACTGAATTATTCAGCAGCAGGAGCTTCGGCAGCAGCGCTATCAGCAACTACAGCAGCATCAGCGGCAGCGCTATCGGCAACTACAGAATCAACTTCTACGATTTCTTCTTCTACAGCTACAGTGTCAGTATCAGCTGCAGTTTCAGCCTGAGAAGTTTTGTTACCGCAAGATGCGAAAGAAATAGCTGCGAAAGCTACGAACAAAAATGCTAACTTTTTCATTTTTTTGCTTTTTTAAATCTGTAAAACAATCAATTGCTTATTAAAACATTGCAAAGGTATATACTTTTTTGATATGTTGTACACTTTGCCCTCTTTTTTTTGATACATATTTTTAAGGATATATATAAGTTGCAATGAATCAATATTTTATGTACTGTTAATTTTTCGAGGTTCTCTATGTGCTATTCCATAGAATTATGTAACTTTGCGGTTGGAACAGTGATTAAGATTGGATTATACTATAGATGATATGACAGAAGCATCCGTTTTTGAGGGGAAGAAAGCCGTATATTTTACGTTAGGCTGTAAGTTGAATTTTGCAGAGACTTCTACAATAGGGCGTTTGTTGAAGGAGATGGGAGTGAGGACGGTGCGAGCCGGAGAACGTGCCGATATTTGTGTGGTGAATACTTGTTCGGTAACGGAGGTTGCCGATCATAAATGCCGGCAAGCTATTCATAAGTTGGTGAAACAGCATCCCGGAGCTTTTGTGGTGGTAACGGGCTGTTATGCCCAACTTAAACCGGAGCAAGTTTCTGCTATTGACGGAGTGGATTTAGTTTTGGGGGCAGAGCAGAAAGGGGATATATTGCGTTATTTAGAGGAACGTTTGCCTTTGTTGCCGGCAGAGCGTAAATCAGCTGATGCGGAGCACGCCGCTTATACTGTGCCTACGAAAGATATACATACATTTGTCCCTTCCTGTTCATGTGGCGACCGGACACGTTATTTCTTGAAAGTGCAAGACGGGTGCGATTATTATTGTACGTATTGTACGATTCCGTATGCTCGTGGGCGTAGCCGTAACGGTAGCATAGCCTCATTGGTTCGTCAAGCAGAACAAGCAGCATCGGAGGGGGGGCGTGAAATAGTGTTGACTGGAGTGAATATCGGAGATTTCGGTAAGACTACCGGTGAAAGCTTTTTGGATTTGGTGAAAGCGCTTGACCGGGTGGAAGGTATAGCCCGTTACCGTATATCTTCCATCGAACCTAATTTGCTGACAGAGGACGTGTTGGCTTTTTGTGCGGAGTCGCGTGCGTTTATGCCCCATTTTCATATACCGTTACAAAGCGGTAGCGATGAAGTGCTGAAACTTATGCGTCGCCGTTATACTACAAATTTTTTTGCCGAGAAGATATCACGTGTGAAAGAGCTGATGCCTGATGCCTTTATCGGTGTGGATGTGATTGTAGGTACGCGGGGCGAGACGGATGGATGTTTTGAAGAAGCATTCGGTTTCATTCGTTCGTTGGATGTGAGCCAGTTGCATGTGTTCAGTTATTCGGAGCGCCCCGGAACGATGGCTCTGAAAATAGGACATTCTGTTTCGCCAGAGGAGAAACATCGGCGCAGCCAACGGCTATTGGAGTTGTCCGATGTAAAATGGGAGGCATTTTATCGGCGTTACATCGGAACCGAGGCCGAGGTCCTGTTGGAAAAGTCCCGGACGGAAGGAGTGATGCATGGCTTTACAGCCAACTATATCCGGGTGGAATTGCCTGTCGAAGGGAATCTGGACAATCAGATTGTCCGTGTACGTTTGGGAGATTTTAATGCAGGCAGGTCGGCTTTACGTGCCACCTTATTATAATAATAGGAGAGGACGGATATGGACAAGGTGGCCGTAGTCATTTTGAATTGGAACGGAGAAGAAATGCTTCGTCGCTTTTTGCCTGGTGTGTTGGCTCATACATCGGCAGAGGTATATGTGGCCGACAATGCTTCTACGGATAAGTCGTTGGAGCTTCTTTCGGTAGATTTTCCTGCTGTGAAAACAATCTTATTGGAACGGAATTACGGCTTTGCCGAAGGGTATAACCGGGCTTTGGCACAGATTGAGGCCGAATATTTTGTTTTGCTGAATTCGGACGTGGAGGTGAAAGATGATTGGATTTCTCCCATGTCGCAGTATTTGGATACCCATCCGGAGGTAGCAGCCTGCCAACCTAAAATCCTAAGTTGGCATGCACCGGATAAGTTCGAGTATGCGGGAGCGGCAGGAGGGTATATGGATGCTTGGGGTTATCCGTATTGCAGGGGGCGTGTCATGAATACGGTGGAAACCGATGAGGGGCAATATGATACAGTGGCCCCTGTTTTTTGGGCCACCGGAGCCGCTTTGATGGTACGTAGTGCCGTTTATCGCGAAGCCGGAGGTTTGGATGCCCGCTTTTTTGCCCACATGGAGGAAATTGACTTTTGTTGGCGGTTACGCAGTCGCGGATACGGCATTGTCTGTGTGCCGTCGGCTGTGGTTTATCATGTAGGGGGAGGCACGTTGTCCAAGGAAAACCCGCATAAGACCTATTTGAATTTCCGGAATAACCTTTATATGCTTTATAAGAATCTGCCGGATGAACGTCTGAGTACGGTCATGCGTTGTCGTTTTTGGTTGGACAGGTTGGCTGCCCTCCAATTTTTGCTGAAAGGGGAGCGGCGGTCTTTTCTGGCTGTGTTTCAGGCGAGGGCCGATTTCAGAAAGCAAAAGGAAGATTTTCGGGCTGCCCGGAAAGAAAACCTGTCCCGTATGGTCGTGAACCCGGTTCCGGAACAAGCTCGGTTCAGTATTTTGTGGGCTTACTATTTCCAAAATCGTCATAAATACTCCGATTTGCCCCATATATAGTTTTGTTTTTGCTTTTTTTAGTAAAATAGTTTGTGGTTAATGTATTTGTTTGTATATTTGTATGCGTATTTAACGAATAATAAGTTTTGAAACGAGCTTTATTGATATTGGTAGGCCTGACTATGTTTTTTTCTTCTTGTCGGTGGAGTTCCGTTCCCTGGTGGACGGATAGCCAATCGGATAAAGGAGAAAAGATATTCCGTTATGACCGTTTGGTTGATGAGTTCGTTTCCTTGAATAGTTTCACTTCGCTCCAACGTATGAATACGGAATATCCGGCTGCGACACGGTTGCTTATAGAAGAGGTGTTGACAATCGGCTCCGTAGAGGATCCACGCATCGAACAACGTTTGCGGGAGTATTATCTCGACTCTACCATGCAGGTGTTGTTGGAAGACGTGCATGATGAGTATGCGGATTTGAATGCGGAGGAAACTGAAATCTCTTCGGTATTCGAACAGGTCAAGGATGCTGATCCCAGTTTCCGTATACCGTTCATGTATACTCAGATATCCGGTTTGAACCAAAGCATAGTGGTGGGCGATAGCTTGTTGGGCATTAGCTTGGACAAGTATTTGGGGCGTGACTATCCTTTGTACCGCAAATATTATCATGATTATCAGCGTCGGGTAATGGACCGTAGTTGGTTGGTGTCAGATGCTTTGTTCTATTATCTGTCCCATGAATATCCTTTGCCGGACGGTAAGGTGCATACGTTGTTGGATTACATCTCAGATTACGGGAAGATACATTGGGTGATTGCGCATTGCCGGAATATTTCTTTGGAGCAAGAGGCCGGTTTTGAAGAAGAACGCGTGCTTTGGTACAAGGATAACGAAACCAATGTGTGGAATTGGTTGATGGGGCATGGTGCCCTGACTTCCGCCGACTTGACGATGATCAGGCTTTTTATGGAACCTCGTGGAACCACGCCTTATATCGGGAAAGACAGCCCGGACCAGATAGGTTTGTGGTTGGGCTTGCAAATCATAGACCATTATATGAAATCACATCCCCGGGTAACGATTGGTGAATTGCTTCGTGAGAACGATTATGGAAAGATTCTCCGCGAGTCGGGGTATCATCCGTCTGCAAACAAAAAATAATGGAACCAGCACTTTATTTGATACCTGTCACGTTGGGGGATACGCCCCATTCGCAGGTCTTGCCGGATTATAATACAGGGATTATCCGGAACATCAAGTTTTTCATCGTGGAAGATTTGCGTTCGGCCCGCCGTTTTCTGAAAAAGGTGGACCGGGACATCAATATAGACGAGTTGACTTTTTTTGCCATGGGCAAGCATGCTTCTTCAGAGGCGTTTGCGTCCTATCTGCGTCCATTGGAGCAAGGCATGCCGGTCGGCGTGATTTCCGAGGCCGGTTGTCCGGCAGTGGCCGACCCTGGAGCCGATGTGGTGGCCATAGCCCAACGCAAGGGACTGCGGGTCATACCTTTAGTGGGTCCGTCTTCCATGATTTTGGCCGTGATGGCGTCCGGCTTCAACGGACAGAGTTTTGCTTTCAACGGTTATCTTCCGATAGACCCGGCAGAACGGGCCAAGCGCATTAAAATGTTGGAACAGCGGGTATATTCGGAACATCAGACCCAACTGTTCATCGAAACCCCTTACCGTAATGCCAAGATGTTCGAGGAGGTTCTTCGGGCATGCCGTCCACAGACCCGCCTTTGTGTGGCGGCAGGCATAACCTGCAAGGAAGAGTATATCAAGACTCGCACGGTGCAGGAATGGAAGAAGCATCCTCTTCCGGATTTGTCCAAAGTGCCGGCTATATTTTTGATTTACAAGTGAGGGAGGTTGATTTCTCCTTTATTATTTCTTTTATTATAAAGAAAGTGTTACATTTGCAATGTGTTTCCACGCCGGTGCCTTGTTCGTAAGGCGGGTGAGGGGAATACCATATATGGAAAAGGCGTTTACTTGGCGCTCTGCTCTTATGCTTATCAGAACTTCGCAACTTCGGTAATTACTCCAAGAGCAAGGTAACAGTAGATGTCCTGTGGGTGTGTTATATACATCCCTTTCTTGTCAGCACCCTGTCGCGGGGTGCTGACTTAGGGGATTGGTATACATATCGGCGTGGGCTTCTGAAGTTGTTCGTTTGGAGTGATTGGGCATGCGAAGGCCTTGATAAAATGAACGGGCAACGGGTACAGATTCCCGCGCTTTTTTTGTATATGCCACGCAAGTCTTGTTTAAAAGTGCCGGATTTCGGGAGTCTCCGGTGGTTTAAGGAGGAAGCTGTTATGAAAGCTTTTATCAGATGGGTGTGGGTGTTGTGTTTGTTCCCGCCCCGGGTGTTTGGCCAGGCCAAACTTCCTGTTACGACTTCAGACCATTTTGTGGTGGAGGCTCCGGCGGTGGTACAACCCGGAGGGGAAACCGTTGATTTCATTGTGGGCGTGGAAGGTTCCCGTTTTTACACGGCCTACAACATGGAAATCGCTTTGCCCGAGGATTTGGTTTTCGTTCCCAACGACAAGGGAAATTGTGCCATGATGTGTGGCTTGGACGGGATGTATCCGTATGACGACAGTATGGGGTTTCCACAGTTCACGCATATTTTTGCCAGTGGGTTGCAGGTGAACGGCAACCTGCGTGTGGCTTGTTTCTCATCTCTGAACGAGGACTTCACGTCATTTTCCGGGCGGTTGTTCCGGGTGTCGGTCAAGGCATCTCCGTACGCCAAGCCCGGTATGGGGGAAATCCGGATGTTCGGTTTGAACCTTACGGTGGCCGAGAATGCCCAAAAGTATATCCCCGAGGGAGATTTGAACACGGGAGAAATCGAGGTGGGCAATCATGCGTCTGTTCCCGTATCCATTTCTGCCGCCAACCGTTACGGTACTTGCATCCTGCCTTTTGGCTTGGAGGCACTGCCTGCCGGTTTGGAAGCTTATACGGTTGCATCCGTCAGCGACGGGGTTTTGAATCTCGACCCCGTGACGGCTTTACAGGCCTATACGCCCTATGTGCTGTATGCGGCGAACGGTTTCAGCGGTGTGTTGGAGGGTACGGTGGACGCTTCGCTTTATCCCGAAGACACGCGCTCGGTCACGGTGAACGGGCTGACGGGGATTGTCACGCCACAGGAAGTCACCGAGGGGTATATCCTGCAAAACCAAGGGGATGGCGTGCGGTTCTACCGTGTGGGGGACGTGCCTTTTGCTTTGCCTGCCGGACGGTGCTACCTTTCGGCTTCCGTGTCGGCCGGAGTGAATCTCAGGATGGAGCGTAACGCCACCGGCATTACGGACAGCCGGACGGACGTGGCCTTGCCGGACGACACCTGTTATGACCTTTTAGGGCGGCGCGTGGAACATCTGGTTCCGGGACGTGTATATCTTTCTGCCCGTCGTGGTGTTTTTTTACAATCCAAGTAGAACTTAAAACAAAAACAAGATGAAAAAGATATTTTTACTTTTATGGTTCGTTCTTCTCGGGCTTTCCAAGGTGCAAGCCTATGAGTTCGAGAAAAATGGCATTTATTATGACATCGTTAAGGATAAGGCGGTGGTAGTGAGTGGAGATGTTGATTATTCGGGTGATGTGGTGATTCCCGAGACTGTGGAGTATGGTGGTCAGTATTATGTGGTGGACAGTATTGGTGAATGGGCTTTTAATGCCTGTTCCGGAGTGATGTCCGTGAAATTACCAGAAAAATTAAGGGTAATCGGAAGGCTTGCTTTTGTGGATTGTTATGGTTTGACTTCTATATCATTCCCTGCAAGTTTGAAGGTTATTGGCGATGGCGCTTTTCAAAACTGTGATGGTTTGACTTCCTTATCTTTTCCTGAAGGAATTACTCAGATTGGTGATGGTGCTTTTCAAAGGTGTGGAAGGTTGGAAACGCTTTTTTTCCCAAGCACGATGAAGTCGATTGATTGGGGGGTATTTTGTGAGTCGCATGAAAATAAGTATGGGAGAGAATGTACATGCGACAGTATTAGGCGTATTGAGGTAAGGGATATAGCAACGTGGTTCAATTCCAATCGTTTTACGGAGAGGAATCACCATGTGGCTGCTCCGTATGCGGATTTGTATGTCAGTGGAGATTTGTTGACAGACATCGTACTTCCTGATACAATGACCCGGATAAGACCGGCATTGTTCTATGGATGTAAAAAACTGCATTCTGTTGTCTTTCCTAAGAACCTGAAAGTGATAGATGATTACGCTTTTAGTGGTTGCGACAAATTGGATTCGTTGTCTTTCCCGGCTTCGATGAAGACGATAAATTGGGCGGCATTTTGCACATATAGGGGGTATGGTGATTCTTGCAGTTGTGAGCATATCCGTTATGTGGATGTGAAGGATTTGCATACATGGATAAATAGCGTAAGGTATATCGGTCGTGAACACGATCCTGGTTTCCATCTCTATTTTCCCAAAGCCCATCTTTATATGGGAGGTAAGTTGTTGACCCATGTGGTGATACCGGGTGATGTTACAGAGGTAAAGCCTTATACCTTTAGTGGAATGGACAGTATTAGAACAGTCTCTATGCAGAAAGGTGTTGAAAACGTAGGGAAGTTGGCTTTTAGTGGTTGTCTTAATTTGTCATCCTTATCCTTTTCCGAGGGTTTGAAGGAAATAAGTAGCTATGCATTTGAAAATTGTGCAAGCTTGTCATCCGTATCCTTTTCCGAAGGCTTGGAGAAGATAGGTAGCTATGCGTTTGAAAATTGTGGAAGTCTGACTTCCGTTGCTTTTCCAGAAGGCTTGACGGAAATCGAAGAACGCACTTTTTATGGTTGCGACAAATTGGATTCGTTATCTTTCCCGGCTTCGATGAAGGCGATAAATTGGACGGCATTTTGCACATATAGGGGGAATTTTGATGATTCTTGCAGTTGTGAGCATATCCGTTATGTGGATGTGAAGGATTTGCATACATGGATAAATAGTGTAAGGTATGTGAAACTTGAATATGGCAGTCCCCATCTCTATTTTCCCAAAGCCCATCTTTATATGGGAGGCAAGTTGTTGACCCATGCGGTGATACCGGGTGATATTGCAGAGATAAAGCCTTATACTTTTAGTAGGATGGACAGTATTAGAACTGTCTCTATGCAGAAGGGGGTTGAAAACGTAGGGAAGTTGGCTTTTAGTGGTTGTCGTAATTTGTCATCCGTTACCTTTTCTGAAGGCTTTGAAGAAATAGGAGAGAGGGCATTTACTGGATGTGATAGCTTGCATTCTGTGAAGTTGCCTGCTTCCATTAAAGAACTTGGTTCTTTTGCTTTTAACGACCAAGGAGTGGAGATAGAATTATATGCACTTGTTCCACCTGTAGGAGGTAGTTCTTCTTTGGGAGATAACTTGGTGTATGTTCCCGAAAGTTGCATTGAAGCCTACCGTACGGCTTGGAGCGACAAGGTGAATGACATCCTTTGTCTGGAACGGCAACATGATTGGGATGTGATGGTAGAGGCGGAAGAAAAGTCGTCTGCGGTTTTGCAAGCCGTGGGGGGCGTGTCGGATAATGAGGCGGCCCGGAATGTGGTTCGTCTGAAAGTGAGCGGAACGGTTAACAGTTACGATTTCATGGTGATGAGGAACAAGATGACTTCTCTCCGCGAATTGGATTTGGCGGATGCGCATGTAGTGTATAATCCGTATGAGCATTACCAAGGCTACCACAGTTGGAATGATTCCTTGCCGGATTATGCCTTTTGTCGGAAAAACTTGAGAATATGTAGGCTTCCCAAAAGTATTACCTACATTGGGCAGAGTGCTTTTAGCGAATGCCGTGGATTGACGAGCATGGATATTCCTGAAAAGGTTCAAGAAGTTGGAAGCCAAACTTTTTATGGTTGTAGCAATTTGGAAAAAGTTGATTTTCGTGACGGCCTGAAAGAAATAGGGGTATATGCTTTTAACGGATGTAATTTGCAGGATACTTTGGTCTTTCCTGCGACCTTGAAAAATGTTAGGGCTGGCGCGTTTGGTGGTAATAGTTACCTGAGAGCCATTAAATTTCCTGTTGGCTTAGAGTATATAGGAGATGGTGCTTTTGTTGGCTGCGATGAATTATCTGAGGTACGGTTTCCTGCTTCTGTATTAAATGTAGAAAGAGATGCCTTTAGAGCTTGTGACTACATCAAGGATGTCTATACCTATATAATAGACCCCTTACAGTTGGACCAGACCACTTTTTCTGCGGAAGTCTTTAAAAATGCCACGCTTCATGTGCCTGAGACAGCGCAGAATAACTATTATTGGGACACGCAATGGTCGCAATTCCCTTCCATCGTGATGTTCAATGAACCTTACGAGTACTTCTACCTGAACAAAGACTTGGTGATTGACGAGGAGACACCCCGTTTGGAGGGTGACACCATTTCCGGGACCGGAGAAGTGCAAGGCCCGGATGCCGACCTCAATCCCGGTTCGGGACTGGTGGTCGAAGGGAGCGAGAGTCAGGACTTGGGTGACGTACATCTTAAAGACGACGGAAATGGGAACGGGGCTTCGGTCATCGGGCAAGGCGATAAGGACGGGCATTGCAACATCAATGCCAAGAACCTGCATATCGACATACAGGTGGAAGCCAACCGTTGGTATTTCTTCTGCTTCCCATACCCCATCGACAAGAAGAACATCAAGTATGATGGAAGTTACGTCCTGCGGTGGTACGATGGGGCGGAACGTGCCCAACATGGACGGGGAGGTTGGAAAGACTGGGCGGCAGGCAAGCTGACCGCCGGTGTGGGGTATATTTTCCAAGGTAGCCAATCCGGAACGTTGACTTTCCAAGTCCCGGATGCGAAGTTCGACGGCGAGAACCGCGACATTCTCTTGCAGAGCCATGGGGCAGACGAGGTACAGGATGCCGGATGGAATTTCGTGGGCAATCCCTATACTTCTTATTTCGACTTGCAGGATTTGGGGTATGACTATCCCGTCACGATATGGAACGGGTGGTCGTATGAGGCTTATAATCCTCAGGATGACGACTACGTGCTCTATCCTTACCAGGCTTTCTTTGTGCAGAAGCCCAATGCCGAGGACGGTATCACGTTCCATGCCGCACACCGTAAGACGAAGTTGCAATCCGAGGCTGCCCGGCGGGCCAATGTGGCACCGCGACGGATGCGCCGTGCGGCAGGCGTGGAACGCCGGTTGGTGAACCTTACCCTTTCCGACGGGAAGGTGACGGACAAGACGCGTGTGGTGTTCAATGCCCGGAAGCGCGAAACGTATGAGGTGGGTTGCGACGCAGCCAAGTTCATGGCGGAAGGTGTGCCGCAACTGTATTCATTGGACGGCCAAGGCGTGAAATATGCCATCAACGAACGTCCGGAGGGTAACGGCGTGGTGTCCTTGGGCTATGAGGTGCAGGCCGCCGGGAATTATACCATCGGCTTGACCCGTGCTGACGTGGGGGTAATGCTGAAAGACAAGTTGACGGGCGCAAGCCATGACTTCTCCGAAGGGGATTACGTGTTCTCTTCCGAGGCAGGCACGTTCCACGACCGCTTCCTTTTGGTGAAGTCTGCTTCGGCTACTGGGGTGAACGGGGTGTTTGCCGCAGGCGAGGCTGTGGTGGATGTGGAAAACGGCACGATTGCAGTGAGCGGGGCCGCCGGGCTTCGTACGACGGTGACCGCCCTTTCCGGAATTTTGATGGGTACCATCGACGGCAACGGCAGTCTGGACGTGCGTCCCGGAGTCTATGTGGTCAATGTGGGCGGACAAGCCCGTAAAGTCGTGGTACGATGAGGACGGTGGCAGTTTTCTTACGGACGTGGTGCACGGTGTCGGCCTTTTGCATGGCCGGCATCCTGCCCGTCTGTGGGCAGGACGAGTTCAATCCGCCCAATCCTCCCGAACCGAACACGCTCTATCGGGTGACGGTGGAAGCCCGTCCGGCAGAGGCCGGTTACGTGTCCGGCGGGGGGAAGTATGAAAAGGGCGCAGGGGTATATGTCAACACTTCTGCGGCCTCCTCCACGTTCCGTTTCGTGGGGTGGCAGAAAGACGGTGCGGACTATTCCGCCGAGATGGGATTCTCTTATACCGTAGGCGAAGAAGATGCACATTTTGTGGCCCTGTATGCCTATGACCCCACTAATCCGTCCGAACCGTCTTTGGTGCTCCGGCACCGTTTGTGGTTGGACTGCACGCCTAAGGAAGCCTGCTCGTTCAACCGCGAGAGCGGGGGCAAGGTGGAAGAAGGCGAGTGGGTCTATCTCCAAGCTTATGCCAACCAAGGTTTTGTTTTCCGGGGATGGTACAGCGAAGGGCGGAAACTGAGCGATGCGGAAGGGTTTAATTTTTCCATGCCTACGGAGGATGTGACGGTGGAAGCGCGTTATGTATTCGCCCCGGACAACCCGGACGAACCGGCCGGAGGCGGACAGCCCGACGTGGATACCGGGGAGGAAGGCGATGTGAACGGAGACAAGTTGGCCGATGTGACGGACGCTGTAGCCATTGTGGGGGCGTATTTGGGCAAGATGCCCGAAGTGCCGCTTGACAAGGCCGATATGAACCGTGACGGCGAGGTGGACGTGAGCGATGCCGTAGAAGTGGTAAATGTATATATAAAAAAGAACTGAAATGAAAAAGAAGTATGTTTGTCCTTCGGTGGAAATTGCCGATGTGGAGTTGTCAGGCTTGATAGCCCAATCTCCGGGAAGGGGAATTCCTATTGATGATGCGGTGGAAGCCGACATGGAGTTTGAGGCCTTGTCCAACAAGAATATTTGGGACTTGTGAAAATAATTCCATGTTGCAGAAGCCGTAAAATCATTCTTTAGAGAATGAAAAATCAATCTGCGCCAAACGGAAAATTACTCTCAAGAGAATGATTTTTCGTTTGGCGCAGATTGTAATATGTTGATAATGTGAATTATATCATGTAAAGTTCTTTCATGAAAAGCCCATAGGGCAGTTTCGTTTCCTTATTTCATGTTTTCGATGAAGAAATTCGTGATGCCCGTATAAAGATGGTTACGGGTGTTGCCGCCGGTGATGTTATGGTTGCGGTTGTTATAGGGGAGCATCATGAACGGCTTGCCGGCTTGCACCAGTGCTTCGGCATACTCCATGGAGTTGCGGAAGTGGACGTTGTCGTCGGCCGTACCGTGGCAAATCAGGAGCTTGCCATGTAGCTTGCCGGCTTGGCTTATCGGGCCGCGGTCGTATCCGGCGGCGTTTTCCTTCGGGGTGCGCATGAAGCGTTCCGTGTAGACCGTGTCGTAGTAACGCCAACAGGTAGGAGGGGCAACGGCCACTCCGGCGGCGAAGACGGGACGGCCTTCGCTCATGCTCATCAGCGTGTTGAAGCCTCCGTAGCTCCAACCCCAGATGCCGATGCGTTTACCGTCCACGTAGGGCAACGTGCCCAGATAAAGGGCGGTTTCCACTTGGTCTTTCGCTTCCAAGTAGCCTAAGTTCAGGTAGGTACATTTCTCGAACTCCGCACCACGTCCGCCCGTGCCTCGTCCGTCCACGCAGACACAGATGAATCCTTGTTGGGCCAAGTATTGTTCATACAAAGTGCCGCCCATGCTGCCGGTTCCCCAAGAGTCGAGGACTTGCTGCGAGCCGGGACCGCTGTATTGGAACATGACGACGGGGTATTTCTTGTTCGCGTCGAAACCGGCTGGTTTGACCATGTAGCCGTTCAGCTTTATGCCTTCTCCCGTAGTGAATTGGAAAAACTCGCGCGTTCCTAAATCCTGTCCGTCGAGTTTGGCCACCAATGCTTGGTTGTCTTCGAGCACTTTCAGCGTCTTGCCGTTGCGGTTGCAGAGGGTGGTCACGTACGGAGTACGGATGTTGGAATAGACGTTCATGTAATACTTCATGTTTTTGCTGAATATGGCACTGTTGTCGCCTTCTTCTGCGGAGAGTTTTTCTATCTTGCCCTTGCTGTCGCTCCTGTAAACGGCCGTGTGCATCGGGTCGTCTGCCGGGTTGGCGGAAAAATAGAAGCTGCCGTCCGCCGTGTCGTATCCATAGAAGCTCTTGACGATGAGCTTCCCGTCTACGGCCTTCTTTATCAGGCTGCCGTTCAAGTCGTAGAGATAGAGGTGGTTGTATCCGTCACGCTCGCTGGTCAGCACGAAACGGTTGGGGTAGAATGCCAGATTCTTAAAGACGTTTTCACTGACGTACTTGTCCACGTTGTCGCGCAGGATTTTCTTGCACTCCGTGGAACGCGGGTTGGCCATGTACACTTCCAGGCAGTCCTGATGGCGGTTCAACGTAAAGACGGCCAGTTTGGCCGGGTCGTTGGTGAAACGGATGCGCGGGATATAGCTGTCGGCTTCAAGGGGAAGTTTCATCGTGCGGATTACGCGGGCCTTGATGTCGAACGTCTGCACGCTGACAGTAGAGTTGGTCGTACCGGCCATGGGATACTTGTATTCGTAGCGTCCGGGATATTCCGCATATTGTTCTTTGGCCGGATGGCTGCCTTTGTACCATGGGAATGAGAACGTATTCACTTTGCTTTCATCGTAGCGGATCCAGGCTATCATCGTGTTGTCGGCATTGAAGTCGAAAGAGCGGCTTGTGCCGAACTCCTCTTCGTTCACCCAATCGGGGATGCCGTTGATGACTTCGTTGAAATTCCCGTCTTTGGTGATTTGGCTTTCGCTGTTGTTGAACAGCAGTTTGACCAAGAACAGATTATTGTCGCGCACGAAACCCACGAGGTTCCCGTCCGGCGAGAACTTGGGCGACTGTTGAGGGCCGTTGTCCGACAAGGGGCTGAGGGTGCGGTTGGCAATGTCGTACAAGTAGTAGACGGCGGTGAAGGAATGGCGGTAGATGGGTTTCGTTTCCGTTTGTATCAGCATTTTCTTTTCATCCGGCGACATGATGTAACCGTCTATCTTTTCCAGTTTCACGTCCCTTGCCGTAGCCACGTCGAACAGCACGTCTTTCTGCCGTCCGTCCTTGAAGGAATAGGTGATGATTTGCTTGTGGTCGTCGCTCAGCCGGGAATAGCTCTCCCCGTCGTTGAGCGGGTTCACGCCATAGATGCGTTTGGCGGCATATTCGCCTGCGCACAACTCTTTTAATGAAAGTCCCGCCGCATTCGAGTGTACGGGAATGGCTGCTAAAAGGCAGCCGGCCAAAAAGGTTGCAATCTTTTTCATTTTATTTCAGATGTAATGGATAATATCTTAACCTATAACTATTTTGTCGCAAAGATAAGTTTTTTTTCTATCTTTGCGAGGCAATAACGGTTTAAAAAGTATGGCTATACCTTATTTATATACGGACTACGGGGATTTCCTGCGCCGCGAGTTTCCTTTCAAAGTACAGAAGATTTCCATCAATGCCGGTTTCACTTGTCCTAACCGTAATGGGGAAAAAGGGTGGGGCGGATGCACTTACTGCAACAACCAGACGTTTAACCCGGCTTATTGCCGCACGGAGAAAACGATTACGGAGCAGTTGGAGGAAGGCAAACGCTTTTTCGGACGCAAGTATCCGGATATGAAGTTTTTGGCTTATTTCCAAGCCTATACGAACACGTATGGGGAAGTGAGGGAGGTTATCCGTAAGTATGAAGAAGCTTTGGCTGTGCCGGATGTGGTGGGAATCGTCATCGGCACGCGCCCCGACTGCATGCCGCAGGCGTTGCTGGACTATCTGGCCGGACTGAACAGCCGCACGTTCCTGATGGTGGAGTACGGGATAGAGAGCGTGGATGACGGTACGCTTGTCCGTATCAATCGTGGGCACACATTTGCCGAGACGGAAGAGACCCTCCGGCGCACGGCGGGTGCAGGCATACGTACCGGCGGGCATATCATCCTCGGGCTGCCCGGCGAAAAGCGTGAGGAACTGGTCGGGCAGGCTGCATTGGTATCCCGTTTACCTTTGACAACCTTGAAAATCCATCAACTCCAATTGATAAAAGGGACGCGGATGGCGCATGAGTATGGATTGCATCCAGAGTGGTTCCATCTGTACACGGTGGATGAGTACATAGATCTGGTCATCGACTACATCGAACGTTTGCGGGGCGATTTGGTGTTGGAGCGTTTTGTTTCGCAATCCCCCAAGGAACTTTTGATAGCTCCCGACTGGGGACTGAAAAATTATGAGTTTACAGAACGGCTGAAACGTAGGATGAGGGAGCGGAACACGTGGCAAGGAAAGTTCGCAGACGGTAGGTAAACCTGCGGGAAACGCCCGTGCGCGGTTTTTGTTTGCGGACACAAAATATAGCGTTTTTAATAAGGTAATCCTTAAAAAGCTTCGTGGTTATGTTTTTTTTATTTACTTTTGCGGAACATGCGAAGCATGCAGAACCAAATCATTAATTATTAATATCATTCTACATGAAACACTTTGATTTCAAGTTTTTGCGCGTGTGGATGGTCTTGTGGTGCGTGGGAGTGCTTCTCCCGGTGGCGGCACAGGGCGGCGCGGGGTCGGCTGAAGTCTTGCAGCTGATAGGGAAAGTAAACGATTATTGGCAGGCGAACAATTCGCCCAAGGTGCGTGCGTTCTGGGACAATGCCGCTTATTACACCGGAAACATGGAAGCCTACCGCCTGACAGGCAAGGCGGCATATTACAATTACAGCCAACAGTGGTGCGAACATAACCGTTGGCGGGGCGCAAACAGCGATGACAAGCGGAACTGGAAGTACAAGACTTACGGGGAGGGCCAGGATTTCGTGCTCTTCGGCGACTGGCAGATTTGTTTCCAGACCTACATTGACATGTATAACCTGAACCCGGCCGATTATAAGGTAGCCCGTGCGAAGGAGGTTATGACGTACGCCTGCCATTTGGATGAGAACAAGTTCTGGTGGTGGGCAGATGCACTCTACATGGTGATGCCGTTGATGACGAAGATGTACAAGTTGACGGGCGACCGCATGTTCCTGGACCGCATGTATGAGAATTACTTGTGGAGCGACAGCCTGATGTATGATGCGGAGGCCCAGTTGTATTACCGCGACGCGAAGTATATTTATCCCAAAGTGAAGACAGCCAGTGGCGGAAAGAGTTTCTGGGCGCGTGGCGACGGATGGGTGTTGGCCGGTCTGGCCAAGGTGTTGGGCGACATGCCGGAGGACTATGAGCACCGCGCTTTCTTCCAGAAGCGGTTCAGGGAGTTGGCACAAGGTGTGGCACGCTGCCAGAGGCCGGAAGGATACTGGAGCCGCAGCATGTTGTGCGAAGAGGATGCTCCGGGACCGGAGACGAGCGGTACGGCATTCTTTGCCTACGGCCTGATGTGGGGCGTAAACCATGGCTTGCTAGACAAGACGGAGTATGCCCCGGTGATTGAAAAAGCCTGGAATTATCTGGTTTCTACGGCACTCCAACCGGATGGCAGCATCGGTTATGTGCAGCCCATTGGCGAGAAGCCCGACCCGACCCGTAAGGTGGATGCCAAGTCGCAGGCTCCTTTCGGAACCGGTGCATGGCTGTTGGCGGCTTGTGAGCGTGTACGTTATCTGGACGGTAGCGTGGAGGATAAGAACTCTCCTTCTATAAAAGTAGAGGTAAAGAATACGACGAAAGACAACCGTAATGATGTGGTGGAACTGGAGGCCAAGACGATATTTGAGAAACTCGGTATCGGTGGCGGACGTCAGTTCGTGGTGTATGACGGAGACCGGACGGAAGTGCCTTATCAGTTGACCCATGACGGCAAGCTCTTGTTGCAGGCTTCCGTGCGTCCCGCTTCTTCCACGGAACTGACGATTGTGAAAGGACAGCCGGCCGACTACCGTTTCACGTCGTGGGGGCGTGTGTATGCTTCGCGTGAAGACGATTTGGCTTGGGAAAACGACCGGAACGGTTGGCGGGCATACGGTCCGGCCATCCAGAAAAGCGGACAACGCATTTATGGTTTCGATGTGTTTAATAAGAACGTGCCTTGTCCGATGCTCGAAACTTTCTACCATAGCGAGTTGACTTCGTACGGCCTGCAGGACAAGTTGCGCAAGGCCGGACGTGGAGGCGAGTGTGCCGCCTTGCATCGTACGTTGACTTACCATCGCGACCACGGTTACGGAATGGATGCTTATACGGTAGGCCCGACGATGGGTGCCGGTGTGCCCGCTTTGATGGAAGGGAAGGACTTTGTCTATCCTTTATGTTATAAGGAGGTGGAAATCCTGGACATGGGGCCGTTGCGCTTTTCTGCCCGTATGGCGTTTGCACCGGTACAAGTCGGTCAGGATAAGGACGTAGTGGAAACCCGTGTCATTACATTGGACAAGGGTACGCATCTGAACAAATGTGAAGTGACTTATGCTAATTTGAGTGAAGTCCGTAAGGTGGCTGCCGGTATTGCCGTGCATAAGAGTATACCGGATGCGTATGTAATGAATAAAAAACTCGGTTATGTGGCGTATGCCGATGCGATGGACCATCCGGAGGCGATGAACGGGCTGATATACATAGCTTGCTTGTTCCCCGAAAACTTGAAGTCGGTAGAATATGTTCCGATGGCGAAAGAAGAGGTTGGTGCCGTGGGGCATGTGGTAGGAATCAGCAACTACGAACCGGGGGATACTTTTACTTACTATTTCGGTTCCGCGTGGAGCAAGTATGACATGCCGGATATGGCCGTTTGGCAGGAGAACGTGGAGCGGTACGGCCGTCAGTTGAAAACGCCTTTGGCCGTGACATTGAAATAAGTTGTGTCTCGATGCCGTTTTGACCATAAGGTTGGCTTTGCAGAAGCAAGGCCAACCTTATTTTTTACATGGAAATGAGGCGGCCTTAATATCATCCATGTGATTAGTGTTTTTCTCCATGTCTGTTCTTTGGCGAATTATTTTATTTTGCAAGATAAAACCATTTATAATTTAAATAAGCATGAAAAATACCGTATTTGTTTTGTGGTTAGGGTTGGCCGTGGCTGATATAGGTTGGGCACAGAACGAACCTTACAAGAATCCTGATTTGTCTCCTCGTGAACGTGCTGAGGATTTGTTGAAGAGGTTGACGCTGAAAGAGAAGGTTTCCTTGATGATTAATTCTTCTCCCGCAGTGGAGCGTTTGGGCATCAAGCCTTATAACTGGTGGAGCGAGGCGTTGCACGGAGTGGCCCGTAGCGGAATCGCCACGGTTTATCCCATCACCATGGGGATGGCTTCCGTGTTCGACGATGAGGCCGTGGAGGCCGTGTACACGACGGTAAGCGACGAGGCTCGTGCGAAATATCACGATGCGCACAAAAAAGGCCGCTACGGGCAGATGAACGAAGGATTGACGTTTTGGACACCCAATGTGAATATCTTCCGCGATCCCCGGTGGGGACGGGGGCAAGAGACTTGGGGAGAAGACCCTTACCTGACTTCCCGGATGGGTGTGGCTGTGGTCAGGGGCTTGCAAGGTCCTGCGGATGCCAAGTACGACAAGCTGCACGCTTGTGCGAAACATTATGCCGTGCACAGCGGGCCGGAAGCCAAGCGTCATTATTTCGATGTGGAACAGCTTGACCCACGCGATTTGTGGGAGACTTATTTGCCGGCTTTCAAGGTGTTGGTCCAAGAAGCCGATGTGAAAGAAGTGATGTGTGCCTATCAGCGTTTCGAGGGAGAACCCTGTTGCGGGAGCAAACGCCTGCTTCATCAAATCCTGCGCGACGAATGGGGGTTTAAATATGTGGTGGTGAGCGATTGCGGTGCCATCGGTGACTTTTTCAACCCGGGCTTGCACGAGACGCATCCCGATGCCGCCACGGCCAGTGCTTCCGCAGTAACCAGCGGGACGGACTTGGAATGCGGATGGGGGGATTACATGCAATTGGAAGCGGCAGTCGATAGGGGATTGATAACGGAACACCGTATCGACACCAGTCTCTGCCGTTTGTTGGAAGCCCGTTTTGCGCTCGGGGAAATGGATGACGACTCGTTGGTACCTTGGAGTCGCATCGGCATAGATACGGTGGATTGCCAAACACACAAGCAGATGGCTTTGGACATTGCCCGTAAGTCTTTGGTCTTGTTGCACAACGACGGGGTGCTTCCTTTGGACAAGACGCGTGGCGATGTCGTCGTAATGGGGCCGAATGCGGTGGATTCCGTCATGCAGTGGGGAAATTATGAAGGTACGCCTTCGCATACTTATACGGTCTTGGACGGTATTCGTGAAAGGCTTGGCCGTGACGTGCGGTATGAAAAAGGGTGCAACCTTCTGAGTAATGAAGTCTTCGATTCTTATTTCCACCAGTTGTCGCACGACGGGAGGACGGGACTGAAGGCCACGTATTGGAATAATCTGGAGATGAAAGGAGAGGCGGTTGCCACGCAGGAATTAGCCACTCCGGTTAATAAGAACAACGGGGGAAATACCGTGTTTGCGGCAGGAGTGAACCTGCAAAACTTCACGGCGGTGTACGAAGGTACTTTCCGTCCGTTGCAGGGTGGAAAATATGATTTGGTGATTGAAGGAGACGATGGTTACCGCGTGTATGTGAACGGCGAGAAGGTCATTGATTACTGGGGCGAGCATGCCCGCGAAAAGCGTGAATACGCCTTGGATGCTACGGCAGGGAAAGATTATGATATTAAAATCGAGTACATGCAGGCTGCGGGCGAGGCTTTGTTGAAGTTCGACGTGGGGATTCGTCGTCAGGTTTCTCCCACCGAAGTGGTTGCCCGTGTGAAAGATGCCGGAACGGTCGTTTTCGTAGGCGGCATATCTCCGGATTTGGAGGGAGAGGAAAAGAACCACGTCAACTGTCCGGGTTTTGCCGGAGGCGACCGCACTTCGATCGAGCTGCCTCAGGTGCAGCGCGACATCCTGAAGGCGTTGAAGGCGGCAGGCAAGAAAGTGGTGTTCGTCAACTGCTCGGGGTCCGCCATGGCCTTGGTGCCGGAATTGGAATCGTGCGATGCCATCTTGCAGGCTTGGTATCCAGGCCAGGCCGGGGGATTGGCCGTGGCCGACGTGCTGTTCGGTGATTTCAATCCCAGTGGCAAGTTGCCCGTGACGTTCTACAAGAACACGGAGCAGCTTCCCGACTTTGAAGATTACAGCATGAAGGGTCGCACTTACCGTTACATGACGGATAAACCGCTCTTCCCCTTCGGCTATGGTTTGAGTTATACCACGTTCGCCATCTCCAAAGGCCGTTTGAGCAAGTCTTCCGTGGAAGCGGGCGAGGGCGTGAAGTTCACGGCTCAGGTGAAGAACACGGGCAAGCGTGACGGTGCCGAGGTGGTTCAGGTTTACGTCCGTAAGGTGGGCGACACGGGTGGTCCGTTGAAGAGCCTTCGCGGTTTCCGCCGTGTGGAACTGAAGGCAGGCGAGAGCCGTAGGGTTTCCATCGAACTGTCCCCCGAAGCTTTCGAGTTCTTCGACACGTCCACGAACACGATGCGCGTGGTTCCCGGTGAGTACGAAATCATGTATGGCAACAGTTCGGACACGCCGGAGGGGAATAAGTTGAAGATAACTCTTTTGTAATAAATTGTATAAGGTAAATTACGGGTTAAAGATACATCAATGTACCTTTATCCCGTAATTTTAGTGCTATTTAAAACTCCACAATATGATTAGAGGGTTTCCGTCAGGAGTTGTTTGTTGGATTATATTTAAAAGTGCAGGATCGATACTTTCGTGGTTCTGTTCCGCGTGTTTCGAGTATTTGAGTAAGATTTCCGGTTCTATTTCATATGCCATGCCGTTCTCCAGT
This sequence comes from Paraprevotella xylaniphila YIT 11841, assembly GCF_000205165.1. Taxonomy (GTDB): domain Bacteria; phylum Bacteroidota; class Bacteroidia; order Bacteroidales; family Bacteroidaceae; genus Paraprevotella; species Paraprevotella xylaniphila. The sequence continues at coordinate 12,237 of NZ_GL883827.1, read as the reverse complement.
CCTTGCGATGGTGTGATATAAGAATTGGAAAAAGGCAACATGTCATTATATATCTCTCCATAAGCATGGCATTTTTTATTTTTTTGATTCAATATGAATTGGGTAGACCTATTCGTGTTGAACAACATGAGTGAATCGGAACCGCTCATGTTGACCATGCTCCAATGCGTATCGGAGTACAGCCTGTCGAAAGTTTCCGGAGACATGTCCTTTTCAATGGGACGGTTCGGCAGTCCTTGCCCTCCAAAATCGATAATGTAACTTTCGGTTACTTTCCCGTCTTTGAGCTTGCAGATCTTATTATCAAAAGGGATGCTTGCATATATGCAGCCTTGATTTGAAACCATGGATTTCCCCATAGCCTTTCTCCCCCTGACGGATATTGGGGTTGACAATACGATATTGGGGGAAGAAGCCAAACTGTCTTTGGCGATAGAGATGATTTCATATCCGGAATCGTCCATGCTGTTGTGGCGCAAGCCGTAAATGTAATTGCCGTCCATGGCCATTTCATTCAAATAATATTCCATCGGGAATATTTTCTCTAACTTCAGGTTGAAGTCGAACACCATTATTTGGTATGGAGCGTCGCAATGCACGTAAAGTTTATGGCCTTTCTCGTCTATGGCGGCATCAACGATGCGAATATATTCATTATGGCCTTTTCCCACCATTCGGGCTGTTGAAGCAAGGAACTCGCCATTTCCGTCGAAAGCCAGAATCTTATTTGATATTTGGTCTACTACGAAGATGCGGTTCTCGGCAAAAAGCAAACGGTCTATATATTTGATAATGGCATCGTTGTTAGGAGCTTTTAACAACACGATTCTATAATCCTTCAAGAAAGAAGAGGTCTTCAAAATGCCATCTTGGTATTCTACGGTTATCTCGTCCCCCACCGTATTTACTTTTGTGCTTTGGCACGACAGAGACAATCCTAAGCATGCCATACACATGATTTTCTTATAATATTCCATAAACTTCAATCCAAAAGACTATTGTGTTTTTGGTTACCTTCACATGCCTTATACTCGCTGCTTACGGGCTCTGTTTCATAGATATAATTTTGGCCGCCTAAATTTCCGTTTCCTATAGCATAGCATCTGTACAATTTGAAAGTCTGTACAAAATCCAATCCATATCCCCAATGAGTACGGACAACTTTTTCTCCTACGCTTGTACCCACTTCATCGTACAACTGTGGACCTTGGCATTGAGACAAGCCTCCACCACCTTCGTCATCGGTTGCCAACGCCTCCGCATTCGCCAACAACAAATCACTTTCACTCACTTCATGGTACGTATCATACGTGCGATACCCCGTGTAAGCCGACAAGCCTAACACCACAGCGCCTAATACGGGCGCGAGGAACTTCTTCTTCATAACATTTGTTTTTTTTAATTATACCCTTTGCTGGTTTCGCCGTCGTGCTCTCTGTTTGTCCGACCACCCGCGTGAGATTCGGAGGCAAAATAATCACAAAATTTCGGAATGGAAATGTTAACGACCGTATTTTTTCGTTACCGATTTTAGTAACGCTGTTAACGAATTATTAACGCTTCATTTCCAGGTGTTTGGTAATTTCGGTAGTACCGTATTTTCTCCACTTAACGCCACGTTAATGGTAAATCCAATCTTACAACAGGCGGATGGGCTAAAATAAGGCTGCGACATCTTTACAAATGACCAACACCAGAAGTTTGCAAAAACAGGTTTCATCTTTCAGGCATCCCCAACGGTATCCACCTACCACTTACGGTGAATGCCACGTGAACTCTACACACCATGAAAATTCACCTTAACAGACTGTTAACCAATAAGTATGAAGGATGCGAATGGATTTTCCAATATATATTCCTGTATGGAGGGGAGAGGCTTGGAAAGACAAGCAAAGGAAACAAAAACAATTACCGCAAGGTGGAAAACCAATCAAAGCACAATGATTTTCCGCTTTGCGGCAAAAACGAGAGGCAGGATAGAAACGCAAAGGGTACTTCGGTAACCTCCGTTTATCCATATCCTTTCAATACCATTTTTGTTCTTGACCGTTAAATATGTACAATCTTGAAGAGTATAATAAAGAAGTATTTGTTATTTTGATTGCTCCTTTCTATATTTGTGAAAATTTGCAATTATGCCAACGTTATTTGTCATATTTGGATTTCGTTTTCTGTTTTATTCAGGTGACCATGAACCTATTCATGTGCATGTCATTAAAGATGGACATGAAGCGATAATATAGAACCTTTAGAACAAATTTGTAATCACGGATTTAAAAAGCATGAGATAGCCTTGATTGAATCTGTAATCATAGAGAATACGGAGATTATTAAAGAGCGTTAGCAATCTTTTTTTTAACAAAGGTGAAAGGAGGTTTTCATGAATTTGGAAGTAAAAAGAGTATGGACGGATGATAATTGTGTTTATGCTGAATCGGCAGAAGGAAAGGTCGCGTCGTACGCATTTGCTGATTGGCCGCGTTTGGCAAATGCCACGAAGGCTCAACGGGAAGATTTTTATCTTTCGCCGTGTGGTATTCATTGGCCACAAATAGATGAGGATTTAAGTTTTAGTGGGATGTTTAACCAAACTCCCGAACCTGTTTCGTATAAGTTGGAAACTTTGTTGGATGTGTAGCTCTATGGCTTTCATACGCATACAGCCCGCCAGATTCCGGCGGGCTGTATGCGTATGAAAGTTCTTTCTATTTTTGTTTCAATTCTTCCCATTTCGGCGGTTCCACTCCCATGAGCTCTTTTACGAAGAAATCGAAACGCTTGTGTTCCCCGTAGCTTTCGCCCATGCTGTGCCTTACGCCCGGCAGGACCACCAACTCGAAATCCTTGTCGGCCTTGATGAGGGCATCAACCACTTGCATGGTGGAGGCCGGATCCACGTTGTCGTCCATTTCTCCTACCACGAGCATCAGCGGGCGCGTCAGCCGGTGGGCGTTTTCCACGTTGGAGCAAGCGATGTAGCTGCTGTCCACCGGATAGCCCATCCACTGTTCGTTCCACCAGATTTTGTCCATCCGGTTGTCGTGGCAACCGCAACTGGAGTAGGATGCCTTGTAGAATTCCGGGTGGAAAAGTACGGCGGCCAAAGCTTCCTGGCCTCCGGCTGAACAACCGTATATCCCCACACGGGTACTGTCCATATAGGGGTACTTTTCCGCAGCCGCCTTGATCCACTGGATACGGTCGGGGAAACCGGCATCTTTCAGGTTCTTGTAGCACACTTCTTCAAATTTCTTTCCGCGATAGGATGTCCCCATGGCATCGAGCTGCACGACGATGAATCCCAATTCGGCCAGTGCCGTCGTATATCCGTTGTAGGGAAGGAAGCTTTTGGGCGTGTAAGCATCCCCGGGGCCGGAATAGATGTATTCGATGACCGGATATTTCTTTTGCGGGTCGAAATTGGTCGGGCGTTGGATGATGCCCCACATCGGTGTCACGCCGTCCCGTCCGGGAGCGGTGAAGGTTTCGGGGGCAGTCCATCCGGCCGATTTGATTTTGCTTAAATCCGCTTGTGCCAATGTCCGTCCCTCTGTTTTTTCTCCTTGTGCCGTGCGCAGTACGGTGACGGGAGCCTGTTCCGCTGTGGAATATTTATCGATCCACAGGGTGTAATCTTCGTTGAAGACCGCTGAATGGTTGCCTTCTTCGGGAGTGAGGCAGGTCATTTGCTTGCCGTCCATGTTTATTTTATAGTAATGTACATGGTAAGGATCTTCTTTGGGATTCACGCCACTGGCCGTAAAATAAATCACTTGGTTGTCTTCGTCCACTTTGAGCACGCGGCGCACCACCCATTCGCCCTTTGTGATTTGCCGGGCCACCTTGCCTTTCTCCAAGTCGATCATGTAGAGGTGGTTCCAGTTGTCGCGTTCGCTCATCCATATCATTTCCTTTCCGCCTTTCAGGACGTGGCGGAACATGCGGCTGTAGTTGACAAAGGTGGGGCTGCTCTCCTCCACGAGTGTGCGTACCTTGCCGGTTTCCGCATCGAGTTCCAGCACGCGGTAGGTCTTATGTCCGCGTTCGTTGTATTCAAAAGTCACGGCTTTCCCGTCTTCTTTCCATTCCGGGCCGTACAAGTCGTACTGGCGGTCGAAGAGTTCGGTAGACGGAATGACGGCCTGTCCTGTTTCCACGTTGAATATGCAAGGCACCTTGAAGCGCAGTTCGTCGCCCGGCTTGGCGTATTCCTGTTGGTGCAGGATAGGTTGCAGTTGGCTTTTGGGCGAACTTTCCACGTAATACACATACCGTTTCTGGGCCGGACGTATCTTGTTGGCGCATACGTATCTGCCGTCCGGGCTCCATTTGAGCCAACTGGAATAGTAATTGCCTGCCGTGCCGTCATTGCTCAACGCCCGTTCGTGTCGACCGTCCCGGTCGCTGACGTACACATTGTCGTTCTTGATATAAGCTTGCCGTTTCCCGTCGGGCGAGACTACGGGTGCCGCCCCTTTCTCATCGTCCACTTCCATCCAGTGGCGCGGTTTTTTCCATGGCCCTTTGGGGGAGGGCAGGGCTTCTTTGTTGCCTAACCGTAGTCCGGTCGTGCAAGCCTCTTCGACTTTCCATTTGTAACCGTCGAATTCGAAGGATACGGACGTGGGTTGGTTCTCGTCCACACTCAAGCGTGACAGTCTTAGTGTATTCCGTGGGATGTCCTTTCCGGTCTCGCGGGAAAGCAGTTCCGCCAAGGCTTTCATGTGAATCGCTTTTACGTCAGCCGTTTTCACATCTCCCGTCACTTTACCTACGTAATAGTCTGTCCCTTCCGGCGTATAGACAGAGTAGTGGAATGCAGTCTTTCCGTCCCATCGTATGTCTGCCGGGTCGTTATACACTTGTGTGGCATTGAACTTCTCGTAAAGGGAATAAGCCCTCCGGTAGTCTTCCAATGTGCCTTGTGCCTGTCCGTTTGCCGCTATGAAACATAGAGCCGGGAGCAGCAGGCTTTTGATTGTTTTGTTTCTCATTACTTTTTAATAGGTTTTTATCGTGTTTAGTTCTTTTGCCGTGCCGGTTGGGCTTCGGTGTCCCTGATGAGCGAAGCGAACGCCTGCGGGGTTATCTCGACCGGCCCGTTCATGAATTCCGGGATGTTGTAGCTTCGCATGAAGCGCCGGTGCATGTCGGGCACCTCCTGCGGCAACTCGAAAGGTTTGCGCCCCTTGCCGTCCTTGTCGATGTAGGCAATGAAGGGCCGTGTGTAGTTTCCGTCGTAACGCCGGCTGCTGAAGACCACCCACCGTCCGTTGCTGCTCCACGAGTGGTAGCTTTCCACGTCGTCAGAGTTGATTTCTGTCATGGGACGTACTTGGCGTGTGCGTAAGTCCATCAGGTAGAGGTCCGCGTCTTTGTGCCAGATGTGGAACACGCCGAACTCCCCGAGCGTGAACATCAGGTAGCGTCCGTCGGGCGATATGCGCGGCAACGTGGCGCTTTTTCCGCGTGCGGCTGCGTCGAATACCAATTCGGGCGGACCAACCCGGTGGTTGGCCGGGTCGAAGCTTCTCCGGAAGAGATTGTACTTGATTTCCTTATAACGCAGGATGGTCTCGTTGTCCAAATTTTCTGTCGTGTCTCTGCGTACGAAACGGGCAGAGGCGTAATACAGGTATTTGCCGTCCGGACTCCACCAGGGGAACACTTCCATTTCGTTTGCGTCCCCCGGAATACGTATTACTTCGTTCTTCTCTACATCATATAGGATCAGGTCGCTACGCATGTCCTGCACTTCTACTTTCTGCAGGTCGCGTGTGTGGAACGTTTGCCCGGTCTGGTTGACCGAATAGGCGATGAGCTTTTCCGTCGGGTGCCAGGCGGGATATACCCCTCCCGAGATGAGCGAATCCGTTTTCAGGTTGGCTTTGACCAATGTGCCGTCGTATGCAATGACCGTTCCGGCACGGTCTTCCCTCACGTGGAACTGCATACGCCGGGGATTGTAGTTCTGGTAAGAATGGCAGTTGATACATTGTGCATGTTCCACGTCAGTGTTCATCATGTTGCCGTAAATGACGCTTTCATCGAAGTTGGTCAAATCGCGTTGGTTGAGGGTCAAGTCCCGGTAAGTGACATACGAAGGACTGATGAGGCGGTAGGAGAGGTAAGGGTCTATGTCCTCTTCGGCTACATGGATTTTAAATGGACGGCGGCGCGTCCATTGTCCGTTGTGTTCCACAAAGACTTCCACGTCGAGCGCGCCACCTTTGGCCGAGGCCAACATGTCGCGCCACTGCGAGACGGAGGGAGTCACTTCCCGTTCGTCCGTGCTCCATTCTCCTCCGGGATATTTGATGCGGGCTGCATAAGCGTCAGCTTTCTCGTCTACGATGAAACGCAGGGGGGCGATGTTCGGCGGAACCGTCACGTCTGTATAGTCGGGATAAATGTCCGGTGCGTCCTTACTGTCCGTATAAGCATCGGGCATTTGGGGGCTGCAAGCAAAACAAAGGGCGGCTAGCCATCCGCCGGTCAGGAGCTTCAGAAAAGCGTTACATAAATTGCTCACGTTCGGCAGACACCGAGCGGGCCCGGCCTGCTCTCTCTTCATCGCAATTTTGCATAAATTGCTCACGTTCGGCAGAGCCAAGCGAGCTTGCCTCTGCTCTCTCTTAATCGCAATTTTCATGGTTAGTAGGTTTGTAATCCGTTAACTAAGAAATAGAAATAATAGAAGGTGTTGCCGAACTGCGGACGGAAAGCTTCCGCCATTTGTGCCTCCGTCATACCGGCGCATTGTTGGGTGAATTCCATAAAGCGTTGGTAACTGTCTTTCACTTCCTGGTCGAAAGGCATGTGGCTGATATCTACCTTCTTTTCCAGGTGGCCATACAGGTAGGCGGCTTCCTGATAATGGCGCGGCATGGGTGCTCCGTTATGCAGGGTGGCATATTGGAAGAAACGGGGCCAGAACAGGTCGATGTCTTTCATTTGCAAGGCCGCTATCAAGGTCTGTTCTTGGTAGAGTGGGGCGTTGCTTTCGCCGTAAGCAAAGGTCTTCAGCAGGAACATTTCGATGACGTTCAGGTCCGAGTTAAGCTTGTCTTCCTTAGGCAACAGGCGGATAATCGGTGCAAACTCTTTGCTCTTCCGTATCTGTTCCGGGTGGTCAAGATAAGCCTCGTATTTTTCAGCCCAACCTTTATGGAAAAGGGTACGTTTAAGCATGTCGATGTATTTGCGTGCCACTTTGTAATCGCCGCCCGCGATAGAAGTTTTGGCCATGTATTTCAGGTATTCCGTCCGCCACCCGTAGGTCACGCCGTCTTCCATACACCAACGGTAGCAATAGTTTTCCTGCCCGTAGTGATAGTACAAAGCTTTACCGCCTACGTGGGCCAACCGTACGAGGAACGGGGCATTGGGACGTGCGCCCCCTTCGCGGTATTGGAACATTTCGTCACCCGCCCGTCCGAGGCGGAACAAAGCCAGGTTCTTGTTCATGACCATCAGGCGGGTAGGCTCTGCCGTTCCGCCTAGGAAGATGGCCGGCACCTGTTCCCAGTCTTCTTCCTCTATGGCACGTGCCATCAGCAGTTCCTTACGGAAGTTCTCATCCACATACCACGCCTTTTTCAATCCCCATGCGGTAGCTGTCCATACGAGCAAGTGAACCAAGAGGATGAGGGGGTATTTCTTTATGGCCGGTACGTAATCATAGATGACGGCACCCGCTAGTGGCAGGAGGAACAATATATAATAAGGTATGCGATAGTCTGTGAATACTTTTCCACCCGCATCGAAACTTGGCAAGGCGGCCGTGTAGATTTCGCTGATGGCCGTTTGGCTATAAAAATGCCATGCCGCAAGGGGCACTCCGGCGAGCAGCAACAGTCCCCATGCCGTAGGGATGACACGGTGCTTATATAATGTGCCCGGCATACGCCAACAGAGCGCCAACATGTAGGCCGTGCCGGCCAATGCGTATGCCCCGAATAAAGGATAACCGGCGAGGAGCCATACGGTCAGCCACGCATAACCCCAATATGGACGCCGGTGAGCTGTACGGCTGAAAACCCATACGGCTGACAGGGCCGCCAATATGCCAAGGGAGGCCGTGAAGAAATAACCTTGTAATTTGATGTAGTAAATGAAATAACCCATCTCCACGATACCGGCCAACAGGGCTGCCGGAACCAAAGCGGGAAGAAAGCTCCACGAGGGGGACAGCCGGAAGGCCGAGCGCATGACGAAGCAAATGCAGATCCAAACGGCTGCGAGAAAGGCTGTCCCCACAGCCGGATAATAAAAGAACTGGGTGAGGAAACAGGATGCCCATTGCAATGTGCCGCCCGGATATGCCGCGAGCGTATGATAGAAAGTACTGTCCGGCAAGAAGAGGTTGAGTTCTTGTATCCGGAAAAGGGTTTCTTTCTCGTAAGTGTACAGACAAAGGCCGAGAATGACAGGAAAGATGATGCCATAGAGCCACGGCATCCCTTTCTCCACGCAACACCGGAACCGTGTGTCCGTCTTGGCGGATGGCGCGTAAGCCTCTGGATTGAACGGTTGTGAAAAATCAGTATTCATGATATTTTAGTTGTTTTTTCCACTAATGATTAGGTTTTACCCTCCAAAGTTAATAAATCTTGATGCGAACACGTAATATTTTAGCAAAAACTTTGTATTTTAGTATGAAAATAGAACAAAAGAAGTATCTTTGTAGGCAGTTTCTAAATGATTAACTAACCGCGTCTGTGACGCAATAAAAAAATGTACCATGTTTAGACAATTGATGTTTTCTTGTGCTTGTCTGGCCGCTCTCTCGGCTAGTGCGCAAAAAGACAAACCTTGGTGGTTGGATCCCGAGGTGAACGAAGTAAACACCATGGCTCCGCATGCGGCGTTTTTCGCGTACGAGACAGAGAATCTGGCAAAGGCTGACCAAAAAGCCCGGTCGGAACGTTACCTGTCGTTGGAAGGCAAGTGGAAATTCAATTTTTCCAATGACCACGACAAAGCCCCTCGCGACTTCTATTCCCTGAAGTACGATGATTCGCAGTGGACGGACTTTCCCGTACCCGGCATTTTGGAGTTGAATGGTTACGGAGATGCCATTTACAGCAACAATGGTTATCCATGGAGAACACAATTCAGACCCGAACCGCCTTTTGTGGAAGAGCGTAACAATTATACGGGTTCATACCGTAAGATGGTGACCGTGCCTGCCGATTGGAAAGGTGAGCGGGTTTACCTGCACGTGGGTTCGGCTACGTCCAACCTGATGGTATGGGTGAATGGCAAGTTCGTGGGATACAGTGAAGACAGCAAAGTGTCGGCGGAATTCGACCTGACGAAGTACCTCACGCCGGGCAAGGAGAACCTGATTGCCATGCAGGTGATGCGTTGGTGCGACGGTTCATATCTTGAAGACCAGGACTTCTGGCGTTTTACGGGAATTGCCCGTGAAGTGTATCTCTATGCTCGTCCGGAGGCCCACATTGCCGACTTATTCATTACGCCTGATTTGGTGAACAATTATCAGGACGGGACGCTGGAGGTGAAACTGAATGCCGTCAGGGCCAAGGGTGAGACCGTGATGCTCTCTCTGAAAGACAAGGAGGGAAAAGAAGTGGCTGCACAGACGGCTAAAGTCGGAGGAAACGGTGAAGTAAAAGTAAACTTCGATATCAAAAATCCTTTGAAGTGGACTGCCGAGACGCCGAACCTCTATACTTTATATACTACCTTGATGGACGGCAAGCAGGTAGCCGAGGTTGTGCCGCAGCGCGTAGGTTTCCGCAAAGTGGAAATCAAGAACGCCCAGGTGTTGGTGAACGGGCAGCCAGTGTTGTTCAAAGGAGCCAACCGTCACGAACTCGATCCGGTGACGGGCTATGTGGTGTCGATGGACCGCATGTTGGAAGATATCCGTTTGATGAAGGAACTGAACATCAATGCCGTGCGTACCTGTCATTATCCCGACGATCCCCGTTGGTATGAACTTTGCGACATCTACGGTATCTACATGGTGGCCGAAGCCAATATCGAAAGCCACGGAATGGGCTATGGCGACAAGACTTTGGCCAAGGAGCCGACTTATGAGAAGGCACATTTGGAGCGTAACGAAAGCAATATCAAGATTTACAAGAACCATCCTTCCATCATATTCTGGAGCTTGGGTAACGAGGCTAGTTATGGTCCCAACTTCGAGAAGGCCTATGATTTGGTGAAGGCTTACGACCCAAGCCGTCCGTGCCAGTACGAACAGGCTGGACAGAACGGCAAGACAGATATTTTCTGTCCGATGTATTACGATTACGGTGGCTGTGAATGGTATTCGAAAGGCGATAATCCCCGTCCGCTCATACAGTGCGAATACGCTCATGCCATGGGTAACTCCATGGGGGGATTCAAGGAATATTGGGACATGATACGCAAATACCCGAAGTATCAGGGTGGTTTCATCTGGGACTTCGTGGACCAAGGCTTGCGTGTGAAGAACAAGCAGGGTAAGACGATATACGCTTACGGGGGCGACTTCGGACGTTATCCCACCAGTGACCATAATTTCAATAACAACGGTATTGTCAATCCTGACCGTAAACCGAATCCACATGCCAATGAGGTACGCTATTACTACCAAAGCATTTGGGCTACAGCCAAGGATTTGAAGTCCGGCGAGGTGGAGGTTTACAATGAGAACTTCTTTAAGTCGCTCGACGATGTGGAATTGCAGTGGACGTTGGAGACGGAAGGAAAGGTATTGGCCAACGGGCGGAACGCGCTCGACATTCCCGCACAGCAGAAACGTGTGGTGAAACTGGACGGTTACGGCCTGCCTGCGGACGTGGAAGGCGAAGTGGTGTTGAACCTCGACTTCGTGCTGAAGAAGGCTGAACCGATGCTCGATGCCGGGTATGCCGTGGCACGCGAACAGTTCGTGGTGAATCCTTATACTTTTCCCATGATGGAAACCGTGTTGGCTGCCACTTGCGGGAAGCATGATGCCGGAAAGGTGGAAAAAGAAGAAAAGGTGGCATGGGTTACCTTGTCGGCAGGCCGCACTTCCGTTACTTTCAACCATTGGAACGGTTGGATTGACTACCTCGACGTGGACGGGAAGCCCATGTTGGAAGACGGTTATGCCATCACGCCCGATTTCTGGCGTGCGCCCATTGACAATGACTACGGGGCCGGTGCACAGCGCAAATTCCATGCCTGGAAGAATCCCGAAATGAAGATGAAGTCGTTTGCGGTGGTGGAGAACGAGGATAAGGCCGAGAAGAGCGTGGTAGTGGTGTACGAGATGCCTTCGGTAGAGGCTACCTTGACGATGACCTATACGCTGACCCCGGCAGGTGAGTTGGTGGTCAACGAGGCCATGAAGGTAAACAAGGATGCCAAGCACAAGCCGGAACTGATGCGTTACGGTATGCAGCTTGTGATGCCTAAAGCCTATGACCGGTTGACTTTCTATGGAAAGGGGCCGGGCGAGAACTACATCGACCGCAACAACGGAGACCGTTTAGGCGTGTACGACGCGAAGGTGGCCGACCAGTATTGGGGTTACATCCGTCCGCAGGAAAGCGGAAACAAGACTGAGGTACGCTATTGGCAGGTGAAGGATGAGAACGGCAAGGGATTGGAGTTCTATTCTTTCGCCCCGATGGAATGCAGCACGTTGAACTATCTGGCTTCGGATTTGGACGACGGTTGGGACAAGAACGCCCACCAGAGCCATTCCGGTGACTTGACACCCCGTGATTTCAGCGTGGTCAAGTTGGCTGCGCGTCAGCGCGGGTTGGCTTGTGTGAACAGCTGGGGGGCTATTCCGCTCGAACAGTACCGCATGCCTTATCAGGATTACAACTTTACTTATGTAATCCGTCCGTTATGATGATATAATTTTTTTCATATTATTAATTTTAAGGTTAATGTGAGGGGTGCCTTCGTGAGAAGGTGCCCCTTTTTTATGGGAAAGACGCAGAGGAGGGAGAAGGCTTCGTTCAAGATTTAAGGATTTTGGAAAGGCTTTTTCGTTGGGCTGAGATTTGAAAATCGTCTGGCGCAGAACGGAAAATCGTTCGCCTGAGATTGATTTTTTGTTTGGCGCAGAACGGAACACCAATCTTCATCTGTCTGTAAATCCTTGTTCCATAATTTGTTGCTTTTCCTTTTGAAAGCTATTGGTGTGTCACTGTATGTCAATATAAATCAATAAAAACGATTCGCCCCCGAATGGCCAGATGTGAACTGCCCCCCAAAAGTTAG
>NZ_GL883826.1 GCF_000205165.1 Paraprevotella xylaniphila YIT 11841 | reverse complement strand
GACAAGAAACACGCTGTAAAACACGTGTTTTACAGCAGAAAGAGGCAGAGAGAAAGACACTACATTTTTTTGCTCTAGAAATGAGATTTGCATGGGTTGGGGGATTGCAGTACCGGGAAGTGCATCCGCGTTGCCCTCCGGCACATCTTTGTGACGCACCGGCCGGGGCAGGACCGGAAGTCATTCTAAGCCGAATGATCTTTCATTGTATATTAATTAATCGTTATGCTTTTCAGCTGAAAGTGATTTTCCGTCCAAACGCGAACAGGGGAGGAACCGTGACAAAGCTTCACTGCCGCGTAAAACCTCATCCTCAGGCAGCCCTTAGCCGCCCTCCCCTCCATACAGGAAGTCTATCCGGTTCCACATTCGCATCTTTCAGACACTCTCATCATCAATCGCTTACGGTGAAGGATGCCATGTTCTAGCCTCCACCACGGATTCACCAAACATTCACCGCTGTGGGGCAGAATAGGGGCACGGAAGCCTTCTATAAGGAATGCCGTCCTTCCCGCAGACTACCCCTACCACATGGAGTTTACAAAAACATCCTTCAGGATGCAAGATAATCCGCTCAGGATACAGACGTTACATATTGGAGAATATTTAAGAACATAACTCACTATATGACAATAAGTTGGAATATTGCCTAAAAGATGAAGGATGTTTTTGCAAACTCCCCAGGAGGGAAATCATACGACCATGGAGAAGTACCCATTAAAATCAGACTAAACCGGATGACAGTGAAATTGCTTCTAAGTTATGTATCCAACAATGTTGAGACCATAGAAGAATATGACAGAATGGTAGGCATAGAAATACCTGATGCCCTCAAACTGAAACTGGTAAAAATTTAAATAGTTCATTTAAATATATTATAAATAAATGTGAAACCAGAGAAGTTGATATGGGAACATGAGGCAATACCACGTTTTGGTAAAGGAAAGAGAACATGTGACCGGTCGTGACATTCTCACCGTGACGTTTAAAGAAGAAAATGGTAATTTATGTGCCCAAATAGAATGGACTGATGATTTATTCGGTTTTTAACACCAATACACGAAAAGGCATATCATAACTCCCCACACCCCAAAAAGTTACATACTGCAACCACAAAGCCGAAAAGAGTCATATCAAGCTCTATTTTGAGAATGATACGACTCTTCTTTTTGCCTTTAAGGATGTTCAAGTTTCAAATCAAAAACTCATATAGACTAAAATTGAGTTTTGACACACTGTCTCTTTTCATATAAAAACATACTTCATTAAAGGTAATCCGGCAAATCGTAAAGCCTCGTACTATGACTGCCTTTAATCAATATATAATACCCTTTGGGTTTCTTGATTTCCAAAGCCTTCTTTACCTGCTCCACATTATCAAACGTACGGAAAGGATGACGCGCCGCCTTGAACTTCGGCCCCACCAACCACACATGTTCGAAACCGGATTCCACCAATAAATCGGCAATGGCCTGATGGGCTTTCCAACTGCAGTCCCCCAACTCACCCATATCCCCGAGTATAGCCATCCTGCGTTCCACTTTCATATCCCGGAAATTTTCTATGGCAGCTCTCATACTGGTAGGGTTGGCATTATAAGCATCCACCAAGAGCTTATTATCATCCGTCTCCGTGAGTTGGGAACGATTGTTTTTAGGCTCGTATGCCGCCAATGCCCGGTTAACAGCATCCACTTCTACCCCGAAAGTACGTCCTATCGTTGCTGCGGCCAACAGATTTTGCATGTTATAGGCACCTATCAATCCGGTCTGCACCTCTTGCCACTCACCTCCGGCAGGCCGCCAACGGAACTTCAGGAAGGGAGCACATTCGAGCACCTCTCCTTCCACGCTCAAAACCTCGTCACATGGGCTCCCATAACAAATTTGGTGCAAGCCCCCGGCTATGCGCTTCAAGTCTTCACTATCATGGTTGATGAAAACCGTACCATGCTTGGCACGCAAATAGTCATAAAGCTCTCCTTTCGTACGCACGACCCCCTCGAAAGAACCGAACCCCTCCAAATGTGCCATGCCCACATTGGTAATCAATCCGAAATCCGGATCCACAATTTCAGCCAAAGCCTTAATCTCCCCGGGGTGGCTTGCCCCGGTTTCAATGACGGCAATAGTATGTTCCGAGGTTAGCTCCAACAAAGTCTTCGGAACCCCGATATGATTATTCAAATTTCCCTGCGTATACAATACGTTGTACTTTTGGGAAAGCACCGACGCTGTGAGTTCTTTTGTCGTGGTCTTTCCGTTGGTCCCCGTCACCTGAATTACCGGAATCTTAAATTGTTTCCGGTGATAGTGAGCCAGTTGTTGCAATGTCGCCAGTACATCTTCCACTAAAATGTAACGCTCGTCGTCCCCTACTGCGTACTCAGCTTCATCCACTATCGCGTAAACACACCCTTGCTCCAAAGCTTGGGCTGCAAAAGCATTTCCATTAAAAGAATCCCCTTTCAATGCAAAGAACAAAGCCCCTTGCGGGCACTTGCGGCTATCGGTGGTCACCACCGGATGCTGCTTATAAATTTCATAAAGTTCTGCTATCTTCATAATTCTGTATTTTACCCCACAAATATAATGTAAATCGAGAGCAAAATATCAAACTTGCTTGAAATATTTTGCCGAGATGCCACCTATGTTATATAAATATAATCCAAGAAGCACGAAAAAACGGATTATTCTGTGTACATTTGCATGTAAATACTGCAAAAACAATGGAAGGACATATAGAACGTACCATAAGAGTCAACGGACAACTTATGAACCTTTCCACACCGAAAGTCATGGGCATCCTGAACGTCACGCCCGACTCCTTTTATGCCGGAAGCCGCAAGGAAACCACGTCCGACATCGCATACCGGGTGGAACAGATTATTACGGAGGGAGCCGACATGATTGACATTGGTGCCTATTCTTCGCGTCCCAATGCGGAACACGTCAGCACGAAGGAAGAAATGGCGCGCCTTCGAAAAGGTCTCGAAATCATCCGCGAAGTCGCCCCCGAAGCCATCGTTTCCGTCGATACATTCCGGGCAGACGTGGCCTCCATGTGTGTGGAAGAATACGGCGCAGCCCTCATCAATGACATATCGGGCGGACAAATGGACGAGCGGATGTTCGACACCGTAGCTCGTCTGAACGTCCCCTATATCATGATGCACATGCAAGGCACTCCCCAAGACATGCAGCTACATATACATTATAACCATCTCCGCATGGAAATCATGCAATACTTTGCTCTCAAGGTGCAAGAGCTGTACGCCCGAGGCGTCAAAGACATCATTATAGACCCTGGATTCGGATTCGGAAAAACTTTGGCGCACAACTACGAGCTGTTCAAGCATTTGGAAGACTTCAAGCTATTCGGACTTCCCTTATTAGTGGGCATTTCGCGCAAATCAATGATATACAAACTGCTCGACAGCAGCCCCGAAGAAGCACTGAACGGAACTACCGTATTGAACACCATCGCCTTGACCAAAGGGGCAGACATTTTGCGTGTGCATGACGTAAAAGCGTGTGTGGAAGCCGTGAGAATATTCAATCAAATGAACGAACAGAAATAAAAAAAACATTTCCATGCCATTAGAATTCGGACTGAAAGACTTTATCGACATCTTCCTTGTCGCGCTGATGCTGTTCTATTGTTACAAGGTCATGAAAGAGTCGCGTTCACTGAACGTATTCTTCGGCGTGCTGATTTTCGTCGTATTCTGGTTGTTTGTCTCCCAAATATTGGAAATGAAGCTTTTGGGGTCCATCCTCGACAAGCTGGTCAGCGTCGGTACACTGGCACTGATTATCCTGTTCCAAGAAGAAATCCGCAACTTCTTTTTCACGATTGGTACACACCGGCAAGTGGAAAGCCTCCTCAAACTCATCCGGCGCAACAAGAAAGACAATAAAAAGACAAACAAGGACGACATCATGCCCATCGTCATGGCCTGCATGAGCATGAGCAAACAAAAGGTCGGGGCATTAATCGTCATCGAACGTAACTTGCCCCTCAACGACATCATACGCTCTGGCGAACTCATCGATGCCAACATCAACCAACGGCTTATCGAGAACATCTTTTTCAAAAACAGTCCGCTGCACGACGGAGCCATGATTATCAGCAAGAAACGTATCAAAGCAGCAGGCTGCATCCTGCCGGTATCCCACAGCATGGACATTCCGAAAGAATTAGGCTTGCGCCACCGTGCCGCCAAAGGCATATCGCAGGAAACCGATGCCTTGGCCGTCATCGTTTCCGAAGAAACGGGCAATATCTCCGTAGCCTACAAAGACACATTCCATCTCCGCCTGTCCGCTGAAGAGTTGGAACGTTTTCTCACGGAAGAACGCACATAATCAGTTCATCATCAAACCCAAATAAGGACAGGCGTCTTCCAAAAGCATTTCCGGCAGCTCCCGAATATGTATGCTACGACAAACCCCGCCGCTTTCCGAACAACAAAAGGCACCGTACCCTTCTTTCCGGCATTGCCCATCGCCCCACACGTAAACTCCGTTATTCTCCGTGATATCCTCATCTCCGACCACACGTATCCGACCGGCCGTGTCCGCATGTTGCCGCGCATACAACTTCAAGACCTCATACACATGTATCACACGCAACTGCCCCCTGTTTTCCTGACGAATCATTGCGACATTCCCGGCAAAGCCGAATGCCTCCCGCACCTGCTTATACAAAATATTCTCAACGACCGCAGAAACGGAAAAACACTCCAAAACCCATAGTTTCCCTTCACGCGGGACGGCCCAAACCAGTCCGACGCAATGTCCGTCGCAACGCGCCACCACGACACAACCGTTCCCAAGGAACAAATCTGCACACACTGTATACAAGTCTGTCTCATCATGCAACACAGCATAAGGGGCACGGCGCAAAAAAACATCCAAATCAAACTGCAAATCCCCCAACACTGGTTCAATTTCATGCATAGCGGTATAAACTTCACATACCACCTTATCGGCATCGCATGATTCCTCTCGCTTCGGTAATGCCACCCCAGGACAAGTATAATAGCCAAAACGATGGTAAAAAGCAAACAAGCCCTCATCAGCCGGAATCAAAAGGCTGAACAGACACCCGTCGGCATACATTTTACGGTGAGCCTGCCCCATCAGTTCCGTCATCAGTCCCTTGCCTCGGCATTCCGGCTGCGTGCAAACCCCTGAAACATAAGCCACAGGAACAACCTCTCCTCCAAACATCATCCGGTATGGCAAACGTTGCAAAGCCGCAACCACACGCCCGTCCCTTACGAGGCAACTGTTTCTTTCAGGAGTATATTTACGGGTAAAATAAAGTTTCATAAACTCTTCCGTATCACCGAAACACAAGCTCCACAATGCACGGGTCTGCCATTTTATCAAATGCTGTTCCGGTGTCAGCCTACCCTCTTCAATCTCCGCCTTCACCGTACAAGACGACCACACACTGTATTTCACCAACAACATTTCCGGTTGATAAGACAGTTTAGCCTTTCGCAAGCCTTCCATCCCCAAGTCTTCTTCCCGGTTCACATATTTATATTGTGCCGGCAACCGTGAAACGAACTCCTTGTTGATTACCGTATAAGCCCCCTCAAACTCCACATCGGCTTTCTCCACGCACACATCAAAGGTATCACGACAAATCGGGGCCCCGTAAGTAAATGCCACGACCTGTCTCCCAACCAACAATACACCTCCCCTCAGATCCAGTTCATCCCGATGTGCCAATGCACGTTGAATGGCTTCCGACTCCGCTGCCACCGCCCTTTTCTCCGCTTCGTCCTGACGCGCCTCCACCCAACGGCGAGTCAAATCCAAACAAGCCGGAACCCATTGCTCCGCCAGTTCCTCATAACGATAATCCGGATACAAGGCTTTAAAACGATTCACATGATTACGTTTGGGCTGCAACTTCTTACCGGACAAGGTAGCCAAAGACTCGCGCAAGTAGACATAATCCGCATGGTCCCGATTGACATTCACACGGCAGTCCTCCCCCATGCACCTTTCCACCTGCGGCATCAAATCCTCACAAACGCCTAACAGTAAAAGAGGATGAGACAACCGGCACGCATCTTCTTTCAAAGCCTGCAGGATGGCACACCAATCCCCCTCGCCCACAGGCATAAGATAAGCCAAATGCCCATCTGCATAAAAACGAAACACCAGAAAACCGCCCCACTCCGCCACTTCCGTGCGATAAAGCATTCTCCAGGCATAAAGATTGGCAAAAGACAAATCACAGTTGCGGCGACCTGCGTTTTCAGTATACTTCCATACAAGCGAACGGTCTGCTAAAGACAAAGGACGAAAATCAAGGGACATAAAATATTTTTTGATACCAAAGTAACATAAAAATTATGAGAGGAACACCATTCCGGAATATAAAAAAATAAAATAGGAATCATACGGTTATTCGGTCAAAAAGCAGTAATTTTGCACAATCCTACTAATTGCAATGTAG
Organism: Paraprevotella xylaniphila YIT 11841; assembly: GCF_000205165.1. Taxonomy (GTDB): domain Bacteria; phylum Bacteroidota; class Bacteroidia; order Bacteroidales; family Bacteroidaceae; genus Paraprevotella; species Paraprevotella xylaniphila. Next base: position 50,766 of record NZ_GL883826.1, on the reverse strand, counting down.
AGTTATCAATTTAAAGATTTTAAATATGGACTTAATCAAAGAGATTGTCTCACGCGCTCAAGCTAACAAGCAGCGCATCGTTCTTCCTGAAGGTACGGAAGAGCGCACATTAAAGGCTGCCAACCAGATTCTTACCGACGAGGTGGCCGACTTGATTTTATTAGGAAACCCTTCAGAAATAGAAGAAGCGGCAAAAAAATGGGGATTGGGAAACATATCCAAGGCTACTATCATAGACCCGGCTACCAGCCCGAAAAAAGAAGAATATGCCCAATTGCTTTTCGAATTGCGTAAGAAAAAAGGCATGACGATAGAAGAAGCCCACCAAAAAGTGCAGGACCCCTTGTTCTACGGTTGCCTGATGATTAAGGCCGGTGATGCCGACGGACAGTTGGCCGGTGCACGCAACACGACCGGCAACGTATTGCGCCCTGCCCTCCAGATCATCAAGACCGCCCCGGGCATCACCTGCGTTTCCGGAGCCATGCTGTTGCTCACCAAAGCTCCTAATTACGGAAAGAACGGCATTTTGGTCATGGGCGACGTAGCCGTCACCCCCGTACCCGATGCAGGACAGTTGGCACAGATTGCCGTTTGTACCGCCCGCACAGCCAAAGCCGTGGCCGGAATCGACCCGAAAGTAGCCATGCTGAGCTTCTCCACCAAAGGTTCGGCCAAACATGAAGTCGTGGACAAGGTAGTGGAAGCCACCAAGTTGGCACGAGAAATGGCTCCTGGCCTCAGCATCGACGGTGAACTCCAGGCTGATGCCGCGCTTGTGCCGAGCGTAGGCGAAAGCAAAGCCCCGGGTTCCGAAATCGCCGGACATGCCAACGTGCTAGTTGTGCCCAACCTTGAAGTCGGCAACATCTCCTATAAATTGGTACAACGTCTGGGACATGCCGAAGCCATCGGCCCTATCCTCCAAGGCATAGCACGTCCGGTCAACGACCTTTCCCGAGGATGCTCCATTGAGGACGTTTACACCATGGTAGCCGTCACGGCTAATCAGGCCATCGCGGCAAAAGAACAAAAATAAACGGAAACTTTAAAATTACACCTATTTATATAATATGAAGATTTTAGTATTGAACTGCGGAAGTTCCTCCATCAAATATAAATTATACGACATGACCGACCATTCCGTCATGGCACAGGGCGGCATAGAAAAAATAGGCCTGCCCGGTTCTTTCCTGAAAATGACCTTGCCGGACGGGACGAAGAAAATCATCGAGGAAGACATCCCCGAACATACCAAAGGCGTACAATTCATCTTCCACATCCTGACCGCCCCGGAACTCGGTGCCTTGAAATCGTTGGAAGAGCTTGGCGCCGTAGGACACCGTATGGTACACGGAGGAGAAAAGTTCAACCAAAGCGTGTTGCTCACTCCCGAAGTGTTGGAAGCCTTCACAGCCTGCAACGACTTGGCCCCGCTACATAATCCCGCCAACCTGAAAGGTGTAAATGCCGTATCGGCCCTTCTGCCTTCGATTCCCCAGGTAGGCGTATTCGACACAGCCTTCCATCAGACGATGCCCGACTATGCCTATATGTATGCCCTGCCCTACGAGATGTATGAAAAATACGGCATCCGCCGTTACGGCTTCCATGGCACGTCCCACCGTTATGTATCCCAACGTGTCTGCGAATACCTTGGCGTAGACCCTGCCGGCAAACGTATCATCACTTGCCATGTGGGCAATGGCGGTTCCATTTCGGCCGTAAAAGACGGCAAATGTATCGACACCTCCATGGGACTGACTCCGCTGGAAGGCCTGATGATGGGTACCCGTTCCGGCGATGTAGACGGCGGCGCGGTAACCTTTATCATGGACAAGGAAGGGCTTGCTCCTTCTGAAATGTCCAATCTCCTGAACAAAAAATCCGGCGTGGCCGGTGTCACGGGAGTTTCTTCGGACATGCGTGAGGTGATTGCCGCAGCCCACGAAGGCAACCCACGCTGCCGCTTGGCTCTCGACATGTACGCCTACCGCGTGAAAAAGTATATCGGTGCTTACGCTGCGGCCATGAACGGGGTGGACATCATCCTTTTCACCGGAGGCGTGGGAGAAAACCAGGCCGACATGCGCGAAGCTTTCTGCAACGGTCTGGACTATCTGGACGTATCGCTCGACAAAGCCAAAAACAACACCGTACGTGGCGAAGAAGCCATCATCTCCACACCGGACAGCAAAGTGACGGTATGTGTCATCCCGACCGACGAGGAACTGATGATTGCCAAAGACACCATGGCTTTGGTGTGAGCCTTAATTATGCCCAATATGCTTTTCTCATATTGATATGAGAATTACCCCTGATGTAATCGGGCGTGGAATCGCTTCCGCGCCCGATTTTCGTTCCTGTCCCACACCGTCCCCCGATGAAGCCCGAGTGAAGGCCCGGTGAAGGCTAATCCCCGAGAAAGTTCACCTTAACAAACTGAATTACAGCAAGTATGAAGGATGCGAACCTTTTTTTGAATGAACACATTGTATATGGAAGCAGGCATCTCTATCCCGTTGGCCTTAGCCCTGTCCTCCGTTCACAGCAGAACAAAAAATCGTTTGGAGCACATCGGAGAATCGTTTGACGGTTGTTTCTACAGTGTCTTTCCGACTCCTTGGGGCATTTCTCACAACACCTTTTACAAGATATAATTTTTACACTCTTCAAGCTATTTTGAATAGAAATATGCTTAATAATACATTTTTGTGTTAAAAACGAAATTTAAAAAAATCATTCAAAAAGTTTGCAGTTTATTCCCAAACCACATATATTTGCAATGACACTTTGGGAGGGAGAGTCTCACAAAGAAACATTATAAACGAACTTAAAATAAGAACTATGAAATTGAAAACAACTTTAGTATCTTTGATTGGTGCAATGGTAATTGGTACTACGGGATACGTGGGGTATCAAACTTATGAAAAGAACAAAGCAGCGAATGAAAGTGATTTGTTCCTTGAAAACATTGAAGCCTTGGCAAATAATGAAAGTTATAAAGGATGGGAGGTAATTTCTAGTCCGTGTCCTTACCAGATTGACTATAAAAATTCCGTAACTTGTAAGAGATTCGGTGATGCCGATGACTGTGTACCAAGTGACTGCTAATTTTTATAAAATTCGGGCTTTTGACATCAATTAAGAGCCTGCATTTTGTTTTTCATTATCACATACGATACCATGTATATACGTAATTTTTCATTGGGGATTTGTTTATCCTTATTTATTTTATTCTCTTGCACACAAAAAGAAGAGAATTATGAAACTATTAAACTAACCAACACTGAGTTTTCTGATTGGTCTTCTTTAATAAAGGTAAATGATATTGTTCCTTTGGGGAGCGAAGCGGATTCTGTTTTTTTGTCTCTTGCTCAAAAGTGCATAATAGGGACAAACCGTATACTTTTTTGGGATTACAAAGCTAAGACTGTTTATGTATTCAATCATAAAGGCGATTTTCTGTTCACGGCAGGAAGAAGAGGGAACGCACGAAATGAATACATTGACTTGCGAGATGTAAATTTCAACAAAGATGAATCTAACATAGAAATATTAGACCTTAGTGGTATTAAGGTTTATAATTCAGAAAACGGAAGCTTCATTTGTAAAAGAGAGATAGACAATATTGACATGGGGAACTTCTATAGTTTCATGCCTTATGATAAAAAATCCTATTTGCTTTTTTCTACAAACAAAGATTATAGCATTTACCAGTTGGACAGCGTCAGCGTTTTAACGGGTTTAAGAGAACGTAAAGGGTATCAATTAGTTTATAGTCACTTTCTTTATTCTAATACAAACTATGTAGTATATCCGGATTATGGACAATTCACGATAGATAACTATGAGAATGGACAATTAAAGCCCAAATACCATGTTGACTTCAATGGCCAAAACCTACCTGAAGAATATTTGCCTAAGAACTATGATGAATTTAATAAGACTGACAATATGCAATCTTATTTCAAGTCCATCTTGTCTATTCAAGAAAATTCGGATTACTTATATTTAAGAACAGCAGGGCCATCACAAACTTATTATGATGTATTTTACAACAAAAAAAGCGGACAAGCATACGCAGGTCCTTCAGACAAAGATACGGGACTAACTGTTATCGGTGCAAGTTCAGATACATTTTATGCCTTAATATATCCTGATTTTGTCACTAAAGAATCATACATCTACAATTTAATAAAAGATTATTTAGACAAAGGTTTTATGAATCCACTGTTAGTTACGTTCAAAATACAAGAGAATCCATCCTAAGTATGCTATGAATAAATTAAGTTTAATAGAGTTTATATTTCAACCTCTTTCTTTCAAAAGAAACGAATTACGTTTGTCTATGAGGAAAAAGGCAGACCTGAACAGCCATGTTTATGTAGATACTGTAAATGCTTTTTTAAATAAAAATAGGAATATTCCCAAATCATCGTTGCTACAAACTTTTTTATTAGACGAACAAAACAATGTCATATTAGTAGGCGACCCTACAAGTAACCCACGTATTAAAAAGTTATTTTGGCGCATCGTGAAAGAGAAGTTAGGAGAACCGAAAGATTCTGTGGGACGATAAACATTATCGCTCCCACCTTTATGATAGACCACCATGCAGGACTTTCTGCCTTACAACCGGGGAACAAACCTCAATGGGCATCCCGACTTCGCCATCTTCAACGGGCAATACGAAGAAGTGACGGATTCGCTGATCAACCTGTCGGGAAGCAGGCCATTGGCCATCATTACGGCAAGGAAAGAACTGAAAGCGGAGGATTGGGAGAAACTGAAGGCACTTAACACCTTGGCGAAGCAAGGAGACATCTCCCTTTGCCTCATGTCTCTCCCGGGCTTGAACGAAAGAAACACAATGGAAACCTGTTATGCTGATGAAGTGACCCTGAAGTCCATACTCCGCAACGAAAAAGGTATCCTCATCGTGGAAAACAGTATCATCCGTGCCAAATGGAATTTAGACACTCGCCCAACCAAACCGATACACCATGTCACGCACCTCAAGCAGCTCGCCGCATGGAACAGTTAGGTCGCATACCGGCATGGCTTCTGCTTGTTGACCGGGTTCCTCCTCATCGCATGGATAAGGAAAAAAGAAAAACAAACCCTGCAAAAATGAATACGGGAGATTACATATATAAAAGTATATTCGCCCAACATACCATTCGCCCTATATTAATATCCATCCATTGTAAAACAACGTATGGTACGAGTTACTACTCTGCCCTCCCAACCTCCTGAAACATCTCCCACAAGGTTATTTTATAAGATGTAATTTTGACACCCATCAAAGTATTTTATATACAAATGCGTCAAGTCCTACATCCTTTGCGTCAAAAGCACGTCATAATAGAAATCTTTCTTGAAAATATTTGCAGCCCATTTTTAAATCATATACTTTTGCAATGACACTTTGGGAGGAAGAGCCTCACAAAGAAATATTATAAACGACTAAAAAGAAAGATCCATGAAAATGAAAACAACTTTGGCATCTTTAATTGGTGCAATGGTAATTGGTACTACAGGATACTCGGGGTATCAAACTTATGAAAAAAACAAAGTCGCGAGTGAAAGCGATTTGTTTCTTGAAAACATTGAAGTATTAGCATCCGACTATGAAGATGACGACAAGGGGGAAAAGAAAGAATACGAATGCTACAAAGTTCTAAGAGACAGAGGTGAAGGTTCTTTAAATACGATGTATTGCGCTACTTGTATGACAGAAGACTGTTCTGATTATACAGAGTCTAGCAAATGTACTAAATAAGAGGAATCCTCTTTTGAAAAAAGTCGTTTTGGTGTTCAATAAACCAAGGCGGCTTTTAATAATTGAGTATAAACAAACACTCTATTTTATTATGCATGCCATGAAATTAAAAATAATAGTAATGTCTATCGCAACACTCTTTAGTTGCCAAAATATACAAAAAGAAGAGTGCGATTTAGAAAAAACGCCTATTGAAAAACAGACATTAACCCAACATAACATAGATAGCATCATCACGTATCCACGTTCTTTAAATGTCTTTCACGACAAACTACTTTTTATGCAGCCCAATGCTTCCGATAAGTTATTCGTTGTCCTGAACAAGGATAGTTTAAACCTATTATTTTCAGGAGGAAGTAAAGGACACACTTTAGATGAATTCATCAATTTAAATCGCAACTATTTTTCATGTACAGATAGTTCTTTTTTTGCATTGGATGCTAATATAGAAAAAGAAATAACAATAAAAAACGGTCGGCTAAAGTGCATTGACAGGACACCTATCATCATCCCCGACGCACTAAACCAACTTGTTAAAACAGGTATTGACAGTTATATTGCCTCAGGGCTTACCAATGGACAAGAAGGAGAACATATCCTATATAAAGACGGAGAATATAGTTTTTTTGGAGAATATCCAGAGCAATCACTACAGAAAGAAGAGCGATTTAAGTTTAATTTTAAATCTACAGTAGGAAGAACTGACAAAAAACAAATATGGGATTTCTATTATTATATGAATTTAATCCGTTCATATGATACTAATGGTAATTTAGTGAAAGAAATAAAAATTAAAGATTCATTTGAACGCCCACAGAAAAATAGTGCCTATGAATCCCAATGCTGTTATCATAAAATAAGTGCTAATTCACATTACATTGTCGCACTTTATAGCAGAGGGTATACAATGAGTGAACTATATAAAAAATTAAATATTATATTAGAAGTTCAATTATGGTCATGGAAGGGTGAATTAAAAAGACGTATTCTATTTGATAAGCCTTTTGACTTATTTAGTATTTCCGAAGATAACATATTATATGCAATGTGCTCAGAAACTCCAAACATAATTTACACATATGATTTCAATGAAAAATAAACAAATCAAACGTATAGTCTTCGCAAGCCTTATTGCGTTATGCTTCTTCTCATGTAATAGCCATGAACAGGAAATAAAACAAAAAGTGAAGACACTCACTAATAATAACATCAAAATGCCTAAAGATTCCATTCTTCAAAAAGAACAAAATAAGATTCTTGTTTTAATAAAGGATACAGGGGACTGTTCTGCTTGTAACATGCATGTTAATAATTGGTATATCTACAGTTTGGATATGGAAGACCGAGACTTACAACCAACAAGCATAACCTTTGTGCTACCCAAGGACATTAGACTATCGTCCAACGTTGATTCTATGATTAATCTTTATGGATTACATAAGACCCATACATATGAAGAATTAATCAAGCTAAATCCAATTTTGGAAAAAGTAAAATATTCCACTTTCTTACTATCTCCCAAAAACCAAATAATATTAGTGGGGGATCCTATTGAAACTCCTAAAATGTGGAATTTATATAGAAAAGCCTTAAAAAAATAGCTCATTATAAAGCCTTAATGACAATAGGCACTTATATATATAAAGGTATATTCGCCCTTAGCCTTTTGTGTGTAGCTACCGTGTTGGCCGTGGGCATACACTACGGTTGGCGCGCCTTCGTGGCAGACACTTTCATCGTGCCGTCGGACTCCATGCAACCCACCCTGATGCCGGGAGATAAGGTTAAGGTGGACAAGCTCATCTTCGGGGCGCGGATATACAAATCCCTCGACTTCACGGACGGCAGGTTGGAGTGTTGGCGCACAAGGGGACGGCGCGGACTGCGCCCGAACGACATCATCGTCTTCAACTACCCTGTCAACGACGGGAAAATAGGATTCAAAATCAACTATGTGTACGTGAAACGGTGTGTGGCCCTGCCGGGCGACACCATCTCGTTCGTACACAGCCGCCCCGTCAACAACAACTACCACGGCACGATAGGCGTGCCCGACATGCAGCAACAACTGGAAAGCGTGCCCGACGACCAACTGCCGTGGGGCGTAATGTGGCCGATATTGACGGGCGACCCGCGCTTGGGATGGAGCGCGAAAAACATGGGGCCGCTCTACGTGCCGAGACGCGACGACATCATCCGGATGGACGACTGGCGCAAGGCGGACATCTACCGCATGGCCATCGAGTTCGAGACCCGCAAACCGCTCATTTGGGACGGGGAACGGAACGTTTGCCTCTCCGGCGGGAAGCCCCTGCCCTACTACCGGTTCCAAAGGAATTACTACTTCGTATGCGGGGACCATGCCGCCAACTCACGCGACTCGCGCTATTGGGGCTTCGTGCCGGAAGAATACATCGTGGGCGTGGTATCGGAAGTGGTGGAATCCATAGACCGCACTACCGGACGCGAACGCAAGGAACGCGCCGGACTGAACCTGCTCTATCCCCAATCTCCCCAAACTGACGAAAATGAAGCGGCATGACCTGACACGATACGGCATGGCCGCCATCCTGACGACCTGCCTGTGCCTCCCGGCGGTATGGCAGACGGTGGCCTACCCGTCTGTTTCCGACGTATGGTGTTACGGGATGGTGGCCATGTTGTCCATCGCGGCTTCCTGTGCCTCCCTCCGGGCACAGCAGTGGCCAAGGCCGCACGCCTTGGATGCCATCGTCCTGCTATGGGCACTTTACATGGCCTGCAACTATTGGTTCCTCTCCCCTTATCCGGCCACGGAAGACTTCCGCGAAGCCGAAGCCTTGTGCCTTGCCTATGCGGCCTTGCGCCTCGCCATCCCTTTTTGCGGAAAGGCATTCGGGCAGGTATGGACCGCCGGACTATGCTTGGCCGGACTTTACCAAACCTATACCGGAATCGCCCAACTGGCCGGTTGGGAACCTTCACACCACTACCGTTATGCCCTGACGGGCACATTCTTCAATCCCGGCCCGTACGCCATCCTGGTGGCCATTGCGCTGGCAGTAGCCGCCGCATGGCTGTACGACCATAAAGGGGCATGGACAGGATTGTCCCGTCCGGACAAAGTATCCCGTGCAACCGTATACGCCCTATGGGCAGCCGGACTGCCGGTGTTGGCCGCCACATGGAGCCGCACGGCATGGGTGGCTCTGGCGGTAGCCCTTGCCGTCATGCTATGGCGTGGCCACCACCGCATGGTGCTTGGAGGGTTGGCCGCAGCCGCCATCCTCGGTGCATGTGCTTATTTCATGAAACAAGGTTCGGCCGACGGCCGCCTGCTGATGGCCATCGTAGCCGGAAAGGCATGGATGGCGGAATGGCTGACAGGACACGGACTGGGCGGTTTCGCCCACGCCTACGGGGAAGCACAAGCCGCGTTCTTCGCCGGGCATCCGAATTCCCCGTTGCTGTCCGTGGCCGGAAGTCCGGAATATGCCTTCAACGGTCTGGCCGGAGTGGGCGTGGAGCAGGGTCTCATCGGCATGGCCTGCGCGCTCACGATTACTTCGTGGACGGCTTTCATCCTCGTGCGAAAACGCGAAGTGTCGGCCTGCGGCTATATAGCCCTGCTCGTGGCCTCAATGTTTTCCTATCCGTTCGCCCTATGGCCGTTCCGCCTGTGGGCTACGGGATGGGCGGCCTACGCCGTAAGCCTGCAGGCCGGAACCGGCATGGGGACCGTCTGGTGGAAAAAGGCCGCAGGAGCCGTCGTGGCCGTATCGTTGGCCGTGCCTGCCGCATGGTGGACGGCAGGAACAAGGACACGGGTGGAAGCCTACAGGGAATACCGTGCCCTCTCCGGCATACAGGATGCCGCCTTCGTGGATGATTTCCGAAAGAATTACAATCTGTTGGAAAACCGGCCCGAGTACCTGTTCACCTACGGTAATGCCCTGCGCGAACTGGGACGGTATAACGACAGCAACGCCACCCTGCGACAAGGCACGCTCGTAAGTTGCGACCCCATGTTCCATGTCATGATGGGGAACAATTACCTTGACCTCGGAGCCGCCCGTGAGGCCGAAACGGCCTATCGCAAGGCTTTCAGCCTGTTGCCCGACCGCGCCTATCCCCTCTACCGCCTCATGAAGCTGTACGAAGCCACGGGCGAAGGCGGAAAGGCACGGGACATGGCGCGGCGGATAGTAGCCTTCCGTGCCAAGGTGGATTCGCCTGCCGTACGGAAAATGAAAGAAGAAGCGGAAGGACTGCTCCGGCAAACCCACACTCCAAAAACACATAGAAAAGACAAAGCCTTATGAGAAGATACATCCTTTTTGCGGCCATCACATGCGGCATGGCATTCCCGGCCTGCGACCGCACGCACGACCCCCTGCTTGAGGAAGCCTTGGAAATGGCCGGGGAAAACCGCACGGAACTGGAAAAAGTACTGGCGCATTATGCCGGTGACTCCCTGAAACTGGAGGCCGCCAAATACCTCATCCGGCACATGCCGGGGCATTACTCGCAAACCGACACGGCGGCATTCACACCATATTATAACGCCGTGGACTCCCTGCTCACGGCCATGAAGGACACGACGGACAAATGGGTGGTGCGGGACTCTCTGGTAGCCCTCAGCCGGAGGTTCGGCCATTTGCGTCCCCGAAAAGTGCAGGACGTGAAAATCGTCACCGCCGGTTTCCTCATCCAAAACATAGACAGCGCGTTCGTACAATGGAAGGAAGGACCATGGGCACGGCATCTGGGCTTTGAGGATTTCTGTGAATACCTGTTGCCTTACAAGGCCGAGGAACTTCAGCCCTTGGACGGTTGGCGCACGCATCTGCGCTCGTTCCACCCCGACCATCTCGACGAACTGGCCTATTGCGACCTGTACCGGAATTCCGCCCTGCAGGCCGGTATCAAGCTGAACGACAACCTGTGGTATTACATGAAACCGGGCATCACGGACGAAACCATCCTGCTGCCCGTCCATCGTTGGCGTACCCGCCTGAGGCTTCCCATCGGTACTTGTGCGGATTACGGCACCATAGCCACGTCCGTGTTCCGGAGCCAGGGCATCCCTGTGGCAATGGACTTCACACCGCAATGGGCTTTCCGCAGCCTGGGCCATTCCTGGAACATCCTGCTGGCCGAGGACGGCAAGCGCATCCCTTTCAGCGGTGCATGCAGCAACCCCGGACAGCCCCACAAGTTGGGCGAACGCATGCCCAAGGTGTTCCGGCGCACATACGCCATGAACCCGGAACTCCGCCGGATGCTCCAAACGGAAGAATACGTGCCGGACATGTTCCGCAACCCGTTCGTCAGGGACGTGACGGAAGAATACATGGACTGCCGGGATGCGGCCATCCACGTGCCGGAAGGAAAAGACGGGCATTATGCCTTCCTCACGGTGTTCGACAACAAGGAATGGGTACCGGTGGACTTTGCACGGATGGAAGACGGGAAAGCCACATTCCATAAAGTGGGAATGAACACGGTCTACCTGCCCGTATGTTATGAGGAAGGAGGAAAAATGAAACCTTTGGCCGCCCCGTTCCTTTTTGCCTACGGCGGCAAGGTACGTCCCGTCATAGCCGACACGACGCGACGTACCGACCTCGTGCTGTGGCGCAAATATCCCGTCCTGCCCCATGTACAGGAAGTCATCATGCGTATCGACAGCGGGGAGTTCCAAGCCTCCAACGAAGCCCGTTTCAAGGAGAAAACCGTACTCCATCGCGTGACGGACTGCTCGGCCACAGGAAAGGAAATCCTGTTGTCCGACACCGTACGCCCCTACCGCTACTGGCGGTTCTACCAACCCAAGGAAGGCTCATACTGCAACATCGCCGACATCCGTTTTTATGAAAGGGGAAGCCACAAACAGATAAAGGGCAAAATCATCGGCACGGACGGCCATTGGGAGGGGAACCCGGAGGGCACGAAGGACAAGGTGTTCGACGACGACCTGCTCACGTTCTTCGACGCGCCCCTCCCGGCCGGGGCATGGGCCGGCATGGACTTTGGCCGCCCCGTGGCCTTGGAACGCATCATCTACACCGCACGGGGCGACGGCAACACGATAGACATCGGCGACACTTACGAGCTGTTCTACTGGAACGGGCAGGGATGGAGTTCTTTGGGCAAACAGGAAGCCGCGAACATCTGCCTGCGGTTCCGCAACGTCCCGTCCGGCGGGCTGTACTGGCTGCGCGACCTGTCCAAAGGAAAGGAAGAACGCATCTTCACCTACGAGCAGGGAAGACAGGTGTGGTGGTGACAAAACATCTTACTTTTCTGCACCAAAAAGCAATCCGCTAATTTTCAATAAAATACAAAACAAAAATCAATCTCCGCAGAACGGGAAATCGTTCGGCTGAGATTGATTTTTCAATCGGCTGAGACTGATTTTCCGTTCTGCGGAGATTGATTTTCCGGACAGCACAGAGCAGATTCTGTCATGTATTTTACAGAACTTTCATTTCCGCAAACCGTCCGGCGGAAACAGCGACAGACACGCTACAAAGGTTACAGGCAAGTGTCGCCCTCTACATAGTTCTCCATAAACAGGTTCTCCCCGTCGAACACGGCGTAAGTGAACTGCGTAATCCAGTCGCCCAGAATCAGGACACGGCTCGAACGGGTCAGCATCAGGTCCAGCTCGATGTGGCGATGGCCGAAAATGAAATAGTTGATTTCGGAATGGGCTTTCAGGTATTCCTTGGCAAAACGGACGAGATACTCCTTGTCCTCACCCAGATACGGAGGGTCACCGCCTTCCACGCCATGCTTCAGGCGGCTGTGCGCCGCCCACGACAGGCCGAAATCCACAGCCCAACGGGGATGGATGCAGGAAAACATGCGTTGGCAAAGGCGGTTGCGGAACACGGCACGCAGGAAACGGAACTTGCGGTCGGGGTCGCCCAAACCGTCACCGTGCGCCAACATGAACACCTTGTCGCCCATCTCCACCGTCATCGGCTCGGTGTGCAGCGTCACGCCGCATTCCTTCACCAAGTAATCGCCGCACCAGATGTCGTGGTTGCCCGTAAAGAAGTGTACCTCCACTCCCCGGTCGGCCAATTCGCTGAGCTTCCCGAGGAAACGGGTATAGCCACGGGGCACCACCGTCTTATATTCATACCAGAAATCAAAGATGTCCCCCAACAGGTAAACCGCCGAAGCCTTATCCTTGATGCCGTCCAGAAAGCGCACCAACCGGCGTTCCCGCGTACGGTCGTGCGGGATGGAACGGCATCCCAGATGGGCATCCGAAAGAAAATATACGCTTTTCATCACAAGAATCCCAATTCCATTTTGGCTTCCTCGGTCATCATGTCCTTGTCCCACTCGGGTTCAAACACCAGATTGACCTCCACCGACCTTACCTGCTCTATACTCTCCAACTTCTGGCGCACGTCCTCCACGATGAAATCCGCAGCCGGGCAGTTCGGGGCCGTAAGCGTCATGTCCACGCTCAGGGCATAATCGTCTGCCAAGTCTATCTTATATATCAATCCGAGGTCGTACACATTCACCGGTATCTCAGGGTCGTACACCGTCTTGAGCATCTCGATCACTTTCTCTTCCACCTGCAATTTCTCCGGCATTTTCTTTTCCTCTTCCATATATCGATCTTTATTTATCTTGTTATACTAATTTACCTTCTTCACAATAACTGTAAAAACCGCCTTCGGCCACGATGATGTGGTCCAACAGACGGATATTCATCATCCGGCAAGCCTTCTGGAGCCGGTCGGTCAGCCGGTCGTCCTCCATGCTGGGGCGCACCTGCCCCGACGGGTGGTTGTGGCAAAGCGCAATGACAGGCGCACGGTGCAACAGGGCTTCGCGCAAAATCAGGCGGATGTCGACCGCCGTCTCCGTCAACCCGCCTTTACTTACGAGTATCTTATCCAAAATGCGGCAAGCCTGGTTCATCAGAAGCACATAACATTCCTCGTGGAACAAATCCTGCATCTGCGGCAGGAAATAATGGTACAAGTCCACACTGGAACGGATGGAAGGCAGCTCCGCAGCATCTTCCTCCATCCGGCGGCGTCCCAGTTCGCAAGCCGCCATGATAGCCACGGCCTTGGCTTCGCCCAACCCTTTGTAACGGCGCACCCTCTTTTTCTTCCCGGTCTCCTTGTCACATACCTCTACATTCCCGGTCAGTTCTTCGAGCGACATGCGCCCCAACGCCTTCAAACGGTTGTCGCAATCGGCCATGACACGTTTCATCAAGCCCACGGCAGATTCCTCCACTGTGCCCGAACCGATAAGGATGGCCAACAGCTCGGCATTGCTCAGCGCCGAAGGCCCCTTCTGCATCAATTTTTCACGCGGACGGTCGTCTTCGGCCCATTGCTTGATGTTCAGTTTCGCCGTCTCCATAGCTTTATTTATAGAAATTCTTCTCGAAAGCCGAAAACTCATCCTTACCGCGCACACACCGCTGCCACCATGCACGGAGGAATCCCGTACCGTAGCCTGTCAGTTGGACAAACGAAGCCCCCACCGCCTGTACGCCGATTTTCAAACTGCGGTTGGCCACCGTGGCATCCGTGCAAATCAACAGGGCGAACAACAACAAGGGCAACAAGGGTATCCACGACAAGGCATGGAACACAGCCGCATGCTGCACCAAGCCCGGCATCTCCACGGCATAGACGTAACGGTGGGTCATCTGAAAAATCCAGACAGAACCTACCCATCCTACAAGTGCGGCCAACAGCAGGCAGCATGCCCCCACGGTAAACACCATGGGCAACAGATGCACCAACTTCAGCGATTCGGGATATTTCTTATACAGATTGATACGCGCAATGCCGGAATTATGCACTTGCTTGAAAAACTTCTTCATGTCCGTGCGCCGCTTGTGCCATACCCAGGCAGAGGGAAACAAACGGCAACTGCACCCGGCCTTGAATATCCGGATGCTGAAATCTATATCCTCGCCGAAACGCATTCTGGAGAAGCCTCCCAACCGACGGTAGACTTCCGCCCGCACTCCCATGTTGAAGGAACGCGGATAAAACTTATCCATTTTCTTCTTCCCCCCCCGGATGCCTCCCGTAGTGAAAAACGAGGTCATGGCATAGCTGATGGCCTTTTGCACGTCCGTGAAAGATTCATGTGCCCGGTCGGGACCGCCGAAAGCATCGGCAGGCTCGCTCCTCAACTCGTCATCTACGGCCTGCAAATATCCCGCCGGAAGCACACAGTCCGAATCCAACACTATCAGGTACTCGCCGCTGCTGCGTTCCGCCCCGTAGTTACGGGTCTGGCCCGGCCCAGAGTTAGGTTTGTCATAATACTTCACCGACAGACGTCCGGCGTATTTCTCCACCACATCGCGGCACGGGCGGGAAGAACCGTCCTCCACCACGACCGTTTCAAAGTCCGTAAACGTCTGCCCGGTAAGGCTTTCCAACAGTTCATCCACCTCATCAGGACGATTATAAACCGGTATAATCAGAGAATATTTCATTGTTTCAACTCACGCTACGAGAGACTAACCCTCATTGGACATCCTATCTTCCAAACGAGCCACGACGGGACGCGCCACGGCATCGTCAGGCAAATGTAACAAAAAAAAGTGAACAACAAGGTGCAAAACACCTTATTATTCACTTTCCGTCATTAAAAACTAAAATATCTTCCGTTACTTCACACGGCCCAAATACGAACCGTCGCGAGTATCGACTTCTATCATCTCACCCTCGTTCACGAACAAAGGCACACGCACCGTCGCACCAGTCTCCACCGTGGCAGGCTTCAGGGTATTGGTGGCCGTATCGCCTTTCAGTCCCGGTTCCGTATAGGTTATCTTCAATACCACCTTGGTCGGCACATCAGCGTAAAGCACCGTCTCGGTAGAAGCATCCGAAACCACATCCACGACTTCGCCTTCCTTCATGAAATCCACACCGTTAATCAGTCCTTTGGCGATAGGTATCTGCTCAAAAGTTTCCTGGTTCATGAAAATATAATCTTCGCCCTCCTGATAAAGATACTGGTAGGGGCGACGCTCCACACGCACGTCTTCCAAGGCTTCGCCGATGTTGAAACGACGTTCGAGCACATAACCGTTGACCACGTCTTTCAACTTCGTACGCATGAAGGTATTGCCCTTACCCGGTTTCACATGCAGGAAATCGATACAGAAATACAACTTGCCATCCATACGAATGCAAGTACCTTTTTTAATGTCTTGAGCGTTAATCATAAAAATCTTGCTTTGTATTCTATTTTAAATGTATATAATCAATGCACACTTCCGTTTGCGCTGCAAAGTTAATGGAAAAAAGAAAAAAAACACAAAAGTTTTGGTAGAAAATGACTTATCTCTTGCTTAATTTAAAAAAAGTGCCTAATTTTGCACCCCGAACCCGATAAGAAACAAATAAAAACAGAATATAACAATGAAAAGAACATTTCAACCCCACAACAGAAAGAGAAAGAACAAGCATGGTTTCCGTGAAAGAATGACTACGAAAAACGGTCGCAAAGTATTGGCTTCACGCCGTGCCAAAGGCCGTAAGAAACTTTCCGTATCCGACGAAAGACACGGTAAATAAGTTATAGCCATCTTTTTCCGAAAGAAATTGAAAGAAGTAAGGAAACCCTTACTTCTTTTTTCTTTTTTATTAGTACCTTTGTCCCCCGAACATACACAGGTACTCGCAATGACCATAAAAGAATTCTTCGGCAAACTGACTAGCAAAATCATTTGGGTGAATCTGCTGGCGATGTTCCTAATCATAGTAGCCATCGCTGCCGGCATCTGGATCGGACTGGAACGCTACACCATGCATGGGGTGGAAATCACCGTGCCGAACGTGAAAGGCATGCGTGTGTACGACGCACGCCAGACTTTGGAAAGGCAAGGGTTAGTGGCTGTCGTCACGGATTCCGGATATAACAAGACGCTGCCTTCCGGTACGGTATTGGAACAGACTCCGGCCAACAACAGCCAAGTGAAACCCGGGCGGGAAATCTACCTGACCATCAATACGACACGCACTCCCACCCTCCCGATGCCGGACATTGCCGACAACAGCTCCCTGCGCGAGGCGGAAGCGCGGTTGACGGCCATGGGATTCAAACTCAGCCCGTGTGAATACGTAGACGGTGAAAGAGATTGGGTGTACGGTGTGAAATACCGTGGAAAGAATATCTTCGGGGGCGACCGTATCCCTATTGATGCCGAATTGACCCTACAGGTAGGAAGCGGAAGCTTTGGCGACGATTCGCTCTACGTTTCCGGCAACGACTCTATTCCCGTCACGGAAGAAGAGCTTTATGACGAAGACCGGGATGTCACGGCCCCGGATGATTTTTAACACACGTTCCCTCATGACACAATGAATACGGACTGTAGCAACGACAAAGACAGGCTACCATTGAACGGCATTCCGTTCACGGACGAAGAACCAGACGAAGAAGGCGTATCGGTGTACGAACACCACCGCCTGACAGCGGACAGCGGACAAAAGCCGATGAGAATAGACAAATTCCTTATGGAACATCTATACAATACGTCGCGCAACCGGCTGCAACGGGCTGCCGAGCAGGAATTCATCCTCGTAAACGGACGGCCGGTGAAAAGCAGCTATAAGGTGAAACCGCTCGATGAAATCGTCATTCTCCTGGATCGGCCTAAATATGAAAATGAAATCATCCCGGAAGACATTCCCCTCGACATCGTGTATGAAGACGAAGACCTGATGGTGGTGGACAAACCTGCGGGATTGGTGGTACATCCCGGCTGCGGGAATTATACCGGCACGTTGGTCAATGCCATCGCCTGGCATCTGAAAGACAATCCGGACTATGACCCGAACGACCCGACTGTAGGGTTGGTACACCGCATAGACAAGGACACCTCCGGACTTCTCGTAGTGGCCAAAAATGCCGATGCCAAAACGCATCTGGGGCGGCAGTTCTTCAACAAAACCACCCAAAGGCTGTACAATGCTTTGGTCTGGGGAAGCTTTCAGGATGAAGAAGGACGTATCGAAGGCAACATCGCCCGCCACCCGAAAGACCGGATGCAGATGGCAGTATTTCCACCGGACAGCGGAATCGGGAAACATGCCGTCACCCACTATCGCGTACTGGAGAATTTCAATTATGTCACGCTCGTGGAATGCAGGTTGGAAACCGGACGTACCCATCAAATCCGTGCCCACATGAAGCATATCGGCCATCCGCTTTTCAACGACGAACGTTATGGCGGGAACGAGATCCTGCGCGGCACACAATTCAGCAAATATAAGCAATTCATACAGAACTGCTTTGCCGTATGTCCGCGTCAGGCACTCCATGCCCGGACGTTGGGATTCATACATCCGCGCAGCGGACAGGAGATGTATTTCACTTCGGAACTCCCGGCAGACATGACGGCACTATTGGAACGGTGGCGCAGTTACACCGCGCATAGGGGTATGGAATAAACAAGAACATAAGCTTTTATAATATCGGCAAAAAATGAAAAAAACAATCGCGATTGTAGCCGGAGGGGATTCCTCCGAACACGACGTTTCCCTTCGGAGCGCCGAAGGCATCTATTCCTTTCTCGACAAGGAAAGATATGAAGTTTATATCATCGAAATCAAAGGCATGGCATGGGAGGCTCACCTGAAAGACGGGAGCCGTTCGAACGTGGACCGCAACGATTTCAGTTTCATGGAAGGCGGCAAGCGTATCCGGCCTGATTTCGCCTACATCACCATACACGGCACTCCGGGCGAGAACGGCATCCTGCAAGGATATTTCGACCTCATCCATTTGCCTTACTCCACATCAGACGTGCTCGTGGAGGCCATGACATTCAATAAATTCACCCTGAACCAGTACCTGAAAGGATTCGGTGTCAGTGTCAGCGAAAGCCTCATCGTCCGTAAAGGGTTCGAGCATTTGGTCACCGACGACGAAATCATAGAGAAAATAGGCCTACCCTGTTTCGTGAAGCCCAATGCGGGCGGTTCCAGTTTCGGTGTGACGAAAGTAAAAAGTGCAGACCAAATACACGAAGCCATCCTGAAAGCCATGCACGAAAGTGACGAAGTCATGGTGGAAGCGTTCATGGAAGGAACGGAAATCAGCCAAGGTTGCTACAAGACGCAAGAGAAAGAAGTGGTGCTGCCCGCCACCGAAGTAGTGAGCGACAACGAGTTTTTCGATTACAACGCCAAGTACAACGGACAGGTCAGGGAAATCACGCCGGCACGCCTGAAAGAAGAAACCGCCGAGCGCGTAAGCCTCATCACCTCCATGATATATGACATATTGGGATGCAACGGTATCATCCGGGTGGACTATATCATCACGCACACCACCGACGAAAACGGCAAAGAGAAAGAAAGAATCAACATGTTGGAAGTCAACACCACACCGGGCATGACCGCCACCAGTTTCATTCCCCAACAGGTACGGGCTGCCGGAATGGACATGAAAGACGTGTTGACCGACATCATCGAAAACAAACTGTCATAACTCAATTATCCGCTTATGCGTACGCCTGAAGAATTCGACGAAATCCGTCCATACGACCCGGAAGAACTCCCGGCCGTTTTTGAAGAACTGATAGCCGACCCGGAATTCCGCGCCGCCACCGAACAGGTCTTGCCCGAAGTACCTTACGAAGTGGCATGCAACCGTCTTCGCCGTTGCCGGACAAACTTAGAAGTGCAACAGACTTTCTTCTACCCTTTGCTTCACGGTATTGTCGGCAAATGCAGCGACGGCCTGGTGTTGGAGAACAGCCAGTCGGTAGACAAAAGTGTACCGCATACTTTCATCACCAACCACCGCGACATCGTGATGGACTCTGCTTTCCTTTCCATCAGTCTCTTGGACAACGGTTTCGGCAACACTATGGAAATTGCCATCGGCGACAATCTGTTGATACGCCCATGGATTAAAAAACTGGTAAGGGTGGACAAGGCATTCATCGTGCAACGCTCTGTGAGCCTGCGCCAAATGCTAGCTTCCAGCACACGGTTGAGCCGCTACATGCACTATGCCATCGCTACAAAACATGAGAACATCTGGATTGCCCAACGGGAAGGACGCGCCAAGGATTCAAACGACCGCACGCAGGATTCCATCCTCAAAATGATGGCCATGGGAGGAGAAGGAAGCACCATCGACCGCCTGAAACAGCTGAATCTCGTACCGACTGCACTTTCATACGAATACGACCCTTGCGATTATTTGAAAGCACAGGAATTCCAACAGAAGCGCGACATCGAAGGTTTCAAGAAGAGTCCGAAAGACGACCTGGTGAACATGCAGACCGGGATTTTCGGATACAAAGGAAGGATATGCTTCCGGATGGCAGGCCCGCTGAACGATTGGTTGGGCACATTACCCGCCGATATGCCCAAGACGGAACTGTTCACGGCCGTGGCATCTCATATCGACAAGGAGATTCACCGCAATTACAAGTTATACGCCGGAAATTATGTGGCTGCCGACTTGCTACGGGGCACACAAGAGTTTGCAGCACATTACACTTCTGAAGAGAAAGCACGTTTTGAAGCTTACCTCGAAAACCGTCTGGAAAAAGTAACCTTACCCAACCCTGACACGGCTTTCTTACGCGAACGCCTGCTCACGATGTATGCCAATCCGGTGTTTAATTATATGGCCGCCCATCAGAAATAAGGATATGAAAAGGCATTTGGGATTAAAAACAGGCTTTCCGCTTTTCCGGTTCCTGCCGGAAAGGGGGAAAGCCTGTCTGTTTCTTATAGGCTGCCTGTGCTGTACAGCATGTAGTGACGATGAAGAAAACGGATACGTATATCCCTCACTTCTGACGGAATTCGTCGAGGTTTACACCGATGCAAGAGGCAACGGCACGCATTTTGTCACCGACGACGGTAAAATATATGCCATCAATAGCCCTATACAAGGCTTGCAGCCTGATGCCGCCTACCGTCTCGTATGCGGCTACGAAGTGACAGCCGACTACCAAGAAGGGCATCCTGTGGCTAAAGTCTATACAGCCGAGACGGTCAACCTCTTGAAACCGAAAGAAGAACCGTCGGACGATGACGCTCCATTGGCAATCAACAGTATATGGCATGGAGGAGATTACCTCAACCTTCACCTCGCACCTAAAACACAAGGTGGCAGGCAGGAATGGGGATACCGGACGGATTCCACCCGTTCTTCCTACACCGGAACAATTTACCACTTGTCACTTTATCACCGACAGCCCGGCGACCCGTATTCATATTCCACCACGGTATATGCCAGCCTCCCCCTTCTTCCTCTCGGCCTACAAGAAGGTGACAGCATCGCCTTCACGGTTCTGACTTTCGACGGGCGGAAAACGTGGCAGTTCGGCTTTTAGTACTTCACGCCCAAATAGTCTTCATAAAAAGACCTTGGCTTTCCTTTGTATTCCTTTTAACCTGACCGGCAAACAAGGACACCCTACGCTTGCCGGCCAGATGTGTCAAGGCTATAATGCCTCAAGCATTCGTTTAAGCACTACTGTGGCTGAAATCTCACGATTGGCAGCCTCGGGGATGACCAACGATTGCGGGCTTTCTATCACATCGTCCGTCACAATCATATTGCGGCGCACAGGCAGGCAATGCATGAAGAAAGCGTTGTTCGTCACAGCCATGTGAGCGGCATCCACCGTCCAACTCATGTCCTTGTTCAACACCTTTCCGTAGTCCGCCGGACGGGTCACACCGGGACAGCTCCAGTTCTTGGCGTAGATGAAGTCGGCTCCTTCGAAGGCTTTCAGTTGGTCGTACTCCACACGGGCGTCACCTACGAACTTCGGATCGAGTTCATAACCTTCAGGATGCGTCACGACAAAATCCACATCGGCGGCGTTCATCCATTGGGCGAAACTGTTGGGTACGGCCTGCGGCAACGCCTTGGGATGAGGAGCCCACGAGAGCACCACCTTGGGGCGCGCCGTCCGTTTATACTCTTCGATGGTAATCAAATCAGCAAAGCTCTGCAAGGGATGCACCGTGGCACTCTCCATAAAGAATACGGGCTTGCCGGAGTAACGGATAAACTGGTTCAATATCTTTTCCTCATAATCGTCCTTACGGCTTTCGAAGGTGGCAAACGAACGGACTCCGATAAGGTCGCAATAACATCCCATCACGGGAATGGCCTCCAACAAATGTTCGCTCTTGTCGCCATCCATAATCACGCCACGCTCCGTCTCCAGTTTCCATGCCCCTTGGTTCACGTCGAGCACGATGACGTTCATGCCAAGATTCATGGCTGCCTTCTGCGTGCTCAACCGCGTGCGCAGGCTGTTGTTGAAGAAGATGAGGAGGGCAGTCTTGTTCCGCCCCAGTTCCTGATATTGAAAACGATTCTTCTTTACCTCGAAAGCCTCGCGCAAGGCGGCTTTCAAATCGCCTAAGTCTTCTACGTTTTGAAATACTCTCATAAGATTGTTGTTTAATGATTGATAATCGGACTACTTCGGGCGTACCTGTCCGTCGCCCTGCACGAACCATTTGTAGGTCGTGATTTCTTCCAACGCCATCGGGCCGCGGGCATGCAGCTTCTGGGTGCTGATGCCTATCTCGGCTCCAAGTCCGAACTGAGCCCCGTCGGTAAACGAGGTCGGCGCATTGGCATACACGCAGGCGGCATCCGCCAACTGCAAGAACTTTTCGGCTGCACCAGCGTTCTCTGTGATGATACACTCGCTATGTCCCGAACCGAAACGGGCGATATGGGCCAGCGCCTCGTCCAAAGAGTCCACCGTCTTCACGGCCATTTTGTAATCCATAAACTCAGTACCGAAATGTTTCTCCGTAGCCGCTTCCAACAGATCTGCCGGATAATGCCCCTGTAGGGCGGTCAAGGCGCGGCTGTCGGCATAAATGCGCACACGGCTCTCCTGCAACGGAGCGCACAATTGCGGCAGGTCGGACAAACGGGAGGCATGAACCAACACGCTATCCAACGCATTGCATACGCTCACCCGGCGCGTCTTGGCATTGTTGACAATAGCGGCACCTTTCCGCACATCCCCATCCACGTCAAAATAAGCATGGCAAACTCCGGCTCCGGTCTCGATGACCGGAATACGGGCATTCTCGCGCACATATTGAATCAAAGCACTACTGCCACGCGGAATCAGCAAATCCACATAACCGCGTGCCTGCAACAAAGCCGCCGTGGCCTCACGTTCGGCCGGTAATAAGACGACGATGTCCGGATTCACACCGAAACGCTCCAATACGCCGTGGATTACTTTCACAATGGCACGGTTGGAAAAGTCGGCGTCGCTTCCGCCCTTCAGCACGCAGGCACTCCCGGCCTTGAGGCAGAGCGAAAAGACATCGAAGCTCACGTTGGGGCGTGCCTCATAAATCACCCCTATCACGCCGAACGGCACGCTCACCCGTTTCAAGTCCAATCCGTTGGGCAATACGGTATGTTTCAGCACCCTTCCCAAAGGAGAAGGCAAATCCGCCACATGACGCGTGTCTGCGGCAATGCCTTCCAAACGCGCCGATGTAAGTTTCAGGCGGTCGTACATCGGGTTATCGGGAGACATGCGCTCCAAATCGCGCGCATTCTCCGACAGGATGTATTCCGACTGTGCCAAAGCTTCATCCGCTACCGCACGTAGTATCTCATCCACACGTCCTACCGGCAATTGCAGCAACTCGCGGCCGGCTGCTCTTGCCCGTTCAAACAGAGAAGTCAAATCCATAGTTTTCCTTTTATTATTGTTTTCATTGATTTTTCACCTACACGGTTCCACGTCCGGCACCGGACACGTGCGCCCCACACCGGAAAGCATGGATTCACTCCAAATACAAATAATCATAATGCACCAAAGGCTTGCAGTCGTGCTGCCCGATGACCCGGACGGCCTCCTCGCAGCTATATGCCGTGCGCCCCACTCCCAGATTCTGCCCCTCGGGCGACATGATACGTACCAAGTCGCCTTTTTCAAAATCGCCTTCCACACGCGTGACTCCTACCGGCAGGATACTCACGGCACGGTCGCCGCAAACGGCTTCCACCGCCTTGTCGTTCAGGTAAACCTTCCCTTTCGTGAACCCTGTGCTGTGAGCCACCCATTTCTTCACGCTCGAAACATTGCCTTCACGCGGAGCAAAACGGGTACACACCCGGCTGCCGGGACGTAAAACCAAGTCCGTAAGCACGTCGTCGCGTTTGCCGTTGGCAATGATGACCTCGATGCCTTCGTCGGCCACCTTGCGGGCTATGGAGCATTTGGTCATCATCCCGCCGCGTCCGAAACCGGATTTCTCCGTACGGATATACTCCTGCAAATCCCGTTCCGGTTCCACCTCACGGATAACCTCCACGCCCGGTTCGCCGGGAAGGCCGTTGTATATGCCGTCCACATTGCTCAATATGATTAAAGCCTGCACGTCCATCATCGTGGCAATCAAACCGGACAGTTCGTCGTTATCCGTAAACATCAGCTCCGTCACGCTGACTGTGTCATTCTCGTTCACAATCGGAATAACCCCGTTTTCCAACATCACCATCATACAGTTCCGTTGGTTCAGGTAATGGCGGCGCGTACTGAAACTCTCTTTCATCGTCAGCACCTGCCCCACCGGCAAGCGGTGCTCGCGGAACAGTTCGTAATAGCGGTTGATGAGCTTGGCCTGCCCCACTGCGGAAAACAGTTGCCGTTGGTCCACGCTGTCCATCTTGCGCGAGACGGCCTCTTTCAGCTCGCCTCTCCCGCTAGCCACGGCACCGGAAGAAATCAATATGACTTCGATACCGTTTTCCCGCAGTTCGGCAATCTGGTCCACCAAAGCCGACATGCGTGTCACGTCCAAAGCCCCGTCCTTACGGGTCAGAACGTTACTTCCTATCTTGACGGCTATGCGTTTATATTGTTGTGACATAAAGACACTCCTTTCCTTATTTCTTCACCGAAGCCCTCAATCCTTTGATGACGCTTTGGGTGAACCCTGCCTCCTCCATCGCATTCAGCCCACGGATGGTCAAGCCTCCGGGCGTCGTCACTTTATCAATCTCCATTTCCGGATGCAATCCTCCGGCCTCCAACAAATCCACGGCACCCTTCATGGTCTGCATGATGACGCGCTGCGCATCCTTGGCATAAAAGCCCAATTCCACACCACCTTCGGTAGCCGCACGGATGTAACGCATCACATAGGCTATGCCACAGGAAGCCAAAGCCATTCCCGCGTCCATCAAGCGTTCCTCAACCAACATGGCATCCCCCATCTCCTTAAACATCGCCAGCATTTGGGCGTCCAATTCCGGCGTGGAACAAACGGAAGTCATAAAAGTCATACCGCTCATAACCGCAATGGCCGTATTCGGTATCAAATAGTACACTCCGGGGTATTCTCCGTCGCCACGATCCAAATAAGTACAAAGTTGCGCCGTGCCAATCCCACCTGCCATAGAGGCTATCGCCTGATTGTCATAATCCAAACCACCTTTGATTTCCTCTATCACCTCTTGTATCTTCCAGGGTTTCACAGCTAATATAACCACATCAGCCCTTGTCGCCGCCCGGGAATTCTCACAAGTGATGTTCAACTCCGGAAACTCAACCTTCAATGCCTCCAACTTACCCCGACTGGGATTGGACACCGTGATATCCGATGTCTTGACCAAGCTTCCCTTTGCCAAACCACGGGCAACGGCTCCTCCCATATTGCCCGCACCGATAATTGCAATCTTCATTGTCACTCTCCTCCTTAAAAGCAGACAAACCGGTCTCCGGCATACGCCTGCGACCGGTTTATCTCCGCTTGATTATTCATTAATTATTCACTACACGTTCCAACCGTTTCAAGAAATCAGCCGCTTCCACCTCACTCAGACAAAGCGGCGGCAAGAGCCTCAGCACATTCGTGCCACTGCATCCCGTAAAGCAATGCTCCTCAAAGAGCAACTTGTTCCTGATTTCCTTGTAAGGCACGTCCAACTCCACGCCTATCATCAGGCCGCGCCCTCTGACATCCACCACATGAGGCAGGTGCAAAGCCTTTATGCCTTCCATCAGTAAATTTCCGACCTTGGCGGCATTTTCCACCAGATGCTCCTCTTCCATGATGTCCAACACGGCCAAGGCGGCGGCACAAGCCAAATGGTTTCCACCGAAAGTCGTGCCCAACTGGCCGTACACCGGAGTAAACTTGGGCGAAATCAGCACCGCCCCCATGGGGAAACCGTTGCCGATGCCTTTGGCCACCGTAATCAAGTCCGGCTTCACCCCCAAATGCTGGTGGGCGAAGAACTTGCCCGAACGGCCGTAACCACACTGGATTTCATCGCAAATCAACACCGTATCCGTTTCGTCACATGCCTGCCGCACGCCTTGCATGAACTCGGCTGTGGCCAACCGGATACCTCCGACCCCTTGAATACACTCCACAATCACGGCACACACATCGCCTTTGGCCAACTCCGCCTTGAAAGCGTCCAAATCATTCAAAGGCAAGTAAGTCACATGCCCGTTGGCGTTGATGGGAGCTATGATTTTAGGATTGTCCGTTGTCTCCACGGCCAAAGACGTACGCCCATGGAACGCTTTTGAAAGGGACAACACGCGCTTGCGGCCATTGTAGAAACTGGCCAACTTCAACGCATTCTCATTGGCTTCCGCACCGGAATTAATCAGAAAGAGCTGATAGTCCTCATAACCGCAGGCCTTGCCCAAACGCTCCGCCAGTTCCACCTGCAACTTGTTGACCACGGAATTGCTGTAGAAACCCAACCGGCCAAGTTGCCGTGCTAGCTTCTCTATATAATGCGGATGGCAGTGACCGACACTGATTACGGCATGGCCGCCGTACAAGTCCAGATACTCCTGCCCCTTGTCGTCCCAAACATGGCATCCTTTCCCTTTTACGATGTTCACATCGAAAAGCGGATATACGTCGAATAGATTCATTTTATTCCTCCTTTCTTAAATATGACATTCCGTCGCGCCCCCGTTTAGAATGCGGACGGTTTCAGGCACAAACCGACTGTTTCGTCCAACCCGAACATGAGGTTCATGTTCTGCACGGCTTGCCCGCTAGCGCCTTTGAGCAAATTGTCTATCGTGGCCGTGACCAACAATTTATCGCCGAACTTATCCACGTGCACCAAAGCCTTGTTGGTGTTGACCACTTGCTTCATGTCGATGGCCTTGTCCACATAGTGCGTGAAGGCCGCGTCCTTATAATACTCCTTATAAAGCCCAGCAAAATACCCGGCATCAGCCGACGCGTCCACACGGACCACCTCGGTGGCAAAAATTCCTCGGGCGAAGTCGCCGCGATAGGGAATGAAATCTATCGCTCCGTCGAAGTCCGGCTGCAAGGCACGGAGAGACTGGCAAATTTCCGGCACATGCTGGTGGTTGAAAGCCTTGTATATGCTCATGTTGTTGTTGCGCCAACTGAAGTGCGTGGTCGCGCCGGGCTTCACCCCGGCACCGGTGCTCCCCGTGATGGCATTCACCGACACGTCGCCACTCAACAGGCCGTGGGCAGCCAAAGGCAACAACCCCAACTGGATGCAAGTGGCAAAACAACCGGGATTGGCCACATGCTGCGCCCCGGCAATGGCCGCCTTGTCCAATTCTGGCAGACCGTACACGTAGTCATTGCCCGGAGCCACCAGACGGAAATCCTGCGCCAAGTCGATGATCTTCACCCGGGAAGGCACATCGTGAGCCTGCAAGAACTCCGCGCTCTTGCCATGCCCGAAACAGAAAAAGATCACGTCCACCTCGTCGAAAGGCAACTGGTCCGTAAACACCAAATCGGTCTCCCCATACAGCCCT
Source organism: Paraprevotella xylaniphila YIT 11841 (assembly GCF_000205165.1). Classification (GTDB taxonomy): domain Bacteria; phylum Bacteroidota; class Bacteroidia; order Bacteroidales; family Bacteroidaceae; genus Paraprevotella; species Paraprevotella xylaniphila. The sequence goes on along the minus strand of NZ_GL883826.1, from coordinate 23,179 downwards.
TCGTGCACGTCGGTGATCTTATTCCCGGCGTTGCTGGAACTATTGACAAACTTTATCTCCGCTTCGGGATGGTTCAACAGGATGCGGCAAAGTTCGCCGGCCGTATATCCTGCCCCTCCTATGATTCCAACTCTTATCATTTGAAATATCTGTTTTTTTTATCTTCCGCCGCCATGGTTTACTTGATTCGTTCCTCGTCCTTATGGTTCGCATAATACAGGCGGAGCGGAGTGGAAGTCACTTTGATAAAGCCCTTGGCGTCCTCTGCCGTCCATCCCTTCTGAGTCTCGCCATACTCGCCGAATTTGTTCTTCACCAAGTCGTCCGGGGAATCCACGCCGACCGTTGTGAAACCGTAAGGACGAAGCTCCAATGTCACCACGCCGTTCACGTTGCGCTGCGAACTGGTCAGCATGGCCTCGATGTCCGGCATGACCGGCTCCAGATACTGGCTTTCGTGCAGGAACATGCCATACCAGTTGGCCACTTGTTCCTTCCAATATTGCTGCCACTTGCTCAGCGTGTATTTTTCCAAGAAACGGTGCGCACCGATAATCAGCATCGGAGCTGCCGCCTCGAAACCTACACGCCCCTTGATACCGATGATGGTGTCGCCCACATGGCAGTCGCGGCCGATGGCATAGGCAGCACCTATCTTTTCTATCTCCTGTATGGCCTTGATCTTGTCGTCATACTCCACACCGTTCACGCTACAAATCTCCCCTTTCTTGAAACCGAGCTTCAACAGCTCCGTCCCCGTCTTCGTGGGATGTTTCAGATAAGCGCTCTCAGGCAATCCCTGATTGCTGTCCAGAATCTCGCCGCCACAAATCGACGTGCCCCAGATACCTACGTTGTAGGAATACTTCAACTTCGTGAAATCGGCATAATAACCGTGCTGGTTCAGATAATCCACTTCCTCCTGGCGGCTCAGGTTGCTGTCACGCGTGAGCGTGATGATTTCCATCCCCGGTGCCATCACCAGGAAAGTCATGTCGAAACGAATCTGGTCGTTGCCTGCCCCGGTCGAGCCATGGGCTATCGCATCGGCCCCCACCTCGTTGGCATAACGTGCGATGGCGATGGCCTGAAAAATACGCTCGGACGACACCGAAATCGGGTAGCAGTTGTTGCGCAACACGTTGCCATATATCATGTAACGCAGGCTCTTTTCATAATACTCCTTCGTCACGTCCAACGTGACGTATTCCTTGGCACCCAACTTATAAGCATTTTCCTCGTTGGCCTTCAGTTGCTCGGCACTGAAACCGCCCGTGTTGGCACAAGCCGCATACACTTCGTACCCCTTTTCCTTGGCCAGATACATCACCGTATAAGAGGTGTCCAAACCTCCGCTGAATGCCACTACTACTTTTTTTGCCATAATATTCCTTTTATTTTGTCTATTCCAATTAACGCAGATTTTTTGCAGCCGCCTCGCGGGCCATCTTCACCACATCCTCCGGCAGTTCCACCGGAAGTTTCTCGTTCGGATGCGCGGCAGGGTCATACAACATGGCCGTACACACGCAATACCGCCGCCCTGTGCGCTGCAGGATGTCATAATTGACGCAACACGGATGCTCCGGCGTGCCGCAACCTTTCCAATACGCCTCGTCGTCCGTCAGCTCGGCAAAAGTGACCGGCACGTAACCCAACGCCGTATTGATCTTCATCACGGCACTCTGGCTCGTCAACCCGAACAATTTGGCATGGGGCCACCGCAGGCGCGAAAGCGTGAAGGCCGTCTGCTTGATACGGGTAGCCAGATGATGACGCCGGAACTTCTCTACGACAATCAGTCCCGAATTGGCCACATACTCCTTATTTCCCCAACTTTCGATATAACAGAACCCGGCAAACTCCTCTTCATCGCCTTCACCGGCCAAAGCTATGACCGCCTTGCGTTCCTTCATCTTCGTGGCCAGATATTCATGCGTACGGGAAGCTATCCCGGAGCCTCTCTTTTTCGCAGAATCCGTTATGGTCGCAAGAATAACATCTACATACTTTTCGTGGCTGGCATCTGCCACAACCACTCTGATTCCATCGTTGTATTCCACTTCTTTCTTAAACTATATACTGTTTACATAAACCGCTCCCGCTCGGCAGACCTGGAGCAAGCTCCGTCTGCGCTCGCTTACTCGCGATTTTCTACGTTCTTTATATTCATTGTATGTCGGGAATCACTTCGGCCAACCGCCGCAGGGCCAGTTCGGAGGAAACTCCTTCTGCTAACACCAGTATGATGGTATCGTCTCCGGCCAATGTCCCCAATATTTCTTCAAACCTTTTGTTGTCTATATCGTATGCGATATGACTTGCATGACCGGGCAAAGTATGAACCACAGCCAGATTACCTGAAAATTTCACGGACAAAGCACCGGCCTGATGTACGGCAGAAGCGGTCAGGTGAGTATCCGAGACCCTTCTGTAAAGAGGCGAAGCCGGCAATACATATACATATTTACCAGAGGCATTCGTCGCCTTGGCCACTTTCAGTTGTTTCAAATCACGGGAAAGCGTAGCCTGAGTCAGTATGAAACCCATCTTTTTCAACTCGTGCAACAATTCCTCTTGGCTTGAAATATCCTGTGCAGACACGACCATCTTAATGGCTTCCAAACGGCTGTCCTTATTCCTCATAAATCCCTATCCTTTATTACTTCGATGCAAAGATATGTATTTTAAGCCTCACCGCATGCATAATATACAGATATTTTCTTATTTTTATTCAAAACAAATCATATTCCGCTTATTACCAAAAGAAAGAAGAGTTGAATGACCCGGATTTTCCTGCATATTTATGCAACACGACCACACCATCACACGCCACCCCCATACCGTATGCCACGACCATACTTCCAATACTTTTATCAAGCATGTCCTACATATTTTCCTGCAAATCGTCATATATTCCAAACTTTTTGCGTAATTCTGGAAAACTTCTGTTAGTACCTTATACAAAGGACTTTGGGATAATTACCCGTTTTTGAGGTAATGACTTGGCAACGGTACAATCTGCTGCGTTCTACCTTGAATTGCTTTCAAGTAACTCGTTTCTGTGTACAAAAATAATAGAATAGTCCGATGTACACAAGGTACATCAAAGAAAAAGTTCGACTATTTTTTTAGTTTGTTTAATCGCATTACAATCGAAGTTTGACTTCTACCCATTTTGTTTGCAATATATTTGACACTCTTACCTTCATTGTGCAGTTTCAATAAAAATTGGTCTGCACTTCTTGTCCATCTTTTATTGGCGTTAGGGTGCTTTACATAGCTTTCTTCTGACACCTTTTCGGGGTGCAAGAATTCATCCACAAATACAGACGGGAAACGCTTATCGTATAATACAAGCGTTTTTATCTTAGCCCTTGTTATTGCAACATAGAATAATCTTCTTTCTTCTCCGTATGGGAATTGGTCGCTCTTAGTGAGCACATAGTTAAGCACAGGGTCGTCACTCACCTGTGATGGGAAACCGTATGTATCTTTATTGCATTGTAAGAGTATTACATAATTCGCTTCAAGACCTTTTGACTTATGTACGGTTAAAAACTCTATTTTTCGTCCTCCTATCACATAGTAGAATCTATTACCCTCTTTAATTGATTGGTACATAAAAGAGAGGTAGTAATCATCAAAAGAGTAACGCCCCAATAGGAATATTGATTTATCCGATGGAATAGAAGCCACAAGTTGCCCTATCGTATTGCAGTAATCTCGTCTATCATAAGCATAGAATTCCAACTCGGTTCTCATTTCTGAGCTGAACGAATGGATATTCTTTTGTATTTGGGCTTTATTGCGTTGTATAAAGTTCGACGATAAAGAAACCAAAGGCTCTCCAAACCTGTATGTAGTTTCAATCTTGTTTATCTCCGTTGCTCCAAAATATTCGGGGAATTGATTGAATAGAGCCATATCACTTCCCGAAAAACGATAAATAGACTGCCAATCATCACCCACACAATACAACTTTGCAGGAGGATTACCCTCTCGCAATACTTTCAAGAAGTTGTAACGGTCAACAGATATATCTTGAAACTCATCCACTATGATATAATCATATTCAACAGGGTGTGAAGTACGACATATCTCAGTGGCTTGAAGAATAGCATCGGTAAAATCAATTTGGTTACTATCGCTTAACGCATTTATGTAGCGTTCATATACAGGTTGAAATATATTCTTGATGATAAACACACTTCGTTCATCATCTGCATTTTTGGCTTGTTTTAAAACCTCTTTAACTGATTTACAACTTGATTTTACCAATGTAACGAAAGTAACAACAAGTCGTATAAACGCCTTTTCCTGCTTGCTGCCTTTGGGTAGTACTAAATCGTATAACTCCTCATCGGTCTTTTCTTGAATTGGTACACCTGCTTCAGCTAATAGTTTACGGAGTTTATCCCTAATATCAGAATAATGGAAATCTGCACTTGATGTTACTAAAAGTTGTGTGCCAAATTTCTCGTGAGCAGTTTTCTTCCAAGTTATACCATCATTGTATTTCTGATTGGCTTCTTCGTAGGTTATACCCTTATCTTTTGCGAACCAAGCAGGAACAAGCCCGTGTTCATCAACTCCGAAATGTTCAAGATAGATGCGTTTGGTTACTCCTCCTTGCTTAAAATATATTGAGAAGTCGGGACGATATTGTGAGTGCATCTCATCTGCTAATTGATGTTCGTATGGTTCTTCATATCTGAATTTCACTCCCAGCGAGGACAAAGCAAAACATATTTTTTGTTCTTGTTCACTTCTCACATATATGGCTCTGCCGTCCATATCGGGGAACATCGCCTTTAGCTGCACATTCTTTAGTCCTGATAATTGCTCCCGTCTTTCATTCTTGCGTTGTTCCCAATCAGCTTCATTCGTTTGGTAATCAATAAAGTATTCCACTATACTTTTCTTGAAAGACGATTTATCTAACAATTTGTGATATATATCTACAAACAATGAATCTGTATTGTCGCAAATAGATGGTTTTGTACCTGTCGTTTTGCCTATAATATCAATGGCTAACTTATGGAATGTGTAACCTTTCAATCCATTGGTCGCCATTCTTTCGGTTAGTTCGGCTGCTGCTTTGTTGGTATAACTGATAAGTAAAATTCTTTCAGGTGCTATACCCTTGATTTCGGTGAGATATTTAACCTTACCGACAATTGAAGAGGTTTTACCACTACCTGCACTGCTGACTACTAAACAATTATCCTCTTCTGAAACAATTGAGCGTCTTTGTTGCTTGTCTAATGGGTATTTTAGGCAATGGTCGAAAAAGTCCCTGTGCGTGTCAAGTAGAAAGGTTATAACACCATCATTATGTTGTTTTACAAGTTTGTTGATTCTTCCAAAGTCGTTAATGAATTTGGATATGGTTTCTGATGGAGTGATGTTAAAGGCTTTAAGTTTCTTCAGAAGTGAATATGCCTCTTGGAAATGTACCTTATAATGATTGATGAAATCTTTTTCTTGCGTTGCGGAGATTACCCTGCCATAAAAGCCATTATTTAAGTCTGAGGGAATATCTATAAACGCCCCCTCCTTAAGAGCCGATAATCTCTCTTTTGCTTGCTCATAATTTGATTTCTCGCTATATGCAGATATATGGTTTAGCTTTTCTGCAAGCTCTTTGGATTTGTTTTTTAGGCGTGTTCGTACCATCGCTATTACAATAACCGAAATAGCAATTATACAAATTACCCAAATGAACAATGGCTGCATATTGGAAGTAATATTTATCTGAATCTTTCAATCCATCTATAATCATCCCCCTTAGTACTCCACTGAAATTTCCACATATCACCTGTATTATCGTTTATAAGATAGTATTGATACATACTTGTCAGTGGCTGAATAGAGAATATACACCTTTCGTTATTTTCTACTAATTCGTATTTATTTATAGGAATACAAAATAGGTTGTCTAAATCTTGTGTACTATATTGAACTTGCCATAGTCGTCCATTATATGAGTCCAACAATATAAATGTCCACATGTTGTCAGTGGCAAACATCTGAAATCTATTAGTCCAATTTGACGACTTCTCAGGATATGCAAGAGAAAATATGTTGATTGGTGCAGCAAACATGTAATCCTCACCCTTGACACTAAACTGGACTTGCCAATTCTTACCTGTATATGTATCAAGCATTATGAATGTCCACATATTCTGTGTTTCATAAAGGCGAAATCGTCCTTCTTTATCTCCTAAAATTTCTCTCGCACTACAAATTTCCCAAGACTGACCATCATCTTGAATTTGTTGTACTTCGCCTGTCATTGTATTTAAGCGAAGTTGATTATGATAGTTCCGAGTCTTATACATTTTATAGACTTGAGCATATGATGTAAAAGCTATAACCATTAAAGCGAATAATACGAAAAGCTTTTTCATAATTCTGTTATGTTATTATTTGACAATTAACGGATTGTATTTCTTATTCATGTACCAGATACATTTTGAATAAGTCGCATACATTGGATACTAAATATCCTCTAAATCTTTTTGAATTTTAGTTTCTACATTTTGAGAATCACGATAACGAATCATTACCATACCCTCATAAATACCAGAAGTTTTTTCTATCGATAATTCAATGTTTCCTCCTGTTACCTCCCAAGCACTACCCCAAACAACAGTTCCTTGATGAACTTCTGCCATTAAAGCTGTATTGGAATCCGAATGGGCAGGGTTCTTCTCTTTTGAAATAGTCGGATTGCCATATTTTCGGGTGTATAAATCTTTATAATAGTTATAAGTATTAACAAGCGTATTCCATTCACCACTTGGGTCAAACAACACAGCTACGGCAAATACACTTTTCCCATCATCTGTAGCTGTTACACCTATAGTTGCATTACGACCTGTAAAGTCTCCCATAAACAATGCAAGATTGTTTTCACTGCCAATAGAAGTGAATCCTTTAGCTTTTAACTTCTGACAAAATTCAGTCATACTTCCCTCAATGGGAATTCCCTTAAAGGTAAGGTGTTCGGAACTACTTTGAGCATACGATGTCAAAGCAATTAAAACAAATGCGAATGATACAATCAACTTCTTCATAATTTGTTGTATTATATTTAATAAACATTTTAGTCCAACCTACGAAAAAGCGTGAACTACAAAGCCACACTCTTACTTGAAGGTCGTAGGAAACCATAGATGCAGATGTAACAATAGTAGCCCACGCTATATGCGTGAGAACCACTATGCTATCCTTGCATCTAATTGAAAATTTCCTACGTTTTCAAGTACAAGATAAGCATAACGCTTCTTCTTAATTCTAATATGTTTTGGAAAGAGTAGCCTCAATCCAATACAAAAGTATGAAAAATCCGTGATATACCATTCTACTATCACGGATTTTTTTGATTTACAGTTTCATACTTCTATTCTGTCTTGGCTTCGGTATTCCGATGGCTTCTCTAAACTCATTCATCTTCTTTCTGAACCAGTTCACGTGAGAAACCCCGTCTATCTTGAAATCGAATTTACCGTTTTCATCCTGTTTGATAGAGCAGACGGAGTGTCGGGTATCAAAACTTCGGTTAAATTCGGAAGAATAGAGTTCGCCTTTTATCCCGACCTCCTTGAACTCGCACAGTCTTCTGATTATTCCGTCATTGAACTTCAATCGGTCACGCAGGAAGTTTATTATAGGCATCAGCTTCTCCACATATGGAAAGTAGCGTCTGACAAAATCCGCAAACTCCGACAGCTTGCGGTGCTGTTGCTCGTAAGCGTTTCTTATCTCCTGTATCTGCTTGGCTTGTTGCCGTTCCCGTTGTCGGGCTTCGTTTTCAAGTTCAAGGATGCGGTCTTGCAAATCCTCGTTCCTGCGCTCCAACGATTTCATCTTTCCACTTCCGAAAAGAGAGCCCACACTGCTTGCAAGGGCGGTTGCCGTATCGGTGGCTGCGTTTTTGAGCTTGTCGGTACGGATTTCCGCTTTCACCTGCTTCAGTTCCTCCTGCGCCTCGGCTTTCTTCTCCTGCAACAGTCTGGTTTCAGTTTCGAGGACTTCATTCTTCTTTTTCAAGTCCCTATAATACTGCATGGTGGTGGTGTGCCGTGCTTCCGAACCCCGTACCCCACGCTGCAATCCGTATTTCGCCATCACCCTTGCGTAATTGTCGTGGTAGGCGACCAAGGTCTGGCGGTTGAACAGGTCATCGGCACACAAGCGGACGGAATTTGTTTTCTTGCGGTACTTGCGCTTACCGTCCGTTTGCTCTTTCTTGGCTTTGCGCCTTTCACCCGTCACGATGGGAACAACGGCTGCGTGGATGTGCGGAGTCTTCTCGTCCATGTGCAGATGTGCGGCAACCACATTGTCTTTGCCGAATGTGGCTTGCAGCCATTGGATGCTGTCGTTGCACCATTCATCGAGTTCTCCTTTTTCCTGTATGTTCATCATGTCCTCGTGCGTACCCGACAAAACCACCCGAACGACACGGACTTGGTCGTGTGTGATTTTCCGTCTGATGCCTGCCGTGTTCAGTCTGTGGGCAATCGCTTCATCCCTGCCGTGAACGCCATCGGGGTATTCGACAAGCACCCTGTTCAGATGTGTCCTTGTCGGGTCTGCGTTTTTAGGTATTATCTTTCTCTCTATATGGTCGGACTGAGTGGTGTCCGATGTACCCTTTGCTTTCTTAATGTCCAATGAAAAATATCCCATTTTATTTCTATTTTGCGGTTATCGTTATGTTTCTTCTCTCTGCCTGTGGCATCGGCTCACAGGGTTTATTATGCAAATGAACCCTTGCTGCACTCGGCATAATCCAAACGAGTTTGGCTTCTGCTCTCGTTTGCACAGGGTTTCCAAAGGGATTTCCCTTTGGCTCGATAGGGTGTTTTTAGCGTTACGGAGTAATGCGTGAAGAAAACGCCCTATTGAGCTATGGTATTTCTGTCTAAATACCTTTCGGAAAGCAGACGAGCACATTACAGATGAAATCCCCCTTTCTTTTTCGGTGGCTGCATCATCCGCCTTGCGGATTGGACTTGCTTCTTCTCCTTTATCGGCTCTGCCGATTGGGACAAGGGCTTACCGCACAGGTAGTCGTTCAAGTCCTTATACTCACGATAGTACATTGACTTGTCAAGCAGCCGTTCCCCAAACTTCTCTTTCAGCTTCTTGCAAGTGTTCCGTCCTGCCGTGTCGTTGTCAAGGAAACAGCCGACTTGGGTGTAGGTCTCCAATATGCTTTCCGCTTTTGCAAGATTGGAAACGGAGTTCAATATGATATAGTCCTGTGTGTCCAATCGCGGGTGTTGCGGATTGTTTTCTACTCGGATGGTAAGGAATGAAAGGTAATCCATGAACCCCTCGAACAGGTAACACATACATCGTTGTCCGCCCTGCTGTCGGATATGGGTGATATCTTTCGGGGCGACACATCCCTTGAAGTATCTGTTGCGCACTTCATATCCTCCTGCCATGTTCGGAAAGCCGATGGCAAAATAGGGTTTGTCGGCATTCATAAACCGAAGCTCCCTGCATTCTCTTTTGGCAAGTCCGATGTTTATTCCCCTTTCTTGCAGATAGGCTATAAGAGCAGGGGAGGACAATTCTCCAACCTTTAATCCCTGATAAGTACGATTGTCGGAATGCTGTCTGCCAAAAGAGAACGATGCAGGGCGGATGTATGCTGTCCGCTCCTCTATGCGTCTCAACAGATAGGCTACATCTTCCGAACGGTAGAGTTCCGCTGCCAATGCGAGGATGTTTCCGCCTTTGCCGATGCCGAAGTCATACCATTTTTCAAGCTCGGTGTTTACCTTGAACGATGCGTCCGTTTCTTCCCGTAACGGTGATTTGTACCACAGATTCCTGCCTTGTTGCTTTACAGGCGTATAGCCCAGACTTTGCAGATAGTCTGCCAGTTTGATTTGCTTTACATCTTGGATTGTCATATTACATACGGTTTTGAAGTTGATGAAAATTTGTTGATTTGATGAATTGTCAATGTAATATGTTTATATACAGCCTCGTAACCTCTCAACATCTTCTCAACAAACCGCTCGCCAAAAGAGAAATCCACAAACGGGTGTCGGTGGTCTCTCAACTTCTCTTTTGGCTTGTTGAGATTTTGTTGAGAATGTATATCGTTTATTGTCAGTGTATTTATACCCATATTCAACAATTCAACAGAAAAATGATAGTATTACAGGGATTCGAGTTGCTTCCTTGTGACGGTGTAGAAGCGTCCCACCCTCTTTATCGGCTCATAGTGACAACTTCTGTTGTAATTGCCCTGATAGGTGGTGTAGGTAAGCCCGTTTGGTGCAGGTGTCAGTTTCCAGCACTCCTGCACCACCTTACGCACTTGGTGCTTTTCCGCCTTTACCTGCGAGTGCACCAGCAGTACGACAAGGTCGTTAAGGCAGAATGAAACGCTATCCACATCCATTGCAACCATAATGTCAAGCAGCAGTTCCGACATCTCTATCTCCAGCCGATTGCGGTTGCTACGGATAATCTTCTGCAAGGCTTCTGTATGCAGCAATGTGGGGTTGAACCACATCCGGCTTTCCTTTTCGGTGGACAGTTTTCTGTGTTGCAGGAAATGGAGAAAGGCGGGTATCTCCGCTTTCAGCTTTTGCAGGAAGTCGGTATCATCGGACTGCAAGCGGTCTATCTTGCGCACCCAATAGCGTGTTTCCCCTGCGTCTATGATTACGGGCAGATGCTCGTTGTTGGAACACAGCACGAATTTGGCGAAGAACGCAATCTCATCACGGTCTTTGCCTTTGGCTTCCACCTTATAGGAAAGTGTGGTGCTGAGGTTCTTCAACCGCTCGCTATCCTCCCTGCGGTTGAGCAGCACCTCATCCACCACGATAAGGAGCTTGCCAGCCCAGTCGGAATTGAACTGGCTGCGGAAATCCTCGTTGGTGTTGAAAGTCACATTGTTCTGAAAAAGGGCTTTCAGAAAGTTCAGGAAGGTGCTTTTGCCCGTGTTGCGTTCTTCCGACACCAACAGCAGGATAGGCAACTTCTGAATTGGTTGCAGGTAGAGCAGTTGCAGATAGTCCATCCCCAACTCGTACTGTTCCCCGAAGATGTGCCGTACCAAAGATTGGATATGCGATAAATCGCCCTCCTGCGGTCGGTGGTCTATCGGTTCGTAGAGGTTAAGGAACTTGCCGACCACGGAACGGTAGCCGATGTGTTCGGGTACTGTGCAGAAGCCGTCATACTTGGGAACTCTGCCGATGTAATCCTTGCCGTAATCCTGTCGCAGGGTCTCGTTGTTCCATGCGATGCGTTTCCTTATATACCCTCCGTTCAGTTTGGGCTGCTCCACAATCTTATAGAGCGTTGTCCCCACTCGGATAAACTCTTCCTTTGCCATGCCGCCATCCGATGGCGGTCTGTGGCTGTCCTGTTGTTCGATAGCTGACATAATCAAATGGTTTTAAGTTTGAAAATTACCAGCTGCAAAAATATAATCAATTATCGGATAGGTTGTTATGCAAAACACGGCAGAATGGTGACAAATAGCCCCCGAAACAAAAACTTTCAATGGTTTGGGACAGGAAACGGGTTGTGCAAACGGAAAACTCCCGAAAAGCGAATGTCGGATTACGCTTTTCGGGAGAAAAAATCAGAGCGTCTGTCGTACTGACTTAATGAATTACTGACTTACCGAGTGAATTATGTCAGGCATTCAGCTACGAGAAGTATTCGGATTTGGATATACCGTTGGTATTCAGCGAGAAGAAGATGCTTGTTTTCTCTTTTCGCAGGTACAGTATTTCAAGAACGGCATTGCGTACCCGTTCCGCTCCGAATGTGCCGATATGGAAAGCGAGGGTAACTATCGCTTCAAGGTTGTAAACCTCCATACAGCAATTATCGGATACCCGTATGCTTCGCCTTATCCCGTATTCCCTTAAAACTCCGCTCTTGCAAAGAGCCTTCAGCCCTGCACGGAATGTCGGGGCGGTTACTCCGAACAGGTCGCAAAGTTCCCATTCGCTCATGGCGGTTGCGCTAATGTCGGTCGGCATGATGATGTTACCGTCTGTTGTTATGATGCTTCGTTTCATGGCTATGCTTGGTTATGGGGTTACACTTCCGAACGATGCGTTCAGCTTGTTGCCGAACATCGTCAGGTCATTGTCAAGTTTCTGCGTGGTTATCTTCGCATAGATTTGAGTCGTGACAATGTTCGTGTGTCCCAGAACACGGCTCACGCTTTCAATGGGCATCCCCTTGCTAAGAGCCAGTGTTCCAAACGTATGACGAGCGCAATGGTAGGAGATTTGCTTCTCTATTCCGCATTCCGCCATTACCTTTTTCAGCTGTTTGCACATCGTCCAATAGTTGATTTTCCCGAAAACCAGCTTGTCTTCCGACAGATACTTGTACCGTTCGATTATCTGCAAGGGAATATCCAGCAGCTTCACTTGGAACGGGACATTTGTCTTGTGCCGTTTCGACAATATCCATTTCTCACCATTCACCTCCACTATTTCATCCGTTGTGAGTTCTTTCATATCCACGAAAGACAAGGCGGTGAAACAGGCGAAAATAAACAGATCCCGCACCAATGCGAGGGTGGGGTTGTCAAACTCGTGCGCCATGATTCTTTTGATTTCGTCCTCTGTCAGATACTCCCGTTCCTTAACATTCGGGCTGATATGGAACTGCGCAAACGGATTTCTCGGTATCAGTCCGTTATAGTGCGCACGCATGACCACCCCTTTCAGCCACATGCAGTTCAGCCAGATGGTGGCGTTTTTCAGTCCCCGTTCAGCCGTAAGATAAGCCGCAAACTCCTTGATGAAGTCGGGTGTAAGTTCCAGCATGGACATGTCCGTCCGTCTGTAGAATGACTTGATAAAGGCTGCGACATAGTTCCTTGCCCTTACCATGACCTTGTACGTGCCGATGCTGCGGTCTTTACCGACACGTTTCAGGAAGTTGGCGCAATCCTTGTCAAAAGCCTTTATCAGTGTCTCATACTCGCTTCCTACCCCTTGGTAGGCATTGCGCACCATTTCAGCCGTTACGTATGCCTCTCGGTCGGATATGCGCTGATAGTGCTTGATGATTTGCGCCTTGATGTTGTCCAATGCCAGATTGACGTTCCGTGCTTCGGCACTCTTGCCTTTGGCTCGGTTGCCTTTCGCATCCCAAAGGGTTTTCGGGATGGTCTGCTTGCAGCTGAACTGCGCCACAGTACCGTTGATTGTCACTCGTCCCATGATGGGGACAATACCGTCTTTCTCCTTGCTGCCGTTCACGTAGAACAGCACTTTGAATGTACTTCTTGCCATACTCGTTTTTTTTGTTTGCAAAGTTAAATATCAACGAGTTAGACCTTGATATGCAAATCGGTGACAAACGGTGCAATAGCATCTCCCATATGTTAAATCTTACTCTTTCACGGGTAATGATTTGCAAACCATTCTTCTTCTTAAATCCGCTTTTCTTTGCGTTTTCCGCTTTTTCGGCTTGTCATCATTTGACACCGTAACAACTCTGATATTAAGTCGTTTAGCGTCATTTCACCCGTTTTTCGAGGTTATTCCAGAGATTTTTAGTAAGTTTGCAACTAAAGAACAAGAAATTCAATAAACACATCGAATACAACAAGCATTATGGAAAAGAAAAAAAGATATTTCCTGGCAGAAGAGGACATCCCTCGCTATTGGTATAACATCCAGGCCGACATGGTGAACAAACCCATGCCGCCACTCAATCCGGCCACCAAGCAGCCGTTGAAACCGGAAGACCTGTATCCGATTTTTGCGGAAGAACTGAGCCGTCAGGAACTGAACCAGACGGACGCGTGGATAGAGATTCCCGAGGAAGTGCGCGAAATGTACAAATACTACCGGAGCACACCGCTCGTAAGAGCCTACGGATTGGAAGAGGCTTTGGGGACACCGGCCCATATATACTTCAAGAACGAAAGCGTCAGCCCCATCGGCTCGCACAAACTGAACTCGGCATTGGCACAAGCTTACTACTGCAAGAAGGAGGGCGTGACGAACGTGACGACAGAAACCGGCGCGGGCCAATGGGGAGCGGCCCTCTCCTACGCCGCCAAGGTGTTCGGGCTGGAAGCGGCTGTCTACCAAGTCAAAATCAGTTACGAGCAGAAGCCCTACCGCCGCAGCATCATGCAGACGTTCGGCGCGCAAGTCACCGCTTCTCCCTCCATGTCCACCCGTGCGGGCAAGGACATCCTGACCAAGAACCCGAACTATCAAGGTTCTTTGGGTACGGCCATCTCGGAAGCCATCGAACTGGCACGCACGACCCCGAATTGCAAATACACGCTCGGGTCAGTATTGAGCCACGTCACCCTGCATCAGACCATCATCGGCCTGGAAGCCGAGAAACAGATGGAAATGGCCGGTGAATATCCGGACATCATCATCGGCTGTTTCGGCGGCGGTTCCAACTTCGGCGGCATCTGTTTCCCGTTCATGCGCCATAGCATCAAGGAAGGGAAAAAGACACGTTACATCGCAGCCGAACCGGCATCGTGCCCGAAACTGACGCGCGGACATTTCCAATACGACTTCGGAGACGAAGCGGGCTACACTCCCCTCCTGCCGATGTTCACCCTGGGACACAACTTCGCTCCGGCCAACATCCATGCGGGTGGACTGCGTTACCACGGCGCGGGCGTCATCGTCTCCCAACTCCTGAAAGACGGACTGATGGAGGCCACCGACATCCAGCAACTGGAATCCTTCGACGCGGGCTGCCTGTTCGCCAAGGCCGAAGGCATCATTCCGGCACCGGAATCCTGTCATGCCATCGCTGCCGCCATCAACGAAGCCAAGGCGTGCAAGGAAAGCGGGGAAGAAAAAGTCATCCTGTTCAACCTGTCCGGACACGGCCTCATAGATATGGCCGCTTACGACCAGTACCTGGCCGGAAACCTGACCAACTACGAACTGAAAGACGAAGACATCCAGCATAATCTGGATGAGATTAAGGATTTGTAAACCAACGAATCCGGCCTATCCGGCAACATATCAAGCGTCCATGCCCTTTCGCCCTTCCGATTACGAAGGCGAAGAGGCATGGACGCTTGTTTACAGGCACGAAGCCAAAGTATTAAAGTCGGACAAAACGGGGTCTCAGGAAGCTGCAAAATCATTTGGCGCAGAACGAGAAATCAATCTCAGCCGAACGAAAAATCGTTCGGCTGAGATTGATTTTCAAATCTACGGAGATTGATTTCGCAGTATCTTTCGCGCAGATTTACAACAAGTTAGGCATCCATACGCGAAAGAATAAAAGATTCGAACAAAATGAGGTTGCTTACCTGTCAGGCCGGAGGTCCCGGACTTCGTCTTCCCCCACATCCAGATTCGTATAACGGCCCGTCACGCTGAAATCCGGAACCGGATATTCAAAAAACGGGAAGCGACGCTCGGTCTCGCCTTCGGTATATGCCCAAAGCGTTTCATACTCACCCATATCTTCTCCCATGTCCTGCAACTGCAACAAGTAACGGTAGACCGGCTTGTTCTCCCGGATATACACTTCGCGGACACGGTCGATTATCGGGCTGTGCCTACGGGTGCGGTCGTGGTCGAACCGCAAGATGCGGCGTCCCTTGGCGTCCACTCCCACCAAAGCGAAAGACATGCTTTTGCCGATGCCGGGCAGATTGAGCACACTACGATCCGTAGCCAGGAAAGGCACGTCGTGCGCGGCACAAAACTGCCGGACGGCCACGGCCTTGTCCGGTGCGCCGCCCAGGCTTTCCAGAAAGTCGTGCTCAGCCTCCGGTGCCAGACGCCCCCATGCTTTCTCCTCGGCACTTTCCTGCAAGGAACGGGCATTCGGGGCGAAGACCTCATAATTCTCCTCAAAGCCTTTCACGGTGAACGTGTAATAACAAATCACACCCAGGCTGTTCAGCACCTTCCGCAGTTTTGCCGTATGCCCCCGGCGCGAAGCCGCCACGTTGTAGACCAACTGGTTCGTGACCGCCCATCCGGTAGACAGTATCCTCCGGATGGCCTCCCGCGACTCGGGCGTGACCTCCAAAGGCGACTGGAAATGCGTCTGCACGAAAAGTTGGGTGATGCCCGCCTCTGCGGCTTTCTGCCTGAAATCGCGCAGGATGTCCAACAGTTCGTCGTCCACACGCATCGGCAAGTACACCGGCAAACGCGTCCCCAGACGGACACGTTGCAATTCCGCATACTTCTCTCCATCGGGACGGGACAGGTTAGCCTGCCGTTTGCGGACGGCCATCTTGCAGACGGCATCCAGGATGTTGCGCAACGTGGCATTGCGGCTCATCAGCGCGTCTCCTCCCGTTATCAGGATGTCGCGTATCTGCGTGTCGTGTTCGAAATAGTCCATCAGCTTCCGCAGGCGGGTGTTCCAATTTTCTTTCGGCTTCAATTTCTCCAGCTCGAAGTTCAGCCTCCGGCTTTGGAAGTCGTACATCCGTTGGCAGGAAGCGCACAAGCCTCCGCAAGCGCGCCCCATCGTGTCGGGGATTAAGATGGCCACTTCGGGATAACGGCGGTGGATGTTATGCCCGCCGGGCAGCAACCAACCGGCCACGTTCGGCTTGCCTTCCTCGACGATGTCCTCACGTTCCCATGCGCGGATGCCACCGAACGTCTCGACCAGGCGGGACGAATAAATGACATAGCTGCGGATGGCCGCGTCGTCGTAGCCTTTCCCGGTAGGATTCAACAAGGAAAGGTAATAAGGCGTAACAAAAACGGGAATCCCTTTTTCCTGCGCCTGTTGGTAAACGCGCATCGTCTCGCCAGAAAGCGTACCGCCCAACATCCGGTTCAGTTCGGCGGCGCTTTTTACGGCCATAGACAAATGGAAACGGGCTTCGCCCCACCACTGGCGCACCCATCCGAGCTTTTCCGCCTCGCCACACCCTTCCGGAAACACATAGCGTCCGGAAGAAGCCGGACGATGTTCTATCTTCCGGACCAACAACGCCATAATCCTCTCTTTGTTCGCCTCACGGATGGCCCTCACCTGTTCATTCAGCCCGTCCGGCCAACGACGCATCCACCGGAGCACATCCTCTTTCTCCGGCACGCCGGAAGGGGCGGCATGCAATCTGGAAAACTGGTGGTACAATTCGAGCGCAAAATCCGGAGAAATCTCCTCTCCCTCCATACGTCCGGACAAGAAACGCCACAACAAGTCAAGGGTCTCCACCTTCACGTCTTCCCCGACCGAAAGTTCATGAACGACCCGGCCGTCATACTCCAACAAACGCCTTACCACCCGCACCCCTTCCGCATTCCACGACGCATCCGACAAATAAGCGTCTATCTTTTGACGGAAAGAGGCCTCGTCCGGGCTGTCTACAGCCCCGGCGAGCAATTCTGGAAATTTATTTTCGAATAACAGCCTGACCTCATGCAGGGTAACCGCTTTATTCTTTTGCTTCATACATATTCTATTTTAGGGTTACACACAAAAAACGAAACAACCGTTTCATTCTTCTAATTTAACGGAAAAAGGGCACATTGGCAAAACGTATGGAATCATTTTCATTCTTTTTAAAAAACAAACCAAGGAAAACACACATTTTTGCTTATCTTTGCCCGAAACAAGCAAACTCACATCGTACTATGAAAGTGAAAATTGAAGAAAGTTGGCGGCTACGCTTGCAGGAAGAGTTCGACAAGCCTTATTTCGAGAGGCTCACCGCTTTCGTGCGGAACGAATACGCCCGTGCCCACGTGCTGCCTCCGGGTTCCCGTATCTTTTACATTTTTAATGCCTGTCCTTTCGAAAAGGTGAAGGTTGTCATACTCGGGCAAGACCCTTACCCCACTCCCGGGCAATATTATGGCGTCTGCTTTTCCGTCCCGGACGGAATCCCCATCCCCGGCTCTTTAGCCAACATCTTCCAGGAAATCCATCAGGATTTAGGAAAACCCGTCCCGGCTTCCGGCAACTTAGACCGTTGGGTCGAACAGGGCGTGTTCTCCTTGAACTCCGTACTGACGGTAAGGGCATACAAAACCGGTTCCCACCGCAACGTAGGATGGGAAACGTTCACCGATGCCGTCATCCGCAAGCTCAGCGAGGAACGGGAACATCTGGTTTTCATGCTATGGGGAAACTATGCAAAAGCCAAAAAGAACCTGATTGACGGGAAAAAACATCTGATATTGGAAGCCGCACATCCCTCACCGCGTTCTGCCGAACATGGCTTTTTAGGCTGCAAGCACTTCAGCAAAGCCAATGCCTATTTAAAAAGCAACGGGATTCAAGAAATAGACTGGTAAGAGCGTATATGCGTCCACGACCATCCGCTCCGCATATATACGCTCCTCAGCAAAACGACAAAACCATATCCCACAAGGTAAAAATGGTTGTTCTATCCGTGGCTGAGGTAATACATTATCCAATAGTTCCGGTTAACTTTGCTTCATCTAAAAATCAAAAAGTTATGAAAAGGCCATTCGCCATATCCCTGCTAGCCGGAGGAATGTTATATTCCCCATTCGCAGCAGCACAAATAGAAACGGGCAACGCCCCAAAGGACCGTTCCTTGGACGAAGTCGTAGTGACAGGCACGCGAAATGAGACCGATGCCGCACAACTCCCTGCTACGGTTTCCGTCATAGACCGTAAACAAATAGAACAGGCCAACACGCCCTCGCTGCTTCCGATACTGACGGAGCAAGTTCCGGGGCTTTTCGTCTCCTCGCGCGGAATCATGGGATACGGCGTATCGGGCGGAGCTGCCGGAGAAATAAATTTGAGAGGCATCAGCGGAAGCTCCGGCAGGCTGATGGTCTTGATAGACGGACATCCTCAGTACATGGGTTTAATGGGGCATCCCATAGCTGATGCCTACCAGTCCTTAATGGCCGAGAAGGTGGAAATACTGCGTGGCCCGGCTTCTGTTTTATACGGTTCGAATGCGATGGGAGGAGTCATTAATATCATCACCAGGAAAATGCAGACAGAAGGCATAAGCACCCATGCCCACGTCGGTTACGGTTCCTACAACACGCTCCAAACGGAAGCCACCAACCGTATCCGTAAAGGACGATTCACCAACATCGTCAGCGGATCGTACAATCGTACCGACGGACACCGTGCAGACATGGGTTTCGAGCAATATGGCGGGTATGCCAAACTCGGATATGAGCTGTCCTCAAAGTGGAAAGCCGAAGCGGACGTGAACATCACCCACTTTAATGCTTCACAACCGGGTGAAGTCAGCCAACCGTTACTGGACGCCGACCAAAACATCACGCGGGGAATGACGTCTTTCGCTTTGGAGAACCATTATGAAAAGACTTCCGGGAGATTGAGTTTTTTCTACAACTGGGGACGTCATAAAATCAATGACGGCTATGCCCCGAGCGAAGGAGAAAGCCCATTGCCTTACCGTTTCCACTCCCGTGACAATATGATGGGGGTATCGTGGTATCAAAATTCACAGCTTTTCCGAGGCAACCTGCTGACCGCCGGAATAGACTGGTACCACTTTGGCGGAGAAGCATGGAACAAGTTCGTAGAAGGTCCGCAAAAAGGAGAACGTAAGGACATCGTAGACAAGCAACATAATGAAATCGCCGGTTATATAGACTTTCGCCAGAGAATCGGCTCGTGGATGACGTGGAATGCCGGCCTCCGCATAGACCACCATGGTCAGGCGGGAACCGAATGGATTCCGCAAACTGGCCTGGCCTTTCAAGTTCCGAAAAACGCTGAAATCAAACTTACAGCCAGCAAAGGTTTCCGTTATCCGCTCATCCGCGAAATGTTCATGTGGGGAACAGCCAACCCGGATTTGAAAGCAGAAAGCATGTGGAACTATGAACTTGCATTCAACCAACGGTTGCTTGACAATCGCCTGTCCTATGGCTTCAACCTTTTCTACATCAACGGTAAAAACATGATTACCACGGCTTCCATTGACCATCGCATGATGAACGTAAATACGGGAAAAATCAAGAATGCCGGATTTGAAATACAAATGGCATACCGTATATCCAAAACATGGTCGGCCGACGCCAACTACAGTTACCTGCACATGGAACATCCTGTCGTAACGGCACCGGAAAACAAGTTATATGTCGGCATTTCCTTTTCAAAAAAGAAATGGCTGTTGTCCTCCGGCGTACAATATATACAAGGTCTTTATACGAACGTGAAGGTAAACGGGAAAGGCGATGAGACCTCAGAAAATTTTGTTTTGTGGAATATTCGCGGAATGTTCCAGGCCACTCGCAACCTTGCCCTTTGGCTTCGTGGAGAAAACTTACTAGCGCAACGTTACGAAATCATATCCGGCTACCCGATGCCCAAAGCCACTTTTATGGGAGGTGTCAATTTCAGCTTTTAGGAAATCAACAAAAAAGGCTTAATCCTATACGAATTAAGCCTTCATGTCGGAAAGAGGCGATTCGAACGCCCGACCCCTACGTCCCGAACGTAGTGCGCTACCAACTGCGCTACTTTCCGTTTTGCGAGTGCAAAGATAGAGTTTTTTTCTGAAACAAAAAAAATATTCGTAGTTTTTTCTTGGAATATTTTGTTTGAACCTCTTTTTGCCTTACCTTTGCACTCGCAAAACCGAAGTAAGTCGGTGCCATAGCTCAGTTGGTAGAGCAAAGGACTGAAAATCCTTGTGTCCCCGGTTCGATTCCTGGTGGCACCACTTCAAAGAAAAGCAAAATACAGTAAAGAGGTTGTGTCAAAACTCTGACACAGCCTTTTTTTATGCGCAAAGCCCAGACTTTCTCAAGCCCGGGCTTTGTTATTACCCAAAGTATTCGTATCTTTAGGCATAAAGTTTTTCGTTATGGCAAAGTTACATTTTCGTCCTTACATTCCCAACCAAACCGTTCTTTTTCCACAAAGAATTGATGAAAACATAGCTGCGAACGACCCAGTCCGCATCGTGAATGCAGTTATTGACAATCTCAATCTTGAGAGTTTCAAGAAGCTTTATAAGGAAACGGGCCGTTGTCCTTATCATCCTAAAATGATGCTTAAGGTGATAATCTACGCCTATATGAATAATATCCACTCTTGCCGTAAAATAGAGAAGCACCTCCTTCGTGACATTCATTATATTTGGCTTGCCGGTAATGAGCATCCGGATTTTATCACGATCAACCGTTTTCGTAACCGTGTAAAGGAGGAAATAAATAATGTATTTACCCAGTTGGTTCTTGTCCTTTCCGATAAAGGTTTCATCAGCCTTGATGTGGAGTATATCGACGGGACAAAGATTGAATCCAAAGCCAACAAATATACTTTTGTCTGGCGCAAGAGAGTCGAACGGAACCGTACGAGACTAATGGATAAAATCCGTATTCTCTTGGAGCAGGTGGATGAAGCCATTGCACAGGAGAACTCTATAAAAGACACATCCCTGGAGTTTACTCCCTGCAGGCTCTCTGACATAGTGGATGAACTTAAAGAAGCCCTGGAACGCCAACCTGCAACAAAGGATAAGGAAGAAAAGGAAGCCCTGCGCGAAAAGAAGAAGCAGGCCAGGGAACTTGAAGGGTATCGTGACAAGCTGATAGAATACGACAATCACCTTGATACCCTTGGAGAACGTAACTCCTATTCCAAGACCGATCCTGGTGCCACATTCATGCGCATGAAAGAAGATGCCATGAAGAACGGGCAGACCAAACCCGGATATAATCTGCAAATAGGTACTGAAAACCAATTCATCACGGACTTCCGTCTGTTTCCCAACCCTACCGATACACTGACCCTCATACCTTTTTTCCACTCTTTCCAGTACCGCTATAACCGTTTACCGAATATCTGTGTGGCAGACTCCGGTTACGGTTCGGAAGAAAATTACCGGTTCATGCAGGAGAATGGGATAGAAGCCTTCATCAAGTACAATTACTTCCATAAAGAACAGCGTCCCCGTTATACTCCCAACCCGTTCCATGCCGAAAGTCTCCATTACAATGAGGGGGAGGATTATTACGTTTGTCCTATGGGACAGCACATGAACCGTATAGGAACCAAACGTGACAAGACAGCGAGCGGATACATCACCGAAAGTGCCCGGTATAAAGCAAAAAGATGCGAAGGTTGCCCTTTGCGTGGCAGTTGTTTTAAAGCCCGGGGGAACCGTATTATAGAAGTCAACCACCGATTAAATCAATACAAACGGCAGGCACGGGAAAGGTTGCTCTCAGAAGAAGGTATCAAGCGTAGAGGCAGGAGGTGTATAGAACCGGCGGCTGTGTTTGGACAAATGAAATACAACATGGCATACAGAAGATTCCGGCATGTGGGAAAAGACAAGGTTACAATGGACTTTGCTTTCTTTGCCATAGCCTTTAATATCAAAAAAATGTGTGCTAAACTGATAAAAGAAGGAAAGGGGATCATTACAGTTGCCAAATATATGTTTATGGGACTATTTATAACACGAGATAATTGGAATATAGCAACTTGTTGCCAAATGCATGAGGAAAAAGCAGCATAGCCAAAAGAAAATATAGCAGAACTTAAAATATAAAAGAGGTCGTGCCAACGTTTTGACACAACTTCTTTTTCTTATTTTAGACAAAAGGGTCAATGATTAAATCGCCGCGAGGGTCAACGACGTTTGGCGTACGGGGGCAACACGCTGTGGTTTTTCCAGTACACTTGAAACGGAACTCAAGAAGATTGAACGCTGCCAGTTACTCATCCTTGACGACCTGTTCATTGTACCGCTTGACGCCAAGGAGCGTCCCATACTGCTTGAAATCATCGAGGACAGGCATGAACGGAAATCCGTCATCATCACATCGCAGTACCCGTCCTCCAACTGGTATGACATGGTAGGTGAACCGACAATAGCCGATGCAATCCTTGACCGCATCATACATACAGCCCATACCATAAAGTTATATGGTGAAAGTATGAGAAAGTTAAGGTCTAAGAAAAACGAGAAATTTTAAAAGGGTAAAATAATATTGCCCCAATACCAGGACTTTAAAGGGTCAATCATATTGTAGCCAAAGGTGGGCAAATCCTGATTGCCCAAAAGGGTCAAAGTTGCGTGGCTTTTCCACTCGGTATCTAACTGGTATTATACCAACGTGACAAACCAGGGCACAATTCGGAGACGTAAAAGATAAAGCTTTCCCTTCAGAAGCCCCCGGGGAATAAAACCCGTTCCCCCGCCCGGCATGGGCCG
>NZ_GL883825.1 GCF_000205165.1 Paraprevotella xylaniphila YIT 11841 | reverse complement strand
ATGGTGGGGCGGGATCAGGAGCGTGATGGTACAGATGCCTACAGGGACGGGGAAGACACACTTGCTCGCTTCGGTCATATCCGACCGGATGATGGCTGATGATACAGCAAGCGTTTGGATTGTTGCGCACCGCCGCGAGTTGGTGGAGCAGATAGAGGAGACGGTCGCACGTTACGGCATATCCAAAGATGACGGAAGGGTGAAGGTGATGTCCATCCAGTGGCTGTCAAAGCATTGGGAGGATGTGAGGGACGAAAGGCCGGGTCTGATTGTGATAGATGAAGCGCACCATGCGCTTGCCGGGACTTACAGGGATTTGTGGCTGCGCTATCCGGATGCGAAGAAGTTGGGCATGACTGCCACCCCGTGCCGGTTGAACGGCAAGGGGTTCACTGACTTGTTTGGCACGCTTATCACATCGGATAGCATAGCGGACTTTATCCGGCAAGGATGGCTTTCCGCCTTTGATTATGTATCCATACGTCCGGACAGCGAAGACCAACGGTTGATAAACGGACTGGAAAGACGGGGAGCGGACGGTGATTTCCAGGTGAAGGAGATGGACACCGTGCTGAACAGGCGACCAAGTATCGAAAGGCTATATGGGAGCGTAAGGCAATATGCCGATGGCAAGAAGGGCATCGTGTACGCCATCAGCATCAGTCACGCACGGAACATCTCCGGATATTACAATCAATACGGGATGAACACAGTCGCCATTGACAGCAAGACACCCGCAAACGAACGGAAACGGCTTGTCGAAAGCTTCAGGCAGGGCAAGATACAGGTTCTTGTCAATGTGGACATATTCAGCGAGGGCTTTGACTGCCCTGACGTGGAGTTTATCCAGTTGGCACGGCCGACACTGTCGTTGCCCAAGTACCTGCAACAGGTGGGGCGCGGACTGCGCAAGACGGAAGGCAAGGAAAGCTGCATGATAATCGACAATGTGGGGCTTTACCGCCTGTTCGGTCTGCCGATAGCCCACCGTGACTGGCAGGCGATGTTCGAGGGACGGCTTGCCGGAAAAGGTTATCCAGACACAAATACGAGTCCGGTGGCATACATGGCCCTATCGCAGGGAACAGATAAAGATAAAACAGCAGAAACAGACGGACAACTGGAAACCATCGTGTCGCACGGGCTGTTGTTGGATTACCTGCAAAGTGGCAAGCCTTTGCCGGAGAACGGTTCACTACAACCTGAAAAGCTGAGACCGTTCAAGGACAGAGCAAGCGGCCTGTATGGCTTGAAGCGCGGCAACAAGATAACGTCCACGGCACGATACCATAACGTCCTTGACACGGATGAGGGGCTTGCCACCGTGTGTTTTGACAACGGGCAAACGGGCATCGTGGACGAATCCGGCAACGTCAGGATGTGGTTGGGACGTTACCGAAGCGCAAAATTCATGAAAGGCAAGATCCTTGCACTTACAGGCAATAACGGCCGGAAGACATACTTGGATTTGCTCAGTGGCCAAATATGCGATAAACAGCCGAGGATACGGCAGTTCGGACCTGTACAAATGCTTGAAGCGGACGGTATGTATTACAGCCGGACAAAGGAACTGTACAAAACCAGGAAAGTCTCCGGATGTCATATTTTTCATGCCACAAGTTTCTGTCTTCTTGTCTATGATTATTATGCCGCTCCCGTATGCCGTCAAGTCAACGAAGACGATGCCCGTTGGGGGCATGACTGTGTGTGCCTGCTTGCAAATGATTATGACACCTATTACCGTTATTGCGGCATGCTGTCTGGCGGAAGTATTGTCATCGTGGACAATGTCGGCAAGTATTACATTGTGGAGGAAGGCAGGGGCAAGAAATACATCGCTTGTGAAAATCCCAAGACGGTGGGCGAGGACTTTGACGTGGTGATACCCCGCCTGAAAGCCGAAGCGGCAAGACGGACGGATATGATGGTGGCCGAGGAACGGCGGGCAAACGAACGGAAGCGCATGGCACGTCTGGAGGGAATGAAAGCTGCCGTGCCGTTCAAGTCCGGCATGAGATGGGGATTGAGGCAGGGGGAGAAGGTGGTAGTCCCTCCCGTTTACAGGAACATCCTGCCCCCCGTCGGCTACTATTGCGCCGTTGAGGTCAGTCCGTGCCGGTGGGGCATCATCATGCTGGATGGAAAGGTCGTGGTGGAGGCCGGTTACTCAAAGGTGGTGATAAATGGTGACGGAACTGCAAGGCTGACCGTCTTCCCGGGAAAAGAGAAAGTCGTTGAATTAGGCACCTGACAAGGTAGGAATTATCCGCATATAAACAATCATACACAAAAATGCCGCAAACTGCCCTCCGAATATTTTTGGACTGTTTGCGGCATTTTTGTGTGCCAACTTATAGGCTCTGGCCATATGGCTCTTTTATTCGATGAGTTTCGTGGCCCGGTGCTCTTCTTTTGCCGGTTGCTCAAAAGCGTCACGTGCTCCGGTGAAGATTTCCTCTACGCGGTCTACCGTCTTGCGACGGAACTTGGCGGAACCCCACAACAGTTTGTTTTTGGCTTTGTTGAGGGCGT
Source organism: Paraprevotella xylaniphila YIT 11841 (assembly GCF_000205165.1). GTDB lineage: Bacteria > Bacteroidota > Bacteroidia > Bacteroidales > Bacteroidaceae > Paraprevotella > Paraprevotella xylaniphila. The sequence goes on along the minus strand of NZ_GL883825.1, from coordinate 88,064 downwards.
TGGCATCATTGATCCACTCTTCTGCCTTGTAGGTACGGCCATTATACCCGTCCAAATCTTCCTCATAATAGTAACTGATTTGCGTCAGTTCCATGTGGCACTTCCCGTCGGAGCATTTTATGGTGAGCAAATAACGGAAACGCGTGCGGTCCAAGACGAAAGGTTTCTTCTTGAATATCATCCATTCTTCGAAACGTCCGACCAACGTACCGGTAGAAGCTTCTTCCATAGCCATTTTGGTACCTTTCATTTGCTGTTCCCCTTTCATTAAACGGTTGAGGTAAGCCTTCATCACGTCGTATATCTGCTGTTTGTTTTTGCCTTCTACGGCAAAGGTCTGTTGGAACAGCACTTGTCCGTTCACTTCTGGTACGGCACCGACCAGGTATTTGCTGTCGTCTCTTTTTGATTTTGCGCAAACCAACATCGGTACGCATAATAGCAATAATAGAATTTTTCTCATGGGTTCAATCTTTTTTGAAGTTCTGCGCAAATTTAATAAAAGAAAAGCAATATCGGGCAGACTGTCCTTTTGTTTTAGTCATTTTTGTACCTTTTATAAGAGATACTTGTTCAAGTAGGCCGTAATATCTGTTTTATAGGTGTCTGAAATGGGGATGCGGGTTTTGCCGAAAATGATTTGCCCCTTATCCAATGTTTTCACTTTGTTCATCTGTACGATGTAAGAGCGGTGGACGCGCATGAATCGGGGAGACGGCAGGCGTTCCTCCATGCTTTTCATGCTGATGAGTGTCAGGACAGGACGGGGGGCGTTTTCCGTATAGATTTTCAAGTAGTCTTTCAGTCCTTCGATGTAGAGTATGTCTTCCAACCGGATTTGAACGAGTTTATAGTCCGATTTTACGTAAATAAAGTCCTCTTCATGGGAAGGATTTGCCTGATGTTTCAATTCAAACCATTCCAAAGCTTTACGGGAAGCTGTCAGGAACTCATTGTAGTTGATAGGCTTGAGCAGGTAATCCAAAGCATTGACTTTGAAACCGTCCAATGCATACTGGTCGAAAGCCGTGGTAAAGACGATACGGGTGTCTTGGGGGAGCATCCGGGATAGTTCCAAGCCGTTGAGGTCGGGCATCTGTATGTCCAAAAACAATAAGTCGATGTTCCTGAAGTTTGTGTCATTCAACGCCATGACGGCACTGTTGTGTTTGCCGCATAGCTCCAAAAAAGGAGTTTTGCGGACATAGCTTTCCATCAGTTCCAATGCCAGCGGTTCATCATCTATGATTACGCATTTAAGAGTCATTTTGTAGTGGTGTGTATCGTTAATATTGATTTGTAGACCGTGGCGTTCTCATCACAACCTTTGGTCCATTCATATTTGCCGGGATAAATCAGGTCCAGGCGTTTTTGAACTTGTTCCAGGCCGATGCCGCTGCCGCTGATGTCGTTCCTTTGCTTGGGAAAATAAGAATTTTCGATAGAGCAACTTAAGCTGTCTGGACCGGAACTGTAGATTTTGATGTGGATAAAGCTCGGCTTGACCGGGCTGATGCCGTGTTTGAAGGCATTTTCAAATAAGGATATGAAGATAAGCGGAGCTACCCGAATCGCGTTTTCGCTTGGAATATCGATATGGAATTGCAAGTCCACATTGGGCAACAATCTGATTTTCATCAGTGCCACATAGTTTTTCAGAAATTCCAGTTCACGGTCCAACGGGATGAAATCCTGATTGTTGTCGTAAAGCAGATGACGCAACAACCGGCTGAGATCCTGTACTGCCTGTTGTGCCTTGTCGGCATCGAAGGCAATCAGGGCATAGATGTTGTTCAGGGTGTTGAGCAGGAAGTGCGGATTAATCTGGTTGTGCAGGTTTTTCAATTCGGCTTCAATCCGTTTCAGTTCGGCCTTTTGCCTGCCCAATTCAGCTTCGTGCCATTTTTTGCTCATACGGATGGTGGCGGCCACTGCAGCTATCAGGCCGAACAGGATGAAATCCCTGATTCGGAATGACAGGAATGTCCACATCCACAAGCTGTCGTTTGGAGGTGGGGGAAGGGGAATGTGGAAATAGACATTACCCAGTCTGAACCAAAAATGGGTGAAAAAGAGCATGCCTGCACATAAAATGACGTTGAGCAGGACGTATATCTTGTTCTTTTTGTTGAAGACCAACCGGGGCACCAACCATATATAATTAATGTAGAACACCAATGTCATGGCTATGGGGTTTCCCATCATGCGGAAAATCTCTTCTTCGTCCAACCGCTCATTGGTGTGCCCTATGAGCATTGGGGGAAGGCCGAAAAGGAACACCCATACAAAAAGATGTATGAGCAGTTCCTGGGGATATTTATGATTAATGTTCCATTTCATACCGAACTATTCATACCGGATGGCTTCGATAGGATCCATGTTGGCGGCCTTCTTGGCCGGGTACCAACCGAAGAAAATCCCGATAAACGTGCAGACACCGAAACTCATCACGATGCTCCACCATTGGATGAAAATGGGCATGTTGGCGGCAAATTTGATGGCATAAGCGGCTCCTATACCTAATATGACACCAATCAAGCCTCCCGCGATACTCAGTATGGCGGCTTCGATGAGGAACTGGCTCAGTATGTCTATGCCGCGTGCCCCCACAGACATGCGAAGCCCGATTTCCTTGGTCCGTTCCGTGACGGACACGTACATGATGTTCATGATGCCTATACCTCCGACAATCAGTGAGATGCCGGCCACGCTACCTAATAAGATCGTCAACAAGTCCATCGTGGAATTCATCATGGAGGAGATTTCCTCTTGGCTTCGGATGGTGAAGTCGTCCACGTCGGCTTCCGTGGTTTCCGTTTCTTCTTTTAAATTATGGTTTTTGCGTAAGATTTCGGTGATTTCCTCGATCGCCATATCCGTGGCATCTTCGGTAACGGCGGAACAGTTGATGCCTTGAAGGTAAGTCACCGCCAGGATACGTTTCATGACTGTGGTGTAGGGGGCGAGCGCCATGTCGTCTTGGTCCATTCCCCAGGAGTTATAACCTTTGGACTTCAGTACGCCGACCACACGAAACGGGATGGAATTGAACCGCACCACACGTCCGATAGGGCTGCTTCCGTCGGGGAACAGGTTATCCACTACGGTCTGTCCCAACACGCATACCTTGGCGGCCGTTTTGATGTCCTGTTCCGTAAAGAACTCACCGTCTGCCACTTTGCGTTGCTGTATGGTGAGGTAATCTTCGTTGACCCCGTATATGCTAGACGGGGCGTTGTTGTTCCCGTAAATGAACTGTCCGGCACTGTTGACTGACGGACTGACGGCTGTCAGGTATTTTGCTTCATTGCGTATGCTTTCGTAGTCTTCCAGTTTCAGGGTCTGCATTTCGTCTGCATCCAGACGCACGCCGCCACGCATATCCGCTCCCGGGTGTATCATGATCATGTTCGAACCCATTTCCGAGATTTGTTTGCGGATGCTGCGTTTCGAACCTTGGCCGATGGCCAGCATGGCAATAACCGAGGCCACGCCGATGATGATGCCAAGGGCGGTCAGGAAAGAGCGTAGCTTATTGGAAGCAATGGCCTTGAGGGCTATTTTGAAAAGATTGGTAGTATTCATGTATTCCTTTGTTTAATCGTCCTGCGGAAGTGGAAGCTGTGCCAAAGCCTCTGCCGCAGACAGTATGTTGGAGTTCAGGGTGTCTTCCCGTATCAATCCGTCGCGCAATGTGATATTGCGGCTGCTGTATTGGGCTATCTCTGGGTTGTGTGTCACGAAAATGATGGTACGTCCCATGGCATGAAGTTGTTGGAACAATACCAGGATTTCGAAAGAGGTACGTGTATCCAGATTACCGGTCGCCTCGTCGGCCAAGAGTACGGCCGGGTCGTTGACTAAGGCCCGGGCGATGGCCACACGCTGCATTTGTCCGCCCGACATCTGGTTGGACTTGTGGTAGAGGCGGTTACCGAGGCCTACCATTTCGAGTGCCTTGACTGCCCGTTCCTTTCTTTCTTTGGCAGAGACGGATGAATTGTACATAAGTGGAAGTTCCACGTTTTCTACTGCTGTTGTCTTGGGGAGCAAGTTATAGTTCTGGAATACAAAACCGATTTTGCGGTTGCGCAGGACTGCCCGTTCCCGGCGCTTCATGGTGCGGACGTGTACGCCGTCCAATATATATTCTCCCGAAGTGGGCGTATCCAAACAACCTAATTGGTTCAGCAACGTGGACTTGCCGGAACCGGACGTTCCCATGATGGTGACAAACTCCCCTTCGTGAATCTTGAACGACACTCCCCGCAGGGCATGTACCACTTCATCGCCCACGATAAAGTTCCGTTTCACATTCTGTAGCTCTATGACTACTTTTTTCTGTTCGTTTCCTTCCATGATAATGGACTTTTACCCGGGTTATTTCTTTTCTTTCTTTTTGGGACGTGGCATGAACGGGTTGGTTTCTTCTTCCTGCGGCTCTTCCGGTGCCTTTATTTCCGTCATGGACATTACGACTTGCGTTCCTTGCTTGATGCCTCCCAGGATTTCGGTCCGGATTCCGTCTGTCGCTCCTATGTTTACCTTGTGGGCCGTCAGTGTATTTCCTTCGCGCGTCCAAAGCTTGTTCTTGCCGTCCGTGTCTACGATTTTATACGTTTTGCCCAATACTTCTTTGGTCGGGGTGAAACGTAAGGCTTTGGCTTTTACACTCAGTACATTTGTACGTTCCAGTGTGCTGACCGATACGTTGGCTGTCAGTCCGGGTTTCAGTTTGAGGTCGTTGTTCGGTGCGGAAATGACGACTTCGTAAGTGATGACATTGTCTGTCTCCGTGGCTTCTTGTCTGACTTGTGTCACTTGCCCGTGGAAAGTGTCGTTGGGGTATGCGTCTACGGTAAACGTGACGTTTTGCCCTTCTTTTACATTCCCGATATCTGCTTCGTCGATGTCGGCAATGACACGCATGTCGGTCAAGTCTTTGGCGATGGTGAAAAGGGTAGGTGTCTCGAAACTGGCCGCCACGGTCTGTCCTTCTTCCACTTCCTTGCTTAACACGATACCGTCGATGGGAGACGTGATGGTGGCATAGCCTATATTAGTCTCGGCCTTCTTCACGCTTTCTTTCGTGGTGTTGTAAGTTTCCAAAGCCTTGCGGTAATCCAGATAGGCCACTTCGTAATCATTACGGCTTACGAGACCCTTTTCGTTCAGCGTTTTATAGCGTTTATAATTGGCCGTCTGGTAATCCAGTTCGCTTTTGGCACTTGCCAGATTGGCCCGGGCACTGTTCAATTCACTGTTGAGGGTCGTTTTGTCCAATTCCGCGATGACTTGCCCTTTTTTCACGAGGCTGTTATAGTCCACATATATGTTGCTGATGATACCGGAGACCTGTGTACCGACTTCTACTTCCGTTACAGGTTCGATGGTTCCTGTGGCGGTCACGCTGTTACGGATGGTATCCGGTTGCACGTCAGTCATTTCAAACTCCACGGGCACACTCTTCTTGGGCCATGCGATTATGGCAATGACTGCTGCGATGGCAACAATGGCAACCGTGATGATAATCTTCTTTTTTTTCATATGGCGTCTGTTCTGTTTTTAAAGGTTGATACTTTCTCCTTGGTAGAATTTGAGGAGTTGGATATGGAGCAGGGTATTGTATTTGCTTTGCAGGCGGTCTTGTTGCGCGCTCATCAGCTCGTCCCGTCCGTTCATGAGTTCCACGATGTTTTTCAGGCCGTTTTTGAACTGCTCGTCCAACAGCTCGTAGCTAGTCTGGGCACTTTTTAGTTTGGCGTTGGCTGCTACATATTTCTGTTGGTTGCTGTATGCGTTGAGCCAATACTCTTCTACGGTACTGTATAGTTTCTTCTGTTGGTCCTGCAATTGTAGTTCGCTGTCCATTTTGTTCAGCTTGGCTTTTTGCACGTTGGTTTTGTTTCGTTTGTTGTCGAAAATAGGTATGGACAGTGTCACACCGGCCGAGGCGCTCAGGTTCTGTCTCATTTGTTCCCCTGCCGATTCACGGCTGCCGGAATAGTGGCTGTCGCCGATACCGGCTGTCAACGAGATGGAGGGGTAATATCCGGCTTTGGCAATGTCGATGTCCAAATCGGCGGCATCGATGCCCAACCGGCTGCTTTGGATTTCCGGGCGCAGGTTTAATGCTTTCTGGTACACTTCGTTGACACTGGGGATAAGTTGCATCGTTGCTTCATCATTTGTTCCTATACCTGAGATGTCGAACTTACGGTCGTCCGTGATTTCCAACAGTTCTTTCAATTGCCGTTTGTAGTTGTCGATTTGGGTCTGGGTAGCCACGCAGTCGTATTGTGCACTGGCGGCTTGTGCCTCCAACTGAGCCAGGTCGGCTTTGGAGATTTGCCCTTGCTCATACATCTCCTTTCCGCGTCCAAACTGGCTCTTTGCGGTTTCTTCCATGGCTTTGTTTACGTCCAAGGCATCCTTCGAATAGAGGATTTGCACGTACAACTGGGCTATCTGTTCTTGGATGCTGTTGGCTGTGGCCTGTGTGGCCAAGGCCGAGATTTGGTTTTGTAGCTTTTGTGCCTTGATGTTTTTGCGGTTGGCTCCTCCGTCCCATACGGTCCACGATGCGTTGAGGCCATAGTTACCGTTTTCCGTCAATTTGTTAGAGGAACTGTTGGCGATGCCATTGGCTACGATACTGGTCTCGGACTTTTGCAGCGGCCGGTAGTCTATGGCTTGTGTGGTACTGAAAGACAAGCTGGGGAACAGTTCGGCCTTCTTTTGAAGCAGGTCGGCAGCACCCTGTTCTTCCGTAATTTTGTTTTGCTTTAATTGAATGTTATGGGCGATGGCATAGTCGATGCATTCTTGCAGTGACCATCGGGTCGAGTCTTGTCCGGCGACGGCCAGAGCCTGAAACAGGCACGCGGCATACATCAAATAATTCTTGTAACTCATGAAGTTCATCTTTTTAACTGTACAAAAGTACAAAGAATAAAGATGGGGAGGAAATAAATTGTACTATGAGGGATTTTTTTTCGACTGAATCGCTGAATATGTCTACTAAAAAGAGTATATTTGAAATTTGAAAGAAAACTATAAAACGTGATAGGATTATGTTCTCAGGAATTGTAGAAGAATGTGCCCGGGTCACCGGGATTATGAAAGAGCAGGAAAATGTGCATTTTACTTTGCAATGCTCTTTTGTGGACGAACTGAAGATAGACCAAAGCGTGGCCCATAACGGCGTGTGCCTTACGGTGGTCCGCATTCAGGACGGGTGTTATACGGTGACGGCGATGAAGGAGACGCTCGAACGTTCGAATCTCGGGCTTTTGAAAGTGGGCGACGAGGTGAATGTGGAACGTTCCATGATGATGAACGGGCGGTTGGACGGGCATATCGTACAGGGGCATGTGGACTGTACGGCCGAGTGTGTGTCGGTCGAAGATGCCGAAGGCAGTTATGTCTATACTTTCCGCCATGCTTTTGATGCCGGAATGGTGAAGAGGGGCTATTTTTGTGTGGATAAAGGTTCGGTGACGGTCAACGGTGTCAGTCTCACGGTATGCCATCCCACAAAAGACACTTTTCAGGTTTGCATAATTCCTTATACGTATGAGCATACCAATTTCCATTCTTTGAAACCGGGTTCAGTGGTCAACCTCGAGTTCGACATCATCGGCAAGTATCTGAGCCGCATGACGGGTCTGCTCAATGAATAGGAAGGGGCGGCTTTTGCTTTGTATTGGCCGTAAAAGCCCTATGAACCCATTCTCGCTCAGATATCTTTGAGCAGGATGGGTTTCTCCTTATTTATATATCGCGCACGTAGTTCACGTATGTTTTCCCATTCCGTATTGTTCCGGTGGATGGCTGCCGGAGTGAATTTGTCGCCATAATTGTCTATTCGTTCCAACAGCAGGTTTACAGTCAGATGGTTGATGTCTTCGGCCGGGGCAAAGCGCACGGCGGCATCTTCGTTCGTCCCGTCGAGAACCAACAGGTGCATCCGGCTCAGTTCGTGGGTCAGGCGGCCGACCACTCCTGACGGGAGGTTCGTTTCTACCGAAAGCCCTTTCGCGGTGTAGCCCTCCATACCTTTTTCAAACCGTTTGCACACTTTCGACATGATGAGGATGAGCAGCACGTCGTGGTAGCTGCGGCTTATCTTATGGATGTCTTTGATGTAGTAGTAACTTCTCAGGTTTTGGTTGGCATAAGAAAGTTGGGCACCGAAAAGGCAGATAATCCATGAGAAATTGACCCACAGCATGAACATGGGCAAGGCTGCGAACGACCCGTAAATGGCATTGTAGCTGGACACCCATATCTGGGAATGGATGTAGAAATATTGAAGGAACTGGAACGCCGTACCGGCGATGAAACCCGGAAGGACGGCATTCCGGAAACGGATGTCCGTATTGGGCATGTACATGTAGAGGGCTGTGAAGAGCAGGCCGCTCAAGGCGTATGGGGACAGTTTGATGAGAATCTTCACCGTAGTGCTGAGCACCATGAAATTCGGATAGTCTTGTGCGATGGTAGCCAGGAATATGGAAAGGCCGCTGCTGATGATGATCAGGATGGGCAGAAGAAGGAAGACGCTGATATAGTCCGTTATCTGGCGGTAAATGGAGCGTTGGTTTTTCACGTTCCAAATGCTGTTCAGGGCGATTTCGATGTTGGCGGTCAGTTGGACGACGGTGTACAACAATAAAAGCAGGCCGAAACCGATGAAGATGCCGCTTTGCGTATGCTCAAGGTATGAATTGATGAAATTCAGCACCATGTCGGCAAACTGTTGGTTGACGCTCAGGTTGCTTTTGATTTTCTCTTCGATGATGGAACCGTATCCCAATCCCCGGCCGATGGCAAAAATGATGGCCAAGATGGGGACGGTGGCCAGTATGGTGGAGTAGGTCAGGGCCGAAGCATGGCTGTTCAGGTGCTTGGACAGGTAGCATTCAGACGTGAGCACTAATTTGCGGAGGGCGTTGAATGCGTATTTTTTGACCGGTGGAAACTTTTCTTCATTGATGAACCATATTTTGTGCGTGAAGAAGAATTCCAGTTGATGCATGTTGAACGGCATAGGCTTTTCATGTTAAAAGGTGATGAAAAAAGAAAAAGCAGTCGGCCTGTAAGCCGGGTTCTGTGCCTCGTATGAAACGAAGTGCTTGCCATTTATCCAGACCTTACGTCACCGCAAGGCTCTATCGTTCTACCCTCCGGCTCGGGCGGGCCGCCCTCTCTTGTGGCGCCGGTATACGCGAACTTTCAACTTCCAGAATGCACGGCCCGGATGTCGCCATCCGGCCGGTGGGCTCTTACCCCGCCTTCTCACCCTTACCGTCCTTGCGGACGGCGGTTCTTTTCTTCTGCACGCTCTAACCCTCACGGATTACTTCCCGTTAAGAAGTGGAATGCCCTGTGTTGCCCGGACTTTCCTCTCCCGGCCTGAGCCGGCAGCGGCAAGCCGGCCCACTGCTTTGATGTCACAAAAGTACTTCTTTTTTTCGAGCTGACAAAATTCAGGTCAACGAATGTAAAAATGTCAGTGTCCGATTTTAATCGCTGTTAATGGGAAAGAATTCTCTGTTAAAAGATAGCAAAAAGGAAACTGAAAGGATACATTACAAGTCCTTTGGCGTTACTTTTGTGCAAGTTTATGACGAAAAGAATCATTTAGTATGAACAATATGACAACAGAAACAATGAAAGAGACAACAAGAAAGGTATTGGGAACAGCCGCCCTTTTCATAGGCAGCTTTTGTGTGATGGGATGCGTGGAGACACCGGTCAAGGCACAGCCTTCGGCCGCCCCCTCCGGCTTGGTGGATTTGACCCAGGCTGCGGAGACGTCCGTCAACGCAGTGGTATACATCAAGGTGACGACGAACAGTAAGACGAAGACCGTGGACGTACAGGATCCGTTCTCCGACTTCTTCGGTGATTTCTTCGGATTCGGGGGCGGAGGCCGCCAACAGCGGCAAATACAGACCCCGAAGCGTGAAGGTTCTGGTTCGGGAGTGATTATTTCTTCCGACGGTTATATCGTGACCAACAACCACGTGGTGAGCGAGGCGGACGAATTGTTGGTGAAGCTGAACGACAACCGCGAGTTCAAGGGGCGCATTATCGGTACGGACGAGCAGACCGATTTGGCCTTGATTAAAATCGAGGGCAAGAATTTCCCGACCCTGCCTATCGGCAATTCCGATGATTTGAAGTTGGGAGAGTGGGTCTTGGCCGTGGGTAATCCCTTCAACCTGACTTCCACGGTGACGGCAGGTATCGTCAGTGCGAAAGCACGTTCGATGGGTGCCAATTCCATAGAAAGCTTCATCCAGACGGATGCCGCCATCAACCGTGGTAATTCCGGTGGCGCGTTGGTCAATGCACGTGGAGAGTTGGTGGGCATCAATGCGATGATTTATTCCCAGACGGGTTCTTATACGGGTTATGGTTTTGCCATCCCGACGACCATCATGAACAAGGTCGTGGCCGACCTGAAGGAATTCGGCGTCGTGCAGCGTGCCCAATTAGGTGTGATGGGTAATGATGTGACCCGGTACATCGATGACGAGAAGTCCAAGGGCAACGAGGTGGACTTGGGTACGGTAAACGGTGTTTATGTGGCCGAAGTTCAGGACAACTCCACTGCTTCCGAGGCCGGGTTGCGCAAGGGCGACGTGGTCATTGCTGTCAACGGTAAGGATGTAAAGAAGATGGCCGAGTTGCAGGAAGCCATCAGTACGATGCGTCCGGGAGACAAGGTGAAAATCACTTATATGCGTAACAAGAAGAAAGACACCGTGACAGCTGTGTTGCGCAACGCGCAAGGCAACACCAAGGTGTTGGAGCAAATGGATATGGACCAGTTCGGGGCAGCCTTGAAGCCTTTGGACAGCGAGACTAAACGCCAGTTGAACTTGCCGAACGGTTTGGAGGTCGTAGCCGTGAAGAAAGGTAAAATGGCGGATGCCGGAGTAGAGAAAGGTTGGATTATCCTGCAAGTGAATGACAGGCCTATGAACACGATGGAAGATTTTGAAGAGGCTGTAAAAGAAGCCAACCGTTCTTCCGACCGTATCCTGTGGATTCGTGCCGTGACGCAAAGCGGACGGTTGAGAAGCGCAGTGGTGGAATTGGATGAGAAATAAACGGTGACGGGCTGACAGGCCTGGTTTGAAAGTCTGCCATCCTATACAGAAGAACATAAGGACAAAAGATGTTTGCGTCAGCAAGGAAACATCTGTCCTTATGTTCTTCTGTCTTGTTTTTATCTTTTTGACAATATGTCAACCAGCCTTTCGCGAGATTCGGCTATTCGTGAGCCGTGGCGGAAGTGTACGGAAATACGCGAATCTCGTGCATTGTGACGGGAGTAACGTGTAAGCGTTTCATGGCTTCTTTGTGGCATGATGCCGGGACGAAAGGCCACTCTTGCCGCAAGCGGAGAAGGAGAGTGTAAGTTCGGAGCGTGTCCGGCCTGTCGTTTTGACATCTTTCTTTTGGCGACGGGAACGTGCCAAATAGAGAAAAAACGGGCTTCAAAAGCCTGTCCGGACTTCGTTTTCAGGAAGGTTTTCGGCTAATAAGCGGAGGCTGTCTCCAAAATCTGCGGAGAAAAAAATTGTTTTCTCAGCCGAATGATTTTTCGTTCGCCTGAGATTGACGCGTGTTTTGGATTAAAAAAACAAAATAACGGGCTTGAAGTGTAAAAAGATGTATTTGATTTAATTCTAAAATGTGCGGAACACGTGGTTTTTCATCCCGGAAAGATGGATAAGGACTTTCGTTTTGTCAGTAAAAATGTGTAGAGGATGGCAGGATGATAGTTTTGTCTCTGCCACGTCAAAGACTTGCGAAAATCCGGAGTGAAGAATGTAAGAGAGAAACCGGTTGCTGCGGCTTGATGTTTTATATACCTTTGTAGGTCACTTTATAAATAGGTAGTTATGAGGAAGATCGGTAAGATGGTATCGGGGGCGGCTGTGCTGTTGATGTTGGCGGCGGCATGCGGGGGAAAGAAAGGGCGTGGCGCGGATGTTCCGGTAGGGGAGAATCGTGATGTAGAGGTGGTAGACATCGACAAGGCCAAACAAGAGGATGCGTTGCTGTATTCTTCCATATTGGAAGAGCCGGACGTGATAGTATTGGAAATCTGTCCGGAATGTATTATTCAGGACGTTTCTGCCATAGATATATATGAAGGCAATATCTATATTTTGGATGATAAAGTCCCGGCCTTGTACGTATTCCAGCGAGACGGCTCTTTCCTAAGGCAGATAGGACACCAAGGCCGGGGGCACGGGGAATATTGGGAACTTTCAGATTTTTCCATAGACCGTGAAAACGGCGTTATTTATCTGTGGGACGATGCTTTGGATATGGCTCATAAATACGACCTTCGTACCAATGGGTACATCTCTTCCATAAAAACGAAACGGAACGGATATAGGAGTTATAGCATGCTGTATCTTGGCGGAAAACTGTACGTGGACCGTACGTCTTTGGATGCAGATTCTGAAAATTACCTGTTGAAAGAAATAGATGGGAAGACTGGAACGCAAATAGCTTCCTGCCTGAAGGCCGACGATTACAACCGGGGGTGGAATTTTCCTTTGAGATTACCTTTTAGTTTCTTTTACTCTAAAAATACGGATGCGCCTAAGTATGTGGAATTGTTTTCCGATACGATTATGGCTGTCACAAAAGAGGGAATCAAGCCGTATTGTGTAGTGAAAAGTGAGGATTTTGTTTCAAAGAAACGGATGAAAAAACTCATCAGTGACTGCGGCCCGGGGGAAGAGTTTAATTATAATGTCTCCGATTTGCATGAGGAGGATTGTATATTCTGCATTTCGCGTTTTGTGGAGTTGGACGGAATGGTCTCATTTCAATATAGGAAAGGAGACGAAATCATGTATTTACTTCACGATGTAAAGACGAAAGAGACTTGGGTTGCGCCATCCTTTAAGGACGACTATCTCTTCGAGAACAACAATATTCCCTTGGACATGTGTTACAGCGATGAAGAAGGCGTCCTGTCCGTCCTGCGCGTAGATTTTATTCCCTATTTTATTGAGGACGTTATCGACAAAGGACACCTGAATCCGAAAATAGACGAGTATGAAAAACTGATGGGGATAAAGGGAGATTCCAATCCGGTGTTGTTCTTTCACAAGTACAAATCAAGGAGCAAATGAACGTGTCACGGTGCTCCGGGACGGACAGAAGGTCGGGTTTCGGGCTTGGTTAAAGCGTAAATCCGGGCAGGCCGATTAATATTTATGCAAATATTTACGGCCTAATCCGGATTTTTTTGGTAACTTTGTGCGTTTAATATGTAGTAGGAGAATGAGACAGTTAAAGATTACCAAAAGTATCACCAATCGTGAGAGCGCTTCGCTTGACAAGTATTTGCAGGAAATCGGCCGTGAGGACCTGATTACAGTGGAAGAAGAAGTGGAATTGGCACAGCGCATTCGCAAAGGTGATCGTGTAGCACTCGAAAAACTGACACGTGCCAATCTGCGTTTCGTGGTTTCAGTGGCCAAACAGTATCAGAACCAAGGGCTGAGTTTGCCGGATTTGATTAATGAGGGCAACTTAGGCTTGATAAAAGCTGCTGAGAAGTTCGACGAAACCCGTGGATTCAAGTTCATCAGTTATGCGGTGTGGTGGATTCGCCAGTCCATTCTTCAGGCTTTGGCGGAGCAGAGCCGTATCGTACGTTTGCCCTTGAACCAGGTTGGTTCGTTGAATAAGATAAGTAAGGCATTCAGCAAGTTCGAGCAGGAGAATGAGCGCCGTCCGAGTCCGGAGGAACTTGCCGACGAGTTGGAGATTCCGGTAGACAAGATTTCCGATACCTTGAAAGTGAGCGGACGCCATATTTCGGTGGATGCCCCGTTTGTGGAAGGAGAAGACAACAGTTTGTTGGACGTATTGGTCAATGACGATTCTCCGATGGCGGACCGTACGTTGGTCAACGAATCTCTTGCGCGTGAGATTGACCGTGCGTTGTCCACGCTTTCCGAACGCGAAAAAGAGATTATCCAGATGTTTTTCGGTATCAACCACCAGGAAATGACGTTGGAGGAAATCGGGGACAAGTTCAACCTTACGCGCGAGCGCGTGCGCCAAATTAAGGAAAAGGCCATCCGGCGTTTGCGTCAGAACACCAAGAGTAAATTATTGAAGTCTTATCTCGGCTGATGCCGTGCGGAAAAGGTGGAATGATGAACTTTAACTTTAAATATTGGGGGGTATTGGCCTGTGTGTTGGGATACGTAGGGATGTCTCTGTCTGCAAAGGTGGAACGGGCTACGGTGTATATCTTCGGATTTTCGGCTTCTTTCACGGATTCTGTGGTATATATTACAGACATCCAACAATTGGACAGCGCTTATATCGAGACGAAGTACGATTTTCTGATGGACCGTGCGGTATACAGTGACCAGTTGCAGACCTATCTGGAAGCGGTAAAGCAAATGCCGAATTCTACGTGTGCAGTATTTTTCCATACGAAAAAGAGCAAGCTGATGGAAGAATATGATAAGATAAGGAAGCAGTATGGCAGCGACGGAAGCGTGATGCTGAAAGAGTTGACAGACGGAAGCTTCAAGTTCCAATCGCCTGTTTACGAGCCGCCGGTCAAAGCTGTGCCGGAGTCCGCCGAACCCAAGGCGACGAAAAAGGAAAAGCGTCGTAAGGCTTCTAAGGACAAGCCCGAAAAATAGAAACAGATGGAATACCAATATAATATTGCAGGGCATCTGTGCCGGATTGTTTTCTGCGATGCAGGAAATGATAGCAGTTTATTGCCTTCTTTTTCGCCTTTTGTGAGCGAAGAAGAAGGCAATCTGCTTTTCAGTCTTTCGGTAGATGATGCTTTTCGTTGGCCGGTGACGGGAGAAGAAGTCGGGCAGTTCGATTGCGGGGGCAACAACTTCGGGGTTTACCGCCTGCCGGACGGGAGTTACCAGTTTGAAATCTGCGATGATAAAAAGGACTTGTGTTGTATTTTGCAGGCTAATGCAGATTTTTCGGATTGTACGGCTGCTTTGGTGGCAGAGAGCGAGGCAGGGCGTAAGTTCGGGTTGAACAATGCCCTCATGTTGGTGTATGCCTTTGCTTCCGCGCCGTATGCCACGTTGCTGATGCATGCTTCCGTAATCCGCAATGACGGCCGGGGATATTTGTTTCTGGGCAAGAGCGGGACGGGGAAGAGTACGCATACACGGTTGTGGTTGAGCCACATCCCGGGCTCCGACCTGATGAACGATGACAATCCGGTGGTGAGAGTGGTGGAGGGGACGGTTCATGTCTACGGTTCTCCCTGGAGCGGGAAAACACCTTGTTACCGCAGGGTGTCTGCGCCGGTGGGAGCTTTTGTACAGTTGCGGCAATGCCCGGAAAACACGATACGGGAAGAAAGCGTATTGGAAAGTTTTGCCTCGCTCTTGCCGTCCGTGTCGACCATGAAATGGGACCGCCGTATTCATTCGGCGCATTGCGACACCATTTCGGACATCATCCGCCTTTCGCCGATATACCTTTTGGGATGCAGGCCGGATGAAGAAGCGGCCAGGCTGAGCTTTCATACATTGACGGGACGATGAACAAGAGGAAGAATATGGACGGAATGGCGGTACGCCGGATGGAAGTTCCTAATGCCGTGTTGTTGGGACAGGTGAAAGAAGCTATCCGTGAGGGGCATACGGTGACTATCAATGTAAAAGGTTACAGTATGCGTCCCTTTTTGGAGCATTGCAGGGATAAGGTGCGTTTGGCACCGTTCACGGATTTGAAAGTGGGAGATGCCATGTTGGCCGAAATCTCGCCGGATGTGTACGTCCTCCATCGTATCATGAATATAGATGGAGATACCGTGCGATTGATGGGAGACGGGAATTTGTCGGGCATGGAGGTTTGCCGTAAGGCAGACGTTGTAGGGATGGTCACGCACTATATCCGACGGGGCAAGACGATACCGGCATCCGACCCGCGCCTGCAACGTTACGTACGGTGGTGGAGCAAGCTTCTGCCTGTGCGCCGTTATTTGTTATACATATATAGGATTAATCTTAAATTATCAAATTGGCTAAAATGAGAATCAAGGAAGGTTTTGAACTGCGTGAGATTTGTGGGGAACATGTGATTTTGTCGCATGGGATGGACAATATCGATTTCAGCAAGATTATTTCGCTGAATGAAACAGCGGCTTTCTTGTGGAAACAAGCTGTGGGAAAAGAAGCAATCAGCGAAGATGGACTGGTATCCTCCCTGTTGGAGGCGTATGAGGTGGACGAGGAGGCGGCCCATAAGGACGTGGCGCAGGTGCTTGCCAAATGGAGAGAAATCGGTCTGTTGGCCTAATCGGACGGAGCTATGGATATAGAACAAATCAGGGCATACTGCCTCAGTAAGCCTCATGCGACGGAAGATTTCCCTTTCGATGAAACCACGTTGGTCTTCCGGGTCATGAATAAGATTTTTGCCAGTATCGGTTTGGACAATGTGGATTGGTTTTGCCTGAAGTGCGATCCGGAGTATGCCATAGAGTTGCGTGAGCATTACACGGGGATTACGGGGGCATGGCATTGGAACAAGAAATATTGGAACCAGATAGCCATTACGCATGGCGACGTGCCCGAAGCCTTGATACGCAGCCTGATAGACCATTCGTATGATGAGGTGGTAAAGAAGTTGCCCCGCAAGCTTCGTGACCAGTTGAAGGAGGAGGAATAACGGACTTATTCCTCCTTGTCGTCTTCACCTTTCAGTATGGGGAGTTGCCAATGGTATTTTACGGCCAACGTACGGATGGATATGACGATGATGGCGGAAAGGATGGCATTGACTTCGGCCTGAAGTCCCACGGAATAACCTAAGATATACGTAATACCGCCGGCAATGCAGGCCATGGCATAAATGTCTTTGCGGAAAACGAGCGGCACTTCGTTAATCAGTATGTCTCGGATGACGCCTCCGGCGGCACCTGTGACGCACCCCATGATGACGGCTGTCCAGACAGGGTATCCCATGTTCAGCGTCTTTTCCAACCCCGTGATATTGAATAGAGCCAAGCCGATGGTGTCGAAAATGAACCAGGTGCTCTTTTGCCGGATGATTTTCTTTCCGAACAATATGACGTAAAGTAGGGACAGGCCGCAACAGATGATATACACGGGATTCGTCATCCAGAACGGGGGGATGCCCAACATGATGTCACGTATCGTACCGCCTCCGACAGCCGTGGCCGTACCTACGATATATGCGCCGAACCAGTCAAATTGTTTGGCCGAAGCCAGTCGGATGCCCGAAATGGCGAATGCCATTGTACCGATAAATTCTATCACGACGAATGAAACCGGTAACCGGAGGGTCGTCCCCATCATTTGCAGGAGATGCAGGATATATTCTGTCATGGATTTACGACATTTTGCGGTTTACCTTGTAGGAATGCACGGATGTTTTCTTCACAAATGCCCATGAGCCGCAGGCGGGCTTCCCGTGTGGCCCAAGCGATATGCGGGGTAAGATAGGCATTAGGGGCTGAAAGCAGGGGATGGTCTGCCGATGGCGGTTCGGTGCTTGTCACGTCTGCACCGTATGCGGCAAGGGTGTTGTTTCTAAGGGCTTCTGCTACCGCCTCTTCATCCACTAACGGGCCGCGTCCGGTATTGATAAGGATGGCTCCCGGTGTCATGAGCGCCAAGGTGTGCGGGTTCACCAAATGGTGGGTCTCCGGGGTGAGCGGACAGTTCAGGCTGATGACATCGCATGCGGAGAACAGCTCTTCCATTGTGGACTTCCGAATGTCGGTACCCAACTGAAGAGGGCTTTTGGAGGTGCAGGCATATACTTCCATGCCGAAAGCCAAGGCTATGCGTGCGGTAGCCATGCCGGTATGCCCGAGTCCCACGATACCCATTTTCTTACCGGACAGTTCCATGAGAGGCGTGTCCCAATAGCAAAAGTCCGGATTGCGGCTCCAACGTCCCTTACGGTTTTCTTCGGCATAATGTTCCACGCGGTTGGTAATGGCCAGTAGGAGGGCGAAGACCATTTGGGCTACCGAACGGGTACTGTATGCCGGGATGTTGCAGACGGGAATCCCGTGTTTGCGGGCAGCTTCGGTATCTACCACGTTGTAGCCCGTGGCCAATATGCCGATATATTTCAGATCCGGCAAACGGTCGATGTGTTCAGCTGTGATGAGGGTCTTGTTCGTTAGCAAGATATCTGCTCCTTCGGCGTGTGCATAAAATTCTTCGGCCGAAGTCCGTGGAAACACTGTCAGTTCTCCTAATTGTGCGATAGGCTCCCAGGAAAGGTCGCCGGGGTTTAAGCCGTAGCCGTCTAATACAGTTATTTTCATAGGTTTCTGTTTTATTTTCCGTTAATCTTGAAATTCATGCGGCGGTAACCGACCAGTTTGTCGTAACGCCCTCCGTTAGGGCGATGGTATACCAAGATGATGTATTCGTTTTCCGTCTCATAAAAGTTCCCGTCCGTCCGTCCGCTGTTTCCTTGGGTGTCACCGTCCGGCACGAAGAGATAATTATAATTATAATATCCTTGTTTCAGGAGGGCGGTGGCTTCGTAGGCCTGTGTTTCCCGGTTGTATGTCATGCGGTATTCGGGGATGAAGCGGTTGTAAGTCCATTCTCCGTTCAGGTAGACTTCTCCGCCGGGCAGTTGAGGACTTTTCAAGGTGAAATGCGTGAATACATAGTCGCAAGTGGTGGCCACGTCTTCGTCGTCGCTGTTGCGGATGATAAAGGCACCGTTTTGGTCTTCGTCATACAGATAATTCCGGGCGGTTTGATTGGGATAGAGCGTGGCGTGGTAATACGGGTCGAACCATTCCATCCGGTCTACGTTCAGTGTAGGGACATGTACGTCCAGAATCTCGAATTTGTGGTATTCGTTGCCTGCCGGGAAAATCAGTTGGCGGTTGTGCGTGAATTCAATCTTATTGGCAGCCTGGATGTTGGGCTTGGGATTGACCACACAGTTATCCCACCGGCGGTTTTGCATTACTACGGTTTTCAGTTCACGATGCGGGTCGATGACTTTTACCAACCCGTAGTTGACGGAGAAATCCACTTGTTGGTGGGATTTGTTGAAGTCTATGTCCGTATTGGTACTGACGGTAGCTCCTATTCCTACGCCCGGTTCTACCAGACTGAAACAGGCCGTAAGGACGGGGACTGGTTCGTCGCCCTCGTCGTTGTAGACCGTGAGTTTATAGTTGCCGGACAACTTGAGCGAAATGTTTTCGTTCGGAATCCGTAGTGAGTAATGGGTGTAAAGCACGGTCGTATTGAAGCTTTTCTCGTAGTCTTCTATCGGTTCCCCGTTGAACCCGTTCATGTAGTCGGATTCAAAGATTTCTGTCGATGGGGACCAGTCTGCATTGCAATGTTCCACCTTATATATATAGCGGTGGTATTCGTGTGAGAACTCGTCGAAACCGATTTCCAGATGATTCCCCCCCCCCAAGTTCATGATGGGAGGCTGCAACGGGTCGTCATTTACGACGACTTGCAGGGTGTGCAGTTGACGGTCCAGGATTTCATGCCGTTGTGCAGTTGTTGCCGATGCACAACATAGCAGGCTTAAGAGTACGGTTATCTTTTTCATACTGCAAAATTACGCTTTTTTTCGGATGCCTTATCAGGTTTTTATCTTAACTTTGTCTGCAACCTTTTAAAATGATATGATGTCACATCGAATGTTAGGACTGTTCGTCGGAGGGACGATGATGTGTCCATTAAGCCTGTCGGCACTGACTTATACGAAAGAAGATTCGTTGAAAGTGGTGCAACTCCTTGATGCCGGCAAAAAACAAACGAGAGGAACAAACCTGACTTTGTTTTTTGCGGAGCAATTCATCGGGGTGCCTTACGTGGCTTCTACTCTCGAAGTAAATCCGGCCGAAGAGTTGGTTGTCAATTTACGTCAGTTGGACTGTACGACGTTGGTCGAGAATGTGGTGGCTTTGACTCTGGCCGTAAGAGAAGAGCATCCCACATTTGTTTCTTTTTGCCGGAATCTGGAAAAAATACGTTATAGCGGAGGGCAGTTGAACGGATATTCTTCCCGTAACCATTATTTTAGCGAATGGATAGCGAGTAATGAAAGGCAGGGCATCGTGAAGGAAATAAAAGGAGAAAAAAGCGAGGGTTATCGGCCTTTCATTGCCGTACAACGTCTGCGTTTGGATTATATGAGTACGCATCCAGGTGCGTATCCGATGTTGAAAGGAAAGGCAAGCGAGATAAGCCGTATCCGCAAAAATGAACAAAAGTTGGAAGGTGTTTCAGTGAGGTACGTGCCTTTGTCGCTGTTGGACAAGGGGAAAGGCGTGTTGGGGGCGATTCACGATGGAGATATTTTAGCTATCGTGACCCGAAAGAAAGGGTTGGACACATCGCATTTGGGATTGGCCGTGTGGCAGAAGGGAAGCCTTCACTTGCTCAATGCTTCCAGTATCCATAAGAAAGTGGTGTTGGAATCCATGACATTGAGCGAGTACATGAAGAAACACCCCTCCCAATTAGGAGTGCGGGTGGTACGTGTCATTTGAACAGGTCGATGTGTTTCATTTGCCGCATGATGGCCGTCTGCCGTTTCAGCATGTACCGTGACGGGTCTTTGGAACTGTATTTAAGCGGATTGGGTAATGTGGCGGCTATCAATGCACAGTTGGCACGCGTAAGTTTCTCGGCAGGACGCCCGAAATGTTGTTGTGCCACGGCTTCGGCGCCATATATGCCGTCGCCCATTTCGATGGAGTTCAGGTAGACTTCCATAATCCGTTGTTTGCTCCAACATAATTCGATTAAAGCCGTGAAGTATGCCTCCAGTCCTTTTCTGACCCAAGAGGAAGTCGGCCATAAAAACACGTTTTTGGCAGTTTGCTGACTGATGGTGCTCCCCCCGCGTCTGCGTTTCCCGGCTATACGTTCTTCCACGGCATTTTGGATTTCTATTACATCAAAACCGTGGTGCTGAAGAAACCGTTGGTCTTCGGAAGCCATGACGGCTACGGGTAAGTATTTGGACATTTCATCCAAAGGAACCCAATGGTGTTTCAATCTGATTTTTTCGCCCCGTCCGACCTGTTGTGCACAGCGGATGAACATGAGCGGGGTAACAGGTACAGGGACAAAACGGTAGAGGATAACAAAAAAGATTGTACTCCCGAAGAACGAGAGTACAATCCATTGAATCAGTTTCTGGATTTTTTTCATCTGTCTGATTAGTTGCCTGCCTGAGCTTGGGCTTCCTGAATCATTTTTTCACTGGCGTACAAATAAACTTCCACACGGCGGTTCTGCTCGCGTCCGGCAGCCGTACTGTTGTCGGCTACGGGGTCAGCTTCTCCCAAACCTTCCACCGAAGTTATCTGTGTAGACGAGACTCCGCATTGTTTCAGGTAATTGGAAACGGAATTAGCCCGTTGCAATGACAGGTCCATATTTTTTTGCACGCTTTGGGCTGCCGTGCTGTTTTTCCATCCCTGATTGTCGGTATACCCTTTAATCGCCACGTCCATGTCTTTGTTTACATTCAATACCGTGCTGGCAAATTTGGCCAATGAAGCGGTAGCATTGCTGCTTAAAGCCGAACTGCTGGTGTTGAACAAGATACCAGAGTCGAACGTTACTTTCACTGCTTGCAAGCCGTTGGCATCTGTTACGCTTTCCACTTGCGCGTTTTCCACTTGTTGCGCCGCAGCTTTGGCTTTATCCATTTTCTTTCCGATCAATGCACCTACACCAGCGCCCACGGCTACGCCTACAGCAGCACCGATACCGGCTCCTTTACCTTTATTGCTAGATGCCAAGGTTCCAATCAATGTACCCAAGGCTGCACCGCCGCCGGCACCGATCAGCGACCCCTTGCCGGTATTGTTCATGTTTCCTCCACAACTGCTTAAAAGCATACCTGCACTCAGTACGAGTGCACAAAACTTCAATCCTTTCATAGTTATAACTTTTTGAATTTTTAAATCATGAGCAAAATTAGATATTTTCTACCGAATAGCCGCATGAAAAGGAAACTTTTTGCTAATTTTGCAAACTGTTTATAGATATTGATTATGGCTAAGGAACTTAAAGATTTGACCAAAAGAAGTGAGAATTATTCTTCATGGTATAACGAATTGGTGGTGAAAGCCGATTTGGCCGAACAGTCGGACGTAAGAGGATGTATGGTGATAAAGCCTTATGGTTATGCCATTTGGGAGAAGATGCAGCGGGTATTGGATGATAAATTCAAGGAGACCGGCGTGCAAAACGCTTATTTCCCGCTGCTGATTCCTAAATCGTTTCTGAGTAAAGAGGCCGAACATGTAGAGGGATTTGCCAAGGAATGTGCCGTGGTGACGCACTATCGCTTGAAGACCAACGAGGACAAGACCGGCGTAGTGGTAGACCCGGCGGCCAAGCTCGAAGAGGAGCTGATTATCCGTCCTACTTCCGAGACTATCATTTGGAATACTTATAAAAATTGGATTCAGAGCTACCGCGACCTGCCCATCCTTTGCAACCAATGGTGCAATGTGATGCGTTGGGAAATGCGTACCCGGCTTTTCCTCCGCACGGCCGAGTTCTTATGGCAAGAAGGACATACGGCACATGCCACGCGTGAAGAAGCTGAGGAACGTGCCAAGCAGATGTTGAAAGTATATGCCGATTTTGCCGAGCAATACATGGCCGTGCCCGTCGTGCAGGGCGTGAAGAGCGAGACGGAACGTTTTGCCGGCGCTTTGGACACTTATACCATCGAAGCCATGATGCAGGACGGGAAAGCTTTGCAGAGCGGTACGTCGCATTTTTTGGGACAGAACTTCGGAAAGGCATTTAATGTGCAGTTTATCAATAAAGACAATAAGTTGGAATATGCCTGGGCTACTTCCTGGGGAGTGTCCACCCGTTTGATGGGTGCGCTCATCATGACGCATTCCGATGACAACGGTTTGGTATTGCCGCCGAAGTTGGCTCCCATTCAAGTGGTCATTGTTCCTATATATAAGAATGCGGAACAGCTGAAAGCCATCGACGAAAAAGTGGAAGGCATCGTTGCCCGTCTTCGTGCATTGGGCATTTCCGTGAAGTATGACAATGCCGACAACAAGCGTCCCGGCTTCAAGTTTGCCGATTATGAGCTGAAAGGTGTGCCGGTGCGTTTGGTCATGGGAGGGCGCGATTTGGAGAACAATACGGTAGAGGTCATGCGGCGCGACACGTTGGAAAAGGAAACCCGTACGTGCGACGGCATAGAGGACTATGTAAAGACTTTGTTAGACGAAATACAAGATAACATCTACGCCAAGGCAAAATCCTATCGTGATGCTCATATTTATGAATGTGACAATTACGAAGAATTCAAGGAGCGCGTAAAAGAAGGCGGTTTCTTCCTTTGCCATTGGGACGGCACGGCCGAAACGGAGGCAAAAATCAAAGAAGACACGCAAGCCACTATCCGTTGCGTGCCGTTTGAGTTCGAGCAGACTCCGGGTGTGGATATGGTGAGCGGGAAACCGGCCAAATGCCGTGTACTGATTGCCCGTTCGTATTAAGAGCGATATTTTTTTGTTTTCATGGTTGTTGGCGGCCACGGACTTTTTCTCAGGGGAAGTTCGTGGCCACTCTTGTTTGCGTAGGTTTAACAGGTGGTAATATTAGTTAAACGATAAGCTTTCTTCCGGAATTTTTATTGCACTCTTCATGCAAATCTCTATCTTTGCCCAGTAATTAACAATAATGTTAAACATAAATGTTATTATGAAGAAGGAAGACAATACAGAACAGGCCATTTTGCAGGCTGCTGAAAAGGAGTTTCTCGACAAAGGCTTTGCGTTGGCCAAAACAACCGATATTGCGCAGGCCGCAGGCGTGACGCATGCCATGCTACATTATTACTACCGGACGAAAGAGAAACTGTTTGAACGGATATTCCAGGAGAAGGTGCAGGTCATGTCGCGTTCCTTGTGTGCCACATTTGAGGACGGAAAGCCTTTTTTAAGGCAGTTGGAAGACTTGATTGGGACGCATTTCGATTTCATTGCAGCCAACCCGAGGCTTCCACTTTTTCTACTGAATGAAATCCACCTGAACGAGGAGCGTCGCCGTATGTATTTGCCTATCCTGTTGGAGGCTGTCGCTGAGACACGGCAGAAATTATCTTACGAAATGGAGCGTGCTTTGAAGCGTGGGGAGATACGGGCTATGGGGACGGCAGATTTGTTGTTTTCCATAGTTTCGTTGAATATCATGTCGTTTGTAGGTCTGCCGGTAGCTCGCGAGGCATTCGGCATGAGCGAAGAGGACGTGCGCTTGTTCGTGGCGCGTCGCCGGGAAGAGAACGTGGAGATGATATTAAGCAGGTTAAGAAAATGATAAAGACTATGAAACGTTTTTGGGTATGGGCCATGGGAATGTGTGCCTTGCAGGGGACGCTGAGTGCCCAGTTGACGTTGGAGGCGTGTTATCGTGCAGCGCGGGAGAACTATCCTTTGGTACGGCAGTTCGATTTGATTGAGCGTACAAAGGATTTCACCGTGGAGAATGCCACGAAAAGTTATTTTCCCCAACTGAGCTTTTCGGGAAAGGCTTCATATCAGTCGGACGTGACGAAGATGCCCTTTAGTATTCCGGGGGTAGAGTTCGGTTTGGACAAGGACCAGTATCAACTGGTATTGGAGCTGAACCAGACGATTTGGGACGGGGGAGTCGTACGTAACCGTAAAGAGGAGGCCCGGGCCAAATCCGAGGTGCAGAAGGGACAGCTAGAAGTAAACCTTTATGCCTTGGACGACCGGGTGAACCAATTATTCTTCGGCATGTTGCTCATAGATGCACAGTTGGTACAAAATACTTTGTTGCAAGCTCAGTTGGTACGTAATTACAAGCAGGTACAGGCTTGTATACAGCAAGGAGTGGCCAATCAGGCCGACCTGGATGCCGTAGCTGTAGAGCAACTGAATGCCCGACAGACAGAGAGTGAGCTACGTGTCAATCGTAAAGCGTATGCCGAGGTGTTGGGATTGCTGACCGGCCGGAAAGGGATTGATGCGGAACGGTTGGTCAAGCCGTCTGTCACTGTGGAGCCGTTGGAGGAAAACCGCAGGCCGGAATTGTCGCTTTATGAATCGCAAAGGCGGCAGTTGTCCGTACAGGAGAAAGGTTTGACAGCCCGTTATATGCCCAAGTTGGGAGTATTCGCCCAAGGAGCCTACGGCGACCCCGGGCTGAACATGCTGAAAGGAGGGTTTGAACCTTATTACATTGCCGGACTACGGTTGAGTTGGAATATCAGCGACTTGTACACGCGGAAGAACGACAAAAGGCTGTTGGCTGCAAGTCGCGATGACATCGACGTGCAGGAGGCTGTATTCCGCTTGAACAACCGGATGGAGGCGGCGCAGCATTGGCGTACGGTGGAGAAGATAGATACCTTGATGAAGAATGACGACGAGTTGATAAGGTTACGCACCAACATCCGGAAGTCGGCCGAAGCCAAGGTCGCGAACGGCACGCTCACCGTGACGGAAATGTTGCGTGAAGTGACGGCCGAAGATCAGGCCAAGCAGGCCAAGGCCCTGCATGAGATACAACGCTTGCAAGCCTTATATGATATCAAATATACGATGAATCATTAAAAGTAGAATGAATATGGACATTTGGAATAAGTTATGGCGGGGCGGGTTGGACAGTCCGGTCGCCGTAGGAAAGACGGAGTATGGATTCAAACGGGGAGCCCGGGACATTTGCGGCGCGGCCTTGTTGGGATTGTTTGCGGCGTGCAGCGGGGCAGACACGGATTTCGACGCCACAGGAATCTTCGAATCCACGGAAGTCATCGTGTCTTCCGAAGCCAACGGCAAAATCATGGCATTGAATCTGGAAGAAGGCGATGTGTTGGAGTTGGGGCAACAGGTGGGATATGTGGATTCCGTGCAACTTCACCTGAAAAAGTGCCAACTGGAAGCCCAAATGCGTTCCATCGGTAGCCGTAGGGCGGATGTGGCCAAGCAGGTAGCTGCCACTCGGGAACAGATTGCAAAGGCCGAACTGGAAAGAAAGCGCAGCCTGAACCTGTTGGCGCAGAATGCCGGTACGCAAAAGCAGGTGGACGACGTGGAGTCGCAACTGGCCGTGCTGAAAAAGCAGTTGGAAGCCCAGCTGTCTACTTTGAATCTCGGCAACCAAGGCGTGACGGAAGAAGGGGATGCCGCAGAGATACAGATACGGCAGACAGAAGACCAACTGGAGAAATGCCGTATCGTCAGTCCTATTTCCGGTACGGTGCTGACGAAGTATGCGGAACGGGGCGAAGTGACGGCTCAAGGCAAACCCTTGTTTAAAGTGGCGGACATGAAGCATGTCTTTTTGCGGGCGTATGTGGGTGGCGACCAACTCTCTGCGGTAAAATTGGGGCAGGCGGTGAAAGTCTACGCTGATTATGGAGCGGAAGACCGTAAGGAATACAAGGGAAAAATCACGTGGATATCCGGACAGGCCGAATTTACGCCTAAAACCATACAGACGCGTGACGAACGGGCGAATCTGGTGTACGCCGTGAAAATAGCCGTGGAAAACGACGGCTTTCTGAAGTTGGGCATGTATGGCGAAGTCAAATTCAACTAAGGTGTCATGGAATCCATTGTGAAGGTAGAGGGCGTGTCCAAACATTACGGCAGCGTACGGGCTTTGGACGACGTTTCTTTCGAGGTCAGACCCGGAGAAATCTTCGGACTGATAGGACCGGACGGAGCCGGGAAAAGCACGCTGTTCCGCATGTTGGCCACTTTGCTGTGTCCGGAGAGCGGGCGGATTACGGTGGACGGGCAGGACGTTGTGGGGGACTACCGCAAGTTGCGTGCTTGCGTCGGTTATATGCCGGGCCGGTTTTCCCTGTATCCCGACCTGACGGTGGAGGAGAACCTGGACTTTTTTGCCACGTTGTTCGGTACGTCTGTACGTGAGAATTACCATCTGGTGGAAGACATATACAAGCAGATCGAGCCGTTCAAGACCCGCCGCGCAGGGAAACTCTCCGGCGGAATGAAACAGAAACTGGCTTTGAGCTGTGCGTTGATTCATAAACCGGTGGTTTTGTTATTGGATGAGCCGACCACAGGGGTAGACCCTGTCTCGCGCAAGGAATTTTGGGAAATGTTGCGGCGGCTGAAGCGGGAAGGCATCACCATCATCGTCTCTACACCTTATCTCGACGAGATACGGAGTTGCGACCGTATGGCATTCCTCTACGGCGGTGCGGTCAAGGGGATAGATACCCCCACCGTCATGTTGGAACGGTTTGCCGGTATCCTGTGTCCGCCGGGCTTGCAACGCGAACCGGCCGGAGCCCAGTCGGAATGTGCCATCGAGGTGCACGATTTGGTGAAACGGTTCGGGACGTTCACGGCTGTAGACCACATCTCCTTCCGTGTGGGGAAAGGCGAAATCTTCGGTTTCCTCGGGGCGAACGGGGCAGGCAAGACCACAGCCATGCGCATGCTGTGCGGCTTGTCTTATCCCACGTCGGGCACGGGGCGCGTGGCCGGTTTCGACATCAACACCCAACAGGAAGAAATCAAGAAACATATCGGTTACATGAGCCAGAAGTTCTCGTTGTACGACGACCTGAAGGTGTGGGAAAACATTCGCCTGTTTGCCGGTATTTATGGACTCTCGGACGAGGTGATAGCCCGTCGCACGGACGAAGTGCTGCATACGTTGGGACTGGAAGCAGAGCGGAACACGATGGTCAAGTCGTTGCCCTTGGGATGGAAACAAAAGTTGGCTTTTTCTGTGGCTACTTTCCATCGTCCGGACATCGTGTTTCTCGACGAACCGACCGGAGGGGTAGACCCAAGGACACGGCGCCAGTTCTGGGAATTGATTTATCAGGCAGCCGATCAGGGTATCACCATCTTCGTCACAACGCACTATATGGACGAGGCCGAATTTTGCGGTCGAGTGTCCATCATGGTGGACGGAAAGATACGGGCATTGGATACGCCCGAAGGCTTGAAACGTACTTTCGGAGAAAAAGACATGGATGGAGTGTTTCACCGTTTGGCCCGTGAGGCCACACGTAATGCAGAAATTTGCGGGTAAGAGAGTGCAGACCGAACTTGTTCGGTGTCTGCCGAGCGTGAGTAAATTATTCAATGAAGATGAAACAGTTTTGGGCTTTTATCAAGATAGAGTTTTTCCACATTTTCCGCGACAGGCGGACGATGCTGATATTGTTGGGCATGCCGGTGTTGCAAATCATTTTGTTCGGTTTTGCCATTACTACGGAAATCAACCACAGTCGTGTGGCTGTGCTCGACCCGTCGAAAGATGCCGTCACAACGCGTATTACGGAGCGGATAGATGAAAACCGTTATTTCTCAGTCGTAAGATATTTATCATCGGCTTCTGAGATAGAGTCCGTGTTCCGGCATGACGAAGCGGACATCGTGGTGGCTTTCACGCCTGACTTTGATGAAAACTTGCGTACGGGTGAATCCGGTATACAACTGGTGGTGGATGCTACGGATCCGAATACGGGGAATATGATGTCCGGTTATGTGCAGGGCATCATTGGGCAAGCCCTGCAGGAAGGACAGCAAGCCGGATTGGAGGTGCAGACGCACCTCTTGTTCAATCCTCAGATGAAGAGTGCCTATAATTTCGTACCCGGCGTGATGGGGCTGATACTGATGCTGATTTGCGCGATGATGACTTCCATTTCCATTGTACGAGAGAAAGAGACCGGTACGATGGAAGTCCTGTTGGTGTCGCCCATCCGGCCTATTTTTATCATTCTGGCCAAGGCCGTACCCTACTTGGTACTTTCTTGCGTCAATCTGGCCACGATATTGCTGCTGTCGGTCTACGTGCTGCATGTGCCGGTGGAGGGCAGCCTCTGGACGCTGTCTTTCCTGAGCCTCCTTCTGATTGCGGTGGCTCTGTCGTTGGGATTGCTCATTTCATGTGTGGTACAAAACCAAGTGGCGGCCATGATCGTGTCGGGTATGGGACTGATGATGCCTGTCATGTTGCTTTCAGGCATGATTTTTCCCATAGAGAGCATGCCGGCTGTCCTGCAGTGGATTTCCAATATCATTCCGGCAAGGTGGTACATTCAGGCCGTGAAGAAGGTGATGATAGAAGGCTTGGGCATGGCCGCCGTATGGCATGAGGCGTTGATACTGTCCGGTATGGCGGCTTTGCTCATCGGGCTGAGCTTGAAGAAATTCAAGGAAAGGCTGGAATAATACAGACGTAAAAGAGGAAAACTTATGGTACTGAAATATTTAATAGAAAAGGAGTTCAAGCAAATGCGGAGGAATCCCATCATCCCCCGGCTCATTTTGGTGTTTCCCTGCATGATGATGATTCTGATGCCGTGGGCAGCCAATCTTGAAATCAAGTACAACAACCTAGCTGTGGTAGACTTGGACCATTCTGCCTTGTCGCGCCGTCTGGTGGAGAAAGTGGCTTCCACGGATTATTTCAATTTGGTGGAGAACGCGCCGGATTACGGCCGTGCATTGGAGAGCGTGGAGCGCGGAGAGGCGGATGTCATTCTGGAGATTCCGCGTGACTTTGCCAAATCTTTAGGCACGGGGCGCCCCGTGGAACTTCAGATTTCGGCCAATGCCATCAACGGAACCAAAGGTGGACTGGGCAGTTCTTACCTTTCTACGGTGGTAAACGATTTCGTGAATCAGGAATTGGGAGGCACGGGTATGACCCGTTTGTCCGTACTTAACTTGTATAATCCGCATCTGAATTATAAAGTGTTCATGGTACCGGCTTTGCTCATCATGATGCTGACGTTGCTTTGCGGCTTTCTTCCTGCATTGAATATCGTGAGCGAAAAAGAGGTGGGCACGATTGAACAGTTGAACGTCACGCCGCTCAACAAGTTCGTGTTCATCCTGGCTAAATTGGTGCCTTACTGGATTGTGGGGCTGGTGGTCCTGTCTATCGGCTTGGTGTTGTCCGCCGTGCTCTACGGCATTGTGCCGTCAGGCAGTTTGTGGCTGATATATTTCTTCTCGTGCATTTACATTCTTACGATGTCGGGTTTCGGGTTGGTTATTTCCAATTATTCTGCCACGATGCAGCAGGCCATGTTCGTCATGTTTTTCTTCCTGATGGTATTCATCCTGATGAGTGGCTTGTTCACCCCCGTGCGCAGCATGCCGGACTGGGCGCAGTGGATAGCGGCTTTCAATCCGTTGACCTATTTTATTCAGGTCATGCGTATGATTTTCCTGAAGGGATGCGGGCTGACCGACTTGTGGCCGCAGTTCGGCAAGATGCTGTGTTTCATGTCGGTGTTTGCCGGAGTAGCCGTGTGGAGTTATCGGAAGACAAATGCCTGATAGCCCGTGCCGGTCATCTACGGCGATAGATGACATGCCGAATGATTTACAAAAACGAGTCGTGGGAAACTTGTGGGTTTTAATTTGGTAAATCATTGTAATACAGTGAAATAAAAACGCCTTGCAGGAAATGTGTCAATCTATGCAAGGCGTTGTTTTTTTCTGCGCCAAACGATTTTTCAATCTCAGGCGAACGATTTTTCAATCTCCTGAGATTGATTTTCCGTTCTGCGGCGAACGATTCGGGCGTTGAATTTCCTTTACGGATTCTATAGCATGAGGAGATTTTCCGGCATACGGAAACCCCGCAGGAAGTCTTCTGTGCGCATCCTTTTCTTGCCCGTCAGTTGGATTTCCTTCAGGCGGAGGTAACCTCCGTCTACGGCCACTTTCAGGTAGGTCTTTCCGTCGCTGACCACTTTGCCCGCCGGTTCGTGGCACGCACACGGCTCTTTCTCCGTTTCGTATATTTTAAGGGTATAAACCTTGCCTGTGGCTTCGTCCTTCATCTCGCTCCACGCGGCAGGGTAGGGCGACAAGCCGCGTACGAAATCATACAGTTGCTTGAGCGTCTTGCCCTGCCAATCCATCCGGCACGTCTCCTTGAAGATTTTCGGTGCCGGGTGCAACGGGCCTTCCACTGCCATCGTTTCTTGCGGTATGGGGCGGACGGCATCGGCCAAGATGTGGTCTACCGTCTCCACTACCAACCGGCCGCCGAGTTCCATCAGTTTGTCGTGCACCACGCCCACATTGTCGGTGTCCGCAATCGGGATGCGCACTTGTTGGATGACCTCGCCGGTGTCGATTTCATGTTTGAGGAAGAACGTGGTGATGCCCGTTTCCGTTTCGCCGTTGATGACGGCCCAGTTGATGGGGGCGGCCCCACGGTATTGCGGCAACAACGACGCATGCAGGTTGAATGTACCCATGGGAGGCATGTTCCACACTACTTCGGGCAACATGCGGAAAGCTACCACGATTTGTAGGTCGGCACGTAGGGAGCGGAGTTCTTCCACAAAGGTTTCGTCTTTCAGCTTGACCGGTTGCAAGATACGCAGGCCGTGTTCCACAGCGTACTGTTTCACGGGGCTGGCTTGCAGTACGTCCTGGTGGCGGCCCATCGGTTTGTCCGGCATGGTGACGACACCGACCACGTTGTAACCTCCTTCTACCAAGCATTTCAGGCTCTCCACCGCGAACTCCGGTGTGCCCATATATACAATTCTCAAATCTTCTTTCTTTTTCATGTCTTTAGTTTTTAGTCGTCGGATAAGTCGGCCAGGGTCTTACGGTAAAGGGTCAGCACGTGCGACTTGCGGATGAAGCCCATGAACGTGCCTTCCGTGTCTACTACCGGGAGCGTCCAAGCCTGAGTCTTGTCTAACGTGAGCAGCACTACGTCCATGGAGTCGTCAATGTTCAGGCGAGCCACCGGCTCTTTCATCAGTTGGCCGATTTGGAAACGGTGGTACAATTCCTGCCGGAACATGATGGGGCGGACATCGTCCAGATAAATGATACCCACCAGACGGTGCTGGCGGTCCACCACCGGGAACACGTCGCGGCGCGAAGCCGAGATGGTTTTTACCAATTCGCTCAAATCCATGTCCGGATACAGGTATTCGTCGTATTTCTCGATAACCGAGTCGAGACTCATCAGCGTGAGTATGGCGCGGTCTTTATGGTGCGTGAGCAACTGGCCTTTCTTGGCCAAACGCATGGAATAGATGCTGTGGGGCTCGAAAGAAATGATGGTCAGGTAGGCACAGACGGATACGATCATCAGGGGCATGAATAGCTGATAGCCTCCGGTGAGTTCCGCGATAAGGAATATGCCTGTCAGTGGGGCGTGCATGACACCGCTCATCAGTCCCGCCATGCCGATCATGGCAAAATTCCGTTCGGGCAAGTAAATGCCCAGACAACGGTAGAAGTTCCAAAGGCGGGCGAAAATAAAGCCAGAGATACAACCCAAAAACAGGCTGGGGGCGAAAATACCGCCACAACCTCCGCCACCGTTGGTGGCCGTGGAGGCGAAGACTTTGAAGATAAGTACCAACGCCAGGTAAAGCAACAACAGGTTGCCGTGTCCGTAGAACAGCGAACTGTCCATCGCCGTGTCCCAGTCTTTCGCGCCGTTCCCGTTCAGCAGCAGGTTGATAAGGTCGTAGCCTTCTCCGTACAACGAAGGGAAAAGGTAAATAAGGACGCTCAGCGTGGCTCCGCCGATGAGGAGCTTGACGTAAGGGTTGGAATATTTGCGGAAGATGTCTTCCAGCGAGTTCATCGTGCGGGTGAAATAAAGCGATACCAGTCCGCAGAAGATGCCCAAAAGGATGTAGGCCGGTATTTTGTCTACGGCGAATCCGTTTTGCAGATGGAACTCAAAGATAGTGTTCGTACCCGATACGGCGAATGTCACTCCGGCCGCCGTCACGCATGAAATCAGCAAAGGCAGCAAAGCTCCCATCGTGAGGTCTATCATGAGGACTTCGAGGGTGAATACAAGCCCGGCAATCGGGGCTTTGAAGATGCCTGCCACGGCACCTGCCGCTCCGCAACCCACCAAAAGCATCAGGGTCTTGCTGTTGATGCGGAACAGGCGTCCGAGATTGGAGCCGATGGCCGAACCGGTGAGCACGATGGGGGCTTCTGCCCCTACGGAACCTCCGAACCCGATGGTAATGGCACTGGCTATGACGCTTGACCAGGTGTTGTGGACCTTGATTTTACTTTGTTTGCGTGCGATGGCGAAGAGAATCTTGGTGACACCATGGCTGATGTCGTCCTTTACGACATAGCGGACGAACAGTCCCGTCAGGAAAATGCCGATGACGGGATACACCAGGTAAAGGGCGTTGGAACCAGTGGCATCGAAACGGTAGGTCAGGAGGTATTGTATCTGATGGATGAGCCATTTCAGGAAGAGTCCGGCGAAAGCGGTCAGTACACCGACCACCAAACTAATTATCAGGATGAATTTCTGTTCGCTGAAATTCATCCGCCGCCAGATGAACAGGCGTTCGAAAAATGTGAAATTCCTTTTTACCGCGTTCATAGCTCCTTCCGCTTATTTCCTGATGATGGTCACTTCGCCGTCCGGACGCAATTTGATGATGCTACTGGGAGCTGCTTTTGTCTTTTCTTTCCTGCGGCTTTGCACAATGTAGTCTACCGCGTTTTTTATCTCGTCGCTGATGTCATCGAAACAAGCCGGCGAAGGCTCGCCGCTCACGTTGGCTGAGGTGGACACGACGGCTTTCTGGAAACGGTAACACAACTCTCGGCTGAATTCTTCACGGGTGACGCGTATTCCCACGCTGCCGTCTTCGGCCAACAGGTTGGGGGCCAAGTTCTTGGCCTTGTCGAAAATGATGGTGAGCGGACGGGTGGCATATTCTATCAAGTCCCAAGCCACGTTGGGCACGTCGCTTACGTAACGCTGCAACCGATGGTCGGAGTCTACCAAGCAAATGAGTGCCTTGCTGTCGTCGCGCTTCTTGATGTCGTACACACGGCGTACCGCCTCTTCGTTAGTGGCATCGCAACCGATGCCCCATATCGTGTCCGTAGGGTAGAGGATGACGCCACCCCGGCGCATGACTTCTACTGCCTGTCTGATGTCTTCTTCTCTATTCATGTCCGTTGGTTTGGTTTAAACTTTAAAATTCGCTAGTGAAATGGAATTTGATGTGCTCGAAGTCGCTCTGTGCCATCTGGAGAACGTAGTTGCTGTCGGCCAAAAAAACGTCGCGGCCTTCGCGGTCCTTGGCCATGAACTGGTACTTGCGCTTTTTGAAGGCTTCCAGCTGTGCTTCGTCATCGCTTTCTATCCAGCACGCCTTGTACAGGCTGACGGGTTCCCAACGGCATTGGGCATTGTACTCGTTCTCCAGGCGGTATTGTATCACTTCAAACTGCAACTGTCCTACCGTACCGATGATTTTCCGTCCGTTGAACTGGTTGACGAAGAGCTGTGCCACGCCCTCGTCCATCAACTGTTCGATACCCTTGTTCAGTTGCTTGGTCTTCATGGGATCGGCATTCTCGATGTATTTGAACATTTCGGGAGAGAAACTCGGCAGTCCGCGGAAATGTATCATCTCTCCTTCGGTCAGCGTGTCGCCGATCTTGAATATGCCGTTGTCCGGCAGTCCCACGATGTCGCCGGGCCAAGCCTCGTCGATGGTGCTCTTCTTTTGAGCCATGAACTGTGTGGGCGAAGAAAAGCGCAGCGTCTTGTTTTGGCGTACATGCAGGTAAGGCGCGTTGCGCACGAACTTGCCGGAACATACCTTGCAGAAGGCGATACACGAACGGTGGTTCGGGTCGATGTTGGCTGTGATTTTGAAGATGAAGCCGCTGAACTTCGGCTCTTCCGGGCGCACCATGCGTTCTTCCGCCTGTATGGGGTGTGGGCTGGGAGCTATCTTTACGAAGCAGTCCAACAACTCTTTCACACCGAAGTTATTCAAGGCCGACCCGAAAAAAACAGGTGCCACTTCGCCATTCAGGTAAGTGTTTACATCGAATGACGGATAAACCCCGTCTACCAGTTCCAGGTCCATGCGTAACTTTTCTGCATCGGCATCGCCTACGTGGTTTTCGAGTGCATCGCTGTGGATGTCCACTTCCACCTTTTCCGTTACCTTTTGCTTGTCGGGCGTGAACAGGTCGAGGCGTTGCTCGTAGATGTTGTACACTCCTTTGAAGCGCTGTCCTTGGTTGATGGGCCATGAGAGCGGGCGTACTTTAATCTGTAATTCCTGTTCCAACTCGTCCAAGAGGTCGAAGGGGTCTTTTCCCTCACGGTCCATCTTGTTGATGAAGATGATGACCGGCGTTTTGCGCATACGGCATACCGTCATCAGTTTCCGGGTCTGCGCCTCCACGCCTTTTGCACTGTCTACGACAATGATGGCGCTGTCTACCGCTGTCAGCGTTCGGAATGTATCTTCTGCAAAGTCTTGGTGTCCCGGGGTGTCCAAGATGTTCACCTTATAATCCCCGTAATCGAACTCCATGACAGAGGTCGTGACCGAGATACCGCGTTGTTTTTCGATTTCCATCCAGTCGCTGGTGGCTGTTTTCTTGATTTTGTTGTTCTTGACTGCTCCGGCCACTTGGATTTGCCCGCCGAAGAGCAATAATTTTTCGGTGAGTGTGGTCTTTCCGGCGTCCGGATGGGAAATAATGGCAAAAGTCCTTCTTCTTTCTATTTCATTCATACGTCTCGATGCGTCGGTTTAATTCTGTTCTAATTTCTGTATACACTCGGCCAGCGAGTCTTCCCAATAGGGAATGTCGATGTGGTAAGTCTCTTTGATTTTGGTTTTGTCGAGTACGGAATAGTGGGGCCGTGCCGCCGGTGCGGGATATTCTTCCGTATGGAGCGGGCGCACCTTGCAGGTGGTGATGCCGGCTATGCGGTGGATGGCTTTGGTAAAGTCGTACCATGAGATAGCTCCCTCGTTGCTGAAATGGTAAATTCCGGGAACGAAATCTTGTGTCAGTACGGCAAAGATGGCCACCGCCAGGTCGCGTGCGTAAGTCGGCGTGCCGATTTGGTCGAAGATGACCCCGAGACTCTCTTTTTCCCGGCCTAACCGCAACATGGTCTTGACGAAGTTGTTGCCGAAAGTGGAGTAGAGCCATGCCGTGCGGATGATGACCGATTCAGGGCAGTTCCGCATGACGGCTTCTTCTCCTGCCAGCTTGGTGCGGCCGTATACCGTAGCCGGGCATGTCGGTTCTTCCTCGCGGTAGGGGATGTGTGTAGTTCCGTCGAACACGTAGTCCGTAGAAACCTGTATCATGCAGCCGCCTTGTTCATGTACTGCTTTAGCCAAATATCCCGGAGCAATGTGGTTCAGTATGTTACAGAAAGCTTCGTCTGCTTCGGCTTTGTCCACAGCCGTATAAGCCGCACAATTCACGACGCAGTCAATGCCGTTCGTCTTGACGAATGACTTTACGGCATTTTCGTCGGTGATGTCCAACTCTTTCACGTCTGTGAAAAAATAATTGAACTCCGGATACCCGGTAGCCAAAAGCTGCATTTCATTGCCCAATTGGCCGTTGCAACCTGTTACTAAAATATTTTTCATATCATTTGTTTCCTTTTGTTCATTCAAATTTCAATTCGCCTGCTTTATCTTGTTTATAATAGTCGGACAGCATGGCCAAAAGTTTGGTGATGTCGGCCACGGCCTTGGCGGTCTCGTCGCTTATCGGTTTGTGTTGCAGGCGGAGCAACATCACGCCGTAGAGGGCATCGAAACAGTTTTCCAATTCCGGTATGTCCTTTTTGTCGCCCTTATTGCGAAGTTCCACAATGTAAGGGAGTGCCTTGTAATAAGCAGACGTATAGAACGGGAACTTGGAAGATTGCAAAAGTTGGTTGTGCAAATCGGTGAGCCACAGGATGATGTTCCGGTTGATTTGCAGGTGGCCACCCTCCTGTATGCCTTCTTCCTTCATCATGCGGATGAGATGGCTGTACCATTCTTCCATTTCTTTTTCCGTTTCCTCCGTGGCTCTGAACTGTGCCAGATAGTTCTGTTTGAGTTCATCCGGATCCAAGTGGTGGGCACGGAGAATATCTTCCACCTGCCACATATAAAGCAGGTATTCGGCAATGTTTTTTTCTTTCAGTTGTTGGGCTATATACATATATTTATAACGATAAACCGGTCAGCGTGACGGCAAGCCCCACGATAGAGGCCACAATGACAACCACTCCTATGAGCCTGTTCAGCAAATAGATGCCTTTGACATCGAAACGGCTGCGCACTTTGTCTATGAAATAAGTCAAGACGAACCACCATATCATGGCTCCGACGAACACGGACAAGTAACCTAAGGATTGCTGTACCACGTGGTCAGGGACGACAAAGGTGAAACGGGCGAACAACGCCACGAACAGAAAGATGATGAGTGGGTTGGAAAACGTGACCAGAAAACCGGTCACCATATTGTGTATAAGCGTGCCTTTACGGGGAGAAGTCGGGCGGATGGATTTCGCCGGATTGCAACGGTAAGTGTACCATCCGAAAAAGAAGAGCATGATGCTGCCCGCCATCTGCAGGTAGAACATGTTGTCTTTGTTTTCAATGAAGTCTACCACGAAACTCATTCCGAATCCCGTTATCAAAGCATATATGATGTCGCTGAAAGCTGCTCCGATTCCTGTGACGAAACCATACCAACGCCCCTTGTTCAGTGTACGTTGGATGCAAAGCACTCCGACAGGTCCCATGGGAGCGGATGCCACCACGCCGATGAGCAATCCCTTTATGATTAAATCTAATGTACTAACCGGTTCAAACCACATAATAGGTGCAAAATTGGCATTTTTTCATGAGACTATAAAGAAAAGTCCGTTCTTTTTTTATTTTTCGTGAAAAAGAGTTTTTTTCTTTTCGCGGTTACATCTGTTTTTCTTAACTTTGAAAACTGTTATAATTAACTTTTATGTATTTTATATGGCTATGGAAAATAAACCTTATGTAATAGGGCTTGATTTAGGGGGAACTAATTCGGTTTTCGGCATTGTGAATGCGGAAGGAAGCGTGGTGACTTCAACGTCTATCCGGACGAAAGGACAGAACGATTTGGATGTTTATATGGACAGTGCTTGTGCGGCTTTGGCTCCGATGATAGAACAGGTGGGCGGTATCCAGAACATCAAGGGGATGGGAATCGGTGCGCCTAATGGTAACTATTACACCGGTAATATCGAACTGGCGCCCAACTTGCCGTGGAAAGGAATCGTCCCGTTTGCGAAGAAATTCAGTGACCGGTTGGGGATTCCCGTGGTATTGACAAACGATGCCAATGCTGCGGCTATCGGCGAGATGACTTACGGGGTAGCTCAAGGGATGAAGAACTTCATCATGATTACCTTGGGTACCGGCGTGGGCAGCGGTATTGTGGTCAACAGTGAGTTGGTCTACGGTTGCGACGGGTTTGCCGGAGAGTTGGGGCATGTGATCGTGGATACCACTCCGGAAGCCCGCTTATGCGGTTGCGGTCGTAAAGGGTGTTTGGAGACTTATTGTTCGGCCACGGGCGTGGCTCGGACGGCTCGTGAGTTTCTCGCCAAGCGTACGGACGACACGGAGTTGCGTAAAATCCCGTTGGAGGAGATTACGTCGAAAGATGTATCCATCGCAGCCGAGCACGGCGACCAACTTGCACGCGATGTATATAAGTTTACCGGTGAATTGTTGGGACGCTCTTGTGCCAATTTTACCGCCTTCTGTAGCCCGGAGGCATACGTGTTTTTCGGTGGGCTGACAAAAGCCGGTAATCTGATTATGGACCCTATAAAAGAGGCATACGATGCCAATGTGCAGAACATTTTCAAAGGAAAGGCCAAGATGTTGATTTCCCAAATGGATGATGCACAAGCGGCTGTGGTAGGTGCTGCGGCATTGGCTTGGAAAATTTAGTGACAGCTATAGATATGAGGTTGTGACGAAAGAGTATGTTTTGTATTTGTAGCCTAAGTCCTAGCTGCAGCAAAAAAGTTGGTGGCAGAATGGGGTTAGATGCGGGAATGATATTACCTGTAATGATTTCTTAAAAGACCTCGGCTTATGATGAAGCATACATTGTTCTCTCTTTCTATTTTAGTCTTGTGTAACTCTTGCGGTGATAGAAAAGAAGAAGCTAATATACGTGATTTGTCGGAAGTAAATAATACTATATCAACTTGCTCTTTTATAGAGCAAGTTGATTTTATTCCTCTTCATGAAAAAGATTCATTTTTATTGGGGGAAATCAATGCTATACGTAAGTACGACGGTAAATGGTATATTTTGGATAATAAGCAGAAAGCAGCGATTGTTGCTTTTGACTCGGTAGGTCAACCTGTTTCTCTATACGATAAGACCGGAAATGGAAAAGGGGAATATGCAGAAATCACAGATTTTGACGTGTCCCCAAAAACGGGAGGTATTTGTGTATTATGTGGTCCACCTAAAATTATAATATTAGATAAGGACCTAAAGTTCAAACAAGAAATAAAACTATCCGACTATTATTGGAGAATATGTTGGTATGATGCAGGTTTTTTATTGTATTCGGCTAATAATGCAACAGTGGATTATATTACCTTGGAACAAGGTAAGGCAAGAAAAATATTTCAAGCTGAAAGCGATATGTATAATGTTGCGGGTACGGAACCTGTTTTTATTAGGGATGGTGACAATCTGTACTTCCATACGGAACAGTCGGATGCCTTGTATGAAATTAAGGATTTTGAATTTGTCCCGGTTGTATCTTTAGATTATCCATTAAAGAAGGAAACAGAGCAAATTTTGCATAAAAGGTATTATGGTGATTTGAATGTACAAGAACGAATGAAGTATGTAAGGCCTACTGTAAATTGTGTGATAGGCAATGACACGTGCCTTTCTTTTATATATAGTAGGATGCTATATTATATTAATATGCCTTATGAGAATCATTATATCAATTCCGTACTAAAAATTGATTGC
Organism: Paraprevotella xylaniphila YIT 11841; assembly: GCF_000205165.1. Taxonomy (GTDB): domain Bacteria; phylum Bacteroidota; class Bacteroidia; order Bacteroidales; family Bacteroidaceae; genus Paraprevotella; species Paraprevotella xylaniphila. The sequence goes on along the minus strand of NZ_GL883825.1, from coordinate 48,182 downwards.
GGAAGATCGACTATGAAGACAGGAAATCAACTAATAAGTTGGAAATATATCTCGGAATATGATCCGGAGAGTTATAGTGACGATCGTTTATATAAGGGAGTTAAGGTAAATCACCCTGTAATGAATGATAGTTTAAGGCAATCAGGAAATCCAATGTTGGTATTATATACTCTAAAAAAGACTTTTGGAGAGTAAAACGTATACTGTTCCAAATGGGAAGATAATGTTCAACAAGTAAATTTTTCAAGTCTATATGTATAAAGCCGACCTCAAAATCACTTTTGGGTCGGCTTTTTCTATTTTCCATTCGTCTGGCAAAGGGGGGGCGGATGAATGGATTCCGTTACCTGATTTGGGGACGGTAATTCTTGCGGATAGGATAAAGTTCCTCGGCCTTTACTTCGACAACTTGTCCTTCACGGGCGATAACCAAAGTGGTGTGGTTATGTTTTGCACGCTCTACGAGGCGTTTCTGAGCCAGGTATATGCCTTCGTCGATTTTGCGCTGCATTTCATAAACCTCATCCTCGCTCATTATCGTTTTCTTCGGTGTATTGGTCTTTGAATTTTTCATATACGGCTGGTTCAATAATAGTTATACTCTCGTTTTTGCATCCGTAGGCTATTTTGTTGGCCGGACAGGTGCTGTTGTCATACAATGCCCAATAGTCGCATACGGGCATATAGAGGTTGAACAGGTTGCTCAGGCCGTTGTCGTAACGGCGGTAAATCACGTCAAGCGGGATGTTGTGCCCACCTTCGCTTACGCGTTTGGCCACCCGTTTTACGGCCTGTTCCGGGCTGCTTAGCGAGAAGAAGAGCAACGTGACGAAATAGCCTCTTTTCTGTGCCTGTTTGATAAGTTTCACGTAAGACCGCGTGGCCAATGTCGTTTCAAAAGCAAAGGTTTCGCCTTCTTTCAGCAGGTGGATGATGCGTTCTATCATCAAGCGTCCCGCCTGGATGGCTACGCCTTCGGGATTGAACGGAGACAGTCCCGCTGCGATTTCATCGGCGTTGACGAATTCACGGCAATCCAACATTTCCGGAAGTACGGTAAAGCTGGCAGTCGTTTTTCCGGCTCCGTTACAACCTGCAATGATGTACAAGTTGTGTTTTTGTTCTCCCATTACATTATTTATTTAAATACTTAATGGCAAAGATACGATTTGACGGCGAATCCGGCAATATTTCCGGTTCCTTTTTGACAGGGCTGAATGAAAAACAGACGGTCAGTCTTTCTTTTTCAGCAAATCGGGACGCAAAGCCTTTGTGCGTTCGAAAGATTGTTGCAGTTCCCATTCCTTAATCTTGGCTTCGTGCCCGGAAAGCAAGATTTCCGGTACGGTCCAACCTTTATAATCGGCAGGACGGGTATATACAGGAGCTGCCAACAGGTTGTCTTGGAACGAATCGGAGAGGGCGCTTTGTTCGTCGCCGATAACGCCGGGTACTATACGTACGATGGCATCCGTCATGACTGCGGCAGCCAGTTCTCCGCCCGTCAGCACATAATCTCCTATGCTGACTTCTTTTGTGATGAGGTGTTCGCGGATGCGGTAGTCTATTCCTTTATAATGTCCGCACAGGATGATGAGGTTTTCGCAAAGGGAGAGCGTGTTGGCCATCGGTTGGTTGAACTGTTCGCCATCCGGTGTGGTGAAAATCACTTCGTCGTAGTCGCGTTCCGCTTTCAAGGCCGAGATGCAGCGGTCTATAGGTTCACATTGCATCACCATGCCCGCAAAGCCACCGAAAGGGTAGTCGTCCACCCGGCGGTACTTATTCGTGGCATAGTCGCGCAAGTTGTGCAAATGGATTTCCACCAAGCCTTTCTTTTGGGCGCGCCCCAATATGCTTTCACGCACGAAGCCTTCGAGCAATTCCGGTAAAACGGTAATGATGTCTATTCTCATGGGGTATCGTAATCTTGATTTTTATTGCAAAAGTAGTGATTTTGCGGCATATTCTGGAAGGCTTAGCGGCTTATTACTAAAAATGGATGTTAAAAACGTAAGCTGATGTGTAGAAAAACAGATTCGGATTTGCTTTTCTAAACCTTTAGATATACATTTGCCGTATCAATAACTAAAGGTTTAGAAATTATGGGGAAGCAAGGAACTTTGACGAAAGCGGAGATGCAAATCATGAATATCCTTTGGAGTTTGCCTTCCATGAAAGGGACGATAGCGGATGTGCTTGAGGGGTACGGTGAGAAGAAACCGGCTTATACCACGGTGGCCACGTTCATGAAAATCCTGCTCAACAAAGGATATGTGGGGTTTGAAAAGATGAAAGGTACGAAAACGCTGTGTTATTATCCTTTAATCACGAAGAAGGATTACACGCGACAAGTGCTTGATGGCGTGAAGGATGACCTGTTCGGAGGTTCGTTTTCCTCTTTGGTGCGTTTCTTTGTCAAGGAGGAGCGTATTTCAGAAAAGGAACTGAAAGAAATGCTCGACATGGTGGAACGGCAAGATTCATTTTCGTAAACACAATGTCTGGGGAAACAAAAATAGAAGGTAACAGTCTCTTAATTTATCGGCCATGGGAACTTTTTTAGTCTATATCATCAAGTCGGCGTTTTGCCTGACGTTGCTTTATCTGCCTTATACCTTGTTATTACGTAAGGAGAAGTTGCATCGTCTGAACCGCATGGCATTGTTTGCCATTTTGGTGGCTTCTTTTTTGCTTCCGTTGGCGCAGGAGGAGTGGTTCGGGCAAGGGTGGCATTCTTGGCAGACGGCTGTACCCGATGGTGTATATGCATCGCTGATTGGGCAGCTTGACAGCACCGGCCATTTTCTACCTACGGTAGTGGTTACGGCAGGGACGCCTGTTCCGGTATGGCCCATGGTCTTGGTGGGAATGTATTGGGTCGGGGTGGCCGTGTCGTTAGCGGTACGCCTATGGCAGTTCGGCCGCATGCGATGGTTTATTCCCCGGGGATGTTTGTGGAAAGAGTGCCGTGAGGACGGCATCACGCTCTATTGCCATGCCCGTCCTGTGGCCCCGTTCAGTTGGATGTGTTGCGTGGTCATGTCCGAAGAAGATTTGGAGGGCGCGGCGGGTGAGGCTATCTTTGCCCATGAGAAAGCCCATGTGCTCCACCGGCATTCCTATGACACGATGCTGATGTTGGCGGCCGAAGCCATACAATGGTTCAATCCCGTGATTTGGATGATGGAGATGGACATGCGCTGCATCCATGAATATCAGGCCGACGAGTACGTGCTGAATCAAGGCATCAACGCGAAGAATTATCAACTTTATTTAATAAAAAAGGCCGTCGGCTCCCGACTGCAATCTTTTGCCAACGGCCTGAATCAAAGCACACTTAAAAAACGTATTGCTATGATGTGTAACAGAAAATCAAACAGATGGGCAGCATTGAAGTATATGTATTTGCTGCCGGTGGGCACATTTGCCACAATGGCATTTGCCCGTCCCGAGATGGCGAACCGAGTAGACGGACAATTCGAGCAGATTTCTGCCGTCAAAGTTACGGATTTATCTGCAACTGTGAAAACCGTCGCGGCTGAAAATGTACAGCCGGAACTTTTAAAAACAGAAAAAGTCGCAGAAAACACGGAAAAAGTTAAAGGAAAGATGAGCTTTACTGTTCTGCCGGGGCGGAAAGATTCGCTTTATGATGCGTTGGACGGAACGGTGGGTAAGGTTACCGTGACGGCACCGGCCCTTAAATCTGATTCCGCACGGATGAAGATAACTGGCACCACGGTCGTGGAAGGGGAAGGGACGGTTGTCCGGTCAGGCAAGCCTGAATCTCGTGCGACATACTTCTATGTCAAGAAAAAAGCTTATAAGGCCAAAGGGCAGAAAGTCTATGAAAAAGTCGACGTGAACCCGCAATTCGCCGGAGGAGAAGCCGAGTGCATGAAGTTCGTTGCCTATAATATAAGGTATCCGAAGAAGTGTGTGGAAAATGGGGTTACGGGGAAAGTCGTGTGCCGTTTCGTAGTAAGCATAGACGGAAGCATCAGTAATGTCGAGGCGAGTGCGATGGAAGGTGGCGTGACCGAAGCCGGGCTGCCTGCATCCAAGGAGATGTTCGACCTTTTGGCACAGGAAGCCGTGAGGGTGATAGAAAAGATGCCGAAATGGATACCCGGCCAAAAAGACGGCAAGGCGGTGGCTACCCGTTTTTCTTTACCGGTGACTTTCCGCTTGCAATGATGCTGTGCGTACGAGTGGATGCCCGCATGCATTCCAAACGTGTTAGAATTTGAAAACGATTTGAAACCTCTTCGATATAAATGACATGGGAACATTTTTAGTCTACATCATCAAGTCGGCGTTTTGCCTGACGTTGCTTTACTTGCCTTACACGTTGTTGTTGCGTGGGGAGAAGCACCACCGTTTGAGCCGTATGGCATTGCATGTCCTGTCGGTAGCTGCATTCTTGTTGCCGTTGGTGCAGGAAGAGTGGTTCGGGGGCACGGTCCGTTCATGGCAGACGGCAATGCCCGAAGGTACATACGCCGTGCTGGTGGAACGGTTGGAGCAGGCAGATGTGCTTGCTATGCCGGATAGCGGGAGTCGCGAAGAAGCCGTACCCGTCTGGCCTATGTTTTTGGTCGGCCTGTATCTTGCCGGTGTGACAATGTCGTTGGTCATACGGTTGTGGCAGTGGGTGTGCATGCGCCGGTTCGTTTCCCGGGGATGTTTGTGGAAAGAAGGCCGTGAGGGCGGCATCACATTGTATTGCCATGCCCGTCCCGTGTCACCGTTCAGTTGGATGCACTGTATTGTCATGTCGGAAGAGGACTTGGAGGGCGAGGCCGGCCATGCGATATACGTCCACGAGAAAGCCCACGTGCTTTACGGACATTCCTACGACACGTTGTGGATGCTTGCCGTGGAAGCCGTGCAATGGTTCAATCCAGTGGTCTGGATGATGGAGATGGACATGCGATGCATCCATGAATATCAGGCCGACGAGTACGTGCTGAATCAAGGCATCAACGCGAAGAATTATCAACTTTATTTAATAAAAAAGGCCGTCGGCTCCCGACTGCAATCTTTTGCCAACGGCTTGACCCAAAGTACACTTAAAAAACGTATCATGATGATGACAAACAAAAAAACAAACAAGTGGGCGGTATTGAAGTACATGTATTTGCTGCCCGTAGGCGCATTTGCCACAGTGGCATTTGCCCGTCCTGAAATGACAAGCCGGATAGACGGAGGCCTGGATCGGATTTCTGCCGTTACGGTGGCCGATTTGTCGGCTACAGTGAAAAACGTGTCTTCTGAAAGCTTGCGTCCGGTGGTGCAAGGCGAAGTAAAGGGAACCAAGGTTTCCAAAACAATCCCGGCCAAACAGAAATCCGTTCCGGCCAAGAAGGAGAACGGCTCGGCCAATGTGGCCATACAGTCTGGGGCGATGGAAAAAGTCGTGGTGACTACTTCTTACCGTTCCCGTCTGAATCCCGAGGCGGTGGAATTCAAGGAGGCGGTCCTTATGACCGACAAGGACAAGTCTGAACTTCAGGCTGCCAAAGATTCAGCTTCCTATTATCTGCAATTGGAGGGAGCCAAGATGAAGCATCAAGGCGTGTATTACCGTACAGAGACAATGCCTTGCTATCCCGGTGGCGCGGCGGCCATGAGGGATTTCATCGCCCGGAATATCCGTTATCCCAAGGCATGCCAAGAGGCTTTGCTGCAAGGTACGGTTTATTGTGAGTTCATGGTCAGGGCGGATGGTCGGATTGATGCAGACCATATCCGGACGTTCACGACGGAAGTCATAGACGTGACAAAACCCGTTCGGATGAATCTGGCGAAGCAGTTGGAGGCAGAAGCGGCACGCATCGTGAAGAAAATGCCGAGATGGACTCCCGGAAAAGTAAACGGAGAGCCGGTAGACGCTTCTTACACCATTCCCGTGGAGTTCCGTCTTCAATAAGTAAAGGTCACTGTTTTTCATTTTTCTGTCCTGCAAAGCGGTTTTTACGGCCGGCTTTGCAGGACGCTTTTTATGCCGTTGGTATATGGCTGGCAATGGCCCGTGCCACAGTGTAGGCTGTGGTCCAGGCAGCTTGGAAGTTGAATCCCCCCGTCACGCCATCAATGTCGAGCACCTCGCCTGCAAAGTAAAGCCCGGGACAGGTCTTGCTTTCCAACGTCTGTCGGTGTACCGATTCGAGGCTTACTCCTCCACACGTGACGAACTCTTCGCGGAACGTGCTCCTGCCGTCCACGTCGTAGCGGTCGTTGCATAACGTGTCGGCCAACTTGCAAATCCCTTTGTGTCCCAGTTCGTTCCACTTCCGGTCGGGGGCGATGCCGGATTTACCGATGAGGTAATGCCATAACCGCGCAGGCAAGTCGTACGGGCGCAAGCCGGAGATTTTCTTTTGGGGGTGGCGTTGCGCCATGTCTTGCAGGATGCCGGTTACGGTTTCGCTGTTAGTCTCGTTTGTCCAGTTGACGAAAATGGGGAAGCGGTAAGCTTTCTCTTGTATAAGACGGGCGGCATGGGAAGACAATTTCAGGATGGCCGGCCCGCTCATGCCCCAATGGGTGACGAGCAACGCGCCAGAGTGCCTGAATTTGGTGCAGGGGATGCCGACCGATACCGGGTTCACCACGGAGCCCATCAGCCCGCGCAGTGCCGGGGAGGCGATGTTGAACGTAAAGAGAGAAGGGGCGGGCGTTTCGATGCGATGCCCCAACCGTTCCAGATAAGCGAAGCTTTCGCCACGCGGTGAACCACCGGTGGTGACGGCCACGCAGTCGAATAGCAGACGGCCTTGGCGCACATCCTGGAAAGTAATTTCATACTTCCCGCCGCTAGGCGTGAGGGTTTCCACGCGGTGGGAGGTTTTCACTGTGACCTCCAGTTCCGCAGCAAGGCTTTTCAGGCAACCGGTTACGGCACGGGCATCCTGTGCGGTCGGAAACACACAATGGTCATCTTGCGCGACGAGCGGCACGCCGTGCGCTTCGAACCATCGGTAGGCATCCCGATGTCCGAACTGTTTGAAAAGCCCTTTCAAGAGCTTATGTCCACGGGGGTAGACCTGTTTCAGGTCTGTCACACCTTCAAAAGTATTGGTCAGGTTGCAGCGTCCGCCGCCCGAAACCAGTACTTTTTTCAATACATCCGCCTGTCTTTCGAATACCGTGACCTCCACCTGCGGCGCGAATGTTTTCAGGTTGACGGCCAAAAAGAAGCCGGCCGCTCCTCCGCCAATGATTGCTATCTCCATTGTTCCCTCGATTCTTTTTAATGGGCAAAGGTAAGTATAATCGGGCGGATTTGAAATGATGATTCTGACATTTTGCTACTTTCTGCTCCAAATCAGTAGTTTCAAAAGACAGCGGTTAGGAGAATTTAAAAAGACAGGAATGTATAAGTATGCAATTTTCGTGTCGTTTTTACTGTTTTATGCAGTATATATTCATTTACTTTGAGGAAAGAAAAAAATCGTTTGCAGCCAAACGAAAAATTTCTTTCCTCATATAAAATCCGGGTACTCCGCATGTCGTGGAAAAAATCCGTCCGAAATGGAAATTTTTCGCCGCACGAAGAAGAGAAAAACTGCTTTTTTGCGGCTTTTTCGTTCTATTTCCCTGTTTTTCGCCGACAAGAATTTACGGACAGAATGTTTGCGGTTCCGCTCCGCAGGTTTCACCGGAAGAAGAAAGAAGCGGAGGACAAGTGGTTTCCGTTTGCTTTTGTTTTGTGAAAAAGCTGTCAGGCTGTCTTTTTGATTTTTTCGGGAGGCGCGGTGCGTCGCTTATTTGCCATCAAGGCCGAAGGGAGGAGCGAATGGACGATTCTCGAAGGTATGGGATTGACGTTTTGACAGGTTGTGCCGGAAAAGGATGCTTTTCTTTTTTCTTTGCGCCCTTGGGCGTTTTCTGCGAATTGACTATCTTTGCTTATGCGAATGACGGGGGGAGCCGTTCGCGGGAACAGGGTCGCGATGTCTCCCCGTCAGGGTTTATCATTGAATGCAAATGGAAGTAAAGGAACAGATAGAGCGGCTTCGCAGTGAATTGCACCGCCACAACTATAATTATTATGTATTGAACGCCCCGGAGATTTCCGACCAAGAGTTCGACCGCATGATGCGGGAGTTGCAAGACCTCGAGGCGGCCCATCCCGAATTTGACGACCCGGACTCGCCGACGCGGCGCGTGGGGAGCGACCTGAACCAGGAGTTCGTGCAGGTGCCCCATCGCTATCCCATGTTGTCGTTGTCCAATACGTACAACAAGCAAGAGGTGGCCGACTTTTACGAACGGGTCCGTTCTGGTTTGGAAGGCGAGCCGTTCGAGATTTGTTGTGAAATGAAATACGACGGGCTTTCCATCTCGCTGACCTACGAGCAGGGGCGATTGGTGCGTGCCGTGACGCGGGGCGACGGGGTACAGGGCGACGACGTGACGGAAAACGTCAAGACCATCCGCTGCATTCCGCTTCGTCTGAACGGGAACGGTTACCCCGAAGAGTTTGAAATCCGTGGGGAAATCCTGATGCCGTGGACGAGCTTCGAGGCATTGAACCGCGAACGCGAAGAACGCGAAGAACCGCTTTTCGCCAATCCGCGTAACGCGGCTTCGGGGACGCTGAAAAGCAAAAACTCAGCGGTGGTGGCGCAACGCAAGCTCGATGCTTATTTATATTACCTTTTGGGAGAACACGTCCCTTTTGACGGGCATTATGAAAATTTGCAGGCGGCATGCTCGTGGGGATTCAAGATTTCCGGGGGGATGAAGAAAGTAACTACCCTTCAAGGCATTTATGATTTCATAGATTATTGGGACGTGGAGCGCAAGAACCTGCCTGTGGCTACAGACGGCATCGTGCTGAAGGTCAACTCCCAGAGGCAGCAACGTGCGTTGGGCTATACCGCCAAAAGTCCCCGTTGGGCCATTGCTTACAAGTTTCAGGCGGAGCGTGCCCGTACGCGCCTGAATGCTGTGACCTTCCAGGTCGGACGTACCGGAACGGTGACGCCGGTGGCCAATATGGATCCGGTGCAGTTGGCCGGTACGGTCGTACGGCGTGCCACTCTGCACAATGCCGACGTGATGGAGCAGTTGGATTTACACATCGGGGACATGGTGTATGTGGAAAAAGGAGGGGAAATCATTCCCAAAATCGTCGGTGTGGACATTGATGCGCGTGGAGCGGAAACGGGTCCAAGGGCCGAGTTCATCACCCGTTGTCCGGAATGTGGGGCAGAACTGGTGCGCTACGAGGGAGAAGCCGCATGGTATTGTCCCAACGACACGGCTTGCCCTCCGCAAATCAAAGGGCGCATAGAGCATTACATCAGCCGCCGTGCCATGAACATAGACAGCCTGGGGCCCGAAACCGTGGATGATTACTACCGCCGTGGCTTGATACGCGATGTGGCCGATTTGTACGACATCCGTGTGGAACAAATCAACGGTGACGGTACGCGTGAGAAATCTGCGCAAAAGATAGTCCGCTCGATAGCCGACTCCGTGGAAGTTCCTTTCGAACGCGTGGTATTTGCTTTGGGGATACGTTTTGTCGGTGAAATTGCGGCCAAGGCTTTGGCGCGTCATTTCAAGTCGATGGACGCGCTATCTTCGGCATCATTGGAAGACATGTTGCAGATAAACGGAATCGGTGTGGTGATAGCCGAGAGTGTGATTCGCTATTTTGCTAATGAAGCCAACCACGATTTGGTGCGCCGTTTGCGGGAAAAAGGAGTCCGGATGGAGCTTTCCGACGAAGAATTGAGCAGCCATTCCGACAAGTTGTCCGGGCAGAGCATTGTGGTGAGCGGGGTGTTCTCTCTGCATTCGCGCGACGAATATAAAGCCATGATAGAACAGCACGGCGGAAAGAATGTGGGCAGCATTTCTTCAAAGACCTCTTTCGTGTTGGCCGGAGCCAATATGGGACCGGCCAAACTGGAGAAAGCCGGTAAATTGGGTATTCCTATCCTCTCGGAAGAAGAGTTCTTGAAAAAGATAGAATCGTGAAAGATTGTTTGCATTATGGGATTTTATTTGTATTTTTGTCGCGAAATAGATAGAACTACTTAAACTATGGCACAAAATAAGTTCAAGGGGTTGGGAATTGCTTTGATAACTCCTTTTAAATCGGATGGTGAAGTGGACTATGAGGCGTTGACCCGTCTGGTAGAATATCAGATACGGAATGGCGTGGATTTCCTGTGTATTATGGGAACGACGGCCGAAACACCTTGCCTCTCGGCTGACGAGAAGAAGATATTGAAAAAGATGCTTGTGGAGCGTGTAGCCGGCCGTGTTCCTTTGTTGATGGGATGTGGCGGGAATAACACGGCAGCAGTAGTTAAAGACCTGAAGGAAGGGGATTGGAGTGGCATCGACGGTATCTTGTCGGTTTGTCCTTATTATAACAAGCCTTCGCAGGAGGGGCTGTACCAGCATTTCAAAGCCATAGCGGAGGCTTCGCCCGTGCCGGTCGTGTTGTATAACGTACCGGGGCGCACGGGAGTCAATATGAGTGCGGAGACTACATTGCGCCTGGCTCGAGATTTCGAGAATATAGTGGCCATCAAGGAGGCCAGTGGGGACATCACGCAGATGGACGACATCATCAAGAACAAACCGGATAATTTCGATGTGATTTCCGGAGATGACGGCATCACATTCCCGTTGATTACTTTGGGGGCTGTAGGGGTGATATCCGTGATAGGTAATGCTCTGCCGGCTGAATTCAGCCGTATGGTCCGCATGACGCTGAACGGGGATTACGAGCATGCCCGTATCATTCATCATAAGTTTGCCGAATTGTTCAAATTGTTGTTTGTGGACGGCAATCCGGCTGGAGTGAAAGCCATGCTCCATGCCATGGGAATGATTGAAAACCAACTTCGTCTGCCTTTGGTGCCTACACGGTTGACCACGATGGAGAAAATCTCGTCTATTTTGAAAGAGTTGGATATCCGTTATTAAGCAGATACCAGACTGATTCGTATTCAGCCACCTGCCGGAAAGTTTATTCCGCCGGGTGGCTTTTTGTTATCTTCGTTTTCCGTTGGGGGGATTGGCATCCTGAATAGTTAAATAATGTGTACTTTTGCGGATTTCTTAGCCGTCGTTCGTAAACCGTACAGAAAGCATTAGAAATAAGAACGGAAACCAATATTTATCATTTATGAAGAAACTATCTTTTTTTACGGTGGCTTTGCTTTTCAGCACCGGAGGTGGTGGGGTATACGCCCAAGGGACATTCGTCCATCCCGGACTTTTGCATAGCCAAAACGACATTGACCAAATCAAAGAACGTCTGGCGGCAAACGACACTGAGACGCTAAAAGCTTTCGAGGTGTTGAAGAACAGTTGGGTGGCCAACAAGGGCGTGAATGACATTTGGGGAGTGACGGAATATATCAAGCGCGGAATTGCCGGTGACGAAAACTACATGAACGCCTATCGTAATGCGGCCAAGGCTTACCAGTGTGCCTTGCTTTGGAAAATAACAGGCGAGACACAGTGGGCAGAACGGGCTGTCTATGTGTTGAACCAGTATGTAGCGATTACCAAAGGAATCGGTGGGAATACAAACCAGTCCTTGGTGCCCGGCTTTATCGGTTACCAATTTCTCAATGCGGCCGAGTTGATGCGTGATTACGAAAAGTGGGAGAAAGAGGATTTCGAACGCTTCAAGCAGTGGATGATCGACGTGTGGTTCACTACGGCACAAGACTTTCTGGAACGTCGGCACGATACCGTAGTGCGCGAAGGTAACTGGTATCACTATCACAGTAATTGGGGATTGGGAAATGCCCTTTTCTGTGTGTCGTTGGGCATCTTCGCCGATTTGCCGGACATTTATAATTATGGAATGTATTGGATAAAAGAAGGTCCGGGCAATGAATCGCTTTATGTGGGCGACAGTCATCCTGTAAAGCAAGACCAGGGCATGTGCGGTTACGGTTGGGGGCTTATTCCTTGGTTTCACGAAGATGCCCGTGGTCCGTTCGGATACTTGAATCAGATGCAAGAGAGCGGTCGCGACCAGGGACATGCCATGGCGGCGTTGGGCTTGTTGTCATACGCCCTTCAGTCGGCCTATAATCAGGGAGACAATGCCTTTTGTAACTTATATAACCCTTTGATTCCGGGTGAGGCGGGGCGGACCATGGTGGCCGGTGCGGCAGAATATGTGGCTATGTACAACAGTAATCAAGTAGACCCCGCCGATATTCCTTACACGCAGAATTGGTGGATGGGGGGGCTGAACGGTACGGGGCGTGGACAATGGCGGCCGATATGGCAGTTGTTCATCAATCACTATCAGAACCGTATGGGAATGCCGATGGAGTACTGCACGCGGATGTCCAAGATTGTAGGGGTAGAGGCCGGAGGTGGTTCCTACGGAACGAATAGCGGCGGTTTCGACCATACGGGATTCGGGACGCTGATGCATTCGGACGAGACGGTGACGGAGGAGACGAAGCCCACCGTGCTTTCTCCGGAAATAGTACAAGACGGCGCTGTACGCCCATACGCCGAGATGAAAGAAGTGAAGAAGGGTACGCCGTTAACCTTGCGGGCTGTTTTACCTGACGGCGAAACCGATACGGGAAACTGGGAATGGGAAGACGGCATGAAAGGAGCGAGCCGCGACATCACGGCCGATGCTTCGGGTGTTTATCGTTTGTTTTACACCAATACGCAGGGGGTGAAGAGTGTGCAGATGTTTTGCATTTCCGTATATGGAGAGGGCATTCGTGCCACGTTGACTCCATGGGTGGAGTACGACGGGGTGCGCATGAACCAGACGAGCGAGTTCAGTGCCGTAAACGGAAGGGACGTGACCCTTGGGGCTGATTATGCCAATTGGAACTATGTGGTTTCCACCAGATGGTATGACAGTCAGGGCAAGCTGTTGGGATCCGGTGGGTCTTATACATTCCGGCAAGGGAATTCCGACCAGACATTCAAGGTCGTGCTGACCAACGAATCCGGCGTAGAGATAAGCCGGGAATTCACGATTAAGAATTCGGTGGTAATACCCACGTTAACGGTGGACGGGGAAGAGCAGGAAACTTTGCGGGCTATCGTCACACAAGGGCATGATGTGGTAATGAAAGGTAAGATAACTTCCGTCCGTTATCGGGACGGGGTCTATACTTGGAGTTCCGGCGAGCATACGGAATCCGTTTCTTTTGAGAACGTACAATCTTCCATCTACCGCCATTTGGACTGGATAGACACTTCATCTTCCATAAAGACATACGAGGCTCATTTTGATTTTGAAGTCAAGGTGTATAAAGAAGGCCGTTCTTTGGACGACGGTTATTATCGTATGAAAGAACGTTCTACGGGGAAATACCTGAACAGCCGTACGATGAAGTTCGAGACATTGGAAGGAGAAGGGGATTCTACTGCTTTCATTTGGCATTACACTTGGCTGGACGACATGGAACGATATAAAATACAGAATCACAATGATTCGGCTTATCTGAACAACGAAGGGGCGCTGACCGACCGCGTTTACAGCAAAGCGCGTAGTAGCTTCTATTTATATACGTTAGTAGGAGGAGAAGATTTGGAATGCTTCGTGCGTACACCGGAGCGTTACGGTTCTTATTATTGGGAAACCGACGGCGAGACGTTGGTTTGCGACCAGGCTGACAAGATGCCTTCCGACTTCCCGTTCGTATTGGAAAAGGTGGCTGGGGACGGAGGCGAAACAGACATTTCCGAGACTGTGGTGCGCGATGCGGCATTCACGGTAGACGTGACGCGTTCAGGCATTGCTGTTACGTCCGGGAGTGAGGTCGGTATGACGGTTTGCACGATGGCCGGTAGTCCGGTAATGCGTACCCGGTTAGGAGCCGGTACGCATACGATAAATACCGTTCCGTTGGCTCCGGGCATTTACATCGTCCGCGTGACGGACGGAAATACGGTAAGGAGTGTGAAATTCGTCCGGTAGGACGGAATGGACACATCAAGAGCAGGTGAGCCCGCCCGGTATTGTCGGGCGGGCTTCTTCAATATCTGCATGCAAAGCTTTTTTCTTCTTTCGGAAAATAGTATATTTGCCGATAGGTTTTGTGAGGATGTGTGACATGAAAATAGACGTACGTTATTTTATTATAGGATTACTGTCCCTGGTTTCTTCTTGCGTCAATGAAAAGGAAGATGCCGGCATGCAGCCGGATGCGGTGGAAGTGGGAGACGTGTTACCGGAATTTACCGTAGTGATGAATGACGGACGGGTGGTGGAGAGCGGAAGTTTGCAAGGGCAACCTTCGTTCATATTGTTCTTCAATACGGAGTGCGGGGATTGTCGCCGTGAATTTCCGCTCGTACAACAAATGTACGAAAGGTACGGAGCGGACGGCCGTATGGTTTTTATGGCCATCAGCCGGGATCAGGACGCGGTAGTTGTCGGAGAGTATTGGGCGGACAACGGACTTACGATACCTTTTTCCGCACAGACCGACCGCACGGTTTACCATTTGTTTGCTTATTCGTCCATACCCCGCATCTACGTCGTGGATGCGTCGCGGGTCGTCCGGGCGGTTTTTACGGACTCTCCTTTGGCAACGTCGGAGGACTTGACGTACGAGATAGAACGTGTATTGACGGAAATAAAAGATACGGAAAAGTAAGTTTGAGATTATGAAATGTTTAGTGATAGGCGCCGGAGGCGTGGGCGGCTCTTTGGCAGCTCTGTTGGCCTTGGCCGGGAATGAAGTAACGTGTGTGGCTCGCGGGGAGCACAAGGAAAAAATGTTGGCGCATGGGTTGCGTTTCCATTCGGGAATCAAAGGAGAGCAGGTTGTCCCGTGTTATGTTTACGACGGGGCAGAGGAACGTCCGGGAGAGATAGGTGTGGCTACGACCGAAACTTATCGGGGGAAGGCCGAGCTGATATTGGTCTGCGTGAAAGGGTATTCCGTCGATTCCGTGGCGGATTGCATCATCCGTGCCTCGGATGGGCATACCGTGGTGCTGCCCATCCTGAATGTGTACGGTTCGGGGCCGCGAATTGCCCGTGCTTGTCCCGGTTCACGGGTCATCGACGGTTGCATTTATATCGTAGGATATATCCAGGCTCCGGGCGAGGTGACACAGAGCGGCCAGGTGTGCAAACTTGTGTTCGGGGCACGTCCCGGGGACGGTGTTTCTCCGGAAGAGCTCGAAACAGTCCGCCGCGTGTTGGCGGACGCGGGAGTGAAAGCGATTCTTTCGGATGACATAGACCGGGATACTTTTGCCAAATGGGGATTTATCAGCGCGATGGCCGGAACAGGGGCTTTCTTTGACGTACCGATGGGAGCCGTACAGAGAGATGGTGAGGAACGGGAAGTGTTCATCGGCCTGATGAAAGAGAGCAAGGCGTTGGGAGAGAGCCTGGGCATCCGTTTCCGGGAAGACCCTGTGGCGGCTAACCTGCGAGTCATAGATGCCTTAGACCCACAGACGACTTCTTCTTTGCAGAAAGACTTGAAGAAAGGACGGGAGTCTGAAATACAAGGGCAGTTGTTCGACATGTTGGATGCCTGCCGGAAGCAGGGGATAGAGGCTCCGACATACGAACGGGTGGTAGCGAAATTCAGGAACTCCTGAACGAGGACAGCCCGAGCAGAAACTGAAATAGGAAACTCCTCCGGCTGACATCGCTTTGCGGTAGTCGGCCGGAGGAGTTTCCTATTACGGGATGGACCTTGCGGCAGAAGCCGCCGTTAGGTTCATGCTTTCTTTTTCAGGCGGTTCTTCCAGAGTGCCGTCATGTCCTCCAATGTCTTGCCTTTGGTTTCGGGCACGCTCTTCCAGACGAACAGGGCTGCAAGCAGGCAGATGATGCCATACAGGCTGTAAGCGAACATAGGGCTGAAATCGTACAAAGCCGGAAAGGTGGAAGACACCAAGTAGTTGAACACCCATTGGAACGCTACGGCGATGGCTACGGCTTTTCCACGGATGGTGTTGGGGAAGATCTCGGCAATGAGGACCCAACAAATCGGCCCCCATGACATCATGAAGAATGCAGCGTACACGATGACGGACAGAACCGGAACGATGCCTTTGATGCCCATCTGGTCGCAAAGGGCTACGGCAAAAGCACCGACAGCCATACCGATGGAACCGATGATGAGCAACGGTTTGCGTCCGAAACGGTCGACGGTGAAAATGGCTACCAGAGTGAAAAGGATGTTGACCACACCCATGATGACGGTCTGCATCATGCCGCCTCCTTCGGCACCGGCACTTTCAAATATGCGGGGGGCATAGTAAAGCACCGCATTGATGCCGATGGCTTGTTGGAAGACGGAGAGCAGAATGCCGATGACGATGACTGCCACGCCGTAAGTGAACAGCTTTTCAGTCTTTTCCTTGGACGTCTGTTTGATTTCTTCCAGTACCTTTCCGGCCACATTGCGGCCATTGATTTTCTCCAAAATGGCAAACGCACGGTCGTCTTCACCGCACATCACTAAATAGCGGGGAGTCTTGGGGACGCAGAACAGCAACAGGCCGAACAAGGCAGCCGGGAAAGCTTCGGACCCGAACATGTAACGCCAACCCTCGTACACGCTCCACATGTCGGATTCGGGGCTGACAGACATCACACCGCTTACGGTGTCTTTCAGGATGACAGGATTCTGATGGTCGCCCATAATCATATAGTTGACGAAATAGACTACGAGCATGCCGAAGATAATGGCAAACTGGTTGCACGACACCAGTGTGCCGCGGATGTGGGAAGGGGCAATCTCGGCGATATACATCGGACAGACGGCAGAAGCCAACCCGACACCGATTCCGCCCAACACACGATAGAGGTTGAAGGCAATCAGCAAGTCCCAGTTGGCCTTTCCGTATTCGAAGAAAAGAAACTCCGGATAGTAGGAACCCAATGCGGAGAGGAAAAACATGACGGAAGCCAGACGGAGGGAATCGCGCCGCCCCAGGCGGGAGGCCAGGTAACCGGATATGGCGCCGCCGATGACGCAACCGATCAATGCACTGGACGAGGTGATGCCGTGCATCACCTTGTCATACTGGAAATCCGTCGCGGTGAGGAAAAAGGCTTCAAGCCCTTTTTCGGCACCGGAAATCACTGCCGTGTCGTAGCCGAACAACAGTCCACCCAAGATGGCTACGGTGGTAATGGAGTACAAATACAGTCTGTCTCCTTCTTGTGTCAAGTTCATGATGATTCGTTTGATGTTAAATTAATAAATTTCATTATGCTCGTCCGGGTTGAACGACTTGCCCATGCCGTGCAGCTTGTTGTACAGCTTACGGTCGAATTTGTAGTACCGCGCGGCCCGGTGGGCTACGCCGGTCTGGAATTCCTCCAGAGGAAGCACATATTTCATTTGGGCAATCCGTTTGTGGAAATTGCGAACGTCGAATTTCCGGTCATATATCGTCTCATAAAGTCTGCGGAGCTCGGCTGCTGTGAATCTTTTAGGGAGAAGGTCGAACAAGGCTGCGGGTTGCGTCTGCACGTATTGCCGCACGAACCACAGTGCTTCGCCGATAATCAGGTTGTGGTCGAAAGCCAAGGGGCAGAGCGCATCAATGTCCATCCAACAAGCTTCGTATCGGTCGGACAAACGGGTAAGTTTCTTGTCGATTTTTACCATCGTCAGGTAGGTGATGGTGACGATGCGTTCCACTTTCTGGTTTAATTGGTGAAAGCGTTCCAACCATTTGATGTCCTTCGGGTTTTTGGTCCGGTTCTTGGAACCGAACGCCCTGAACTGTATGAGGTGAAGCTCATTCAGCCCTGTCAGTTCATAGAGGACCCGCTGTGCCGCCTCGTCCAAGTCTTCGTCATTGTAAATCAGACTGCCCGGCAATTTCATGTTATTATAGTAGCCGTTTTCTTCGTGGCCGGTTTGCTTTACGAGAAGCACTTTAAGATGTTCGCCGTCAAAACCTAATACGACACAGTCAACAGAGACGTGAGGATTGATCATTTCGTCGACGCGTAGGGGATTTTTCATCGTATTGTCGTATTTTGCATACAAAGATAGTATGGCGGGAGGGGAATGGGAGCTTCCTGTTTTATGTTATATAACATGTAATCAGGGCTGTTCGGGAATACTTTTCATATTAAGTATGATAAGGTGCGGGGTTTCGCCTTATTTTGGAGAAATATACGGGGTATGTCTGTCGTACGGTTTGATTCGGGAGTTTTTTTCTTGTATACAGGAAATCAGTTTTTTATCGTTCGTCATTTTGCTTTTGGAACGTGGGGCAGAGTTTCCTCTGGTAGAAACACAACATGTATTTCCATCGGGAAGGGAATTACAATAAGCCTGTCTTTTAAAAAAAGTTAAGACAAGGAGGCTTGGGGCTGTTTTCTTTGGTGGGCAGTAGACGGTGAGGGGAATAATAGGGTAGTGGAATACGTTTTATTTTACAACGAAGAATGGTTCCCTTTTCTGCGCCAAACGAAAAATCAATCTCAGCCGAATGATTTTTCGTTTGGCTGAGATTGATTTTTCATTCTCAGGAGATTTTTTCTCCAATCTCAAACCGTTGAAAACCAGTACTATGCGGAATACACTTCTTTTGTCTGAAATATTTACGTCCCGTATCCCTTGCGAAGTGTATGTCCGGCTGTGTACTTGTTTCCTTTAAGGGCGAAAACGAAAGCAGGCAGAAAGGTCTTGCTGCCCCCTCTGCCTGCCATATCCTTTCTTACGGAGTTTTTTGATGGATGTTCCGTAGATTATTGTTTGCCTCCGGCTTTCCAGAAGTTTTCTTCTTTCTCGATTTTTGCTTTCTGGGCCTTATATTCGGCATTGGCCTTTTCGTACTCTGCATTCTTGCGCTGTACTTCCTGAATCTTCTCTTTCAGACGGTTGGCCGATCCGGAGATGCTGACGTCTTCCTGGGCTGCTTTCGTACAATAGGAGATAGCCTCTGAGAAGTTTTTGGATGAGGCCAGAATCTGTGCGCGTACCAAATGAGCCTTTCCGGCAATTTTGGCATTGTATTGCACGGCTTTGTCCAAATATGAAAATGCCTTGGCTGAGTCTCCCGTTTTAGACACGGCATTGGCAATCTTCAATGCAATGGCCGCTTTGGTCTGGTCGGTAGGGCATAATTCAAGAGCTTTATCATAATATTGCACTGATTCGGCCACTTTTCCGTCCTTGTAATACTTTTGTGCCGTACCGATGGCCGATTCGTAGCTCGGCTCAATATTATAGGCATATTCGGCTGCCTTGAAATAAATGTCGGTGTCATCGCAGTTGTTGGCCGAAAGCAAGGTAAGCGCAGACTTCAGATAAGCCAGATTCGTTTTGTTCTCTTCGATTTTCGGACCGAAGATGGCAATGAGCTGTTCGCGGTCGGCTGCTTTGGATTGGGCGAACAAGGTTTCGATGCGGTTCAGCGTCGGGTCGTACTGTGCCACAATCTTTTTGGCTGCCACGGAATCTGTCGCTTCGTTGGCCAAGCTCAACATGCCTTGGCAGGCCTCGCGACTTTCCATATAATCTTTCAGGAACTGTTCGCGGAAAGCGGTGGAGTCGGCCATGTATCTTTGATATGAGATTTCAAAGAATTTATCCAATACGAAACCGGGAACCTCTTTTGCGCCATCCTTATTAATAAGGTCTATGCCCTCGCGGAACATGGTGTAGGCTTTGTCCAACGAATAACCGTCGGCCACGCCCGCGCCATAATAAGCATAGTCGAAAGCCTTACGGGCCAGAATGTCGCCTTTAGTGGCGCGCTTGTCCGGTTTGGTAAAGGAGTTCAGTGCGTCAAGGTTCTTCAGGCGCGTATCGTACATGTCCATCAGTTCTTGGAAGTAAGCCTTTTTCTTGGTCAAATCCGGTTCTTTGACTAATACGTTGGCCAAAATCATGGCGCCATAGGCATACGTGCTGACTTCCGCGCAAGGGGCTTTGGTGAGCACGGCTTTCCATGGTTCGTATGCACCGGCATAATCTTGAGCTTTGTAGCTATCCTTGTAGGCTACGATATTGCCTAAGGTCGTGATACTGTCTTGCCCGTGACCGATACGGTCGTATACTCTTGTCCCCTCGTATTGGGCCAGTGCAGGTGTGCAAACGGCAGCCATTCCCAGGACGGTAGCAATTTTTGTAAATTTCATTTTTATCCTTTCTTTAGTTGATTCAACAAATTCCGTTCTTTTGATTCGGGTAAAATAATCCTGCGCAAAAATACAAAAAAATGTGCCATGGAAAACGCTTTGAAAGAAAAAAAACAATGATTGAAAATGGATTTTCTGATTAATTACGGGTTTTCGGGAAGAATACTTGTCGGGAAGGTACATAAAAACACGTATGAAGGAGGTTGTTTGAATTCTTTTTTGCATTTTTGCATATAAAAATACGACTATGTTGAATTTGGATGACTTTTACAGGGCAAGATACGTCTTAGGTAATGTGGTGCGTCGGACGGATTTGATCTATGCGCCCAAAATCAATCAGGAAAGTGAGATTTACCTGAAGCCTGAGAATTTGCAGGTGACCGGCTCTTTCAAGCTGAGGGGAGCTTGTTATAAGATATCTCAGTTGGGCGATGAGGAGAAGGCTAAGGGCGTGATTGCCTGCTCGGCCGGGAATCACGCCCAGGGGGTGGCACTCGGGGCTGCCAAATATGGCATTAAATCTCTGATATGCTTGCCAGAGGGGGCACCAATCAGTAAGGTGGAGGCTACACGTCGGTTGGGGGCCGACATTTGTTTGGTACCCGGCGTGTACGATGACGCCTACCGCAAGGCTTTGGAACTGCGTGATGAATTCGGGTACACCTTCATACATCCTTTCGACGACGAGAAGGTGATAGCCGGACAAGGAACGATTGGTTTGGAGCTGATTGAACAGTTGCCGGACGTGGATACGGTGATTGTGCCGATAGGAGGCGGAGGATTGGCCAGTGGAATCGCCTTTGCCATCAAGACTTTGAACCCGAAGATAAAGGTGTATGGCGTACAGGCCTGTGGGGCACCAGGCATGTTGCGGAGCCTCGAACACCAGAAAATAGAATGCTTGGACGCAGTGTCTACGATTGCAGACGGGATAGCGGTGAAAGAGCCGGGGGAACTTACTTACCGGACATGCAAACAGTATCTCGACGGGGTCGTGACGGTGACGGAAGATGAGATATGTGCCGCGATTCTGGCATTGATAGAACAGCATAAACTGATTGCGGAAGGAGCCGGAGCCGTCAGTGTGGCTGCCGCCATGTTCAACAAGGTGCCCGTAAAAGGGCGCAAGACCGTTTGTGTCGTGAGCGGCGGCAATATCGACGTGACGATATTGAGCCGCGTGATTAACCGCGGGCTTTCCAAAAGCGGGCGGATATACACCTTTTGCGTGGAACTGGACGATAAGCCGGGGCAGTTATTCGTGGTCAGCCAGATTGCCGCGTCGGTGGGAGCGAATATCATAAGCGTGTATCACGAGCGGAATGATGACACGTCTAACGTCACGGCCTGTTGGTTGCGGGTCCAGGTGGAAACCCGCAATGCGGAACATGTACAGGAACTCCAGCTTGCATTGAAAAATGCAGGTTTAAAACTAATATAAATAAAAAAGGATTTTATGAAAGCTTTACACACGAAATCGGCACCAGCTGCCATCGGCCCTTACAGTCAGGCCATTGAAGTGAATGGATTTGTTTTTGCTTCCGGCCAGATACCTATTGATCCGGCTACCGGGGAATTTGTCGAAGGCGGTATCAAAGAACAAACCCGTCAGGCATTGACAAATGCCGCCCATATCATGGCGGAAGCCGGCATCGACTTGTCGCACGTGGTCAAGACTACGGTCTTTTTGGCAGATATGGCAGATTTTGCCGCTATGAACGAGGTATATTCCACATTCTTTAAGGAACCTTTTCCCGCACGTTCGGCAGTTGCCGTGAAGGCATTGCCTAAAGGTGCGTTGGTGGAAGTGGAATGCGTGGGCGCCAAATAAGCCTGACTGCTCATTACAACCGGGAAACTTTCTAATAGTGGTCATAATGTGTGACCTCGGGAGTTTCCCGGCTTGTATTTTCTTCGAAGCGGCTGCACAGCCGTTTGGCTTCGGCCACGTAGCGTTCGCCGGTCCAGTTGCATTCACAGATAATGGGGTTTTTCATCCATTGCATGTATTTGCCGTGCTTACAGTCGTAGCACTTTACCATTTTGTCTTTATTGCCAGCCATAATATTTCTTTTATGATATGCGATGAAACTTCTCGGGAATCTTCTTGCGGCTACTTTGTAGTATTAAGGAGTCCGGTGTCAGTTTTAAAATATCCAACGTGTCGTTTCTCGTTGCTGTTCCGTGTACGCCTTCGCTTTCCTGTAACAGAATTAATTTGCAGTTGTACAGGCTCCATTGGTTGTAGTGGTATGTGCCGGCAGATAAAGACCGGGCTTTACCGTTCATTTCCAATTGGAATCCGTGTTGTTTGTCAGTGTCCGATTGCCAGTTTCTTTGTGTGAGTTGGTTGATGTTCAAGGCCACGTTTACACTTTGGTTGTCATCGCACGTCGTAATGGCATATTGGTCTGTGTAGTTCGCTATTTCGCCCAATATACGTCCCGGTTCCCCCGTTTTTTCGTTGGTCTTGTTTAACGCCAATGTGTCGCCGTCGTGGGTAATAAGCTCAAGGCTGCTCATCCCCGTGCCTTCTCCCAAATGACCGTAGAAAGCCGTGTCGGGCGGATAAACCGTCACAGAATCATTCTCCTCCATATAGTCTTTGCTTTGTTGCCCACCGGTACATCCCGTCAAGAGGCTTGTTGCGGCCGCCATTGAAAGCAAGGGGTATATCAGACCTTTTCTCATGTGTTTTATGCTTATTTGTGAATACTGACTTACAAATATACTAATTATTCAAAAAAGACCGGTCTTATTCTTGTTTTATTTATCGTATTCAACATTTCTTCGCTATTTTTGCGTGCGTTGGCATGATGTTTGAAGTATTACTTTATAAAACCATTTAATAAATATAATATGTATTGGATTCTTTTTATCGGTATTGCCTTGGCCAGTTGGTTGGTACAGGCTAATTTGAAGAACAAGTTCGAAAAGTATTCGAAAATTCCTATCGACGGAGGATTGACCGGACGTGACATCGCAGTGAAGATGTTGCATGACAACGGGATATATGACGTGGAAGTGGTAAGTACGTCGGGCTCGCTGACCGACCACTACAATCCGGCTAACAAAACGGTCAATTTGAGTGAAGATGTATATGGCACGTGCAGTGTGGCAGCGGCAGCTGTGGCGGCACACGAATGCGGCCACGCCGTGCAGCACGCCCATGCTTATGCCCCGTTGAAGATGAGGAGCAGTCTGGTGCCGGTCATTTCTTTTGCTTCCAATTGGATGATGTGGGTATTGCTCATCGGGATGTTTACGCTGAATGTGTTCCCTCAAATCATGTTGTTCGGAATCATTTTGTTTGCTGCCACGACCTTGTTCAGCTTTATAACCTTGCCGGTAGAAATCGATGCAAGCCGTCGTGCCGTCAAATGGTTGAGTGAGGCCGGCGTGACGAATAACCGGAATTATGGGGCTGCCGTATCGGCTCTTCGTTCTGCCGCGTATACTTATGTCGTAGCGGCTTTAGGTTCTTTGGCCACCTTATTATATTATGTCATGATCTTCCTCGGTCGTCGGGACTAAAAAGCCGGGGGTATGTTTTTAACAGTAGTATTACTTTTAGTCGGCATCGCGCTTGTATTGCTCGGTGCCGACAAGTTGACAGACGGGGCGACCGGTTTGGCTCGGCGGTTCAACGTGACCGAAATGGTGATAGGCTTGACGGTAGTGGCCTTTGGGACGTCGTTGCCGGAGTTTGTGACCAGTTTTATGTCGGCATTGAAAGGAAGCAGTGAGATTTCTATCGGTAATATAGTGGGAAGCAATACGTTTAATGTGTTAATGATTGTGGGGTGTTCGGCTTTAGCCAGTCCCATTATCATCAGCAAGTCTACTATTCACAAAGATATTCCCTTTGCTATTTTGGCTACGTCTTCCCTCATCGTCGTATCATTGGATGTGGTGTTGGACGGCGGACAATTTGAGAACCTGATTTCGCGTACCGACGGATTGATGCTGTTGGGGTTCTTTGCCGTATTCATGTTCTATACGTTTTCCATCGCCCGTAACAAAGACGGGGCGAGCGAACAGCCGCAGGCCTTGCAAATAGCTCCGATGTCTTACGGGCGTATATTCCTTTATGTCATATTGGGATTGGCCGGTCTTGTGTTCGGGGGAAACTTATTTGTGGATGCGGCTACAGAGATTGCGCTCAGTATGGGAGTAAGCGAAACGGTAGTGGGGTTGACTTTGGTGGCCGCCGGGACGTCGCTTCCGGAACTTGCCACTTCTATTGTGGCAGCCAAGAAGGGAAGTTCTGCCATTGCAATAGGGAATGTGGTAGGAAGCAATATCTTCAATATTTTCTTTGTGATGGGCTTTTGTGCGACCGTATCCCCGATGCCCGTGGGGAGTATTTCATATTTCGATTTAGGGCTTATGCTTTTAAGTATCCTGATTCTCTGGTGTTTCTCTTATACAAAACGGACGATTGAGCGTTGGGAAGGTGGAGTCATGGTGGCAGTTTATTTGGTTTATTTGGCTTATCTGATTCATCAGGCATAGAGGAAAGAGAAAACTTTTTGAGTTTTATTGGAAAAAAGTGCTCCAAAGGCTTGCAAGTTTAAATAAAAGGAGCTACCTTTGCATCGCAATTCAGGAAAACACCTGCTGAAAGGCAGGGGCAATCCAAGGAAGCAAGGAAGTTTGGGTGAGTGGCTGAAACCACCAGTTTGCTAAACTGACGTGCGGGTTACCGTACCGGGGGTTCGAATCCCCCAGCTTCCGCTCCAAGGCGTCTTCGTCTAGCGGCTAGGACACATGCCTCTCACGCATGCAACACGGGTTCGATTCCCGTAGACGCTACAAAATGTGAATCAAGCGGTTACATTTCAATGTAACCGCTTTTCTGTTTGTTTATTCTGCTGAACTAAGAATATGAGTGTGGGTTGTATGATTTATAAAAAAGAAAACAAGTCCCTATACTCACGTACGAGGACTTGCCAAATACCTTTCTAATACCTTTAAACTAAAGTTCTATAATTAGAACAGTACAAAGATAGTCAAATACTTTGTGATATACTTCTTTCATAAACTCTTTTTATGTTATTTTGTTGTTGTGCAAACAATCGGTCAGCTATGAGGCATGTCCTGCATGGCGCAATTGAAGAAGACGAAACATTTTACTGAGGACGACGGCACATAATGGTTTAAAAGTACACCAACGTACGATGGTGTAAGGGAAAGAGTAGAAACGTGGGGTAAGGGGGTACAGTCCCGCCCGTTTCATGTTTTCCAGTGTTTCGAGCAGGAAAGCCGTGTCTGGACTGTCGCCTAACAGCATGTACACCATGGACATGCGCAACATGTCAATTCGTCTGTTCAAGGCTATGGCGGCATTGCCTTCCATTTGTCGGCCTTTGTCTGTGAGGCAAAGAATGATATGCTGCAAATCGGAATAACGTTTTTTTATGATTTTTCGGTCAGGATGGTGTACAATCGAGTATTGTCGCTGAAAGTAGGCATAAGCCGGCAGGTTGGTTATGATGACATGCCGTGCCTTTAGGAATAGGAGTGGGGTGAACTCTTCGTCTTCATGGTAAATTCCGGATGTGAACCTCAGGTCACCGAGTGCAGACTTTTTGAATATATAGCCACAAGCGCTACCGTGCAAATTGTGTTTGAGCATGAAATCAGTTCCACTTCCTTGAAAGACTGTTTGCCAAGCCGGGACATTCGTATCCCATAATCCCGTATGATAGACTTTTTTAAACTCGAATGACAAAAGATCCGGATGTTTTTCTCCTAAAACATCCAAGATTTTGGAAAAAGCTTTTTGGAATAGAAAATCATCCGCATCTAAAAATTGAATATATTCCTTTTGAGCCATTTCAATGCCCGTATTCCTTGCCCCTCCTAATCCTGAGTTGGGTTGGGCATAGTAATGGATACGCGGGTCGTCCAGTGAACCGAGGTAGTCTTCCGCTTCGTGTCCGGGCGTACCGTCGTTTATGACCCAAACTTCCCAATCGGCCTTTTGTTCCAAGCGCAAGATACTTGTTATGGCGCGGGCAAGCAGCGGAAGCTCTACCTTGTAATAAGGGATAATGAAACTGATTGACGGTTTGTTCATCGCTTTAGTACTTTACGGGTTCGTGCCACAATACCGCAATAATGGTTGCCGCTGAGTGCTTTCAGTATAGCTTTGATACGGTAGTTCAGCGGACGAGGGGTAAACAAGGCGCGGTGTAATGGTATCTTGCGTTCGGGGATACACAGGTATCCTCCGAATTGTATCCGCATGATTTGGTGGTCGCACAAGTGTAAGTAAGCCTCGTCCAAATCCTGTTCGCTCAGGTCAGTGTTGTCCGACAAAGTGTGATATAACATGAGGTTGGCCTGAAGAAGGTCGTTGATACCCTTGTCACAGAAGGTGTTGGAGATAGAACCTTGGCGACTGCAATAATAATATAACCCTTTGTCCGAACGCAGGATGTATCGTGCTTGGCGCAATACGGCCGGGATGGTGAAGACATCTTCATACCATTTGCCTTCCGGAAAGCGGAGAGACTTCCACAACGAGCGTTTATAAATTTTGTTCCAAGCATAACTATGTATGTAACCTTTGCGGCGTGCCCATCCGGTGTAGTCCGTGATTTCGCATGCTCCGGGCATGTAGCGGTAGGCTTTTGCCGTACCGTGGTAAACGCATACGGGATATTCCAGGACATCCGCTTCGGGGTGTAAGGCCAACAATTCCATATTGGCTTGCAGTGTATTCGGGGAGATATAATCGTCAGAGTCAATGAATGTGACATATTCTCCCTGTGCCTCATCCAGTCCCTTGTTGCGCGCCGCGCTCAGGCCACGGTTTTCAAGGCAATGGATGACACGGAACCGTCTGTCTTTCCGTAACCATGCGTCACAAAGTGCTCCGCTTCCGTCCGGCGAACCATCGTCCACGAGGATGACTTCATAGTCTTCCACGTTTTGCCGGACGATGCTTTTCAGGCAGAAGTCAAGGTAGGCTTCCACCTTGTATACAGGAATTATGATGGTGAGTTTCATGCTTCGCTTTTAAGGCTTCAATGTTTTAAGTTCTACTCTTCCAGAATTCGACATATTGTTCCGCTACTTTCAGGTGGTCGTGATGGCGACGGACGTATTGCGTGCTTTCCGCAGACAGTCGGGCGATATCCTCAGGATGCTGTATAAGTCTTTCCAGTTTAGCGTACACGTCATCAAAAGAAGGGAGTACGTTGACGATAGGGCGCAGTTCTTTTTCCCTCAGTATGTCATAATTCTCCTCTTCACCCCCTCCTACGACAACCAGACCCTTGGCCATGGCGCACAGGGCGTTCATGGCCGGCGTGTAGGAATAAAGTTGGTCCAACAACACGTCGCTGTGGTCCATCATCCGGCTATATTGTGCAAACGGTACGGATTCCGCTTTCACGATTTCTATCCGGTCAGGATAACGTGCGGCTAATTCCACCAATGCTTTGTACATGATGTCTGTCCCCTTGTAAGCATTCCGTTTGCGTTGTATGCCGATGAAAAAACGCGTCCGTTCCGTTTCGGGATGGGGGATGTGTGGCGTGGTTTCCGACAAGTTGATGGGGAAGGGGATGAATTGCGTCTTTTCCGGAAAGTGCTGCCGATAACAAGCGTCGTATTCATAGAGGCCGCAGACTATGCCGTTGCAATCGTCGGCTATGAAACGGTTCAGTTTGCCTTTGGGGCCGTTCAGCCATTCGGCGATGAACCGGTCGTTGTCGGGGTTCATTCGGATTTCCGTTCCGATGTTGAAGTCGGAGTAACGGAATACTTGGCGGTCCAACCCTGTTTTTACCCAGTAATAGTCCATGCCGAATGCCCCGAGAAATACTTTCCGGTTGTGCCGGCGCAGGAAACGGTAAATGGGTAACAGGCGTTCCGCGCGTAGTTCGAGAAAAACAGGATTGATGAGTTGCACCACATCATATCCTCTCATGAAAGGGAGAGCCCGGGCCACACGGAAAAGGAAATCCATCGTGTCCATTTTTCCTGTAGACTTCCGATGCAAGTCGATGTCGCGAGGATAGTTTTTCCAACCGTCACCGTCCGACACTACTGTGACGGAATGCCCCAAGGCACGTAGACCCTGTGCCAAGGTCCAATGCACGTTACTATATTCGCCAAGTAATAGGACTTTCATGATATTTTTAGACAAAGGTACGGAAAATAAATGGAAATGCCGTATCTTTGTCTCCTATATTATGAGTGAGACACAAGAAATAAAAGACGGTTTGACGGCCTCGGAAGAAACGGAAGCCCGGGAAGACGCGACTTACGACCACATCGTAAAATACACGGGTTTTCTGGGAGGCATACAGGTGCTTACGATATTGGTCAACGTGGTGCGTAACAAATTGGCGGCCGTTCTGCTCGGTACAGCCGGAGTGGGACTTTCGGCTTTGTACCAGAGCGTCATCGGTTTCCTGCACAACACGTCGAATCTGGGCATTTCGTTCAGTTCCATTAAGGAGATTGCGGAATTTTACGGAGGAAACCATCCGGAAAAAGTTCTCCGGCAGGTAGAAGTGGTGCGTACGTGGAGCGTATGGACGGGGGGGGCCGGCATGCTGTTGTGCCTGTTGTTGTCGCCTGCCATAAGTTATTGGGCTTTTGGCGATGCATCCCATATCCTTTCTCTCTGTTTGCTTTCTCCCGTTATGGGGTTTATGGCCGTTACGGTGGGTGAAATCTCTATCTTGAAAGCCGTCCGGCGGTTGAAGCGCGTGGCTGTGATTTCCGTGTTAGGGGCTGCGGCCACTTTGTTGTTGACGATTCCTTTTTATTGCTTTTGGGGAATTTCGGGAGTTGTACCAGCATTGGTTGTCAGCACGTTCGGGATAATGGTCGTCCATCTGTGCCTTTCCTTGCCTGTTTTTCCTTGGTGCGTGGACTTGCTGAGCCGGGAGTATTTCCGCAAGGGATGGAGCATGGTACGCGTTGGCGTGCCTTATATCATGGCCATGGTGGTGAACATGTCGGTAGGGATGGGGATTTCGCTTTTCATTACCAATTGGGGCTCGTTGTCCGACGTGGGGTTGTACGGCATGGGCTATAATCTGGTGTTTGCCTACGCCGGGGTGGTGTTCACGGCAGTAGAGGCCGATTACTTTCCGCGTTTGTCGTCGGTACATGCCGATGCTGGGCGGATGAATCTGGCCATCAACCGGCAGATAAAAGTCTGCGTGTTGCTCATGTCGCCTTTTCTTGTTTTATTCATGATATCCATGCCGTTGGTTGTCAGGTTGTTGTATACCTCTTCTTTTTTACCGATGACAGGCATGGCGGTGTGTGCTTCCATGCACATGTTTTTCAAATCGATGACGCTCCCCGTGGCTTATACTTCGTTGGCCAAAGGCGATGCCGTCATGTATTTGTGCATGGAGGCGGCCTACGACATCTTTATGGCCGTGTGCGTGATGGTCGGTTTTGTGTACGCGGGTATTTTGGGCACGGGAATTGCCTTGGCTTTGGCCGGAGTGTTCGATTGGTGGATGATTTATGCCGTATACGGGCGACGCTACGGCTTCAAGTCTGACAAGGCGGCACGTTCGTTCATCGCGGCGCAGTTTCTTTGCGTGGCGGCGGCT
This sequence comes from Paraprevotella xylaniphila YIT 11841, assembly GCF_000205165.1. Classification (GTDB taxonomy): domain Bacteria; phylum Bacteroidota; class Bacteroidia; order Bacteroidales; family Bacteroidaceae; genus Paraprevotella; species Paraprevotella xylaniphila. The sequence continues at coordinate 18,479 of NZ_GL883825.1, read as the reverse complement.
TTGTATTTGGGCATGCAGCCCGAAATATGGCTCAAGGTCGCAGCAGGCGGATGCGTATTAGGTGTCAGCGTGTGGCTTTCGGCTTCGGCGATTCGTAAGGAGATTACTTTGTTTTCCGAATTGAAAAGAAAAATCGGCGGACGGTTCGGGAAAAGGCGGCGGCTGTCAAAATGACAAACCTGTCCGTGTGAGAATCCGTTATATACAGCCGGCAGGGAAGTCGCGCCGGAATACGCGAATCTCGTGCATCGGCTTTCGGGCAAATGGACAGGAAAATCCGCTTGGCACTTTACAAAGAGGGGCGGAACGGCATGTTTGCCGCCCGTGTTTTCAGATGGCTGTAAGCGGAAAGTGTTTTTCTTTGTCCTTTTGTTTTTCTTTTTTGTAGGCAAAAAAGTTTCAGCCAGACGAAAATGGAGTGTTTTCGGCATGTTTTATTTCCGTTTTCTTCTTGTTTTTGGCGCAGGTGGAAGCCATAGGCGTTTCAATCTGCGGAGAACTTTTTTCCGTTTGGCTGTGAATGAAAAATCGCTTTCAGCCAAATGAATTGCATATATGCGGATTGGCAGCGCATATATGCGATTCAGGTGCATTTTTATTCAGGCATATTGTTCTTTTACCGTCTAAAATGCCGGATTTTGCCTGATGGCGATTCTTGAAAAACTGACAAAATGTTCGTCTTACCGGCTTACAAACGTTACAATCGAGCGTGCAGGGATGACGGTTTGTTTTCCGTTGCCTACCTTGCCGATAGGCTGCAAGTTTTTTCCCGCTCCTTCGGCCGTCAGGTAGGGTTGCCAACTTTTTACTTTCCGGTCATCCACGTGGAAGGTCATGCTTTTCTCTTCGGTGGCATAATTCACTACGACCATGACCCACGAGCCGTCTGCGTTCCGGTAGGCGGTGCACATCAATCCCGTGCGGTCTGTATCGCCTTCCGTCACGGCTCGTCCCGTCTTGTCGGTGGCGGTAATGCCCATACGGGTGGCGCCCGGACGGACAAAACGGCTGTAGTTGCCTAAAGCCCAAAGCAGTTTGGAGTCCACCACGTGCCCGTCCGTCCCCTCGCGGTTGCTGAACTCACGCAAGAGCCCGTCCTTGTAGTCCCCGCCCACGGCACGCCACCACTGCCAGCTTCGCGCTCCGGCATAGACGATGTCGTGATGTATGATACGTGCCACGTATAGGGCTGTCTTCATCGTACGGTCGTAACCGCCTCCGCCGCCTATTTCTTCATCATTGCCCATGATGCAGGTTTCCGTTTGCCAGAATTGCACGTTGTATTTGTCCAACGTGTCTTTCAGTTGCATGCGGATGCTGCGTAGGGCTTCCAAGGGAGTGTTGGTCCAGTAACTGTGTCCGGCCATGAGGCGCGGCACGTTCGGGGTGTCGCCCAGATAAGTGTCCGTGCTGTCCGGACAGAAAAACGACTGGATGGCATACCCTCTCTGCCAGTCGGTCATGTGGGTGGCGAACATGCAACGGTAGTCCGACGATTCGTTGATGAGGATTTTCGTGTCCAACCCTTTCCGGGTAAACGCTTGGCTGAATGCCCGTGCCAGTCCGGCGATTTCACGGTTGGTGGCCGGTGTGCCTTCCTGTTTCGGACCTACCCAATTCCAGTGGCCGTCCGGCTCATTGACGGGGCAGACGTAGGAGAGCTTGATGCCGTCATGCTGTTCCAACCCTTTCACCACGTTGGCTGCGAATAGGGCAAAATCGCCGTAATGTTCCGTTTTCAGGTTCAGCGTCCCGCCCCGCCCGGTGTTGGTAGCCAGTCCGTTTTGGGTAAAGTACACTGGGGGCGAATTGAAAAATCCGATGAAAGTCCTTACGCCCCGTTCTTGGGCCATGCGCAGGAAGTTGCGTTGTCCGGGCTGCTGTGTCCAGTCGTACGTGCCGTCTGGCCGGAGGAAGCATCCCGTGCGCATCCTATGTGAGCCGATGCCGCTTTCGCGTCCTTGGTCATGGCTGCCTGCCCCGATGTTGAAACGCCATATCGAAAGCCCGATGCCGAGGGGTTGCCCCTTGCTGTCATTCTCGGTACTGAATAGCCAGTCGGCCGTTTGCAACCGCACGCTGTCGGGCCACAGGCCGATGTGTTGCATGCTCCAGGCATCCGAAGCCCCGAAACCGTCCATCGTCTGTAGTGGCGTACGAGTATCTATTTCGAAATGGGAAGCGCCTTTTTGCGCTTGTGCGGAAATTGAAATCAGGATGGCGCAACAACATGCGCTGAAAGTGTGTTTCATGTGAAATAAATCTATTATGTGATAATAATGGACAAAGATAGGAAGTTTTACCGGGAGAGTCAGGCGGATTTATGGTTTTTTCATTATTTTTGCGCCAGACACTTCTAAAACAGTTATAAGGTTTATGTTGAATCCCATTTATTCTCCGGCATCCGACCGGTATGAAAACGGTATGCGCTACCGTCGCAGCGGGCGTAGCGGCGTGCTCCTTCCTGAAGTTTCTTTAGGGTTGTGGCATAATTTCGGTGACGTCAATCCTTTGTCCCATTCGTTGGCGATGGCGCATTATGCTTTCGACCATGGCATCACGCATTTCGATTTGGCGAACAATTACGGCCCTTCGTATGGCAGTGCCGAAGAGACCTTCGGATTCATCATGAAGAAATCCTTCAAGCCTTATCGCGACGAGCTGTTTGTGTCGACCAAGGCCGGTTACGACATGTGGCCCGGCCCCTACGGGAACTGGGGAAGCCGCAAGTCGCTCATGGCCAGTCTCGACCAGAGCCTCGTGCGTATGGGGTTGGATTATGTGGACGTGTTCTATTCCCATCGTTACGACCCAGAGACTCCGTTGGAAGAAACGATGCAGGCTTTGGTTGACATCGTGCGACAAGGCAAGGCGCTTTATGTGGGGCTTTCCAAATATCCGGCCGGCAAGGCCGAAGAGGCTTACCGTTATTTGGAAGCGCGCGACGTGCATTGCCTGTTGTACCAAGGGCGTTACAACCTGTTCGACCGCGCTCCGGAAGAGGAGGGCATTTTGGGACAGGCCCGGGCGTACGGGGTTGGGTTTATTGCTTTTTCACCGTTGGCACAAGGTTTGCTCACGTCCCGCTATCTGCAAGGCGTGCCCGAAGATTCGCGCATGGCACAAGGGCGTTTCTTGAAACGCGAGGTACTGACAGAGGCGGTCTTGGGGAAAATCAAAGCCTTGGACCGGGTGGCCGCAGAGCGGGGGCAGACGTTGGCCGAAATGTCCTTGGCTTGGGTTTTGAAGGACGAACTGGTTACATCCGTTATTATCGGGGCAAGTTCCGTGGCACAACTCGAAGACAACCTGAAGGCCTTGCGGAAAGTAGATTTCTCGAAAGAGGAATTGGATCGGATTGAAGCCATTTGCCATACGCCTGACGGCGGGCAGTGAGCACCGGTTGGTGCCTTTCCTCCCGTCAGAACGGGGCCGGTGCCGTAATGCTGACCCAACGTCCGGTCTTGAAATGGCGGAAGGCCACGGTCTCGGCATGCAGGAAGAGGCGGGAGGCCCGACGGCCATACAGGTTGTCGCCTACGATAGGGGTGTCCAATCCTTCCGGATGGGCGGCATGCACCCGCAATTGGTGGGTGCGCCCCGTGAGGGGATAGAAAGCCACGCGGGTTTGGCCGCAGCTGCGCGACAAGACCTCGAAGCGCGTGACGGCGGCTTTGCCGTGTGCCGTGCTCACCATTTGCCGTGGGCGGTCGTCCGGGTTGGGGCAGAGGGGAAGACGGATAAAGCCTTCGTCGTCCGTTACCGTACCGTCGAGCAAAGCGACGTACCTTTTTTTGATGTGCCGCGTTTCAAACAGTTGTTGCAACTGCCGGTGCGTTTCCGGGTCTTTGGCAATGAGGAGCACTCCCGAGGTGTCCATGTCCAGACGGTGTACTAAGAGCGGCCCCGTGGCCTCAGGAAAATGCGCACGCGCCCAACTCCATACGGAAGGAGCATCGCCCTTGCCGGGTACAGAAAGCATGCCGGCCGGTTTGTTGACTGCAACCATCCATTCGTCTTCGTAGACGAGTTCCGGTTCGTGGTCAAGGTGCTTGCTGCTTTCATGGGCGTTGGGTTCCACATCCAGCCCCTGTAACATGTGGCCGAGTATCGGCTCGCATTTGCTTTTGCATGCCGGATAGTAGTAACCGTGTTTGCGTATTTCCGTTTCCGGCGAAGCCCCCCACCAGAATTCGGCCATGGCCAAAGGACGGTAGCCGTGACGGTAGGCATATTGCAGCAATTTGGGGGCGGCACACTCTCCGGCACCCGATGGCGGTACGGTCCGCCCGTGTTCCCGGAAAATTTGCCACAGGTCTTTCTCCTCCCCCCGTGCGTTCAGCATGCGGAATTGGGCGAAAAGCCAATTTTGCAGCAGGATGGAGCGGTGTTTCCGTTCGGTTTTCAGCGCCTCTATTTCTTCATCGGACCGTTTCAGGGCAGTTTCAACCTCTTCGAGTTTGGCTTTCCATTGCTTTTCCAACCGTTTGTATTCAGCTTTCAGGAACTGGCTTTCACGGGTGAGCTGTTCTTCCGTGAAGTCGTTGCGGTCTGATGCCCGTAACAAATCCCTTTGCCGTTTGGCTTCTTTCAATGCGTCGCGAGCTTCTTTCAATGCCTGTTCGCCGGCTGCTTTCCTGTCGGCAGCCTGTTGGAGCAGTGCGACACGCATATCGCTATGTTCCAACATTCCGATACGGTGGTTTATTTGGGATATTTGTGCTTCTTCTGTCTTGAAAAAACCGTCCGGCTGCAACAAATCAAAAACGGGCGGTACGAAGAAGCCGTGGTCGTTGCGACCGCAAAGAATGCCGGAATAAGCCGCCAAGAAGCCTGTCTTTCCATCTTTCTGCACGACTAATACGCCAAACATTTTTCCTTTGTCCAGTTCCGTTTTCCAGTCGGTGCGGAGCGTGAGATAGCGGCACACTTCTTCGGCCGCGCATACGGATAAAGGGTGCGGTTCGTAGTGGAACGGACAGGTAAACATGTCTGGAATGTCCGATATTTCCGGTTGGGGCGTAAAGGGATGGAATATGGAGGCTGTTTCTTTCATTGTGGCTTGGTTCGTGTCCCGATCAGGCTTTGTTTGTCATTTTCGGAACCTTGTTTTCGTTTACAAAGTTACACCAAAAATAAAGAACCGCGAGGGGCAGAATTGGATTTTTGAAGCGGTGGGGAGTTTTCCTTTACTTTAATGCCAACTTGTAGCCGGATAAAGTGGCTTATACCTTTTAGATGGGTGAATGGGGCAGAATCTTTCCGGCATTCCGTCCGTATCCTTTGTGTTTTCTCCTTTTTTGTGTAGTTTTGCAGGTATTAAATGGATATAAAGCTATGGAATCTTCGAATACGGAATTGATACTGATAAGAATAACGGGTGAAGACCGTCCCGGACTGACTTCTTCCATCATGGGGATTTTAGCCCGGTATGACGTGACGGTACTCGACATCGGCCAGGCCGACATACACAATACGTTGACTTTGGGCTTGTTGGTGCGTGCGGCAGAGGAATACTCCGGGCATGTGATGCGGGATTTGCTGTTCAAGGCTTCGGAATTGGGCGTGAACATCCGTTTCTATCCGGTGAAGAAAGAAGAATACGCAGATTGGGTGAACATGCAGGGCAAGAACCGTTATATCCTGACTCTGTTGGGACGCAAACTGTCGGCTTTGCAAATACAGGCCGTCACTTCGGTGTTGGCCGAACAGGGGCTGAACATCGATGCCATCAAGCGTCTCACCGGGCGTATTCCATTGGACGAACAGCGGGAAAACATACGGGCTTGCATCGAGTTTTCCGTACGGGGTACACCGAAAGACCGTGCGGCCATGCAATCGGAACTGTTGAAGTTGTCCAGTGAACTGGAGATGGATTTCTCATTCCAGTTGGACAACATGTACCGCCGCATGCGCCGCCTGATTTGTTTTGATATGGATTCCACTTTGATTGAGACGGAAGTCATCGACGAACTGGCCGACCGTGCCGGAGTAGGTGAACAAGTAAGGGCCATTACCGAGCGGGCCATGCGTGGGGAGATAGACTTTAAGGAAAGTTTCACCCAACGGGTGGCTTTGCTGAAAGGGTTGGATGTGTCGGTCATGGAAGATATCGCTCAGCATTTGCCCATTACGGAGGGAGTCGACCGTCTGATGTTTGTATTGAAACAGTATGGTTACAAAATAGCCATTCTCTCGGGTGGGTTCACTTATTTCGGCAATTACCTGAAGAACAAATATGACATAGACTATGTGTATGCCAATGAGTTGGAAATAGAGGACGGTAAACTGACGGGACGTTATGTGGGCGAAATTGTAGACGGTCGCCGTAAAGCCGAATTGTTGAAGCTTATTGCCCAAGTGGAACATGTGCATCTGGCTCAGACGATTGCCGTGGGCGACGGAGCCAACGACTTGCCCATGCTTTCTGAAGCCGGGTTGGGAATTGCATTCCATGCCAAGCCTCGTGTGGTGGCGAATGCGAAGCAGTCCATCAACACAATGGGGCTTGATGGGGTGCTGTACTTCTTAGGATTCAAGGATTCTTATCTGGAAGAACGGGGGAAACTGTAATACTGATGGAGAAACGTGGTATCATAAAGTTAAAAAGTTTGTTGTTCCTTTGGGGATTTTTGGGTCTCTCGGTTGGAAATTCGGTTGCGCAGGACATGGAGAGGGAGAAAGAGTATCTGCGAAAGGATAGCATGCTGTGGGGAGCGTACGAACAGCGTCATCAGGAGATGGCTGCATTATGGGACAAATATCCCGAGATGCAGGATAGTTTGCAGGCTGCATTTAATTCCTTTTATGATGCTACGTTAAAAAGAAACCGGGAGTTGGCTATGGAATATGCTTCTACGCCCAGTGGTTTGCAGCGTCTGTACATGTGCCGGTTGGATATTCCTAAAAAAGTGCTTGTACATATCTTGGATACGTTGGGCACGGGTATGCGCGAGTCTTTTTATGGAAGGAACATTCAGGAACATATCCGTATGCGGCAGATTGAGGAAAAGGATAGCCTATGGGAGTTTCCTTGCTATCGGGATGACGGGAATGTCTTTGATTGGCGCGGACTGAAGGGGCGACAAGTGTTGCTGCTTTATGGTGGATTGGAGTGCATGGGAGAAGGCGGTCGTAAGGAATTGGAACTTTTACGGAGGCAGACATCTTTGGAAGATTTGCAGATTGTGGTCTATTGGCCATGCAGCTCATTGAAAGACTTGCAAGAGGTTAAAAAAGCATATCCTTTTGATTTTGTTTTTGTGTCAGATTTTAAGTTGGACGACAGCCCCATGAAAATAAAATACGGGGCGCAAGGTACGCCTACTTGTTTCTTGACGGACGAACATCATGTCGTGAAGGTGAAATGTGGTGGACTGCGTATGGACTTATTCAACAAATATATTAAAAGAAACGAATGACAACAGAAAAGGAAGTGGCTTTAAATGCCCATAACAAGTTGGAATACCCTCCGATGCACACTTGTGAGCATATCCTGAACCAAACGATGGTCAGGATGTTCGGTTGCGAACGGTCGGGGAATGCACATATTGAGCGGAAAAAAAGTAAGATTAACTATGATTTGGCGGATGAGCCGACGGAAGAGCAGGTTGCAGAGATAGCCCGGAAAGTGAATGAAGTCATTGCGGCTGATTTACCGGTGACATACGCCTACGTATCGCGTGATGCTGTTCCCGACAACGTTCCGCTCGACAAATTACCCGATGCTGCGGAGGATACCTTGCGCTTGGTCAGGGTTGGGGATTATGATGTCTGCGCCTGTATCGGTGCCCATGTGGAACATACGGCACAGATTGGCCGGTTCCATATCAACAGCACGAGCTACAAGGACGGACAATTCCGGATTGTGTTCAAACTGTTGGATGCGGTTTGGGAATAGTTCCTGCAAACGGACAGGTATAGAAAAAGGCTCTCTCACGAGAGCCTAATCCCAAATTTAAATCCAAAACGATATAAAGAAATTGTATGAAAAGTGGTTATTATGATACATTTATGTCTGTTTCTCTCGGATAATGCGTCCATGGGTGAATGTTTCGTTTGTGGTTGCAAAATTAAGTGATAATTTAAAGTCTTGCAATAGCTAAAATCTATGATTATCCAGGTCGCAACCTTATAGCCCTTTACTTGTTTTTAAGTATGCTTTAAGCCATTTCCGCTTCAATTTGCTTAGCCCAGTTTGCAATTCGGGCTTCGCTCTTGTCACTCTCGTTCACGTCGTCAAGTGCCAGACCGATGAAATCATCGCCGTCCACGGCTGTAGAAGAAGTAAACGTATAGTCTGCAGTCAGGACTTTCCCAATGAAGGTACAGCCGCTATCAGCCAAGGCATCGTGGATATGGGTCATGGCTTCGCAGAATGTGTCGCCGTATGACTCTCCGTCACCGCAAGCGAAAAGGGCTACCTTTTTACCTGTCAAGTCGGCTTTCTTCAGAATCTCTACTCCGTCGTACCAATCATCTTGCAGGTCTCCGCATCCCCATGTGGACGAACCGAGAATCAGCACATCGTTATTCTCCAGATCTTCCTTGGTCATTTCTGTTACGTTGTGCACGTTGTCGTTACTCATGCCCAGTGCTTGTGCGATACTGGAGGCCAAGGTTTCGCAAGTTCCTGTGGTGGAACCATAATAAATAGTCATTTTTTTCATCTCGTTGTTGTAGTTTTGTTTAATCGTTTATTAATGGCATATTGTTTTCTTCTGTCACTGCAAAGGTAGAACGTAAAGCGGGAACCTGCAATCGCCGGATTTGGTGATTTTGCAGGTTCCCGCTTTACTCTATAATAATGACCTTGGACTTCCCGTCGGCTACTTTTTAGCTACTATAGCTTGATTTTTAAGATTTTGCCACTATATGCAGGTATGTCCGTTAGTACGCATTGATTAGCATTGAACGTGATACATTCTTTATCTCCACTTAGAAGTTCAGTTGCTATGACCTCTCCTTTTTCTTGGATTTGGAAAAATTCGAATAAATGGTGGGGAAGGTTGGCAGCTGTATGTTTCTCGGAATCCTCGAAGTTGGCAAGGACAATCAGCAGGTCTTTGTCTTTACGCCGGACAAAAGCATAACATTTGTCGGCATTAAACAGGTCCGAGCCGTTATTGGCGTACATCAGGTCATAGAAATCCCCTTCCCTCAAAGCTCTTTCTCTGTTGCATAATCTAAGCACTTGGGTATAGAATGCCTGCAAGGCAAGTTCCTGGGCTGTGAGTTTACCGGTGTCAAATTTACCTTTGTTACGCCACCGCCTGATGGTATCTACATGCCAATAGTCGAAAATCGTGGTACGCCCGTCTTTGCCGCTGAATCCTTCCGCGTCCATACCCCGTTCGCCTAATTCTTGTCCGAAGTAAATCATCATGGGATTTTTCCCCATACATGCGCTGACCAATAGGGCCGGACGGCCTTTTTCTGCATTTCCTGCAAAGAAATCAGAGGCCAATCGTTGCTCATCGTGGTTTTCGAGGAAGTTCAGCATGCGGTCTTTGATGTCGTCTACGTTTTGCCAACATCCTGTAATCTGACGCGCAGAGGCATAGCCGCAAACGACTCCGCGGAGCGTGTCGTATAATCCGACCTTGTCATATAAATAGTCAAATCCTCCTTTATAGATGTAGTTGCGGTATTCGTTCGGGTTATATACCTCGGCAATGAATACAAGAGAAGGGTAGTGGCACTTGACTTGCGGAATGGCCCATGCCCAAAATTCGACAGGAACCATCTCTGCCATATCGCAACGGAAGCCGTCTATGCCTTTTCCGGCCCAAAACAGCAGGATGTCACGCATCTTAAACCATGTGGAAGGTATCGGGTCGAAGTGCCGTTCTCCTCCATTGCAATAATCTATTCCATAGTTCAGCTTTATCGTTTCATACCAGTCGTTGCGTCCCGGAGAGGGGGAAAAATTATCATTGCCTGTAGCTTTGGCCGGACATTCTTCGTATGGGGACGGTGCACTGCCTTGCAGGTCGAAGCCAGGTTGAAACGGGTGTCCGGGAATATAATAAAAGTTGTTTTGAGGAGAAAAGGATAGGGTTTGGTCATCCTCTTCCCCGAGATCTTTCACGCCTTCAGGTCTGTTGGCGGATTGATATTGGCGTGCCACATGATTGGGCACGAAGTCGATGATGACTTTCAAACCGGCATCATGCGTACGGTATATCAGGTTTTGAAACTCCTTCATCCGTTTCTCGGGTTTTATGGCCAAGTCCGGGTCTACGTCATAATAGTCTTTAATGGCGTATGGGGAACCGGCTTTTCCTTTTACAATGGCAGGATGATCGGACGGAATTCCGTATGAGGTATAGTCGGTTTGTGTGGCATGTGCAATGACCCCTGTATACCAAATATGCGTTGCTCCAAGCTTTTGGATTTCCGTTAATGCTTTTTGGGTAAAATCAGCGAAGTGCCCGCATCCGTTCTCTGTCTTGCTGCCGTGGGGGGTGCATGCCGTCTTGTCGTTTCCGAAAAGGCGGGTGAACACCTGATAAATAATCATCTTGTTTTTCATATATCAAATGGATTAGTCGTTAATGAAAATCCCCTTGCCGTTTTTTCCAAGGCAAGGGGATAGCTGTTCAAGTTGGTTTATGCTTGGATACCATGTGCTGTCACGGCATCATTTCCTTTAGCAATCTTTCCGATCATGCCTTGCAGGACTTTGCCCGGACCGCACTCCGTGAAATCCGTGGCACCGGCTGCAATCATGTTCTGCACCTCTTGCGTCCAACGAACAGAAGCTGTGAGTTGGGCAATCAAGTTGGCTTTGATTTCTTCTGCATCCGTATGAGCCTGTGCATCTACGTTTTGGTATACGGCACATTTAGGCGTATTGAACGTAGTTGCCTCTATGGCTGCTTGCAGTTCGTCTTTGGCCGGTTGCATCAAAGGAGAGTGGAACGCACCGCCCACCGGCAACAAGAGTGCACGCTTGGCACCGGCTGCTTTCAGTTTTTCGCATGCAGCCTTGACAGCTTCCACATTGCCGCTGATGACCAACTGTCCGGGGCAATTATAATTGGCCGGAATCACTACATTGTTTTCCGTATTGATTTCCGCGCAGACGTTCTCAATCGTGGCATCATCCAAGCCTACAATGGCCGCCATCGTAGAAGGGGCAGCCTCGCATGCCTTTTGCATGGCCATGGCACGGGCGTAAACCAATTTCAGACCATCCTCAAAGTTCAGGGCACCGGCTGCTACCAACGCAGAAAATTCTCCTAATGAATGACCGGCCACCATGTCCGGAGTGAAGTTTTCTCCCATACACAAAGCTGAAATGACAGAATGGAGGAATACGGCGGGTTGCGTCACTTTTGTCTGTTTCAACTCCTCGTCCGTGCCGCTGAACATGATATCCGTAATGCGGAATCCTAAAATATCGTTTGCCTTTTCAAATAGTTCTTTTGCCAACGGATTGTTGTCGTACAGGTCTTTGCCCATACCTACAAATTGTGCTCCCTGTCCGGGAAATACAAATGCTTTCATATAATTTAAATCTTATCTAAATGTATGTTTGTTCATCAATCTGGTTGCAAATTTAATAAAAACTTACTTAATCATCAGCTTTTTGGGATTAAAAAAGTGATTTAACGGGCCGTGTCCTTTTCCGATGGTGACATCTTTTCCGTAAAACAGGGCATCCGTGAGGTATTTTTTCCCTAAACCGACAGCTTCCGGTAAGGAGACGCCTTGGCCGATGTAAGCCGCAATAGCAGAAGAAAGCGTGCATCCGGTTCCGTGGGTATTAGCGGAGTTTATTTTGGCGGAGTGGTAGCGGTGAATGTCTTCCGGAGTATTGCCGCAGACCAGAATATCCGTCATATCGCCCCCGTCCAAATGTCCTCCTTTAATTAATACGGACCGACAACCGTAAGTAAGGATATGCCGTCCGGCGTTTGCCATATCTTCTATGTCCCGGATAGGGATACCGGACAGTATTTCGGCTTCCGGCAGGTTGGGGGTCATTAAAGTGCAATGGGGGATTAAACGGTCACACATGGCATGCAACGCTTCGGGGGCTACCAAAGAGTAGCCGCTACTTGAGACTAAGACTGGATCGAAGACGACCGGGAAGCAGTTGGCTGATAAGAAATCCGCAATGACCGCTATGATGCTTTCGTCCGTCACCATTCCTATTTTCAAGGCATCTATTTGCATATCCTCGGTTATGGCCTGTATTTGTTCCTTGACAATTTGAGCCGGAATAGGATATACGTTTTTCACTCCGCATGTATTTTGTACGGTAACGGCTGTGACGATGCTGGCAGCATAGCATCCCAAAGCGGAAATCGTCTTGATGTCTGCCTGAATGCCGGCTCCTCCGCTACAATCGGAACCGGCGATGCTTAAAATGGTGGTATATTTCATTTGTATGTGCAAAAGTACGCGAATGTTTGGCTGCGTGCAAATAAAACAAAGAAAAAGAAGATGAAAATATCGTGTATATTTATGCATGGATTTAGAAAAATAGTTGTAATTTTGTGACTTAACTTATTCTCGTGAATATAGAACCATGGAAAGAAGTAATAATCATTTGGTAATTATGGCTGGTGGCATAGGTAGCCGCTTTTGGCCGATGAGTACTCCGGAGTGCCCGAAACAGTTTATCGATGTATTGGGATGCGGACGTACGTTGTTGCAATTGACTGCTGATCGTTTTAAAAGGATTTGTTTTCCGGAAAACATTTGGGTGGTGACGTCCGAAGCTTATGCGGATATTGTACGTGAACAGTTACCGGAAATTCCGGAATCTAACATATTGAAGGAACCTTGCCGAAGGAATACGGCGCCTTGCATTGCTTACGTGAGTTGGCGTATCAAAAAGTTGAATCCGAAAGCCAATGTGGTGGTCACACCGAGCGATCATATCGTCATGGATGTGGCTGAATTTGAACGTGTGATAACTTCCGGTTTGGTCTTTACCTCGGAGACGGACTCTATTTTGACTTTGGGAATGAAGCCGAACCGTCCGGAAACCGGATACGGATATATTCAGGCTGACTTGGGCTTTGCATCGGCACGTAACAAGGAAATTTATCGGGTGGATTCTTTTAAGGAAAAGCCTGATTTTGCCACGGCAAGCCGATATATCCAAAAGAATAATTATTTCTGGAATGCCGGAATATTCGTGTGGAACGTCAGCACGATTGTCAATGCTTTCCGTGTGTATCAGCCCGCTATCGCGCAGGTTTTCGAGCAGCTTATGCCCATATATGGCAGCGAGCAGGAACAGGAAGCCATCAACCGTGATTTCCCGAAATGTGAGAATATATCGGTGGATTATGCCATCATGGAGAAAGTGGAAGAGATATTCGTGCTTCCGGCCAACTTCGGATGGAGTGATTTAGGCACGTGGGGCTCTTTGCATGAGCATACGCCGCAAGATGCTTATGGTAATGCCTGTATCGGAAAGAACATTTCGGTGTATGACACGCATAACTGTATGATTCATACCACTCAGGAGAAAAAAGTCGTAATACAAGGTCTGGATGGTTTCATTGTGGCAGAAAAGAACGATACTTTGCTCATCTGCAAATTATCGGAAGAGCAACGCATCAAGCAGTTCAGCGAATGAGAGGAAATATACCCATGTGGAGAGACGGTGCAAAAGCTTCTTTTCACATGGGTTTTACAGGGGCAGATGAATCCGGGTTGAAGTGTGTAAATACGTCGCTGTGAGTTAAGACGTACTGATAGAAATCCTTGGCTTCCACTTCTTCCGGGATGAATCGTCCCACGGTGTATTCCAATGCTTCGGGGGCTTTTTCACAAGCAATTTTCAGGAAAGCAATGAATTCCTGATAACGGTTTTGCATCAGCGCGCAATAGGCCAAATAAGCGTATGCTTTTTGGCTTTCCTCGTCTTGTGAAGCATCGCGATTCAGCATATACAAGAAATGTTCCCTTGCCTTTTCGTACAGTTTGTTTTCCACTAAAGACAAGCCGACGAGGAAATGAGCCTCCGAGGGGTCTTCGTGGCTTTGGATAAACGTGTTGTAGCATTCGAGGGCTTCGTTTTCTCTCGCATTTTGCATCAGGATATGCCCTTTGTATAAGTCTGTGTCGTAATCCGGATTTATTTCTTTTATCTTGTCGATATATTCAAAGGCTTTGTCTGTATCATACAGCTTGCTGTACACATCCGAAAGGTTGGCATATATATGTTGCTGCTCCGGAGAGTAACCTTGGGATAATTCTTCTGCTTTAAGTAATTGGCTTAAAGCTTCGTCGTAGCGTTCAAGTGCGGAGAGGCACACCCCGTCGAAAAGATAGGGAATTTCATTGGACGGATGTTCCTTGAAATATCGGAGATAAAGTTGGTGGGCTTCATCGAGATTCTGTTGTTGAAGCAGGCTGTTGGCCTTCAGCAAAAGAGCTTGGGCGTCGTGCTCGTCTATGGCCAATGCAAAATCAGCCGTTTCCATGGTCTTGGAAAAGTCTTCGCATACGAAATAGGCTTCGCCCAATGAGTGCCATGCATTGAGGTTGTATGGGTTGATGTCCAACAAACTGTTTAATATCTCGATGGCTTCTTTCGGACGGTTGGAAGAGATGAGGTGGTCTGCCTTGAACTTCAAAAACTTCTCGTTGTCCGGTTCCATATCGAGTGCCCGTTGTCCCCATTGAGCTGCTTGTTCCAAATAGCCGTAATCCAAAAACAGTGTGGCCGTGTCGTATGCAAACAAAGCGGCATCTTCTTCTTCTGTTTCGGCTTTTTCGGACAGGTATGTGGTGGCTTCCTGTTCTTTTCCTTCGCGTAACAGCAATTCTGCGTTAAGGAATATGACTTCGCGGTCATTGGGATCCGTAATACAGTCGCGTATGGTTTTGGCACCTTCGATGTCACCGTTGAACATCTTTTGCCGGGCCAGAAAAATCAAAGGGTCGATGCTACCGGGGTGGATGTTCAGGGCGTATTGGATACACGCCATAGCTTTGTCCGTGTCGTTCTGCACGAGATAATACTCGGCGATGTCAGTCAGTTCGTCTGCTTCCAGATAAACCGACTGACCGCCTTGTAACATCTGCTCGTAAAGAGCCAGATTCTTTTTGAATTCTTCTTCTTGAAAATACGAGAGGTCTTCTGTCGACATGTTATTTGTTTTTCTTACTCCATGTGTCTTTCAGGCCTACGGTACGATTGAATACCAAATGTTCGGCAGTACTGTCCTTGTCCATCATGAAGTAACCGATGCGTTGGAACTGCAGATATTCAAGCGGCTTTTTGGTCGCTGCATATTTTTCCACATAACATTGGGGCAGGACTTTCAGTGACTCTGGGTTCAACAACTCACGGAAGTCGCGTTCTTCGGCTCCTGGGTTCTCTATGCTGAAAAGTCGGTCGTATAAGCGCACTTCGGCCGGTTGGCAATGTCCGCAACTCACCCAATGGAGCGTGCCTTTCACTTTCCTGTCCGAACCGGGCATGCCGCTTTTTGACATGGGGTCGTATTCACAGTAGACCTCCGTCACGTTGCCGTTTTCGTCTTTCTTGCATCCCGTACACTTTACGATGTAAGCGCTTTTCAGACGGACTTCATTGCCGGGAGTCAGGCGGAAGTATTTCTTGGGAGCATCTTCCATGAAGTCTTCGCGTTCTATCCACAGTTCTCGGCTAAACTCGATGATATGGCTTCCGTCAGCTTCATTTTCTGGATTATTTACGGTTTCAAGTTCTTCCACTTGCCCTTCCGGATAGTTGGTAATCACGAGCTTTACAGGATTAAGTACGGCCGAGACACGGGTTGCCCTCGCATTCAGGTCCTCACGTAGGGCTGCTTCCAACATGGCAAAGTCGTTCAGGGCATCGAACTTGGTGTAGCCGATCATATCGATAAATTTGCGGATGGCTTCAGGAGAGTAGCCACGGCGGCGGAACCCACAGAGGGTCGGCATTCGTGGGTCGTCCCATCCGTTTACCAGGCCTTCTTTTACCAACGCAAGCAATTTGCGTTTGCTCATGACGGTATAGGTCAGGTTCAGGCGGTTGAATTCTATCTGACGGGGACGGTGGTCTGCCAAGTCGTTTCCTTCTTTCAATTCGTCGATGAAGTGGTCATAGAGCGGACGGTGGGGGACAAACTCCAACGTACAGATGGAGTGGGTCACTCCTTCGAAATAATCGCTTTGCCCGTGCGCGAAGTCATACATCGGGTAGGCTTTCCACTTGCTGCCCGTGCGATGGTGCTCTTTGTTGATGATACGGTAAATGATGGGATCGCGGAAGTGCATGTTCGGGTTGGCCATGTCCAACTTGGCACGCAGCACCATGGAACCTTCTTCAGCCTCGCCGCTGTTCATCTTGTTAAACAGCTCTAGATTTTCTTCTATGGGACGGTCACGATAGGGACTCGGCGTACCGGGTTGCGTCGGTGTCCCCTTTTGTTCGGCAATCTGTTCGCTGCTTTGTTCGTCGATGTAGGCTTTGCCTTCTTTAATCAATCTGACGGCAAAGTCCCACAGTTGTTGGAAATAGTCTGAAGCATGATAGATTTTTCCCCATTTGAATCCCAACCACTGTATGTCTTCCTTGATGGCCTCTACGTATTCCGTGTCTTCCTTGATAGGGTTTGTGTCATCCAATCTTAGGTTACACACACCGCCGTATTTTTCCGCGATGCCGAAGTCCATACAAATCGCTTTTGCATGTCCGATATGTAGATACCCGTTAGGTTCCGGTGGAAAGCGGGTTTGCAGTCGTCCGTTGTTCTTGCCTGCCTTCAGGTCTTCCACCACTATTTCTTCTACGAAATTAAGTCCTTTCTTTTCTGATGATTCAGCATGAGTTGTTTCAGTCATAACCAATCTGTTTTGCGTAATTATCAATAATGCTTGCAAAGATACTATTAAAAAATGGAAATCACTTTCGTATTTCCTATAATAATAAGGTATAAGAAGAGTTTTTTAAAGAGAATAAAGTGAATGTTCTTTTTTATGCTAAGAAACATCCTTTTTTATTTGTGTAGTTGGCTAGAAAACCCGATATTTGCAAAAGTTATTCTGAAAACAATCTTTTTACCTTAAAAAAAACTAATACCTATATGAGATTATGGAAAGAGGATGTGTCGCGATGACACGTCCTCTTATTGGTATACTTAGCATGGGCGTACGCTATAGGGCGAAGTCCCGAATGAGTCCTGATAGTGGGAATCAGTGCTCCAACCTCTTTATGACCCCCAATTTTCACCAACCAACTATGGTTTTCGTTCTCATCGTAGTGCTCATGATGCGCTATTAAAGTGTGGCGAATATGTCTCTGCTAGTTATGTGTTCACGGTCGATATGGATTTGGAGAAATTCTTTGATACAGTCTGTCATAGTAAATTGATAGAAATTTTGTCGCGTACTATCAAAGACGGTCGTGCTATATCTCTTATTCATAAATATCTGAACTCCGGTGTATTTATAGGATGCAAGAAAGAGTAGAGTTCAGTCGGGGACCCTCAGGGTGGTCCATTGAGTCCCTTGTTAAGCAATATAATTCTTAATGAGTTAGGCAAGGAACCGGAAAAACGCGGGCATTTGTTCGTTCGGTATGCTGATGACTTGGTCATCTTTTGTAAAAGCCGTCGTTCCGCGCAGCGTACATTGGATAATCTGCTTCCCTTTATTGAAACGAAGCTTTTTTTAAAGGTGAATAAGGAGAAGCCCCATGTAGCTTATATACGTGACATCAAATTCCTTTCCTATATCTTTGGTCGTAGTAATGGCAAATGCCAATTCTACATTCATGGCGATAGTATCAAGAAGATGAAAAGTAAGATACGTGGGCTCACTAGCCGTAATAACGGTTGGGGCTACGAATATCGTAAACAACGTTTGATTTGGTATCCACTATTTTAAGTTGGCAAGTCATCTCACTGTACATAAGGTTTTGTCGGATGAACGTTTGCTCCGAGCCGGTTATCCTACTTTTAAGATGTACTGCCATCTGGGTTTAAAGGTTAATTAAGGAACCACCGTATTTCGGACGGCACGTCGGTGGTGTGAGAGGTCGTAGTGGGAATTAATCCCGTTCCTCCTACCCGATGTATATGTCGGTGCTTTTTGTATGGTGAGTAGAGGGCAGTTTGAGCTTTCGTATTCTGTTTTTAATGAATGTTGCGGGGGCATTTTGTGTTTTTCGCTTTATGTTGTGTTGTTTCTCTCGTTGGGACCGGTGGCCTTTTATCCTATCCCATTTGTCAGAATGAAGTGCCTCCAAAAATTGGACGAGTTAAACATTATTTTCAGCATATTTGTTGCCTTTCGGGATGTGCCCCGTTTTTCTTCCGGATAATTCCTGGCTGCGGTTCCGAGTGTGTTGGCCCTTTCCCTGCGTGCTTGTCTTTTGCCTTTTCCGTCGGTCTCCATTTTGTGCGCCGGTTGTGAAACCGCTTTCAGCCGGGTGTGCTTTTCTGTTCGGTTGGGAGAGGCTGCGTGGTATACGGGATATAAACGTGCTGTTCGCGTTC
>NZ_GL883824.1 GCF_000205165.1 Paraprevotella xylaniphila YIT 11841 | reverse complement strand
GGTAACCGTTACAGGATTGTACCATTGGAGCGTGAAGATAGTAAGCCTGCAATCCTCTCCGAATGAATGAGGAAAAAGACTTTTTGATTTCTTCCAGTAAAAATAAGGATTCAAGCGGTAATTTCGTATCTTTGCGTAAGATAGAATATAGGATTGATATGACACCAGAAGAAAAGGCAAGGCAAAAAATAGACCGGTGGTTTGCTGATGCAGGTTGGAAAGTAGTCAACAGGGATGAGTACGAACCAACTTGTACGGCTGTTGCCATAAGAGAAGGTTTATTGAAAGGAAATCTTGAAGCCGATTATTTCCTATTTATTAATGTGCCGCTGCCGAAGTTTTACACGTTCAAGTCGAGGGAAGAACGGGAACGCATTCTATACCGGAATTTCGTGAATGTGGGAATGGAGGTTAAAGAGATGATAAAGGATGTGCTGAACAAACGCAAAGCCAAATAGCGGTCAACAAACCGAACAGAGGGAGAAAAAAGGGAAACGCCTGCAATAACCACGAAATTATTGCAGGCGTTTTTATGGTTTCAAGCCATTGATAAAAATATTTCGGACAAAAAACGATTCTAGCGGCCTTTGAAAAAGTATTTGATAAACAGTAGTTTATAATCTTACGGCCCTAAAAACGATTCTTGCGGCCCTAAACGAACGAAGGGAAATCAGGTGTTTTTGTGTAGCGTGTATATTTGCCTGCACCTTCTTTCTGTATAAGCCCCACATCTTCCACTTTTGAGATAAGTGACCTAATCTGCTTTTCGGACAATATATCTACAAATGTCTCCTTGAGCGTAGAACGGCTAATAAAACCGTTTTTACGGAAACTGTCTGACACCATTTTAAGATGGTTCATGTTCAATCCTTTCAGTTTTTCAACCGCCTCGTTGCGGTAGTCATCGGACAAGCGGTAAGAGCCGTTCTCGTCTATGACCAGACCTTCTTCGGTCAATTTTTGCAGGAGATGCCTTTCAAGTCCCTCGTAATCCCTCATTGCGACTTTGTACAAAGTCAGCAATTTAAAGACGTTCAACTGTCCGGCCGGGGTTCTGCGGTTCTGCTCGTTTCGGATGAATATGACAAAAGCTGCATCCAATATCGGAGCTTTGAACGTGAGGTTTACCTGATATGGGTCTGTTCCCGGATAGTCCGGCAGAGCCTTTCCCTCCATGATGCAGTTGTAGAACATTTTATCCACTCCCTGACCGCCTCCTTATTGAACGAAGGTATATCGAAGATGTAAGGGCCGTCATTGTAATGCAGAAGCGGATTGCTCGCCGGCTAGTTGATATAATCCCACACCTTGTCAATCACTATGAACAACGGAAGTTGGAATTCCTTGCGTGCGGTGTATTGTATTACATTCTGAACTCCACCACAATATTGTTCTGCGGCAGACATTTCCGTATGGCTTCGGATTTGCCGAGCAGTATAAGAGCCGCATAATTCAGCTTGCCGTCTTTGAGCAGGTCCAAATCCGACAAGACCTGTTCATCGGGACAGTTGCGGAACAGCGGATTTTCCTGTTTCCGGGCATATTGGGTTTTCATTTCCACTATGGCTTCCTTATCCAAATCCTCAATGGCAAGTCCTTCGCATATCTTCGCCGAGAAATCCGATTCCTGTTCGGACAGCACATTGAATATCTCGGTATCGGACATTTCACGCAGGCTCTCTCCGGTACGCATAAGGGGCACACCCTCAAAACGCAACAACCGACCTACAGGGCGTGACGGAACGGTAATGACAAACACACGCTTATCCTCTTCGTACAATTCTGCTGTTTCCACCCTTATGCCCAACCGTTTGTAGATTTCATCCACGAGTTGCCCGACTTCATTTTGCGCAAAATCAGAGCCGACCACTGCATGGGGTATATGGTCTGCCATACCCAACACCAACCGTCCGCCTCTTTCATTCGCCAAAGCGACAATATACCCCAAGACACACCGCCGCCTGTCTTTAGGGTCGGTGTGTTTTCCTCCGGTGAACGGATAGTTATGCTTTGCCTCCTTAAATTCTATATGGTCTTCGCTTTCGCGCAGTTGCTTCAAATCCTCAATTGTCATTTCCATAAATGTAGTCTCGGTCTAAAATAAAGTACAAAGGTACAAAAATGTAGGAGACAGAGGCTATGTTTTGCTATCTAATATTGCCGCAGGAATGTTGGAAATGACGGAGCCGAACCATCTCGATATGAGGGGTATAAAGGTAAGAGGAGAACACCGACAAAAGAGATGGCAGAGATGGAATTTGTGTTTTTTGTAAAATGCTGGTTGCGAGGTAAAAAATCAGACTAAAAATGCAGACGGTATGGCGGAAATTCTGTACTTTTGCTGTTGGAGGGTATTGTTCTTCCAAATCAAAAGTATTATGGACGCATATCGACCCAAGCAGCGCATCACGCTCTCTTTCGCCAAGCGGAACGGGCGCAACTGCATAGCGGCCGCCTATGGTGGCGATGAGGCTTTGCGGCAAAGTTTGTCGTGCGAACCCAGTGCAATCATAACAGGCGATACCGCCTATCTGCCGGCAGAGGATTTCGTGCTTGCCGAGTTCCTCGACCGCTATGTAAAAATGGCGTTTATAGACTATTCCGCCATCAAGGAAACCGCACCCCGTAAAGAGGAAGACAAACGGCCGCCACTGCCGGAAGGCTATCTGGAAAAACTTCAGCAAGTGCGTTACAGTGACCATACCGTAAGGGTATATACCTCCTATTTCCGCGATTTCCAACAGCATTTCGAGGGGCGTAAGATTGAAACGGTTACCCCCGGCGAGATAAACGACTACCTGCTGTATCTCATCCACGAGAAAAACATATCCTCCTGCCAGCAAAACCAGCGTATCAACGCCATCAAGTTCTATTACGAGAAAGTTCTCGGCCAGGAACGGCGGTGTTACAAGGTGAACCGTGCCAAACGGGAGAAGACGCTGCCCGACGTGTTGAGCA
Source organism: Paraprevotella xylaniphila YIT 11841 (assembly GCF_000205165.1). Taxonomy (GTDB): domain Bacteria; phylum Bacteroidota; class Bacteroidia; order Bacteroidales; family Bacteroidaceae; genus Paraprevotella; species Paraprevotella xylaniphila. The sequence goes on along the minus strand of NZ_GL883824.1, from coordinate 131,833 downwards.
AGGAGGAAATAAAGAAAATACTCGACGTGACGGTGACAGACCTGCGTTTCTTCTGTATGTTCTCCATACTCTACTCCGCAGGGTTGCGCATCAGCGAACTGCTGGAACTGAAACCCGGCGACATCAACGAATCCCTTTCCCTGATACGGGTGCGTCAGGGAAAGGGCAAGAAGGACCGCTACACCCTGCTGTCAAGACCGTTGATGAAAAAACTGACGAAATATAACAGGTTGTACAAACCGAAAGTGTGGTTCTTTGAACAAAGACCGTGAGAACCTTTCACCGAGAGTATCGTGTCGAAACGGCTGAAGGCAGCGGCCCGGGAAGCGGGAATCACGAAACGGATTTATCCGCACCTGCTGCGCCATTCGTTCGCCACCCACTTGCTGGAGCAAGGAACCGACATCAAGATAGTGAAAGGGCTTATGGGAGACATAACAACATCAAGACAACGGAAAGGTATGTCCACATAGCCGGCACTTTCAAAAGCAATATCAAAAGCCCGTTGGACGATCTGTTGATGGAGGAAGACGAGGTCTGATACTTAAAGAAAATAACAGCCAAATCGGCTGATAGCATAACATTATTCGCAATAGTAAAACAATTAAAAATTAAAAGATTATGGCAACAACAGAAGAAAGAGACATCTTTAATAATGAGTATGTTCAAATTTACACAAATGGTTCTGGTAACATCGTTCTGCTCTTCCAAAATGAGGTTGAAAAAACATTGGCAATAGGAGAGCAAATGAATGAGATAAACGAAGAGGCGTACATGAACGGTTACAACTGGGATGCCTTCTTCAACTACTATCTGGAAGAAAATGCACCAGACATTTTGGAAAGTATGGAAAGCGACCCTGAAGCTGGTTCTTACGCAGCTTATTTTGAGGACACCGCAGAAAACGAGCAAAAAGCAAAACGCTTTGCCGACATTATCATCTCTTTAATAGAAAACGAAGAAGAAATATATAAAATTCTTCGAGAGAAAGGAGATGAAATCGAATGGGATTAACCATTTGTATAAATAGAAATAATTATGCGGATAACACGCAGATAAGCAACCGTAACAGGTTGCTATCTGCATCCCATTATCAACCTCAAAAAGTAAAAATACAATGAATAGAATATTAACACTATACCTTTTTTTGCTATTGTGTGGCACGGCTTCCGCACAACGAACAGTAGAATGGAATGATTTGCAGACCCTAACGGATGACGCACGGCGCACGGTATATTATAAAAAAGACAGTAAACGGCCGTTGCAGGGAAAATATCGCATTATACGAGGACTTGACGAGGAACACGTGAAACTTTCAGACGGCATGATAAACGGAGACTATCGCCGCTACCGTGACGGGGTATTGCGTGAGTCGGGCATATATGTCAAGGGCAAGCGTAACGGAACATTCACGGAATACTACCAAGACGGCGTTACTCCCCGAAAGGAAACACCCATGCTGCAAGGCAAAATAGACGGGACTGTAAAGACCTATTTCCGTAACGGAAAAATAGAGATTGAAAAGGAGTACAAACAGAGTGTGGAGAACGGACGGGAACGCCGCTTTGCCAACAAGGCGGGTGAGCAGATTTTTGAATCTCATTATATCGACGGGAAAAAAGATGGCGAGGAATGGGAAATCTTCGAGGACGGCCGCGCAATACGCAGCAAGACTACACGTCACTACTGTAACGGAAAACTCGATGGTTCGTACCGTGTGGAATCAACATGGGAGGGCAAACCTTATATAACCATTGAGGGACAATACACCAACGGTGAGAAATCGGGGCAATGGATACAGCATAACCACCAAGATAATACCCAAACCTGCACATGGCATGGTGAAGGTGGGGCTTAAACTGAAATGAAGACAGTCATCATAACACTACTTTTGACTTGTACATCGAGTTAGACCGTTCACGATAATCTTAAATGAAGAAACAGGACTATAAAGAGCAAGAACGACATTATTATTTCTTCGACTATCTGTTCTGGTTGGGAGAAATAACATGGGAAAACTATCACAAGGTCAATTTCAAACAACCCCGAGGAAGTGACATGCTGTGGGCCTGTATCACGCTTTTTATATTCATGCCGGTTCTGACCATCGCCGGTCATTTTCTGGATGACTTGGCATTCGAGGTGTTTGGAGCCGTTCTTCTAATCGTGTACTCCGTTTCTGTCTTCATGACAGACCGTCTGTTCGGCAAAATATACCCGCCTTCCCGGCGGAAAGCGGTCGTGCAGCATTATGCGGGGCGCAAGTTCAGTCCCTTCCGGCGCAACCTGTTCTTTTTCACTCTCTATTTGCTTCTTATTCCCGCAATGGTTTTATTAGGAACTGCTCTGAAATGGATAACTGAAATACTTAAATGACAAATAAAAGAAACATTTTTAGCCGATTTTTCCGTATGATTGCGATGATACATAAAACCGCATATATCCTCGCTTACGATATGCTGCGAAAGAAAGGCGTGCATGATTGGGTGGAGCGTCGGGCTGGCGGGATAATCGGGCTTCCCTACCTCTCTTTAATTTTGGTGGCATTACTTACATTAAAAGACGAACCGAGTACCGGTCATAAAATCGTTACCGGCATACTGATTGGATGGGCGGTTGTCGCTGCATGGTGCACTTCCGGATTTCAGTTCAAAACTTCTGATTGGAGAATGGAAGTCCGGGAAGAACTTGATTTGCGTTACTTGTACTGGAAAAAGGCGATAGCGGTGTACTATGCCGTTGTCATTGCAGTGGCGGTAGCGGCAGGCATTGTCATGCCCTATATATAAATCCGAGGTAAAACATCAGTACGGCATTCCCCACAGCCAGTGCGATGGAGATAAGAAGAATTTCAGCAAGTCTCCTGCCAATATGTTTCATATTCCGGTAATGTTCACTGATCACTTTCCGATGTCCGGCTGTGTAACGGAGCTTGCAGAATATGGAGGGCAGAAGGCAGAACAACATTACGATGACAAGGGCGACAATCCAACTGAAAAAGCGAAACATCAACGGTATTCCAAGCGGTATGGTTATGGCAAACAGCCAGCATAGGAAAAGCAACATTCTCCCATTGAGATTGCTATGTTCTCGCTCGCTCCATTTTTCGGCGACATACCACATATAGTCGATGAAGCAGAACCGGTATTTCCGATTGTTCTTTCCCATACCGTTATTTCCATGCAAAAAATATCGTCAGGCAGGCAATTATCGCCATGCCGACCAATACCATCTGAACCTTGCGGCGTGTTTCAGGCTTGCAACCGTCAAAGAACCATAGCGTGCTGTTGAATTGCCAATGACACGCCCATTTCCAACGGAGCAGCAATCCTGCAAGCCAAAGGGCAAGCAGTGCGGCTGCAAACAGCAGTCCGTATTTCGGATGAGCCTGCGCCCACTCGAAAAAAGATTCTGCCTTGCTGTTCATAGTTTCGTATATATCGGTAATCGTCATACTTATGATTAAAAGGATTCCGAACACAAAAATAATGTTTTCCGCTCACTTAATCATCACGTTATGCCGAAAAACAATGTGCCGGATGTCCTTTGTCTGCCGCAAAAACAGTATTTTTGCGAAAACGAAAAGCAGAGATGGGTTTCAGACGGAAATATAAGTTCAGTATAATAGACCACCTGTATTATGCGGGTCGCATACGACGCATCCACAACAGGTGGTTTATGCCGTTGGATGCTATCTTTTTGTGGGTTTTCGCTGTTGTCCCTTCGCTTCTTATAATAAGATTCCTATATTGGGTAATACCGTTGTGGCTGCCGTCAGCTTTGTCTGTCGGCTTGGTCTGGGCAGCAGTAGAGGTGTATTCAAAGATTGAAAAGAAGTACTTTACCAAAGCGCGGGAGCGTGCCTATTACCGCCTTTATCCTGAAAGGAAAGATAAAAACTACTTCTGGTTGCAGTTGCTGTTACCCCTCTGCCTGTATTCGATAGTTTTAGGCATAAGTCTTTGGCTTTTCTTAGTATGAGCAGGAAGAAGGATAATAGTTCATGGTTCTGATAATTTTAAGATTTACACTATGGGCAAAATTCCAACGATAATTGCGATAATGTTATTATGCGGTTGCAGTTCCATGAAACACTACGGTGTGTTTCAATGTGACAACGGCAACGATTATGTCAGCGAGGGACTGTACCGTATCGTGGACAAGCGAGGGCGTATCGGGTACGCGGACGAAAGCGGCAGGACAGTCATCAAGCCCCGCTTCGCCTTCGGCTTCCCATTCGAGAACGGCAAGGCTAAAGTAACGGACAAGGGAGAGATGAAAGAAGTGCCGGGTTCTGGTGGAGAATACCACTATTGGGAAAGCGACGAATGGTATTATATCGACAAGAAAGGGCAGAAAAGTGAAGAAAGTACTCCAAATATGTAGTACTAGTACCCGTCAGTTGTCTGATTGCTAACAATGGGGCTTACATCGCAATTAACACACTCCCAGTAGGATTGATTTTAGCAGAAGAGTTTGCGACAGCTTCCTCTGTTATACTTTCTGGAATATCCGAAATCAATCCATCATTTAAATCTCCTGTTTTAAGCCAAGGTATATTTCCACCATAATATGTTTTTGTTTGAACGACTAGGAGTTCCACTTGATTGCCAAGTGCCTACTTCATCCAATGCCGTCCACACCCAATTGTTAGGCACCTCAAACGGCGCGTTCTCATAATAGGGCGTATGTGTAGTAAGTCATCTTTGCGGATGCGTAATGGAATGCCAAACTTGAAAAACTTTGTTTTTCGTTTGTCTCTGCGCTTGCCTTTCGCTATCTTTGCATATTGTATTATTAAAACAGATTGTGATGGCCCCTATATTTATAGCCGGTCCGTGTGTGATTGAATCCGCTGATTTGTTGGACGAGGTGGCGTGCGAGCTGGTTCGGATAAAGCAGAAATTTAATATAGAGATTTACTTTAAGGCTTCTTTTGATAAAGCCAACCGTACTTCTGTGCATTCTTATCGTGGCCCCGGACTGGAGAAGGGTTTGCAGATGTTGGATGACGTGCGTGAGAAGTACGGTCTTAAGCTCCTGACGGATATTCATGAAAGTTTTCAGGCCGCTCCGGTGGGCGAAGTGGTGGATGTCCTGCAGATACCGGCCTTTTTGTGCCGTCAGACCGATTTGTTGGTAGCGGCAGCCCGTACCGGTAAGATTGTCAACATCAAGAAAGCTCAATTCCTGTCGGGACTTGACATGAAATACCCCGTGGAAAAAGCGCAGGAGAGCGGAGCAAAGGAGATTTGGCTGACCGAGCGCGGCAATATTTACGGTTACAATAACTTGGTGGTGGATTTCCGTAATATTCCGGATATGAAAGCCTTTGTCCCCCGTGTGGTCATGGATTGTACGCATTCCGTGCAGCGGCCCGGTGCGGCAGGCGGAAAGACCGGTGGAAACCGTGAGTTCGTGCCGGCCATGGCCTTGGCTGCGAAAGCGTTCGGTGCGGACGGATATTTCTTCGAGACGCATCCCGACCCGGAGAAAGCCATGAGCGACGGCCCGAATATGTTGTATCTGAAAGATTTGGAAACCGTAATCGCATCATTGCTATGAGCCAAGTGAAAGATATTGCCGTCAAGTGCTTCCGCGACGAAGCCCAGGCCATTTTGGATTTGATACCTCAGTTGGATGAACATTTCGATGCTGCGGTGGATTTGATGCTCCGTTGTACCGGAAAGGTAATTATAACGGGAGTGGGCAAAAGCGGGCATATCGGTGCCAAGATGGCCGCTACGTTGGCGAGTACGGGGACACCGGCTTTTTTCATCAATCCGCTGGATGTCTTCCATGGCGACTTGGGGGTGATGACACCTGATGATGTCGTCATTGCCATTTCCAACTCCGGCCAGACCGATGAACTCCTTCGTTTCATACCTTATTTATTGGAACATCATATTCCTTTGATTGGCATTTCCGGAAATCCCGATTCTTTGTTGGCCAAGTATTCCACGTGCCATTTGGTGGTCAAGGTCAGCCATGAGGCGTGCCCTTTGAATTTGGCACCGACATCCTCCACTACGGCCACTTTGGCTATGGGCGATGCCTTGGCCTGTGCGCTCATCGAGATGCGTCATTTTCAGGCAAAGGATTTTGCACAGTTCCATCCCGGCGGGACGTTGGGCAAACGCCTCTTGACCACTGCGCATGATGTGATGCGCAGCAACGACTTGCCGGTCATACCTCCCGGAATGAAGTTGGGCGAGGCCATTATCCATGTGAGCAAAGGCAAGTTGGGTCTGTGTGTGGCGATGGTAAATGATAAGGTAGTCGGGTTGATAACGGACGGCGATGTGCGGCGCGCCATGGAAAGTCTGCAGGACAAGTTCTTCAACGTCCCGGTGGAGCAGGTGATGACACGTACGCCGAAATGCGTGTCGCCGGATACCAAGATTGCCAAGATTCAAGATATCATGCACAATAACAAGATACATACGGTTTTGGTGGTGGACGATGACCGACATTTGTTGGGCGTGGTAGACCACTTCAGTTGTATGTTCTGACCAATGTATTCAATATAAAATTTATAAAAAAGGATTGAAGGCTTCGGCTCAGGTCGAGGTGTGGGAACAATTATGAGTAAATGGCGTGTCATATTCTGTGGCGTTTTGTTGTCGTTGGGGCTTGTGTCTATGGCACAGGCAAGCCCGAGTGATTCTCTCACGGTAGAGGACTTGAAAGAGAACGGTGTACTGTTTACGCCCCGTAACCGGGTGACGTTGTTACCGAGCGGTGCGGAAAAGTTTGAAGACATGTTCAAAGCGATAGAGCAGGCCCGTCATTATATCTATCTGGAGTATTTTAATTTTCGCAATGATTCTATCGGGAAAGCTTTGTTTACCTTATTGGATAAAAAGGTGCGCGAAGGGGTAAAGGTCAGGGTGATTTACGATGATTTTGGTAATGTCAGTAACGACCGCCCCTTGCGGAAAAGACATCTCAGGCAATTAAAGAGCCGGCATTTTGAGGTGGTCGTATTCGATCCCATCGTGTTTCCATGGGTGAACCACGCCTTGCACCGCGATCATCGCAAAATTGTGGTTATTGACGATAAGGTGGTGTACACCGGAGGAATGAATGTGGCCGACTATTATATTCATGGCCGTCCGGAGTTCGGTAAATGGAGGGATATGCACATGCGTTTGGAAGGAGATTGCGTCCCCCTTTACCGGCGTATATTCTGTGAAATGTGGGAACGTTGTACCGACCATAAGATCGACAGTTTGGAATATCAGCCGGATAGCCTGGCTATCCAGACTGACTTCCGGGGGCTGAAAGAAACAGCCTGCGCGGATTCTTCCGGCATTCTTTTAGGCGTGGCCAACCGTGAACCGAAGAGAAGTCCGGCGATAATCCGCAGGAGCTATATAGACGCTATTGACAATGCGCAAAAACGGATACAGATTGTGAACCCCTATTTTACTTTGGTGCCCAGTGTGAAAAAGGCCTTATATCGTGCGTTGAAGCGCGGAGTGAAGCTTGAGGTCATGTTGTCTACCAAGTGTGACGTTCCTGTCATGCCCGATGTGGCGGCCTACCATGCCAAAAGATTGATGAAACGCGGAGCCGATATTTACTATTATGAGGACGGGTTCCATCACTCGAAAGTCATGATGGTAGACAGTACGTTTTGTACGGTCGGGTCTGCTAATCTGAATAGCAGAAGCCTGAAGTTCGACTATGAAGTGAACGCTTTTATCATCGATTCCTGTACGACCCGTGAGTTACAGAACATTTTCGAGGCAGACAAACACCATTCTACTTTACTCACTCCGGAGAATTGGAAAAAGCGGCGCTCTTTCGGACGCCGCTTTATGGGATGGTTCTACCATCTTCTCATTCCCTTGATTTGATTTTGACATTCAGCTTTCCGGTTCTGGTTGGAGAATGTCCCGCATCAGGCTGATGTCCAAATCGTTCAATCCGTGTAGGAGCAATTCTTTCCGGTCTTCATCAAAGGGGGATAGCAAAGGCTGTGCCGTATCCTTCCTTTTGCTGCGGTAGAGTCTGAGGTAGTTTTGGTATTGGGTGATGGCTTCCGTTGTTTGCTTCAGGCACCATGCCGTATGTCCGGCATTGAGATAATCTTCCCATGTCACCTTGTCCTGTTGCAGTATTTTCCGGTAGTACCTGTCTGCCTGTTCCAGACGTCCCATCTTGAAGTTGCACCAGGCGATGGCCCGCCATGACGGTACTACTCTTTCCCCGTTGTATTCCAATTCATAAAAACGTTGGGCGGCCTCTTCGTAGCGTCCGAGTTGCATCAGGCATAATCCGATTTCCGAAATCAGGCGGGTATCGCCCGGGTTCATTTCTTCCAGACTCTTCAGGCAGTCGAGTTCCTGTTCATAGCGTCCCAAAGCGGAATAACACAAGTACATTTGTTTCAGAATCCATTCGTTATTCGGGCTCAACAGGTCGGCTTGTTGGTAATAGTATATGGCCTTGCTCGGCCGGTCTGTATGTTGATAGCAAAAGGCCACCTTTTGTAGCATTTCAGCGTTTGCCGTTTCGTGTTTGAGCGCTTCTTCCATATAGGCAATGGCATCCTGGTAACATTCCCTTTTCATAAGGAACGAGGCCGTCTCGCGCAAATAAGCCGGTGTTTTCAGCATACTTTCCAATACTGTATAACGGGTGAATAACTGGTCTCCCTTGAACGGGTCGTCAAACTGTGACTTACGCGGATGAAGTTTAAAGAAACGGTACAAGTCCTGCAAATAGCTACGGTAGACAGAGCCGATGTTCATGCTTTCCTTGGCTACATCCCGTAGACCTTCTTCGTTGCCTTCTATCTGTGATCCGATTTGGGAAATCATCATGTCCCGTTGCGAAGGGGCTATTTGGTTGAGCATCATGCAAAGCGAATATTTGTCCGATTCGCAGAAGTTGCCGGCTTCCATAAGCATCTGTATCGGATTGTGCCGTACGTTTGGGGGAAAGATGCCTTTCACTTCAGGTCTCCGTTTGTTGAATGGCGCGAACCAATGTGCGACGGATTGGAAAAATGAGAAGCCTTTGAGCGAGGAAAAAGTACCCAAGTTGATGTCTATCCCTTCCTTACCCATGGCGATGATGGCTTTCATGTTGTCGGCCAACTGTTTGTTGCCCCGTAACTTTTCCCATTCCGCATTCGGTTCGCCGCGTAAGGCTTTTGCCAAATCTTCCTCCATTTGCTCGAATCCCATTTTATTGCGTTGGTAGTTCCTGCTTCTGAGCAAATCGGGGAAAATTTCATTTTGCAATTTCCTTTCAGCCTTAGCCGTTTCCAGGCTGAGCAGGAATTGCTGTTGCAGGAGGATGAGTTCCCCTTTTAGGCGTTCGTCTTGCGCTAACAATGATAGTCCGTCCGAGAGGTCGGGATAGTAGACAAATCGTTTTTCGTATTGCATGTAGGTCCACACGGCAGCTGTCATGGCCCGTGCGCGGACTTTCGTATGCTCCGTCCGGCAGAAATGAAGCAGCAGGCGATATTTTTGCGGGTCGAAATATCGTTGTATGTTCAGCATGACGGCACTGATGAGCAAGGCTTGTTCATCGGCTTCCTGCCGTTCTATGAAACTTTTCAGTTTTTCAGCGTCGGACGCATGGAAAAGAGGAGCGGTCCAAATGTATTCGAACAGCTTGTCGTACACATTATAGAAATTGTTCTCCTCTGCCTCTTCCGTATAGGCCTTTCTGCAGTCCTCTGATAATTTATCCCGTAATAAATCAGCTGTTTCCATCCATTGGTCAAATGGGGAGGATTGCTCTGTATAACAGCGATTGAACGTTTCCGTATACAGGTCGTTTTCGTAACGGACGTGGTAGAGCCGTGCGGACTTGTCGAGTAGTGCGAAAGTCCGATGGGTCAGGTTACGATGGACGAGGGCTTGTTGGGGATCCGTGCCGCCCTGCGCCATGAAAGTGAGCATCATGCCATAGTCCTGTTGTACAGATTCCAGTTCACGGTTCAGTTCCGGATTCTCTGTATTGAACAAAATCCCCCGGATACAGTTCAGGGCATCGTGCATGTGGCGTGAGATGAGAGCCTCTACAGCATCGTGATAAAGAAGTTCAAAACTTTTCCTATCCATAAGTTTAAGGGATGAATGGTGTGTGGATGAGCGTGTCGCCCGTATATTCAGGCGTAATCAAATGTCGGTAAGTCAGGAAACTGAGGGCTGTGGCCACGTTGTCTTTTTCCGCTTTTTGGGCTTGAGGGTAAGCCGGTATTTTCAGGGAATCTATCGTTTCCGGTTCCACTGGGTAGCCGAGCAGTATGTTCCGTATGCTGTCCGTTTGTTCCTTACGGTTGATTTGTTCCACGGCTTTGTTGTAGCCTTGCAGCAGCAAGCGCATTTGTTCCGATTTCCTTTTGTCGGCCACAACGTCGGACGAAACCATGAAGGCCATGAGTCGTATGTGTGGCTTCCGGCTGTCGTAGATGCTCCTATGTCCTTTCAGCTTGGCTTGCGTGGCATACGGTTCGGGAAGGAAAGCTGCGTCTATCGTGGCATTGTTCAGCATGTCGTACCGGAGCCGGATGTCGTTGATTTGGGGATGGTAGACCGTAGACGGTTCCAGACGTGCCTGTCCGATGACCGTGTCTAACAAGAGGTCTGTCACCGAGTGGCGGGCCATGGCCACCATCCGTTCCTTTAAATGTTTGGTCTGTCGTATGCGTCTGCTTTTGGCTGTCAACAATTCATGGTGTCCGTCCGCCTGCATGAATACATACAACCCCGTACCTTTGCTTTGCATCCATGCGGCACGAATCAGGTCTGTGTAGGACACGTCCACGTGCCTGCGGGCGAAAGCTGTATCACAGTCCATTTGGGCATTGAAAGTTTGCAGGCGGATGTCCAGACCTAATTCTTTGAACAGTCCGCATCGTTGGGCATAGTAGAATGGCAGGCAGTCCAAGGTCGGCATCAAGGCCACCTTAAGGGCTAAGGAATCTTGACGCGTTTTTTCGGTCTGCGAGGTAGCCGTATCGTTCTGTCCGGAATGGCATCCGCACACGATACCTAACAAGAGGAGTAGGGGAATTAACTTCTTCATGGAGTTTTGGAATGAAGAAGGGCAACCCGTATGCACAAGTCGCCCTTCGTATTTCAGAATGTCCGCCGGGACGGATTAACCTTTAATGGCTGCGATACCCGGAAGAATCTTGCCTTCGATGGCTTCGAGCAAGGCACCACCGCCCGTAGAAATGTAAGAAACCTGGTCGGCCATGCCGAACTTGTTGATACATGCTACGGAATCACCACCGCCGATGAGCGAGAACGCACCGTTTTTGGTAGCTTCGGCAATAGCCTCGGCAATGGCACGCGAACCGGCTGTGAAGTTATCGAATTCGAATACGCCGGCAGGACCGTTCCACAGAATCGTCTTGGCACCCTTGATGGCTTCGGCAAAAGCTTTTTGGGTAGCCGGACCTGCGTCTAAGCCTTCCCAACCTTCAGGAATGTTGTTGGCCGGAACCACTTGTGTGTGCGCGTCGTTGGCAAAAGCGTCGGCAGCCACGCAGTCCGTACCCAATACGAGGTTTACGCCTTTGGCCTTCGCCTTTTCGATGATATCGAGAGCCAACTGCAATTTGTCGTCTTCGCAGATGGAGTTACCGATCTTGCCGCCCTGGGCTTTGGCAAAAGTATAAGTCATACCGCCGCACAGAATCAGGTTGTCCACCTTGTCCATCAGGTTTTCGATGATACCGATTTTGGTAGAAACCTTAGAACCGCCCATGATGGCCGTGAACGGACGTTTGATGTTGCTCAACACGTTGTCTACAGCGTTCACTTCTTTCTCCATCAGATAGCCGAGCATCTTGTTGTCGGCATCGAAATAGTCGGCGATGACAGCCGTAGAAGCATGTTTGCGGTGAGCTGTTCCGAACGCGTCGTTTACGTAGCAGTCTGCGTATGAAGCCAATGTCTTGGCAAACTCTTTCTGGGAAGCCTTCATGGCTTTCTTGGCCTCTTCGTAAGCGGGGTCTTCCTTGTCGATGCCTACAGGTTTGCCTTCTTCTTCAGGATAGAAGCGGAGGTTTTCCAACAACAGAACTTCACCCGGTTTCAAAGCAGCGGCAGCGTCAGCGGCCTTGGCGCAATCGGGAGCGAATTTTACGGCTACGCCCAATTTCTCTGAAACGGCGTCTACAATCTGGCTCAAAGAAAACTTCGGGTTCACTTTGCCTTTCGGCTTGCCCATGTGGCTCATGATGATGAGCGCACCGCCTTCGGCCAGGATTTTCTTCAGCGTCGGCAATGCTCCGCGAATACGGGTATCGTCTGTAATCTTACCGTTCTCATCCAAGGGGACATTGAAGTCCACACGTACGATTGCCTTCTTGCCGGCAAACTTGTAATTGTCAATAGTCATAATTTTAAATCTTTATTTAAAGGTTTTCTGTCGTTTCTTTCTTTAATATGATGCTTTTACAGCACTGCAAAATTATACTTTTCCGCTCATATTTGCAAGAAAGCAGACCCTTTATTTGCGGAGGACGGGCTACGTTTTCACGCGGTGTTTCCGCTCGTCGTGCCACGGGTTGTTTACGGTTGGGCGGAAGGGCGTGCCGCTCCGTGGGTACGCAGGTAATGCCGGCATATCATTTTCAGTCCGCAGGCCTCGCATTTGGGCGTACGTGCCGTGCAGGTATAGCGTCCGTGCAGGATGAGCCAGTGATGGGCTTTGGGGATAATGGGAGCCGGGAAATAACGTACCAGTTGTTTTTCCACGCTGTAAGGCGTGGTGCAGGTGGCAGGGACGAGCCCGATGCGGTGGCTCACGCGGAACACATGGGTGTCTACGGCCATGGCGGCTTTTTCAAAAACGACGGCTTGGATGACGTTGGCCGTCTTACGTCCTACGCCGGGAAGTTTGACCAACTCGTCCAAATCGGAAGGAACCTCGCTGTGGTAGTTTTCCACCAACATGCGTGCCATCCCTACCAGGTGCTTGGCTTTGTTGTTGGGATAACTCACGCTACGGACGTATTCATAAATGGTTTCCGGCGTGGCGGCGGCCATGGCCTCCGGAGTGGGGTAGTCGCGGAAGAGCGGAGGGGTAATCATGTTGACCCGTTTGTCCGTACATTGGGCGGAAAGTATGACTGCTACCAACAGTTGGAACGGGTCGTGGTAGTGCAGCTCGGTTTCAGCCACGGGCATTGCTTGTTCAAAATAAGCAATGACACGGTCATAGAGTTCTTGCTTTTTCATTTTCTCTTGCTGTTTACAGGCAAAGACAGGACAAACCGAATGCCGTGAAGCTGGCTTCAGATTGCCGGAATACAGCCTATTTCGTGCAAAAGTAAGGAAAATATGCGAGGCTTGCTACTTTGCTGAACGGAAAAAACTGCATGATGGTCTAATTTTTATATTTTTATTTGATTGAAAATCGGAAGTATGGAAGATAATCTTTGTTTCTTCTTTTTACGGGTTGGGACGAAAGGAAAAAGATAGACACAGATTCAACTCCGGTTCATCACCTGTAAGGTTGTTCCTTATTCTTCTATCAGTGAGAAAGGTTTCCAGTGCTTGTCTTGTTTGTATTTCTCTGTAGAACCTTGCGGGACGTGGAGCCGGCAAACGTTGAACCTGATGCTTTCGAAGGTGTCGGCATGGATAGAGGCCGGTTCCGCAGCTTGGCAATAAATGTTTTTCAGGCCGGCACAGCCGTAAATGGCTTTTTCGCCCATCATATAAAGTGAAGCCGGAAGGTGGAGTTCTTTCAGCACAAAGCAATTCATGAGGCATTTGGACGGAATGACTTCGCATCCCTCCAATATGCGAAGGACGGAAAGGTTGCGGGGAAGGTAATAGTTTGTTTCCTTTCCCGTTTCGTTATCCTGGCTTATTTTCCGCATCTCGGTGTCGGGGGTAGTACCGAAGAGTTCGCCGAAGTTAGAATAGGTGGCCGGAGTGCCACAGGCCGGAAAGGGGACGGTTAGGGTCTTTAGCGAGCGGCAACCTGAGAATATGTGTTTGCCTAAATGATGTACGGAGGGAGGAATGGTTATTTGTTCCAACGCATGGCAGTCAGCGAAAACGCGGTCGCCGATATGAACGATTTTGTCCGGAATGTCGATTCGTGTAAAACTGTTGCATCCTTCGAATGCGGAATTTCCGAGATAGGCCACGGTGGGGGGCAGTGATACAGAAGCGAGGGAGATACAGCCCGCAAAACTATTGCTTTTGAGTTGCAACAGTCCTTCGGGGAGCTTTATTTCCGTCAGGTTTTTGCAATCGGCAAAGGCGTGCTGTCCTATGCCAGTCAGTGTGTCCGGAAGTTCTACGCTTGATAAGGACGTGCAGTAACTGAAGGCCTGGAATCCTATGTAAGTGATACCGTGGGCGACGACCACTTTTCGGATGTGGTCCAGATGGCTTTCCCAGGGAACTTCTTTTTCACCGAAAAAATCGAAAAGTGGTCCCGTACCAGTGATACGGAGTTCTTCGTTTTCAGGATTCAGGTTCCATTGAGCACGAGTTCCGCATGAACCGGAATACGGTTCGTGGGAGGATAATTCTTGCCTTTTGGGAAAGAATATTTGTGATAGGATGTTTTTGACTGTAGCCATTTGTCTATGCTGATTTGATTTATATTCCATCATTTTATTGCCCGTAGCAGATTGGTGGAGAAAAAGGGATTAAAAGTGGGGGCAATATTTGATATAAATATAGCGCAGCCTCCATCCCGTTTTTCTAATGTTGAGGTCCTGAGAAAACCCTAAGTCTGGAAAGACGGGAATGGAAGCCTGCGCATGACACAGGCATCCACCCACACTTTCTCATCAGACTTGTTTTTGAAATTTCTCAGGTTTCAACATTGACAAGAATATGCAGTAAATGCAATTTTGTTCCCACAAAGAGGATGTGTCCCGACGCTTCGTTCTACATCGCATCGGCAAAATTAAACATTTTTTCTCTAATGAAAAGAATTTATGAATATTTTTTTTGTATAAATATGAACAATGAAAAATCCAAAGCTACCTATAACGGACTTTGGATTTTTCATTAAAGAGGTACGACGTAATGGTGATAATCCGGAATGGCAGAGGGCTAATACTCTGTTTTGTCCGTCGTGTTCCGCCATAGGTCGAAAGCCGCGATGGCTTCTTCGGGCAGCAGTTCTTCCATAGCTTTCTTGCGGTCTTGACGGGGGAGAGCCAGTTCTTCGTAGATAAAGGAATCGTCAAATCCGATATCGGCTGCATCGTCCTTATTATTACCGTAGTATATTTTGTCGAGATGAGCCCAGTATATAGCACCGAGGCACATCGGGCAAGGCTCGCAAGATGTGTATATTTCGCAACCGCTAAGGTCGAAGGTGCCCAGTCGGCGGCAAGCTTCGCGGATTGCGCTGACTTCCGCATGGGCCGTCGGATCGTTGTGGGCAGTCACCCGGTTTACTCCGGTTGCGACGATTTCATCTCCTTTTACGATGACGGCACCGAACGGGCCGCCGCCGTTTTTTACGTTCTCTACTGAAAGCTCAATGGCTTTGCGCATAAATTTTTTGTTTCCCATACGCTTTGTTTTTAGTATGTTGTGAGTGAAAAAGAGAGGAACGGTATTTACGGGTTCTTCCTCCGCTTTTTGGGAATGAATACCCGAAATACGTCCCGCCACGTGTTGAAGTCCCGTTTCAGTCCGATTCCGACACCTTGAGTGGTCAGCGACGATTTGGTGAAGTAGCGGTCGTTGGTTTTGCTGTATGCCTTCAGGCTTACGTTTCCGCTCGGGGTCAACAGCCACTGCAGGTCGAAGTCGCCGATGAAGTTACCGTTCGGGTTGGTGCTGTTGTCCCGATAACCGAAATTTCCGTTGATGAGCAGGCGGTTGTTGAGCAGCCGTCCGGAGAGTAGTCCTTCTACGTCCATGTCGCTCCATCCCGTTTCGCCTGTGCTGAGGTTTGTCCCGATGTTCCAGTTGCTGTTGTTGCCGAGCAGCGTGGAAAACATTTGGTTGAGTTGCCCGCTCAGAGTAGAGGACAACAATGACTTCATGGCCACGGAGGATTGGCTTTGTTCCGTGTTGCTGTAATCGTAAGTGTAGAAACGCCCGATGCCGAGGAGGTAAATCACCTGCATGTTTTTTTCTTCTTCCGTGCTGATGAGGCTGCGCACCATCTGTTTCTCGTCTTCATTGACGTTGGGCAGGTCGAAGTCGAAACTGATTTGAGGAGACTGGGCCTTTCCGCCAAGGTTCATCAGGCAGTTCACGCGTACGTTGTTCTGGCTGAAGGTAGAGCGTGCGCTCAGGTCGTTCAGCGATACGGAGGGTACGGTGTAGACGGCTTGCAGGTTGAGGTCGGCCTGAATGGGCGGACCGCCGAATACGATGGTGCCGCCGGGGTTGAAAATGAAGTCCTTGCGGATGACGTCCTGCAACGAGAGCTTATAAATGCCATGGTCTATGGTGTACGTGCCATACATCGTAAAGTCTCCTTTATTATAATAGTTGGCACGGATATTCCCGTGTCCGTTCAGGGCGATGTAGTCACCGGCCTTCGGGTCCATAAGAATCTTCATGGTAGCTTCCGGTGTCAGGTTAAGGCGGAAATTGATGCGCATGTCCGATTCCGGTTCCGGGAGAGAGGGAAAACCAGGGGAATGGGAATGTCCTTCTATACTGTCCTCATGCGTCTTGTAGGTGATAAACTGGTTGTCTGTCAAAGTCGTTGGAGAGGACAGGTTGTAGACGAACATGGTGTTTTCTTCGGGGCGGGCATCGATGTTGATGTTCAGGTTGCCCGGCTGTCCGTTGAACCCGATTTTTCCGGTGGCGTATGCTGTCCCGCAGAACACTTCGTCCCCGAAATCCTTGACGTCATAACCCAGAATGTTATAAGCATCGATGTCGAAATCGAAACGCATGTGGGAGAGGTTGGAATGTTGGAGCACACCGTTGACTACGGCATAGTGTTCGTCTTTGCCGGGAGAGCCTTGCCGGTCGTAAACCATGGCATTACGGAAATAAATGTTGTCCGGGCGCAGGATGACGGAATCGTTGACGAGGCGGTAGTCCACTTCGGTTGCGTTGACTTTCATTCCTCCTTCGCTGACTAGCATGTCGCCTTCCAGATTGATACCTTTGAACGGGCCGAATACGCGGGTCCATCCCGAAGCTCGTCCGTGCAAGCCGGTGAATATGCCGTCTGTGTAGTGGTTCAGAAAAGCCAGGTCTATGTTTTCGGTACGAATCATCAGGTCGAGGCCTCCCTTGGGGGCAGCGCCTATTCGGATGTCTCCGTCTACACTGGTCATGCTTCTGTGGGCCGGGTCTGCCATGCGTGCGTGCAGGAAAATTGCATTTTTCTCCTTCTCCCAACCGCCGTGCAGGTTCATTTCGCCCAAATAAGCTTGGTTGAAAGTGAAGTTCCGGACATGGAGATGGGCATCCACTTCGGGGCTTTTCATCAAGTTGGTTGCGTAGATCCGTCCGGTGGCTTGTCCGGCAAAATCTACGGCGTGGAAATTGATGATGTTGAAAATGTATTCCAGATTGATGTCTTTCAGGTCAACCGTCAATGAATCGCCCGGGTTGCCCGATACGTTACCGTTGAGAATCAGGTGGCGGTCACTTTGTTCGATGGTGAATCCATTGATGTTGACTAAGCCCGGCGCGGCATGTACGCTGGATGCGTGTACGTTCCAAGCCGAGTCGTTGACGATGATTTGTGAGGGATGGAATTTGATGTCAGTCAGCATCTTTTTTTCTTCGTTTCGGGTAAACCGGGTGTCTGCCGATATGGAACCTTGATAGATTTTTTCGGCATGGTTGGTCCAATTCAGTCCTGTGTAGACATTGTCATGGGCGGCGCGGGCCAACAACCTGAAATCTACGGGAGCTTTGCCGATTTGCTTTTTGAAATCGAGAGTGCAGGTGAGGGAATCGTTGACACGGCCGGCCAGAATCCGTATGTCGTCCAATTGCTGCCCGTTGTAGTTGAACGCCGGGATGGAGGCATTGAAGTCCAGTTCCTCGGTACGGCTGTTGAAATAACCGTTGATGTGTCCGGCTTTCGGGATTTGCAAAGGGATGTCGAAAATCTTTTCAATAGGTTCCGTGTGGTCGATGTGCACGTACAAGGCTACTTCGTCCGGAGTGTCTTTTTTAAGTTGGGGTGTTTTGACGAAAGACGGGATATAGGCATGGAGCAGTTTCCGGCTGTGGGCGATTAACGTGCCGAGCCTGAAATCTCCCTCCATTTCTGCATGTAGGAAGTCGCTGTGCAGCGAGAGGTTGCGTTTGCCGGGTTCATTGGTGGCTTTAAAACATATCGGTCCGAGGGTATAGTTTTCTTCCGATGTAGACATGCAAAAATCGTTCAGGCTGATAAGTCCTTCCATGTTTTCAATGTTGTGCCCTTGGAAATCAGCTTGCAGGTTACCTTGGAACACTGTTCCGGCATACTTGGATGTTAGGGCGAGGGCATGTGGTGCGAAATGTCGGACAGAAGCTTCCGCCTTAATGTAAGGCGTGGATGAATGTAAGTTGAACTCTCCTTTCGTAGTAAGAGCGAGGTGAGGGTCATTGATGCTTACGTTGCCGGCGAATCCTCCTTTTCGGTAATCTACGTCGACTGTGATGTCGTGGTAGTCGTAATGGTTATAAGAAAAACGGCCGATGGTTCCTTGCAATAAAAGGGCAGGATAGGCACCGGAGCGCAGAAGTCCTTTGCCCGATAAGTCGAAGGCCGTCTCGCCGAATTGCTCTTCCCGTCCTGCTAGCTTGCCGAGCTGGAATCCGGGAGTATGCACTTCCGCCTCGATTTCGTTTCCTTTGGCGAAAGAGCCGGACAAGGCCAGGGTACCTAAATCGGTATGTAAATTAAGATGGCTTTTGAGATATTGGGGACGATAGGACAGGGAGCCTGTGACTTCTAATCTACCGATAGCCTGTAAATAAGGTGAAATGGAAATCTTGTCGTTTGAAGTCCATTCAGACAGTTGCTTGAGACCGGATGGGGTGATTTGCAGGTTCCGGATGTCGGCTTTTATCGTTCGTTGGGCCGGATTTTCGAGGTGTCGGATGATCAATGGGGCTTCGAGCACCATGCTCCGGTCGGGAGTGTAAAGTGCGAATTGGTCTATCAGGACTTGTTTGAGGTTTCCGCTGAACCGCGCTTCGGCAGCTAACGGTGGAAGCTCTTCAAGTACATGGTTTTGAGTTGATTTGGGGTAAAAGGGAATGAAGTCGGCGAAAGAGAATGTTCCCTGCTCGATGCTGCCTTGAAACGTGAAATCCTGATACCGTCCTTTTCCGTTCCCTTCTTGTATATGGCGGTAGCCCATAGTGAGCGGACGGAGGGCTAACCGGGAATGGGGCAGCTCGATGGTAAAATGGTCGAGCTGTGCTTTTTCCCGGTTGGCCGTAATCTTGAAAGACAGTTGTTTAAGCTGTAGGCCGGAGTGTTCTTCAAAGGAAAATTTCTTGACGTTCAGGTTCAAGGAATCTGCCGTATAACTTTTCAATGAAAGCGTGGCACTGATTTTGTCCAACACGATGTGGTTCGGATTAAAACGGCCGGGAGTAGGAGGCTTGTCATAACGGTGCCACGACAGTTTGCCCCGCCGGACAAGCACGGAATTGATGCGGAGGTTCGGGTTGGAAGGCAGACTGTCTTTTTTCGCGAAAGTGTCTATGAGAAACTGGAAGTTCGGCTTTTCCTTCTGTGTACGTTGGTAGAGGTGGATGTCGAATCCGTAGAACTGGACATTTGAAATGGATATTTTGCCGTGTAGCAATGAAGCCCATTCTATTTTGGCCGACAGGCGGGCTGCCTTTAGCAAATCCTTGTTCTTTTGGTCTTTAATGACCACGTCATCGAGAATGATACGGTTGAAATATCCCAAATCCACCCGGCTGATGGAAAGCTCTGTGTGTAAAATATCTTTCAAGGCTCCAGAGATGAGCAACGTGACACCTCTTTGCACGGCCGGAACGTGGAGTAGCGCAACCGACAACAGGTAGAAGCCCACGGCTATACCTGCGAGTACTCTGAATATTTTTCTTAATCTTTTAATATGACCCTTATTTATACGACAAAATTACTATTTTCTTTTTAGAATCCTTCACTTTGTCATATTTTTAATGTAATTTTGCGACGTTTTAATTAAAACCAGTTTATTTAATCCTATAATAATGGCAAATGTAATTAAATTACGTAAGGGCCTTGACGTGAATCTCAAGGGCAAAGCTGCCAAGGAGGATTTTCAGGTGAAGAAACCGGCTGTCTATGCATTGATGCCGGATGACTTTACGGGAATGAAGCCCAAGGTAGTAGTCAAAGAGAACGACGTGGTGAAGGTCGGGGATGCTTTGTTTGTGGACAAGAACCATCCTGAAATCAAGTTTGTCTCTCCCGTGAGCGGACGGGTAACCATGGTGGAGCGCGGCGATCGTCGCAAAGTATTGAGCGTTCGCGTGGAAGCCGATGCAGAGTTGCAGTATGTGGATTTCGGCAAGAAGAGTGCGGGGCAGATGACGGCTCAGGAAGTGAAAGCTCTCCTTTTGGAATCGGGTCTGTTCGCTTTCTTTAAGCAACGTCCCTACGACGTGACGGCAAATCCGACGGATACTCCGAAGGCTATCTTTGTTTCCGCCTTCAATTCCATGCCGCTTGCAGCCGATTTTGAATATGTGTTGCGGGGGCGTGAGGCTGATTTCCAGGCAGGACTCGATGCTTTGGCCAAAATGGCGAAAACTTACTTGGGCGTAAGCTCGAAGCAGACGGCTACGGCGTTGACTGCAGCCAAGAACGTGGAAATAAACTTTTTCGACGGGCCGGCACCGGCGGGAAACGTAGGCGTGCAAATCAATCACATTTCTCCTATAAACAAAGGTGAAGTCGTTTGGACGCTCGGTGCGGAAGAGGTGATTTTCATCGGGCACTTGCTGAATACGGGACGTTTGGACTTTACCCGCGTAATTGCATTTGCCGGTTCGGAAGTGAAGAAGCCGGCCTATTGCAAAATGACGGTAGGACAGCAACTGGGCACTTTAATCGAAGGCAATGTGGCGACGGGCAAGAGCTTGCGTGTGATAAACGGCAATGTGATGACCGGTGTGAAAACTTCGGCAGACGGCTTCTTGGGTGCTCACGTGACGGAGGTGAACGTGATTCCGGAAGGAGACGACGTACACGAAATTTTCGGTTGGATTATGCCTCGACTGAACGACTATTCTTCCAGTCGCGCTTACATGAGTTGGTTGATGGGCAAGAAAGAGTATGCGCTTGATGCTCGTGTAAAAGGCGGCGAACGCCACATGATCATGTCGGGCGAATACGACCGCGTGTTCCCGATGGACATCTTCCCCGAACAGTTGGTAAAAGCCATTATCACCGGCGACATAGACCGCATGGAAGCTTTGGGCATCTATGAGGTGGCCCCGGAGGACTTTGCCTTGTGTGAGTTCGTGGATTCTTCCAAACTGGAGGTGCAACGCATCGTCCGTGAAGGGTTGGATATGCTTCGCAAGGAGATGGCTTAATTAATTTCATCACAGGTTTAAATGATTTAGATAATGAACGCGTTAAGAAAATATCTTGATAAGATAAAGCCGAACTTTGAAGAGGGCGGCAAGCTTCACGCATTTCGTTCTGTGTTTGACGGTTTCGAGACTTTTCTCTTCGTGCCGAATACCACGTCGAAGTCGGGAGTGAACGTACATGATGCGATAGACAGCAAGCGTATCATGATTTTTGTGGTTATAGCGTTGTTACCGGCTTTGTTGTTCGGTATGTACAACATTGGGTATCAGAACTATGCGGCCGCCGGAGTGGACGGGACATTCTGGGAAATGTTCGGTTTCGGCCTGTTGGCCGTGTTGCCTAAGATCATCGTGTCCTACGTGGTGGGTTTGGGTATCGAGTTCATCGTGGCCCAATGGAAGCATGAGGAGATTCAGGAAGGTTATTTGGTAACGGGTATCTTGGTTCCGATGATCGTACCGGTTGATTGTCCGTTGTGGATTATTGCGATAGCTTGTGCTTTTGCCGTCATTTTCGCCAAGGAAATTTTCGGAGGTACGGGTATGAACATTTTCAATGTGGCTTTGATTACCCGTGCATTCTTGTTCTTTGCCTATCCTACGGCAATGAGTGGCGATGCTTGTTGGGTGGCCAAGGAAAGCATTTGCGGTTTGGGAAACGACCTGCCTGATACGTTTACGATGGCCACTCCTTTAGGAGAAGCGGCAGTAGGGACTGTGCCCGCTTTTTCATGGGACCAGGTTTTCGGTTTCATTCCCGGTTCTATCGGTGAGACTAGCGTGATAGCTATTGCTATCGGTGCTGTGATTCTTCTGTGGACAGGTATTGCCAGTTGGAAGACGATGTTCAGCGTGTTTGCCGGAGGTGCGCTTCTGGCATGGGTCTTCAATGTATGGGGACCGGAAGGAAATGCCGGTGCAGCCATGCCTTGGTACCAGCATCTGGTATTGGGCGGCTTCTGTTTCGGTGCCGTGTTCATGGCTACCGACCCCGTGACTTCGGCACGCACTGAGACCGGTAAATACATTTACGGTTTCCTCATCGGTGCCATGGCTGTTATTATTCGTGTGTTGAATCCGGGTTATCCCGAAGGTATGATGCTTGCCATCTTGTTGATGAACTTGTTTGCTCCGCTGATCGACTATTATGTCATCCAGAGTAATATCGACAAGCGGGCTAAACGTGCAATTAAAAAATAATAAAGGAACTATGGCAACAAAGAAATTCAAATGTAAAGTGTGCGGTTACGTCCATGAGGGTGACGCTGCGCCTGAAAAATGCCCGGTGTGTCAGGCTCCCGCTTCTGAGTTCGAAGAAATCGTGGAGGCCGGAGAAACGGATAAACCAGCGAAGAAAGGGCTGAACACCGACGGTAATACTTATACCATTATATACTCATGTGTTGTGGTCGTTATCGTGGCTTTCTTGTTGGCTTTCGTTTCCAAGGCTTTGGAACCGCAGTCAATGGCTAACGTACGTATCGACAAGAAAAGTCAGATTCTGGCCGCTTTGAATCTTCGTGATGTGGAGAAAACCGAAGTGGAAAAAACATACGATGAAGTCGTAGTGGCCGATGAAATCATCGACAAGGACGGCAACGTGGTGAAAGACGGTACCTCCAAAGATGCAGACGGTTTTGCCGTAGAAGACAAAAACATC
This sequence comes from Paraprevotella xylaniphila YIT 11841, assembly GCF_000205165.1. Classification (GTDB taxonomy): domain Bacteria; phylum Bacteroidota; class Bacteroidia; order Bacteroidales; family Bacteroidaceae; genus Paraprevotella; species Paraprevotella xylaniphila. The sequence goes on along the minus strand of NZ_GL883824.1, from coordinate 108,676 downwards.
TCGGACAGCAACCTCCCGTTGTATGTATGTAAGGTGAACGGAGAAACCAAATATGTCATTCCCGTGACGGGTAAAGGTTTGTGGGATGCGATTTGGGGATATGTGGCTTTAAATGCCGACAAGAACACCATTTACGGCGTATATTTTACCCATAAGGGCGAAACGGCCGGTTTGGGTGCCATTATTACGGAATACGATAAGTTCCAGAAGCAGTTCGAGGGCAAGAAGCTGATGAATGACGACAAGTCCGCCGTAGCTATCAGCGTGGTGAAGAAAGGTAAAGTCGTGAACGGACTTTCTGATGACAGCCGTTGCGATGCCATCACCGGTGCTACCTTGACTTCGGACGGTGTGAACAACATGCTTCATGACTGTATTTCACGTTATATGACTTTTTTAAATACTAATGAATAAAGGAGGTAAGATATGAGTAAGTTATTTTCTAAAGAGAATGGAGAAGTATTCTCGTCTCCCCTTAACCTCAACAACCCGATTGCGGTTCAGGTGCTCGGTATCTGTTCCGCCTTGGCTGTCACTTCGCAAATGGAGCCGGCCATTGTCATGGGGCTTTCGGTAACAGTGATTACGGCTTTTTCCAATCTGATTATATCTTTGATACGTAAGACGATTCCCAACCGTATCCGCATTATCGTCCAGTTGGTCGTCGTGGCTGCATTGGTAACCATCGTAAGTATGGTGCTGAAGGCTTTTGCTTATGATGTGAGCGTACAGTTGTCCGTGTATGTCGGCCTGATTATCACTAACTGTATCCTGATGGGACGTTTGGAGGCTTTTGCCATGATGAACGGTCCGTGGGAAAGTTTCCTCGACGGTATCGGTAACGGTTTGGGCTATGCATACGTGTTGGTTTTGGTCGGTGCCGTCCGTGAGTTCTTCGGAAACGGTTCCCTGATGGGCTTTCAGATTATTCCACAGAGCTTCTACGACATGGGCTATATGAACAATGGTATGATGACCATGCCGGCCATGGCATTGATTCTTTTGGGATGTTTCATTTGGGCTCACCGGGCTTACAATGAAAGGAAAGAGAAAAAGTAATCGGAATCATAACCAGAAACAGAAAGAAAAAAGAATATGGAACATATGTTAAGTTTGTTTGTCCGTTCTATTTTTGTGGACAACATGATTTTCGCTTTCTTCTTGGGTATGTGTTCTTACTTGGCCGTATCTAAGAATGTAAAGACTGCATTGGGGTTGGGCGTTGCCGTGACCTTCGTGCTTTGTGTGACGGTGCCGGTGGACTATCTGTTGCAGACCAAAGTATTGGCTGAAGACGGCGTCCTCGGCATGGATTTGACTTATTTGGCGTTTATCCTTTTCATAGCCGTGATTGCCGGTATCGTGCAGTTGGTAGAGATGGTGGTGGAACGTTTTTCTCCTTCGCTTTATGCCGCGTTGGGTATATTCCTCCCTTTGATTGCCGTGAACTGCGCCATCATGGGTGCCTCACTGTTCATGCAGCAGAGAATCTCCATGGATCCGGCCACGAGCACGCAGGCTATCTCTAGCGTATGGGATTCTTTGGCATACGCTTTGGGTTCAGGTATCGGTTGGCTGTTGGCCATTGTGTCCTTGGCCGCCATCCGCGAGAAGATGGCTTATACTGACGTGCCCAAGCCCTTGCAGGGATTGGGTATCACCTTCATCACGGTGGGGCTGATGGCCATGGCCTTTATGTGTTTCTCAGGTTTAAGTATTTAAAAGGAAAGGAATAGAACAATGGATATGAATTTTATTTTAGCGAGCATTGGCGTATTCCTCGTTACAATACTCCTGTTGGTGATTATTTTGTTGGTGGCTAAGAAATATCTGTCTCCGAGCGGAAACGTGAACCTTACTATCAATGGCGACAAGACTATCTCCGTAGCGCAGGGAGGAAGCTTGCTTTCTACCTTAGCTTCCGAAGGGATTTACCTGTCTTCGGCTTGCGGTGGTAAAGGTTCTTGCGGGCAGTGCAAATGCCAGGTGGTAGAAGGGGGCGGTGAAATACTGGACTCTGAAAAGGGACAGTTTACCCGCAAGCAAATCAAAGACCATTGGCGCTTGGGTTGCCAGTGCAAGGTGAAAGGCGATTTGAAGATTAAGGTGCCCGAGTCTGTAATGGGTGTGAAGGAGTACGAATGTACGGTGATCAGCAACAAGAATGTGGCTACCTTCATTAAAGAGTTCAAGGTGCAGCTTCCGGCAGGAGCGCACATGGACTTTATCCCCGGTTCATACGCCCAAATCAAGATACCTGCATTTACGATGGATTACGATAAGGATATCGACAAGAGCCTCATCGGTGATGAGTACCTGCCGGCATGGCAGAAGTTCGGTCTCTTCCCGTTGAAGTGCGTCAATCCGGAACCGACCGTGCGTGCCTACTCTATGGCCAACTATCCGGCAGAAGGCGACGTGTTCATGTTGACTGTACGTATCGCCACACCTCCTTTCAAGGCTGACCGCAGCGGTTTCATGGATGTGAACCCGGGTATCGCTTCATCTTACATCTTCACGCTGAAACCGGGTGACAAGGTGATTATGAGTGGTCCTTACGGTGACTTCCATCCGCATTTCGACAGCAAGAAAGAAATGATTTGGGTCGGTGGTGGTGCCGGCATGGCTCCGTTGCGTGCGCAAATCATGCACATGACAAAGACGTTGCATACGACCGACCGCGAGATGCACTATTTCTATGGTGCGCGCGCATTGAACGAAGTGTTCTATCTGGAGGATTTCTTAGGATTGGAAAAGGATTTCCCGAATTTCCATTTCCATTTGGCTTTGGACCGTCCGGATCCTGCCGCAGACGCAGCAGGCGTGAAGTACACTCCGGGCTTTGTGCATAACGTGATGTATGAGACTTATCTGAAAGACCACGATGCGCCTGAGGATATCGAATATTACATGTGCGGTCCCGGCCCGATGTCGAAGGCTGTGGTCGGCATGCTCGACGGTCTCGGTGTAGATCCGGAATCTATCATGTACGATAACTTCGGCGGATAGTAAGGTAAAGGATATATTCTTTTTCATAGTGGTTTGCGGCAGATTCCATTGGCATACGATGGGTTTGCCGCAAATTTTTGTATCCAACCGGAAGGGGTTCCGATTGGATTTCTACGTAGATATTTTGTTTGCGAAATCCGGTATTCCGCTTTCAAAATGACAGGAAAACAGGATTTGATGAGGCAAGCAAATCTTCTTTTCCCCTCCGTTTAGGCGGCTCAAAGGGAAGTTTTGAATACATTTTTTTACAAATCAGGCTTGATTTTCATGTTTGTTCAGTAAAATGGGGCATCAATCTCAGTCAAACGAAAAATCGTTCGACTGAAAAAACACTTTTTTTGTCCGCATGTTATGTGAAAGGATTCCTCATGTCGGCCGAAAACAGACCTGAAAGCGTGGAAAAGAGATGCTGATATGGCCTCTTTTTTCTCTATTTTCTTACCTTTGCCTTACGGGATTCTACTGTCAACTCGTTATATAAATAGGGGAGTGGCTTGCTCCGCGTTGAAGCGCAAGCGCAAGCCGTGGCTTCCCGTTTGGCTTTTTGAAAGAACAGGCCCTAAATGGGTGACAAACCGTTTTTTCCCCATGTGGCGAGAATCGTATATTTCCGAATGGTTCCGTTTCGGGGTGCAAATGGAAGATTCTTGCCGGGATTAGATTGTCATTTTGACAGTATCGCATAGTGGTACGGCCACAACTGTGTACGGCATCGGACGGATGGGAGAAGCTGATGTCGCTCTTCTTAAAATTGGAAATAGATGAACGGTTGCATTTCTGCTGTGACGAATTGGTAGACGATGAAAACGGCCAACACGACGGCAACAGCCATCAACGGCAACGGCATGCGTGCAAACCAAATGCGATAACGGCGTTTCCAGTTGTCGGGCAACCAATGTATGACCATGCCTAAGGCGAAGAGGGCAAACACCTTGTCGTAGGCCAGGATGATGTCGCCCACATTGGCGTTCCATGCCGTCCCCATTTGGTTTACCATTTCCGTGGCGATGCGCCATGCCGTCTCGTTGGCAATGGCCGGGTCGAGATTGGAACCCGAACGGAAGAACAGGCGCGTGAAGGTGATGAATACGAAGGTGACACCCACGGCCCATGCGTGCCCCAACCATGCAAAGCGCCATCGCAAGCCGCTCAGTGAATACAACCATTTGATAATCGCACTGGCTGTGATGAACAGCATGAAGACGAGCAGCAGGTTCCATATAGGCGCAGGGGCAAAGACATATAAGGCTCCCGTTACGGACAAGATGAGCAACGACCAGAGCGTGCGGACTACCGGCCGGAAGTCCCTCCAGAACTTGTAGACAATCATGCCTACTCCGTTTAGTCCGCCCCAAATCATGAAGTTGCAGCTCGCGCCATGCCATAATCCGCCGAGCAGCATGGTGATCATCGAGTTCAGGTTGGCCCATATCTTTTTGCGGCGGTCCGGACAGCGCAGGCCCACAGTCACCACGATGGCTGCCAATACCAGTACGGCGGCAGCTACGTAAAGATTCCCCGAGAGGACAAGGGCTACGAACGTGATGGTCAGAATCCAGAAATACGTGCCGAAGGTGGCGTTGCGGTTTCCGCCTAAGGGAATGTACAGGTAGTTCTGCAACCAACGCGACAACGAGATGTGCCAACGTTTCCAGAAATTGCTGCAATTCGGTGCCTTATACGGTGAGTTGAAATTACGTGGCAGATAGAATCCCATGAGCAGCGAGAGGCCGATGGCAATGTCCGTATAGCCCGAAAAATCGGCATACACTTGCAGGCTGTAGGCAAAGAGGGCCATGAGATTCTCGAAACCGGAGAAAAGCATGGGGTTGTCGAACACACGGTCGATGAAGTTCACCGCGAGGTAGTCGCTCAGGATGATTTTCTTGAGCAGGCCGTTGAGTATCCAGAACACGGCCATGCCGAATTGCAGGCGGCTCAGGCAGTACTTGCGGTAGAGCTGCGGGATGAAGTCGCTGGCTTTCACGATAGGGCCGGCCACTAATTGGGGGAAGAACGCGACGTAAAAACCGAAATCGAACAGGTTGCGTACCGGTTTTACCAACCCACGGTACACGTCGGCCGTATAGCTGATGATTTGGAAAGTGTAGAAGGAGATTCCCACAGGCAGGATGATGCGGTCTACGCTGAAGAACGGTTGGCCAAGCAACCGGTTGCCCTCGGCAGCCAACAGGTTGGTCACTTGGAAGGAGGTGCCGCATACGGTGTTCACCAAGTCCGCGAAGAAGTAAGCATACTTGAAGTAGCACAAGATGGACAGGTCGATGGCGACACTCAGGATGAGAAAGGCCCGCTTTTGCCAACGCCTCTGCACGCGGTATATGAGTTGGGCGATGATGAAGTCGCTGCACGTCACGAACAGGAGCAGGCCGAAAAACAGCCCGCTCGTTTTGTAGTAGAACAAAACGCTGACGAAGAACAGGTAAGTGTTACGCAGCAGCCGCTTGTTGCGGAAAAGCGCAAAAACGGCGAAGACAATGGCAAAAAAGGCCCAAAATTGGAATTGCGTGAACAACAGCGGACTGTTCGGGTCGAACGAGAACACACTTTCTATGTAATGCCACAGCACGAGCAGGTTTTCTTTAATTTCCATCAGCTTGTAAATAGTCGGTTATGATTGCATTGTAGAGCATATCGCCTATGAGGTGGTATCCTTCGGCGGTGAAGTGTATACGGTCGGGGCGCATCAACCTCTTGCCGCGCCACAAGGCGGAAGAGCGCGAACCGCCCATGATATGGTATTGGTCCCATACGGCACCGCCAGTCTCGGCTGCCAGTTCTTTGAATGCCTTGGCCACGCGTGCCGTGTTGGGATTGGTGCGCTTGCCGTGCCTTCTTCCGAGGTTGAGCAGGCAGTCGTTGTTGGTCACGAAAAGCAAGGCGCAATGCGGATTTGCAGATTTGAACAGGGCGATAAGTTCGCGATAACGCGCTTTGAACTGTTCCGGATCGAATTTTTGTGGAGGGACATTGGCGTCGTTGATACCGATGCCGAAAACAGCAAGGTCCGGCCGGATAAGTTTCAGGTCTCCGGGCAGGTGGTGGCAACGCAGCCAGGCCGGTACGTCTGCACCGTTAATGCCCACGGCATGATAAGTCATTCCGTCCCGGTCGTTTTCCGGCAAGATGCCCGTCAGCGTGAAACGTCCTCCCTCTCCGGTGTGGATGCGTATGTGTGCCGTGTCACAGGCTTCGGGGTAGTGTATCAGGTAGCTGTGCGTGGCAGCGTCATGCTGTGGGAGCAAGGTGTCTCCGCGATGTATGGCGTAGGGATATGCCGTTGTGTCGTTGGCATAGCCCAGTATGCGCAGTCGTGTGAAATGCCAGACGGACGTACCGCTCGGATTGAGCCGGAGCGTCAGGCTGGCGGAAGGGGCACCAGTGCTGACTGCGGCTCCGGTCAGTCCGAGGGTATCTGTACCGTTGGGTTTGGTGCACCGGCAACTTTCCCATGTTCCGGTGAAACCGATACGGTAGTTTTGGGGGGCGTTCGTTCGCAGGATACGGAAAGGGAATATCACGCCTCGGGCGGTCATTACCGAATCGCCTAAGGTGGAAAAATTCATCCGCAACCGGTGGCTCAGGTATCCGGCCTGCACGTGGCTGCCCCCGATGTGGAGGATGTTTATTTTGCCTTTTCCGGTGGACAGCAAGCTATCCATTTTGTGATAGAGTGTGTCGAAGTCGGCTCGTCCGGATGGGAATTGCAACGTGTTGTCTTCGTATCGGATGAACGGGTAATCGGGAAGAGGGCGTAATGCGGCTTCCCGGCGTACGGAGTCCTTCCTCTCATGGGCGCGGCAGCCTGCCAACAGGGCAAAGACTGCTAAAAGTCCGGATAATATCCTGTATTTCTTCATGTCTTTCGGAGGAATATTGAAGATAAAATTAAGGGTTCAGTGAATCGTGGGGAACCGTGTCGGTGCCGGTTGCCTGCGGGGACGGGGCCAGTGTGGTATCTACCACCAGTTCCGTACTGTCTGCACTGAGTTTCAGTTTGTCTTTTCCTGTGCGGAAACGATAAAACTTATGGTAAAATTCGAGCGTTTCATAGAGGATGTTGCCTACATGGCGTGCACCTTTGGGAGTGAAATGCACGTAGTCCGGTCCGGCCAGATAGGCATCCACCCACTTCATCATGGAGCCGCGTCCGCCCATGGCGGCATAAAGGTCCCAATATGCTATGCCGCAGCTGTCTGCCATGGCTTTCATGGCTTCCACCAAACGGGGCAGCACGGGGTAAGTCTGCATTTCGCCGTCAATCGAAGTGGACATGTCCGACGGGCCGATGAAGAGGAAACAAGCGTCGGGTGCCAGTTTCCGGAGGTATTCGATTTGTCGTTTCAGCCCGGACATGTAGCCTGCGATGCCCTCTTTTCCTTTCAGGTAAGGGACGGAGTTTCCACCATATTGCAGGATGATGAGCCGGACGTTTTCGCGTCCGAAGAACGGGGAGAGCGTAGATGAATGGATGCCAGTGAATATCGTACCGGAACAGCCGCGCATGGGGATGTTGTCGAGCGAAACGCCAGTTTGCCCGTCGAGCATCACTCCGTACACGTCCGCTTGTCCGTCGACCGTGAGGCTGACCGTAGTGCGGGGAGTGTTGAAATTACGTGAGTAGCAGTAAAATTGGTCGTTGAGCCGTGTCTCGTTCAGGGTGAGGGTATCGGTTCCGGCCACTACCGCCGCTTCTACCGGCGCACTGGTCAGGAGTGTGATTTGGCTGAAACGGGAAGCGTGCGGAAAATGCTGGCGGTCGCGCGTGGAAAACCGGAATGTGGCCGGCCTGTCAAGTGTGGCCGTTTGTCCCATGACACCGTATGCCTTGCTTTCGAGCCGCATATCCTTGGGCCCATAGACGATGTGTCGGGATAGCCCTTCCGGCGATACGGATTGTGACAACGTGTAGGTCGGGACGGTTTGTACGGCCGGTGCCAATCCCACGCCGCTTCCACCAAACCGTTCTTGGAACGCTTCGCGCAAGACGGATGAGATGCGGTCGCCTTCCAACTGCGAATCACCGTAGTGCATGATGCGGACGGGGCGTTCGCGTGCAGCTTCGAGTGCGTCGAAAAACGGGTCCAAATAATCGATATTGTCTCCCGGCATATAAATACGTGCGGCATTCGTCTCGCAATAGGTCATGAACTCGCTTTCTTTTTCCGCTTTGAGTGCGTCCATGCGCATTTGCAGCAGTTCTTCTGTGCTGAGTGTATCGGTTGCTACAGTGTCGGTCGGGAGTGTTTCCTTTTCCTCTTCCGTTTGAAGGACTTCTGCCAGGGAGGGAAACTGCATCCGCACACTGCCTACGGCAATGCCATCCTCCGGGAAAAAGTACGCAACGAGTGCCAACAATCCTAAGATAGAAAAGATAAAACAAATAATAATCCTGATTTTCATCCTGTTTGCGGTGTTTGTGAAAAACCTTGCAAAGTTACGGAATATCGTTGGAATAACCGAATAAAATCGTCAGATTGAGACAGGGGCATGGTTGTTTTCTATATTTTGGGCTTAGCTGATTTTAAAAGCATGATGTAGGGTGCCTTTTCTGAATATTTTAGCATAACATGTTAATGTAGGTTAATAAATGGGGGGGGTAAATAATTTGTCAACGATTTGTTATATTTGTATGTAAGTTTAAATCGTCAAATAAATTAAGAGTATGGATAAACATATTATTGGAGAAAACGCCCTCAAGGTATTGCATTTGCTAAACAGTAACGAGCAACGCAGGTGGGAATATTCCGAGATAAAGCAAATGATGGGATTCGATGATGCGGAATTGGGCAGTGTCATTGGTTGGTTGGCGTGCGAAGATAAAATACAGTTTGAATTGGAACACCATGATAGTAAAGATGAGATAGCTTATTTGTATCTCACACCGAATGTATATTTTTGACTATTTGGAAAACTTTCCGGATGTTTTTAACCGTTTTCGGATTAAGTATGGTGTGAACTATACTTAAAAAGTATAAGGCCATGCTTCGTCAAAAACATGGCCTTATATGGGTAGGAGGAAAGAAGGATAAGTTTATGGTTGGGTTTCTTCGGCTAAAATGGCTTGTGCGGATTCGTCGCCCAATTCGATTGCTTTTTTCAAATTGGACAGGCCTTTTTCACGTTGGTTTAATCTGAGTTGGCAAATTCCCGCTAAACGATAGGCGTCTCCGAACTTGGGATTTAGTTCTGCACTCTTTTGAGCCGACTTGAGTGCTTCCTCGAATTCCCCGAGCCTGTAGTAGACAACTGCGCGTTCTGCATGGTAGAGCGGTTCCTTGGGTTCCATGCGGATGGCCCGGTCGATGTCATCTACTGCTTGTTGGAACATGCGGCACTGCATTTCCGCCTGTTCGCGTCTATAATAGAAATAAGCTGTCAGCTCATTACTCATTAAGTGCTCATATTCATTCAGGTCGGCAATGGCTTCACGGTAACGTCCCAATTCAAGCAAGGTATTAGAGCGTTCCAATAGGGACGGAGCGGCATCTTTGGGATAAGGCTTCTTGAAGCAAGCCACAGCACTGTCTTGAAGGGCCAGTATTTGCAGCGTGTCTGTTTTTGCCATTCTTTTGCACTGTGCGGCATAGAGAAAGATTTGGGCCGAACGCATGTTTGTTTCCCGTAAGGAAAGGTATTTTTCGCAGGCTTTCTCATATTCTTTCAAAGCGTAGAGTGTGTTACCTTCCTGAAGGATATAAAGGGGTAAAGGATTGGCCTTATAAGCTTCTTCTGCAAGAGTGAGCGAATGGTTTAAATTCCAGTCCTTATAAACCTGATAGCCTGGTTTCAGGTTCAATTCGTAAAGCAGTTTGCTGAACGCATAGTAGGTTTCATCCTTTTTTTCCGTTACTTCAAGGGCACTTTTCATGTCTTCTTCGGCGGCTGCATAGTTGCCGTGTGCCATGTAGAAATCAGCCCGTTGCGTGTAAGCCTCGCTGCTTTTAGGAAATTGCAGTATATAATCGTTCAGGTATTGGCTATAGGTGGCAGAGTCCGAACGGGAGGCCGTCATGAACAGGAACGTGCGTATGTCCGCCTCATCGGCCGGTAATGCCTTACGGATGCGGATGGCATTTAAGTCGTTGTCGGCCGAAGACATGCCATCGGTGCAAAGAGTGTTACCGTATGCGACACTGACAGCGTAGGAAGTTGTGGCAGAGGCGTCGGCTTTCCTTTGTATCATTCCCAAAACTTCGCCTTCTTCATCCATGACCGGACTGTTCAAGTACTTTTCGTCCAATGGCCGGCCTAAGGTGTAATAACCGTATTTCTCGTTGAATTTCTGAATGTCGTGCAAAGTGTCGTTCACACACATTTTGTTTTCTTTTGTCGGGTAGGGAAGGACGTAGACGTGTTCATGTTTCACGCCCATACGGTCTGAAATGGTCAGTGCCGGAGTATCCTTGTCGGTTTTTACCCGGAATTTCACCAAATCGTATAATGAGCTAGCCCCGATGATGGCTTCCACCTCGTATTCCTTTCCTTCTCCACTGACGACTTTGGCCTTACTGGCTTGTTTGAACAGTTGGTAATCGGCTAAGGCAGTTCCATCCTTGCCGATGAAAAAGCCGCTGCCGGATTGCAGCATGTCTCCTTTTTCATTCATGGTCACGATGCTGATTTGTGCTTTTGCCGCCTTTTTGAACCATTTGGGATTTTGGGCAACCAGATGGCTACCCAAGGTAGACAGGCAGGTCAATATAAATATGATCTTTTTCATTTTCTATAGGATTGGTTAAGCAATTCTTTAGCGTTATTGATGGCCGCATCGGTCAGTGTGGTACCGCTCAACATGTGGGCGATTTCTTCCACGCGTCCTTTTTCGTCCAGTTGGACGATATGGCTGCTGGTACCTTCCGCGTGGTCTTCCTTGTAAACTTTGTAATGCGTGCTGCCGAGAGCCGCGATTTGGGGCAGATGGGTGATGCTGATGACTTGCCGGTTGAGTGCCCCCATTTCCTGCATGATATGTGCCATCTTCTCGGCGATGCTGCCGGAGACGCCGGTATCTATTTCGTCGAAAATGATGGTAGGCAGTTTGACCGCCCCGGAAATCATGGCTTTCAGCGAAAGCATGACGCGTGCGATTTCACCCCCCGATGCCACTTGGGAGATAGGTTGCAACTGGCCGTTTTTGTTGGCACTGAAAAGGAAGTTTATTTTGTCGGTTCCTGTCTCGTCCGGTACTTCTTTGGAAGTGAGTTCCACTTTGAATTGGACGTTCGGGATGCCCAACGGGATGAGTTTTTCTTTCATCTGCCTTTCCACGACCAAAGCTGCCTTTTGCCGTAGCGAGGTCAGTCTGCCTGCTTGTTTCTTCATCGCCTCAAGGGCTTGGTCGCATTGTTGTTGCAAGGCCTGTATATGTTCGTCGCTATGTGTAATGGCGTTGAGCTTTTCGCGGTATTCCTCCTCTATTCGCAGAAGGTCGTCCAACGTGTCCACACGATGTTTCTGTTGCAAGTCATAGATGGTGTTGAGCCGTTCGTTGACGTATTCCAGACGTTCCGGATTGAACTCGACCTGTTCCGTGCGTCCGGCAATCTCGCCGGCAAGGTCTTTCAGTTCGATGTAACAGGACTCCATGCGTGATGCCAATTCATTGCCATCGGGATAAACTTTTCCTATATTATCCAAAAGATGGGTCGTTTCCTTCAAAACGTTGACGATACCGTTTTGTTCATTGTCCAAAAGGTTTTCCGCTTGATATAAGGCTTGTTTGATTTCTTCAGCATGTGCCAACGTTTCGGCCTCTTGTTCCAGTTCCTCTTGTTCTCCGGTTTTCAATGCGGCGTTCTCTAATTGTTCCAGTTGGAATGTGATATAGTCTTTTTCCGTACGGGCTTGTTCTGCGGCTTGCCGAGCCTGCTGCAACGACTTTTCCGTCTGCTTGTAAGCCGTGTACAGTCTTTTGTATTGTTGCAGTTCATCTTTGTCTCCGGCCAGGATGTCGATGACATTCAGTTGGAAGTTCTCTTTGTTCAGCAACAAGTTTTGATGTTGGGAATGCACGTCGATGAGCATTTCTCCCAATTCCTTGAGTTGGCTCACGGGAGCGGGTGTATCGTTGATGAACGCCCGGCTCTTGCCGGATGCCGTGATTTCACGGCGGACGATACATTCTTTTCCGTCGAACTCCAAATCATTGCGTTCGAAGAACCCCTGCATGCCGTAGGCACTCAGGTCGAAAACGGCTTCGATGATACATTTCGACATGCCGTTTTTAATGGATTTACTGTCTGCGCGCTGACCGAGCAGCAGGCCGATGGCACCGAGGATAATGGACTTTCCGGCACCGGTTTCCCCGGTAATGACGGAAAATCCCGGCTCGAACCGGATGTCTAATGTGTCTATTAATGCGTAATTCTGAATGAATAAAGATTTCAGCATATCCTTATTTTCTGAGTTTTTCCCAATAATTGCTTTGTGAAGCGTTGATGGCGAACACGATATTATATACTTTCTCACGTTCTTCCGCAGTGCCCTTTCCGCTGTAGATGCTGACCAACTCATCCCGTTTGATGTCGGTGAATATGACGGGGAGCGCGCTCATGCTTTTTTGGTCGCGGGCTTGTTTGAGCATTTCCATGGATTCCGTGATGGCCATGCGTGCCGTATCGGTATTTTCCGTCATGCGGTCCAACCCCAGGCGGTGGTATTTGTATTCCAGTTGCCGGAGCGGTTCCATGGCTCCGTCCAGATAGTCATTGATAATGGCAAAGCGGTTGCGGTCGTTTTCAAAAGCTTTCCATCCGGCATAGCCCAAGTTTTGCGAATTGTTGGCTACGTCCATGGCCATTTGCAGGATGTCGGAACCGCCGAGCGGAGCCATCGTATCCATGTCCAATCCGATGATGAGGTAGGCGTAGTAGGCGATGACAGCCGTAAGGTTGTTGTCCACTTGTTCCGGCCGGAATTCCAATTGGTCGAACTGTTGAAAAGTAAAGTTGAAATTCTCATCCTGAAAATTAAACACCGTCGTCGAATAGTTGGAGTCGTACACCGGACGTGTACTCTGCACCTGTATCGAACCCGTGAATGAATTGTCTGTTTCACTGTAAGTTTTCAGCGTGATGCTGAAAGTGCAGTTGATACGTTCTTTTTCTTCGTATGTCATCCCGGTCCATTGCCTTTCGTTGATGAAAGCCGTCAGGGAGTTCTGCAACGCCTCGAATACGGCTTCCGTCGTGTTGGAGATTTGGGAACGGTTGATGGTCACTTTGGCATTGAGTTCCTGTGCCGCAGTAGGGGCTGCAATGTGGAAACATGCCGTCAGGGCCATGATTTTAAGACTGGAGGCTATGTGTCTGCGTACGTCATGCATATTCATCCGAAGTTAGAAAGAGGACACGAGCCGGTCGACAATGTCGGCCGCCACTTCTTTTTTGCTTTTCAGAGGATAGACCACGGAATCAGTCCGGCTGATGATGGTTATTTTATTCGTGTCATGACGGAAGCCCGCTCCTGGGTCATTCAACGAATTGAGCACGATGAAGTCAAGGTTCTTCCGTTCCAGTTTTTCGTGCGCGTGTGCCGTCTCGTCATGGGTTTCGAGGGCAAAGCCTATGAGTCTCTGCTCTTTACGTTTCATCTGGCCGAGCGCTTGGGCTATGTCGCGTGTCGGCTTCAGATGCAGGACGAGGTCTTCTGACTCACGTTTGATTTTGCGGTCGGAAGTTTGTGCAGGCGTGAAGTCGGCCACGGCTGCACATAAGATAGCTGCATCCGATTCCGGGAAGTGCGCCGTGGCTTCGCGGAACATGTCTTCGGCCGACTCTACGTCGATTCGCCGGATGCCCGCCTGCGTGGTGCCGAGGGGTGTCGGGCCGCAAACCAACGTGACTTCTGCGCCGCGTCGGGCACAAGCCTCGGCTAAGGCGATTCCCATCTTGCCCGATGAATAGTTGCCGATAAACCTTACGGGGTCTATTTTTTCATACGTGGGGCCTGCTGTAATCAGGATTCTTTTCCCCTGCAAGTCTTGTCTGTCAGAAAAGTAGCCTTCCAGGACCTTGATAATATTTTCAGGTTCCTCCATGCGTCCTTTGCCTTCCAAGTGGCTGGCCAATTCCCCGCAGGCAGGCTCAATGATGTGGTTGCCGTAACTACGGAGGCGTTCGAGGCTCTGCTGCGTGGAAGGATGGGCGAACATGTCCAAATCCATTGCCGGAGCCACGAAAACGGGAGCTTTCATGGACAAGTAGGTCGTGATGAGCATATTGTCGGCTATGCCGTGAGCCATCTTGCCGATAGACGAGGCCGTAGCCGGTGCAATCACCATGGCATCGGCCCAAAGCCCGAGTGCTACATGGCTGTGCCAACTCCCGTCGCGTCCGGAAAAGAATTCGCTGACCACGGGTTTGCTAGTCAGTGCGGAGAGGGTGACGGGCGTGATGAATTCCTTGCCTGCCGGAGTGATAACCACTTGTACTTCGGCTCCTCTTTTAATCAATCCCCGGATGAGGTAGCAGGCTTTGTAGGCCGCGATGCTTCCCGTGATTCCCAATACGATTTTCTTACCTCTTAATGTTTCCATGCCGGTTTATGCCTTGTTCATGTCCAGACGAATCTGGGTTAAGATCTGCTTGGTGTTACGTGCGAAGTCACCTTGCAGAATCCAACTGTAATATCCGGGATCCGTACGTAATACGTCGGCGACTTTTTTTCCTTTGTATTTGCCGAAGTTGAACACGATATCATGATTCTCGTCATAAACCATTCGTCCGGCAAAATCCACATTATCCGTCATCTTGGAAAAGTCGGACAGGAATGCCACGTCATTTTTCAAGTCTTCAGGATAATGGTCCAGTTGTGCCATCAGGACTTCGTATGTTGCTCGTGTGTCGGCCAACGCAGAATGGGCGTTTTCCAAATCCTTTCCGCAATAGAATTTGTATGCGGCGCTCAACGTCCGGCGTTCGAGCTTATGGTAAATGTTTTGTACGTCGATGAACTTACGCTTGCGGATGTCTATGTCTATGCCCGCCCGAAGAAATTCTTCGACCAACATCGGTACGTCGAAACGGTTGGAATTGAACCCGGCGAAATCGCAACCTTTGATGGTGTTGGCCAAGTCTTTGGCTACCTGTTTGAAGGTGGGGCAATCTGCCACGTCTTCATCATAGATACCGTGTATGGCCGAAGAACTTTCCGGAATGTGCATCTCCGGATTAATTCGCATGCTTTTGGATTCTTCATTGCCATTAGGGTATACTTTGATGTAGCACAATTCTACGATACGGTCGTTTGTGATATTGATGCCCGTCGTTTCCAAGTCGAAGAAAACGACGGGGTTGTTCAGATTTAATTTCATTTTTATTCTTTTAGTCGTTCAGCATCATAGGCATCAGCAGCATCAACAGATCTTCATTTTCTTCCTGTTCAGCCGGCACGATGACTCCCGCCCGGCTCGGGTCGGCCAGTTCGATGATGACGTTTTCTCCCCCCATATTGTTCAGTATGTCGATGAGGAACGTGCCCTTGAAACCGATATTCATCGGAGAATCTCCGTATTCGCAGGGCACGCGTTCCTCGGCTGAGGTGGAGTAGTCGATGTCTTGTCCGGAAACTACCAACTGGTTACTTTCCAAATGCAACTTGATCAAAGCACTGCTCTGGTTGGAGAATATCAATACGCGTTTCAGTGCGCTCAACAGAGTAAGGCGGTCCACTGTGACCCGATAGGGGTTGTTTTGCGGAATGACGGAGTTATAGTTCGGATAACGTCCTTCGATAAGGCGGCAGATGATCCGGGAAGATTCCATGGTAATGTAAGCATTACGCTCATTGAACCTTAACGTGACATCGTCCGACTCTTTCGGGAGGAGGTTCTTCAGAATCGTAGCCGGTTTCTTGGGAAGGATGAAGGCGGCGGGTTGGTCGCCTTTGATGGTGTAGTTTCTGTTGCGCACCAATTTGTGACCGTCGGTAGAGACAAATGTCAGGTTGTCTGCCTGGATGTCGAAATATACCCCGTTCATCACCGGGCGCAATTCGTCATCGGCTGTGGCAAACAGGCAACGGTTTATGCCGTTGAGCATCGTTTCGGCCGGTATGACGAGGCCCTTCATATCTTCCTGCGGGAGATTCATTTCCGGATATTCGTCGGCACTTTGTCCCACGATATTGAAACGTCCGTTCTGGTAGTTGGCCGTGATTTCCATGTTGTCTGGGTTGATGTCGAAAGAAAGGGGTTGTTCCGCAATTTCTTTCATGGAGTCCTGGATGGTTTTGGCGTTGATGCAGAAACGGGTATTGGCATCGCTTTCCACGAGTTCCAAACTGGTAATCAGCGTCGTTTCGCTGTCTGATGCCGTAATGGTGAGTATATTATCTTGGATTTCAAATAAGAAGCAATCCAAGATGGGGAGCGTATTCTTTGAATTTATGACACGTCCAATAGTCTGCAAACGGTTGAAAAGGGCAGAACTTGATACGATAAATTTCATGATGTGGTATTTTTAGAATTATATTCAGCAAATTTACGGATTTAAGTAGAACGGAACAAAAAAAATAAATTAAAATTCGAGAAAGTAGAAAATAAGTTGTAATTTCGCATCACTAAACAGTTAATGTAGAAATATGGAAATTACAGGAAAAATTATTGCCGTGTTGCCTGAGCGGGGCGGTGTTTCCCAACGTACCGGTTCGGAGTGGAAAGTGCAGGAGTATGTGTTGGAAACCCAAGAACAATATCCCAGAAAGATGTGTTTTGACGTTTTCGGAGCAGACAAGATAGCGCAGTTTGCCATTAAGATTGGCGACCAGCTTACCGTATCGTTTGATATTGATGCGCGAGAGTATCAAGGGCGTTGGTACAACAGTATCCGTGCATGGAAGGTAGAGCGTGCGGCAACTGCGGCAGACGCTCCCGTTGGACAGGTTCCTTTTCCGCCGGTTCCGGATGCGGCACCTGTCGATTTCTCGGCAGGAGATTCCAAGGATGACCTGCCTTTCTGATAGGAGCGTCGGAATGCATATGGTGAATCCCGGTAGCGAGTGGCTATCGGGATTTTTTGTGCGTTAGTTGTGTCGGATCGGAGATATGGATTCTGCCGTATGTCTTGGATGGGGTGGGATGCATGTAGAAACGAAGACGGCTTCCGGATTCATTGGCCGGAAGCCGTCTTCGCTTGATTTATAAAAAGAGGTAGTTGCTTTATTCGTCGTAACCTCCGCCCAAAGCCTGATACAATTCGATGGCTGCCTGTATCTGGCTGAACTTGTTGCTGATTTGCGACATCTGGGCCGTCAGCAAGGTCTGTTGGGCAGTCAACACCTGCAGGTAGTTGGTCGATGAGTTCATCATTAACGCCTGCGTGCTTTTTACGGCCGTTTCCAAAGAGGCTATTTGTTTGGTGTACAAACCGTCTTTCTCTCCGGTAGCCTGTATTTTGGTAAGAGCTGCGTTCACTTCAGTTCCCGCATCTAATAAGGTCTGTTGGAATGAGAGTTTGGCTTGTTCCTGCTGTGCTTTTGAGATTTTATATTGCGCACGCAACTTTCCGTTCTGGAAAATAGGTTGTGTCAACGAAGCCATGGCATTCCATATCCATTTGCCCGGATTGACCGGTATGGTACCGAGGTCGTTCGTCCAACCGATTGCGCCGCTCAGGTTCAAACCAGGATAGAAAGCCGCACGCGACTCATTGGTGGCGTAGTAGGCTACGGCCAACTGGGTTTCGGCCAGTTTCACATCCGGACGGTTGGCCAATGCGGCAGCCGGGATACCGGCAGACATGCGGGTCGGGACTTTCCAGTTGTCCATGGAGCCGATGGCATATTTTTGCGGAGCCTCGCCTAACAGGGCAGAAAATTCATCTTCCAAATCGCTGATTTGTTGTTTTAAGTCTGTGATTTGGGTGCAGATGCTGTAGTAGTTGGCTTCCGTTTGCGACACGGCTGCCATGTTGCTTTGGCCGGCATTCATCAAAGCGCGGGTGGTTTCGACGTTCTCCTTCCACAGCTTTTCCGTTTCCTGGCTGATGGCCAACTGGTCTTTCAGCATGGCCAACGAGTAGTAATAGTTGGCGATTGCCGCAATCAGTTGCGACTGTACGGCCTGCTTGTAGGCATGGCTGTTTTCAAGTTGGGCTTTTGCACGCTTTTTGGCATTGTGCAGGCTTCCGAAGATGTCTATTTGCCAAGAAGCCGACACAGGAATCGTGTATGTCTGTGTGGCTTTTCCCCAATCCACACCGGCCAATGACCCTTGCGGAGCGAAAGCGAGGCTAGGGATATAAGCCCATTTGGCAGCCTTCAGCGAGGCTTCGGACTGTTCGATTTGCAGTTGGGCGCTACGTAAGTTCGTGTTTTGTGCCAACCCTCTTTCAATCAGGGTCTGCAGTTGGGGATCCGTGAAGATTTCTCTCCATGCGAATGAGGCTAAGCCCAATGAGTCGCCGCTTTGAGTGTTGTCGCTGCGGTACAAGCCGTCCGTCTGGATGTCGGCCGGGCGTTCGTAGCTCTTGTATAGACCGCAACTGCTCAACAGAGCAGCTGTGGTCATGGTCATAATTATCTTTTTCATTTTTTATCTTTTTCGCTATTAAATGCACTACGTTCTTCCAAACTCTTTTGGCGTTCTGCCATGATTTGGATGTTACCTTCCTTATGCATAGGCGGACGAACCTTTTCCTGCAAATACTGGAATACGATGAAGAATACCGGGGTGATGAAAAGCAACGCGAGCGTACCAATCAACATACCGCCGACAACACCCGTACCCAGAGAACTGTTACCGTTGGCTCCGGCACCCGAAGCGAACATCAGGGGCAACATACCGAATATCATGGTCAATACCGTCATCAAAATCGGGCGGAGGCGTTCTTGTGCCGCAGCGTAAGCGGCTTCTACGATACCCATGCCTTGGCGGCGGCGTTCCGATGCAAATTCCGTGATAAGGATGGCGGTCTTAGCCAAAAGTCCAATCAACATGATCACACCTGTTTGCAGGTAGATGTTGTTTTCCAAGCCGAAGAGCCATGCAAAGAGGAACGAGCCCATCAAACCGCACGGCACGGAAAGGATAACGGCCAAAGGAACCAAGAAGCTTTCATAAAGACATGACAGAATCAAGAAGATGAGCACGACGCAGAGCACATAGATGAATACCGTGTCGTTTGAGCCTGCGGTTTGCTTTTCCTCACGCGATATACCACCGTATTCATAGTGGTAGCGGTTTGGCATAGTCTCTTCAAACACTTTTTCTATGGCTTTCATGGCTTCACCGGAAGAGTATCCCGGTGCCGGGTTGATGTTACAAGTGATGGCATCAAACAAGTTGAAACGGTTTGTGATTTCCGGCCCCATCATTTTCTTGACGCTCAGGAACTGGCTGATGGGGGCCATCTCGCCGTTGATTCGTACAAAGATGTTGTTTAGCGACTGCTCGTCCAAGCGGTATTTGGGGTCGGCTTGGATCATGATACGGTATACTTTAGAGAACAAGTTGAAGTTGGATGCGTAAATACCACCGCAATAACCTCCCAATACGCTCAATACTTCGGACGGGGAAATGCCTGCACGTTTACATTTGGCTGCATCTACATTGACTTCATATTGTGGGAACTTCGGGTTGAAAGTCGTGTAAGCCATGGCCACTTCCGGACATTGGTTGGCAGCTGCAATAAACTTCATTGTGTTTTGGTAGAAAGCATCGAGGTCGCCACCCACGCGGTCTTGCAAGTGCATTTCTATACTGTTACCCATACCGTAACCCGGAATCATACCCGGTTGGAAAGTAAAGGATTGGGCTTCCTTAATGCTTTGCAGCATGAAGTTCAGTTTGTTCATGACCGAATTAGCGTCTTGTCCTTCTCCTGTACGTTCGTTCCAATCTTTCAGACGGATGATGAATGAACCATAAGACGTTCCTTGTCCGGCAATGAAACCGTAACCGGAAATTTTTGAATAATGGTCTATCTCTGGGATTTGCTTGATGATATTTTCAATCTTCTCCATGGTTTTGTTGGTAGTGGCCAAGCTGCTTCCCGGAGACATGCTGACGTTTACCATCATGGTTCCCTGGTCTTCTTGCGGAACCAAGGCTGTCTTTGTGGTTTTCATGAAGTAGACCAACAGCACGCAAGACACTACCAACGTGCTCCACGAGAGCCAACGTTGGTGGATGAAGAACATGACTCCCTTTTTATATTTAGCCATCATGGCATTGAAAGAGGCATTATAAGCAGCTTTCACGATGCCATTGATGCTCATTTTCCCTTTTTTGCCGCTAGCGGGACGCATCCACATGGCGCAAAGTGCAGGACACAGGGTCAAGGCGTTCAAACAGGAAATACCTACGGCTACAGCCATGGTCACACCGAACTGAGTGTAAAAGATACCTGAGGTCCCACCCATGAAAGTCACAGGGATAAATACGGCCATAAACACGAGGGTACAGGTGATAACGGCCATCGTCACGTCGGCAAGGGCGTCTTTGGTGGCCAAATAGGGGGACGTGTAGCCCACGTCAAATTTAGCTTGCACAGCCTCGACCACCACAATGGAGTCGTCCACTACCGTACCGATGACCAACACCAAGGCAAACAAGGTCAGGATGTTGATACTGAATCCGGCCATTTGCATGGCTGCGAACGTACCCACGAGAGATACGATAATGGAGATGGAGGGAATCAACGTACTCTTGAAATCCTGTAGGAAGAAGTAAACCACGAGGATTACAAGGATGATGGCCACAACCAAGGTTTCTACCACTTCATGGATAGAAGCGAAAAGGAAGTCGTTAGAACTCATCATCGTCATGAATTCCAAACCTTCGGGAAGGTCTTTTTCGATGTCTTCCAACAGTTTAGCGATGTTTTCGTTTACTTCCGTGGCGTTAGAGCCGGCTACTTGGAATACCATGAACGTACAACTCGGATGGCCGTCTACATTACTGTCGAAAGCATAGGATTGTGTACCCAATTCCACACGGGCTACGTCCTTAAGACGCAATACATTACCATCGGGCATGGAGCGTACAACTATGTTTTGGAATTCTTCGATGCTTTTCAGACGACCTTTGTATTTCATGGTGAACTGGAATGTGTTTTGGGAATTTTCACCCAACGAGCCGGTAGGGGCTTCCAGGTTCTGTTCACCCAACACGGCTGTCACATCGGATGGAACTAAGCCATATTGAGCCATGACATCCGGTTTCAACCAAATACGCATACTGTATGTGTCACCCAAGGCCATCACGTCTCCTACTCCTTCGATACGTTTAATCTGTGGCACGACGTTGATGTCGAGGTAGTTGGCAATAAAAGTCTTGTCGTAGCGCCCGCTCGGGCTGTACAAGGCACCAATTTGCAAGAAACTTGTTTGGCGTTTTGTGGTAGTCACACCGATACGGGTCACTTCCGCCGGCAGTAAGCCTTGCGCCTTGCTCACGCGGTTCTGCACATTGACGGCAGCCATGTCGGGGTCAGTGCCTTGTTTAAAATATATGGAGATATCGGCCGAGCCTGAGTTGGTGGCGGTCGATTCCATGTAGGTCATGTTTTCCACACCGTTGATGGCTTCTTCCAACGGTTGGATGACGCTTTTCATCACGGCATCGGCACTGGCACCCGTATAGGAGGCTGATACTCGTACTGTCGGGGGAGCAATATCGGGATACTGCTCAACCGGCAGGGTGCCCAGTGAAATAAATCCTACGATAAGGATAAGAATGGAGATGGAGAATGCCATCACCGGGCGTTTAATAAATATGTTACCTTTCATTGTTTTGCTTAATTAGTAATACTCTCTTATTTATCTTGTTTCTGTGTTTCACCTTGTGTTGCATTTGCTTGAGTGGCTGTGCCGACCGGTGTACCTTCGCGTACTAATCCTGCACCTTCAGCAATGATGACATCACCTACACTCAGTCCGTTGGTCACGATATATTCCGTGCCGTTGTTGTTGGGAGCCACTTCGATGTTGGCACTTTGTGCCTTTCCGTCCACGACTTTGTAAACCAAAACTTTGTCTTGCAACTCAAATGTGGCAGCCTGAGGGATGACAATTACATCCTTGTAGAATACCGGAACTTCTACGTTACCGTTGGCTCCGCTGTGCAGCATGTTGGAAGTGTTGGGGAATGCTGCGCGCACCTGTGCCGTACCCGTACTGGTGTTGATGACTCCACTGATGGACTCTACGTGCCCACTGTCGGGCAATACACTGCCGTCATTGAGAATCAGTTTCACGGGCGGCATCTTTTTGGCTGCTTCTTCGAGTGAACCGTATTGGCGTGTCATGTTGAGTAAGTCATTCTCATTGACAGAAAAGTACACATATAACTCGCTATTGTCAGACACTGTGGTGAGCGGTTGTGGCATTGAGCTGCCCACTAATGTACCTTGACGGTAGGGAAGTTGGCCTACAACTCCGTCAGCGGGACTCTTTACTACGGTATATGACAAGTTGTTTCTTGCGTTCACAACTTGGGCTTTGGCTTGGGCCACGGCTGCTTTGGCACTCAGTAGGCTGTTTTCTGATTTCTGCAAGTCAAAATCCGATACGACTTTTTGCTCGAATAGCTTTTGCGTGCTCTTAAAAGTCAAATTGGCTGTAGCCTCAGCTGCTTCCGCTGCTTTCAGGTTGGCTTCGGCCGTATTCAAGGCTGCCTGATATGGTACTTGGTCGATGATGAACAACGTCTGCCCTTTTTTTACACGGTCGCCTTCCTGTACACAAAGTTTTTGGAGCGTACCACCGACTTGGGGGTAAATTTCCACGTCTTGGCGTCCTTGGATAGTGGCACTGTAAAGCGATTTTAAAACTCTGGAATCTGTTTTTACGGTCATGGTCTTGTAAGATGATCCCATGTCCATTGTTTGTTGTTGCTTGTTGCAACCCGTTAATGCAACCAAGCAGCAAAATGCTGTCGTTGCAACAGTCTTAATACCTCTATTCATAACTAATTAATAAAATAATAATCTCAAAAACGGTGCAAAAGTACATAAACTGAACGAGTTTATGTGTATTAAAAATACGTTTGTTTTGTTCATTTTGGGAAGTAACCTTGCATTTTAGGAATATTCTACTTAATTTTGGTTTCTATTAACGAAAGATTTCTGTTTATGGGAGATAAAGTACGTACATTGTTGCTTCAGGAGTGTTTCTATTATAGAACTTCGTTGGGTTGGACTGTAGAGAATGGATTGGTTGTAGACAAGTGTGTGCTCATGATGGTGGAGAAGGGAAAAGCCAACGTGGTTATAGGTGAAAATGAATATGTCTTGGATCGGCATCAGATGCTTTTCATGCGTCCAGAATTACCGTTGAAAAAGTTGCGTTCTACATCCGATTTTTCCGTTTCTTTGATGGTCTTTCCTCCTTCCATGATTCGTGAAAGTACAGAACGGATGGAGCCTCGTTTTTTATTGCTTTTATTTACACAGGTAGTTTGGACCCTGAATGCGGAGAATCGTAAATTAGTGGAACACTTCCGGGAGTTATTTCGTTTTGCGGTAAGGGACTATGGTCGGGGGTATACCCGTGAATTAGTCCTGAGTTTGGTGAACGGATTGGTGTACGGGGCATACGAGATGTGTGGGGCGGTGCGTCTGGCAAAGTTGTCGTTGGATTCTTCTCGTTCCCGGGAGCTGTTTCGGAATTTTATGGAATTGCTTCATAAGCATCTGATGCGTGAGCATGAAGTACAGTTTTATGCCGGTAAACTTTGCATCTCTTCTAAATACCTAACTCAAATATCGAAGGGGATGATAGGGCGCACGCCTAAACAGATTATCGACGAGACCCTTATGTACGAAGCCATGAAATTGTTGGATAAAAATAATTCAAGTATACAGGAGATTAGTGTGAGCCTTGGGTTTCCAGACCAGTCTTATTTTGGACGTTTTTTCAAACGTTTGAAGCACATGTCTCCCCAACAATACCGCTTGAGGTCGAAACGTTGACAGCCCCTTTCAAAATCTCAGAACATGCAGGTTGGGATTCTATAAGAAGCGTTCCATCGTTTTCAGAAAGGAAGGAAACGATGGAACGCTTGTATCTGTGTAAGCCAGTATAGACCTCGTGCGGAGGGCTTTATGAATTCATGCTCATCAGGAACTCTTCATTGTTCTTGGTTGGCTCAATCCGGTCTTTCAAGAACGTCATGGCTTCTATCGGATTCATGTCGGCCAAAATCTTACGCAATACCCACATGCGATCCAGAGTCTGTTTGTCATGCAGCAGGTCATCGCGACGTGTACTCGAAGCCACGATGTTGACAGCAGGGAAGATACGCTTGTTGCTCAGTGAGCGGTCGAGTTGGAGTTCCATGTTCCCTGTACCCTTGAATTCCTCAAAGATGACTTCGTCCATTTTGCTGCCAGTGTCTATCAGTGCAGTGGCTATAATGGTCAGTGAACCGCCGTTCTCAATGTTACGGGCAGCTCCGAAGAAACGTTTCGGTTTGTGCAGTGCATTGGCGTCCACACCTCCGGAGAGAACTTTTCCACTGGCGGGAGAAACCGTATTGTAGGCGCGTGCCAGTCGCGTGATGGAGTCGAGGAATATGACCACGTCGTGTCCGCACTCTACCATCCTCTTGGCCTTTTCCAGTACGATGCCGGCTATTTTCACGTGGCGTTCTGCCGGCTCGTCGAACGTGGAAGCAATGACTTCGGCGTTGACCGTGCGTGCCATGTCTGTTACTTCTTCCGGACGTTCGTCAATCAATAGCATGATGAGGTAAGCTTCCGGATGGTTGGCGGCGATAGCGTTGGCAATATCCTTCATCAGGATGGTCTTACCCGTTTTGGGCTGTGCCACCAACAAGGCACGCTGTCCTTTGCCGATGGGGGCAAACAGGTCTACGATGCGTGTAGAAAGGTTGTCGTTATGGCCTTTACAAAGTTTGAACTTTTCATCGGGGAAAAGCGGAGTGAGATGTTCAAAAGGCACTCGGTCTCTCACGTCGCTAGGAGCACAACCGTTGATTTTCGTCACTCGGATGAGCGGGAAATACTTTTCACCGGGCTTCGGAGGGCGTACGGGCCCCTCTACGACATCACCGGTTTTAAGGCCGAACAATTTGATTTGTGAGGTACTTACGTAGATGTCGTCAGGAGAAGACAGATAATTATAGTCGCTGGAACGCAAGAAGCCATAACCGTCCTGCATGATTTCCAAAACCCCTTCGCCCGTCAGGATGTCTCCGAAATCGTATGTTGGTTCGGAAATTTTAGGGAATGCGATTTCCTTTTCAGGGGTACTTTCTGACGCTTCGTACGAATATGTATCGGCAAGCCCGTGCGACGTAATGTCCGGTTGTTGGCTTGGGTAGGTCATATACGTCTCGTCCATGGTTGGTTCTGTCGGGATAACGGGTATGTCTTCTACCACGACGAAATCGTTTTCGTCTGTTGCGAAGAAGTTTTCTGTAGAAGGTGCTTCAGTTTCTGTTTTTTCTGTGATTTCCGGAACTTCAGTTTCTGTCGCATCGTCAATTGTTTCCACAGGCTGCTCCGGAATATCCTGCAAGATTTCCAACGGGACTTCGGTGATAGGTTCATCCATAACCGGAAGCTGATTTGTATCGTCCGACAAAACAGAGGCTTGTTCCTCTGCTAATTTTGCAGCAGCTTCCAGTGCCGCTTTTTCTGCTTTTGATTTCCGTCCTCTCTTTTTGGGGAGAGGGGCAGCAAGAACTTCTGCATTTTGTTCTATCGTGTTGTCAGACATTTCTTTTTCCACAATGGCTTCCACCGGCAGGTCTGCCAATTCGGGACTGATTACAGGAGTCGTTTTTTCATTTTTCAGTTCCGTTGCCTCTTCTTTGTTGTCGCGGGCAGCTTCCTTTTTCTTCATATCGAAGTTCTCGCCGTTGCCTTGCGAGGCACTATATACGCGGTCGGTTTCTTTCTTGCTCACTCTGACGCGTTTGCGCGGTGTTTTCGTTGTAGTGGCTTTTTGTGAGGCGGACAATATGGACTCTTCGTCTATGATTTGATAAATCAGCCCCATACGGTCGTCTTCATTGGGTGAGGGGATTCCCAAATTCTTTGCTATGTCTATCAGTTCTTCCTGAGACATGGCTTCTAATTCACTTTTCTTATGCATATGTAAGTATGTGTTGTACTTTTCTTGTATTGTACAGAGTTCATCTGTAGAATAAAAGTAGGATTCTTTTGATTGGATTTTCTTTGTTGTAATTAAAGAAAGAAAACTGTGTGGTTACAGTCATCTTGCATTTTGTTGGTGCAAAAGTAATGAATAATTTCTAAAAAACACGCATCTTCCCCGTTTTTTTTCACTGAAAACAGAAAGTTTTCCACTTTAAAGTTTCTTTTTGTGGGTTTCATAATTAATCGTTATATTCGCGGGCAATTTATATGGATGGAATATGGCTTTAGTGAATCCTTATTTACAGGTGGACGGTTTGACCAAGCGTATTGGCGACCGTGTGTTGTTCGAACATATTTCTTTCGGCATTGCCGAAGGGCAACGGGTAGGCTTGATTGCTAAGAACGGAACTGGTAAGTCGACTTTATTAAATATAATAGGAGGAAAAGACGGATATGACGAAGGAAGTGTGGTGTTTCGCCGCGACTTGAATGTGGGCTATCTAGAACAAGGTCCTTCTTATCCGCCCGATTTGACGGTCATCGAGGCTTGTTTTAGCCATGGCAATGCCGTGACCAATTTGATACGGGAATATGAAAATTGTATGAACACGCCTGGGAACCCTCGCTTGGAAGAGATTCTCGACCGAATGGAGAAGGAAAAAGCCTGGGATTACGAGAACCGGGCGAAGCAAATCCTGTCGCAGTTGAAAATCCATTCTTTCAATCAAAAGATTTCCACACTGTCGGGCGGGCAACTTAAACGGGTGGCCTTGGCTAATGTATTGATTACCGAACCGGATTTGCTGATTCTGGATGAGCCGACCAATCATCTCGATTTGGAAATGATAGAATGGCTTGAAGGTTATCTGAAACGTTCTAAGTTGAGCCTGCTGATGGTGACGCACGACCGTTATTTCCTGGATCGGGTCTGCTCCGTCATATTGGAACTGGACGACCATACCATGTATACTTACAAAGGGAACTATAGCTATTATTTGCAGAAACAGCAGGAACGTATCGACGCATCGAATGCCGAGGTGGCGCGTGCCAACAACCTTTATCGTACGGAATTGGACTGGATGCGCCGCATGCCTTGTGCCCGAGGGCATAAGGCGCGTTATCGCAAGGAAACGTTTTACGAACTGGAGAAAGTGGCTAAACGTAAAACGACGGAACAGAGTGTGGCATTGGAGGTGAAATCGTCTTATATCGGCAGTAAAATCTTCGAAGCCGACTATATCAGCAAAAGTTACGGAGCGGACAAAGTCATCCTGAAAGATTTCTTTTATACTTTCTCGCGGTATGAGAAAATGGGCATCGTGGGGAATAACGGTACCGGCAAGTCTACCTTTATCAAGATTCTGTTAGGTTTGGTGAAGCCGGACTGCGGACGGGTCGTCGTGGGCGAGACGGTGAAGTTCGGGTATTATTCACAAGACGGGATAGCTTTCGACGAACAAATGAAAGTCATCGATGCGGTGAGGAGCATTGCCGAATATATCGACCTTGGGGGAGGACGACATCTGTCGGCCATGCAATTTTTGCAGCATTTCATGTTTTCGCCCAAAGACCAACAAAACTATGTGTATAAGTTGAGCGGAGGAGAACGTCGTCGCCTGTATCTTTGCACCGTATTGATGCGGAATCCGAATTTTCTGGTGTTGGACGAGCCTACCAACGATTTGGACATTGTCACGTTGCAGGTATTGGAGGAATATTTGCGGAATTTCAAAGGTTGTGTGATTGTGGTGAGCCACGACCGTTATTTTATGGACAAGGTGGTGGACCATCTTTTGGTATTTCAGGGGCAGGGAGATGTGCGTGACTTCCCTGGCAATTACACGCAATATCGGGAATGGCAAGGAGAAAAACAAAAGTTTGAACGCGAACAACAAAAAGACCTGCTTTCAAAAACAAAAGAGCCGCCGGTGCAAAAAGCTTCCCGAACAGGACAGAGGGAACAAAGGCGTAAAATGACGTTTAAAGAACGTCGGGAGATGGAGATGTTGGAGCAAGATATCGCGGCACTCGAATCGGAGAAGAAAAATATAGAGGAAGCCTTGTGTAGCGGGATGCTGTCTGTGGAAGAATTGACGGATAAATCCAAACGACTGCCTCTTCTCAACGACGAATTGGACGAGAAGTCCATGCGTTGGTGGGAATTAAGTGAGATTGAAGGGTAAGAATAAGGTGCGAAACAAGTGTCCGCTTTAGTTGCGGGACACTTGTTTCACGCCTTTTATGGTTTTCAATTTCTTTTCTAAAAGTTGTAGTTTGCTTGTATCGTCAAGCATGACGGTCAGTGTGCCGGAGAACAAGCCGTCATGGGAGTCGATGCTGATACTCCGTAATGAAATCTTTTCCTCTTTGCTGATGATGGACGTGATGTTGTTCACGATGCCTAAATCATCGTTCCCGATGACTTTGAGCGTGATAGGGTATTGGCTGCCTCGCTTGCCGGCCCATCGTGCCTTGACGATACGGTAGCCGAACCGCTTGCGGAGTTCTTGTGCGTTAGGGCAATCTTGGCGGTGTATTTTAATGCCGCCGTTCACTGTGACGAAGCCGAACACATCGTCCCCGTATATCGGTTGGCAACATTTGGCCAAAGAGAAATCCAGTCCCTTTAAGTTTTGGTCTATGACCAAAACATCGTCGTTTGTTTTAGCTTTGAGTTCGGCTTCCGACGGGATATTATAGCTTTCTGCACTGGGAGCCGGAGTGTGTTCTGCCAGTCCGGCTTCTATTTTTTGTTGTTCAGTGTATAAGTCGAGCACTTCGTTGATGTCCGTCGTTTCATTGGCCAGGCTTTTATAAAAGTCCGTTACGACTTTAAACCCGAGTTTTTTGATGACGTGCATCATGGTTGGCTCATCGTATTCTATTTTTCGGTTTTTGAATTTGCGTTCCAGTAATTCTTTGGCAAAGGCTCCTTGCTTGGCTTGCATTTCTTTGAGGGCCTGACGGATTTTGGCCCGTGCCTTTCCGGTTACGACGAAATTCAGCCAGTCTTGTTTGGGCGACTGGTTGTTGGCGGTCAGGATTTCCACTTGGTCGCCGCTGTTTAGCTTTTGACGGAGTGGGGCATTTTTTTCGTTGATTTTGGCACCGATACAATGGTCGCCCACATTGGTGTGGATGGCGTAGGCGAAATCCAGAACAGTGGCACCTTTGGGAAACTTGAACAGGTCCCCCTTCGGGGTGAACACGAAGACTTCGTCTTCATAGAGGTCCATTTTGAACTGGTCCATGAGTTGGAGGTCGTCGTTATTCTCCAATGCGCTGCGTATGTTGTTGAGCCATTCGTCAACTCCGCTTTCTCCGCTTTTAATGCCTTTGTATCTCCAATGTGCGGCCAATCCTCGTTCTGCTATTTCGTCCATCCGTTCGGTTCGGATTTGCACTTCCACCCATTTGTTTTCCGGTCCGAGGACTGTGATATGCAAACTTTCGTAGCCATTGCTTTTGGGAATGGACAACCAATCCCTCAACCGTTTAGGATTGGGCTGATACATGTCCGTTATGATGGAATAGACCTGCCAACATTCCATTTTTTCTTTTTCGAGGGCAGAATCCAGAATGATGCGGATGGCAAACAAGTCGTATATGCCTTCCACTCCGCAATGCTGCTTCTTCATCTTCTGCCAGATGGAATGTATGCTTTTGGTGCGCCCTTTCATGTGGAATCTTAGACCGGCCTTTTTCAGCTTTTCGTCGATTGGCCGGATGAACTTCTCTATATATTCGTCACGTGATTTTTTTGTGGCGTTCAGCTTTTCTTTTATTAAATAATAGGCATCGTGTTCTAAGTATTTCAGTGACAAATCTTCCAGTTCGCTTTTCAGGCGGTATAACCCCAATTTGTGAGCCAGAGGAGCGTACAGGTAAGCTGCCTCTTCCGACACCTTGCGTTGGGCTTCCTTGTTCTCCGTGTCTTTGATTTTGCGCATGATATTCACACGATTGGCTATCATGATGAGGACCACACGCATGTCTTCGGCAAAAGACAGCAATAAGCTTCTGAAGTTTTCGCTTTCTACGCTTGGATTTTTATCGTATAATTCCAAAATACGGTTCAGGCCCTTGATGATACCGGCCACATCTACCCCAAATTCTCTTTCCACGTCTTCCGTCGTGCAATAGCCGCAACGTACGCAGGTGTGCACCATGATGCCGAGGATGGCTCCGCGCGTCAGTCCGATTTCAGAGGCCACAATCAAGGCTGTTTCCATGTCGTTGAGGATGGGGTTCATGCCGAACACGTTCCTTTGGATAAGGTTACGGCGTACCGCTTCAAGCAAATAAGTCTTCAGCTTTTTGCAATCATCAGGATAAAGTATATTGCCGGAAAGTTTGAGAAGTTCCCTGTATAACTGTGCAAGTCGCACTTTTTCTTGTGCGGAGAAAAAAGCATTCTGTTCCATAATCCGCTATTTTTCTTCAAAGGTAGTACTTTTTTGCTGAAACGTTTACCTGTTTGCTTAAAAAAGCCTATATTTGAATGTTTTTTAGGGAAGGTTTAAAACGATTATATAATATGTTGACAGCAGAAGACAAGGCCTTATTGGCCGGAAAGGGGATTACCGAAGAGCAAATAGAGGCTCAATTGCAGATTTTTAAGAAAGGATTTCCATTTTTGAAGTTGAAAGCGGCCGCTTCGTTGGCTCATGGTATTTTGGCTCCTTCGACAGAAGAGTGCAAGCATTATGAGGAGGTGTGGAAGGCTTATAAAGAAGAAGGAAAAGCAATAAGCAAGTTTGTTCCGGCTTCAGGTGCGGCCAGTCGTATGTTTAAGAATATGTTCGAATTTCTGGATGCGGAATATGATGTGCCGACCACAGATTTCGAAAAAAACTTTTTTGCGGCGATTCGTGATTTTGCATTCTATGATGAATTGGATGCAGCCTGCATGAAAAATGAAGGTTGCGGGATTGACGGTTTGGTGGCATCCGGCCAATATAAAAAGGTTGTGGCTAACATGCTTCGTCCGGAAGGATTGAATTACGGTCAGTTGCCTAAAGGATTGCTTAAGTTCCACCGGTATGAGAACGGTTCGCGTACTCCGTTGGAAGAACATCTGGTAGAAGCGGCTTTGTATGCTGCCAGCAAGGGAAAAGCTGAAGTTCATTTTACGGTGAGTGCAGAGCACAAAGTTTTGTTCAAGGCATTGGTGGAGGAGAAGCTCCCGATATATGAAAAAACATACGGGGTGACGTTTCATGTCACATTTTCCGAACAGAAGCCGGCGACGGATACTTTAGCTGCCACGATGGACAATGAACCGTTCCGTGTGGACGGCACACTTTTGTTCCGTCCAGGCGGACATGGGGCGCTTATCGAGAATTTGAATGATTTGCAGGCCGATGTCGTTTTCGTGAAGAATATAGATAATGTGGTGCCGGATCGTTTGAAAGGGGATACGGTTACTTACAAGCAGGTGTTGGCCGGTATTCTGGTAGAATTGCAACAGAAAGCTTTTGCTTATTTGCGTAAGTTGGACAGTGGGGACTATAGCCATGCGGATATAGAGGAAATCATCCGGTTCGTTCAGCAGACGCTCTTCTGCCGTCGTGAGGATGTGAAAGAACTGGAAGATGCGGAGCTTGTGATTTATTTGCGTAAAAAAATGAACCGTCCGATGCGCGTTTGTGGCGTGGTGAAAAATGTGGGAGAGCCTGGCGGCGGTCCTTTCTTGGCTTACAATAGCGACGGGACGGTTTCGTTGCAAATTCTCGAAAGCAGTCAGATTGATACCCGGAATCCAGAATATGTGGCCATGTTCAAGAACGGGACGCATTTCAATCCCGTAGATTTGGTTTGTGCAGTAAAGGATTATAAAGGAAACAAGTTTAACTTGCCTGATTATGTGGACCGCAATACAGGATTCATCTCTTATAAAAGCAAAAACGGGAAAGAACTCAAGGCTTTGGAGTTGCCTGGTTTGTGGAACGGTGCTATGAGTGATTGGAATACGGTGTTTGTGGAAGTGCCGCTGAGTACGTTCAATCCGGTGAAAACGGTGAACGACCTTCTGCGTGAGCAACACCAGTAACGGGGATATGATTGTCTGTGCATAAATTAAGATATTCTTATGACGAAAAAAATTTTATTATTAGGCTCTGGAGAATTAGGAAAAGAGTTTGTCATTGCGTGCCAACGCAAGGGGCAGTATGTGATTGCTTGCGATTCGTATGCACATGCACCGGCTATGCAGGTGGCCGACGAGTGCGAGGTCTTCCACATGCTCGATGGGGATGCGTTGATGGCCGTAGTGGAAAAGCATAAACCGGACATTATCGTCCCCGAAATAGAAGCCATCCGTACGGAGAAGTTGTATGATTGCGAAAAGATGGGTATTCAGGTCGTACCGAGTGCCCGTGCTGTGAATTTCACCATGAACCGAAAGGAAATCCGAGAACTGGCTCATACGGAACTTGGATTGAAAACGGCGGATTATCGTTATGCCAAAACTTATGATGAGTTGAAGGCTGCGGCCGATGTGATAGGATTCCCCTGTATCATCAAGCCTTTGATGAGTTCTTCCGGACACGGGCAGAGCAAGGTGGACAGTCCCGCGGATTTGGCACACGCCTGGGAGTATGCATGCGCGGGGGCACGTGGTGATGTGAAAGAAGTCATCGTAGAGCAGTTTATTCCTTTCGACAGTGAGATTACGCTGTTGACGGTGACCCAGCAGAACGGGCCTACTTTGTTCTGTCAGCCTATCGGTCACGTACAGAAAGGAGGAGATTACCGTGAAAGTTTCCAACCGGCTGCTATTTCTCCCGAAATGCTGAAAGATGCGCAGGATATGGCGGAGAAAATCACGCGTGCCCTGACCGGAGCCGGGATTTGGGGAGTAGAATTCTTCCTGAGCCATAAAGAAGGTGTGATATTCTCCGAGTTGAGTCCTCGTCCGCACGATACGGGGATGGTGACTTTGGCGGGCACACAAAATCTTTCGGAATTCGAATTGCATTGCCGTGCGGTTTTAGGCTTGCCGATACCGGAAATCACACAGGAACGCATGGGAGCCAGTGCGGTCATCCTCTCGGAAGTGGAAAGCCATGGAGCACCGAAGTATTCCGGCGAGGAGGAGGTCTGTGCGGCAACGAACACTTATCTGCGTATTTTCGGGAAGCCCGAAGCGCATGTAGGGCGCCGTATGGGAGTGGTGGTTTGTTGGGATAAGTTGGATGCCGATCAGGAATCATTAAGGAATAAATGCAAAGCCTTGGCGAGAAAAGTTAAAGTATATTAATGTATAAATAAGAAATCCGGATACGGAGTGTTTTTTTCAAGAAAAGATATACCTTTGTATCCGATTTGCGACAATAGCTCAGTTGGTAGAGCATTGGCTTCCCAAGCCGAGGGTCGCGGGTTCGAGTCCCGTTTGTCGCTCTCTTTTATCAGTTATCTTCCATGACCGTAATAATTGCCATTGTTTTGCTCTTGGGATATTGTGCTATTGCAACTGAGCATATCACCAATATCAATAAAGCCGCTGTGGCAATGTTTCTCGGAGTTATTGTTTGGACACTCTACATGGTGGCGGGTAAACAGTATGTAGAAATGATGTACGCTGAGGAATATGCTGATTTCTTAGGTGGAAATGCTTCTAATGTCACTTCTCTTAAGAATTTTATTGCCAATTATATTTTTATCGGCCACGTAGCGGATATTTGTCAGATTGTGCTTTATCTTTTGGCTACGATGTCCATTGTCGATTTGTTGAATACGAACGGTTGTTTCGATTTCATCAGCGAGTGGATTACGACCCGTAATAGCAAGCGTCTTTTGTGGATGGTCGCTTTCATAACCTATGTCTTGTCGGCCAACCTCGACAATCTGACCACGGCTTTGATGATGTTTGCCATCGTGCGTCAGTTGTTGCCGGGGAGTCGTTTCCGCATGTATTATGGGGCGGTCATTGTAATTGCGGCCAATGCCGGAGGTTGTCTTACGGTAATCGGCGATGTGTCTACTTTGATGCTGTGGGTCAAGGGAGCGGTCACACCGTCCAGTTTTTCGGGTGCCATGTTCTTGCCGTCCATTGTAGCCGTGGCTATTCCCACTTATTTGATTTCCCGCAAGTTGCCGGAACAGATGGATATTAATACGCCTCGTATCCGCTATCGCGGGGATGATACGACCTTGACGCGTTGGCAGCGTATTCTGATGCTGTTCGTGGGGATTGGAGGGCTGTGGTTTATTCCAACGTTTCACAATCTGACCAAGTTGCCTCCTTTTGTCGGAGCGTTGTGTGTATTGGCACTTTTCAGTGTCGTAAACGAGTTGTGCAATCGGAGGTTGATCAAATCCGACCAACCTTTTTTCCGTCCTACGCCACGCTTCATGCAGGCAGAGAGTATCCAGACTATTTTATTTTTTATAGGCGTAAGCATGGCTATTTCCGCCATTCAAGAGACGGGGGCGCTCTATACGGTTGCCGTATGGTGCGACCAATATATTCATAATATCTACGTATACAGTTTGATATTAGGAGGAATTTCCGCCTTTTTGGATAACGTGGCACTTGTGCTGACTAGCATATCCATGTATGATGTGGTAGGGATGACGGAAAGCATTCCCGGTATGGATCCGGAATACTTTCGTTCGTTTGCGCTGAATGGTCAGTATTGGCAATTAGTCGCTTATAGCGGAGGAATCGGCGGCTGTTTGCTTTCCATCGGTTCTACTGCCGGATATGCGTTGATGAAAAGTGAGAACGTTTCCATTTGGTGGTATTTCCGCCACATATCCGGCAAGGTTATGGTGGGATGGCTTGCCGGCCTTGGGGTTTACTTCTTTATAGATTCGTTTATCAGATAAGAGATAGGACAAAATAATATGCAGATAAACAATACGTTATTTAAGAGGAAAATACTGTCTTTTACGTTGATACAAGTCGCTCTGTTAAGCTTTTTGCTGATTCTTTCCGTGGCGATGCGTCTTGTGCTTTATCCTCTCAGCTATCTTGAATCCTTGCCCCTTTATTTTATTGTGGGGTTCTTCTTTTTGTGGGAAATGCTGCAATTTTTTTTAGTTTCAAAGGAAGCTTTGGAAGATAGCCGGAATATATTACGGTATTATCGCCATGGAATCCTGTGGCGTGTCGGCATATCATTGCTTGCCGGAGGGGGTATTAGTTTTTTCTTGTCTGCACAACCCCTGTTTACAGCTTTGCTCTTTTTGATGTTTTTGATAGCAGAGTGTATTTTCGATATGATATTTTATCGCCGTTTTCTGAAAGAATAGAAAGAAAGAGCCGCCCGGATGATGGATAAGAAGCGTATTGTTCAGTTGTTGGAAGTTTTAGGGAAGGGGATTTTTGAGAAAGAACATGTACTTTCCCTGTCCCTTTTGGCGGCAGTTGCCGGCGAGAGTATTTTCCTGCTCGGTCCTCCCGGAACAGCAAAGAGCATGGTAGCCAGAAGACTGAAATCGGCTTTCCGGGAAGGCCGTTCTTTTGAATATCTGATGTCTCGTTTCAGTACGCCGGATGAGATATTCGGGCCGGTGTCCATTTCTGCCCTGAAGGACGAAGACAGGTATGTGAGAATGACCGAAGGGTATTTGCCCACGGCAGATGTGGTTTTCTTGGATGAGATATGGAAAGCCGGACCTAGCATTCAGAATGCTCTGCTTACGGTGTTGAATGAAAAAGTGTATCTGAATGGCAAAGAAGAAATGAGGCTTCCGCTGAAGTTGGTGGTCGCTGCCTCCAATGAACTTCCTGCCGAGGGGGAAAATCTGGATGCGTTATGGGACCGTTTCCTTGTCCGTTGTGTGGTGGGAGGCATTGCCGATAAAGAACTTTTTAATTTGATGATTTCTTCTACGGTCCAGTCAGAGGTAGAAGTGCCGGATGCCATACGCTTGTCTGCTGATGAGCTACACATGTGGGCTGAAGGGATAGATGCGGTGGAGATACCGGTTTTTGTATTTTCATTTGTCCATATATTCCGCAGGCTTCTGACGACTTACAATGTATCGGCAGAAGAAAAAGGAGAGTCCCTGTTTTATGTGTCCGACCGCCGTTGGAAGAAGATGGTACATCTGTGGCGGACTTCTGCCTTTTTGAACGGTTGTTCCGTCGTCCATTTGGCAGATTTGCTTCTGTTGCAGGCCTGTGTATGGGATACTCCGGCCCAGGAGACTGTTTTGGAGTGGCTCTTGACCGACGCTCTTGTGGCAGCCACTGAAGAACATGTCGGTGTCCCCCTGTTGTCAGATCGTTTGGCTGCCTTGAAAGAAGAGGGGCTAGATGTTTCGGAAATGCATGTGTCTTTTAAGGTGGTCAAGGCTTTTTTCTATCAAATACAATCCATGTATCCCGGGCGTACAGTGCTGATTTATACGAATGAATACGAAGCGTTAAGTCCGGAGCGGCCGATACCTTTTGTGTTGGTTGCCGACCGTCGCAAAACCGGAGCGCAAATACTGCGCAAGTATGAGAAAAGCCGCCATCCGGATGTTTTTCCAAAGGATCTGCTTCAAGTGGTTCGTACTACTACTGGTTTGCAGGTGAATGGACGGAAATATGAATTGCTTCGTGAGGTAGGGGAGGGTGGTGAAAACGCAGTGCCCCAGACTGAAGTTTCTTCCCGGAAGACTTTTTCATCAGCGATGGCTGAACGTATCGTGGCCGAATTGGGCGAGGTGTCAGCCCGTCTGGAACAATGGCAAAAGGAAGAAGCAGAATATGTACAGACACATTTGTTTTTACAAGACAGGCAAAGGGATATATTGAAAAACGCTTTACGTCGTGTACGTTCCGACATAACCTCTTTGGAAATCGAAAGTCAGGAATTGAGTCATGCAACCGGCAGGAAATTATCATGAGGGGCATGAGCGCGTGCGCCAGTTGTCCGCTCTTTTTTTGAGGCGTTTGCATGAAATAGCTAGTGAGGTTTATGCAGAGGTCTTGTCATCTGGTGTCATCCGTCCCGAAGAGATGGAGGAAGAAATACAGCGTTATTTTGCAAAAAAAAAATCAGGTTTGCAAGACGTATATTCCTATTATGGGGAACAGTGGGATTATTATTATCAGGTCGTTGTGGCTTCGGATGCCGACTTTTTGCCCATGTTGCAACAGGCTCGTTCCGTTTTTGCCCGTTTATATGTTCCGGCCGAATTGGATGTACTATATTATATGGAACAGTTGGTGCGTTATCCTCGTACAGATAGCCGTTGGCTGACTCTCCGCCAACATTTCATGAAGAAATGGAGGAACCTGTTGGAAGGGCGGGAGCGTACGTATCAGAAGCAGCACATAGAACGGCTCTGTGAAGATTATTACCGTATGGTATCGGCCAATGTCGGTATGTTGCAGAATGTGGGAGGAAAGGGGGAAGGTCCTTCGCCACGATTGGCCTGGCTTCAGTTGACGCAGTCTCCGGAACTTCGTGTGAAGCTCAAACAACTTTCGCAAATAATCCGTAAAAGCCAGTTGATTAAGGAACTGAATCATGTTTTAGGGCGTAAGAAAGCAGATGAACAGCGTCTGTATCAGGCCATGATCGGAAGGACTCCGGTTACTTTATTACGTTCTGCTACGCATTCCGACATTGTGGGCATTACGGAAGGGAACAATCTGAATGCCCTGCTCCCGATGGAATATTGTTTCTTGTCGGATGCCGCTTTGGAACTGGTTTTCTACCGCCGTTATACCGAAAAGAAACTGGCGGTTTTCGATGCCATGTCCCGACAAATGGAATATGCCGAGGCTTCTTCACACAGCGGACGTGACTTGCAGAAACGGGCCAAACATGGCCCTTTTGTGGTTTGTGTGGATACGTCCGCTTCGATGAAAGGGGAACGTGAGTTGTTGTCCAAAGCGGTCGTGTTGAGTTTGGCCTTGATAGCTGACAAATTGCGGCGCCCCTGTCGCGTGATACTCTTTTCCGACCAAACGGAAGCCATTGAGTTGAATAACCTTTATTCCGACTTGGCTTTATTGGAGACCTTTCTGTGCAACTCCTTTCATGGAGGTTCCGATATGACTTGTGCGATGAAAGAATCCGTAGAAGTTTTGATGCGTGAAGACTTTTACTATGCCGATTTGCTTTGGCTTTCGGATTTTGAGATGGATCCGCTTACTTCGGTGTGGGTGCAATATGTAGAGGAACTGAAGCAACGGGGCATGCGCCTCTATGCCGTGTCTTTCGGTCATCGGTCAGAGGCATCTTACCTCAGGTTGGCCGACCGTATTTGG
Source organism: Paraprevotella xylaniphila YIT 11841 (assembly GCF_000205165.1). Lineage (GTDB taxonomy): Bacteria > Bacteroidota > Bacteroidia > Bacteroidales > Bacteroidaceae > Paraprevotella > Paraprevotella xylaniphila. The sequence goes on along the minus strand of NZ_GL883824.1, from coordinate 70,360 downwards.
GCCGCCGATTGACTAACACCTTTTGTGAGTATTTCTAAATACTGCGAGATTTTCATATTTGCGGGCAATCCCACGAATGGATGTTTTTGAACGATTCTCGTGGCGTTTTGATTTTTCATAATGAAAGTATTAACTTGATTCTGTATGACAAATATAAAAGAAAAGCATGTGGGGCTTAGTCTTGTTGAAACTAAAATCACATGCTTTTCACTTCTAATGTCATTTTCTAAATATTCAGGTTTGATGCTGAAATAGAAGAAAACAGGTTTCGAGGATCAGAATTTGTTTAATTCAGTGGCATCTATTTTGTTTACTCCGTCCGAGTTTATTTCTGTTTGGTCTGCTGTTCCAGATAGGATAAGTTTGCCCACTCCGCTGTTGCGGGCTTTCAACGAAGTACATTCCATAGTAATATGAATGGTTCCTACCCCGGAGTTCTGAATATCAACCTTTTTACCTTTAAAATCCACTGTTTGATTGCTTACGCCGCTGCTTTGCAGATGCAAGTTGTCCGCATAGATACGGAGTGTGGATTTGTCTACTCCGCTGCAATCGAAGCGTGCCGTTTGTGCATGGATCGTGGCATGGCTTTTGTTCACTCCCGGGGTGGAAGAAACGAAAGATTTACAAGTCAGGTTTTCGCATTCAAAACGTGATACTCCCTTGACGTTCAGGCTAAAGTCTTCCACATCCATTTCTTTGGCATGGAAATCTGCCACACCGGGTATTTGCAAATCATTGATTTCTGGTGCTGTGACGTAGAGTTGCAGTCTTTCTTTGCCTTTGATTTTTTCCTTGTTACCTTTCTTTTGGGTAATGACGAGGGTATTGCCTCTTTTATTGATACTTACCATGTTCATGATTTTTTCCGAAGCTTGGGCTTCTACGGAGTAGGATTTGCCTTGCGTGTAGTAAATATCCGCAACGAATTCACAGCGGATGGCGTTGAAGCCCTCTATCCGGAATGTCTTTTTCACCGTTTGATTCCGTGCGCTTGCGGTGAGAACTGTGGCGATAACGAGCAAAATAGTCATTAACTTTTTCATCTTTAATGTGTCTTATGTTATTTGTTAGGTTTTACGATAATGGTTACTTCTATGCCGATTTTGCTTTTTGGGTCATATTTAAGCATATAAATCCTGACGTTGTCCTTGCTTTCCGTCGTGAGTACAAGGGTGGTCTTATCCTTTGAATGGGTCAGTTTGCTGTTTGCGTGTCGGGATTCATTTTCAAAGGCAGCTATGAATGGCGAGGCATTCATGTGTTTGGATTTCAACATCTTCACCACTTTGATGACCTTTTGAGATGCAGGTTCCCGTTCTATGGCCGAAGTAAAGACAGATTCCCCCGTGGTAGAATGTTTCTCTACCAGGCGGTCGATACTGTTTTGGGACTGTCCTGCCAAGCTGAATCCTGTCATGAACAGTAATGTGAACAATAGTTTCTTCATCTCTTTTCCTTTCAATTTGTTTTATTCCATTAATTTGCGGATGCGTTCGCGTTCCGCTTCATCGTCTATGCCGTCCAGTACGTCCTGTTCTGCCTTTTGTATGACGGTTTTGGTTGATAGCATATCTTTCATTTCGTCAGCTTCCGAGAGGACTTGTTCGATGTCTGTATGTATTCGCGTCAATTTATTGATTTTTGTTCCATTTACAATCATGTAGCTTCCGCCATATAACTTTGCCAACCGGACTTCCTCTTGTCTGTTGAGACTCAGGCTTATGCCGATGGTGGCAATTAAGACGGCTGCTGCTCCGCTAATGAATGGCCATAAAACTCTATTCCTTGTTTTTCCTTTTACCGTAGTGGGGCGGTGAGTGTTCGTTTGCAAGGTCACTTGTACCGGATGGACGGTGTACGGACACAGGCTTTTCTCTTCTTCGGTCATTATGATGGCCGAAAAGTCCCGGAACATCTCCCTATGTTCTTCCATTTCTTCGGGAATGTCCTCCTTGAGATAGAGTACATAGAGTTCGCGCTCTTCTTCCACGGTGGTCTCTCCTTCGAAGAAACGGTCGGTAAGTTCCTTGATTCTGTTGTTTTCGCTTTCAGTCATCGTTTTTCCTCCTTGAATATTGTTTCTTTACGGCCAATCGTGCCCGGCTTAAGGCTTTCCGTACGGCCGTTTCCGTGCTTCCCGTTAGTTGGGCGATTTCAGCCATTTCCCTCCCCTCTATATGGCGAAGCCGGAGTACGGTTTGCTGCATGTCGGGTAACGTATGGACGATATTCATCATTCTTTCAATACGCTCTTCGTCACAGTCTTTTATGTCCGAGATGCCTGTTATCTGATTCTCGGGCAAGGATGTCAGGTGCTGTTGGCGTAAATGGTCGATACAGAGATTCCGGGTGATGGTCACAGCCAGAGCATCAAGCGGAATCGATAAATCTTCCCTCATCATCCAAATTTTCAAAAGGCAGTCTTGTACAATGTCCTCTCCCTCCTCATCGCTTCCGGTATACCTGCGAGCGATGAGGAGGAGCCGGGGACGTAGCCGTGCGGCCTCCTGTTTGTATGTATCTATATTCATCCTTTGTGACTTTCTATATATAATACGTGGGGAAAGGCGTTTTGTGACAGGTAAAAAGAATGTTTTTTGGAGAAGATTAAAATAAAAATGCAACCATCCGGTAGATGATTGCATTTTCCTGTGATTCCGTTGGGACTCGAACCCAAGACCCACGCCTTAGAAGGGCGTTGCTCTAATCCAACTGAGCTACGGAACCGACCTTAAATCAGGTGCAAAGATAGAGGTTTATTTTCATTTCTGCAAGCCGGATGCGTGATTTTTTTAACTTTTCTATCGTCCGCAAAGCAGCTTATAGTCGCAGTAGGCACAAATTTTAGGTACGGAAGTCTGCCGAAAGGGAATTTCCGGATTGAACAGTTCCTCCAACACGCCTTGTAACATCTTTTGGAACTCCTCTTTGAAGCGGCTGAAATCCGTCACCCGTTCGCGGTTGAACACGATGGTAGGATCATAATCTTCAGCATTGGATTTGTGTACGAAGAACAGGGCCGGGGATACGGGACACTTTTGTTCGCCTGTCATGACCCAGGCATACAGGAATATCTGGAAGATGTATGAGGGACGGTGCTCGGCGGGCTGTATCAGTTGTTCCATCGAAATGGCTTTTTCCGGTGTGCCGCCCGTTTTATAGTCTACGATACGTAGGGTTTCCACTTTCTGGCCCGTGGTTTCGTCCGGCATCCTGACCGTGTCCATGCGGTCTATTTTTCCTCCGATGTCGATGGACAGAGGGTGTCCGTCCGATATGATGTCCACGCTTCGGTGGTGTTCCTGTTCCATTTCCTCCAATACGAATTGTTCCATGCGGCTGTCGTGGAAGAGCAACTGGCGCAGATAGCTGGCCATGACCTTGCGTGCTACGAGTAGTTGCCCGTTGTAGAACACCGTATCTTCACGTCCTTCAAAGAAGTTTTTCAGGAACGAAGCCTCTATATAAGGAAGTAAGGCTGTTTCCCCACCCTCCAACAGTCGCTCGATGTCCTGGCGACGAATGACGGGGTTGCGTTCGGCCAGTTTCTGGTAGACGAGTTCCGCCGCTTCGTGGAAGATGGTGCCGAACAGCGCGTTGTCCAAACCGTTTTGCGGGTCTTTGGGTGTTCTTATGCGTGCCACCTGTTGGTAATAAAATTTGAGCGGACAGTCGATGTAAGCGTTGAGTGCCGAAGGGGATAGGGGGCGCGAACCGGGTTGTCCGCTACCATAGTTGCGGCGCAGGATGTCCATGACTTCCGGTGTCTTGGCTGCTTCCATGCCGTTGTCGGCCGGTACGGCCTGGCCGGATTGCAAGATCTTCAGCTCTACGGGAAAATCCGTTTCGGCCAACAGTTGGCGCAAGAAGCGCGACATTTCGTTTTTGTTCAGTCCGTCGGTAGCGATGTTGTACATGAATGTGATACGTTCCGTATGCTGCACAAGACGGTAAAAATAGAACGCGTACACGGCTATTTTATGTTGTATGGTGGTCAGTCCGAACACCTCCCGCAGGTGATAGGGGATGAACGAAGTGTCGTTCACGGCTTTGGGCAACATCCCTTCGTTGACGGAGAGCATCAGGATATGCCTGAAATTCAGGTTACGCGTCTCCAATACGCCCATGACTTGTAAGCCTACGGCCGGTTCGCCGTGGAAGGGAATGGTGGTCGTGCCCAACACGGTGCGCAGCAAGCGGCGCAGAGTGGAGGGCTGTACGTCGAGCGTACGGTCTTCCGTCAGACGGATGAAGCGGCTGACGACCTGATGGGCGCGATAGAGCGCTTCGTGGTACAACTGGTTGTACACGTCGTCCTTCCTGTCTTTTTGTCGTCCGAACGCTGCGGCCAAGCCTTCGAGCAAGGAACGGATATAGACCAACAAGGCATGGTTTTCCGCATGCGGACAGAAGATTTCCTGTTCCTCCAATAAGGGGGCATAAGGATGGCTGTGCACGATTTTTTCCTGTTCCGCCCGGAAACAGCGGCGGTCGCGGTCGTAACCATCAGTCTGCAAGGAGAGCAACGCGTTGATGAAACTGTACACCGGTGTGTCGGTCATGGGGAATCCCATGGTGATGTTGGTGCGTTTCACAGGATGCGGCGATGTGGCATCGGGCAACGAATGGAGCACCGGTTGGAGCAAGGATTCGTTGCAAAGTACGATGGCCGTGTCCTGTTCCGGTTTCGTGAGGGCCGAGTCAAGCCATTGGGGGATATAGCGTGCCTGCGCATTCTCCGAAGTCGTGGCAATGAACTCGATGCGCGGCGGGTTCTTGAAGTTGTCGAAGCATGTTTCTTCCAAGGCGTTGGGGAACTCTTTCAGGTTCTGGCGGATGAAGGTTCCGGCCTCGAAACGGCTTTTCTCGCCGACGTACATCACGTCATAGTCCCAGTAAAAAAGGGCTTGTCCGCGTTCCTGCAAGTAACTGAACAGCCGTTTTTCCACATCGTTGAGCACGTTGAAGCCCACAAAGACATACGTCATGTCCGCAGGGATGCGGTCTGCCCGTTCGGCAAGATGCTCCGCCACGTCTTTATACAACGCCCCTTCGTACAGCATCCCTTTTTCTTTCAACCGTGCGTTGAACGTGGCATAGATGTCGTCCATCCGGTTCCATAGGGCGAGGAACTTCTCTTTCAGCCGGCTGTTGCCTTCGATGGAAAAGTCCTCGAAAAAATGCTTCAGGGCCTCTTCTTGGCGGGGTGTCAGGAAGTCGCTGTGGTCCAGTTCCTTGATGGATTGTATGTTGCTGAACAGTTTATGAGGGTCGGCCAGATGCTTGTCGATGTCGTCGAAGTCGGACAACATGATTTCGCCCCAACCGTAAAAACGGTCGAGCGATTCCGGGTTGGGTACGAGCGCGGCATAGACACGGTGGAGCTCGCACACCGAGAGAATGTCGTCACAACGGGTGAAGTCCGACAAAGTATCGAACAGTTCGCTGATGGTACGGTAACGCGGTGCCCACACCGGCCGTCCGGATACGGCGGCCAGTTGTTGGTTCATGAAAAGTCCGGCGCGTTTGTTGGGGAATACCACCGTAACGTCGCGCAGGTTGGTGCCGAAACGGTGTATGAGGTCTTGGGCGATAAGTCGGATGAATGTTTCCATAAAAACAGGCGGATTAGGCTTGAACTTCTTCAAGCCGGTTGTTAAGAATGTACCACAGGTAACCTTTCACGCGGCGGTCCGGTTCCATCAGGCGGATCTGCTTCATATAGCCTCCCACCTGATTGCGGTATTCGTCGTGTGGACGGCCGAATTTGAAGTCTACCACAGTAATTTCATCTTTGCCGAACATGACCCGGTCGGGGCGGTAAGTGCCGTATTTTCCTGTATCTTCGTAATATTCCTGTGTCAGGATAGGGCACTCATTGTAAAGCTGCATCGTGCCGTCGAACCAACGGGCCACTTCGGGCAAGGCAAATGCTTTTTCCACCTGCTGCTTGAGTGACTCCATTTCGAGTTGTGTACCGATCAGGCCTTCGGTTTCCAAGGTGCGGAGTGCCTTTTCCACGTCATCACGGGTATAGATTGTAGAGAATATTTTGTGCATGAGGATACCCATGCGCCTTTTGTCGTTGCGGGAATGCCGGGGGGGGGCCGTATCCGAAAAAGCCTCTAAGAATTCTTCTGCGCGGTTAGACTGGCAGAAGTCGATACGGGCTTCGTAGGAGTGCATGGCGACCGGTACCGGACGGTAATCGGTTTCCATGCGGTTGTCGGAGGTTTTGCGGCCGGAAGAATAGGACGTGACCGGTTCGCCATATGTAAAGAGCGACGTTTCTCCGTTTTCCCCGTCTGTCTCTTCAATGCCGTCCAACGCACGCGGCAAGGCATGGTAAATCAGGTCGCCCGTCGTGCTGCGTTCATCCATGGTGTAGCGCGTACGGCACCAGGCCAACAGGTTCTTCTCCGCACGGGTGAAGGTCACGTAGAGCGTGTTAAGCGCGTCTACCCGGCGTTGTAGGTGCTCCTCTTCATATTCTTTGCTGAAAACGGAGTCGCGCATGGCGGCTTCGATGGTGATGGGGATGACTGGCAGGCTGTCGTAGGGCGGTTCGTGCGTTTCGCACCACAGCAGGTCGTTGCGGCGGTTGAAGCCCCGTGTGTCTTGTTCGATGTTCCAGTCGCAATAAGGGACGAATACCGTGTGGAACTGCAATCCCTTGGACTGGTGTACGGTGAAAATCCGGATGCCGTCCACTTCTCCGGACGGGATAGATGCGCCGGAGAGCGTCTCGTCCCAATAGGTCAGGAAAGAACGGAGGTCGGAAGGGTTGTCTTGCAGGTAGGCGGTCACCTGGTCGAAATAAGCGAACAGATAGGCGTCTTCATCAGGAATACGTCCCAAGCTGAATATTTTGTAAAGCTCTTCCTGAAGTTCATAGAGCGGCAGGGTTTTCAGTTCCTCCATGCGGCTCAAATACGTTTCGGGCAGGAACGTTTCGAGGGAGCGGGAAGCCAACAGGTTGGTCTCGGCTTCTGTCGGCTTTCCGTTGTGCAGGGCCAAAAAGGCCAATGACACGCGGTCTTCCGTGTCTGCCATGTAACGCATGGCAGCGATGAGCAGGTTCACGCTCAATGAACTGGACAAGAGGAAAGCCTCGTCCGATACCAGTTTGACCCGGTCGCCGAAGCGTTCGGCAAAATGACGGATGATGGGGTCGGCATGCCGACGGTAACGCAGCAGGATGGCCATCTCCCCGTAGGGCAGTCCGGCTTCGTGCAGGGTACGGACCTGTTCGCAAAGTTCATCCAACATCCGGGTTTCCCAGTCGTCTTCTTTGTCTTTTTCATTGAAGAAGCGGATTTGCACGTATCCGTCGTTTCCTTTGTCCGGGCGGCATTGTTGGGCCACGTCGCCGTAAGCTTCCGCCATCTTGATGGGAGCATCCGGCGTGAGCCGGTCCAGTCCTTCGGCAGCAGCCGTGAACAGGGTGTTGTTGAAGGCGATGATGCGGCGTTCGCTCCGGTAGTTGATGGCAAGGTTCCTTATGTCGGGGCGGTGCACGGCCATTTCTTTCTCTATATTTTTCAGGATGGTCCAGTCGCCGTTCCGCCAACGGTAAATACTTTGTTTCACGTCGCCCACGATCAGGTTGCCGAAACCAGAGGCCATGCTCTCCAACAGCAGGATTTTAAAGTTCTTCCACTGCATGGTAGAAGTGTCTTGGAACTCGTCTATCATCACATGATGGAAAAACGCGCCCATTTTTTCGAAAATGAACGGGGCATCGTTTTCTTCTATCAGTTCGTGGAGCAGGATAGGGGTCTTGGCCAGCAGGAAACGGTTGTTCTCGTGGTTTAAGGCCGTGACCTCCTCGTCGATGACGCCCAACAGCCGCAAAGGGTTGAGGTGTTTCAGTGCTAGCGACGCGCTGGTGTGGCGTACGAGTTGTTCGGTCTGGAAGCCGCGCAGTTCTGCCAACTGTTTGCTGAAGTGGGCGGCGGCTTCAACCAAGTCCGCTACGGAGCGGTCGGCCTTGCGGAGCATTTTTTCCGCATCCTCAGTGTAGCCTTGGAGCGTGCTGCCGAACTCGGCCCTCATGTTGCCGTCTTCGATGCGCCTGAGGTAGGTGTCTATCGTGCTGCCCCGGCTGAATTGGCCGAAGCCGAGTCCCCACGCCTCCATTTCGGCACGGAAGTTGGCTGCCGCGCTCTGCACGATGTCCAAAGAGGCGTGCAACTCGTAGTTGAGCGCGGTGCGGAGTTCGCCGATGCGTTTGTTCTCGCGCAGCACTTCGCGCATTTCGTGTTCCCGGGCCAAATAAGCTTCTTTGAAAATCCATGCGGCGAAGCTTTTCACCTCTCGGGCGATGTCCCACCGCTCGTTGTTCGAGATACGGTCGTTCACATATTCCAGAATCCAGTTCAGGACGGTGGGGGTAAGGTGAAGGCGTTCCATGATGCGGTCTACGGCCGCATGGAGCACTTCCTTGTCGTTGAGGTCCACTTTGAGGTTGGCCGTGAGGCTCAATTCGTGTGCCAGGTTTTTCAGGACCGACTGGAAGAAAGAGTCGATGGTTTCCACACGGAAACGGTTATAATCGTGCAGGATATGGCAGAGGGCCGCGCCGGCACGGCTGCGGATTTCTTCCTCAGGCAACTCGATACTGTCCGCCCGGAGTTCTTTTTGGAGAGATTCCAGATAATTGGTGGAGGATGGAAGTCCTTTCCAAATGCCATAAAGTTGTTGGAGGATACGGTCTTTCATTTCGGTCGTAGCCTTATTGGTGAAAGTGACGGCTAAGATGTGGCTATAGGCATGGCGGCTTTCCTGTTCAATCAGCGTCTTGATGTACTGTATGGCCAGGGTGAACGTCTTGCCCGAGCCTGCCGATGCCTTGTAAACAGTCAGGCTGGATTTCATGTCGTTCAGGGATTCATGTTTTGGTAAAGATAACGTTTGATGCTCTTTTTGGCGGTCTTTTCAAATTCTTCGTTTTGTAACACCACTTTGGTGATTTGCGAATAGGGAGGCAGCTCCTTGTTCAGTTCCTGTCGTGAGATGTCAATTTGCCGCCACAAGGCATGGTCGTCCAACCCGTCTTTCAAGCTTTCGCCCAAATCGGGGTAAACGAGAGCCACTAATTTTTCATTGCACATGATAACCAATGATTCGTTGACGTAAGGAAGATTGTTCAACCGCGATTCTATTTCTTCCGGATAAATGTTTTGTCCGCTTGCGCTGAGCAGCATGTTCTTGCAGCGTCCTTTGATGTACACATCGCCTTCCGGGTTGATGACGGCCATGTCGCCCGTGTGCAGCCAACCGTCGGCATCGAATATTTGTTCCGTGGCTTCTTGGTTTTTATAGTAACCTAACATGGTGTTGCGTCCTCGGCATACCAATTCACCGGGAATCCGTTCGGGGTCGGAACTCAGCACTTTCAGTTCCATACCGTCGGCCGCCCTTCCGCACGACATATAAGCTGTTTCGTACCACGGGCTGTGGCAGATAATGGGGCCGCATTCCGTCATGCCGTAGGCGATGGAATAGGGGAAATTGATAGAGCGTACGAACGCCTCCACCTCGGCGTTGAACGGTGCGCCGCCGATGATGACTTCCTTGATGTTCCCCCCGAAAAGGCGCAGGCTTTCCGTGCGTGCCCTTTCCTTGATTTTCTCGTTGATGATGGGGATGTGCAGGAGCAGTTTGCCCAATTTGCTGTCGATTTTCGGGAGGACCTCCTTTTTGAAAATCTTTTCGATAACTAATGGCACGCAAGAAAGGATACGGGGATGGATGGCCGCTACGGTGGTCATGATGACCTTGGGCGACGGCATGCGTGTGAGGAAATACAGGTGGGCACCGAAACATACGCCATAGAGGAAGTCGTAGACCAAACCGAACACATGTCCCATGGGAAGCATGGATACGATATTGTCTCCCGGTGCGATGCCGATGGTACGGTTGCAGAACAACACGTTGGACATTAAGCTACGGTAGGGAAGCATGACTCCTTTGGAAAATCCTGTGGTGCCCGAAGTATAATTGATGACGGCGAGCTGTTCGGGTGAGCTTTCGGGCACGAAATGTATGTGTTCGCGAAGGAACATCATGGGAAAACGCTGTCCGAATAGGGCGTTGAGATGTTCGCGGGCGAAAGAAAGTTTTTCAGAGCGGCTGTTCACGAGTGTGAAGTCCTTCACACAAATGATGCCTTGCAAGGCTGGCATGCGGTTTTCGTTCAAGTTCTCCCACACCTGATCGCCCACGAACAACAAACGTGCTTCGCTGTGGTTGACGATGTGGTGTACATTATCTGGTTTGAACTCGTGCAGGATGGGCACGATGACGGCACCGTAGGTAATGGTGGCCAGGAACGCCACGCACCAGTTTCCGCTGTTACGTCCGCACAAAGCGATTTTGTCGCCAGGACGGATATCGGCCGCTTCGAAGAGCAGGTGCATCTTGGCTATTTTACGAGCCACGTCCTTGTATTGCAAGCTCTCTCCATTGAAATCCGTGAACGCTTTCCGGTCCCAATTCTTTTTCATGCTGTTTTCGATAAGTTCTATCAATTTGTCTTCCATATCGCTTGGACATATATCTTGGTATTGAAGACAAAAGTACAAAAAACAAGGCATATTCCAACTAAAATCCGTAATTTTGCTTCCTGAATGATAAAGACGGCGAAAGAAAATGATGGAATTAAGTAAAGGCCAAGAGGTGGCGGCTTTGTTTGATTTGGACGGAGTGGTCTTCGATACCGAGTCTCAGTATTCAATCTTTTGGGGCATGAAAGGAAAGATGTACCATCCCGAAGTGGAGCATTTTGAGAACGTGATAAAGGGACAGACGCTTGTGCAGATTTTCGACCGGTGGTTTGCCGGGTGCGGTGACGTGCAGCGCAAGATAGCCGACGAGTTGGAGGATTTTGAACGGGGCATGGCTTACGACTACGTGCCCGGAGCGGAAGATTTCCTTCGTGACCTGCGACGGGCCGGTATCCGTACGGCTGTCGTAACCAGTTCGAGCGAAGATAAGATGCAAAACGTGTACCGGGCGCATCCGGAATTCAAGTCATATTTCGACCGTATCCTGACGGCGGAATTTTTCTCCCGTTCCAAACCGGAACCGGACTGTTATCTGTTGGGAGCCGAAGTCTTCGGTCTTCCGGTAACGCGTTGCGTCGTGTTTGAAGATTCTTTCAACGGACTGAAGGCCGGGCGGGCGGCAGGAATGAAGGTGGTTGGGCTTTCCACGACGAATGCACCGGACCAGATTCAGGCTTTGTGCGACAGTGTGATTCCGGATTTCCGGGATTTCTATGTGGAAAAATTGTTTGAAATGCTCGCCTGGACGGATAATAATGATTAATTTTGCGACCGATTTTATTAAAAAAAACAGGATTATGGCAGGATATTTAGTGGAGGATACGCGCAAAGTGACGACGCATCGTCTGATTGAAATGAAACAGCAGGGAAAGAAAATAGCCATGCTGACTTCATACGACTATACGATGGCCCGTATCGTAGACGGTGCCGGAGTGGATGTGATTTTGGTTGGCGATTCCGCGTCGAACGTGATGGCGGGCAATACGACCACGCTTCCGATTACGTTGAATCAAATGATATACCATGCGACTTCGGTGATGCACGGTGTGGAACGAGCCTTGGTCGTTTGCGACATGCCTTTTGGTTCTTATCAGGTTAATCCCACGGAAGGAGTGACCAATGCCATCCGTATCATGAAGGAAAGTGGTTGCGACGCTCTGAAACTGGAAGGCGGGGCGGATATTATCGATACGGTGAAGGCTATATTGGCAGCCGGTATTCCCGTTATGGGACATTTAGGGCTGACACCGCAGAGTATCAATAAGTTCGGCACATACGCCGTGCGTGCTAAAGATGAGGCCGAGGCGGAGAAACTGGTGGCCGATGCGCATTTACTGGAAGAAGCCGGCTGTTTTGCCATCGTATTGGAAAAGATACCGGCATTGTTGGCTAGTCGTGTGGCTTCTGAATTACATATCCCCATCATCGGTATCGGGGCGGGACCGCAAGTAGACGGGCAGGTATTGGTGGTCAACGACATGTTGGGTATGAATAAGGGTTTTTCTCCGAAATTCCTCCGACGTTATGCCGATTTGCATACGGTAATGACGGATGCCATCGGGCAATATGTGAGCGACGTAAAAGCCCGGACGTTTCCGGATGAAAACGAGCAGTATTAAGGCGTGGCACAAATCTCTGTCGGGCATAAGGCTTTATGGCATGCTGATTTCCTGAAAATCATCTTAGCCAACTTTTGTGTATGTACCTCTTTATATATGTTTTTGCCTGTCGTTCCCGTGTGTATGGGACGGATATTGGGGGGAGAAATGGGAGGTATATGCGCTTCCGTGTTGCTCTTTTGGGTGGGCATATGTTTACCTGCACCTTTCTGTAATTACTGGTTGGATGCTTATCGGCGGAAAAATGTGGCCTTGTGGGCGTTAGTCGGCATTGTATGCGCTACGATGGCGTTTCTTTTCGATGGTCCACAGTGGGTGAGAGGGGTGGCGAGGATGATGCAGGGAGCTTCGTATTGTGTGTTCCAAATAGCATTGGGGAGTACTTTGTTGTTGGATTTGTCCGATACGAAAAAGCGGACGGAGGCCGCACATGTTTACTATTGGTTCACCCGTTTAGCTTTGGTCTTCGGTCCCTTGTCGGGTATAGTCTTGCCAGTGCATTACGGTGTACGCCTTTTTGCCGGAGTATCCGTGGCTTTACTGCTTTGTGCCGGGGTATTGATTGTGACGATGTGTGTTCCTTTCCGGGCTCCTTTGGAGCCGTCATGGTGTACATTCGACCGTTTTTGGTTGCCTCGGGGATTCCGGCTCTTTATTCCTCTGGCAGGAGTGGCCTTTTCCGCCGGATTGATGTTGGGGCAATACCGGGATGCCGGATTTTACTTGTTTTTGGCTGTCGGTTTTTGGTTGGCTTTATGGGGGCATCACTTCTTTTTTAGGGGAAAGTTGCAAACGGAATTGGCAGTAGGATTCGTTGTTCTCTCGGCAAGTGCGTTGTTATGGGGATTGGGTGGCGATATGGAAGGAATGGAATGGAGCATTGCTTTATGCTTGGGAAGTGGCCTCGGTTTTGTGACTAGCCGGTACTTGCTTTCTTATATTCGTATTTGCGAGCATTGTGAGAGAGGAACGGCACAGACTTCTTACCTTTTGGGATGGGATGCCGGACTTTGGGCCGGGTATTCTGTTTCTTTCGGGTTGAGAACGGAAGTTGGGGAAACGATATATACTTATATAATGGGGGCTATATTCGTGGGAATGGGAATGTTTCATTTGTTTTGGACCAGGCTGTGGTATATGAGAAATAAACGGAAATAATATGTTTTTAAACATGTTTTCGATATTTGTTTAGATTTTATTATGTGTTTTTACAAAAATGTCATATCTTTGATACCCAAATGAGGGCGTTTTGTACACCTGATTAAAAAATATTGAATAATTAACCTAATGGAATGTAAAGTAGGCTATATTAGAGGACACGGATTCAGCACTTTAGAGGAGTTAGGGCTCCCAGTGAAAAAGTGCCAAAAATGTTGTGTGGGCACACTGCTTGTCAATTCCCGGCCAAGAGCCGGTGACAGGTTCGGTGTATGGCGTCATAACGATGTTTATATATTGAGTGAATAATAATCTATTAAAATATTAACCTAATGGAAATATGAAAGGCAGTAACATTAAAAGTAAAATGGGTCGTTTTACCTATTCTGCATGTGCGCTGTTCTTCGCCGGTGGTTTGTTAGTCTCTTGTGAGGACGAGCTTTTGACCGGAATGCCTTCGTGGTTGGGTAGCAGCATCTACGAAGAGTTGGAGAAGCGTGGGAATTATAAAACGATGTTGGAACTTATCAATGACAAGGATGTTTCGACCGTGGATGCAAACGGCGAGACAGAGTATGCCAGAACTTTACGTTTGACCGGTAGTAAGACGTTATTCGTTGCAAATGACGATGCTTTTACCCGATTCTTTCAGAACAATGTGTGGGGGGCCAAGTCTTATAGTGATTTGACACCTTCACAGAAAAAGTTATTGTTTAATTCTTCGATGATAAACAGTGCTTATCTGATAGAATTGATGTCGAGCACGCCTGGCAACGACCCTGCACCCGGGACTGTGATGCGCCGTTTTTCTTCGTTGAACCTGTATGATACGATTCCGCAGTTGCGCGCTTCGGATATGCCGGACAACGAATATTGGCAGTATTACCGTTCCAAGTATTCGGATGCGGGCGCAGAAAGTATGACCGTGTTCAGGGATAATACGACATCCCCGATGGTGCATTTCCTTTCGGCTTATATGTCGAATAAGTCGATTACGAACGATGACTTGAAGTTCTTGACCAATGGGGCTTGCGACAACACTTCAGAGTCGTATATCAACGGGCAGCGTCTGGTGGAGAGGGATATTACGTGCCAGAACGGTTACATTCAGGTGCTGGAAAACGTAATGAATCCTTTGACCAATATGGCCGAAGCTATTCATAACGACGGAGAACTTTCGACATTCAGTAAGATGTTGAATCGTTTTGCCGTACCGGTATATAATGAAGGATTGTCAAATACAGTCGGTGTGGATTCGGCATTTGTGTGGCGTTATTTGAATAACGGTTTTGATTTGGGAGTAGCGGGCGGAAACAATGCTTTGCTGACTTATAAGAATGTGGATTATGATGCAGCCAATGTCTTGTCTTACGATCCGGGATGGAACCAGTATAAGAACGGTTCTTCCAATGCTTCTATGAGCGAAGACATGGCAGTCATTGTCGCTCCTACGGATGCCGCTTTCGAGCGTTACTTCCAGTCCGGTGGTGGTGCCGCTTTGATTGACCGTTATAAATATGTAGACAGCATCCCGAACCACATCATCGTGAATATGTTGGACAACTTCATGAAGTATTCTCTGGTGGCTACAGTGCCTAGCAAGTTCAGTTCGGTGATGAATACGGCCCAATTGGAAATGGGACTTTCTGTGGGTGAACCGGGCGGACAGACGGGTATCGGTTCCTGCCTTATGGCCAACAACGGTGTGGTCTACAAGTCTAATGAGGTGTATAATATTCCGGAATACCAGTCTGTGGCTTTCCCCGCATCTTTGAATGATAACGACCGTAATACCAGAACGGATATCATGCGTTTTATCATCAATGAATTGGACTATCAGGCTTACCTGAATTCGATGGAAAGCATGTTCTTGTTCATTCTTCCCACCGATGAAGCGTTGAAAAACTATGTGGATCCGGTAGATTATCACAAGAACCAACCTACCATTACGGAGTTTTATTATGATTACAGTCCTTCATTGATTGGTAGCCGTATCAAATGTAAACGTTATAATGCAACGAAGAATGCAGACGGTACGTTGACACGAGGTGCAGAAATCACTAACCCTTGGAAAAACGGTAGTTCCGAATCTGATTACGTAACGAATCGTCTGAAAGATATCTTGGAGAATTCCATCATCGTACAGGATAAGTCTGCCACAACTTCAACGGGTAAGAGCGTATGGGTTACAAAGGGAGGTTGTCCGGTCATACTTGAAGGTACGGGGGCAAACATCCGTATTACCACTCCTTATCGTAAGGAACTAGCCGACCAGAATAGTAGTAATAGCCCTTATGAACTGAAAGTCCGTGAGGTGGAAGGTTATTATAATATGGGATCAAATCCCGATGGTAATGGAGAAACCTTTATCGTTGACATGGAGCCTATGATGTCTGCTTCAAAATCCGTTCCTGTTTTATTAAAGGAGTTGGCTACAAAGGATGAACGTTATAGCGAATTTGCTAATATGGTGGAAAATAGCACGTTAGTATCTCGGTTCTATAACATTACTACGAGCGGGTCTTCTTCTACAGGTGTAGCCAAGACCATTTCCAATGGTTTGACCCTCTCGGTCATGGAGAACTATAATTATACAGTGTATGCTCCGCCTACAGCAGAGATAGAGAAAATGTATGAGCATAACTTGCTTCCGGATTGGAGAGACGTGATTGAGTTGGAAGACAAGTTGGATGAAATCGAGAACAGTAATCCGCAGGAGGCTGAGCGATTGGAGGTTCAGATTGATAGCATGAATACATTGATTAACAACTTTATACGTTATCATATTCAGAATAGCTCGATTTATCTGACAGCTCCGGCCTCATCGGGTACTTACGAGACTTCTTATATGGGAGGAAGCCGTTTTGCCACGCTTACTGTGTCGAATAGCGGCCAAGCCGGTTCGGGAAGTATAGTCATCACTTGCAATGATGCCAATAAGATGGAAATTGAAGGGGAAGCTCCCCGGAAGGTTTTGGAAGGCAATTATTTTGCACGTGAGTACCGCTTCCGTTCCGGAGTAAGTTCAAGTGACGGTTCTTCGAGTGGTCCTATTGCATGTACGGATATTGAATCGGCAACCCGTATCTTCAACTCTTCTACGGCTGTTGTACATTTGATAGACAAACCGTTGCTTTATACAGAAGAATTGTCTAATGCTTACAATATGATTTCAGGTAATTAACCTTAATGATAAAGACAATGAAACAATTAAAATATTATTTCTTAATTTGCTGCCTGACGATTGCCACGGTAGTGAATGCTCAGGGAATAACGAGTGTGAGTGGGACGATTTCCGACTCCTTCGGGCCAGTCGTGGGGGCTGCTATTGTGGAAATGGACGCTTCTAACCGTAACATATCTGCCACAGTGACAGACTTTAACGGTAACTTTACCCTGAAAATCAAGAACCCTAATAATAAATTGAAAATTAGTTATGTGGGTTTGAAGACACAGGTGCTTCCTATTAATAAGAGGGTTTACCATGTGACGTTGGAGGATGCCATGGTATTGAAAACAGTGGAAATAAAAGCGAAGAAACGTGTGGAGTCTTCCGGTTTGGCCATTCCCGAGCGTGAGGTGTCTTTCGCTTCGCAGACTATCAATGCCAAGGAATTCGAGGGTTTGGGTCTGACTTCCGTAGATGAAGCTTTGCAAGGTCGTATCGCAGGTTTGGATATCGTGATGAACTCCGGTAACTTGGGTGCCGGTACGACGATGCGTTTGCGTGGTGCGTCTACCATCAGTACGTTGACGAGTAACGAGCCTTTGATTGTGGTGAACGGCGACGTTTGGAACGTGGATCAGAGTAACTTTGATGTACAAAACGCCAATGATGAGCAGTTCGCGCAATTATTGAACATCAATCCTGAAGACATCGAGAGTATCAGCGTCTTAAAGGATGCTGCTGCTACGGCTATCTGGGGTTCTCAAGGTGCAAACGGTGTGATTGAAATTAAGACGAAACGTGGTAAACGCGGAAAGCCGAAATTGACTTATTCTCTTCGTTTGACGGGTACATATCAGCCGGATGGGGTGGATTTGTTGACGGGTGACCAGTATACCATGTTATTGAAAGAAGCATATTTCAATCCTCGTTTGAGCGATGAGGCAGCTAATATCCCTGAGCTTAATTATATCACGGATAAGCGTGTGTTCTCTGAATGGCAGATGTTCAACAACAACACGGATTGGGTGAAAGAAGTGAAGCAAGTCGGTTTGCGTCAGAATCATTTCGTTTCCATAACCGGTGGTGGTGAGAAGGCGACTTTCCGTATATCCGGTGGTTACGACCATGAAACGGGTTCTATCATCGAGCAGAAGTTGGATCGTTTTACGACCCGTATGATGTTGGATTATTACGTGAGTGACCGTATCAAGATTATCAGTGACTTTGCTTTGACTTATACGGACAACCAGAAAAACTCTAATGACTTGTTGAACATTGCTTATAAGAAGATGCCGAACTTGGCTATATTCGAGGAAGATGAGCAAGGTAACTCTTTGGGACGTTATTACGAGATGTTGAAGGCCAAAGACGCATTGGAAGACCAACGTGGGTTGGTGAACCCGATTGCGAGTGCCAAGTATGCCAAGAATTCTTATACGACATACGCCATCGACCCGAAATTGGAGTTGCAATATGACTTCTTGGGTATAGATGAAACCAAGCACCGTTTGACTTATAACGGAAAGGTAATCATGAATGTGTTCAATGCATACGAAGACACCTATTATCCGCGTGAATTGTCTACGGACAACTGGAATGCCGACGGAGTGAGCAAGGCTACAAGCTATAGCTCCAAGAGTCTGGCCTTTACCACTACGCATACGTTGACTTTCGTGCCTCATTTCCTGAATGAAGACCATTCATTTATGACGATGGGACGTTTCCAGTTGGTTTCAGGTACGTCGAGTGACCAAAAGACGGAGGTGGCCGGTTTGCCAAACGGGATAGAGGCTCCGAGTGCCGGTGGTATTACCCCGGGGATGTCCAGTAATTTTAACCGTTGGAGAAGTCTTTATTATACGTTCTCTGCCCACTATGCTTATAAAGAAAGATACATTTTTGACGTATCAGCCCGTGTAGACGGTACAACCAAGTTCGGCCCGGGTAAGCGTTGGGGTGTCTTCCCTGCATTCTCAGGCCGTTGGAACATAATAGATGAGCCTTGGATGGAGGGTACGCGCAAGTGGTTGTCTATGCTTTCTATCCGTCCGGGATGGGGTATGACTGGTAATCAACCTAAAAAAGACTATCTGTATGTCAACCAATATAGTGCCGCCAGTAACTATTTCGGTGCTACCGGTATGGCTCCGAATAACTTGAAGTTGAACACCTTGCAGTGGGAAATGAAGTACACGTGGAACGTAGGTTTCGACTTGGGTTTTTGGGATGACCGTATCAAGGCTGACATTAACCTGTATACTCAGACCACCAAGGACATGTTGATGGAGAACGTGAGGATATCCAGTATCTCTGGTTTCACGAATTATCCTTACCAGAACGTAGGTGACATGAACAATAAAGGTTGGGAAATCAACTTGAACACCAACAAACTGATTCAGAAGGGTAAGTTCTGGATGGACTTGAATTTCACGTTTGCCAACAACAAGAATGAGATAACCCGCATGGATCCCCGTGTATTGGAAACTTTGAACAGTGACTGGGTGGCCGAAAACCGGAAACTCCTTCAACGTGTACAGGTGGACAATCCTTTTGGTGCCATTTACGGTTACCGTTGCAAAGGTGTCTATATGTATAATTATGATACTTATCTGCAGAAGGAACGCTTGGCGGCCGACGGTGATGCGGATGCCAAGGCTTTCATCGCCAATTTCAATAACAATGGGGGATGGACGGCTCCTTTGGTTTACAATGCGAACGGAGAAATCGTGCGTGACATGAAGGGTGACCCGTTGCAGATGATGTTCAATTATGTTTCAGGCGGTACCGGATATGAATTTAAGGGTGGAGATGCCATTTATGAAGATGTGAACCACGACGGTAACATCAACCAACTCGACTTGGTTTACTTGGGTAACTCATTGCCGAAGTTGACCGGTGGTTTCGGGTTTAAGTTCAATTATGGCGACTGGGCTTTGAATGCACAGTTCAACTACCGTGTGGATTACGACATTGTGAACCTTGCCCGCTTGGACATGGAGAGCATGAGTTCCAATAACAACCAGAGCCAGGCTGTGAACTACCGTTGGCGCAAGGAGGGCGACAGAACTTCTATCCCGCGTGCTTTGAGCGCAAGCGGTAACTTCGCGAACTATAATACGATGATCAGCGACCGCTTTGTGGAAGACGGAACGTTCCTGCGTCTGAACTATTTGCAGATTTCTTATAATATGCCGCAGAAGATGGTAAAGAAAATCGGTTTGAGCGGTTTGCGTTTCTATTTGAGTGGTAATAACCTTTTCTGCTTGACGAAGTATTCCGGCGTAGATCCGGAGTTGGGTTACGGAGGATATAGCGTGACGCAAGACAACGCGCAGACTCCGCGTGCCAAGTCATATACTTTTGGTGTCACAGTAGATTTCTAATTGATAATGCTATGAATAAGATGAAGAAAATATGGTTTAAATCAGCTTTTCTGGCCATGGTCGGAATGTCTATGACATCTTGTGGAGACTTTTTGGATATTTATCCGTTGACCATGGTGTATGAAGATAATTACTGGAATGAAAAGAACGACGTGGACCAGATTGTGACAGGTTGCTACACCCGTATGCAGGATGACGATTTTGTCCGCCGCCTGTTCATCTGGGGCGAGAGCCGTTCGGACAACACGCGCAAGGGGTTTCATCCTAAATTCAGCGCAACCTCGGCGGAAGGGTATATTTTGTCGGAAAATATCCTGTCGAATAATGCCTATACCGATTGGTCGAGTTTCTATTCTGTCATAGACCGCTGTAATCTGGTTATCCAAAAAGCACCGGAGGTGGCAGAAAAAGATCCGAATTATTTGCCGAGCGACGTTCAGGCAACGATTGCCGAGGTAACAGCTTTGCGTGCGCTTTGTTATTTCTATTTGGTACGTACGTTTAAGGATGTGCCGTATTATACGGAGGCCATTACCAATGACGAACAGGAGCTGAACCTGCCGGCTACGGATGGGGATGTCATCGTCCGGAACCTGATTAATGATTTGGTGGCTGTGTGGCCGGATGCGTTGAAGGCATGGCCGAAACAGTCCGGTAAGGATGTCAGTTACGGACGTATCACTCAGAATGCCATTTTCGCCATGTTGGCCGATATGTACCTGTGGATAGGGGATTACTCCAATGCGGAGAAATATGCCCAAATGGTAATCGATTACAAGACGGAATATTTCAAGAATAATTATTCTTCCTATTATATGGTGGGTGATTATCCTTTGATTCCGGATAATGACAATACCATCTTGTTGGCAGGTGTGGCTTATGAATATAACTTCGGTGAAGGTGGTGGTCCGGAGAGTATTTTTGAGTTGGATTTTTCCGAAAGTACGACGGATGGTTCAAAGGCGAATGATGTACCGGCCGAGTTTTTCAACCGCTTTTTCAAATCTAATGATAAAGACCCGAACTATGGGCAGTTCGCACCGGCAGAAGACCTTTGGAAAGAGTTATCTTCTCCGCAGATATTCTTGTCGAACAAAGACACGCGTATCAAGGAGTCCATCCATGTGGACAACGAGTCGAATCCGGAAATCGTGACCATTGCCAAATATGCTTATACGAGCATTAATCCGGGTCTTTCTTCCGGTAGTTCTTTGGCTTATGTGGAACGTATGACGAAAAATGATGCCAACTGGGTGTTCTACCGGGTGAGCGACATGATGCTGATTAAGGCGGAAGCTTTGATTTGCATGATGGGAGAAGAAGAATCTGAGCGAAATGACAGCTTGGGACAGGCTGCTTTCGATTTGATCAAGGCGGTTGCCGACCGTTCGGCACCGAATACTTCTTCCTCTTTGGTTTACAGCAATTATTCTACGAAATCGCAATTGATGGATTTGGTGTTCGACGAGCGTAGACGTGAGTTCTTGTTCGAGGGCAAACGTTGGTTTGATTTGGTGCGCCACAGTCGTCGTGACGGCAATACGGAATATTTGGTGGAAGCTGTGCAAAGCAAGTTTACGGAGAATGCGGCGACTGCCACCGGTAAGCTGAAGAACATAATGGCTATGTATTGGCCTTACAATTACGACGAATTGCAGGTTAACCATAATTTGAAGCAAAATCCTGCTTATCCGGAGGCCGGTGACTCTTTTGAATCAACAGGTAAATAATGATTATGAAGCAATTATTGAAAATATTGACATCCATTTGCACCGTTTTATTCTTGACGGTGCAGATGATTCTATTCACCAGTTGCAATGATGACTTGGCAGCCGACAGCTACTATACTTTTACGGGGGAGATGATGAGTGATTATTTGAAGAATCGTGAAGATTTCAGCCTGTTCAAGCGTATTGTCGAGCGTGCCGGCGAGATGGATTTCCTGTCGAGCCGTGGTTCCCGAACGTTTTATCCGGCTATCAATTCCGGAGTGGAAGCCTTTTTGAAGGAACGCGGCTACGCTTCTGTCGAGGACATGCCTGTCGAATTGTGCGATACGTTGGTGAAAGCCTGTTTGGTGGATAATAGCATCAAGTACACTTATAACTTTGCCGAAACGGAGCAAATCAATAATGAACTTGACTTGCCTTTGATTATCGTGACGGACGGGGATACAGTGGACGCGAATGGGATGACGTTAAGTGTCATCAACCGTCGTTCGGCCATTATCAATGAGTTGAAGAATGATTCTGTAGACAACGGAGTGGTTCATCCGGTGGATCGCGTATTGATACCGAATACCAGTTTGGGATCCAGTCTGTTGGATGAAAATCATGACGAATTCACGATTTATTACGAAGCGCTCAAGCGTACGGGATTGTTGGACTCGTTGGTTCACTATCGTGATGACAGTTATGAAATCTGGAAAGAGAATTACCCTGAATTCAAGAAGGAAATTTATTCCGGAGGTATTTTCAACGAAAACGATAAAGGCTATGCCTACCATGCCAAGCGTCCGGATCACCGTTACCAAGGTTTCACGTTGCTTATTGTTCCCGATGAGGTGCTGTATGAAAAATATAGCAATCGCTTCAACGCCAATATGACTTTGGACCAGAAGGTCGATGCGTTGTACGATTTGGCCGTGGAGAAATATAAAGATAATGCGGCTGCCAACATATTCGGTTTGAATGATGTGGATCCTGACGATTCGGAAAGGCGTACGTATAAGGAACGGTATTGGAACAAGGAGTCCTTGACCAGTCGTTACAATCCGTTGAACATGTTCTTGTCGTATCACATTTTGGACCGTTTGTTTGCCAGTACGGCCAAGTTGATAAACTGTTGGGGTACCAATACGGCATACGCCAACCCTACGGAGTGGATTTCCACCTTGTTGGATTATTCCATGATAAAGTTGGAGAGGGTATATGCCACTGTCGACAAGCAGGTAGAGCATCCGGGCAGTTACTATATCAACCATAGTACGGCTACGAGGTATAATTCTTATGACAGGGTGCGGGGTGCTTATTTGACTCAGCCAGGCGCAGAGAACTTCTCGTTGAACGTGTCTTACTTCTATTTGGACGATATTGTGGCTTATGACCAAACGATGCGCAATAACGTGATGAATACGAGGATGCGTATGGATTTTTATACAATATGGCCGGAATTGACCAATAATGACATTCGTTTGTGTGGAAATCCGACACAGGCTTACGGTGGCCACGACAATGACGAGAACGGTGGCGAAAACGGTGGGTTCAATTATTATATACCACCCGGCTATATGAAAAATTGTACATTTAGCGAGAATACCATTTTCTTCGTGCAGCGTCCTAAAACGCCTTGGTGGAACTGGGGCGGGGATGAGATTAACATCTTGGGAACGAGTTACGACGTGACTTTCCCGTTGCCTAATGTCCCTCCCGGCACGTATGAACTTCGTTTGGGATATCCGGGTATGTTGGATCGTGGTATTGCCCAAATTTATGTGGACGGCATTCCGCAGGGGATTCCTATCGATATGCGCTATCGTGCAGACGATGCATGAGTCGGTGGGTTGTATAATGGGACTACCGGTTTCCGGAATTCGGAAGAAAGTACTTCTGGTGTTTACACTACTGAGCAATTGGAAGAGAACGAACGTACGATGAAGAATAACGGTTATTATAGCGGGCCGAAGAGTTGCTTTACGGGGAATGACGGAACGGATGCTCCGAGATACAGCCCGAATAGTTGTACAATGATGTACAATAATGCCTATACTTTCCGTCGTAAGATTTGCGATGTAGAGATAAAACCCCATACAGACCATAAGATCCGTATTCGTTCCGTATTCACGCAAGGGAACAGAGGATGTTTCATTCTTGATTACATGGAATTGGTGCCCATAAGCATTTGCGGTGCCGGAGGTATCGGTGAGGATCTTTACTAATATTCACATTAAAACACTAAAGAAAAATGAAATTGAAATATTATATGCAGACAGGAGTTGTGGCGTTAATCGCCGCAACCACCGGTGTGTCCTGTACGGATACATGGGACGACCATTACAGTGTGAATGGTTCGGTGCCCGGTGCGACCCTGTGGGAAAACATGCTACTCGACGAGAGCATTCGTCCTTTCGTACGGGTGCTTGATTCTTGTGGCTATAAGGACATGTTGAACTCCAATCAGGTGTTTACCGTTTGGGCTCCCGAAATCACGGAGGAGGAAGCTCAGGAGTGGATTGAAACCTATAAGAGAGAGAAAAGCCTGGGAATCATTGATGACGATAATGCTACCTTGAACCAGTTTATCAGGAATCATATCGCCATGTACAATCAACAAGTTTCATCGTTGACGGAGGACGAGACTGTCAAGATGTTGAATGGCAAACGTCTGAACTTGACCAGTTCCATGCTCAATGGCGAAGTGAATATGGTGGGCAATGGTGTGCCCTCTTCCAATGGTATGCTTTATAAGGTGGACGGAGCCGCGACTTTCTTTCCCAACATTTGGGAGCGTATTCGTATGGATAGGGAGGGAGACCAAGGTTTGGACAGCGTGTCCAATTTCTTCCTTTCATGGAACCGTATAGAACTTGACGAAGAGGCCAGTGTGCCGGGCGGTATCGTGGACGGTGAGACTGTATATCTGGATTCCGTGATGTACAATTATAACAGGATATTTGATAATTTTGGACAAATTGATTCGGAGGATAGTTTATATTGGTTCGTAGCTCCTACCAATAAGGTTTGGAGAGAGCATATCGATCAGTATCGTTCCTATTTCGAATTTCACAAGAGTTTAGGTGAAGACGGCGATTCTTTGCAGAACCTCTATTCCCAATATATGTTGATTTACAGCTCGTTCTTCAATGTACGGGAGCAGGAATTGCCTTTCAACGAAGCAAATCCGGATTCCATCGTTGCCACGACCTATATGTCGTATTATCCGGATTTCTCCAAGTTCGAGTGGCCGATGCAGGCAGGTGGTTTGCTGCATGGCCTGACTCCTCAGGATTGTAGCAACGGCCGGTTGTATAAGGCTACGGATTGGCGCATACCTCCAACCAAGCTGATTTATATGCGTCCGATTCAGGTTGAAGCGGAATATGCTAATAATTATTCGACAGTGACGCTTTCGGGCGACTCTACTGCAATCCAGGTAAATGCGGTAGAGGCAACCAATGAGAATTTCAGGGTGTCAACGGGTGGTTACTTAGTGGTAAAGGATTCCCGTTCGGGACGTACCAACCAACCGGAAATTACCTTTAAGATTCCTAGCACGCTTTCCAATTGCCCGTATGACATCAAGGTCGTGTTTGCCTCTCCTTTGGCCGGAGACTCTTTGGCCAAGGAAGACGCACAGTTGAAGCGTCAGTTTACGGCTAAAATCAGATATTATTCGTCGAGGACCGGTGACATGATTGAAGGAAGCAATGCGCGGACTTTGTGCACGGACGTGGATGTCGATGCCACAAGGATGGACACCATAACGGTAACGGAAGGCTTTGAATTCCCGGTTTCTAACTTTGGAGAGGAAGATCCCAGGGTGTTGCTGACCATACAATCTATCAAGGGACGTACGGTACCGGACGGTTACAGTAAGGATTTGGCGATAGACTGTGTGATTTTCGAGCCACGTCCTACATCCGGTTCCGGAAGCGATGAAAATTGATTGTAGAACAATATTAGAGCATGAGTAATGAAAAGATATAGATTCTATTGTTTAGCATTGTTGATGGCAGGCACTTTGGGGGGCTATGCCCAGGAAGAGGCTGCTACCGACACCGTGACTGCGGCCAGACCTGCCAGTCCGATCAAGAAAAATGTAAAGACACGTCCGGTCAGCGGACGAGTGTTCGCGGTGACATCCGGCGCGCCCTTGGGTGGGGCGTTGGTCAGCGTGAGCGGTTACGACGGTTACAGTACGTTGACCGAAGAGGACGGTACGTATAAGCTCGACGTGCCGGAGTACGCCACGGCCTTGAAAATCACGTCGCCGGATTATAATACGGTTCGTGTGGGTATTAACCAATCCGGTAAGTTGCGTGACGTGACGATGTATTCGAGTGTCATGCGTTCGGCATACGGTGCGGATGACAATATCCTGAACACGGTGGTGGCAGACAAGTTCGATTATAGTCCGTCATTGAATATCACGTCCGAAATCGGTGACCGGTTGGGAGCCAATGTCCGTACGATTTCCCGTGGAGGTACGCCCGGTATCGGAAATTTCATGATGATGAACGGTATCAACTCCTTGCACAGCAACGGCCAGCCGTTGGTCGTGATTGACGGGGTTATCGTGGACCAACAATATGACCGCACGATGATCCATGACGGTTTCTACAATGATATCCTGACCTCCTTCAACGTCAATGAAATCAAGAGCGTGAAGGTGATGGCCAACGGTACGTCCATTTATGGAGCCAAAGGTGCCAATGGCGTGATTCTCATCGAGACGAAGCGCAACACGAGTCTGGCAACGAAAATCGATGCCACCGTGTCGGCAGGTATAACCTTATTGCCTAAATCGCTTCCAGTGATGAGCGGTTCGCAGTTCAAGACATACGCTTCGGACTTGTTGAAGACAACGGGTACGAACTTGTCGGAATTCCAGTTCCTGACTTCCGATCCGAATAATTACTACTATAACAAGTATAATAACAATACGGATTGGGACGATGTCATCTACCGTGAGGCTTTTTCGCAGAATTATGGCATTACGGTGCAAGGTGGTGATGAAGTAGCCAGCTATTTTCTTGCGATGGGGTACAATGGTGCGCAGAGCGTGTTGGAAGACAATGACGTGAACCGTTTGAATATCCGTTTCAATACGGACATCAACATGTTCAAGCACCTGTTCATCCGCTTCGATGCTTCTTATAGCAACGTGACGCGTAACTTGAAAGACCAGGGTGCGCCGGAAGGGTATGATGAAGGAACGGTGACTTCCGTCAATTATCTCGGTTTGGTGAAAAGCCCGATGCTGAGCCCGTATGCTTATTCCAACGGTAAGATTTCCGACGTGGCATTTGACAATAACGACGAGGACTATCTGAACCAGGCTTTGGCTTCGATTGGTAATGTGAACTACCGTTTGGCCAACCCTGCTTCTATCAATGAATACGGTACGGCCCAGAACAAGAATTACTTTGAGAACTCTTATTTGAACCTCGCCATTACGCCGAAATGGCAGTTTAACAAGCATTTGTCTATCAGTTCTTTGTTCAGCTATACGTTGACGAATACGAACGACAAGTATTACGTGCCCATCAACGGTGTGCCTGACTACTATGTGTCTTCTATCGGCCTTACGGTAGAGAATGAAATCCGTTCGCTTTACTCTTCGCAGAACTCTATCACGAGCGATACGAAAATAGAGTGGGGCAACCAGTACGGGGCACACAGCATCGATCTTTTGGGAGGATTCCGTTATATGAACGACCGTTATAAGGTGGATTCGCAGTTGGGGTATGATACCGGTAGTGATAAGACACCGTTTATCAACGATACTAAAAACAAGACGACTACCGGTAGCACCAACGAGTGGACTTCGATGAGTTGGTACGGACAGGCCCGTTATGATTACAGGAAGCGTTATTTCGTGGAAGGTAACTTGGCCATCGAAAGTTCTTCACGATTCGGTAAGGAAGCGAAGGAAGGGTTCAAACTGGCCGGTGTGCGTTGGGGCGTTTTCCCCGGAATCCAGGCCGGTTGGGTGTTGTCCAATGAAAGTTGGTTCGATGTGCCGGGAATAGACTATGCCAAATTCACGATGGGGTACGATGTGAGCGGTAACGACGGTATCGACTTTGATGCCACCCGTACTTATTTCAAGAGTATCTTGTTCCAGAATAAGGCCAATGGTTTGGTTTTGGGCAATTTGGGCAATACGGAAGTACAGTGGGAAACCACTCGTCGCTTCAGTTTCGGTACGGAGTTGAATTTCCTGAAGAACCGTTTGAACTTGAAAGTAAACGTGTTCAAGAGTTGGACAGACAACCTGTTGACTTACCATGAGCTGAACTTCATTACCGGTTTGGAGAACAACTGGGTGAACGGTGGTTCTTTGGAGAACAAGGGTTATAATATTACGGTGAACGGCCATATCATTGCCACCCGCGACTGGAACTGGGAACTGGGCGCCAGTGTCGGCCATTACAAGAACAAGCTGACGGCTTTGCCCGACGGACAGGATTATGTGGATGCCGAAGTCTACGGTGCTACCATCCGTTCGCAGATTGGCCAACCGGTGAATTTGTTCTATGGTTACAAGACCGAGGCCACCGCATCCGGTACGCACGTATATGCCACTTCGGAAGAGGCCAAGGCCGACGGATTGTATATCTTGGGCGAGAACGGTATCGACAAGAATTACTTCGGGGCCGGCGACGTGAAGTTTGCCGATAACGGTGACAAGGAAATCAACAAGGCAGATATGCAGGTCATCGGAGATCCGAACCCGGATATTTACGGTAACATCTTCACCTCTTTGAGTTACAAGCGTATCCGTTTGGATGTGAACTTCAATTACAGCTTGGGCAACGATGCCTATAACTACTTGCGTTCGCAGTTGGAAGGCGGAAACCGCTTCATGAACCAGTCGGTAGCGATGGCGAACCGTTGGAGCTATGAAGGACAGGTGACCGACATGCCGACGGTGACGTGGGAAGACCCGATGGGCAATGCCCGTTTCAGCGACCGTTGGATTGAGGATGCCAGTTACTTGCGTTTGAAATCTATCACGTTGAGCTACGAGCTTCCGATTAACAATACTTTCATCCACGGCCTGACGTTCTGGGGACAGGCAAACAACGTCTTTACCGTGTCTAAGTACTTAGGAGCCGATCCGGACTTCTCCATGAGCAACAGTGTTTTGGAACAAGGCATAGACCGCGGCCTGTTGGCTAACAGCCGTAACTTTATGCTCGGTATTAAAATCAACCTTTAATTCAGTCTCTTATGAAACTCAAATCTTATATTTTTCAGATTGCGTTGGCGGCTGTCGGAGCAGGATTCTTAGGATCCTGCGAAGACATGCTGGAGCCGACTTCGGATTATGTGATATACGAAAACGGCAGCCATTTAAAGACACCGGCCGATACTGCCACTTCCCTGATAGGTATTATCTATAAGCTGCAGGCCATCGGTGACCGAACCAACCTGTTGGGCGAGGTGCGGGGCGACTTGGTGACTTTGACCACTCAGGCCAGTGCCGATTTGCGTGCGTTGGCCAACTTCGAAGTGACGGACGAGAACAAATATAATAGCCCGCGTGATTATTATGCAGTGATTAACAACTGTAATTATTATCTTGCATACGCTGATACTAACGCATACGACAATCGCGGCAACCAGATTTTTGCCAAGGAAATGGCACAGGTAAGGTCTATCCGCGCATGGGCCTACCTGCAACTGGCGTTGAACTATGGCAAGGTGCCTTTCTACACGAATCCGTTGCTGACGGAGCAGGATGCCAATGATGTCAGCCTTGACGTGAAAGACCGTAAGGATATTGAAGCCATTTGCGATTATTTCATCAACGACCTGAAACCATACAGCAACACGGAATGGCCCGTTTTGCATAAGGTGGGTAATCTTTTAATGGCCAACTGCTATTTCCCGGTAGACATGGTGTTGGGCGATTTGTATCTCTGGAAAGCTTCTTGCCAGGGGACGGATGCCGGACGTGCATATTACCGCGAGGCTGCCAAATGCTATTTCCGTTGGATTATGGACAAACGTAACGTTGGGGACGGGTTCTCGAAGTCTGTTTACTATCCCAATAGAAAGTTGGCTTGGTGGTCAGAGTTTTACTCAAGCACGGGGACTTCTTATGGGCTTTCTTATTCACTTCCGGGACAGAGTCCTTCCATATATGGAACGGAAACCTTCACCTTTATCCCGATGGACTCGGCTGCCAGTCAGGGATATTATAGCGAAGTGCAGACTTTGTACAATTCATCGACCACAGAAGACGGTGCCCTCATTACTTCTACGAACTTCTGCATCACGCCGTCCTTGCACATGCAGGAAATCAGCCGGTCGCAGTCTTATTCTTTCTTGGACAAGGAAAACCGTCCGATAGATGTGATTCCGGATGAGATTGAGGAGTCACCGGTGTTGGAGGGAGATTTGCGCTTGGGTGCCCAATGGAGGACGAGAACCTTTAACATTACGACGGGAGGAACTGCCAATAAGTTTACGAGGCAGAATATCTACAAGGTAAACCAACGCCACATCGGAATTTACCGTGAATGCGATGTTTGGTTACGTTTGGCCGAAGCCCTTAACAATGGCGGGTTCCCGCGCATGGCATACGCCATTTTGGCCACGGGAATCAGTAAGGACGTGGTAGATGACAGTGTGTCCGTATATTGCAACGATGCCGATTTGGCATTCCTCAACGAGTTGAATTCGGCCAACAATTATTTCAATGTGTTCAAGACGCGTAACGGACGTCTCGGTGAGGAAGGCGGTAGTGTTACCGAAGCTTTCAATACGGTGGGCGTACATTCACGTGGTTGCGGTTATGCCGAGTTGGATCCGGATTATGCTTATCCGATGGTGGATTCTTTGGACAAGGACGGTAACCGTGTCAACGGTTACGTGGGGCAGAGCCGCAAGGACTGGGCTTACCTGAACCTGGCTGAGGAGCAAGCCCGCGTGGACAGCATGATCATCAATGAAAATGCGTTGGAATCCTGTTTCGAGGGCAAGCGTTTTTATGATTTGATCCGTTTTGCCAAACGTTACCGTAATAATGCGTGGGTGGCCGACCCGGTCAGCAAGCGCGAAGGCAAAGAGAATCGTGACGGTTCGCTTTACAACAAGTTGATGGTAGAGAGCAACTGGTTCCTGAATTGGAAAGGACAGATAGGAATGTAATTGTTTTTGTTCGTGACTTAATGTCGGGGCAGGGAATGTTTGGGATTCCCTGCCCTCTTTTTTTTTATATTATAACCTGCTGAATTACAAATGTATATAAATGCTTGTTTTTTGTGCGGAGAATGAAAAATCATTCGGCTTAGATTGAATTTTCGTTTGGCTTAGATTGATTTCCCGTTCTAAGGCAGATGATTCCCAAAGATAAGGACTATGATTTCCGTTTCTGTTTTTTATTGAAATTTTTCCTATTCTGAAAAAGAAATCGTATTTTTGCCAAAATTTTAAAGTAACGCGAAAGTAAACTACGATATATGGCAAACCAATTCGCAGAACGTACACAGCTAAACCTCTCTGAGGTGAACAAAGAGGTGTTGAAGATGTGGGATGACGCAGATGTCTTCCATAAGAGTATGACAGAACGTGAAGGCTGTCCTTCGTTTATCTTCTTCGAAGGTCCTCCTTCAGCCAACGGGCATCCGGGTATCCACCATGTCCTGGCACGTTCTATCAAGGATACGTTCTGTCGTTTCAAGACCATGAAAGGTTTCTTGGTGAAGCGCAAGGCCGGATGGGATACCCACGGGCTTCCCGTGGAATTGGGCGTGGAAAAAGAATTGGGCATCACGAAGGAAGACATAGGCAAGACGATTTCCATCGAGGAATATAACCGCAAGTGCCGCACGAACGTGATGAAATATACGGAGGAATGGACCGACCTGAGCCATAAGATGGGCTATTGGGTGGACATGGAGCATCCGTATATCACTTACGACAACAAATATATCGAAACGCTCTGGTGGCTGTTGCAGCAGCTCTACCGGAAAGGCTTGTTGTATAAGGGATATACGATACAGCCTTATTCGCCCGCCGCCGGTACGGGGCTGAGTTCGCACGAGTTGAACCAACCCGGTTGTTACCGCGACGTGAAAGACACGACGGTGACGGCACAGTTCCGGATGCTCGATCCGCGCCCTGAAATGACGGGGTGGGGCACGCCTTATTTCTTGGCATGGACTACTACGCCTTGGACGCTTTCGTCCAACACGGCATTGTGCGTAGGACCGAAAATAGAGTATGTATGCGTGCGTACTTATAACATGTACAGTGGCGAACCCGTAACAGTGGTACTGGCTAAGGCGCGTTTGGGAGCTTATCTTAACCCGGAAGGCGAGAATATGCCGTTGGACGGTTACAAGCCGGGGGACAAAGTGATACCTTACCAGATTGTGGGTGAGTACCTCGGGGCGGATTTGGTCGGCATGGCCTACGAACAGTTGTTCCCTTGGGTAAATCCCGGAGAAGGGGCTTTCCGTGTCATCCCAGGAGATTACGTGACTACGGAAGACGGTACGGGTATCGTGCATATCGCCCCGACTTTCGGTGCGGACGACGCGCTGGTGGCCAAGGCTGCCGGCATTCCTCCCATGCAGTTGGTCAACCGCAAGGGCGAATTCCGTCCGATGGTGGATTTGACCGGTAAGTTTTACCTGTTGGACGAGTTGGATGAAGATTTCGTGCAACATAAGGTAAACGTGGATGAATACAAGAAGTGGGAAGGCCAGTTCGTGAAAAACGCCTACGACCCGAAGAAGACCGACAAAGACGAGACCCTCGACGTGGCACTCTGCATGGAACTGAAGCAGCGCGGCATAGCGTTCAAAATCGAGAAACACGTGCATAACTATCCGCATTGTTGGCGGACAGACAAGCCGATCCTTTATTATCCGCTCGACAGTTGGTTCATCCGTAGTACGGCTGCCAAGGAGCGGATGATAGAACTGAACCGTACCATCAACTGGAAACCGGCATCCACAGGAACCGGGCGTTTTGGTAAATGGTTGGAGAACCTGAATGACTGGAACTTGAGCCGCAGCCGCTATTGGGGTACGCCGTTGCCGATCTGGCGGTCGGACGACGGCGAGGAAACCTGTATTGGTTCGGTAGAGGAGTTGTATGCCGAAATCGAGAAAGCGGTAGCGTCCGGACTGATGGCTTCCAATCCGCTGAAAGACCGTGGCTTCGTCCCCGGCGATTACAGTCAGGACAATTATGACAAAATAGATTTGCACCGCCCGTTTGTGGACGAGGTCGTTTTGGTAAGCCCCGCGGGCAAGCCGATGAAGCGTGAAGCAGACCTCATCGACGTGTGGTTCGATTCCGGTGCCATGCCTTACGCCCAGATTCATTATCCGTTCGAACATAAGGCGGAGTTGGATGGCCGTACGGTTTATCCGGCCGATTTCATTGCGGAAGGTGTGGACCAGACCCGTGGATGGTTCTTCACGTTGCATGCCATCTCCACGATGGTATTCGACAGTGTGGCTTATAAGGCTGTCATATCCAACGGCCTCGTGCTTGACAAGAACGGGAACAAGATGTCCAAGCGTTTGGGCAATGCAGTGGATCCTTTCGGCGCGATAGAGCAGTACGGTTCGGATGCCGTACGTTGGTATATGATAACCAATTCTTCGCCGTGGGACAACCTGAAGTTCGACGAGGCCGGCGTACAGGAAGTCAGTCGCACGTTCTTCGGCAAATTGTTCCAGACTTATTCTTTCCTGACGATGTATGCCAACGTGGACGGTTGGCATTACGCCGAAGCCGATGTGCCCATGGGCGAGCGTCCGGAAATAGACCGTTGGATTTTGTCCGAGTTGAATACGTTGGTGAAGAACGTGGATGCCTGCTATGAGGATTATGAACCGACGAAGGCCGGACGCCTGATTCAGGATTTCGTGATAGACAACGTGAGCAACTGGTTCGTCCGCCTGAGCCGCAAACGTTTCTGGGGCAGTGCGATGGGCACGGACAAGCTTTCGGCTTACCAGACGTTGTACACGTGCTTGGAGACGGTGGCCAAACTGATGGCGCCCATCGCTCCGTATTATGCCGACCGTTTGTATCATGACTTGACGGCTGCAACGGGCCGTGCAGAAGCGAAGAGCGTGCATTTGGCTGCATTCCCGGTTTGCGACGACGCAAAGGTGGACAAGGCATTGGAGTACCGTATGGAATTGGCGCAACAGATTACGTCCATGGTCTTGTCCTTGCGCAAGAAAGAGCGGATTATCGTGCGCCAACCCTTGCAGTGCATTTCCATACCGTCGGGCGACGCGGAACGTCGTGAAAGCATAGAAGCCGTGAAGCAGTTGATTCTGGACGAAGTGAACGTCAAGGAATTGCAGTTTGTGGAGGGCGATGGCATGTTGGTGAAGAAAGTGAAGTGCAACTTCCGTACGATGGGTAAGAAGTTCGGCAAGTTGATGAAGAACGTGGCCGCTGCGGTGGAAAACCTGACGCAAGAACAGATAGCCGGATTGGAGCGAGAAGGCACGCTCGACGTGGTTTTGGAGGGCGGCGAGGCGGTAACCATCGAAGTTGCCGATGTGGAGATTTTCAGTGAGGACATTCCCGGTTGGACGGTGGCCAATGAAGGCAGCCTGACGGTGGCACTTGATATTACCGTGACGGATGCGCTTCGTGTGGAGGGAACGGCCCGTGAATTAGTGAAGCGTATACAGAACTTACGTAAGGAAAAGGATTTCGAGATTACCGACCGTATTGCCGTGACGCTCTCCCATGCGGAACAAACGGACAAGGCCGTGGCGGAATACAGAGACTACATCTGTGGCCAGGTCCTGGCCAATTCGCTTACGGTGGCGGACAAGGTGGATGATGGCGTGGCCATAGACTTAGACGATTACACCGTGGAGATAAAGATAGAGAAAGAGTAAGTGAGCATTATTAACCCTAAAATAAGAAGTATTATGACAGAGAAAACACGTTATAGTGATGAGGAATTAGCCGAGTTCAAGGAGTTGATACTGAAGAAACTGGCAGTGGCACGTGAGGAATATGAATCCATTATGGGCACATTGATGAACACGGACAACAACGGGGTGGACGATACGTCGCCTACCTATAAGGCTTTGGAAGAGGGAGCCAATACGCAGACCAAAGAGGAGCTTTCGCTGTTGGCCTCGCGCCAACAGAAGTTCATCAAGGGGCTTGAGGCCGCCTTGGTACGTATCGAAAACAAGACCTATGGGATTTGCCGTGAGACCGGTAAATTGATTCCCAAGGAACGTTTACGTTTGGTTCCCCATGCGACATTGAGCATAGAGGCTAAAAACATGAAAAAGTAATGAGGACAGAAGGAAGTAGCGGTCGGGGATGGCTCACCCAAGGACGTTTGGCCGGGCTGATTATCTTATTGGTGTTGGTCATAGACCAATGGATTAAGATTGCGGTCAAGACTCAGATGTATATGCATGAGAAGATTCATGTGACCGATTGGTTCTACATTCTCTTCACTGAAAACCCCGGCATGGCATTCGGGTGGGAGTTTTTCGACAAGCTTTTCTTGACGTCTTTTCGTATTATCGCCGTGGCCGTCATTGCGTATCTCCTTTACAGGGCGATACGCAAAGGCGTGCCGACGGGTTTTGTAGTCTGTTTGTCATTGGTCTTGGCCGGTGCTGCCGGGAACATCATAGATTGCGTGTTCTACGGATTAATCTTCAACAATCCTCCCGCACCGTTCACTGCTCATTTCGTACCTTTCGGGACGGGGTACGAAAGTGTGTTCCACGGGCGCGTGGTGGACATGTTTTATTTTCCCATCATCGACACTTATTGGCCGGATTGGATGCCATGGGTGGGAGGGGAGCATTTCATCTTTTTCAGTCCCATATTCAATTTTGCGGATGCAGCCATCAGTTGCGGTATCATTGCCTTGTTGATTTTCTATCATAAACGTATTTCCCAATAATCCTTAACTGTTTCATGTCAAAGTCGTTGCGTAAAGTTTTTGGCGCTGTGGCAGCCGTTCTTTTGTTTCCGGCATGTAAGCCCGGCGTACCGTCCGGTCTGATTCAGCCTGAGGAACTGGAAGATTTGCTTTATGATTACCATGTCGCACAGGCTATGGCGGAGACGGGAGGGGACAGCATGAACTTTAAACGTTACAGTTACGTGCAGGCCGTGTTTGAGAAGCATGGGGTGAGCGAGGCCGAATTCGACTCCACGATGGTGTGGTATGCGTCGCATGCCACTTACTTGAATGACATTTATAAAAAGTTGCAGGAGCGTTACAGCACGCATGTTTCGGCGTTGGGAGCTTCTACCGGGAAGAACGACATCTTTGCCCATTTGGATGCACGGGGGGACACGGCCAATATTTGGCAGGAGCGTGCGTTCAGAATCCTGAAACCGAGTTTTATGGAAGACCGTTTGCTGTTTACCATGACAGCCGATACGACTTTCCGTAAAGGGGATGCCCTGCTTTGGCGCTTCGATGCCCGTTATATATCCCACGGACGGCAAAATGAGGCATACGCCGGTTTTTATGTGAAATACGACAATGATTCCACGGCAGGCGTTACGCAAAGAATTTATTCCAATAACCTGATGCAGCTTCGTTTGGAAGGAGACACGGCTCATGCGATTCGGGAAGTGGGCGGGTTCGTGTATTATAAACCTTCGGACGAAGACAAGGAATCCCGCCTGTTGTTGCTTCGCGACATCATGTTGGTTCGTTTCCATCTGCAGCCGGTGGTTGTGGATACTGCGGCAGCTGTGGCGAAGCCGGATAGTATGGACGCATCGTTGAAAGATTCGGTGTTGCGGGTGATACCGGCTGATACGGTTTCCCGCCGTCTTTCTCCCGCCGAATTGAGGGAAAGCCGTCCGGTGGAACGTTCCATCCACGTGGTGAAGGAAAAGCCCTATCGTGTGGTTCGTAAACCGGGGGCTACGGGAGCGGGACGAAGAGGACATTGAAACAATAAGGAAACAAGCGGCCTTGAAACATATTGCTTTCCATAGAGTGTATTGGCCATCGGGGTGTTTTGAGACCATGCCGGTGATAACGGTCGATGAGAAAGGCTTTTATCAATTCCATTATATCCTGACGGAAGAAATGCCGGCTGTGATATGGAATGGAGGCGTCGGTTTGTTATTGCCTCCCGGGGCCGTTCCGCAACCCGGGGACAGTATTGACGCGTTGTTGCGGGAAACAAATCCAGATGTAAGTCCGCATGCTTTGCGGCTTTGGAGTGCCGATGGATTGCCTGCCGATGCGGATATTCTTACTCCTGTCTTCCGATGGTATCCCGTCTTCTGAACTCGGCGCAAACGATGGCTGTGGCTACGGCTACGTTCAGGCTTTCCGATGTGTTTCGTTCGAGAGGATAGTTGGGGATGTACAGTTTCCGGTTGATGAGCGACGCGATGTCCCGGCTGATGCCATTGCCTTCGTTCCCCATGACAATCAGTCCGTTGGAACTTAGTTCCGTACCATACATGTCATTCCCGTCCAGAAACGTTCCGTAGACCGGTGTGTCGGTCTCGGCTGCCCGCAGCAAATCCGTCAGTGAAAGGTAGTGTACGCAGACACGTGCCATGGCTCCCATGGTGGCCTGTACGGTTTTGGGATTATAAAGGTCGGCCGTGTCGGGAGAGCAGAATATATGTTCGATACCGAACCAGTCGGCTATACGGATAATCGTGCCCAGATTGCCCGGGTCCTGCACGCCGTCGAGCCCAAGGCAGAGTTGATCTTTCAGTATGTGTTCCGGTGCCCCTTCGGCCTGACGTTGGTGGAATACGGCCAACACGTCCTGCGGATTCTTTTGCAGGCTGGTTTTTTGAAGCTCCTCGGCCGATACTTCTTGGATTTCACATCCTTTACGGGCGAGTGTTTCCACAACTTCCCGCCGTGTGTCCAGCCATTCCTTCAGGGCTGCGAGAAAGGTGCAGTCGAAAGCCGGTAGCAAGTCGTCTACCAGTTTATGTCCTTCGGCCACGAAGAGTTGCTGTTCCTTGCGGAATTTTTTCTGCTCGAGAGAGCGGATGAGCTTGATTTTGTTTTTGCTGATCATTTCGATTCCAATTATACTGCAAATCTAAGAAGTTATTTTCGAATAGCGTGTACCGGCTTTTGTTTTTGTGTCCGCCTAAACCGTTTTATTGGGAAAAATGATGTATTTTTGTATTTGAAATGGCACTTATGCGGAAACTTTTATACAGTATGGCCGGGGGAATCATCATGGCGTTGCTGGGCGCTTGCTCAGCTACGAAATTCATACCCGAAGGCGAATATATGTTGGAAAGCGTTTCTGTGAAGTCGACGGATAAATCGCTCGATGCCACGTCGTTGAAAGGATACATTCGTCAGCATCCTAATTCCAAGTGGTTCAGCCTGCTGAAAGTCCCTATGGGGCCGTATGCCCTGTCCGGGCGGGACACGACTAAGCGAATCAACCGTTTCTTGCAACGGGTAGGAGAGGCGCCGGTAATTTTCGATACGGTACAGGCTAACCGTTCGGGAGAAAACATGTTGGCGGCTGTGAACAATTTGGGGTATCTTCATGCCCGGGTGAATCAGAAGCGTGCGGTGAAAGGGAAGAAGGTAAGGTTGGCATACGAGATTGTGCCGGGAGAGCGTTATAGGGTGAGAAACATCCGTTACCTTATAGAGGATTCTGTGGTGGAACGTATTGTCCGCGAACAAGCTTCATTGTCATCCTTGCAACCCGGAATGCCTTTCGATTTGAATGTGTTGGACGGAGAGCGCAGCCGCATCAGCAGTCGTTTGCAAAACAGCGGATATTATAAATTCAACAAGGAATATGTCCGGTTTGAAGCGGATACGTGCGTGGGGAACCAAAAGGTGGATTTGGATGTGGTGATACCTTTGTACCGGGCATCAGCGGAAAGCAATCCGGAACTTCACCGACGTTATAAAATTCACTCTGTTTCCTTTTCCGGCGATGCGGCGGCTTCTGACACGAGCCGTGATACTTCCCGATTGGACAGTATGGTCTATCGGGGTTTTCCTATCTATTACAAGCATAAACTGGCTTTTCGCCCTTCTGTCTTTACCAATAACAATGCAATCGAGCCGGGGCATCTGTACCGGGAGCGCGACGTACAACGGACTTATAGTAACTTCGGCCAGTTGGGAGCCGTGATGTTTTCCAATATCAAGATGGTGGAGAACGATTCCTTGCCGAATATGCTGGACGGATTCGTGACCGTGCACGAGAATAAACCGCGTTCGTTGGGAGCGGAATTGGAAGGTACCAATTCGGCAGGTGATTTGGGGGCGGCCTTGCTTCTGACTTACCAGAACCGGAATCTGTTTCGAGGCTCTGAATTGCTGTCCCTGAAACTTCGTGGGGCATTTGAAGCCATTACCGGTCTGGAAGGGTACAGTGACCAGAATTATATGGAAATCAGTGTGGAAGCCGGCCTGACATTCCCTAATTTCAGGTTGTTTCGCTTCAATGGCCGCGACCGTGGGTTGATGCGTGCCACTTCGGAGATCTCATTATTATATGATTCCCAAAACCGTCCTGAGTTTCATCGGCGTGTTTTGACTTCAGCTCTGCGTTACCGTTGGCAAAGCCCGAATGGTTTGCTCCGCCACCGTATCGACCTGATAGACTTGAACTACGTGTTCATGCCTTGGATTTCCGAAACATTCCGTAAGGATTACCTGGAAGACGAAACCGACCGGAATGCTATCCTGCGTTACAATTACGAAAATCTTTTTATCATGAGGTTAGGCTATAGTTTTACCTATAATTCGCAACGCAATGCAACGAGTATTGTGGATTACGGTAGCAATGCCTTGGGCATCCGTTTTAATGTGGAGTCGGCCGGCAATGTACTGTATGGTTTCTCTAATCTCTTTGGAGCCAACCGGAACGACCAAGGGCAATATACATTGTTCAATATAGCGTATGCACAGTATTTGAAAGGAGATTTCGACATCAGCAAGAGCTTCCGTTTCGACGACCGTAACTCGTTGGCTTTGCATTTTGGCGTAGGGGTAGCCTATCCATACGGAAACTCTACCATCCTGCCTTACGAGAAAAGGTATTTCAGCGGAGGAGCCAACAGTGTGCGAGGGTGGTCGGTCAGGGAATTGGGACCCGGACGTTTTACCGGGGGAGACGGACGTATAGACTTTATCAATCAGACCGGTGACATCAAATTGGACCTCAATGCGGAATACCGTACCTATCTGTTCTGGAAATTGCATGGGTCATTTTTTGTAGACGCCGGCAATATCTGGACTATCCGCGACTATGCCGAGCAGCCCGGCGGACAGTTCCG
Organism: Paraprevotella xylaniphila YIT 11841; assembly: GCF_000205165.1. Lineage (GTDB taxonomy): Bacteria > Bacteroidota > Bacteroidia > Bacteroidales > Bacteroidaceae > Paraprevotella > Paraprevotella xylaniphila. The sequence goes on along the minus strand of NZ_GL883824.1, from coordinate 30,457 downwards.
CATGCGGAGTTTCTGGCGGGAGATAGCCGTGTCTTACGGATTGGGATTCCGTTTGAATTTCGATTATTTCATCTTACGTCTGGACGGAGGTATGAAAGCCATTCATCCGGCGTATGATGATGTCCGTCATCATTACCCGATTATTCATCCGGACTTTAAGCGGGATTTCACTTTGCATTTTGCAGTGGGCCTTCCATTCTGACAAGCCATCGGCGGCCTTCTTTCCGTAAAGGGATGAGATATGCGGCTTCCGGAACAATACGGCCTTTTTGCTGTTCCAACGAATCGGCGGCAAGTGCTTGGCAAACGATGCAACGTACGAGTGCCGTGCTGTCGTTGATTTGTTGGCATTCTGTTGAACTTACGTATGCTTCTTCCGGGGCAGACCGTACGGCTTCGAGGTCGTGTTCGGTGATGTTCGACGCGCGGAAAGCCATCCATTTACGGGAATCCTCGGTACAATTCCCGTATGCTTTGTCGAAACGCAGGTTGAAATAATTTTCCGCAAATTCCTTAGCCCTGCTGTTTACTTGTTCCTCTTCTTTGTTGGTGCATCCGGCTGCTCCTAATCCTGTAAGCAGGCATAAAACCAGAGGCCACCTTTTCCTTTTCGTCATTTTTTAATGCTTTTACGTCTTTCAGTGAAGTACCGTTTGGCCTCACCGTCTGATTTCGTAATTTTACAACGCAAATATATGTCTTTTCCGGCGATGGCCAATGAAAAGGAGAAACATTTTTGACGAATCCTAACTATTTAATCACAATAAATCACTATGAGATTACAGAATTTGTTTTTGGGGATGCTCTTTTGAGGGGCGGCTTTTCATTCGGTTTGTTCCGCAGCGTCTCCGGTGCTTCAGGCGAAGCTGTATCCGGCTGTGTATAAATCTTCTTCAGGTCCGGTCCGCCGGGTGGCTGTGACGGTAGGCTATGACGGACAGGTCACAGAGGCGGAATTGGCGTTGGGCAGGTTGGTGCAGCATGTCCGTTTGGAAAAGGGGGAAAATCATTTTGTATTTGATATTCCTGACGCTGGCGTGGACCGTACATTGCCGTTGTCTTTACGCACCGGGCAGGTGTCTTTGGCTTCGGATGAAATAAAAGTACCGGTAGCCCGGCATTGGCAGATGAATCTGGTGCAGCATACACATACGGACATCGGCTATACTCGTTCGCAGATGGAGATTTTGGCAGAACATTTGCGTTACATAGATTATGCTTTGGATTATTGTGATGCCACGGATCATTATCCGGATGCCGAGCGGTTCCGATGGACTTTCGAGGTGTCTTGGCCCGTGAAAGAGTATTTGAAAAATCGTCCGGCTTCCCAGGTCGAACGTTTGAAACGCAGGGTGAAAGAAGGGCGAATTGAGTTGGGTGCCATGTACCTGAATTTTGATGAGTTGCCGGACGAACAGACCTTGGCTGCATCCTTGGCTCCGTTGAAGTTGTTCCGGGAGGAAGGGTTACGGACGGACTTGGCCATGCAAGATGATGTAAACGGAATAGCCTGGTGTTTCAGTGAATATTTTGCCGACGCAGGAGTGAAGTACCTGAATATGGGGACGCATGGGCATCGGGCATTGATATGCTTCGATAAGCCCACGGTATTTTGGTGGGAGTCGCCATCGGGGAAAAAAATCCTGGCTTACCGTGCGGAACATTACCATCAGGGGAACTATTGGGGTGTGCACAACCCTGATGATTTCACAAAGTTCGAGCAATGCGTGTGGGATTATCTGGGGCAACTGGAAGCTAAGGGATACCTGTATGACATTTGTGCCATTCAGCATTCCGGGTATCTGACCGATAATGCTCCTCCTTCCACCCGGAGTTGCGAGATGGTGAAACGTTGGAATGAAAAGTACGAATGGCCTAAATTACGTTCGGCAGTCGCTACGGACTTTATCAAGACCGTGGAGCGTGATTATGCCGGGCAGATACCCGTCATTCGGGGAGCGTGGCCGGACTGGTGGACGGATGGGTTTGCTTCCGGAGCACGCGAAGCGGCTGTTTCCCGTACTACCCATTCCCATGCGATTGCCGGGCAAGGCGGTTTGGCTTTGGCAAAACTGGCCGGAGCCGAGTTGCCCCACGGGGTGATGGGGAAGGTGAGTGGCATGAACGAAGCCCTGCTTTTCTATGATGAGCATACGTTCGGGTATTGCGAGAGTGTGCGTGACCCGTATGGCCGGGAGACGTGGGAGCAACGCTCGCTGAAACAGTCGTATGCGTGGGAGGCTTACCGGCATGCCGGATTGTTGGGCGAGGCGGTAATGGGGCTTTTGCAGTCTTTTATTCCGAAAACGGATGAGCCTTCCGTATTGGTTTTCAATACATTGAACTGGAGCTATAGCGGAATAGCCAAGGTGTATGTAGACCATCAGCTTTTGCCGCGCGACAAAGCTTTTGAGATTACGGATGCGTCGGGACGTAGCGTTCCTGCTCAGGCCGGTGAGAGCCGTTCGGACGGAACGTATTGGTATATTTATGTCCGGGATGTACCGGCTTTGGGCTTCATCCGGTGTCGCATAGACGTGAAAGACGAGCCATTGCCGTCCGAAGCATCCGCAGGGAGTTTGTCCGGTACGCATGTAGAGAATGAGTGGTATGGTCTTGATTTCAATCTGCAACGGGGCACCATTTCCCGACTTTACGACAAAGACCTGCAACGGCAGTTGTTGACGGAGGATGCAGAATGGGAGTTGGGAGAATTCATTTATGAGACGATAGACGACCGGGGCGCTTTGGAGCGATATACGTACCCACGCTTTACACGCAGGCATCCGGAGAAAATGCGCTTCGAGGCGTACGAGGAAGGGGCTATATGGGATACTTACCGTTTCAAAGGAGAGACGGCAGCCGGGATAGGGCATGATAATCTGACGGTGGAGTACCATATATATAAGGTAGAGAAAAAGATAGAAGTGGTTTACAGTTTGCGTAAAAAAGCAGAGGCAGAGCCGGAAGCCGTATATGTGTCTTTTCCGTACCAGATAGAGGGCGGCAGAATCTTTCTGGACGTGCCCGGCGGAAATATCGAAGCCGGGATAGACCAGATTCCCGGCTCGTCTAACGATTGGTACACCGTGCAGAATTTTGCAGCGGTACGCAGTTCGGAAGTCCAGGTCGTAATGGGAAGCCCTGAAATACCCCTGATGCAATTCGGTGCCATCAATACCGGACGTTATCAGTCTGGTGCCGTACCCCAGACTACTAATATGTATTCCTGGCCGATGAATAACTATTGGACTACCAATTTTAACGCAGACCAGACCGGAGGTTTGCAGTGGAGTTATTTCATCACTTCGTCGGCGGACACGACAGCCGGATTTGCCACGCGTTTTGCTTGGGAAAACCGGATTCCTTTCCTGACCCGGGTACTTCAGGCCGGCGGCCGTGAAGGTAAGGCTGCGCCCTCTTGCGGAACTTTTCTCACGCTTCGCCCGGATAACCTCTTGTTGGTCAACATGTCACCGGTGGAGGGGGAACATGCCGTGATGCTGCATTTACGTGAAACGGATGGTCGGCCGGCAGTCTTTGCTGTTACTTCCGATTGTGTGAAGATACGGAAAGCCACGGTTTGTGACGTGACAGGAAAACCAATCGACGAGAAGGGGAAAGCGGAGTTCAGGCCGTGGGAGAGTAAATTTATTAAATTGAGCTGGTAAGGCAGGAGGGCGGGAAAGAAATATTTGTCCGTTCTTTCATGTTTTCGTATATTTGCATAAACAAAAATACGGATATGCTGAAGTTTATTTGTCTGGGGAGCGGCAGTAGCGGAAACAGCTACTTCCTCTTCTCAGAAAATTATGGGATATTGATTGATGCCGGAATTGGGATACGAACACTGAAAAAACATTTTAATACTTGCGGGCTTTCTTTGAAACAAATAAAGGCCGTATTGATTACGCACGACCATGCAGACCACGTCAAAGCTGTCGGGAGCTTGGCGAATGAATACGGGATTCCGGTCTATGCCACCGAACTTGTGCACGGCGGAATCAAGCGTAATTATTGCGTACATCCTAAGTTGAAGGAAGAAAACATACGTTTCTTGCAGAAAGGACAGACCTTGGAGCTAGACCATTTTGTAATCACGCCTTTCGATGTGCCTCATGACAGTGCGGACAATGTGGGCTACAGCGTGCAATACGGAGATGTCAATTTTTGCCTCATTACCGATGCCGGACATGTGACCGAACAATTCGGTGGCTATATCGCCCAAGCGAATTATCTGGTATTGGAGGCCAATCATGACGAAGACATGTTGATGATGGGGCCGTATCCGGCTTATCTGAAAGGACGGATTAGCGGTGATTACGGACATTTGAGTAATAAGGTTGCGGCGCAGCTGTTGGCGGAGCATGTTACGGACAGGCTTCGGCATGTATGGTTGTGCCATATCAGCGAGGAGAACAATCATCCGGAACTGGCGCGAAAAACGGTTGATACTTGTCTCCGTTCCGCAGGGATTGTCTCAGGAAGGGACTTTGAACTGGAAGTGTTGAAGCGCCGTATACCTTCCGAAATTTACGAATTGGAAAAAAAATAAGAAAAAGAGGGGCGAAAGTTTGGAGGGTTAAATAAAAAGCCCTACCTTTGCACTCGCAAAATCAAAGATGATGCGTCCTTAGCTCAGTTGGTAGAGCAATTGACTCTTAATCAATGGGTCCAGGGTTCGAATCCCTGAGGGCGTACTTCAAAAATTGTTTGCGTCCTTAGCTCAGTTGGTAGAGCAATTGACTCTTAATCAATGGGTCCAGGGTTCGAATCCCTGAGGGCGTACAGAAGGCAGCCTTAGGGTTGCCTTTTTTGTTGACAGGTGAGCGGTTTATGGATTTTGTAGGCTGATTTGTTGCTTGTTTTATGTTGAAATGCTATCTTTGCATGAATTTCGAACCAATAAAAACAAAAAAGAAAAGACATGCCTAAAATATCCGTTCGCGGTCAGGAAATGCCGGAGTCACCGATTCGCAAATTGGCTCCGTTGGCCTTTGAGGCTAAAAGTAGAGGGATACATGTGTACCATTTGAATATCGGCCAGCCTGATTTGCCGACTCCGCGAGCGGCCATAGATGCTATCCGACACATAGACCGGACGGTTTTGGAATATAGCCCGAGCCAGGGATATTTGAGTTACCGGGAAAAGTTGGTCGGATATTATGCCAAATACAATATCAATCTTACGGCGGACGACATCATCATCACGTCGGGAGGTTCGGAGGCTGTATTGTTCGCATTCCTCTCTTGCCTGAATCCGGGCGACGAAATCATCGTTCCCGAACCGGCATACGCTAATTACATGGCATTTGCCATTTCGGCGGGGGCGGTCATCCGTACGATATCCACTACGATAGAAGAAGGCTTTTCGTTGCCGAAGGTCGAGAAGTTCGAGGAGCTGATTAACGAACGTACGCGGGCCATTCTGATTTGCAATCCGAACAACCCCACGGGATACCTCTATACGCGCCGTGAGATGAACCAGATTCGCGACTTGGTGAAGAAGTACGATTTGTATCTTTTTTCGGATGAAGTGTACCGTGAGTTTATCTATACCGGTTCTCCCTATATCTCGGCTTGCCACTTGGAGGGGATAGAAAACAATGTGGTGCTGATAGATTCCGTATCCAAGCGGTATAGCGAGTGCGGCATACGTATCGGTGCGTTGATAACGAAGAATGTGGAGGTTCGTAAGGCCGTGATGAAATTTTGCCAGGCCCGTTTAAGCCCTCCCTTAATCGGACAGATTGCGGCGGAGGCTTCGCTCGACGAGCCTGAAGAATACGGACGGGAAGTGTATGACGAATATGTGGAGCGGCGTAAGTGCTTGATTGACGGGTTGAACCGTATCCCTGGAGTGTATTCTCCCATCCCCATGGGGGCTTTCTATACGGTGGCCAAGCTTCCCGTAGACGATGCCGAGGAGTTTTGTGCATGGTGTTTGAAAGACTTTGATTATGAGGGGGAGACTGTGATGATGGCTCCGGCGGCAGGATTCTATACTACGCCCGGTTCGGGTAAGAACGAGGTGCGCATAGCTTACGTGTTGAAGAAAGAAGATTTGACGCGTGCCCTTTTTGTATTGCGCAAGGCATTGGAGGCATATCCCGGCCGTGTAGCGGAATAAGACGGCAAGAGGGATGAATTTCAATTTGTTTATAGCCCGAAAGCTGTTCCGTGAGCACGGTGATGTGAAAAAAGTATCGCGTCCGGCCATATTGATAGCTACGTCCGGAGTGGCTGTCGGTTTGGCCGTGATGGTTATTTCGGTGTGCGTGGTGTTGGGCTTCAAACAGGAAATCAGTTCGAAAGTCGTTGGATTCGGTTCTCATATACAGATTCAAAACTATGCGTCGGTCACGACGAATTCCCCTCAGCCTATTGCGATACCTTCTGCTTTGATGAAGGAGGTCGGGGACGTGGAAGGGGTGGCGCATGTGCAGCGTTTTTGCAATAAGGAGGGAATACTCAAGACGGATGCCGATTTTAAAGGTATCCTTTTGCACGGTGTGGGGGTGGAATTCGATACATCTTTCCTGAAAGCCCACATGGAAGAGGGGGAACTACCGTCTTTTTCTGATACGGTGGCTTCCAACCGGATTGTCATATCCCGGCAGATAGCCGATGAATTGCATTTGGAAGTTGGCTCTAAAGTGTTTGCCTATTTCTTCGAGAACTCCGTGCGTACCCGTCGTTTTACGGTGTCGGGTATTTATTGTACGCATTTGACGGAGTTCGACAAGGCTTTGGTTTTTACGGACATTTATACTTGCAACCGTTTGAATGCGTGGGCTCCGGACCAATATAGTGGAATGGAAATCGCCGTGAAGGACTTGGACCGTGTGGACGAAGTTGCTAGTGTGTTGGTTAAGCGTATGAATCGGGAAACGGACGCTTATGGTGGTTCGTATGTGGCCATGACGATACAGGAACTTTATCCTCAGATATTTGCATGGCTCAGTCTTTTGGATGTCAATGTGTGGGTCATTTTGGCTTTGATGGTATCAGTAGCAGGGTTTACGATGATTTCCGGTTTGCTTATTATTATATTGGAACGCACGAATTTTATCGGGATCATGAAAGCATTAGGAGCGACCAACCGTGGCATCCGCCATATTTTCTTGTATTTTGCCGTGTTCGTCATGGGGAAAGGATTGCTTTTGGGAAATATAATAGGTATAGGCATAGTGCTTCTTCAGCATTATGCAGGAATATTCCGTTTGGATGCGTCGATATACTACGTGGATTCGGTACCGGTTTTGTTCAATTTCTGTTATGTGTTGGCTATCAACGTGGCAACTTTGGTGATATGCGTGTTTTCGCTTATCGTTCCGAGCTTCTTGGTTTCCCGTATTCATCCGGCTCGGTCTATTCGTTTTGAATAAACGTACATTATGGGAGTGGTTCGTTTGTGTTGCATTTTTGTGAAAAATGTTATAGGAATATAATGGTCGCAAAGGGGAAAATGCTTATCTTTGTCCCAAAATCAAATATGAAGTAATCGTATGGAATTTGTTTATTTGGGGATAGTCATATTCCTGTTTGCCCTTTCCACTTTTGATTTGTTCGTGGGGGTCAGTAATGATGCCGTGAATTTCTTGGGTTCGGCCATCGGTTCAAAAGTAGCGCGTTTCAAGACCATATTGATAATTGCCGCAGTAGGTATTTTTGTGGGAGCCACGACGAGCGACGGTATGATGGACATTGCAAGGCACGGCATTTTTCATCCAGAGTTCTTCACTTTCGAAGAGTTGATGTGCGTCTTTTTGGCAGTGGTTGCTTCAGATGTGATTTTGCTCGACATATTCAATACATTGGGAATGCCCACTTCCACCACGGTGTCGATGGTTTTCGAGTTATTAGGAGGCAGTACGGCATTGGCGTTAGTCAAGATGCTCCATGATTCTTCGCTTACCTACGCCGGTTTGATAAATACAGAAAAAGCTTTTACGGTTATTTTAGCCATTTTTCTTTCTGTCGCCATTGCTTTTGTTTTCGGAATGTTGGTGCAATGGATTTCCCGTCTCATTTTTACTTTTCACTATACCAAGCATCTTAAATATACCATAGGTTTGTTTGGAGGACTTTCTATTACTTCCATTGCTTATTTCTTGTTGGTAAAAGGTTTCGGCAGTGCTTCGTTCATGACTTCCGATATTAAAGTTTGGATTGCTGAGAACACACATACGATATTGATTTCTTTCATTATCGGATTTACGGTGCTGATGCAAGTCCTGCATTGGTGTAAGGTCAATGTTTTCAAGATTATAGTGCTCTTTGGTACGTTCTCTTTGGCTATGGCTTTTGCCGGGAACGATTTGGTGAATTTCATCGGTGTGACTTTAGCCGGTTTTTCTTCTTATCAGGATTTCTTGGCAACTCCAGGGGCAAATCCTGCCACCCATATGATGGGCGTGCTGAACGAACCGGCCGGTACGTCTGTCTTTTTCCTTATCGGGGCAGGAGTTATTATGACGATAGCTTTGATGACGTCGAAGAAAGCACAGAATGTCGTAAAGACTTCCGTCGACTTGTCCCGTCAGACAGCAGGCGACGAAATGTTCGGCTCTTCCCGTTTTGCCCGTCGGTTGGTGAGGAGCGTGATTAACAGCAACGAGTATGTAGTGGACCATATTCCTGCATGGATGAGGAAATGGATCAATTCACGTTTCAATCAGGATGAGGCTATTATTCCGAATGGTGCGGCGTTTGATTTGGTACGCGCTTCCGTGAACTTGGTGTTGGCCGGCTTGTTGATCGTAGTGGGTACGTCTCTGAAACTACCGTTGTCTACCACCTACGTGGCGTTTATGGTGGGTATGGGTTCGTCGTTGGCCGACCGTGCATGGGGACGCGAGAGCGCCGTGTTCCGCGTGACCGGTGTGATATCTGTGATTGGCGGATGGTTTATGACGGCCGGTGCGGCTTTCTTCTTGTGTTTCATCGTGACGTTGCTTGTGCATTTCGGTGGAGTGGTGGCCATGGTATTGCTCATTGTCGTGGTCGTGTTCATGCTTGTTCAGAATAACCGCAGCTATAAGAAGAAAATGGCGGCAGTACAGCGGGATGAGATTTTCACGGAGTTGGCGCAAACCAATGATAAGGATGAGGCTTGGGTGCTGTTGAACCGGCATATCAGTGCTTATCAATCGAAGATGGTAAAATATATATCGGGAGCTTACATGCAGACGACTTCCGGTTTGATTGCCGAAGATGTGAAAGTGTTGCGGCGGACTTTGAACCATTTGGAAGATGAACGGAAGAATTGGAAGGTAATCCGTCGGAAAGAATTGGTGGGATTACGTAAAATAGACCCGCTGCAAGCTGTTGAAAAAGATACATGGTTCCATTTGGCATGTAACAGTTGCGAACAGAGTTTATACTGCCTGAAGCGTATGTGTGAACCTTCATTAGAACACGTGGACAACAATTTCAATCCCATGCCTGAGGAATACGTGAAAGAATTCATGCCGATTCGGGAAGGGGTGGAAAAATTGATGAATGTCATTGCCGGCATGATAGAGACGAATAATTATGATAATGCGTTGCAGGTTCGGCAGTTTGGAGATGAGATGAAAGCCCAGTTGTCCCAACTCCGCAAGATTCAGCAAGACCGTATACGCAAGGGAGATATGGACAATCTGAAGATTGAATATCTTTATATGAGTACTTTGCAAGAGACACAGGAAATAATCGGCCACATGCGTCATTGGGTTCGTGCATGCCGCAGGTTCCAACAAGAAAAAGGTGTTGTAACGGTATTGTAACACGGGTTTCATATTCGTGCAACAACTAACTTGTAATTTTGCAATCGGAAAATAATAATCTAAAGCGGTAAGTCTGATGAATACAAATTACAGGATTCTCGTGGTGGACGATGAAGAAGATTTGTGCGACATCCTAAAGTTCAATCTGGAGAATGAGGGGTACGAAGTAGAAACGGCCAATTCGGCCGAAGAAGCACTAAAGATGGATTTGGCCAAGTTCCACCTTTTGCTGTTGGACGTCATGATGGGAGAAATCTCTGGTTTTAAGATGGCCAAGATGCTCAAGCAAGTGCGTGAGACTCGTGATATACCTATTATCTTTCTTACGGCACGTGATACGGAGAACGACGCTGTCACCGGATTCACTTTGGGGGCGGACGACTATATTTCCAAGCCCTTTTCCCTGCGCGAAGTGCAGATGAGAATCAAGGCTGTGCTTCGTCGTACGGCGCCGCAACAGGCGGTACCGGCTGCTTATATCGGTTTTAAGGAGTTGAAATTGGATCTTAACAAAAAAGAGGCCGTGCTGTGCGGCGAGGCGTTGCAGTTGACTAAGACCGAATTTGAGATTTTGCGCTTGTTGTTGGAAAATGAGGGCCGTGTGTTTTCGCGGGCTGAGATACTGCGTAGGATATGGAACAACGATGCCGAGGTGCTGGACCGGACGGTAGATGTGAACATAACCCGTTTGCGTAAAAAACTCGACGGATACGGAAAGTTTGTCGTCACCCGTTTGGGTTACGGATATTGTTTCGATACCTCTGTGAAAGATTGAGATGAAAAGAAAGTCATTGTCATTCAGCCAATATCTGTTTTTTTCCGTTATCGCTATTTATTGTGTTTTCGTAGCAAGTTTCTTGTATTATCAGTATCACCGCGAGAAGACGCATAAAGTGGAGTTGTTGAATTCTACGCTGACCATGTTCAACGTGGATTTGTATGATCACATGGCTGATACGGCCTTTTCAGTGAAAGATTATGTGGCGCGCTATCGTACACGGCACCATCTTCAGAAACTGCGTGTCACGCTCGTAGACCGCCATGGAAAAGTGATTTTCGATAATGATATTTCCTCCGAACATGTGAAGGATAATCACTTGGACCGTGAGGAAATACGTGAGGCATTGGCCGCAGGGAGCGGATATTCCATCAAAAGAACCTCAGAGACCCTTGGAGAGGAATTCTTTTATTCGGCGAATTATTTTCCGGAGAAAGAGTTGTTCGTGCGTAGCGCATTGCCTTACGATACGGATTTGATTGCCATGTTGAATGCCGACAAGGGGTATTTATGGTTTTCATTTTTGTTATCTGCCATTTTGTTCCTCGTCTTTTATAACTTGACGGCTCGTTTAGGGGCTATGATTACTCAGCTTCGCCTTTTTGCACGTCGTGCCGATCAGGACGAGGCTGTGGATACGAATGACTTGAAGGGATTGGGAAATACCGATTTGGGGCAGATTTCACGGCATATCGTCGATATTTATACACGGTTACGCAAGGCGAAGGACGATCTTTTCCGCGAGCGTGAGAAGCTTATCACACATTTGCAGATTTCCAATGAAGGACTGGCCGTTTTCAATCCGGGCAAGGATGTGGTTCTAGCTAACGGGCTTTTCATGCAATATGTGAATCTGATATCCGACAAGAACATCGGAAGAGTGGAGGATGTCTTTCAAGTGAAGGAATTGCAGCCATTGTTTGATTTTATAACGATGTCCCGCAAAAGTTTTACGCAGGGAGATCTTAGGCAGAAGTTGTTGGTCGTGGATAAAAACGGTTATGTGTTCAACTTGTCTGTGGCTCTTTTTGTGGATAACAGCTTTGAGATTTCCATTTCTGACATTACGAAACAGGAGGAACAAGCCCGCATGAAGCAGCAGATTACACAAAATATTGCCCATGAGTTGAAGACTCCCGTGAGCAGTATCCAAGGTTATCTGGAAACGATTCTGAATAATCCGGGACTTTCGCCGGATATGCTTAAGAAGTTTTTGGAGCGTAGCTTTGCGCAAAGCAACCGGCTGACGAACCTGTTGCAGGACATATCTACTCTGACCCGTATGACGGAGGCCGGTCAGATGATAGAGGTGACGGATGTGGATTTGGCTTCCATGATTCATAATATCGTGGCGGAACTGGCCTTGAAACTGGAGGAGAAGCAAATGACTGTGGGGATAAATGTTCCGGACAAGTTGGTGCTTCAAGGGAATTCTTCTTTGTTGTACTCTATTTTCCGTAATTTGATGGATAATGCCATTGCATACGCCGGAAACGGTACGCATGTGAACATCGTGTGTTATTCGGAAGACGAGGATGGTTATTATTTCAGTGTGAGCGATAATGGAGTAGGAGTGCCCTCCGAACATTTGGGACGCATCTTCGAACGTTTCTACCGTGTAGACAAGGGGCGTAGCCGGAAATTAGGAGGTACGGGCCTTGGGTTGGCCATCGTAAAGAATGCCGTGCTTTTCCATGGGGGGAATATCAATGCAAAGCCTTCGGGCGGCGGGCATGGTTTGGAATTCCTTTTCACGTTGAAGAAAAAGAAACTCTAAGGAGAAATTGTATTGAGTGGAGGATAAGAAAAACGGTTTGCAAATTCATTGAGTTTGCAAACCGTTTTGTGACTCCGACAGGATTCAAACCTGTAACCTTCTGATCCGTAGTCAGATGCTCTATTCAGTTGAGCTACGGAGCCGTTCTTGTTTTGATTTCGTGTGCAAAGGTATGGCTTTTTATTTAAATGTCCAAATGTTGAAGGATATTTTTTATATGAAAATCGCTATCCTTTTCGGGGATAGCGATTTTATCTTGCTTATTCTTGCAGTGGCAAGCATGTTAGTTATTGAATCAAGTCGATGCTGCGTTTTACGAAGTTGCTTAAGGCTTCGCCTGTCAGCATACCGTTTTGCAGCAATGCCAAGTCGATAAGCTGATGTACCTTCTTGTTGTTCTTGCCATAACCGGCCAGTACGTCGTTTTTCTTTTGTTCTTCCGCACTGATGTCCTGATGGCATTTGTCCAATTCATCCTTTTGTGCCTGGTCGATCTCTTCGGGCTTTTTGCCTTCCTGCTGCTGATGGAGTACGGCCTCGCGGGCATGCAGCCCTTTCAGTTCTGCTTCAATCGGCTTTAGTTGCTCAGCTGTAGAGGTTTCGCTGTCGGCCAATACTTCCTTAATCAGGCGGTGGTCCGTATTCAGTACCAGTGTGTACATATCTGGCATTTCACCATAGAACGACATGCCCGGCTGGATATGCGCCATGTCTTTCATACGACGCATGTATTCACTTTGCGTAATCATGACAGGCATACCGTTTTCTCCCATGCCTTGTGCCTCTACGTGGAATTCCGTTTTGTCCAACTTCGGCATCTGGAAATTGAAGATGGCCGAAAGGTTGGCACCCTTTTCGGAGTCCAGTTCTGTCTTGTTGGCATCCTCTTTCACGATAAGGCGGTCGATGATGTCGGCATCCACGCGGGTGAAACGGCTCTTTTCAAACTTGCGTTCCAACATGGAGACGATGGGAGTGTCCAGTTGTCCGTCGAGCAGCAATACGCTGTAGCCTTTGTTCTTGGCTGCTTCGATGTAGCTGTACTGTGCTTCCTTGTTTTGGGCATACAGGTAAATCAGGTTACCTTCCTTGTCCGTCTGGTTGTCTTTAATCAGTTGCTGGTATTCTTCGAACGTGAAGTATTTGCCATCACAATCCTTAAAGAGGGCGAAGTTCTTGGCCTTGTCATAGAAATCGTCCTGCGTCAGCATACCGTAGTTGATGAAAATCTTGATGTCATCCCATTTCTGCTCGAATTCCTTGCGGTCGTTCTTGAAGAGGCTTTGCAGGCGGTCGCTCACTTTCTTTGTGATGTAGCTAGAAATCTTCTTCACGTTGCTGTCGCTTTGCAGGTAGCTGCGGCTGACGTTCAACGGGATGTCCGGTGAGTCGATGACTCCGTGGAGCAAAGTGAGGAAGTCAGGCACGATGCCTTCCACGCTGTCCGTTACGTACACCTGGTTGCAGTACAACTGGATCTTGTTACGTTGCAGTTCGATGTTGTTCTTGATTTTGGGGAAATAGAGCACGCCCGTCAGGTTGAACGGATAGTCCACGTTCAGATGAATCCAGAACAGAGGCTCGTCGCTCATCGGGTACAATTCGCGATAGAACTCCTTGTAGTCCTCGTCTTTCAAATCCGACGGTTTCTTGGTCCATATCGGGGTAGTGTTGTTGATGACGTTGTCTTCTTCCGTGTCCACCTGTTTGCCGTCTTTCCATTCCGTTTTTTTGCCGAAGGCTACAGGTACGGGCAAGAAACGGCAGTACTTGCGAAGCAGCTCCTCAATCTTGTTCTTTTCCAAGAACTCTTTGCAGTCGTCGTCGATGTACATGATGATGTCCGTTCCGCGGTCGGCTTTTTCTGTTTCTTCTATTTCATAGGAAGGGCTTCCGTCACAGCTCCATTTCACGGCCTTTGCCCCTTCTTGATAACTCTTGGTCACGATTTCCACTTTCTTGCTCACCATGAAAGAAGAGTAGAAGCCCAGACCGAAGTGGCCGATGATGGCGTTGGCATCCTCTTTGTATTTATCCAAGAAGTCGTTGGCACCGGAGAACGCGATTTGGTTGATGTATTTGTCTATTTCTTCTTCTGTCATACCCAATCCCCTGTCGCTCACCGTGATGGTGCCATTGTCCTTGTCCACTTTGACACTGACTTTCAGTTCGCCCGTTTCGCCCTTGAAGTCTCCTTTGTTGGCCAATGTTTTCAACTTCTGCGTGGCGTCTACGGCGTTCGACACGATTTCACGGATAAAGATTTCATGATCGCTGTACAAGAACTTTTTGATGACGGGGAATATGTTCTCGGTCGTTACCCCAATGTTTCCTTTTTGCATGATATTTATTGCTTTTATTGTATGAAATTATCTTCTGTTCGGCTTTTTGAAAGCCACTGATGAAGAAACAAAAAAAGTGCCAGACGAAAACATCGTCCGGCACTTTAACATATATTTATTGTTATTCTTGGACAAGGCCATGCGTGATCTGGAGTTTGTCTCCCTCGGCGGCACGTACGGTCAGGATTTCGCCATCCCGCAGTTCGTCGTTGATGACCAGTTCGCAGATGGCATCCTCCAGATAAGTCTGCAGGGCGCGTTTCAACGGACGCGCCCCATATTGTACGTCGTATCCTTTGCGGGCAAGGAACTCCTTGGCATCCTCTGCCGTTTCCAACGTATAGCCCATTTCCTTCACGCGCTTTACGATGGGTTTAAGCTCGATGTCTACGATACGTTTGATGGCCTCCAAGTCCAGTTGGTCGAAATTGATAATGTCGTCCAGGCGGTTCAGGAACTCCGGTGCAAACTGTTTGTGCAACGCCTTTTGGATGACTTCGCGGCCGTATTTCTTGTCGGCAACCGACGTATCCGGGCGGCTGAACCCGATGCCTTTGCCGAAATCCTTCAACTGGCGTGTCCCGCAGTTCGATGTCATGATGATGACCGTGTTCCTGAAATCCACCGTCGTGCCGTTGCTGTCCGTCAGTCGTCCTTCGTCCATCACCTGCAACAAGATGTTGAACACGTCGCTATGTGCTTTTTCCAACTCGTCGAGGAGTAGGATGGAGTAGGGCTTGCGGCGCACTTTTTCCGTCAACTGTCCACCTTCTTCATGTCCCACATATCCCGGAGGAGCCCCCACCATACGGCTCACGGTGTGCTTCTCCATGTATTCGCTCATGTCGATGCGTATCAGGGCGTCGGCACTGCCGAACATGTAT
The DNA here is from genome assembly GCF_000205165.1 of Paraprevotella xylaniphila YIT 11841. Taxonomy (GTDB): domain Bacteria; phylum Bacteroidota; class Bacteroidia; order Bacteroidales; family Bacteroidaceae; genus Paraprevotella; species Paraprevotella xylaniphila. Next base: position 14,906 of record NZ_GL883824.1, on the reverse strand, counting down.
TCGGCCAACTTTTTGGCCAAGTACGTCTTGCCTACTCCCGTAGGCCCGAGGAACATGAACGCCCCGATGGGTTTGTTCGGGTCTTTCAGTCCCACGCGGCCGCGTTGGATGGAGCGCACCAACTTGTCGATGGCCTCGTCCTGTCCGATGACTTCCCGTTTCAGGTTGACGGCCATGTCCTTCAGCTTGTGCCCTTCGGCCTCACCCATGCGCTGTACAGGGATGCCTGTCATCATGGATACCACTTCGGCTATCTGGTCTTCGTCCACAGTGACCCGCTCGCGGCTGAGTTTCTCCTCCCATGCCGCTTTCATGCGGTTCAGTTCCTCCTGCAAGTTGGCTTCCTGGTCACGGTAGTCGGCGGCCAGTTCAAAATTTTGGTTCTTTACCGCCTCGTTCTTCAAGGCATGTACGGCATCGATGCGCTTTTCCTGTTCCTCCATCTCTTTCGATACGGGAGAGTGGGTGATGTGTATGCGCGACCCGGCTTCGTCCAACGCGTCGATGGCTTTGTCCGGGAAGCAACGGTCGGAAACGTAATGCTCCGTGAGCCGCACGCAGGCACGGATAGCCTCGGGCGTATAGCGCACATTGTGGTGGTCTTCGTAACGTTCCTTGATATTATCCAGTATCTGTACGGTTTCCTCCGGAGTGGTCGGTTCCACCATGACTTTCTGGAAACGGCGTTCCAAAGCACCGTCTTTTTCGATGCTTTTCCGGAATTCGTCCGTGGTCGTAGCCCCGATGCACTGTATCTCTCCCCGTGCCAGTGCGGGTTTCAGCATATTGGCCGCGTCCATGCTGCCCGGTGCCGAACCGGCACCGATAATCGTGTGAATCTCGTCGATGAAAAGAATCACGTCCGGATTCTTTTGCAGTTCGGTGAGAATGCTGCGGATGCGTTCTTCAAACTGCCCGCGATACTTCGTGCCGGCCACTACGGCCGCCATGTCCAAGGCTATCACGCGTTTGTCGAACAGGATGCGCGATACCTTTTTCTGTACGATGCGCAAGGCCAGTCCTTCCACGATGGCCGATTTGCCCACGCCCGGTTCACCTATTAATATAGGGTTGTTCTTTTTCCGTCGGCTTAGGATTTGCGACACGCGTTCTATTTCTTTTTCGCGACCCACCACCGGGTCCAGGATTCCGTCTTGGGCGGCGCGTGTCAGGTCGGTACCGAAATTGTCCAAAACCGGCGTGTTGTTGGCCGATTTCCTCTGCGGTTGCGCCGTCTGCGTGGCCGTGCTGCCCTGTTCGTTCATCGGGTTTCCCGTTGAGGATTTGTTTTCATATTCGTCTTCCTCTTCCTCGTCCGGAAAACCGAAACCGGACTGGATGTCCGATTTTTCCGTTTTCTGTGTGAGCAGGTTCAGGATGTCTGTATAATGGATGCTGTTTTCCTCTAAGATACGGCATGCATTGTTGTCTTTTTCTTTCATAATGGCTAAAAGTATGTGTTCGGTGTCGGCCACCTGGGCTTTCAGCATGCGTGCTTCGAGCAGGCAAAGGCGCATGATTTTGGAAGCCTTTTCGTTCAAAATGATTTCATGGTCCTCGTCCGGCATTTCCTGCATGGCGGAACCTTGTATGGATTGCTCTGCGCGCAGTTTCACCGAACGGAAGTCCAGATTGAGCAAGCGGAGAATTTGGATGGCCTTGCCTTCCCCGTCCCTGATCAGCCCGAGTAAAAGGTGTTCCGGAGCCACACATTCATTGTGCAGCCGCTGCGCCTCCTCCTTGCTGTAGATGAGTACTTCTGAAATCTTGGGTGAAAATTGATTGTTCATGCTATGCAAATTCCTTCTGATTAATGACTCTGATGGCAAAATTAACTATATTATTGGAACTACAATACAAAACGCATGCCAAAAATGCTCAGAACACATTAAGTTTTTCTAAAAAGCGGAGAGGGGGAGTGGCTTTAGTATTTATTGTGCGAGTGAAAGGAAAGAGGTGGACAGGGATGATTTTTCAAGCTCTAACAGGAAACTTTTGGCTGCGAGCCCGCCGCCATATCCTGTAAGCGTGTGGCCTCTGCCGACCACCCGATGGCAAGGGACGATGATGGAGATGGCGTTCGCCCCGTTGGCGTTGGCTACGGCGCGTACGGACTTGGGCATCCCGAGCTGCGTTGCCATGTCGCCGTAAGACAGGGTTTCCCCGTAGGGGATTTCCAATAACTTCTGCCACACTTTTTTTTGAAAGTCCGTGCCTGTGAATAACAGCGGAAGGTCGAACGCCGTGCGTTTCCGTCCGAAATATTCATCCAACTGCCGGGAGGCTTCCTGGATGATGTCGGATGTCCGTTCTTCATATCGGGCTTCCAGTAATGTTTGCAGTCTCCGGTCTACCCGTCCCGGATGTTTCTCTTCCACCCAGTTGCAGAGGCACAGGTGGTTTCTCCATGAGCCGAGCATCAGCTCTCCACACGGGGAGTGATAGCGTTGTACCAGAATCGAATGGCTTGTATTCATGTATTTTTTATTTGTGGTTTGCGGGTCGTATGTTGGGCAGGAACGTGGCGATGATGCCCAATAGGGGCAGGAGCGTACTGGTCCTGAAGATGAATTCGATGCTCGTACGGTCGGCTAGCCAACCGAAGAATGCGGAACCGATGCCGCCCAGACCGAACATCAGCCCGAAGAAGAGGCCTGAAATCATGCCGACTTTGTCCGGTTTCAGGTCGGTGGCGTACACCAGTATGGCAGAGAAGGCCGAAGCGATGACCAGACCTACGATGATGGCCATGGCGATGGTCCAGTACAGGTTGAGGTATGGCAGTGCGAGCGTGAAAGGAGCCGCGCCGAGGATGGAGAAAAGTATGACATACTTCCGCCCGTAGCGGTCGCCGAGGAAGCCGCCCAACAGCGTGCCGACGGCCAACGCGGCAAGGAAGGCGAACAGGCAGAACTGCGATTCCTGTACCGTGATGCCGAATTTCTCGATGAGGAAGAACGTGAAGTAACTGGTCATGCACGAGATGAAGAAGTATTTCGAGAAAATCATGACGACCAGGATGGACAATGCCTTGCGCACGGTGGTTCCCGGCAGGTTGCAGGATGTGGTAAGGCTTGTGCGGGCGGACGAGCGCATCCGGCTTAGCTTCAGGCTGTACCAGTATCCTATCCTTACGAGCAGCGTGGCGGCGAGCAGTGCGGCTGCGGCGAACCATCCCACGGCGTGCTGGCCGTAGGGGATGAGGATGAGTGCGGCAAGCAGCGGCCCGATGGCGCTTCCGCCGTTCCCGCCCACTTGGAATATGGATTGCGCCAGGCTTTTCCTGCCTCCTGAAGCCGTCTGTGCCACGTGCGAGGCTTCGGGGTGGAACACCGAGGAGCCGCATCCGATGACGGCCACGGCCAACAGGATGGCCGCGAAACCGGAAGCCACGGCCAACAAGAGCAATCCTGCTAGCGTGAAGCACATTCCGGCGGATAAGGAGTAGGGTTGCGGGTGGCTGTCGGCATAACGACCCACAAAGGGTTGCAGCACGGAGGAGGTCAGTTGGAAGACGAGCGTGATAATCCCGATTTGGGCGAACGTGAAGCCGAAGTTGTCCTTCAGCAGCGGGTACATGGCCGGGATGACCGACTGTATCATGTCGTTCAGCAAATGGCAAAAGCCGATGGAGAACAGTATCATGTAGGCCGTACCTTCTTTGATGTCGGGGTGGCCTTTTACTTTGTCCAGAAATTGTTTCATTTATATGACGGTTTGAATGCCGCAAAGTTATGCTTTTCTTTTCAAACGGCCAACGGGAGGATGTTTTTGACCGGGGCTTTTCCGTTTTCCTGTCCGTAGCTTTTTTCTATTTTGGAAGTTTGAAAGGTGAAATGGGGATTGATGTGGCAAAAAGTAAGCATTCCGGACCGTATGGGGATGCGAATGAGAAACGGAAAAGTCCGTTGCAGCCATTTTTTTCTTTGGTGTTTTTACTTTTATTAGCATTATGGCCTTGCTTTTTGCCTTTTTGAAGCAAAATTAAGAATCGCTCTAAGCCAAACTTTTTTCCGTTCTCTGCAAGAAACATTTTTTTTCTCCGCAAAGCTTTTCGTAAATGTCCGCAAGGCGGTGCGGAATCGGGCTGCAAGTGGTGTGCGGAAGAGGGAAAAACGCCTTTTTTTCTTCTATTTGGTGGTCGTGCGTGGTCAAAATCCGGATGACACGGCGTGTGGAAAGTGCTGTTTGCGGCTTACATGCGTGGTGTGCCTGTGCGCAAGGTCTGCTTTTTTGTCGTGCAAAAAGTAACCGGAAGAGGCTTTGTGGCTGACAAAAAAGTTTCTGTGGAATGCGCGAGAATCGTTTTTTCCGGCCCACACCTGTCCGTACGTCCAAATTCGGCCATCCTGCAAGGGGTGGATTGACAAATTGCAAAATGGCAGTTCCCGTCTTCATGTTACGTTTCGGGTGAAATCCGGTTTGCGTTTAAAAGAAATGAAGATAATACTTTTTTACCTAAATTACAATGCTTCAAAAGGTTATAGATAGTGAAAAAAGCTATATTTGCAAAGTCCGGCAGAACTGGGAAAACGCCGGACATAGGGACGGCTTTTGCAGCGTCCTGACCGGCAGGGCGCATGGCAACAAGCTTCAAGCCTTTCCCATATAAATAAGGAAATTTGATAAAAACAAGCTGAATTCGGAAGCTTATAGGCGTTGAAAATAAAAAAACATGAGAGATTTAAGAGTGTGGGCGTATTGCCTTTTGGGACTGCCCGTGTTGGCTTGCGGGCCATCAAAAAACAACCCCGGAAATGATGCTGGGGCGAAGGATTCCGTGTTGGTGGAAAACGTAGTGGAAAAGCAAGAAACGGACTTGACGGACGACCCGCAGAAATTGGCGGACTTTGCCGTGGAATGTTTCAGGACCAACGAGCGTGAGAAATTGCTGCCATACGCGACGGAAAGATGCAAAGGCCGTCTGAATGAAGACATGGCAATCGAGGCACAAATGAAGGACGACAGGGGCATCAGGGAGATGCGTGAACGGTTGCTGTCTACAAGTTACACTTGTTCCCAAGTGAGCGACATGGGCAGCGCGGGCAAGCTTATGAAGTATTCTAGCAATCCTTCGAAGTATGACATGAAAGTATTGCTCGAACAACAGGACGGCAGATGGTTGGTGGATCATGTGGGGCCGGACAGGTAATCAAAATCAGAATCGGACAGCGATGAAAAGTAAGGTTTTCATATCGGCTTTGGCCGTGGTGCTCGCATGCTTTCCGGAGCCTGCCGAGGCGCAATTCTTTAAGAAGTTGGGGAAGGCCTTGGAACAGGTAGAAAAGAAAGTGGACAAGGTTTTGGGCACAGGCGCAGAAGCAGGCACGGCGGAAGGAGACGCGGCGGGGACGGTGGCTCCCGGCGGGACGACCGTGTCCAACAACCTGAAAGGGTTTGCAGTAGACTACAAGGGCGTGACGTGGCAGGAAGATTTCTGCGGGTTGGATTTTGTCATTACGAACAAAGGTGATAAGACCGTGCGCGTCTATTCGTTCGACAAGATGAAAGCGTTCGGTGCGGACGGGGCGGAATATGCCGGCCGTAGCATCGTGGGCAATGCCGTGACCTCGTTGGGCAACGGGGATTTCGATTTCGAACCCGGCGTGCCGGTGAAGTGCGTTTACGCCCTTTTCGACGTGCCGGGACAAGGCACGAAGATGAGCCTGTGCCAGTTGAGGCTCACCACGTTCGACAACGGTTACCACGACAGCTTCGTGGAGTTCCGCAACGTGCCTCTTCCGCCCAGGCCCGCGACGATATCTACGCCTTTTAAAGGTGTCTGGACATTGGGCGGCACGAACCTGGAGGGCAAGCTTATCTTGGACTTCCCCGGCAAGTCGGTAGACGGGATGGATGCCTTGAGCAACGGCATCAAATGCTACGGCACGGTGTATGTGGGCTACGGTAGCGGTGCGTCGCTGCAAGTCGACGAATGTTCCATCATCTCGTGGAAGGGAGAAGGAAACAAGGCTACGGTGGAGTTTGTCGGCGGTCGTGACGGCAATACCTATCAGGCTGTGATGACTTATGCTCCGTCGGACGGGACAATCAGTTTCAGCGAAATACGGATAGTTCGGGAAGAAGGCATGGCAGAATGCTTCGTTTCTGAAGATTTGGTGTTTGAGAAATAGGCCGGCGTGGCTGGGATGAGAGGCCGTGGGTGTTCAGTATGCCTGCGGCCTTTTTACTTTTTCTTTGCTTTTTCTGGCTTTGTCTTTTCTGGGTAAACCATTAATTTTTGGCTGTTTTCTTTCGTATTCTCTCAAAAAGTAGTAATTTTACATGCTTTTTGGCAAGTGGTATTTATAATAGTAACAGATATAAATAATGTTAGACCAAGACAGAATAATAAAGGTGAACATTGAAACCGAGATGCGTAAATCGTATATCGACTATTCAATGTCCGTAATCGTATCCCGTGCTTTGCCTGATGTGCGCGACGGATTTAAACCTGTGCATCGCCGCATTCTCTATGGAATGAGGGAATTGGGTAACACGCACGACAAACCATATAAGAAATGCGCCCGTATTGTAGGAGAAGTGTTGGGTAAGTATCATCCGCATGGAGATTCTTCCGTTTATGGCGCATTAGTGCGTATGGCACAAGAATGGAGCATGCGTTATACGTTGGTGGACGGTCAGGGAAACTTCGGTTCCGTCGATGGGGATAGTGCTGCTGCCATGCGTTATACAGAGGCTCGCCTGCAGTTGATGGGCGAAGCGATGATGGATGACTTGGAAAAGGAAACCGTGGACATGATGAACAACTTCGACGACACGTTGAGGGAACCCACGGTTATGCCGACAAAAATACCGAACTTGTTGGTAAACGGTGCCAGTGGTATCGCAGTGGGAATGGCCACTAACATCCCCACGCATAATTTAGGAGAAGTCATTGATGCCTGTGTGGCTTATATAGACAACCGCGACATCGACATCGACGGGCTGATGGAGCATGTCAAGGCTCCTGATTTCCCTACCGGGGGCTTTATTTACGGCATGCAGGGCGTGCGCGAAGCCTACGAGACGGGACGCGGACGTGTGGTCATGCGCGCACGGGCTGAGATAGAGCCGGGAGAGAATCATGACAAGATTGTCATTACGGAGATTCCTTACGGGGTAAACAAAGCGGAGCTGATCAAACAGATTGCCGATTTGGTAAACGAAAAGAAGATTGAAGGCATCAGCAATGCCAATGACGAATCCGACCGTGAAGGCATGCGTATCGTGGTGGACGTGAAACGCGACGCCAACGCAAATGTCGTGTTGAACAAATTGTTCAAGATGACCCCGTTGCAGACGAGCTTCAGCGTGAATTGCATCGCTTTGGTGAAAGGGCGTCCGCGTTTGTTGTCCCTGAAGGATTGTATCTCTAACTTTGTGAACCATCGTCATGATGTGGTCATCCGTCGGACGCAGTATGATTTGCGCAAGGCGGAAGAACGTGCCCATATTTTGCAAGGTTTGATTATTGCGAGTGACAACATCGACGAGGTCGTGCATATTATCCGCAGCGCCCAGAATCCGCAGGCCGCCATCGAAGGTTTGATGAGCCGTTTCGAGTTGGACGAGGTGCAGGCCAAGGCCATCGTGGAGATGCGTCTGCGTCAGTTGACCAACTTGATGCAGGAACAGTTGCGCAACGAATACGATGAACTGTTGAAACAAATCGAATATTTCAAACAGATACTGAGTGATGAAGACCTTTGCATGAAAGTAATCAAGGATGAATTGATTGAGGTCAAAGAACAGTTCGGTGACGAGCGGCGTTCGGAAATCGTATATTCGAGCGAAGAATTCAATCCTGAAGATTTTTATGCTGACGACGAGATGGTCATTACCATCAGCCACATGGGATACATCAAGCGTACGCCTTTGGCTGAGTTCCGGGCACAGGCCCGTGGCGGCGTGGGCAGCAAGGGAACGAGCACGCGTGATACGGACTTCGTGGAATACATCTATCCTGCCACGATGCACAACACGATGCTCTTCTTCACGCAGAAAGGGCGCTGTTTCTGGATGAAAGTATATGAAATACCGGAAGGTGCCAAGAACTCTAAGGGACGTGCCATCCAAAATATGTTGAATATAGACCCGGATGACGCTATCAATGTTTGTTTGCGTATCAAGAACCTGAACGATGCGGAATTTTGCCGTTCGCATTATGTGGTGTTCTGCACGAAGAACGGTATCATCAAGAAAACCTGTTTGCAGGAGTATTCCCGTCCGCGTGCGAATGGTGTCAATGCCATTACGATTCGTGAAGACGACCGTGTCATCGGTGTGCGCCTGACCAATGGCGAGAATGAAATCATCATCGCCAACCGGAACGGTCGTGCCATTCGTTTCCACGAAAGCAAAGTGCGTGCCATGGGACGTACGGCTACTGGTGTGAGAGGTATGACTATCGACGAGGACGGTAGCGACGAAGTGGTAGGCATGGTATGTGTGAACGACCCGCAGACGGAAACCATTATGGTGGTCAGCGAGCAAGGCTATGGCAAACGTTCGGACATAGAGGATTATCGTGTGACGAACCGGGGGGCGAAGGGTGTGAAGACACTGAACATCACGGAGAAAACCGGTAAGTTGGTGGCTATCAAAGTCGTGACGGACGAGAACGACCTGATGATTATTAACAAGAGCGGTATAACGATACGTTTGAAAGTGGCTGATGTCCGTATTATGGGACGTGCCACGCAAGGTGTCCGTTTGATTAATCTTGAGAAGCGCAATGACCAAATCAGTAGCGTATGCAAGGTACAGACGGAGGACGAAGAAGAAGAGACGGAAATGTTGAGTGACGGTGTGGCTCCGGTAATGGATGAGTTGGAAGGCAGTTCTGATGCATCGGTTTCAGAGTCCCGTGACGAAGAGACTGAAACGAATGAATGAGTTTAAAACTTTTAATTTATAAAGTTATGAATAAATACGTATTATCAATTGCATTGCTGGTTGCTTCAACCGGTGCTTTCGCGCAGAACAGACTGGTGAAAAAAGCTCAGGGATTGATTAACAACAATCAAATAGAGGAAGCCCAGACGTTGTTGACCGAAGCTTTGAACAGCGGAGAAACCAAAGACATGGCTTTGGCTTGGGATGTTCAGGGAGATTTGTACCAAAGGCTTTTTGCAGATGAACTGAACAAAGCGGCTGCTCACCAGCCTTTGGATACGGCAAAGTTTGCTAAAAACCTGTATGCTTGTCTGGACGCATACGAAAAATGCAACGAGTATGACGAGAAAAAGGAATATGCGGAAAAGAACAAAGGCAACTTGATGAAGTTCCGTACTTTCTTGATGTACGTCGGTCAGTTTGACTTCCAAAATCAGAATTTTGCGGGAGCTTATAAAGCATACGATGCATGGTTGACTTATCCGCAGAATCATAAACTGGTGGCTGATGAACCGAAGGTGTTGAACGATAGTGTGTTTGACAAAAATCAGGTAGCTTATTATGCCTGTCTGGCAGCTTACCAGGGTAAGGATTTCGATAAGGTCGCTACTCATTTGGAAGAGGCATTGAAGTATGACAAGGAAGCCAAGACGGTAAAGCAGTTACATTTGATGACACTTCTGGAAAAGGGTGATACGGCCCAATGGATTGACGCTTCGAAGAAGTATGCAGCAGCAGATGAAGTGATAGCCCAGAATTTGTTGGCTTATTACACCGAAAAGAAGAATGATGCGGCTTCGTTGGAGTTTGCCAACAGTCTTTTGGCTGCCGACCCAAACAACAAGATTGCCAATTATTCAAAAGGTGTAGTATTGTTTGGTCAGGAGAAATTCGAGGAAGCCCTTCCGTTCTTTGAGAAGAGTACGGAGATAGATCCTACTTTTACGGATGCTTATTACAATGCCGGTGTATGTTGCTGTAATACAGGATATGGCATCAATGAAGCAATCGGTAAAACTAAAAATCTGAAGAAAGCTGAATACGATGCTAAAATCGCGCAAGTGAAAGATTGGTATAAGAAAGCAGAACCGTTCTTCCTGAAAGTCAAGGAACTTGAGCCTGACAATCCGCAAAGGTGGGCTTCGCGTCTGAAGACGGTGTATTACATTACCGGGGAGAAGGCTAAAGAAGCAGAGATGGATACTTATCTCAAGTAATCGGTAGGAGATAATGACAAAGTAAGAAAGAATTGGGGTGGTGTTCAATGAAAGTGTGGGCATCACCCTTTTGTTTTATATAGGATGAGTAGATTGAGTTTTTGGGCAACGGTTTGTATGTTCGGGGTTTGTTGTCAGACGTCGGACGGTGCCAATGTGGTTCGTGAAGCGCGTAAAACCATTAAGAACGCCAGATACGAGGAGAACGGAGATGAGGCCAAGAAGGTAAGGGAGCGGTTGGATGCCGCAGAGAAGAGCCTGATGGATGCGCTGTCCGGCGAGAAAAAAGTGGTGAAGCGTGCAGAACTTTATTATACGGCGGCATTGGTGCAGTGCAGGTTGAATGACATTGAAAATGAAAAAATCTATTTGAAACGTGCGTACGATACGGTGCTTTATTATAATAGTATCTACAATGCCTATAAATATTTCGAGAAATGTGATTCCGTAGAGTTGTCTTCAGAGTACAAAGGGCGTTTCAAGTTCCGTTCGTCTGTTCGTAAGAGGCTGTTGGAACATCGTGCCAATTTATTGAATGGCGGACGCTTCTATTCGAGAAAGAAGAATTATACGGAAGCATTCCGGTTCTTGGATTTATATTTGTCTTCGGCCGAATATCCGGCATTGAAGAGTGACTTCTTGAATCAGACGGATACGATGTATTCTCGTGTGGCCTATTGGATTATAGCCACGGGATACCATATCGGGGCCTACGACGGCGTGATACGTTATGCTCCGACGGCTTTGCGTTACTCCAAGAACCAACAGTATGTGCAGGAGTATCTTTGTAGGTCGCACTTGGCTTTGAATGATACTGCAGCTTGGGTGAAGGAATTGAAAAGGGGGATTGTGAACTTCCCTGACCATACATATTTTTTCACCAGTTTGCAGGAGTTTCTGAACCGTAAGGGGAAATACGACGAAGCGTTGTTGTTTGCAGACCGGATGATACAATACGACCCGAAGAATGCTTTGTTCTGGTATGCAAAGGCATTGGTGTACATGCGTAAAGATGACTATAAGAATTGTATAGCTAATTGTGATGTGGTTCTGACTTTGGACAGCATGAATATTGAGGCCAATTATTTTAAGGGGCTGGCTTATTGCAATATGGCCAAGGCTTCTTCCGATGCGATGAAAAAATCAGAGTTGAAAAGTGTCGCATATCGGAAATACAGAAAGGAAATGATGACGTATTACGCATTGGCAGAGGAGCCTTTGGAACAGGTGCGTCGGTTGTCTCCGGACAAGGCTTCCCGTTGGGCGCCTTTGTTGTATCAAGTTTACCTGAATCAGAACAAGGGAGCGGAATTCGATGAAATGGAACGTATTATACGGGATATAAAGAAACCGGAAAAATAGATATGGAAAGATTAAAGATATATATGGCTCCTTTGCAGGGGCTTACGGAGGCTCCTTACCGCAATGCTTTTGAGAAACACTTCGGTGGAGTGGATGTGTATTACACACCTTTCATCCGTTGGGAGCACGGTGGCCTGAGAAGAAAGGATGTACGTGATTTGCATCCGGATGCAAACAAAGTGGGGCATCTTGTTCCTCAAATCATAGCGGCTTCGGCCGAAGAGGCAGAGCTGATTCTGGATCAGGTAGTCTCCTATGGGTATCAGGAGGTGGATTTAAATATGGGGTGCGCTTTTCCCATGTTGGTGAAAAAGGGAAAGGGGTGCGGTCTCCTGCCTGAACCTGAACGGGTGAGAGGATTGTTACAGGTCGTGGAACGCTATCCGGACATCTCTTTTTCCGTAAAAATGCGTTTGGGATATGAGAATGCGGCAGAGTGCATGGAGCTTCTTCCTGTGTTGAATGAGACTCGTTTGTCCCGGGTGGTGGTGCATGCAAGAACAGGGCGGCAGCAATATAAGGGGGTATGCGACCGTGAGGCTTTTCTTCGTTTTGCCCGTGAATGCCGTCATCCGGTAGTTTATAACGGCGATGTCACGACGGTAGAGTTTCTTAGTGAATTACAGCGGGGAATGCCCTTTTTGGAAGGCGTCATGATGGGACGTGGGTTGTTGGCAGCCCCTTGGGTAGCTATCGAATACCATGAGGGCGCGGCGTGGAGCATGGAGCGGCGCATGTCGTCCTTGCGGGCGTTGCATGCGGATTTGCTGGACCATTATGTCCAGACACTCGAAGGGGGCGAGAAGCAACTGCTGACGAAGATGAAAGCTTTTTGGGAATATATATATCCCGAAGGTGACCGTAAATGCCGCAAGAAAATTCATAAGGTACAGAAAGTAGCGGATTATACACAAGCCGTCTTCCAACTTTTGAGCGGATATTAAAATAGTTATCGAAATCATTAATCTTATTTCATGAAAAGAACATTGTTTATAGGCATGTTGGGCTTTTCTGCGTTGATGGGCGGTTATGCCCAACAAGGAGAGGGTGCCCGTAAAGGGCGCGTAGTGCGCGAACCGTTGGTACATGACCCTGTCATGGCGAAAGAAGGAGATACATATTATCTTTATTCTACAGGACACAACGTTTCGTCTTTCTCGTCGAAAGACTTATCCGAATGGACAATCCGGCACGGTGTTTTTCCGGCTCCCCCGCAGTGGGCAATGGACAGTATCCCAGAGTATAAAGGGCATACGTGGGCACCGGATATCATTTATTATAAGGGGAATTATCATCTCTTTTATTCTTGTTCCGCTTTCGGAAAGAACACTTCTGCCATTGGCCATGCCTATCGCAGTACTTTGAGTCCGGCATCTGACGAACCGTGGACGGATACCGGCGCGGTTATCGTGTCGCATTCCCATGACAACTTTAATGCCATCGACCCGAACATCGTCGTAGACGAAAAGGGAGACCCTTGGATGGCATTCGGATCCTTTTGGGGAGGTATCCAATTGGTACGGTTGACCGAGGATTTGACTTCTACTTTGAAACCGGAAAAATTGTACACAATATGCACACGCCAGTTCGAGGGGGCTTCCGACATACCTTCGCATCCCGTAAATTCCGTCGAGGCCCCGTTCATCTTTAAGCATGGCGGTTATTATTATTTGTTTGTGTCCTATGATTTCTGTTGCCGGGGGCTGAAGAGCGATTACAAGGTTGTGGTGGGCCGTTCCGCCCGGGTGACCGGCCCTTATGTGGATAAAGACGGAAGGGAACTGACGCGAGGCGGAGGAAGCCTGGTCGTAGACTACAGTGATGAATTTGTGGCCATCGGGCATAGTGCGGCTTATCATTTCGATGGAAAAGATTATTTCATGGCCCATGGTTACAGCCGTTCGGATGATGGAGCCAGTAAATTATTTTTTCGGGAAATGACATGGGATGAAGAGGGCTGGCCGCTTGTTTCTGCAGAGTGAAAAAAGCCTTGGGTCAATCTCAGGAGAATGAGAAATCGTTCGGCTGAGATTGATTTTCCGTCTTCCTTTTGTTTTTTCGTCAGTTTGCCGTGTCACTTTTTTTGCTTAAAAGATTTGGATTGTATTCCATTTTTAGTACCTTTGCGAAATAGATGAAAAAAACGTATAGCTATGAAGCTTAGGATAAAAGGGTATATTGGAGCGTTAATGATGGTGTGTGTGTGCGCAGCCTGCGAGGACGATACGGACAAGGGAGGGCCTGACGCGGACCAACCCAAAGAAGCCACATACCTTTTATATATGGTAGGGCAGAACGATTTGAAACAGTATTTGAATGCCAACATCAGTGATATGAAAATCGGATACGGTAAATCCGACATCAATGCCAATGTGTTGGTGTATGCCGACATCAGTTCGGTGCCGACATTATACCTGATAGGGAAAGACAATAGCGGAAAAGTGCAGCAGACGACTGTGAAGACTTATCCCGACCAGTATTCGGTGGACCCGGAAGTGATGAAGGAAGTCATCAATGATGTCTTTACGTTGTATCCGGCCCAACGAAAAGGCGTTGCGTTCTCTTCTCATGCCAACGGCAGCCTTTATACGCCGGATACGGTAAGAAAGCGTGCTTTCGGAGATGAAGAAAATGGCTACAGCATGAATATTACGGATATACGTGAGGCTCTTGAGGGGTGTCCGTATATGGATATGGTCATGTTCGACGCTTGTTTGATGGCCAATATGGAGACGGTGTATGAGCTGAAAGACCGGGCGCATTATTTCCTTGCGGCTCCCAACTCCATTCCGGCAGAGGGATTCCCTTATGACAAGGCTTTACCCTATCTGCTGAAGATGGATGCGGCCGGGTTGGCACGTGCTGCCCAGGCTTATATGAAACATTTCCAGAATAACGATGTGGAGTGGGATGATTTCGTATCCATCAGTGTTTCAGATCTTTCGCAGATGGATGCCTTGGCCTTGTATATGGATTCTTTGTTTCAGGATGAGGCAGTGCAGTATCATTTGATGAAGGTGGACCGTGACGGTTTACAGATGTTCGAGACGGGCTTTCCATTATATGATTATGGAGAATGGGTGGACAGTGTAGGGCTTTCGAGTCCTTACGTCCCGAAAATCAGGAATATTTTGGACGAGGCGGTGGTTTATAAAGATCATGGTGATTACAGTACGGTAAACGATTATACCGCGATGCCGGAAATCCCGATAAAGGATGGCGCGTTTAGCGGTTTGAGTACCTATGTGCCCCCGAAGGTATCTCAGCTTTTGCAACCGGGTTATGATATGTTGATGATGCGGTTTTTCACTTCTTTGAAATGGTACCGCGATGCAGGTTTCTGGCGCGTGCCGCTTTACAATATATTTGAACCGGAGGCTGAAGAATAAGCCAATCCCCGCCAGATGTGAACTGCCCCCCAAAAGTTAG
>NZ_GL883823.1 GCF_000205165.1 Paraprevotella xylaniphila YIT 11841 | reverse complement strand
CCAGGATCAAACTCTCCATCGTAGAATATCATCTTACTCCTGCTTGAAACAGGAATGTTTGTATCTGCGCTCTTCCGGACGTTACTTTGTCGTTTACCTGTCTTTTTTATCATTCAGTTTATGAAAACTGAACTGACGGTTGGTTTCTTTTTTACCCTTGACATTCTGCCTCTCAAAGAAAAAACAGATGCCAAGCTCTTGTACTACTTCTTCCTTTATGTAAGACTTTCAATGAACTCTTGTTTACTTGTCGCTCTCGTTCCGTTTTGCCTTGTTAGCGGCGTTGCTTCCCGATTGCGAATGCAAAGGTAGGCACTTTTTCAGTAACCACCAAATTTTACGCCAACTTTTTTTGGCGAAAATGACATGTAAAGATACAAAATCAAACCGAAACATGCAAGAAACATGCTGTAAAACATGTTTTTAACACAAGCACAAACCACGCAAAAAAATATTGGCCGCCCCATCAAGAGGCGGCCAACTATTATCATCTAAAGCCCAAATGGCTTATCTAACCACTTTCTTCACTTGCTGACCTTGCTTCACAATATAAATGCCCTTCTGCAATCCATTCAAACTATCTCCTACCTTCACGCCACCTAATGTGTAAACTTCAACCGGAGAATTATTCTCAACCTCAATACCGCCTACAGATGAACCGTCTTTCTCAATATAAAGTTCCGGTAATATCCCCTGTGCATCCGAATACGCTCCAAAGCTTGTATATTGGGCTGAATACTGAATCCATTTATTCATTTCTGCATTTGTAATAGTAGCCAAACCATCATCTGCAATACTGATGGTCCATACATAACCACTTTCTGGCATCTCTTTGCTTACATTGAAACTATTGAAAGTTCCTTTCATATACAAATACCGACCGTATGAATCCTGAATAGTATAACCGCCCTCCACTGCCGTAATCGTAAATGCATTGGTTTCTTCTGTGCTAAATTCACCATTTGACATCGTTACATCAGACACATCCAAATACCCATACTCTTTTGATTCCACTATGTTCTGTGCAACCTTACTATTTTCATCCTGTGTTACCAACATAGCATAACGTTGGCCACTGACAATCTCATTTACCTTAGCAAATGTTATTGTAGGTACAGGTTCTGGAGTTTCACCATCCTCTAATACATAATCAGACACTTCTTTGACGCCACAAACTCCGAAATAAGCTTCCAAGTTACCCAACAGATTAACTTGTTTCCCCAAATTCTCTGGATTATCTTTCAGATTCAGTGCTGTACGAACATCACCTTGCGGTAATTGCACTACCACACATTGAGTATAGTCTTTCTGATTAACATCGCTAGCAATCAACATATTGCTTACCGACACACTCTCACCTTCTGCACCAAAAATAGCAGATTCTTCATTTATACTCTGCCCATTCACGTAACCTACAATATAACCTTTTACCCAAGCTTCTCTGTTGGGATTCTCCAATATGAGCACATCAGAAACCGTATAAGGAACCTCCTTTGTACCTTCCCCAGACAATTGGACAGCCATTCCTGTCATAGACACCACCACAGGCTCCTTCAACCCTCCACCGGAAATTGTCAAAGTACCCATATAATCACCAGAAGACGTCGGTGCAAAAAGAACTTCCAACTCTGCATTAACCGCATCATCTTTAGGGATAGTTGTCGTAGCACAAGAAAAAGCTTTCCCTTCCACAACAACAGTTAAATCACCAGTCAAATCAGAACCTGAAATAGCTACTTTTTGGGTCAATTCAGTTCCCACTCCAATAGCACCAAAAGCCACAGCACTGGGAGCTGACACAGATGCATCCGGTATCTCGCCTGCCTCAAGTTTTGTCACTTCAATATTATCCAAGAAAAAACGTCCCTTCGATTCTACCGAAGACGAAAATGTAATTTTTGAAGCAGCAGTTCCTTTTATCTCCAAAGAAAAGTCTTTCATATTGGCTGCATAAGGAGCCGGATCATTCGTCAAACCTGTAATTTCTACTGCCTCTTGTTCATCTACCTGTACCATCAGGCTTGTAGCATCTTTACTCCATGCACATGCCTTGAACTTCAATGTATATGTAGCCGAGGCATCAGACAAATCAATAGACGGTGTAACAAGGATCCCCCCTTTTTTACTCGCACCGAATTTAGCATTCCCCTCACCGGCATAGCCGTTTACACAACTCCAACCCGTAGTGAGTGTATAAGGATCCATTCCATCATCCATCTTGGTTCCCGGATTATCAGGATCTTTCGATGTACACTTACTGAAATCCTCACTCAAAATCACTTGTTGGGCGGCTGCTTGTCCTGCCACAAACAACAAAGCCAACAACATCCAATTTTTTAATGAAGTAAAACTAGTCATACGCTTATGTTTTTAATAAGTTAATAAATAAGTATAAACAAATATAGGCAATATATTCCATAACAAGCGATTCCTTTCGCTAAAAAGAGTGAAAAGGAGGATAAAAGAACAAGAAAAAGCGTAGAATGTAACATGAATGACGTATCATGGAGCAAGAAAGCCCGATAAAGCGAAACCCATTCTTTGAAAAGGCACTAATTTTAAGAAGAAGCCTCCAATGGTACAATCCTGTAACGGTTACC
>NZ_GL883822.1 GCF_000205165.1 Paraprevotella xylaniphila YIT 11841 | reverse complement strand
ATGGTGGGGCGGGATCAGGAGCGTGATGGTGCAGATGCCTACAGGGACGGGGAAGACGTACTTGATGGCTGCCGTGGTCCGCGAGAATGCTGCGGACGGGGTGTTGGTCGTGACGCACCGTATAGAATTGGTAGAGCAGATTTCGGAAACCTTGTCTCGTTTCGGAGTACGCCACGGGGTGATTGCCGGTGGCCGGAAGGCGTTGTTGGCGGAGAACGTCCGGGTGGCGAGCATACAGACGTTGAGCCGATGTATAGATAGTCTTTCTTTTTGCCCTTCTGTTGTGGTTGTGGACGAGGCTCATCATGCCTTGGCGAAGACTTACCGCATATTGTGGGAAAAGTGGCCGGAGGCTCTTTTCTTGGGACTGACGGCTACGCCTTGCCGGTTGAGCGGCGAACCTTTCACGGACTTGTTCGAGGTATTGCTCCAAACGTGGAGTATGGAACGCTTTATCGACGAGGGGTGGTTGGCTGATTTTGAATATATAAGTGCCGACCCGAACAGTAGGGCGGTACGCCGGGTGGGACTGTTGTCCAAGCGTGGTGCGGATGGCGATTACCAGTTGAAAGAGATGGCTACGGTGATGGATTGTCCTGAAAGCATCCGTCATCTGTATGACACTTACCGGACGTTTGCTTCAGGAAAGAAAGGCATAGTGTATGCCATAAACCGGGAACATGCGCGTCATATCTTGGAGTATTATCGGGATGGCGGGGTAAGTTGTTGCATGATTGACGCGAAGACTCCGCCGGAGGAACGCCGGAGTTTGGTGGAAGACTATCGGAACGGCCGTTTCACGTTGATGGTCAACGTCGACATATTCTCGGAAGGATGGGACGTGCCGGAGGTAGAGGTCATCCAACTTGCCCGACCCACGCTTTCATTGGCCAAATATTTGCAGCAGGTGGGGCGGGGGATGCGTGTATCCTGCAAGAAAAGCCACGTGATGGTATTGGACCAGGTGGGACTGTATTTGGCTTTCGGTATGCCTATACAAAGATGGGACTGGCAGCGGATGTTTGATGGAAGGGAGGTTGGCCGACCCACAACGGGCAATACTTTTCCTATATATATAGGAGAAGAGGCCATGGAAAAACAGTTGGTGAATCTGGAGATGGTCCGTATCAAACGGAAAGAGGAGAAGCGCGAGGGAATGGAAGTTTTTATGCAGGGCGGAAAATACGGCATAGCGTTGGATGGAAAAGAGGTGTGTGCCCCTCAGTTCGTGCGGGTAGAACGGATACCTGAACCTTATTTTGCCCTGTGTTTTTACCCATACGATGCCGTCTTCCGGGGGAAGGTGACGGTGGTGGACGGGAAGGGGCGTGATTTGAGGCCGGAACTTTATGGAAAGGTGGAATGCAAAGGGGACTTTTTTAAGGGGTGTGACTTTACGGGAAAGCAGGTTTATTGGGACGGCAAGACCCGGAGGCACTACGAAAGGATGCCGGAACTCGGACGTCTCGGGCGGTTTGAACTGGTCAAGCAGGATGCCGCGTACATGTTCCGCTTCAGGGAACGCGGGCTAGACTTCTCGTTCCGGAAGGAAGATGTGCGGGTCAGTGCCACCGGAAAGGTCTTTATTATTGGCAAGCATCTGATTGTGAATGATAAAAAAGAACAGTTCATATATGAATTTCTTGGATTCAGCAAAGGAATGATTCTGGTAAAGTTGCCCGGGCAAAATGTGTATCGCCTGATATTGGACTCGGGGAACCGTTATTGTGATTTTAAGCCTCCTTATCCGGGAACAGTAACACGGAACCCAGACCGGATGTATATCAGGTTCCATAATTGGTCCGGTTTTTGATTGGAATGAATACAAAAGTAGTATAAGGATAGTTTTAAATTTGAAATACCTACAAGTCGGTATAGGGGAATCCGTTATTTCTCCGTATCTTTGCAGCCGGTTAGCACATAAATAACTAAAACGGATAAATTATGGAACGTAACAACGAAAGCTGGGCCGGCTTCAAAGGCGAATTGTGGAAGAAGGAGATCAACGTGCGTGATTTCATTCAGAACAATTATACTCCTTACACGGGGGATGATTCTTTCCTGAAGCCGTCGTCGGAGAAGACCCGCAAAGTGTGGAACAAATTGACCGAGATGTTCAAGGTGGAGCGTGAGAAGGGTGTGTATGACACCGAAACAAAACTCCCCCAAAGCATCACGACTTACGGGCCGGGTTATATAGATAAGGATAATGAAGTGGTTGTGGGACTGCAAACGGATGCCCCGCTCAAGCGTGGTATTTTTCCGAAAGGCGGTATCCGCATGGTGGAAAACAGCTTGGAAGCTTACGGCTACCATCTCGACCCGATGACGAAAGAGATTTTCACGAAATACCGTAAGACGCACAACGAAGGAGTGTTTTCAGCTTATACCGATGAAATGTTGGCATGTCGCCGTTCGGCCATTATTACAGGTTTGCCGGATGCATACGGTCGTGGCCGTATCATCGGTGACTATCGTCGTGTGGCTTTGTATGGTACTGCACGTTTGATTGAGGACAAGAAAAAATTCCAAAAACGCCTTGACATCCAGGAACTGAATGATGAAATCATCCGCAACCGTGAAGAGGTTACGGAGCAGATTCGTGCCTTGCAGGATTTTGAGAAGATGTGTGCCGCATACGGATTCGACGTGGCCCGTCCGGCCAAGGATGCCCGCGAAGCCGTGCAGTTTGTATATCTGGCTTATCTGGCTGCGGTGAAGGACCAGGACGGTGCGGCCATGTCCATAGGGCGTACTTCTACGTTCCTCGACATCTATATCGAGAAAGATATCCGCGAGGGGAAACTGACGGAAGAAGAAGCACAGGAGTTGGTAGACCAGATGATTATAAAGTTGCGTATCGTACGGTTCTTGCGTACGCCCGAATATAACGACTTGTTTTCCGGTGACCCTGTATGGGTGACGGAATCCCTCGGCGGCATGGGCGTGGACGGCCGCACGTTGGTGACGAAGACTTGTTTCCGTTACCTGCATACGCTTTACAACCTCGGGCCGGCTCCGGAACCGAACCTTACGGTGCTGTGGGCGGACAAATTGCCGGAGAACTGGAAGAAGTTCTGTGCCAGAGTTTCTATCGACACGTCGGCCATCCAGTATGAGAACGACGACCTGATGCGGGTGGATTACGGTGACGACTATGGCATCGCATGCTGTGTGTCTCCGATGAAAATCGGCAAGCAGATGCAGTTCTTCGGAGCCCGTGCCAATCTGGCCAAGTGCTTGCTGTATGCCATCAACGGCGGGCGCGACGAGCGTAGCGGTGTGCAGGTGGCTCCCAAATTCGAACCGATTACGAGCGAATATCTCGACTATGACGAGGTGATGGAGAAATACGAGCAGATGATGCGTTGGTTGGCCAAGGTGTACGTGAATGCCTTGAAGATTATCCACTATATGCACGACAAGTATGACTATGAGGCATACGAAATGGCTCTGCACGATGGCGACGTACAGCGTATCCGTGCTACCGGTATTGCCGGTTTGTCCATCGTGGCCGACTCTTTGGCTGCCATCCGCGACTGCAAGGTGAAGGTGGTTCGCGACGAGCGCGGCTTGGCTGTGGACTTCGAGCGTGAAGGCGAGTATGTGCCTTATGGCAACAATGACGACCGCACGGATGCCATCGCAGTGGAAATCACGGAGAAATTCATGGATTACCTCCGTCAGCACGAGACTTACCGCAATGCGGTTGCCACGCAGTCCATCCTGACGATTACCAGCAATGTGGTGTATGGAAAGAAAACCGGTACGACTCCCGACGGCCGCCAGGGCGGTACTCCGTTTGCACCGGGGGCCAACCCGATGAACGGGCGTGACGTGAAAGGAGCCGTTGCGGCGTTGGCTTCGGTGGCCAAGCTTCCGTTCCATCATGCACACGACGGTATCTCTTACACTTTTGCCATATCTCCGGCTACGTTGGGCAAGGAGCGCGACATTCAGGTAAATAATCTGGTCGGCCTGTTGGATGGTTATTTCACTCCGGACGGCGGCCAACATCTCAATGTCAATGTGTTCGACAAGGAATTGTTGATGGATGCCATGGAACATCCCGAGAAGTATCCGCAGTTGACCATCCGCGTGTCCGGCTATGCCGTGAACTTTGTGAAGCTGACGCGTGAACAACAGTTGGATGTCATTTCGCGTACCATCAACCACTCTTTATAATATAAAAGGAAATGGAAAAACCATTGGTGGGTAAAATACATTCATTGGAGAGTTTCGGGACCGTTGACGGTCCCGGAATTCGTTTTGTGACCTTTCTGCAAGGTTGTCCGCTTCGTTGCCTGTATTGCCATAATCCGGACACTTGGGATGCCGGTCGTCCGGCCCGTTATCAAATGGCTCCGGAGGAATTGCTTGCCGAAGTGCTCAAGGTACGCAGTTTCATAGCCCGTGGAGGGGTGACGTTGACTGGGGGCGAACCCTTGTTGCAGGCTGATTTCTGCCGCGAGTTTTTTCGTCTCTGCCGCGAGGAAGGCCTTCATACGGCATTGGATACTTCAGGGGCCGTGTTCAATGAACGCGTATGTGCAGTGTTGGATTATACGAACCTGGTGCTTCTCGACATTAAGGCGCTTCGCCCCGAACTTTGCAGGAAAGTCAGCGGAAGTGACGGACGGAATGCCCGGGCTTTGCTTGATGAATTGGAAAAGAGAGGTACGGAGGTTTGGATTCGCCATGTGGTCGTACCCGGCCTGACGGACGATGACACGCTGTTGGATGAACTGGTAGAGTTTGTACGACATTACAAGGTTGTGCGCAAAATAGAATGGTTGCCTTATCATACGATGGGGGTGTTCAAATACGAGGAACTCGGGTTGGACTACCCGTTAGCCGACGTGCCTCCTCTTGCTCGGGAGAGGGTAGAAGCCATTAAGGCACGCTATAAAGGCATCTTCCCTGACTGATGCCGGTATGCCATATTGTATGAAATCTTTATTTCTTGAGGGCTTCCGTAAGATGTTGTAAATCATATAGGTAATGGCGGGGGATCATTCTGCGCCAAAACGGAAATCAATCACAGCCAAATGAAAAATCGTTTGGCTGTGATTGATTTTTTATTCTGCGCCAAATGATTTCAGGGCTTCTGTATGCTTGCCCCTTGTCGTGCTTTTTTTCTTGTGGGGCAGGCTTGGGGTGTTGTCCTAAAAGGAGGAATTATTCTTCTAATCCATCCGAAATGGACTTTTTGTGTGTTTCGTATTGCTTCTTTTTCTATCTTTGATATTCAAAAGTGTTTTTTATGAGCAGAATATACAATTCCGTCGTGGGTGTACTTTGCGGGGTGGGAATATTGTCTTCTTGCGAAATCATCGAATATCATCCCTACGATACGCGTATAGAAGGAGAGACCGGGCTGACGGAGAAGAACATCCGTTTGATTGAAGACAAGATGCGGGGAAGGCGTGAGTTCCGTTTTGCCATGATCAGCGATACCCAACGCCGGTATGACGAAACGAAAGAAGTCGTGAATATCATCAATAACCGTGGCGACATTGATTTTGTGTTGCATGGCGGCGACATGGCAGACTTCGGGGAGACGAAAGAGTTCTTATGGGCACGTGATTTCTTGAACAAGTTACGGGTGCCGTATGTTTGCCTGTTGGGGAATCATGATTGTCTGGGGACGGGTTTTGATGTGTACCAGAAAGTTTTCGGGAGTGACAATTTTGCTTTTACGGTTGGCAATGTGCGTTTTGTTTGTTTGAATACCAACGCGCTCGAATATGATTACAGCCATCCGGTTCCCGATTTCAATTTTATGGAGGACGAATTGAGGAATATGCCGGTGGGCGTAGAGAAAACCATTGTGGCCATGCACGTGCCGCCCGGCGACGGGGAGTTCAACAACAATGTGGGGCGCGCCTTTGAGCATTACATTGCCAGTTTCCCCCATGTGCAGTTTTGTCTGTTCGGCCACATCCACCGTTGGGCAGAAGAGGAGTTTTTTGATGACGGAGTCGTATATTACGGATGTACGACAGTCGGGAAGCGAGGGTATTACGTCATTACCATAAAAGAAGAAGGATATGAAATTGAACGTTGCGATTTTTAGTATATGGTTTTCAGTGGGCATGCCTTCTTTTGTAATGGGGCAGGGCGCGACGGAGAGGGCAGACTCTGTCCCGACACGCTATGAGAAAATGATGGCACGCCGTATGGAGGGGTGGAAACGTTTGATTCCCGACCATTACAAGATACAGTTTGCGGGAAGCATCGGTGCCGCCTCAATCGGTACGGGTTGGACATACGGGAAGAAGCAGCAATGGGAGACAGATGTCATGTTGGGCTTTCTGCCTAAATTTGAAAGTGAACATCATAAGGCCGTTTTCACTCTGAAACAATCGTATCTGCCCTGGCGGTTACGTGTGAAAGGAAGTGCGTGGGTGATTCAGCCCTTGTCATGCAGTTTGTTCTTGTCCTCCGTGTTAAGCGATAAGTTCTGGACGCACGAGCCGGACCGTTATCCTAAAGGATATTACGGTTTCTCAACTCGTATCCGTGCCAATCTGTCCTTGGGCCAACGTATCGTGTATGACATACCGGATGTTTCCAATTGGAGGGTACAAGATATATCCTTGTATTATGAATTAGGGGCGTGTGATACCGATTTCTGTACTTTCTTTGGTGACCGTAGCATCAAGTTTAAAGAAATTTTAAGTCTGGCTGTCGGTATAAAACTGCATATTTAACTTCTCCTGTTTGCAGGCGTACTTAAAAGTCAGTATCTTGCGTCTTGTTAGAATCCCTTTTTTCAGGTATTGTAAGAATGGTGTAAAGTGATGAACTTTGCCATAGAAAAAGATGTTTAATTTAAAAACAAAAGTGAATATGAAAATCAAATCAATCAAAGGGCGTGAGATATTGGACTCCCGTGGTAATCCGACGGTAGAAGTAGAGGTGGAATTGGAATGCGGCGTGGTGGGCCGCTCATCGGTGCCTTCGGGAGCTTCTACGGGCGAACACGAAGCCTTGGAACTACGTGACGGAGATGAAAAACGTTACGGAGGTAAAGGCGTGTTGAAGGCTGTGGAAAATGTGAATAAGGTAATTGCTCCGGCCTTGGTGGGCTATAGTGCTTTGGAACAGCGTGTCATCGACCACAAGATGTTGGCACTCGACGGCACGAAGACAAAGTCTAATTTAGGTGCCAATGCCATTCTCGGGGTATCGTTGGCTGTGGCTAAGGCTGCTGCGGAATATTTGGACATTCCTTTATATCGTTATATTGGCG
This sequence comes from Paraprevotella xylaniphila YIT 11841, assembly GCF_000205165.1. Lineage (GTDB taxonomy): Bacteria > Bacteroidota > Bacteroidia > Bacteroidales > Bacteroidaceae > Paraprevotella > Paraprevotella xylaniphila. The sequence goes on along the minus strand of NZ_GL883822.1, from coordinate 38,240 downwards.
GCGTGAACACATACGTGATGCCTGTGCCGATGATGAATATCATCAACGGAGGTTCGCATAGCGATGCGCCGATAGCTTTTCAGGAATTCATGATTCGTCCGGTGGGTGCTCCTTCTTTCCGTGAGGGGCTGCGGATGGGGGCCGAAGTGTTCCATGCCTTGAAGAAAGTGCTTCACGGCCGTGGCTTGAGCACGGCTGTAGGAGATGAAGGCGGTTTTGCTCCTTCATTGGACGGCACTGAGGATGCTCTCGAATCCATAATCGCTGCCATTAAGGCTGCCGGTTACGTGCCGGGTAAGGATGTGATGATTGGTATGGACTGCGCTTCCTCCGAATTCTATAAAGATGGAGTGTACGATTATACCATTTTTGAAGGTGGGAAAGGTAAGAAGCGTACTTCAGACGAGCAGATTGCCTACCTGGAAGAATTAATCACGAAGTATCCGATTGATTCCATTGAAGACGGTATGAGCGAGAATGACTGGGACGGTTGGAAGAAGTTGACGGAACGTATCGGCGGACGTTGCCAGTTGGTGGGCGATGACTTGTTTGTGACCAACGTGGACTTCTTGTCCAAGGGGATTGCCATGGGATGTGCCAATTCCATTTTGATCAAGGTGAACCAAATCGGTTCGCTCAGCGAAACTTTGGATGCCATCGAGATGGCTCATCGCCATGGTTATACAACGGTTACTTCCCACCGTTCGGGAGAGACAGAGGATGCTACGATTGCCGATATTGCCGTGGCCACGAACAGCGGCCAAATCAAGACCGGTTCTTTGAGCCGTTCCGACCGTATGGCCAAATATAACCAGTTGCTCCGTATCGAGGAAGAGCTAGGGGATTTGGCTGTGTATGGTTATAAGCGCATCAAGTGAGACTTTACGTATTGTGATTGAATGAAAAAAGAGTTGCTTCGGGAGATATTTTACCGGATGCGGCTCTTTTTTTGTAAGAAAAGTAAGGAGGTATGGCTTTTTGTATCCTTGTTTTTCTTAACTTTGCTTGCACCTTAAAAAAATAAAAGCCATGCCACGGATAAAGGAAGGATTCAAGGGAGAACGGATAGTCGTCTTGCCGGGATTTTTGATAGAAGAGTTGAAGCGCGACCCTTTGGGCCGCGAGCTTTATATCACGGATATCGGTTATTATCCGCATGCAGGTTTTCATTATTGTGAGCGGAAAGAGGAGGATTCCAATGAGTTTGTGCTGATTTATTGTGTAGAGGGGGAGGGATGGTTCGAACTGGACGGTAAGCGTTATGACGTTGGGGCTAACCAGTTTTTCATTTTGCCCAAATATAAGGCACATGCTTATGGCAGTAAAGCCGAGAATCCTTGGACGATTTACTGGATTCATTTCGATGGCGCAAAAGCCGCCTTTTTCAGCGTAGGGTTCAGTAAGCCGCATGATATTTCACCGGCAGAACATTCCCGTATCAAAGAACGTCTGCTGCTGTTTGAAGAAATTTATGCTTCGGTCAGTTCTGGGTATAACAAGAACTACATGCTGTATGCCACGACGAGCCTTTTCCACTTTCTGGGTTCCATGAAGTTTCTTGGAGAATACCGTGAGTGCCGTTTTGCGGGTGTGCAGGAAAAACGAGACGTGGTGCAGCGTGCCATTCATTTCATGCAGGAAAACCTGAATAAGAAAATCCGTCTGACGGATATTGCCCGCGAAGTGAAACTTTCCCCGTCTTACTTCTCCAATGTCTTTGAGGACAAGACCGGTTCTCCCCCTTTGCGTTATTTGGGATACCTCCGTATTCAGGAAGCCTGTCATTATCTGGATTTCACAGATTTGAAAATCAGTCAGATCAGTCCGTTGGTCGGTTATGAGGATTCGCTTTATTTTTCCCGGCAGTTCACGAAATACATGGGCATGTCGCCGTCGGAATATAAATCAAAAAAGAAAGGATAAGGTTTTAAATAATTATATAATTGAGGAACGAGACATGAATACGAAATCTCTATTATCTTTAGTAGCAGGAATTTTCCTGCTTTGCAGTTGCCATACGGAGCCTGCTTCCCGTGAAGGAGAAACGGGGGCGGCAGACAGTGTGGTGGTGAAAAATGAAGTCGTGAATACGATTCTGCAGCGTCGCAGCATCCGGAGATACAAGCCTCAACCGGTGGAGAAGGACAAGTGGGCGCAGATTGTGGAATGTGGGCTGTATGCTCCCAACGGGAAGGGACTTCAATCGTGGGAAGTACGTGTTGTGGACAATCCCCGTTTGTTGGCTTCGATAGATTCGGCTTACAGCCATTTTATGGGGAAAGGACAGGGGGAAACCACTCTTCGGGCGGCATACGGTGCACCTGTGTTGGTATTTATCGCATACGATACGACTTATGATTTGTCGCAGGTAGATTGCGGGCTGTTGGGTGGAAACATGATGATTGCGGCTCAATCGTTAGGGATTGGTTCATGTTGCTTGGGTGGTATTTGCCGTTTCCTGAATGAACCGGAAGGTCGTGAATTGCTTGATGAATTGGATTTTCCCGAAACGCATAAATTACTTTATGCCATAGCTTTCGGTTATCCGGACGAAGAACCTTCTCCCAAACCTCGTGATATGAATAGGGTCCGGACGGTTGAATGATGCGGTTTTTGTTGATTGGGGATTAAAGAATGAGAAGTATGAGACGTTTCTATATATTGGGGGTAGCCATGGGAATGAGTGCATTTTTGAGCAGCCTTTTCGGTTGCCATGTTTCGGACGGGGATTTCCGTTCGCTTTCCGTAGCGGAATTCAAAGAATGCATTGCCGATACGGCGGTCGTGCGTTTAGATGTACGTACGGACGAAGAATATGCGGAGGGGCATATTGCCGGGGCGATGAACATAGACGTGTTACAACCGGATTTCGAACAGAAGAGCAAGGCCGTTTTACCGAAGAACAAGACCATAGCCTTGTATTGCCGGAGTGGGAAACGCAGCAAGAAAGCTGCACGGATTCTGAGTGAGCTTCATTATAAGGTAGTGGAACTTGACGGTGGATACATGGAATGGAAGCAGGCCGGACTGTGACGGGGCAAGTCTTGAAATGGATGAGTCCGGGGCTGCTCCAGTGGAAAGGAGAAACTATTCTGGGTAAAAAATGACTGTAATTTCGCGATAGGCTTGCATATAATGGCTCTTTTCATTATCTTTGCATCCGATTTCAAGGAGATCACGCGGAAATAGCTCAGTCGATAGAGCACTAGCCTTCCAAGCTGGGGGTCGCGGGTTTGAGTCCCGTTTTCCGCTCCATGTAAGACTTGCTGTTTTTCAGCAGGTCTTTTTTGTTGTATCCGTGAGGTAAAGGGCATTTGTTCGGATAGCCCTGTTATAATGTTTAATGCAACATGGCTGTGCAAGGTCTTGATATGTGCCATAAAATATCGTTAATACTTTATCTTTAATCCATAATATGATTGTTGGAGTTGTGTGAATATAGTATATTTGTGTGGAGTACAAGTAATGAAAGATAAAAGTATGCTCTTTTGATATGGATGATAAATCAAAATGGGATGAAGGGGTTTCATGGCTTTGTGAGATGTGTTTTGAGTTTATGGGACTGATTGGAATAATAAAAACAGTATGATATGATAGAGCAGGTTATAATAAAGAATTATAAGTCGATAAGGGATTTGTCTTTACCCTTAAACCGATTGAATGTGCTCATTGGTTCAAACGGTGTGGGTAAAAGTAATTTTATCTCATTTTTTGAATTGACGAAAGCCATATATGAGCAACGGTTCGGAAGTTATACTTTGTCAAAAGGTGGTATTGACAGCTTGTTGTATCGTGGGAGGAAGGTATCTCCTTCCATCCATGGATTGTTGGATTTCGACAATAATAATGCTTTCTTTTTTGAAATAAAACCCGCGCAATCCAATAAGGGATTTATAGAAAAAACGGGGGATTATTTCAATAATTTCCATACAGAAGGTAAGGATTATACGGAATGGAATAAGACGCTATGGGATTCCGCTGTTGAAGAATCTTCTTTAATCCAAAATCTCAAATGGAGGGCCGGTTATTTAAAGAAATATTTGAGTAGTTTTACGGTATATCATTTTCATGATACCAGTGCAAGTTCTCCTATGCGTGGAGATTGTAATATCAATGATAACGAATACCTTCGTGACAATGGTTCTAATTTGGCGGCATTTCTCTATTCTATGATGCGGAATGATGAAACTAATTTTCGGTTGATAGAAGGGGTGGTAAGTTCCATTGCGCCTTATTTTAAGTGTTTCAAGTTACGTCCGGATGTGAATGATAAGGAAAGAATACGTCTGGAATGGGAAGAAAAGGAGACTGATATGTATCTTAACGGATACAGTTTTTCGGATGGAACTTTACGTTTTATTGCTTTGGCCACTTTACTGTTGCAATCAAAAACCCCCGAGATTATTGTGATTGATGAGCCCGAGCTTGGTTTGCATCCTGCTGCTATAAATAAGTTTGCCGAACTTGTTAAACGTGCATCCAATAAGAGTCAGATTATTTTATCCACACAATCTACAAATTTAGTGAATTGTTTTGATGTGAAAGATATTATAGTTGTGGATAGGGTTGAAAGCCAATCTGTTTTTAGGCATTTGTCAGAAGAGGATTTGGCGACATGGATGGATGAATACGATTTGTCTATTAGTGATTTGTGGGAGAAGAATATGATAGGAGGACAGCTATGAGACGTGTATATATTGTTGTGGAAGGACAAACTGAGCAGGAGTTTGTCAATACTGTTATCTCTCCTTATTTACAGGGATTTGGTGTATTTAGCATTACTCCTGTTTTAATCCGGACCAGTAGGAACGGGAGAGGTGGAATGGTGAATTACCAACATTTATGGAATACCGTAAAATTGCTTCTGAAATCTTCAAGAAAGGATTTTGTTGTGACTACATTTATTGATTTTTTCAGGATACCTAACACCATGCCAAGGTATGAAGAATGTATGGCGAAAGCCAGTAAAATAGAGCGTGTCGAAGCACTGGAAAGCGCTATGAATGAAAATATCGGAGATAGACGTTTCTTTTCTTATATCCAGTTACATGAATTTGAGGCTCTTTTGTTTTCTAATAATAATGGCTTTGCATACTATTTTCCAGAAGAATGTGCTAAAAGAACAGGTAATATTGTTTCCTCGTATGAAAATCCAGAGGATATAAATTCATCTCCAGAGGGAGCACCTTCTAAAAGATTGTTGGCCTTGAAATCTGATTACAATAAAGTGTTGGAGGGAAACTTAATAGCATTGGAGGTGGGGATAATGAGTATGCTTGAAAAATGTCCGAGATTCAATAGGTGGATAACCCAAATCATTGACACCTGTAAAATATAGGTTGAATGAGGTTCGGGGCATATTGTATGAAGGCAGAAAGTCGGTTGTTTATATCTGATGATTCTATAGTGTTTGGAAAAAGCCAACACGCATTTTGGGGCGTGTTGGTGATGTAAAGTCTTATTCCGTATCGAACCGGAACACCGTAGTTTGCCGGTATTCCTCCCCGGGGCGCAACAGGCAGGAGGGGAAATCGGGATGCGATGGCGTGTCGGGATAGTATTGCGTTTCGAGGCAGACGGCGGTATCGGGGTAGACGTAATAACCGGCTGTGTAGAGCAGTACGGAGGGCAGGTCGGTTTTTACCGTCAGGCTGCGGCCCGTGGTGGGGTTGGACAACCGGGCGGCCTCCACCATGTCGGGAGACTTTTCTGTTTTCAGTATGTAACAGTGGTTGTAGCCTTTGTTCCATTTCAGTTGCTCGTGGTCGTCATATAAGTCCTGTCCGATGGGCTTGGCTGAAGTAAAATCGAAAGGCGTGCCGTCCACATTTACCCGTTTTCCCGTAGGGATGAACTGTGGGGTGGTGTCCAACATCGTATGTGACGGGATGTGTAATATGTGCCCTGTGATTCGCTCTTTTTTGCCGCCCAAATTGAAGTAGGCATGGTTCGTCAGATTCAGAAAGGTTGCCTTGTCTGTCGTTCCATAGTAACGAATGGACAGTTCGTTATCATCGGTCCAACGGTATTCCACTGTTACGTGAACATTGCCAGGGTAACCTCCCTCTCCGTCAAGAGAAAGCCGCTTGAAGCGTACACCGTCGTCCAAAATTTCCCAGTCCCACAGCATGCGGTCGAAGCCGGAGAAGCCGCCATGGTTGGTGTTCTGCCCGTCGTTTTTTTCCAGTTCGTAGGTTTGCCCATCGATGCAGAGGCGTGCGCCTCCGATGCGGTTGGCAAAGCGGCCCACGATGGCACCCATGTAGAACTCGTCCGACAGCGGGTCGGCCGGACTGACGAGTACATTCGCCATCTCTCCATTCCTGTCCGGCACGATGGCAGAAAGCCAACGGGCACCCCAGTTGGTCAGTTCAACCACGGCTCCGGTTGAGTTCGTCAACCGGAAGCCGTAGACCGGGGTGCCCGTCGGCATATTACAGATCACTTGTGTGTTTATTCGCATAATTCACGATGGATTTGTGCGCCTTGGTGGTTGATGTCCAATGTGCGTGCCTTGTCCAAATATTCCATGGCATGTGCCTTGTCGCCCAATCCGAGGTAACCCAACCCCATCACATAATTGCAGTGTATGGCGTTGCGCTTGTCCAGATTGTCCTCCCAGATGGCCAGGTCGGGCAACGATACGGCAAAGTAGTCTATGCGGCAATGGTCGAACAAGTGTTTCTCACCATGCTTGATGAGCTTGTTGAAGCGTCCGCGTGCCTTACCTTCCTCGCCCAATGCGCGCCAAGCCAGTCCCTGATAGAAAATCTTGTCCGGTTGTGCGTCGTTGTAGAAAAACGCCTGTTGCGGTTCGGCAGAGCCTTGGGTGGCCTTGTGCAACCAAAGCTTGGCGTTTTCTTCGTCTCCCAGTCCGCGGTAAGCCAGTCCTTTGTAATACCAGATGTCGTTCTCTTCGGCATTGATGAGTTTGCCCTCGCCCAAGTTGTACGGGTATTGGTCTGTGGCCTGCAATAAAGTCAAAGCATCGGCATAACGGTGTTCGCGCAGGGCGATTTTGGCCAGTTCCACATGGCAGGTGGTGTACTGTCCCGTGATTTTTCCTTCACCGCCTTCCCACGGATGGAACTTGCGGGCGGCAATCAGTGCCTTGGCCTCTTCATAGCGTCCCAATTGGTTGTAGAGCGTGATGCGCTCGATGGCCAAGTCGTCGCGGCTTTCCGTTTCGGCCGGATGGGCTTCGAGGAATGCGAGACGTTCCGCTTGCGGATGTCCGAGCCGTTTGTAGAGCTGGTCCAGTTCCATCAGGATGCGGGCATCGCTTTCATCGAGGCGGTATGCTTTCTCCAGTGTTTCCACCGCCTTCTGCGGATTGTTGCGTTTGTTGTAGTAAGCCAGCGAGAGGTTGCGCCATACGGTGGGGAACGCCGGGTCGATGGCGGCTGATGCCTCCCAACATGTGATGGCATTGTCGTATTGCCGTGCGGCATACCAGAAGTTGCCGAGGGCGTAGGCCGCTTTGGCACAGGCTTCGTGGTTCTCTTTCATCGCATCCTGCAACACCAATACTTCTTCGATGCGGTTGGGGAAGCAGTAAGAATGGTCGTCCTGTTCGGCCTTTTTGTAATATTCGAGTGCCTTGACTGTGTCGCCTTTACGTGAGTGGCAGTAGCCCAACGCGTAATGTACCATCGGGTAGACTTCGCCTTGTGTGGCGGCGTAACCCTCCAACAAGTTGATGGCCTCGTCGTAAAGTCCGGCCTGTGCGAAATCGAGTGCGTATTCGATGTAGACGTGGGCTGCGCCGCGCATCAGTCGCTGCATTTCCTTCAGTACGTTGTCGTCGTCCGTGAGAAGATATTGCTCGAAGCGGCATCCCATGTTGAAGCGGTCTATCTTGAGCGATTCCGCTATCAGGTCGAGGGCTTCTTCCTTACGTCCCAAGTGGCGCAGGATGGAAGCTTTCAGTTGGCGTGCCTTGTGGTGGTGCCAGTTGCGCACGAGCGAGCGGTCTATCAGGTCGAGTGCTTTCTCGAAGTTGCCCCGGCGGCAGTCGATGGCGGCCAAGTTGTAATAGGCGGCATCCTGCCAAGCGGCATTCCAGGCCGATTTGAAGAACGCGTCGTATGCCTCGTCCGTTTTGTCCTGCATCAGACAGCTCCAACCCAGATTGTAATACGGTTCACCGTCGTATGGGTTCGGGTTGCGTTCCGTCAGGGTTTCGACGGCTTTACGGAAATAGCCTTCGGCCTTGGCGAATTGTCCCTTGCGCATCAGGAGCAACCCCATGGCGTTGTTGCAACGCACGTCGCCCGGTTCGCGGCGCAGTGCTTCTTCATAGTAGTCCATCGGGTTGTAAGTCGCGTGGCGGTATTGCTCCAAATGGAGTCCCGTGAGGTAGAGCTGTTCGATGGACGCGATGTCCTTCGGGTCTTTGGCAGCCTTGGCCGGATCCGGTACGGGCTTGATTTCCGGTTTGTCAGCCTGATAGCTTACCAAAATGCGGCCCTCGTGGTTGCGGATTTCAACCAATATGTCTTCGTCTTTCAAGCCCTCGGCTGCAAATTCTGCTTGGAACGGTTCTGCCGGAGAGATGGAGATGACTTTGTCGAAAAGGGTGGCACCGCCCACGTTGTCCTTGACGAACACATGCACGTCCTTGTTCACTCCGGTGGTGTACAGGATGACTTTGCCTTTTCCCTCCTTGACTTCCATGTTCAGCAATGCGTCCTTGGTGGCGTTCTTCACGTAGCCCACTTCGGCGTAGGGCATGAAGTACTGTTTCCACGACTTTTCCTCGTAGGGTTGCAACCACGTGAAGTCCGGCTGGTTGTCGGTGTACATGCCCGTCATCAGTTCGATGTACGGGCCGTCCTCGTCCGTCAGGTTGCGGTCCCAAGCGCGTCCGAAGTCACCGTTGCCCCATGTCCATTGTTTCTTTCCCGGTGACACGTGATGGTCGGCCACGTGGAGCAATCCGCCTTTCACGTCTTCTTCATATCCGCCCACGAAGTCGAATTTCGACTGGATGGCCATGTAAGATGTCGGCACGGGGATATTCTTGTATTTCGAGATGTCCACACCGGCGGAATAGTCTTGTTTATAGTAAGTGCCCGTGGCGATGGGGAACGACGACACGTCGCGCTTGCCATGGTCGAACACGGCATTCACGTCGGGCGGGAACACCGAGTGGTAGTGGTCGTTGACCACCACGGCCGGGTTGGCCCACCACAGGAACGTCTGCGGGAAAGACGTACGGTTGTAAATCTTCACGTTGATTTCGATGTACGACTTGCCCGGATAGAGCGTAAAGCCCTGCATGCCTTTGGTGCGGAACATGCGTTCCACTTCGTTGCACCATACCGTCTTGCTGCCGTCGGCATGCTCCTCGATGGAGAAGTCCGTGGGCAGGAAGGTGGACGGGCGGTGGTGCTGCGGCCAGTTGAACTCGATGCCGCCCGAAATCCACGGGCCGGTCAACCCGACGAGCGCGGGCTTCACCACTTGGTTGTAGTACACGAAGTGGCGTTGCTTCACCTTGTCGTAGGCCATGTGGATGCGTCCGCCCAGTTCCGGGAGTATCATCACCTTGATATATTCGTTCTCGATGAAGAGCGCATGGTAAAGCTTGTCTTTCTTCTCGTCGGAGATTTTCTCTACCACGGGATAAGGATAGACCACGCCGCTGCTGCCTTGGTATACACGTTTTTCCAAGAAAATCGGGTTCTTTTCTTCCTTGCCGATTTCGTAGGTGGGGAGCAGGATGTCCTCTTCCCATGCACGCACCTCGGAGGTGTTCACCGTGCTTTGAATCAAATAGGATGTGATTTTTTCCATGATGTATGAAGTTATTGGATAAGTTCGTGTTCGATTTCTTCCAGGCTCTTGCCTTTCGTCTCAGGCAGGCGGCGCCATACGAAGATGCCTCCTGCGAGGCAGATGATGCCATAGAGCCAGAATGTCCCGGCTGCGCCCAGTCCCGTGTTCAGTACAGGGAACGTGTAAGTCAGTATGAAGCAGGCTGCCCACAAGGCAAATGTGCAAACAGACATGGCCACACCCCGTATGCGGTTGGGGAATATTTCGGAGATGATGACCCACATGGTCGTAGCCAATGTCATGGCATAGCAGGCGATGGCGGCCACCACGATGACAAGCAGCAGTACGCCGCTGATGTGGAACCAGTAGGCTGCGCCCATGAAAGCGTAGATCAACGTCAGGCCGAACGCGCCGAAGAGTGTCAGTGCCTTGCGTCCCCAACGGTCTACCACGCACATGGCCAGAATGGTGAAAATCACGTTGGTTACTCCCGTCACCACGATGTTCATCAACACGTCGGACACGCCGTAACCGGCAGCCATGAAGATTTCCTGGGCATAGTTGAAGATGACGTTGATGCCACACCATTGCTGCAACACGGCCATTACCACTCCGATGAGCAGGATTTTGCGCATCGAGGGATGGAGCAACTGCCGGAATCCGCCCTCCACGGTCTTTTCGCACGAGGCGGCTTCGATGGCGGCCAGTTCTTCACGGGCATGTGCCTCGCCGCCTATCTTCGTGAAGATTCTGAATGCTTTCTCCTTATATCCCGACGAAGCTAACCAACGCGGGCTTTCGGGCAACACGAAACTGAAGAAGAAGAACAGCGCAGCGGGTACGGCCATGGCCCAGAACATCCACCGCCATCCCGTTTGCCCGTTCCATGACAGACGGATCATTTCGGCTGTGGCATGGTCGGCCACCGGTTCGGCAATCTGCCAGTTGACGATTTGTGCGCTGAGGATACCCAGTACCACCGTCAGCTGGTTGATGGACACGAAACGTCCGCGCAGGTGGGCCGGAGCGATTTCCGCTATATACATGGGAGAAAGGCTCGAGGCGATACCGATGGCGAATCCGCCGATGAGGCGGAACACGTTGAACCATCCGAAAGAGTTTACGGCACCGGTACCTATGGCTGTGCAGATAAACAGTCCGGCGGCCACAATCAGAATCGGTTTACGTCCCAGCCGGTCGCTCAGCTTGCCTGCGCTCAACGCACCGATGAGGCAGCCTATCAACGCGCTGCTCATGGCCCAACCCTGCATCGTAGGGCTGTCTGCAATCTGGAAATATTGTTCATAGAAAGGTTTCGCGCCACCGATGACGACCCAGTCGTAACCGAAGAGGAATCCGCCCATGGCGGAAATCAGCGCAATCAAAAACAGGTAAAGATTCGTTTTCGTCTTCATGTGAATGAGTTGATTTAAGTTTGTTTGTTTCCGGATGCAAAGTAACATGCTTTTTACGGTTCGGAAAATGGATAGAATCACTTATGATATGGACGATTTTACGGTGGGGCGTTTTTGGGGCGACAGGAGGCCGTTCGGAATGCCGGAGGCGTGGTGGTTTATTTTGACAAACAGGGGACGGTGGCTTGTTGGGCGGAGTTTGTGAAATCGTTTGGCGCAGAACGAAAAATCAGTCTCCTGAGAACGAAAAATCATTTGGCGCAGAATGAAAAATCAATCTCCTGAGAGTTTTTGAGGAGTTGTAAGTGATTGGATATTAATGTACTATGTGCGGGGTTTCTGTTTTTTGCCCTACTCTAAAAAATATTGACTTTGGAGCGAATTTGTTTGTTTTTGACGAGAATTTGGAACAAGGGTAAGGCTTTCTTTTCGTACTTTTGTACGCTGAGTTATACTACTTGAACATCATACGGAATATCATGGAAATAAAGATGAATTTGAAGCAGGCCGGAGTGCTGACCATAGCGGTCGTGTGGTCTTTGGGCGTGCAGGCTCGTGGCGGGAAACGCTTGTCGGAGTATGTAAATCCGTTTATTGGAGCCACGACGAACACGCAAATGGCCAAGGCCGAACATGGGTTGGGAAAGACCTTTCCTGGTGTGGCTACGCCGTGGGGCATGACGCAGGTCAGCCCCAATACCATTACCGGAGGCGACAACGGTTCGGGGTACAGTTATGAACATACGACCATCGAAGGCTTTGCCTTGACCCAGATGAGCGGTGTCGGATGGTATGGCGATTTGGGGAATTATCTGGTGATGCCCACCACAGGACCTTTGCATACGTATCGCGGCGAGGCGGAACGTCCGGAAGAGGGCTACCGTTCGCGTTACGACAAGGAGAGCGAGACGGCACGTGCAGGATATTACGCTGTCCGCCTGACCGATTATGACATCCGGGCGGAGCTGACGGCCACGCCTCACGGCGGGGTCATGCGTTTCACTTATCCGGAAAACGAATGTTCGCGCATTCAAATCGACTTGGCCCGCCGTGTGGGCGGTACGTCTGTCCGGCAGTACGTGGAGCGTGTGGACGACTACACAATCTGCGGATGGATGCGTTGCACGCCCGACGGAGGCGGTTGGGGCAACGGGGGAGGGAAGGCCGATTATACGGTCTACTTTTACACCCGTTTCAGCAAGCCGTTGGAACGTTACGGCGTATGGTCGGCCGAATTTCCCGAAGGCATGGGGCGCAAGTTGGAAAACGTGACTTCGCCGGAATTTGCCGAGGCGGTGCGTCGGGCGAAGGTGACGGAACGTCCCGACCGCATGGAGGGAGACCACCTGGGATTTTATACGGAGTTTCCCACGTGCGAGGGTGAACAGGTGCTGATGCGCACGGCCATTTCCTTTGTCAGTCTGGAGGGGGCGGAGGCGAACTTCAAAGCCGAATTGAAGGGAAAGGACTTCGAGCGGTATTGCGAAAAGGCGGCTGCGCTGTGGGACGAGGCCTTGTCGAAAATCAAAATCTTCGGGGGGACGGAGGATGAGCGCACGATTTTTTATACTTCGCTGTACCACACTATGATAGACCCGCGTGACTATCGCGACGTGACGGGTGAATACGTAGGAGGAGACCGGAAGGTGTACAAGACCGACGCATTCAAGAAGCGTACGGTATTCAGCGGTTGGGATGTGTTCCGCAGCCAGTTCCCCCTGCAAAACCTTATCAATCCGGAGGTGGTGAACGACATGATCAACTCGTTTGTCACTCTGGCCGAGGAAAACGGTACGGGCGTGTACGAACGTTGGGAGTTCCTGAACGCTTACAGCGGCTGTATGTTGGGTAATCCGGCCATAGCCGTCATCGTCGATGCCTATATGAAAGGCATACGCGGATACGACGTGGAGAAAGCTTACCGCTTTGCCCGTCAGACAGCCGACCGCATCGGCCATCATCCGGAACTGGGATACTCGCCCGGCGGCAGCGGCATATCGGAAACGTTGGAATACGGATACTTCGACTGGTGTGTAGGCGAATGGGCCGAGGCTCTGGGCAAGACGGAGGATGCCGGCATCTATCACCGGCGTGGGCAGGCATACCGTAAAATCTTCGATAAGGAAAAGGGATGGTTCCGCGTGCGCAATGCCGACGGCTCATGGGCGGACTGGCCGGAAAAGGGACGCTTGCAGGAGTGGTACGGTTGCATGGAGTGCAATCCCTATCAACAGGGTTGGTTCGTGCCGCACGACGTGCCCGGCATGGTGGAAATCATGGGCGGTCGCGACAAAGTGCTAGCCGATTTGGAATCCTTTTTTGAAAACACGCCGCACGAATTTTATTGGAATCCCTATTACAACCATGCCAATGAACCTGTGCACCACGTGCCTTTCCTCTTCAACCGCTTGGGGGCACCGTGGCTCACGCAGTACTGGACGCGTGTGATTTGCGCCGACGCTTACAAGAACAATCTGGCCGGTCTATGCGGCAATGAAGATGTGGGGCAGATGTCGGCTTGGTATATACTGGCTTCAGCGGGATTCCATCCGCTTTGTCCGGGCGAGACGCGTTATGAATTGACAGCACCGGTGTTCGACCGTGTGGAGATTGCGCTCGACCGCCGTTATGCCAAAGGCCGTAAGTTTGTAGTCACTACGGAGGGGAATGCGCCCGATGCCTGTTACATCCAGTCCGCCACGCTGAACGGCAAGCCTTACAACCGTTGTTACATCGACCACGAGGATATCGTCCGTGGCGGTGAGTTGCATTTCGTGTTGGGGCGTACGCCGAACAAGCAGTGGGGTGTGGAATGAGCGGCTGTACGGCAAGTCATATAGGAATGGAGAGAATCGCAAAATTGTCCATGTGATAAGTGATTCTCTCCATTCCGGCTTTTAGTGAAACAGGCTTACTTTGCAGACGAATAATCATTCTTAAATCTATATAGCGATATGGCTCAAAAAATCATGTTATCTTTGGTAGTATTCTTCTGTTGGACGTTTGCCCTGAGAGCGGAAGAGTACAAATTGGCTTCGCCCGACAAGAAACTGGAGGTGAAGCTCCGTGTGGATGGGTGTACGGAATTTGAAGTGTGGTACGATAAGGTGAAGTTGGTGGAACCTTCGGTGGTAGGGATGAACCTGTCCGACGGGCGTAACGTGGGAGGCGACCCCGTGACCTCTGTGAAGAAAGACCGTGTGAACCGCAAGATAGACGTCGTGGCGGGGAAAAACAAGACCCTGGAAGAGGCGTACAATGAAATAGTGTTGTCTTACGGCACGGACTACGACCTGGTCGTGAGAGCCTACAACGAAGGGTGGGCTTACCGTTTCGTGACGCACTGGGACAAGGAAATCATTATCAACAGCGAAGATGCCGTGTTCAATTTTGCTTTTACCCCTACGGTGTATTTCCCGGAGTGCGACAGCAATACCGCACCCGAGCGTGAACAGTCGGGCAAGGTGCACCAGATTCATCAGGGCTACCGTAATTTCGAGCGGCTTTACAAGGTGTATCGTTCGCCGGGTGAGATTCCGGCCGGTCGTTTTTCCGTTTCTCCGGTGCTCTTCGAGTATCCCGGCAAGCCCTACAAGGTGGTGGTGACGGAATCGGACACTTACGATTATCCCGGCTTGTATATGGAAGCCGCCGGGCAGAATGCCATGCGCGGAAAGTGGGCGGCCTACCCCAAAGAAGTGATGGACGGAGACCCGTCGAACCCTTACCGTTGGTATTCCAACCATTTGGTGATTTCACGTGAGGATTACATTGCAAGGACGGGAGGCGACCGTACGTTCCCGTGGCGCGTCATGATCGTGTCCGACGACGACAAGACGTTGTTGAACAATGAGTTGGTCTACATGTTGGCCGAACCTTGCAAGATTGAGGATACCTCGTGGATACAACCCGGAAAGAGTGCTTGGGAATGGTGGCACAAAGCCGTGGTGGAAGGCGTGGACTTCCCGGTGGGGAACAAACATCTTTCGTTGCAACTTTATAAATACTATGTAGACTGGGCTTCGGAGAACGGTATAGAGTACATGACGCTCGATGCCGGATGGAAAATGGAGTACATCAAGGAATTGTGCGACTATGCCCGGGGAAAGAACGTGAAGATATTGGTTTGGACTTGGGCCAGTTGCCCCTTGGAGAATCCGGACGATTGGATCAAGCAGATGCACGAGTGCGGGGTGGCGGGTGCCAAGATTGATTTCTTCGAACGCAACGACCAGATTGCCATGCGCTGGGGGCGCGAATTTGCCGAACGGTTGGCGCAGTACCGGATGGTGGCCATCTTCCACGGTTGTCCCGTACCGGTGGGCTTGAACCGTACTTACCCCAACGTGATGAATTATGAGGCCGTGAGAGGGGCTGAATGCAATTTCTGGGAAAAGACCATCACGCCCGAATACCATACACGTTTCCCCTTCATCCGTTCATTGGCCGGACCGGAAGATTACACGCCGGGCGGCATGCGCAACGTGACGCCCGAAGAGTTCCAACCGCGTGACCGGGACAGCATCCCTCCGATGAATATGGGGACGCGTTCGCATGTCTTGTCCATGTATGTCATATTCGACCATTGGATCGGTTACCTGTGCGACGCGCCTTCAGAATATAACAAATATCCCGACATCTTGGATTACTTGTCGAAAGTTCCTTCGGTGTGGGACAAGACCCTTCCGCTCGATGCCCGTCTGGGCGAGTACATCGTGATGGCCAAACAAACCGGTAAGGATTGGTACGTGGGCGGCATGACGAACTGGACACCGCGCAGCGTGACGGTGGACTTCGGTTTCCTGAAACGCGGGAAGACCTACCGCGCCGTGGTTTTCAAGGATAAACCGGAGTCGGGCGACCATCCGACAACGTATGCCTGCGAGACGATGAATGTGGACCGGAATACGAAACTGACGTTGGATATGGCTCGCGGAGGCGGCTTTGCGATTCGTCTGACGGAAGAATGAAAGTAAGGTTTTATGCGAAAGGCCGCAAAAGGAGATATCCTTCTGCGGCCTTTCGCATGGCGGGTGCCGTATCTTCAGGGACCCTCTTGTGTACTGAGGATTTTCAGGAGTTGCTTTTCGCGTTGGAGTTCTTTGGTATCCTTGTCCGGTGATATCAGCATCATGCTCCGTATGATATCCTCGTTGCAGCAAGTGTAATTATAGTATTCCAACAGTTCTCCGGTCAGTTGTGCTTTGGGGATTACTTCTGTGCGTAAGTCGGCAAACTCTTCCAGTGGGATTTCGTCGCCTTGCCGGACAAAGAGGATGCGCCGGGCGATCGGATTGCGGTTATAGTCGTGTGTCAGATAGATTCCTTTCATGATTTGGGGATACTCGATGATGGGCAGTTGCAGGTAGACCACCTTCAGGGCAAGTTGCAGGCGTTTTTGTTCGTTGAACATCAGATAACCGATTTGAAACGGTGAGAACAGCCCCACGCCGATATAGTAGTCACCCGACAGGTTCTGGCAATAGACTTTGGGCATGGTGTCGCCATCTACGATAGAGGATATCATATAAGGCTCCACTTTCAGTCCGTCGGAGTAGGATGAAGAACTGTAAGACTGGTAAAGCCCGGTATAGATGCCGGCATTGGGCAGGTATTTGATGGCTTCTTTCTCGATGTCGTCCAGGAAAGGTCGTCTGCCGTTTTTGTTGGAAACGAAACGTGGCTCGATGTGGCTCACTTTGTCGTACAATTCGTCGAGGCAACCTTGCAGTTTGCGTTTCGACACGTTGTTGACTTGTTGCAGCCCTTGGTCTAACGCACTTTCCGTACCGCATCCTCCGGAGAGCAGATTGATGTAGGTGGGGAGCACGGAAGAATAGAGCGAGGAGAGTACGCTGGACGCGATGCCCGTCTCCTCGGAGATGTCCTTCATCCGTACACCGGCTTCGCGCAGTTTCTTCATTCGTTCGTAGAGTGATACCAATTTGTCCATACGTATGTTCTTTGGGGCAAAGGTACGTTTTCCATGTTACAAACCTGTTGCTTTCGTGCTTCATTACCGTGAGATGAATGTTACATAATAAATACGGGTTTGGACGGACGTATGATATATAATGAATTAATTTTTTCAGATGGCGGTTTGGGATAGTTTTGCAGCCGAAAACAAAACTATGGTTATGGAACAAATCGTAAAGAACAAAAGATTTTCGGATGCGTTGCTCATCCTGTGGGCGGGCGGTGCGGCCTTGCTTTCCTACTCTTTGGTGTATGCCTTGCGCAAACCTTATACGGCGGCTTCGTTCGAGGGGTTTGATTTTTTCGGCACGGATTACAAGGTCGTGGTGACGACGATTCAGATTTTAGGTTATGTGATAGCCAAGTTCTTTGGCATCAAGTTGATTTCGGAGTTGAAGAAGGAGCGTCGTTTCAAGTTTTTCGTCTGTTCGGCGGTAGCAGCCGAGGCGGCTTTGGTCGGCTTCGGCCTGTTGGCTCCTCCGTTCAATGTGGCGGCCATGTTTTTGAACGGCTTGTCGCTCGGTTGCATGTGGGGCGTGATATTCAGCTTTATCGAGGGACGCAAGGTGACGGATATGTTGGCCAGCCTGTTGGGCGTAAGCATGGTGTTCAGTTCCGGTGTGGCTAAGAGTTTCGGCTTGTTTGCCATGAACGAGATGCACGTGGGACAGTTTTGGATGCCTGCCGTGATTGGAGCTTTTGCTTTGCCTCTTCTCGTTTTTATGGGGTATATGCTGAAGCGTCTGCCACAGCCTACGGAAGAGGATATTGCGTTGCGTAACGAACGTGTGACATTGGACGGAAACGGACGTAAGCTCTTGTTCCGAAGTTACGCTCCGATTCTTACCTTGTTGTTCGTGGGCAACTTCATGTTGCTGGTGCTGCGCGATATCAAGGAAGATTTTCTGGTCAATATCCTGGATATGAGCAATCAGTCTTCTTGGCTTTTCGCCCAGGTGGATACGATTGTTACGTTGGTCATCCTCGGGATATTTGCCGCTTTCATCTTCTTCCGCAGCAACATCCGGGCTTTGATGTGCCTGATGGGACTGGTCATTGCCGGTTGTTTGGTCATGACATACGTGTCACTGAATTATGAGGCATTGGATTGGCAGCCTGTGGTGTGGTTGTTTGTGCAGAGCTTGTGCCTCTACATTGCCTATCTGACTTTCCAGACGGTTTTCTTCGATCGCTTCATCGCTTGTTTCCGTATCAGGGGAAACGTGGGGTTCTTCATTGCCATTATCGACTTCATCGGCTACATGGGTACGGTGACCCTGCTTTCCACCAAGGAGTTTCTGAATTTCGACATGGAGTGGTTTGCGCTTTACAACCACATGGCATGCGCGGTCGGCGCGGTTTGTGCGGTCTTGTTCACGGTGGCTGCCGTATTGATTTATAAACGGTATTCCGCCCAAGGGCGTAGAAAAGAACAGACGGAGCGTACGACTTTGTATATGAATCCTCAATATAATGTTATTTGATGATGGAACAGGATTATGATGTGATAATTATCGGTGGCGGTTTGTTGGGATGCGCCACGGCTTATCAGTTGGCCAAACGTAAGGTGGGGAAGGTGCTGTTGTTGGATGCCAACGAGATAGCATCGCAGGCTTCGTCCCGTGCAGCCTGCCTGTTGACACGGGCGCGTACTAAACCGGCCTTGATGGAAATGGTGCAGGAAACGTATGATTGCATCGATGAAATAGAGCACCTTTTGGGGGAATCGCTCGAACTGCAGCAGTGCGGCAGTGTGACCATTTCTTCGTCCGACGCATCGCTGAAAGAACTCGAAGCATTGGAAGAAGCGGCCGTACGTTTCGGAATACCGAATGAACGTATCGACCGGAGGCGTTTGAAGGAACTTCTTCCTTGGATGGAGGTCTCGGCGGTAGAAGAGGCACTTTACATGCTAACGGATGCGTTTATAGATTGTGCGTTGTTGTGTTCCGGTTATGCACGTGCTGCACGAGTTCTCGGGGCGGAATTGCGTCCGAATACGAAAGTAAAAGCCATTGTGGCTGTTGGAGGCAAGGCGACGGGAGTGGAGTTGGCGGACGGGGAAAAAATACTGGCACCGGTTGTGGTGAATGCCGCAGGTTCGTGGGCCAACCTGTTGATGCGTCCTTTAGGGATAGGGCTTCCTTTTACTCCGGTGCGGAGTCATTTTTGGATTACGGGAACAAACCCCGGGCGTTTTCCGGCAAACCATCCTTTTACGGTGATTCCCGATGCCCGTGCTTTCACCCGTTCGGATGTGGGGGCGTTGATTATCGGCTTGCGCGAAAGTGAATGCCAAGCCTTCAATCCCGACGCATTGACGGATAAGTTGGAGGATTTCGATTTCAATAAGGCCGCCGAATGGGAAGTGCTCGACGAGTGTGCCCCGTTGCTACAGCGTTATCTTCCGGACATAGAAACATTGGGTATCGCGCATTATGTGGCCGGGCCTTCATGTTACGTGCCGGATGCCAAGTTCATTATCGGGCAGGTGCGTCCATACGAAGGGTTGTATGCCGTAGCCGGATGCTGTGGAGGAGGTGTGGCCGCCGGTGGAGGTATGGGACGCTTGGCCGCAGAATTGATTTTGCGGGAAGAGCCGTTTGTGGATCCGTCCGGGTTTGCACCGGACCGTTTCGGGACGGTGGACCCGTTTTCGGCTGAGTTTCAAAAAAGGTGTGCGGATGCCCGTTCCAATAAGAAAGGTGGATAGGGTTCGGATATATGGAAGATAAAAAACAAAAGATATGAAGCGGTATATTGTATTCTTAAAGCAAGTGCCTTTGTCTACAAAGGTAGAGATGGATCCTGTAACCCGGACGCTGAAGCGTTCGTCGGCCATGACCCGGACAAATCCTGATGACTTGTATGCCTTGCAGTCGGCAGTAAAATTGAAAAGGCAGACGGGGGCTGAGATAGTGGCGGTAAGCATGGGACCCGCTTCGGCGGAAGAAGTGCTCCGGGAGGCTTTGCAAAGAGGGGCGGATAAGGCGGTTTTGTTGTCCTCCAAGGCATTTGCCGGAAGCGATACGTGGTGTACGAGCCTGGTACTGGCGGCAGCCGTGCGCAAGTTGGGTGAATACGACTTGTTGCTTTTCGGGAAAATGGCGGTGGATGGCGATACGGCACAAGTGGGGCCTGAGGTAGCCGGACAGTTGGATATTCCCCAAGTGACGCATTTGATGGAGGTTTCGGACATATCGGATACTTGTATATGTGTGAGGAAGAAGGCCGGTCGTTTACTCCAACGTATGGAGGTGGATTTGCCTTGTGTCGTGACGGTTGGTCGGGAGACGGGGGAACTGGATTGTCCCACACTGGCCGGTTGGCGGTGGGCTCAGCGACAGGCCATCCTTCATTGGGATGAATGCGACTTGGGACTGGAACCTTCTCAGGTCGGATTGCAGGCATCTCCAACCCAAGTAGTGTCTACCATGGTGCCTCGACGGAAGAAAGACGTGGAATGGCTTCCCGACGGGGAACAGTTTTTTGCAGTCGTCCGCGAAAGCATGAGGCGCGGAACTAATTTTTAAAAAGCAAGATGAAAATGAATAAAGATAAGGATTTTATACTTCAATTACAGGCCGGGCAATGTATATCCTGCGGAATATGTGCCGAAAGTTGTGCCTATGGGGCTATCCGTATGGGCGACTTTCCGGAGGTGGATGAAGAGAATTGCCGGTTGTGCGGCGGTTGTGTGCAGGCTTGTCCGGTTGGAGCTTGGGTGATGCAGCGTCAAGACGAAAGGCAGGAACAGCCTGTGGATGATTCCCATGGCATTTGGGTGTGGGCGGAAGTCGTGGACGGAGCTTTGGCACCGGTAAGCTTGGAACTTTTGGGAAAGGCTGCAGAACTTGCGGCTTGCCGACCCCAACCGGTCGAGGCTGTGCTGATAGGCGGTGAGGTGTCCGTATGGGCGGATGAGTTGATAGCCGCCGGTGCAGACCGTGTGCACGTGGTGGAGTCTCCGCTTCTGTCGGATTTTGTGGAGGAAAACTATACGGAAGTGTTAGCCGGCTTGGTGCGCAAACAGCATCCTTCGGTCTTGCTTATCGGGGCTACGCCATGCGGTCGTGGTTTGTCCGCACGATTGGCAGCCGTATTGCACACCGGATTGACGGCAGATTGTACGGAGTTGGAAATGGATGCGGACAGCGGACTGTTGCGCCAAATACGTCCGGCTTTCGGAGGAAACCTGATGGCTACGATTGTCAACCCCGTTTGTAGGCCGCAAATGGCTTCCGTACGTCCGGGGGTGATGAAAGCCCGGCAGAAGGATACTTCGAGGAAGAGGGAAATCGTCTATCATGCTTATGAGGCCGGAAGAGCCGACAGCCGTGTTCGCGTGTTGGAGACCGTGGCGGAAGAAGTGGGCGGAACTTCTCTGAACGACAGTGCTATTATAATAGGTATAGGACGAGGAGTGAAAACGCGGAGATGTGCCGATGAAATCCGGAAGTGGGCCGAACGTATCGGTGCGACGGTAGCCGGGTCTCGTGCGGCAGTGGAAGCCGGGTTGGTGGACGCTTCCGTGCAAGTGGGGCAGACCGGGCATACGATAGCTCCGGATTTGTATATCGCCATCGGTATCAGCGGACAGATACAGCATACGGCGGCCATCACCGGAGCGCGTTGCGTGATAGCCGTCAACCCGGACCGTACGGCCCCTATCTTCAATGTGGCGGATTATGGTTGGGCAATACCTGTGGAAGAGGCACTTCCGCAATTCATGAACATTTTGAACCGGTGCGTATGAGAAAATGGATGGCATGCGTGTGGTTGGGCATGGGAAGTTGCTTTATGACGGCACAGGCGGATGAACCTCTGACCGTGAAGTTTCGTTCGAGGGCATTGCTGGATGCCGCTGTGTCCGGTTATGGCAAGGAAAATGTGCAGGGGTATTATCGCTTGGAAGATTTCCGTGTGGGCTTTAAAGCCACTTACCGGCAATATGAAATGAAAGCCGACATTGGTTTGGGAGGAAACAAAGTAGCCATCAAGGATTTGTTGTTGAACTATCACTTTAAACATGGTGTCCTTTCGTTAGGAAATGCTTATGAACCTTATTCCATGGACATGCTTATCAGTACGGCAGACATGCGCTTCCATCAGTCGGCAGGGTCCGTATTGGCTTTTACGGACGGACGCAAGCTCGGCGTGACCTATCATTCCAGTCTGCCATTTGGATATTGGGCTACGGGATTGTATACGCATAACGACATCAATAAAATCGGTGACGGGCAGGTTAACGCTTTGGTTTCCACTTCGCGGGGTGTTTGGCGCAAGCGGTGGAAAGGGAATCTTTTGCATGTGGGTGGTGCTTTTTCTTTCCGTACCAAACCGGTGAATACAGTGGAACCGCCGACAAAAACTGTATCGAACGATGGCGTGACATCCATGTTCCCGTTTCCATTGATGGAAGCCACCGTGGACCGTTTAGGGACAGAACTCAAAGGCGTTTTTGAGATACTTTATACCGCTCCGCGTTTCATGGTACAGGGAGAATACTTTCTGAACCGTCTCAATCGTACGGAAAGGGAGGCTTATCGTCCGCAGGGAGGATATGTGCAGGCAGGCTTTCTGGTTCGGGGAAGAGGGTTTGCGTATGACGACCTGTACGGTATTCCCGGCAGGCCGGGCAGTAAACAGGCAATAGAACTCACGGCACGTTTCAATTATACGAACTTGAACGATGGCAGGGCCGGCATCATGGGCGGGCGGGAAAGCGACGTTTCGTTGGGAGCCAATTTCTATTTGAATGAATATTTGGCCGTAAAACTGAACGGAAGTTATGTCCTTGTAGGAGAACATTGCAATGAATTTTACAAGAAAAACCTATTCTTAGGGCAATTACGTGTCCAATATATTTTTTGAGGCAGCCCTCATCTGATTTCTCGGATTCGTAATAGACGGATGTTTTCGCAAGGGAGCATCTGTCTGTTCTTTTATATCGGGGAGTACGATATAAAGGCCATTAAAAAAGGATTTCCCGAAGGGAAATCCTTTTTCTTTGGGTGACTAGTGGGATTCGAACCCACGACATTCAGAACCACAATCTGAGAGGAGTTGTTTGTTAACTACTTGTTTTTAATTCATTTACATCTATTTTATTCCAACAAGGGAAAACAAAGAGTAAACAATTTGCAAAACTATTCTTTAAATGCCCTGCCTATCCTGTCACCAATAACTCATCCATGGTTGATTCTGCATCCGTTCTTATTTCACTCCTTTTGTTATCTGTACCAATGTTTCTTTTACGAAGTCTTTCAGTTCCATGGCTGTGCTCTGTTTTGAATGCGATGAACTTTTAAGGGAGTTTATTGCTTTTTCGGCAACATAACGCTTCTTTCGTATGGTAGATTAAAGTTTAGATTCATATAATAGTCTGAATAGCTTCCTTTTATATCATAACTTCCGTCGAATATAGATATATTATCTTTATCAAAATCATAATAAAGTATTTTGGTGTCAGAATCAATCTCTTGTTCCAATACTTCTGAACAGTATTTTACTGAAGACATGTTGTAACAATAATTCCCGTCGAGTGGTATAACGACAACATCTCCTCCAATCGTACTCCTATAAACGCCGTAACTTTTTACAGTTACACCAAAATAGCTGCTACCTCCAAAAGACCCAATATAATTCCCCTCTTTAAATTTATATGTTGCAGTTTCTGTTGTTTTTGTCACATCCTGAATGTATTCAATACTTCTATACTCATAATAACATTTTTGGTCATAGAAGCTCAAAGAATCTTTTTCGTGACGTGAATGACCATAATGTTCACAAAGATTGATTTTAAACTTTTCTTCTCCTATATTATAATCTTCTATTGTATAATTTATACTTGGACATATTCTTAAAAGATATTCCACATTACTTTTATTCTCCTTATCTTCAAATTCTTTTTGAATATGATTAAAAGTAGAGGTTGTATATGACCATTTTGTCCCATTTAACAAATTGATTTCCTTATTGTCTTTATAATCGTCACTGCTGCACCCAATAAAAAACAAAGCCACCAACATGGGCAGTATTAATAATACTTTCTTCATAATATGACTATTTAATTGATAAATATAAAATTACTTTATAAACTCCAAAAACATCGGAAATCTTCAATTTGAAGTCCGAATATTTAAAGTTTGGGTGATTAACAGGAATCTTGTGTTAGTTTAGTTGCACTTTACTTTAAAATATCAATCAAGACTTGAACTCTATTTTTAAATTCATTTACTTCTTCAAATTCTTTTTCATTCAGTCCATTTATATTTACACCACATTTTGCGCAAAAAATAGAGTCAATATTGTTTGTATGACCATTTTCACATATAAATTTATCTTCTTCTTTTTTATTAAATACTCCAGTTTTTAATTTTTCTATTTTACCAGTATTGGGCATATTTTCATAATATTGGCATATTCCCTTCATGTACTCTAATTCTTCTTTTTTGTAGTAATTGGGTTCTATATTCAAAAGTAAAATTCCTTTCTTTAGGTCATTCTTGCAAATATTTAACACCCTATTCGCATCAAATAATTTAAGTCTCTTAATTATATCAATACTGTATTGGAAATCTTTATAATCCAAAATCTTATCATATAATATTGGTATTAAATCACCTCTATTGTAAGATTTAATTACATTAAAGATTCCATCTACAGCCCTATAATTTTTTTTCTCTGCTATGTATAATCCAATTAAATCAGGAATGATTTCTTTTATAGGATTTTCTTGCATGAATTCAATCCATTCTTCTTCTACTTTTTGGTTCTCTTTTATTGATTTAATGATTTCTCTTTTTTTAATTTCTTTTTCTAACACTTCTTGTTCTATAATTCCTGATTGGATTTCTTCCTTTATTTCTGATTCGTTTATGTTTACACGGCAAGCTGTTCCTGATATGGAAACCATAAACATAGACTTATCCTTTCCGGATATTTCATCAAAATCTATCCTTGCTCCAACAATTGCGTTTGCACCAAGCTTTCTTGTTCTGTTCTCTAAATCTTTCAAAGCCTCTTTATATATGTATTCCAATTTATTTCTATATGAATTCGATTTTCCTCCAAAGAAATCAGTGAAAGAAGCTGCGAAATCAGAAAATACATTTGTACCAACAACTACGTTTGTACATACCAATCCCATATATTTTTGTATTTCGCCATTCTCGAATTTATTTGTGGTTGTTATATAAAGTTTATTTTCCATAATATATTAATTGATTAAACATTCTGATTTATTTCTTTTCCAACAAAGTTATTAATCGATCTATTTGCTCGTCCTTTTTTTTAAGAAGTTCGATAAATTTATCGGTATTGTTGGAATTATCTATATTTTTACCCATAGAATGCACTTCCACAGTCCCGTCCGGTTTAATAATTTTTTGTGTTCCGGTTTCCGGCAATGATATTTTTATGTTCTGCTCACCAATGTTGTTTTGATTCTCGTTTCCGTTTATCGTGACATTATTACTTTGGGGACTCAACATCTCACCATCTCCGTTCGATAACCAGTCATTCGATACTCCAGTTGCATTAACTATTTTTTTTATTGTTTTTGGAGTTATATTCAGTTGACCTTTCAGCATCTTATTGAAGTTTGATGGGTCAACATCAGACTTCTTTGCAAGCTCTGCAGGTGTTATACACATATATTCAATAACTCTATTCAATCTATCTATGACATCGCCCTTCATAAGTTAAATACTTTTAAATACCATTATTTTTAAATGGTAATTATTGGTATTACCATTTATTACCCATATCTTTGCATTGTGAAGTTAAACCAATGCCCAACGTTGTACGCTTGTTAAACGTTTGCGGCAAATATAAGAATTTAAAACAATATGGCAAAAAGAAAACCCATAAAATTGAAAAAAGGAGTGACACCGCAGATAATCAGTGCATGCCAGTGTTCACAGATGACTGTATGGAGGGCTGTGCATTGGAACGCCGACACAGAAAAGGAAAACGAGGTGCGCGATTACATTTTCGCGAACAACCTCAATAAAAGGTTCTAAAGGAAATAATCATGAACATACAAGAATTGATAGCCAGTGGCCAAAACGTGACAATATCCGTCACTCCTGCCGACCTGAAGGAGTTCGCCCTGACGGTGGCCGAAGAGGTAAAAGCCTTGTTGGCCAAAGAGGACAAGCCGGACAAGAGGCTCACGGCCAAGGATGCGGCACAGCAATTAGGCGTAACGTTGTCTACCCTGTGGAGATGGAACAAGGTAAGTTACCTGTCTCCTGCCGGACGAATCGGGAAGAAACCATATTACTTGCAAAGCCAGATTGATGCAATCAAATAAAAAGATACGGTTATGAAAGACGTGGAATTAAGAAGCCTTTTGGCCATGATAGAAGATGCCTTAATTGGCAATTTCGACCATAATAAACGCTCATCCTTCATTTGCATGAGCGGTAAGACATGCGACCTTGAAGTGTCATACGATGCTTTAACGGGTAAAGTAGAAGCCATGATATACGGTGATGATGCGAACAGGACTTACCCCAACATCCAAAAGCTGATAGAGGATTCGGTAAGCACCGAAAAGATAGACAACGAAGTATATCTCGAAGAGATGCGGGACGATGAAGAATATGAGGCCGCAATGGACAACCGTATGGCCTTAGACCGCGCCCAAGGTTACGGGGCATATTGGTGATAGGATGAAGCCGGGGTTCGATTCCCCGGCCACCAACAAGAGGATAGTTCTTTGACATATTGTGAACATCAGCCATGCCGGAATGTTGGCGAGCGGAAACGCCACGACACCAACCATGCGGAAGGCTGAAAGAGTAAGCGGACAGCGGGATTTCACCTTATCCCATCAAGTATATCGCATTGGGGCGCGAACACGCTACCGCCGAAACTCATGATACATATAATCCACCGCAAAAGGCGTGATGCCGCCAATCGAATTGGCGCGGTGGAACACAGCAAATTAAGTTCATAATAACAGATTATAAAGTTTGCGTAATGAAACGGAATAGCTATCATCAGAAGTATGAAGAAGATGGTCAAACAATTCTTCAAGGGAATCCCACTTGCGCATGTCCCCAAAATGGAGGATTATCTTCCAAAGATGATTGTTCTCTTCAAAAAGCGGAAGAATTGTCGCGGATAGATTTGAGTAAATTTCCCGTTGGTACACGGGTTGTTCGAGTGTCGCCATATTTGACCTTAGATATTCCCGACAGTTTTTTTGAGCAGAACCAAGGTTCGCATGAAGACAGAGGATTACATAATCTTTATACGAAAGAAGGCTATCTGTCCGAAGAACATCGCAAAGAACAATTAGCCTTTTTAAATGGGCGATCGCCGAAAGATAATCCCGGCGTACTTCCAATATCAAAGTAAGTTTTAAGTGTGACGATTTTTCTTTTACTCCATTGGAAGTGCGCCTTTCAAACCAATCCCCTCCCGTAAGATTCGGGGTAACAACCGGTTTAAGCCGTTGAGGGGTAGCAAACTAAAACAAACAATATGAAAACATTAAGAAACATTGGAATCGCCACATTGTTTATAGTGGCATTAGGGTTAGCCGGACACGCAGACCGGACAAACGAGATTGTGAACAACCTGAATCCGCATGTTTATGAACTTATCAAAGGATTGGGGCATGACACGGACAGTGAGATAGCCGAAGAATACATGGCTAACAAAGAGTATTATGACACATTGTCGGATAAAAATTTATGGTAACGGAAAGGAGGTAAAATATGATAAAGGAAATAATGATAGATGAAAATTATACTCATGTTGGCTTATTTGACAGCATGAAAAAAGGGGATGTGTACAAAGTCCCGTTCGAGAAAAAAAGATATAATGGAATCAGGGCAGAAGCAAGCCGAAGAAATAGCACGGGACGGCTTTTGGGTGAACTGAAAACAGCAATGGATGTGAAGTTTAGGGTTTCTGCAACAGAATATCCCGGTTATATCTCTATTATATGTATAAAGTAAATTATCATGGACATTCAAGAACTAAATTCTGTCATAGCCGACTTTGTTCAAGTGGGCTATATGCAGGCCGTCAAAGCATACGAGCCACCGCAAGATTTAGTCCGGGCATCTGAAATAAAACGTTGGTTAAAAATGATGCGGATAGACATCAAGCGTTTTAACCGTTTGGTTTCGGAAGGTGTCATTCGGGCGACAAGGAAAGGCGTTGGTCGTAATTCTCCGCTTTACTACTCCAAGGCAGAAGTCAAACAAGCCTTATCCATGGCGAATATAGCCGGGATTGTAGCGAGGGGGACAATGAAATAATTATCACAGGTTCGGATGGCCGTCCGTTTTATTACGGTCGTGACCTGAAGCAATTCCTCAAATCAGAATTGGAAGTAAAATGAAAGAACTAATAGAAATCCAACACAGCCTGAAAGCTCCCAAAGGGCAATGGAACAACTTCGGGAAGTACAAGTACCGGAGTTGCGAAGACATACTGGAGGCATTGAAGCCCTTATTGTATGAACATAAGTGCGAACTTACGATTGCCGACGAAATGGTTCTTGTTGGTACGCGCATATATGTAAAGGCCACCGTTACATTAAAGAATGAGAACGGCGAAACCGTATCGACTACCGCTTATGCTCGTGAAGAAGAAAGCAAGAAAGGCATGGATGGCTCACAGGTGACGGGAGCGGCTTCTTCCTATGCCCGGAAGTACGCCCTGAACGGAATGTTTTGTATCGACGACACGAAAGACAGCGACGACACGAACACCGGCGGTAAGGACGACGGGCTTTCCGACAACCGGGACATGGCTTTCCAAGAGATAGATGCTGCCAAGGACACGGCCGAACTATCCAAAATATTCAACAAATATACCATGCTTCATGATGACAAGGCTTTCATGAAGCGTTTGGGTGAAAGGAAAAAGGAGGTGCCTTATGTACAAGCTTAAAAAATCGGATGTCGTGTTTTATCCGGCCACTCACACCTACATAACGCCGGCCGGCAGGATGCTTGACGGGATAACCGGCATGCTTTCACGGCAACTCTTTCCCGGAAAGTATGACGGGATTGATGAAGAAACGATGCGCAACGCCGCAGAACGCGGCTCATTCATCCATTCGGTTTGTGAGTTGGTGGACAGTCTTGGAGTGGAGCATGAAAGCCCCGAAGCAATAGGCTACAAGGAACTGAAAGAGACATACGCCCTGAAGCATGAGGAAAGCGAATACCTTGTATCAGACAACGAACACTTTGCAAGCTGCATCGACAAGGTTTACAGGGATGGCGAATCAACATTTACATTGGCTGACATAAAGACTACTTATAAGCTTGACAAGGAATATGTCAGGTGGCAGCTTTCCGTCTACGCCTACCTTTTTGAACGTCAGAACCCCGGCGCAAAAGTCCTCCACCTTTATGCCATCTGGCTACGCGGAGAACGCCATGAACTCGTGGAAGTTGAACGCATCCCGGATGGTGTGGTGGTGTCATTGATGGAGCACGAGGTGAACGGTGAGCAATTCGCCAACCCCTATGCCCTTTCCTTCACGGATACGAGCCTTCCGGAAAAATATGCCGCCATGGAAGATGCCATAGCCGAAATCGACCGGCAATATAAATATTGGTCAGAAAAGAAAAAGGAACTGTCCGATGGCGTAAAATTCGAGATGCAGAATGCCGGTGTAAGCAAGTGGGTCGGGGACAGAGTGTCTTTTACACGCAAGGAAGACAGCGAAAGGGAAGACTTCGACAAGAAGCGTTTCGCCTCCGACCATCCCGACCTTTACAAGGCTTATCTCATCAAAACCAAGGTTTCCGGAAGCGTGATTTTAAAAGTGAAATAGTAACATAAAAAACATTAGAAAATGAGCAGTTTATATGGAAGTATCTGCCTGAGCGACATACCACGCTCACAGATGAAGAAAATCATGTGCAAGGACGGAAAGGAACGTATATTCCTGAACATCTTTGTGGGGGAAAGGAAAGAACCTGCAACCTTTGGCGACAGGACATATACCCACTTCGTTTCTTGTTCCCCCAAGAAAGAAGAACGGAAGGAGGGGGAAAACTACTTCATCGGTGACTTGCAGACCTACCAGTCGCAACCGAACGCACCAACCCCCGAACAAGTGGCCGCAGCCCCAAGCGTGTCACCTCTTGACGACTTGCCTTTCTGATAATTTATGAGGTACGACGGTTCCAACGAACTCCACGCCGGGCAGGCAAGGGCAAAATTGGAAAAGCTCATCAAGGACAAGAAGATATTTGATTTGACCGAGAAGAAACCACAGAGGAGCATTCAGGCCAACAAATACCTTCACGTCTGCCTTTCATACTTCGGATGCCAAATCGGCGAAACCATGGAATATGTGAAGCGTAACTATTACAAGATTCTTTGCAACCCTGACACTTTTATTCGGGAAAGGGAAGACAAGTACCTTGGCCGTGTGAAGTATCTTAGAAGCTCTTCCGAACTGGACAGCGCGGAATTTGCCCTTACGGTAGACCGTTTCAGAAACTGGTGTGCGTCAAATGCCGGAATATATATCCCAAGCCCAGATGAAGAAAGGCTGATACAATTAATGGAATTGGAAGTAGAACGTAATAAAGAATTTATTTGATTATGGACAAATTTTTAGGTCAGGACATTCCTGAGAAAGAGCGTTGGCAATTCTTAAAGGACAATGCCGATGCAGTAGAGAGAATTGGTTACACCCACAGGTTTAATCCTGACGAGTTGGCACAAAAGAAAGAATCATTGGCCGAGGTTTCAATCACCATCAACGACATTGAGATTGAGAAGAAAGAGGCAATGGAAGAGTTCAAAGAGCGGTTGAAACCTTTGAACGAGGAGAAACAAGAACTCTTGGAGCATATAAAGAAAGGTTCGGAGTTCGTGGACAATGAAGAATGTGCCAAAATCCTCTACCATGAGGAAAAGATGGCCGGATTCTATAACCGACTTGGCGAATTGGTCTACAGTCGTCCAATCATGCCACAAGAGATGCAAAAGACAGTATTCAGTATTAACCGTAAAACAGGAACAGAATCATGAGCGAGAACAAAATCAACTTGGTTGTGCCGAAAGATTACAACGGCAGACCTATCGAAGTAGTATTGAGAGAAGGAAAAGCACCCGCAGCACTCGACCCCAGAGAGCCAGAAAGAGTTGTCTTTGAAGGTACTATCGATGCACCTCTCCGGTGGTTGGAAAAACGTGTGGAATTTATCAATCAGAAGTCCTCAAATATTACTGTAAGCCGTAATAACATGAGTTTGCTTCTCACGATAGACGAGACCAATTATTACCGTACACAAATCAATGGCGTATTGTGTTTTTCAAAAGAAATGTTGGAGTTCGGAGTAAACACAGGAAAAGAATGGGAGCCTATCAAGCTGTCCCAGTTCTTCAAGATGCACCGGGCTTTCTTCAAGGACAAGGCTGAGAACATGACACTGGTTTCTACTTTGAAAAATTTCAAGGCTAAAGTAAATCAGGACATCGAGCGCAGCAAAGAGGAAAATGGAAGCAAGGTTGACAACTATTCGCAAGTGGTAGATTCCAATCTTCCGAAGTCCTTCAAGCTGAACATTCCTCTTTTCAAAGGCTTTGCATGTGAAGAAATAGAGGTCGAGATTTATGCAGATGTGGATGGCCGTGATGTTTCATTATCCCTTGTTTCTGCCGGTGCAAATGAGGCCATTGAAGAATACAAGAACAATGTGATTGACGGACAGATAGAAGCAATCAAAGGTGTTGCGCCTGACATCGTAATCATTGAAGTATAGGAGGCTGTGCATGGAGAATGATTTCATCCCGGATTGGTGGATACCCCAATAGTACGGGTATCCCCCCGAGGCCGTTCGTCCACACGGAAGGACATTGCTGTACGGCAAAGAACCCGGTTCGATTCCGGGACGGCCTCCTGCCATTTTTTATACTGATTAAGATTATAGGTTAAGATTAAGACAACGCCCTTGCTGTCCGTGAGGATATGCGGGGGTACATGGTATCGTGGCGGAATTGGTTAACGCGCCTGTTGGTTAACGGGTAGATTGCAGGTTCGAGTCCTGCCGATTACCACTATCTGCGCAGATAAGACAAGTTGGAAAGACAACTGGAGGACATTAGTTTAAGTAGGTAAAACAGATGGACGCATCTATGCGAGTTCGACTCTCGTATGTCCTGCGACTTAAATAAATAATCAATGAATGAAATACTGATTGGTAAGATTTGCCCCTATTGTGGCAAGCCCATCGAATATGTAGACAGTTCCGTTATCTACGGACGCTCATACGGCATGATTTATCTCTGCCGAGATTGTAGAGCTTATGTAGGTGTACATAAAGGTACAGACCAAGCATTAGGGCGTTTGGCTAATGCGGAACTAAGGGAAGCCAAGAAAGAAGCCCATTTCTATTTCGACCAAATAGCCAAGACC
This sequence comes from Paraprevotella xylaniphila YIT 11841, assembly GCF_000205165.1. Lineage (GTDB taxonomy): Bacteria > Bacteroidota > Bacteroidia > Bacteroidales > Bacteroidaceae > Paraprevotella > Paraprevotella xylaniphila. Next base: position 5,657 of record NZ_GL883822.1, on the reverse strand, counting down.
AATCTTATAAACAAGATTTGGAAGAAGCATATCCCCAACACATCGAACAGAAACAAGGCTTACCTATGGCTATCCAACCAGTTAGGCATACCACGTGAATTATGCCATATAGGAATGTTCGATGTGGAAGATTGCAAACGGGTTGTTGAATTGTGTAAACCATTAGTGGAAGTGAAATTGGCAATGAGTATATAATGTTATAAAACAATGTAAACCAATAATAAAAATGCCATACTACATTAGGAAACTTAAGAAGAAGAAAGAAAATCCATTGCCGTTATTCGACAAGGCAGGTATCAAAATCAAGAAGAAGCCGGATTTAGTAGCCAAGCTCGATAAAGTTTTCAGCCGCTATATCCGGCTTCGTGATTGTATGCCGAACGGGTATTTCCGCTGCATAAGCTGCGGTCAGATAAAGCCATACGAGCAGGCTGATTGCGGGCATTACATAAATCGGCAGCACATGATTACGCGGTATCATGAAATGAACTGCAATGCCCAGTGCCGCAAGTGCAACCGCTTCATGGAAGGCAACATGCAAGGCTATCGGCAGGGACTTGTCACCAAATACGGTGAACAAAAAGTGCTTATGTTGGAATCCATGAAGGGCAAAACGTGCAAGTATGATGATTTTGAATTAATCGAACTCACGAAGTATTACAAAGCTTTGGGAGATAAACTAAGCAAGGAGAAAGGATTATGAGAACAATTAAATTCAGAGGTAAAAGTATTAATAGTGGTAAATGGGTCTATGCTATATTGTATGGATTTGGTATGGACTGGTTTGATGAAAGTGTAGATGAAGATACTATAGGCCAGTTCACAGGGCTTCACGATGCCAACGGGAAGGAAATCTACGAAGGGGATATATTTCAAGTCAAAGCATATGAACCCAAGTTTGAAGTCTTTTTTAAGAATGGCGTGTTTGAATACCGTCAGATTGGTATCCCAAACAGACCTTATCCATTAAGAAGGATTTATTTTGATTCTTACGTTCTCGGAAACATCCACGACAATCCCGAACTACTAAAAAGAGATACAAAATGACATACAAGCTACGCGATTACCAACAAAAAGCCTCTGATGCCGCCGTTTCTTTCTTCAACAACAAAGCGAAGAAGAACAATGCCATCATGATATTGCCCACCGGATAAAAAAATAAGGCTATTGCTTGGCATTTCAGAAATTTGAGCTATCTTTGCAATGTCTTCGCCAAAGACTACATAAATAGTTGAATAGTGGGCATATTTTTATGTTCGTTTGTAAGCGTACATATCTGCAAGGATATAAGGCTATCAAATCCCATTGGATGCTCATATTCACTATGTGTATCGGTCTTTGGCGAGACGGGAGGCGATAGCCTTTCTTCGTTCAATAACTTAAATTTCGTTCAATGCCAAAGACCAACGAAATCAGAGTTAAGGCGAATAATAGTACCCGCAACTTTGCGCCCAACAGTGCGAAAACTGTGTCTTATCGTAAGTTTGAAATAGAGAAGAACGCCAAAAACGAGGCGTACTATTTCATCCTATCCAACGGACTTTTAGAAGCATTTTCAGAGTTCTGCAAAAACTATCATTCGAGCGACCCTCATAAGGATTGCTTGAAAGCCCTATTGTCCAACATTTAAAGCAATATAACTTATGAATGAACTCGTATTTAAAGGTGCGAACGACCAGGCACTGACAAGCAGCTTGTTGGTGGCCGAAAAGTTCGGGAAGAATCATAGCGACGTAGTAAGAGCTATTGATAATATCATTGCGAAAGACACTGTTATTCAATGTGATGCAAAATTGCGCACACATACAATGTTCTTTGAATATTCAGAAGATGTTCCACAGCCTAACGGAGGAGTGAAACCAGCACGCAGATACGCAATGAACCGCGACGGCTTCACCCTCCTTGCCATGGGATTCACGGGAGACAAGGCCTTGCAGTTCAAACTTGACTACATCTCCGCCTTCAACAAGATGGAAGAGACGATAAAGTCCGGCGGTTACCTTGTGCCCCATTCGTTCAGCGAAGCCCTCATTCTCGCCGCCAATCAACAAAAGCAGATAGAGGAACAGCAGAAGCAAATATCGGCCATGAGCACGGAAATCGTAGAGATGAAGAAAAAGACCGACTATCTCGAAATCATCCTTTCAAGCAAAGGCACGGTGGTAACAACGCAGATAGCACAAGACTACGGGATGAGTGCCAAAGCATTCAACAAGATTTTGGCCGAAAACGGGATACAGCGGAAGGTGAACGGGCAATGGATTCTTTATGCGCCCTACATGTCGAAAGGTTATGTCCACAGCAAATCGGTCAACATCACACACCGTGACGGTCGCCCTGACGTGATAATGAACACGGAATGGACGCAAAGAGGTCGGCTGTTCATTTATGAGACGCTGAAACGGAAGGACATACTTCCGCTGATAGAAAGGGCATCATGATGGAAATCCAACTTAGAGATTATCAAAAGGCTGCCTCCGACAAGGCGGTAGCCTTTTTCCTCAACCATAAAATAAAACATAACGGACTGATAGTCATTCCAACGGGCGGTGGGAAATCATGGGTTATTGCAGATATAGCGAACAGGCTTAATAATAACGTCCTTATATTTTGCCCAAGCAAGGAAATACTTGTACAAAACTATGAAAAGATGATTAAAATCTGTCCATTTGATTGCGCTGTATATTCCGCATCTGTCGGACAAAAACAGATAGCAAAGATAACATTTGCAACAATATGCTCTGCAATTAACCACAAGGAACAATTCAGCCACTTCAAGTATGTGCTTGTAGATGAAGCTCATTTATGTAATCCCAAAGAGGGTATGTATAAGGAGTTCTTTCAGACATTAAACTGTAAGATTATAGGTCTTAGTGCAACTCCATATAGATTGAGTTCAAGCCGTGATTTCGGAAGTATGCTAAAGTTTATCACGCGCACCCGACCGTGCGTGTTCTCTGAGGTAATATATCAGGTACAGATTTCTACTCTTTTGGATATGGGGTATTTGGCCAAGCTGAACTATTACGCGATGAATCCTGTCGGTTGGAACGAACTAAACCTGAAGGTGAATACCACCGGTGCCGACTTCACGGACAGGTCTGTCACCATGGAATACGAACGCATCGACTTTTACGGCTACCTCGTGCACATCGTGCAAAGGTTGGTGAACAACACCGTTACAGGCAGCAAGCGTAAAGGCATATTAGTGTTCACACGGTTCTTGAAAGAAGCCGAACGGCTTACGTGGAGCATTCCCGGTACTGCAATCGTTTCAGGTGACACGCCCAAGAAAGAGCGCGAAAGGATATTGGAAGCGTTCAAGGCAGGGGAAATAAAGGTAGTGGCCAATGTGGGTGTACTCACTACCGGATTTGATTATCCGGAACTTGACACAATCGTCATGGCTCGTCCAACCATGTCTTTAGCCCTGTGGTATCAGATAGTAGGCCGTGCCATCCGTCCCCATCCCTCAAAGGAATGCGGTTGGATTGTTGACCTTTGCGGGAACATCAAGCGTTTCGGAGAAGTCAAGGATTTGCGCCTCGTGGACGGTGGTAACGGAAAGTGGGCAGTGTATTCCGGTTACAGGCAATTAACCAATGTGAGATTTTAAATCAAAATATTAATGAAATGGCAGGAAGACCGACAAAACAAGGGATAGATTACTTTCCTTTAGATGTAGGTTTCTTCTCAGATGTGAAAGTGAGAAAAATCGCAAGGGCTTGCGGGCCACAATCCACTTCCATACTTATTTGCCTGCTGTGTAATATATACAAAGATAACGGGTATTACATTTTGTGGGACGAAGATTTGCCTTTTGTTATCGCTGACATTGTTGGGGTTTCCGAGGGCGCAGTAAAGGAAGTATTAACCAAAGCAATACAAGTTGGGTTCTTTGACGCGGAAATATTTTCTGTGCATGGAGTGCTGACATCTGCCGGAATACAGAAGCGGTTTTTGCTTGCCACATATCAAAGGAAAGAGACCGAAATCATTCCTGAATATATGATAAATGGAATTAATCATGCAAATAATTCTATTAATTGCACAAAAAATTCAATTAATCATGTGGATAATGGACAAAGTAAAGTAAAAGTAAATAGAAAGAAAAATAAAGAAAACTCTACTAACGTAGAGCAAAAGAAAGCCGAACAGGCAAAAAAACTTGCCGCGGCTAAAGCCGCTACGCTCTCACGCAAGGATTCATTCTATGATTCACTTATCCCCTATGTGGAGAGATACGGTCGTGAAATGGTACGTGACTTCTTCGACTATTGGTCGGAGATGAACAAATCAGAAACCAAGATGAGATTTGAACAACAAACCACATGGGAAGTCGCCAAACGGCTTGCTACGTGGTCAAAACGGGAGAAAATCAATGGAAAACAGAGTTATTCAGTACAGTCCCCAGGAACTTATATCCCCGGAAGGACTTCCAAAGACAACGCAGCAAGCCGTCAGTCTCTTGAAGACCTCGCCGATGCTATATTGGGACAGCATTAACCCAAAGAATGTGCTTGATGTCTTTAATGCCCCACAACTGACCGTATCGGGAATATCCCGTGAGATTGGTACGATGAAGTTGCAAGCACTCATGGTCAAGTGGATGAACAGCTTCCTGCGCTTTTATTCGGTAAACGGGTCTATGGATGCAATACAAGTTGCTGATACAATAAATCTTGTACTTGAGATATACCCGTATTACACGCAATACGATTTCAAGCTTTTTTTCAAAATGGCAAAAATGGGGAAGTTCGGTGAGATATACGGGCGCATGGATGGGGAGGTTATTATTAATTGGCTGAAAAAATACGATGCACATCGTGCGACAGTGGCACAGTCAGAAAGCATGAAATATGCTGATAAGTTCAAGGAACGCTATCCGGCGGAAGAAACGGAAGGAGTAACTTATCCAGAATACCTTGCAATCAAACACCGTGCCTCCATGGGCGACAAGGAAGCCATAAAGCAATTCACCCCGCCATGAGACTGACTATTTACTGGTCCACGAAAGACGAATCCATACGCGCCCGTATCAGGAAGCGTTTCTGCATCCCTTGTGGCATGACCGTCAACAAGGAGACGAAAGCCGACATAAGGGATGAGGATATGGAATTGCTCCGAGAGGAAGAGCGAAGGGGATTCATTCAGATTAGATTCAAAAAACGATGAAAACAAAACACATAAACCATTGGACGCCTGCCGAACTCCACTTCCTAGAAAAGAACTACGGCTTCATGCCCACGCATGACATTGCCGTTTGGTTGTCCCGGCATTCACTCAGTTCCATCTACCAGAAGGCATCTGCTTACGGCCTGACACAGAAATATCCGGAAGCCAAAGAATACCATGCCCTCAAATACCGCAACATGACGGTCAAGGAACAAGCTTGCGAGATGGGGATGTCGTATTCGGCCGTGTGGACGAACCGCAGGAAAAAAGTAGTATGACAATTTATTTTTCCGGAAAAAAATAGTGATGGAAAAGAAATTTGAACTTACAGACAAATTCGTGATAAATGCCTTTGGAATCAAACTGTTCCAAATCAAGTGTACCAAATCCTTCAAATATGCCAATGAGGGTGATTTAGGTGGGTATGTGGAAAAAGAAGATAACCTTTCTCAGTCCGGCAATGCTTGGGTGTCCGGCAATGC
>NZ_GL883821.1 GCF_000205165.1 Paraprevotella xylaniphila YIT 11841 | reverse complement strand
ACCCGCATGAAAAACGCCATCGAGGTGGAAATCACCAACCATGGCACCACGGACTACAAGGGGATATACCTTGCCATTGAGCGGAAAGAAGAGGAACCGGCAGACGTAAGCGATGCCAACCTGAGAGACGTGAACACGGTCGTCCCGAGCGGGGAAACGGTGACCGTGGAACTGACTTACCGGCCCAGCATCGCCGGGCCGTATTACATGTACCTCATGGACAGCAATGCGCGTATCCTGGCACGTCTGGCGACCGAAGCTTCCGCACAGGAACCCGCCTTGTCGCTGAACAGCCTCCGGCTCGATGCCGCTCCGGAAAGCGAGGAAACATCCGTCGTTGTCGGCGGGCAGGAAAACACCATATTATATAATAAGGTGTACAGCGACGCAGCCTGCGTACGGGCTTCCTTAACGAACGCCCAAGAAGCTACCGCCACCACGCCGACCTTGCAATGCGACCTGTACCAATACGATGCCGGACAATCGGCCTTTGTCAAACGTGGGGATTTGTCGGACAGGGAGACCGTATTTGCAGAAGGCTCGACACAAGAAGTGACGTTCAACTTCGACGACATGGAAAAAGACGTGTTATATGCCGCCGCACTGCACCGCGACTACAAGGCCGGAGGAGAAGAGCAGACGATAGAGGCTGCACCGGAAGACACCATCGTCTATTTCAAGGTAGCCGGTTGCGACCTCACCATGGCCGAAACGGACAACTGGGGAGCCGTCTTCTCCGGGCACTGGAACAAGGACAAGTTTTTGGAACTGGCATCTACCGTGCCGTCCACGCATTTCGACCTGACCCGCGTGACGGGCATAGACAGCGTGCCACAGCTCGCCAATCCGAACATCTTGTTTTATCTCGATGCCGCCTCGGAAGCCAAAGGAAAAAACATCATCAAGGACGGGATATGCGAGGAACTCAGCCTGACCATGGGTCACGACTACTACGCGAAGGAACCTTTCACCGCCCGACGTGCCGTCTTCAACCCGCAATCCTCGTCGACGAAATGGCAATACATCGCCCTGCCTTTCGACTGCGAAGTGCCCGAAGGCAGCCGCGCACGCAGAATCAAGAAACTGAGCAACATCCTTATCTCGGAATCGGACGAAGTGAACACCACGTTAAAGGCTTGCACGCCTTACCTTTACCGGACTACCCGGCCGGGCGAAGACCGGATTACGGCCACCGACGTGAACGTCGATGACGGGCATGGAACAGCCACGTCCGACACCCTGTCCTACAGTTTCAGCAATGGAGTGGCCCGGAAAGGACTCCGCATGCTGAACAAGGCCGACATACAGACCTTCGTAGAGGACGAGGGGGCCACCATCCCGGCTTTCAGCGGCTACCTTACATACGACAAGGACGTAAGCACCAACATCTACGCATACGAGAAGAAAGACAAGGAAAGCGAGGCGCTCGGCGAGCTGCTGAACCAAGCCTACCTTTTGGCTGAAAATGCCAAAGGGCAGTTGTTGCCGGAAGATCTCAACACGTTCCTTGACCAAATCCACACTGCAGCCGCATGCTATACCCGCCATCCGGAAGCAGAGGAGATAGCCGAAGCCGAAGCCCTTTTGGAAGAGGGCATCAAAGCCTGCCGCCGGAACCTCATCCCCACAGATGCGCCCATCGACCTCACGGACGTGTACCTGACCAACGCTTCGTTTGAAAGCCGTCGCACCACGGGTTGGGACATCACACGCGAGACAGGGCAGAGTTCAAAGGTGACGGACGTTTCGTCCTTGGACAATTACATGGTGGACGCAGACGGCAGTTACGTATTCCACTCCTATTCCAGTTCCGGAAAAGGCAGCGTCACGCTAAGCCAGAAAGCCACGGGCCTGAAAAACGGATTCTACCGCGTAAAAGCAT
>NZ_GL883820.1 GCF_000205165.1 Paraprevotella xylaniphila YIT 11841 | reverse complement strand
TCAAATACCCGGAAATCCGCTTCTTCGGATACTTGCCGAAACGGATACCCGAACCGTCGGAAACCCGGTTCTCCGACAATTCGGTGACGTATGGATTCAATGACTTCATGACGCAATGTCGTCAATCACCATTTGTCCGACGCACCGCTTCACCACAGAACCGGATACGCGACGACCCGCCTGCGTGTGTAGTCACGGAAGCGGATGGTGCGACAGCCAAATCCGTATGGAAACAGAAAAACAAATCATCAACAATTAAAATAAATGGAACTATGAGTAAGGAAATCTTCGTTGCATTCGCAACACAGAAAGGTGGCATCGGCAAATCCACTGTCACGGCACTTGCCGCCAGCTACCTGCACAACGTGAAAGGCTACAATGTCGCCGTCGTGGACTGCGACGACCCGCAGCACAGCATCCACGGGCTGCGCGAACACGAAATGGGGCTTATCGACAGCAGCACCTACTTCAAGGCTCTCGCTTGCGACCATTTCCGCCGGATCAAAAAGAACGCCTACACCATCGTCAAAAGCAATGCGGTGAACGCCCTCGACGATGCCGAGAGGATGATTGCCACTGAGGACGTGAAACCCGACGTGGTGTTCTTCGACATGCCCGGCACACTCCGAAGCAACGGCGTGATAAAGACGCTCTCGCAGATGGACTACATTTTCACTCCGCTGAGTGCCGACCGCTTTGTCGTGGAGAGTACCCTGAAATTCGTCACGATGTTCCGCGACAGGCTGATGACTACCGGACAGGCGAAAACAAAGGGGCTGCATCTGTTCTGGACGATGGTGGACGGCAGGGAGAGGAACGACTTGTACGGCATCTACGAGGAAGTGATAGCCGAAATGGGCTTTCCGGTACTTTCCACCCGCTTGCCCGACAGCAAGAAGTTCCGCCGTGACCTTTCGGAAGAGCGCAAGAGCGTTTTCCGCTCCACCATCTTCCCGATGGACACGGCACTGCTGAAAGGGAGTGGCATCCGGGAGTTTTCCGAAGAGATAAGCGACATCATCAGACCGCAGTGAGCATGGGCAGCAGGAAAGTGAACACGGAAGGCATCGACGAGGAACTGCTGTTAGCCTCCATCGGGCGGCGCACACAGGACGGGACACTGCGCCCCGCACAGGAAGTACCCGCAGCTGCACCGACCGAAGAGGACACCGCCGCACCGGAACCATCTCCTGTGCAACCCGTAACACGGGAAAAAGCGCAGAGGGAAAGTGGACGCCGGAAAAGGCAGGACGAGGACTACAACGAGCTATTCCTGCGCCGCAACGAGATAAAGACCCGCCAATGTGTCTATATCAGCCGTGACGTCCACGGCAAGATCCTCAGAATCGTGAACGACATCGCCGGAGGGGAAATCTCAGTAGGCGGATATGTGGATACCGTGCTGCGCCAGCATCTGGAACAGCACAAGGAGAGAATCAACGAACTGTACAAGAAACAACGTGAAGATCTGATTTGAAAATGGAAAAAGAAATGACACCGAATGAAAAAAGACCACAGCAAGACTGCGGAGGTATGTTTACCCAAGTGCAGGCGAGTGTGGAAATACTGTCGCCTGTCCCGGTAAGCGGCAAATGCAGTGAGAAGGACTATGAACGCCTGTTCATCCGCGACCCGGAAGTAAAGGCACGTGAGGGGAAGATGGCGTATGTGCGCCCGGAGTACCACGAGCGTATCATGCGTATCACCCGTGTAATCGGGCATGACCGGCTTACGCTGTCCGCTTACATCGACCATGTGCTGACGCACCACTTCAACCAGTGCGAAGATGCGATAAAGAGCCTTTATGCCCGAAATTACAATTCAGTATTCTAACCAAAAACGGAAGGATATGAATTACACAATCAGCATGACAGACATTCTGCTGGCGGTATCGGTCGGCTGCAACCTCTGGTTCCTGTTCCTGCTCCTTTACGAGCGCATCATGGACACGCGGATTGTCCGCTTCTTCAAGGGCATTGTCGGATTATGGCGGTCACTGGACGGGAATGAGGCTAAACGCATAGCGGCACACGAGGAAGTCCCTGCGGAAAAGGCGGACATCATCGGCAAGAGCCGTTTCAGGATGGCATCCACCCGGACAACCGCTGCCATACCGACGCAAGAAGCCGCCACTATTGAAAAAGGCATTGAGCTGTCGGAGGAAGAGGCTACTTTTGACGACGGAAAAACGGGAAACGCATCCCGCCCGGCACAAGTCCCGGAGGAAAAACTCGATGAGACCTTCACGAGCATACCGCCGGAGGAACTGGGATACGGGGACGACGAACCGGAAGAGGACGCCTCGGACACGCCACGGGCTTCGGGCAGCAGCTTTGACGAGATTGACGACGCCTGCAAGACCGCCAAAAACCCGGACGCGACACAGGCGGAACGTGAAAAGGCGGCTAAGGTGTTCACCGACATGGAGGGCACGGAGTTGTACGAGAAAATGATGGAAGGCTCTTCGGAGATAGGCATCCGCATCAAGGGGCTTATCGAGATTCGGCTGAAGAAATCTGAAAAGGAGTTCGTCGTGCCGGACAACATCGAGGAGTTCGACATTCGCAACTATGTATGACAACAATAAAAGAAATGAACATGAAAGAATGACATCAACCCACGCGGCGAGGAAACGCAAGGCGCATCCCCATCCGCAACGGACACGCCCACGTCCGTGGAAACAAACGGGCATCCACTAAAACCAAAGTAAAGAAACAAAGTATCAACCGCCCGACAAAGGACCATCCACCCTTTTGAC
>NZ_GL883819.1 GCF_000205165.1 Paraprevotella xylaniphila YIT 11841 | reverse complement strand
CGTGACGCTGCCCAAACTGGCGCAAGCCCTCGTGACCGAAGGGGTGCAGAAAGTGCATACGCATTATGGGAACCGGTACCGCGTGGCGGAAATATGAACTTATATCCCCACAACCTAAAAAACATGCCTTTTCGTACATTCATAACAATTATTTGTCGTACCTTTGCGCGAAAGACCTACAAAATGTTTATAACCAAACCCATATAAATTTATGTTCAAGGAAAACAAAGGAGAAGTCCTGCACGGAATTTTGCTTATCGTATTATTTTCGTTTTCTGCCTTTTACATCGCAGAATTCGAGTTCGTCAAACAGCTTTCCTTCAGCCCGCTGATTGTCGGTATCATCTTAGGCATGCTATACGCCAACAGCTTACGCAACAAACTGCCCGAAACATGGGTTCCGGGAATCAAGTTCTGTTCCAAACAAATCTTGCGCACAGGTGTAGTACTCTATGGCTTCAAGCTGACTTTCCAACAGGTACTGGCCATAGGACTTCCGGCCATTACGGCCGACTTGATTATCGTCGCCGGTACATTGGCTTTAGGTATATTAATGGGAAAATTACTCAAAGTAGACAGCCAGACAGCCTTAATGACCTCTACAGGCAGTGCCATCTGCGGGGCTGCAGCCGTGTTGGGAGCCGAACCGGTCGTGCGCTGCGAAGCCCACAAGACAGCGGTTGCCGTATCCACCGTGGTGATATTCGGGACGCTTTCCATGTTCCTCTACCCCATCATGTACCGTGCCGGATGGTTGGACGGCTTAAGCGACCAAGCCATAGCCGTATACATAGGTTCGACCCTGCACGAAGTCGCCCATGTAGTCGGAGCAGGTAACGCCATCGATGCTGCGGGAGGCAACGTGGCAGATGCCGCCACCATCACCAAAATGATACGCGTCATGCTGTTGGCACCCGTTTTGGTCATCATGAGCGTTTGCCTCTCCGGAAAACAAAAAAATAAAGGCGCAGCTGGAAAGAGTAAAATCACAATACCTTGGTTCGCTTTTTATTTTTTGGTCGTCATCGGTATTAATTCCCTATTACAATCTGCCACTTTCATTCCTCAGGAAACTTTGCAGGCAGGTATAGGGTTCATCAATAACGTGGACACGTTCTTGCTCACCATGGCCATGACGGCGCTCGGTGCAGAAACCAGCATAGACAAATTCAAACAAGCCGGAGCCAAACCCTTCTATCTGGCCGGCATCCTCTATGTCTGGTTGGTATTCGGTGGATATGCCATTGTAAAATTGTTGTTCTGAAAAGAATTCGGACATCTGAAAATCCCCATGGTCCTAACCGGCCATGGGGATTTTCAGATATGTTCCGTCTCTTATTGGAAGAAAGGAAGCAGTAAATCGGGGATCTCTATCCCATGCTTTCTGATGTCTTCCAACCTTTCCTTGGCTTTATCAGTCAGGGTAAAAAACATCTGGCGTTTGTCTTTCTCTCCCAAGGATCGAACTAACAAGCCCTTTTCTTCTACCGAACGTATCACTTTGGAAGCATGCGAGGCCGTCAGCCCCGTACGTTCCACGACCGCCCCTGCCATCACGGTTTCTTCCCCAACGCTACACAGGACCATCGCTTCATTCAATGATAAACCGTATGTTTCCGACAAACGGGTTTCCAACAAAGCAAGAGAACGGTAAAGGTCCCTCATGACACAAATACATTTGATTTTTTCCATCGCGCCGTTAGATAAACAAGTTTACATTAGCCTCTTCGGCACGCCCCATATACGTAGCCACTCCGCCAATCGTCACATGGTCCAACAACTCTTCCTTTTTCACCCCCATCACATCCATGGACATTTGGCAGGCTATAAACTCCACTCCGTTTTCAATGGCCTGGCGGCGTAATGATTCTAACGAGTCAATGCCTTTACGTTTCATGATATGGCGCATCATCCGTGCTCCCATGCCTCCCATATTCATTTTTGAAAGTTTCAGTTTCATGGAATCGGACGGCAACATCATGCCGAACATCTTTCCCAACCAGTCTTTCTCCACTTTTGGCTTTTCTGTCTTCTTAATGGCATTCAATCCCCAAAAAGTGAAGAAAATGGTCACTTTCTCTCCAGTAGCCGCAGCACCATTAGCCAAAACAAAAGTGGCTAACGCCTTATCCAAATCATCGCTGAACAAGATAAAGGTCTTGCCTTTTGCCGTCGAGTCCGGAAGTGAAACCTCCATCGCACAAGGTGTCGCTTTCTCTACTCTGACTATGTATGTACCATTTTCGGTTTGGGCAGAAACAAAACGGTTTCCTGTCATCCGGCACCAGGCTTCGGCATCACGGGGAAAACCGGCATCCGTGGCACGTATCTCCAAACATTCTCCTGGTCGTAGTTGTTCCATGCTCTTCTTCAATTTCAGAATAGGACCGGGACATTGAATACCACAAGCATCTACCCGGACAATGCGGGCAACCGGCACCTTTTCCTCCTGACTTGCACAACATGTGCCACTTGACTTCTGAACGCAAACGCCTTCAGACGCATCGGGAAGAAGAACCGGATTCACAGCCGCTTTATAGGTCTTAAGCCCTCCTATCAGATTCCTCACGTCATAGCCGTTTTCTCTCAGGATATTAGAAGCCAGATAACCGCGCAACCCCACACCACAATACACCCACACAGGTTTATCGAGAGGTAACTCTGCCAAACGTTCCCGCATCTCATCCAACGGCACATTCACCGCACCGTCTATCCCTCCCAGTGCATATTCGTCGGGCGTACGCACGTCCACCAATGTCACGCGGTTCAAATCAGCCGTTTTTAAATCCCTCCAATAAAGCGGATTCATTTTCCCGTTCAATATGTTCCCGGCCACATAGCCTGATACCGCCACCGGATCCTTGGCTGATGAAAAAGGTGGAGCGTAAGCGTGCTCCAACTCCATCAAATCGTACACTGTACCTCCGCGCTTAATGACCATAGCGTATTCATCTATCCGTTTATCCACACCGTCATACCCCACGATTTGTGCTCCGTAAAGTTTGCCTCCATCGGGAGAAAACGTAATCTTTATGGCCATCTGCAAGGCTCCGGGATAATATCCGGCATGAGAACCGGAATGTATCGTAGCCGAAAGATAAGGTATCCCCAACTGCAATAAACGTTTGGCCGGAAGACCTGTTGAAGCCACGGTCTGGTCGAACACCTTGGCAATGGCAGTCCCGATGGCTCCCTCGTATCTTGTTTTATTGCCGAACACCATGTTGTCGGCCACGATACGTGCCTGCCGGTTGGCAGGCCCCGCCAAGAAATTCAGCCAAGGCTTACCGGTCAAAGGGTGAGGAAATTCTATCGCATCACCGACCGCATACACCGACTCGTCCGATGTCTGCAGATAGTCATTCACACGGATTCCTTTCATCTCTCCCAATTCCAATCCTGCAGCGGAGGCTAACGATGTCTCAGCACGTACCCCAATGGAAAGAATCACCAAATCCGTCTCTATCGTGATACCGGACTTGAACTTTACCGTCACTCCGGAAGCGGTTTCCTCAAAAGATTCCACCGCCTGTTCCAAATAAAGCTTCACCCCTTTCTGCAACAGATGTTCATGCACTAAAGCCGCCATAGAAAAATCTATAGGTCCCATGACCTGAGCTGCCATTTCCACCACAGCCACTTCTGCCCCTGTATGTTGCAAATTTTCAGCCATTTCCAAACCGATGAAACCGCCACCTACGATAAGTGCACGTCTGACCTGATGTTGTCGTACGTAATCTTTTATACGGTCGGTGTCTTGTACATTACGCAACGTAAAGATTCCACGGCTGTCGATACCTGTCAAAGGAGGACGTACCGGGGAGGCTCCGGGCGAAAGCAAGAGTTTGTCGTAAGTTTCCACATATTCCCGACCGTCAGATGTTCTTACCGTAACTTCTTTTCGACGTACATCTATTGCCGTCACCTCGGATGCTGTACGGACATCCACACGGAAACGACGTGCAAAAGCCTCCGGAGTTTGTACGAAAAGCCGCTCCCTGTCACTAATCACCCCACCTATGTAATAAGGTAAACCGCAATTGGCATACGATATATATTCTCCTTTTTCAAACAAAATGATTTCCGCTTTCTCCGTATTCCTACGAATCCGGGCAGCCGCAGTCGCACCACCAGCCACTCCTCCTATAATTACATACTTCATATTCTTTACTTATTATTTTGTATTATCATTATTTTCCAATAGAAACTTTTGCAAAGAACGCCTTTAATTTACAATGAAACAAATTTCCAACGGAAAACTTTCCAAGTTTAAGCATTTTTAGAAAACACAAACAAAAGCGATTCACTCCACCTCAAAATCCAGAAATTATCACTATATTTGCAAATGAACCGCAAAACCATGGATATATGACAGACTTTGCCCCCTCCGTATTGCTGATTTATACAGGTGGAACTATCGGAATGATAGAAAACCCGGAAACAGGAGCATTGGAAAGCTTCAACTTCGACCACTTGCTGAACTTTGTTCCGGAGTTGAAACGTTTTAATTATCATATCAACACCTATTCTTTCGATCCCCCCATTGACTCTTCCGACATGGAACCTTACCATTGGGCTAGATTGGCACGAATTGTAGAACGGAATTACGGACAATACGATGGTTTTGTCATCCTGCATGGAACCGACACTATGGCTTATACAGCTTCTGCATTGAGTTTCATGTTGGAAAACCTGTCTAAACCGGTTGTCTTGACCGGTTCACAACTTCCGATGGGCATGTTGCGGACAGACGGCAAAGAAAACCTGATTACCGCCATCGAGATTGCTGCGGCCAAACATCCGGACGGTACGGCCATGGTGCCGGAAGTCTGTATCTATTTCGAAAGAGACCTGATGAGGGGCAACCGTACCACGAAAATCAATGCAGAAAAATTCAATGCTTTCAAGTCGTATAATTATCCGTGCCTGGGGCATAGTGCCATCGACATCAAAATCAAACCGGAACGCATACGCCGGCCTGACCCGTCCCGTCCCCTGAAAGCACACTACTTGTTCGATACCAATGTAGTGGTTCTCACACTTTTTCCCGGAATACAAGAAAGCATCATTACTTCAGTCTTCAACATCAAAGGATTGAAAGCCGTAGTCATGAAGACCTTCGGTTCGGGCAACGCCCCACAGAAGCCGTGGTTTATCAAACTCATCAAGGAAGCCGCAGCACGTAACATCATCATTATCAACATAACCCAATGCCAGTCGGGAAGTGTGGAGATGGAACGATATGAAACAGGACGCCAGTTACTGGAAGCCGGGGTTATCAGCGGATATGACAGCACCCCGGAATGTGCATTGACCAAATTGATGTTCCTTTTGGGACATGACCTGCCCTCCGAAAAAGTCAGGCACCTCATGAATACCAGTCTGGCCGGTGAAATTACATTGGAATAATATGACAAATATACAATCATGGAAGGACTAATCATAGGATTATTATTACCTTTTGCCGGTACAACCTTAGGTGCCGCCTGTGTTTTTCTGATGAAGAAGCAAATGCCGGATTTAGTACAGAAAACCTTATTGGGATTCGCTTCCGGTGTCATGGTGGCGGCTTCCGTATGGTCGCTGCTGATACCTTCCATAGAAATGAGCGGCACGGAAGATGCTACCCGGGTCGTCCCGGCCGTAAGCGGTTTCATAGCAGGTATTGCATTTCTCTTGCTGATGGACCGGATCACCCCGCACCTCCATTTAGGCAGCCCCTCACCCGAAGGACCGCACAGCAAATTGTCACGGACAAGCATGTTGGTATTGGCCGTCACATTACACAATATTCCGGAGGGAATGGCCGTAGGAGTAGCATTGGCCGCCGCCATGGAACACAGCACTTATCTTCCCATGGCCGGTGCATTGGCTTTATCTTTGGGAATCGCCATACAGAATTTTCCGGAAGGTGCCATCGTCTCCATGCCCCTGCGTAGTGAGGGAAACAGCAGATTGCGCGCTTTCGGCATCGGCACATTGAGCGGCGTCGTAGAACCAATCGGAGCTATCCTGACGATTCTGTTGGCGGCCTACATTACCCCCATATTGCCCTATTTGCTGTCGTTTGCCGCTGGCGCAATGATTTACGTGGTCGTAGAGGAGTTGATTCCGGAAGCTTCCCAAGGCAAACATTCCAATGTAGGGACAATCGGTTTTGCCATGGGTTTCGTACTAATGATGATTCTGGATGTCGTATTAGGATAAATGTCTGGAACGATACTCTTTAGGCCCGACACCAAAATGCTTTTTCACATATTTGCCAAAAAAAGAAAGGGAAGGGAAATCCAATTCCACCATAATTTCCTTAATGCTTTTGTTTGAATAAGACAACAAATCCGCGATGTCTTTCGTCACCGCCTTATGAATCAATACAGAAGCCGTGTCGCCACATGTCGCCTTACAAACAGAAGACAAATATTTAGAAGTCACGTTTAACTTCTCTGCATAAAAGGATACGGAACGAGGTTTGGGATACACCGATGTAAGTATATCCAAAAATCCTTTGAACAAGTTATTCCCCTGTGAATAATCAACCGAACCAACAGATATATAACGTCCTATCACACCGTACAACTCACACATAAACGACTTTAACAAACAACGCATGGATTCCTTATACCCCATTTTGTCTTTATCTCCAATTTTAACTGATACTAAAGAGTAATACAAAGATAAACATGTATACTCCATATCCGTAAGCGACAACACCGGATGAGCCATCAAAAATGAGACTACATCCCAATTATAAGAAGAGAATGAAATGCTCTTTTGAAATAAAGAACGAGAAATGCACAGGCAATTTACAGACAAATTCTTCGTTTCCCCCCGTCGCTCCAAGACGTAATTAGGTAAAGACATAATTATATCGCGTGCCTGTACCCTGTAATTTTTTCCATTGATGGTACATTCCGCTTCCCCTGAAATAATAATAGTAATAATCACCCATTCCACTTTTATTTTATCAGAGACCGAATGGGAAAAACTCTTCACTGCTGTTAGACCATCATACGAGAATACATCCTTTTTTCGCAATATCACAAAATCATCATTCACCAACAATAATCCTTCTTCCATTTTCTTTTTTTTTTCAAATTGCAAAATAAATATCTTCATGTTTATAAACTGACCTGATTCTTCGCAAAGAGTGTTCTGAATAACATTAAAACTATCCTAAAACAGACTTATATTCCTCTATGTAGAGGGGGATGGCTAACCTCCACGCCAGTATTCCTCCGTACTAAAAACATCCTATCCTTATACGGACAGCCAGGCCAGAAAAGAACCGAGTAAAGAATATCTTATGCCGCTTTTTCTTAACTTTGCACCCGCTAACCCAAATGAAATATGATTTATCCACAGAATTTTGAACAGAAAATAGGATTTGACGAGATACGTACTTTATTGACGGGACACTGCCTGAGTACGCTTGGCATAGAGCGCGTCGTACAGATGAAATTCCTGACGGATTTGCATCTATTGCGCGAATTGCAAGAGCAGACACGGGAATTCCTGCGCATTCAGGAAGGAGAAGAGGACTTTCCGGAGCAGGACTTCTATGATGTACGCCCGGCCATCAAACGCATCAGAATAGAAGGTACTTATCTCGACGAAACGGAATTGTTCGACCTGAAACGCTCGCTTTGCACGATTATCAACATCGTACGGTTTCTCAATAAGGAAACCGAAGAAGATAACGACACAGAAGAAAGACGCCCCGCCGACGATGCCTCCGTCCCCTATCCGGCTTTACGCCGCCTGACGCAAGGGATCTCCGTCTACCCTCAATTGGTACACCGCATTGAAAACATACTCGACAAATACGGCAAAATCAAAGACTCGGCATCCGCCGAACTGTTGCGCATCCGCCGCGAACTTGTCGCTGCCGAAAGCGGAATCTCGCGCACACTGCACGCCATCTTGCGGAACGCGCAACAAGACGGCGTGGTGGACAAGGATGTCACTCCCACCATGCGCGACGGACGTCTGGTCATTCCTGTGGCACCGGCTTTAAAGCGTAAAATAAAAGGAATCGTCCACGATGAATCCTCCACAGGACGTACGGTCTTCATCGAACCGGCTGAAGTGGTGGAGGCAAACAACCGTATCCGCGAACTGGAAGGAGAAGAACGGCGTGAAATCATACGCATATTGCAAGAATTCACGGCTGAGGTCCGGCCTCATTATCAGGAAATACTGCAATCCTACGAGTTTTTGGCCGAAATAGACTTCATCCATGCCAAGGCCGGATTAGCCCACCAGTTCGATGCCACGACACCGGACATCAAAGGGGCGCCGCTGATAGACTGGACCATGGCCCGCCATCCCTTGCTATACCTGTCCCTGACCCGTCACGGGAAAAAAATCGTACCGCTCGACATCGAACTGAACGGACATCAGCGTATTCTCATCATCTCCGGTCCCAACGCGGGCGGAAAATCCGTATGCCTGAAGACCGTAGGCCTCATCCAATACATGTTGCAATGCGGACTTCCCGTTCCTATCGGGGAAAACTCACGCACCGGCATTTTCGGCAGTATCTTTATCGATATCGGGGACGAGCAGAGCATAGAGGACGACTTGAGCACCTATTCCAGCCATTTGCTCAACATGAAAAACATGATGAAAGCTTGCTGTGGCACCAGTCTTCTGCTCATCGACGAATTCGGAGGCGGCACGGAACCGCAAATCGGCGGCGCCATAGCCGAAGCCGTCCTGAAACGGTTCAACCAAAAAAAGACCTTCGGCATCATCACGACACACTACCAAAACCTGAAACACTTCGCCGAGGACCATGAGGGGGTAGTGAACGGGGCCATGCTCTACGACCGCCAACACATGCAGGCCCTGTTCCAACTGCAAATCGGCAATCCTGGCAGTTCTTTTGCCGTGGAAATCGCCCGCAAGATAGGCATTCCTGAGGAAGTAATAGCCGATGCGTCCGAGTTGGTGGGCAAAGAATACATCAACGCGGACAAGTACCTGCAAGACATCGTAAGAGACAAGCGGTATTGGGAAAACAAACGGCAGAACATCCATCTCCGGGAAAAGGAAATGGAGAAGACCATAGCCCGTTACGAAACGGAAATCGCAGAGTTGCAACGCAGCCGGAAAGAAATCTTGCGCAAAGCCAAAGAAGATGCCGAACAACTGCTCCGGGAATCGAATGCCAAGATAGAGAACACCATTAAAACCATCAGGGAGGCTCAGGCTGAAAAAGAAAAGACCCGCAACGTACGCCAGGAATTGGATGATTTTAAAAAGACCTTGGACGACATCGAAAAACGACATGAAGCGGACAAGATAGCCCGCAAAATGCAACAACTGCAGGAACGGAAAAAAAGACAGGCCGAACGGAAAGAGAAAAAAGCATCCGAAGCCGCCATGCGGAAAGCACAGCCCGATGCCTTGCTGCAAACCGCACGGGAAACGGAAGAGCGCAACCGTCCCCTGCAACCCGGCGAGACCGTACGCATCAAAGGGCAAACCACCGTAGGCACGATAGAGGAGATAGACGGAAAGAACGCCATCGTCACTTTCGGCATGATGCGCACCAACGTGAAACCGGAACGGTTGGAACGGGCCACAGCCCCCGATGCCCCGGCACGGACACAGGCTGCCACCTTCGTCAGCAAACAGACGCAAGACAACATATACGAAAAGAAACTGAATTTCAAACAGGACATCGACGTACGGGGCATGAGGGGAGACGAAGCCATCCAAGCTGTTACCTATTTTATAGACGATGCCATAATATTAGGTATATCCAGAGTACGCATCCTGCACGGGACGGGATCCGGCATCTTGCGAACCCTGATTCGCCAATACCTGCACACGGTGCCCGGCGTAAAAGATTTCAAAGACGAACATGTACAGTTTGGAGGAGCCGGCATCACCGTAGTAGACTTGGCCTGACTTCAGGGCGGCAAATATGCACTGCAAAGCGGATTCGCATATTATTTTTCCAACGGGACAAGGACTAAATAGGCCATTATTTATTACCTTTGTACCCAATTAAGTACATATTGCGACTTTTTAGACTTTAAGAAAAAGATTATGCTGGAGAGATTTTTAAGTCAAACGACGTTCACGTCGCAAGACGACTTCATCCAAAATTTCCATGTAAAGGTACCGGAGAACTTCAATTTCGGATACGATGTAGTAGATGCATGGGCCGCAGAAGCCCCGGACAAGATAGCCTTATGTTGGACGAACGACCATGGTGTACACCATGACTTCACTTTCTCCGAACTGAAAGACTACACAGACCGTACGGCTTCTTATTTCCAATCGTTAGGCATCGGACACGGGGACATGGTCATGCTTATATTGAAACGCCGGTATGAATTTTGGTTCTCCATCATCGCCTTGCACAAGATCGGAGCCGTAGCCATTCCGGCCACCCATCTGCTGACCGGAAAAGACATTATCTACCGTAACAATGCCGCCGACATCAAAATGATTGTCTGTGCCGGCGAAGAGGTCATCTTGAACCACGTCAAAGACGCTCTCCCCTATTCACCTTCCGTCAAACATCTCGTTTCAGCCGGACCAATCGTGCCCCATGGTTTTGAAGACTTTCAAAAAGGCGTTTTAGGAGCCGCACCGTTTGTCAAACCGGAACATCCCAATCGGAACGATGACATATCCCTGATGTATTTCACTTCGGGAACTACCGGCGAACCGAAGATGGTGGCTCATGATTTCACTTATCCGCTCGGGCATATCGCAACCGGATGTTATTGGCATAACCTGCACGAAAACAGCCTGCATCTGACCGTGGCCGACACGGGATGGGGAAAAGCCGTATGGGGAAAACTGTACGGCCAATGGATTGCCGGAGCCACGGTTTTTGTATACGACCATGAAAAGTTCCATCCGGCCGACATCCTGCAAATGATACAAGATTACCATATCACATCGCTCTGTGCCCCCCCCACGGTCTTCCGCTTCCTGATTCGGGAGGACCTGACGCATTACGACCTTTCTTCCCTGCATTATTGCACGATTGCAGGCGAGGCGCTGAACCCGGCCGTGTACGAAACATTCCGCAAACTGACCGGTATCAAACTGATGGAAGGCTTCGGACAGACAGAGACGACTTTGACTATCGCCACATTCCCATGGATGGCTCCTAAACCCGGTTCCATGGGAGTACCTAATCCGGAATACGTAGTAGATTTACTCAAAACAGACGGAACATCGGCTGCACCGGGCGAACAGGGACAAATAGTCATCCGCACCACCCATGGCAAACCATTGGGATTGTTCAAGGAATACTACCGTAACCCAGGCCTCACCCGTGAAGTCTGGCATGACGGCATATATTATACAGGCGATGTGGCCTGGAAAGATGAAGACGGTTATTTCTGGTTTGTAGGACGGGTGGACGACGTCATCAAAAGTTCCGGCTACCGCATCGGTCCCTTCGAAGTGGAGAGCGCATTGATGACACATCCTGCCGTAGTGGAATGCGCCATCACAGGCGTACCCGACGAGATTCGCGGACAAATCGTAAAAGCTACCATCGTACTGGCAAAAGACTACAAAGATGTAGATAAAGAGCATTTGGTCAAGACTCTGCAAAACCATGTCAAACAAGTCACTGCACCTTATAAATACCCGAGAGTCATCGAGTTTGTAGACGAACTGCCCAAAACCATCAGCGGAAAAATCCGAAGAGTGGAAATCCGCAACAAAGACAATCAGAAATCTTAATCACAGGCTGCTCATACAGTCTGATTTTATACTTTTAAATTATGAAACAAAAAATTCTATTGCTGTCATTCCTGTTTCTCAGCCTGATAGGGTATGCACAACCCATCGACTGGAACAAGAAACTTCCGGCAGACCCGAATGTCCTGATCGGCAAGCTACCGAACGGTATCACTTATTATCTCCGGCATAACGAAGAACCTAAAGACCGGGCCAGTTTCTTCATCATCCGCAATGCAGGCGCCTTACTGGAGAATGACGATCAAGACGGCTTAGCCCACTTCTTGGAACACATGGCCTTTAACGGCAGTAAGAACTTCCCGGGCAACAGCATGATTTCCACACTCGAACGCCACGGTATCTCCTTCGGTGGAAACCTGAATGCCTACACCACGCAGAACGAAACGGTGTACAACATCAGTGATGTGCCGATGGCAGACGAAAGCCTGACGGACACGTGCCTGCTCATCCTTCACGATTGGTCTTATTACCTGACCCTCGACCCGAAAGACATCGACGAGGAACGCGGGGTCATCACAGAGGAGTGGCGTACACGCAATACCAGCGCAACCCGCATCTATAACCAGAAAAGACCTATACTCTACAAAGGCTCGAAATATGCCGAGCGTGATGTCATCGGCAATTTGGATGTCATCCGGACATTCAAGCCCGAAACCCTGCGCGACTTTTACCACAAATGGTACCGCACGGACTTGGAAGCCATTGCCATTGTAGGAGATTTCGACATCAAGAATATGGAGGGAAAGATAAAGAAAGTCTTTTCGTCCATTCCCGTTATCCCTAATCCGGAACCGCGCCCATTTTTTGAAATCCCGTCCCATGACGAAACTTATTTCTGCCTGGCCACCGACAAGGAAGCTACTTCATCCAACGTACAAGTTATCCGCATCTTCCGCGACAAAGAATACGACGGCAAGGGATATGCCACGTATCAGGACGTGAAAAACGGTTTGATGATCGGCTTTTACAACAGTATGGTGGGTGAACGTATCGGAGAGATTATTCAACGCGGACAAGCCCCTTACGTAAAAGCTTCGGTCGGCTTTTTCGGCATGGCAAGGGGATATTATGGTTACTCCGTGAGTGCGACAGCTAAACCGAACCAGGAAAAAGAAGCCCTCATCGGGGCCTTAGAGGAACACGAACGGATATTCCAACATGGCTTTACCGAAGACGAACTGAACCGCGCAAAAGCCAATATGCTGACAAGCCTTGAATCTATGGTGAAAGACAAGGACAAAACTTCCAACGATGCTTATGCTGAGGAAATGCAATCCCACTTCTTGACCAACGAAGCCATTATTGATATTGGGGACTACGCCGAAGCTGTCAAGGAAATCCTTCCGACCATCACGGCTGAGGAGGTATCCCAACAAGCCCGCAGATGGTGGAAAGCGAATAACCGTACCATCGTCATCAGCGGCCCGAGCGAAGGCGTCACACACCTGACGGAACAAGAGGCCCGGGACATCCTTGCCGAAATGGAAGGAAAGGAAGTAACTGCATACGAAGACAATAGCGTAAAAGGCAACCTCATCGAAAAAGAGCCCACAGCCGGAACAATCACAAAAGTGAAGGAACTGCCACAATTCCAAGCCGAAGAATGGACTTTAAGCAACGGGGCAAAAGTAATCTACCGCAAGGCCGATTATGAAAAAGACGAAGTGGCCTTAGCCGCTTACAGTCCCGGTGGTTCTTCTTTATATACGGATATCAATTTCCTCCCTGCGGCATCCAATGCCGGACAATTTGCTTCGAACTACGGTTTGGGTACCTACGACGAAATCGCATTGGGCAAGCTGCTGACTGGTAAAAAGGCCGGGTGTGAGGTCTCTATCAGCGGATTGTATGAGAACGTCAACGGAAGCTCTACGCCCAAAGACTTCGAAACGATGATGCAACTGATGTACCTCCGTTTCATGGAACCTCGCTTCGATACTCTGGCACATAAAGTCATCATCGAACGCAACCATATCTATGCCAAGCAGATTGCCGGGCAACCGCAGACCATCATGCGTGATTCTCTCTCATTGATTTCTGCCAACTACAATCCGCGCGTACAATTGTTCAACGACGCATACGTAGACCGGTTGACGCTCGACCGTATTGAAAAGGCTTACCGTGACCGTATCTGCGACGCCAGCGATTTTACTTTCTTCATCGTCGGGAACGTGGACAAAGACACGGCGCGGGTCATGGCCCAGAAATACATAGGTTCCCTCCCTTCCCTCTACCGGAATGAGAAGTGGGTGGACCGTCAGGTCAGGGCACCGAAAGGCAAAGTGGAAAAGAACATAGAAATTCCGTTGGAGGTTCCGAAGTCCACAGTCATAGTCCTGTTCAACAGGGAAATGAAGTACACCTTGAAAGAGGCTTATACCATCAACATACTGGGCAATATCCTCACCAACCGCTATACCAAGACCATCCGCGAAGAACAAGGCGGAACCTACGGCGTAGGGGTAAGCGGCTCAGCCTCACGCGAACCATACAACAATTATAATATGTATATGACCTTCGAATGTGACCCTGAAAAGGCGAATGAATTGAAACCCTTGCTTTATAAGGAAGTGGACAATATCATCCGTGAGGGGGTTACGGAAGAAGAACTCAGCAAAGTGGTCAAGAACACGCTGAAAGAGGCTGAACAAAGCAAACAGCACAATGCTTATTGGCTGACCACCTTGGTTACATATTATAAGACAGGAGTGAACCTGAACGACCCGAAAAACATGGAAACCCTCGTGGCTTCCATCCAACCGAAGGACGTGCAGAAGTTTGCCAAGAAGTTCTTCAAGGAAGCAGATATCATTGACCTGATATTCTCACCGCAGCAGAAATAAACAAGAATGGGAGGAAAACGGAACACGTTTCCTCCCATTTTACTGATTACATGTTTCCCCTTCCAAGAGTTTTTCAGAAAAACCCCTTCATCCTTCAGGCCGTACACCAACTACTTGTCACGAAATGTATTATGAAATGAAGGAGAGATAGGCCATCTTTCAGTTCCATTTCATGGCAGAGAGCAATAAAAAGTTCTGCGCCGAACGATTTTTCAGTATCAGCCGAACGATTTTTCAGTCTGCGCCAAACGGTTCATCAATCTGAGCCGGTTGAAATGAATCATGGCTGAAAGATATCTGAAACATCCTTCAGATTGTAACATCAATATTATGAGAGAATTACCATACAACCTGAAAGATGAAGGATATTTTTGTGAAATCCCTGTGTAGGGGATGTTCCCACAAAGTTTTTACGCCCATATCAAAACACCGCAAAAAAACGTTTGATTTAAATTAACGTAATTCCGATATAACTTTGCTGACAACAAAAGTCTGATATTCCCCTTCCACAAGTTGTCATGACAACACCGGTTAAAAATATATGTATCCGGTTTATCTCTTACTAAGAGAGCGACTAATCGACCGCTAAAGTAGGTAAAAGAAAGCAAATGAAGAAATTTATTTTGTTAAAATTTACCCCCCTAAAACAAATAACAAAATACGCAAACCTTTTGCGAAATATTTTCCATAATAATAGCTGTAACATAATGAGTTACGCGGCCTGTACGCTCTCTTAGTAAGAGATAGACTTGTAAAATGCTAAAAAAGTATTGAAAACCGAATTGTACGATATTGTTTGAATGCAAAAGTTGATCATTAGGACACTCTTGATGTGGGTTTGCTTGACACCCGCTATTCTTTACGGGCAATCCTTATCCGGAACAAAGGACGTAAAACACGATACCGTGCCCTTCCTTAAACGTTGGTCCATCATGACCAACGCCGTGGATTGGGTAGTAGCCACTCCGAACCTCGGGGTGGAGTTTGACTTGGCAGGCAATGAAAAGACCCGTTTCTCCATACTTATGAACGGCAAATATAATTGGAATACCCACCATTCCATACAGCCGCGCATCGTGTACAACGTAGCAGCAGGAAATGTGGAATTCCGGAAGTATTGGCGTACGGGTGGCTCGATCAGAGGGGCTATGGAACGCTACACGAAAGAAAACCGAGACACCACCATTTCCTTACCTCTTTGGGGCTTCAGACGCTTCAGACGCAATGTGCTCTCCGGACGTACATTCACAAATCCCCGAAATTGGCGCGCCTATTATGTAGGTCTATACGTCGGGTATGAAAAATACACTTTCAGCTTAGGAAGGAAGGGAAAACAGGGCGACAGTTATAACTTCGGCTTCACCGGAGGGTGGAGCGTTCCCCTTTATCCTTTCAAGGATGGTCGAAGCGTAGACTTGGATCTGGGTTTGGCCGTCGGTGCCAAGATGACGGCATACGACAAGTTCGGCTATGACGAAGAATACGGATGCTACACTTACCAAGGCTCGAAAGGACGGCATATCGTACCTTTTCCGGTGGTACAGGACGTACATCTTTCATTCGTCTTTCGCTTCCGCTCTATCGGAAAGAAAGTACAGGGGGGAGCCGAACGTTACGACGAATGGGATACCCGGCAAAAAGAAAAATTCAACGAACGTGTACGCGTACGGCAACGCAACTGGGAAATCCGTGACTCCATGTACAAGGTGCGCCGCAAGGAAGCAGAAGCTGAGAAACTCTCACGCGACTCGCTCCGCCGCACACTGGAGCTGAACGACTCACTAAAAGATGTGGCTAAGGAGAAGGCCAAAGCAGAGGCCGGGGAGAAGGGCAAGTCCCGCCGTAAGAGGAAAGGAAAGAAAACGGAAGGGGAAGAGCAAGTGACGGCTGCCCCCCAAGCCACAACGGGCAACGGCACCTCCGAAACACCATCCGGAAGCGCCAAAGCCGACACGCCCGAAGACACTGGCGACAAGAAGAAAGCAAGCCGGAAAGAAAAAAGACGTAAGAAGAAAAATAAAGAATCCAAAGAAGAAGATCCCGTGGAAACCTATTTTCACATAAAAGGCAAACTATCCGACGGATATTGGGCCGACAGAGGAAGGCTACGACACAGCATCCCCGAGAAAACAAGAAAGGAGGGACGCGTATGAAACCGTATAGCAGCCTGATTGCCGCACTCCCGCTCCTCTGCGCCATGGCTTCATGTACAGAAGTGGACTTATGCCAGGCAGAACACCCTCACCGTTCTTTCATGGATTTCCGTTTTCATTGGAAAGAGGAATACCAAGGAAACCGCCCCGACAGCATGGGAGTAATAGCCGTGCGTCCGGTCAACATCTTGCGGTATGAATTCCGGATAACCGCCGAAGAAAACGGCAACAACGGCATCCTCATGCAGCCCGAGACGGAAAGGCAGCCTTCGGCCGACACGTTGGATCCAATCGGAACGCACAACCTATGGGTTCGCAGCGGTGAATATAACTTCGCCACATTCGGATGGGACGAAGGTGAACTGGTAGATGCCACCGACATCGTGGACGCGCAAGGCGACGCAGCCACATTGGGAAGCGGCCTGACCCCACTCTACCTTACCTACCGCCACTACCCTGTAGACGATCCGAAAGTGGCGGGGGCGTATGGGGAATGGAAGGATTACAACGCTTACTCCGACTTCATCTCCAGTGAGGGTGCCCCGTGTTCTATGCCCGGGTGGACCATGTGTCCGTCCCTTTGGACAAAGAAGGGACAGGCCAGGTGGTAGTGGACTTCACGCCCGAACCACTCACGCAGGACGTGTCGTTCGCATTCCACATCGAAAAGACGGCAGGCGTGGTAGTGGACAGCCTTACGGCCGAAATCTCCGGCGTACCTTCCACCATGGAACTGACCACGGGGCTGATTCTGGCCCAAAAGACCTACAAGCTGTTGTTCAGGCCGGCATACGCCGCCCTGCCTTCAGCGGCCGATAGCACCTCGACGGAAGCGTTGCGTTGTGAAGCCGCCGTCAACATTCCCGGCATCGTGCGAAGCCATACTGAAGACATGGTCACCGGACCGGGCATCCTGCAGATTGCCATCTACACCCACTATGACTACGAAGAGGAAGGAACACAAAGGAAAGCTGCCAAAGTGTTCCATGCAGGCATCAACCTCTACCATACCTTGAAAGAGTGCAAGTCACTGCAATGGGACGAAGAGGCAGGCGGTTACCGGCAAGCTAGCCGAAGCATCACAGTGGAAATCGGCACACCACTGGAAATCGACAAAGACGGTATCCTGAACAGTGGCAGCACCTCGACCGGACTGGACCAGTGGATACCCGGCGAAACGTTTGAAATTGAAGTGTGAAACGTATGAAGAGGAAAAGCAAACATACTGAAATGAAAAGATACATCGCAGGAATAGGTTTGTGCTGCGCACTCGCAGCCTGCAACGAGTCCTACCCCGGACTGTATGCGCCCGTCTACGACGCAGACAACCCGAACCCGGAAATGACAGCGGACAGCATCCCCGTCACCCTGTCGCTCACCGACCCGGCCTACGCTTTAGTGACGGGAAAACGGGGCCAAGGGTCTTTCGGCTTTTGGGACGACGAAGAGGAACGTGCCAAATGGATGGCAGCGGAGTTCGGCGTCTACGCATTCCTGACGCGCAACCATGTGTACGACGTCCCCTCAGACCTCACAGCCGACGAAACTTCCACTGGGGGCGGTGCGCCCCTTTGCCTGATAAACGACCGCAAAGCACGGATTTCAGCCGCCTGCGAACTGATATGGGCCGATGGCGAGCCGCCGTATTACAGCGCGGTTTACCCGGAGCATAAATACAATTTCTTCCTTTATTATAAAGGAGATGCAGAAGAATATGCCCCGGAACAACGGACACAAGGCAGCATCACCAAGTTCTTCCGGATTGACGGCACACAAGACCTGATGTCGGCATACGCCCGTCCCGGTACAGAAGATGCCGAAAGGCTGCCGGACAATGATGAAACCAAATATCTCATGAATCATGCCGGGGATTTGGTATACAGCACGAAAAGTGCCCGCCTGCATGTCGAACCTCATCTTCGCGTGAAGCACGAACTGGCACGGCTCAACTTCAAGGTTCAGGCGTTCGACGACCTGGCCGCCCAAGGGCGCGAGATACGCATACAGGCCGTGGCCTTAGTCATCACCACGAAGGCGCAATTCACCGTGGCCGCCGACTGGGCGGGGGTGTCCCATGACTGGACGGACGAGACCAACGTTCCCCCGACGGGCATCGTATGGGAAACGGAACGCGACACGGTTTACCTGCCCCACGAAAACACACCGGAGGAGTTCGGCTCGACCTACCAGATGGAAAATGCCATGTTCAACCCCGAACCGGGCGTGAGCGATCCTAAGGCTGAACCCATGAAAATAGGAACGCAACTGCTCGTCCCGCCGGTAGACGAAATGGGCGTAATCATACACTACCGCCTCATCACCACACGCCCGGATGACCTCATTCCGTCGGGCTCGTTGTTCACGGCGCGTTATGCCAACCTGCACTTCGCAGGCGGCTTCCAAGCCGGGAAACAGCACGAAGTGCTGCTGAAAGTTTACGGACCGCAAAGGGTGGATCTCGAAATAGACGGCCTCCCGGGGTGGATTGACGGAGGCGATGTCGAAATCCCGGAATAAGGAAAACGGCAGAAAGACAGAAGACACAATTCTGTGTAATTTCATATATTGTTTAATTTAAATTTATCGTAAGATGAAAAAGTTATTTTTTGCTTCAGCCTTAGTGGCTGGTATGGGCGTATGGAGCGGATGCTCCAATGACGATGTGGTCGCCACAGGCGGCAACGTACCCGGAAGCGCAAATGACGGGTTGGTACCCGTGGAACTGGCTGTGGCCGGTCCATCGGTTTCCGTGGAAAAGCGTGGCATCGGTTCCGTGGGCGACTTCGGTGAACGCGGTAATTGGTGGAACGGCGAGAAACTCCGCGTACTCATGATGGAGCGTTCCGCAAATGGCGACGGCGACGGTTGGAATTATTCCCAGTGGTTCTATCAGGATGCTGAAGAGGATGAAAAAGTAACCATTGTCAATTCTGCCAACGATGAAGTGCAGACCCCTAAACAAACCAAGGTGGAAACTGACAACAAATTGACGTGGACTGTAAACGACAAGCCTCGTTATTATCCCAACGAAGGCACGCACGACTTCTTCGCCTATCATTTGGACGACGCGAACTACATATACGACCATACAAACGGTTACACCGCGGACAGCGACAACTCCAAGTTCATCGTGAAGGATACCGTCATAACCCCCAACAGTCATGCCACCCAGAAGTATGTGTGGTTTAAAATAGACGGTTCGCAAGACTTGATGACAGGCATGGCTGTCAAGAAGACAGACGCTGACGAACTTGCAGCAAGTAGTACGGGCTTCTCCGCCGCTACGGCACGTGCAGGTGTAATCCCGAACATCGTCATGAAGCACAGGTTGACACGTTTCACGTTCCAAGTTGTGGGTATGAATGACGATTGTAGTGACGTGTCAGTGGAGAAAATCACGGTGAAATCCAAGACCACAGGTAAAATGATTGTGGCTTATGACATGGGTGGAGAGGCCGTTGCTCCTACACAAACCTTGTTCTTCGAAGTCCCGACCGGTAGCGTAGACGCACAGGAAGCAGCCCTCGTACTGAAAGACTACAATGAAGAGGAAAGCACAACAAAGGATTTGGTACCCGTAACTTTGGTAAAAGGTGATGGAAACTGGGGTGAGACTTACCAGAACAGAGGTCATTGCCTGATGGTAGCCCCCGGCGAAAAGGAATATGAAATGGTAATCACCCTGAAGCAGACCTTCAAGACCGATGACGGTTCAACCAACCCGGCAGGTACGACCGATATAAAGCGTCCCATCGTGATTCCGGAGAGTGCCGCAGCAGCCGAAGGTACTTCTTATAATGTGAAGGTCAAGGTCTACGGCATGGCGAAGATCGAAGTGGAAGCTACTCTTGAAGCTTGGAAAGAGGGTGGTGACATTGACGTGGACACCAACCTCGACGGCGGAGCAACAGAAGAGCCGGAAGAAGACGTGGAAGAACCGGTAGAACCGTAAACCTGATAAGGACAGTTTTAATTACCAAGTAACAAATCATGAGACAGATGAAGTTACATCATTATCTTTGGGCCGTGGCGGTAGCTTGCATGCTGCTGCCCGGCTGTTCCAACGAAAACCTGTCGGATTATGCGGCCGCCCCCGTATTCATACCCGGCAACAGCGAAGTGGAAATCCGCTTCGCCGCCCATTCGGATGACGTGTCCACTTCTGTGGACAAGCGGGCCACAGTGGACGATGACGGCAATCTGGACAAAATGGGAGTGTTCTGTCTCGCACGTGGAAAACAGGAGAAAAACGACGGCGCACCCGATATCTCGTGGTTCGCCCCTGAAGACAACTACGCTTCCTGCCTGATGAAAAACGTGAAAGCGAAGAAGGAAGGCAGCAACGTGTCGTGGGACGGGCACTACTTCTACCCCATCAGCCAATTCTACATGTATGAATTCTACGGCTACTATCCGTATGCAGAGGATACCCATATCACGTATGAAGCGTCGGCAGACGGAGACGGTTCCGGCGGCCCGCGCCATCGCGCCACAGTGCATTATACGATAGACGGCACGCAGGACATTATCTGGGGGAGAGCCACGCTCCAAGACAAGTATGCTTACAGCGCACGCTACTTCCGGGAGAACGCGGACGCAGCCATGCCCTTAATCGGCTTGCAGCACATGCTGACACGTTTACAGTTCCAGGTGAAACCCGGAGCGGATCCGCTAAAAGAAGAATCCGTGTTTGAGGATGCCGACAAGATTTCCGTGAAGTCCATCAGAATCCTCGATACGCATTCCAAAGTTGACCTCATCGTGGCCGACTTGGAAAAACGTGAACCATGGGGAGAAGATCCGGACAAGAGGCTCACGCTAGCTGAAAGGATCAAGCCATCGGACGACAGCGCAAGGACAGATTTCACGCTCAAGGATGCACAAGACGGAGACTTGCAGCCTGTAGCCATCGGCACTACCTTGGGACAGGCCACGAGAGTGGGCGGCAGCCTGATGCTCTACCCGGAAAAGAAATACCGTCTTGAAATCACGCTGCACAAAGAGGGGGAAGCCCCAGAAGAAGGCTTCGACATCACTACGGAAGAATGGCTTACCGTAGGGCCTCCTTACGGTGCTTCCGACAGCGAGACCAACCTGTTCCGACAAGGAATCTCTTACATGGTGACCATCACGGTGAATGACATAGAAGAAGTGAAAGCGAATGCCAGCCTCACCGATTGGCAGGATTCCGTCAACGGCCCCTCCGTCGAGTTATGACATGCCCTCCCTTCTGGCATAAAAGCCCGACGGCACATCTTCCGGCCGCATGCCTTGCAACCGTGTGCGCCGGAAGATGTTTTGAATAAAAAAGAACAAACCAATCGAAAAGAACGAATGAAACGCCTTTTATCAACAATCATAACAGTAGCCGTAACAGCCGGACTGAAAGCGCAGCTATTGGCCCTGAAGACCGACGCACTATGGGATGGACTGATGACCCCCAACTTAAGCATGGAAATCGTTACGGGCAACAAGACCACTTTCGGCCTGTCCGTGCTCGGCAACTACAAACCGTGGGGCATGGACATGAAAATGGCGGGTGCCATCCCCGAGTTCCGCTATTGGTTCGGCGGACGCCCCATGATGCGCGAATTCATCGGAGTGGCAGCCCTTGGCACGTCTTACGACATCACGTGGGGCAGCGAGACCTATAAGGGCGACGCCTGGGGTGGCGGACTGACTTTCGGCTACGCTTTCTTCCTCTCGCCCCATTGGAACATAGAATGTTACGGGAGTGTGGGTGCCGTCTACTACGACCACAAGCATTACTACCGCGACGACCATTATTCCGAAAACCGCCGCACAGCGCACGGCTATGCCTTCATCCCGTTTAAACTCGGCGTTTCCTTCGCCTATATCATCAAGTAAACCCGCAACTTGCATATCACCATGTATAAAACGAATTTCTATATGATTACACGCTACCTGCTGTTCCTGCTGTTCATCGTAGCGGTCCATATCCCCGCAGAAGCCCAGGTGAAGAACATCAATATCACGGTCCGACGCGCAGAAGACCTGAACAGCAAGGATGCCGCCCCTTGGCCGGGTGTCATCGTATATGGCTTCTTCAATGCGAGCAAAGCCAACGCCTTCATGAAGAAATGCCAAGAGGAGGAAGCCAAGGGCATGACCTATGCCCCACAATCAGAATCGGAGTACGACGCTTTGGCTGAAACCGACCAAGACGGCTACTGCCTGATGCAGCTTCCACTGACAGGTTACATCGTCGTGAAACCATCGGGTTCTGACCCCGTAAAGCGGGAATTGCGAGGCATGATGGACATCAAAGTGACCTGCTTGGCTGCCAAGCAGATAGGCACGGTGACCAAAACCGCCAAACGCAAGCGGAAGAATGAACCGCAAATCCCCAACATGTGCGGTAACCGCATGGTGGTCGGCCCTTTCTACTATTACCTGTCGGCCGATGACACGGATGACAAATCACGCATCATCGTCAGCCCCGTGGTCAAGGCGATTCCCATCAGCGAAGAAGTGAACCTGGACGAGAATGAGGAAGAAGGCAACGGCGAGGTAGTGGGCCATCTGGTTCCTTTCGTGAAAGACGGCGAACAGTTTCAAAAAGGCAACTTGCGCCGTATGGGCTTTGACGAAACCCGCGACCCCTTATTCAAATACCGTGAAGGAACGTTCATGCATTCCCATGTGGAAGATTCCATGCTCATCCACTTCGTATTGGAACCCGTAGACCGCAATACGCGTTACCGGGTGGATGCCCTTCAGGCATACGGCATGAACTCCAACATCCCCTATCGGCAAGACAGTGTCTGCCTGAGCGAAGGCTATGTAAAAGATCCCATGCGCTTCTTGGATTACAGCCTCATCGAGCTTCCCATCAACCGCGAGCGCTATGCACGAAGAGGACGGGCAGAATTCAGCAAAGACCACGAAAAGCTCGATTTGAAATTCGTGGTAGGAGAAGCACGCCTCGACCCGACAGACACGTTGAACTTCAAACAAATGAACCAACTCAAAGACAACATGTCGCGCTATATGGGTGCCGATGCGGGCATCACCAGTGCGGTCATCCACGGGTCGGCCTCGCCCGAAGGCGGCAACGCCATCAATGCCCGCCTCTGCCGCGAACGTGCGGAATACCTGCGCGACGAATTGAGCCGTTTCCCTGCCTTGCAGGATGCCCGCCGCACGGGCGAAATCAAAACCACCCACAAGGTGGCCACATGGACTGATGTGGCGAACCTTTTGGAAGCCGACTCGCTAAAAGAAGAGGCTGCCAGCGTGCGAGCCGTACTCTCCACGACGAAAGACATGGGGCGGCAGGAAGCCGCCATCCGCAAACTGCCGTGTTGGAGCATCATTGAACAACAGATCCTGCCCCAACTGCGCATCGTGGACATCGAATACCAATACTACACCAACCGCGTGAAGACACGTGAAGAGATATGGGAACTCTACCAGACCGACCCCGGATACCGCGCCGGGCAAAAACAAGTACCTTACGAGTTCTACGAACTACTCGGCATGATTAAAGACCCGAAGGAAAAGGAAACTATAGCCCGGGCCGCCTACACGTCGGTCAAAGACGAGGACGGCCTGCGCCAATGGCCATTGGCAGCCTACGAACTGGCCCGGTGTTACGCCCAACGCGGTGTGGCAGACACCAATCTGCTCAAACCTTACATCGACGTGCAACTAAATCTGGAATACCACAAACAAAAAATGGACGACTTCGGCAACGCAAGTTGGCAGGGATGGTACAACGACGAAGCCATCGTCACATCTCACATTAAGATGTTGGCCAATGCCGGTGCCTTCGCTTCGGCCTACCGCGTAGCGGAAATGCTCCTGCCTGACGGCAAACCGGAATATCGCAGACTGAAAATATTCCTTCGCAGCCTGAACTGCGAATGGAACGACCCGGAGGTCATGGATACCGTATCAAACTCCTCATATTGGAACAAAATCGTCGTATTGGCGGCGCAGGAAGACCCCGGATGCTGGGGCACTGCGCTCTACATGTTGGAAGATGCCACACAAGTATCCCCCGCCGACCCGAGAGCCCTTTACCTCAAGGCACAGCTACGCTTCAACTTGGATGCTCCTAAACGCACCACGACGGGATACATGGACGACAATTTCATGTTCGATGAGTTTTTCGAACCATCGGCCGATGACCCCACGGTGAACAGTTTCGGGGACAAACGTATAGACTGGGGATTACCTATGGTACAATGCTGCCTGAAGGATGAGCGCAACCTGAAATACATGCTCAACGACGGTACATTCAACAAGGAATACCGCAAAGCGTTCAAAAAATACTGGAAAAAACTCAAAGCCGATCCGGAACAATGCCGCAAGATATTGACCGATTTGGAGAAGTCCGCAGCCCCCCAACAAGCAGCGCAGCCGGCAATCCCCGGAGATGCCGAAAATGGCGGTGCAACTACGGGGGAACAGGACATAGGGACAGGAGACGCACCCACAACCACCTCGTCTGCCGAAGCGGCATCCGGAACGGAAATCCAGACCAACAGTGCCGACACGGCCAGTCCGCCTGCCATACCGGTACAACAACCCGCCGCAACACCCATGGAGGAATGAAATGAATATGAAAAAGGCATTATAGGTTCAAGATGACATAAACGGTTGGTAAAGAATAAAATGGCATAAAACAGAGGCAAAACAATATAACGAATACAAAACATGATGATGTACGAAAAATATACAATAATATGCACATGCCTATGCCTGTGGTACATATCACCGGGACAGGCGCACACGATGGCGACAGCGGTACGGCCTGTTGTGGAAACACCCGACAGCACGGCGACATCCTCCACACCGGAAACAGCCGACACCACTGCGATACGGCCAACCACGGAAACACCGGTTTCCACGGCAGTATCCACCTCCTCCAAACCCAAATTGGACCACACCGTGGACTTCAACCCCTTAGACTACCTGTACTCAGACCGTTACGTGGAAAAAGGCGATACTTTCCGCAACCGTTTCCTTGACCACCTGTACGTAGGATTCACGACAGGCTTCTCGCAAGTAGCCCCAAAAGGCCAACGGGCCATGAAGAACGGGATACCTTTCGGTGGCGTGGTTGGGTATGACTTCAACCGGCTACATGGCCTACGCGCCACGCTATTGCATACGAACTACGACATGAAGGACGGCAATGGTACCGTGAAACAATGGGAAGCCGATATAGACTATGTATTTCATCTGTCCGATTACCTTTATGGCTACGACAAACGACGCATATTCCGCATCTCTCCGACTCTCGGCGTGGGCTATATACATTCCGTTTTCCAAGAGGAGCGCGCTTCCATTTTTAAAGGACAGGCAGGTATAAACGTCGGTATAGGTCTCGGACGCAACGCCAAGTTCTTCATAGAACCGTTCTTTTCCGCACTGACCGACCAAGCCGACCATTCCGGCCATACGAACGTGTCAAAGTATGACATACAATACGGTGTGAAAACCGGCCTGACGGTCAATATGGATAATACCAATGACTTTTATAACAGCGAGGTGGTCTATACACGTGGATTTTTCTACGAACTGGCACAAGGTGTGACTTTTTATGACAGCGACGATTTGGGCTTCTTCAAAACGACCGGCACGGGCTACAAGATTTCCGTGGGCCGGTGGTTCGACCCCATCGTGGGACTCCGCCTCTCGGCCACGGCTTCCGAATATTATTGGAGCTACAACACCACGGCATCCACCGAAGCCCGCCCCTCCTACGAGACACGTTACAAGGGCAGCATGTTTGCCGGACGGCTCGAAGGATTGGTCAATCCTCTCAACTTCTTCCCCTATTGGCGGCAAGTACGCCATCCGTTTGAGATGAACATCGCCGTGGGAGGCGAATACGGTTGGCTGACCAAATACATCCCGGGAACGGATAACGGCCTGAAATGCAACTACGCCGGTTTCACAGGTGCCGCCACTTTCCTGTACAGCATGGACAAAGAAACTTCTTTTTTCGTGGAGCCCCGTGTGGTGGTGGCCAACTTCCGCGAACCATACGTGAATGTGGATCGCGAAGCATCCTTCACCGAAACTTCGGCCTCCATATCGCTCGGCGTGCGCGTCTGTGCAGCCAACCGGAAAGAACGCGCCTCGTGGCCCCCTTACATCTTCGAGCCACGCCTGTTCTCCGGCGTGCAAGTAGGAGGGCTAAAACACATGCGTTCGGTGAACACCGTGGGCGACTTCGCCCTGAACTACTCGGGACAGTTCTACGTGGGCTACCACCTCGGGCCTTACGTCTCACTCAAGGCTGCCATAGAGTATGAAACCCTCAACGAAAACAAGTATGGGAGTTATGTGGTGGATTTCATGGGCGTGGAGAAACAATTCACCGCACTATGGCAATACCGCTACAACCTGCTGAACATCAAACTGGCCTATATGCTTAATTTATCCAACGTCTACCAGAAATATGACTTAAACCGGAAGTTCAACCTCTTCGTGGAAGGCGGTGCCTTGTACAGCAAGTGCATGTCGGACAATGCCCGGATATACAGCGGCGAACTCGAAGTGGGTTCCTCCCCCCGTCCTCTGTCCGCCGCGAACCCTGGCGGAGCACCTGCATTGTTGCTCGGTGCCGTGGCGCAATACCGTATCAACGACCAATGGAGCCTGCTACTCGAACCGGAAGTCCATTATTACTTGAAAAACGGTTTCATCGGTGGTGAAGTATTGTCACCGTTCAATGACATAGTGGCCAAGGTTAGTCTCGGCACAAGCTACACATTTTAATAATTGTTTCTAACAGAAAAGAATATCCGTGAGGTTATCATTCATAAATTACATAATAAAAGACATCCCTTGGGTGGATGTCTTTATTTTTTCACGATATGCTCTTCATGACCCTGCAGAAACTCTCGAAGGAAGCATCGAGGCATCCCAATTGATAAGGAGCAAGATGCAAGGAGAAGGTACCCTTCACCGGCGTCAGGTCGAAATACAGCTTGGCCACGCTGGCCAGATTGAACGACAACGCATCGCCTTTTTTCATCAGGAATTGGCAACAACGCACCAGAAGATCGCGTTCATGCTCCAACTGACGCATACACTGGAATAATAAATAATAACAGGACATTCCTCTGCCCTGCAACAAATATTGCACACGTTCGTGCGACGTATCTACATGAAGGCTTCCGAATAAATAAGACAATTCCTCCGTATCTTCCCCGAAGACCTCCACCATAAACCGGATGAATTTGGCACGGTCCAATTCCGTCCCGGCATCGTTCAGGAACTCCGCTACCGGCACATAGCCGTCTTGCCGCAATGTAAAACCGGTTTTTTGCTTCCGAAGGGGAACGGACTTGAGCAAAGTCACCAGAAAAGCTTTGGAATTACGCACCAACAGGAAACAAAACGCTTCCCAAAACACCGTATCCGAGACACGAGGCATGATTTGCATGCTGATGATTTCACCGGCCATACGGAACTCGCGATGGGACAAGCCGTCCAGATACACAGCCAATCCGTCCCAATCGCCCGACTCGAAATAGGATTCAAGACGTGCTAAAATCAACGGATTATAATATTTTCCATACGCCATAAGCCCGATAAAATAAAAAGGCGAAACTTTTCCGGTTTCGCCTTTGTGCTTTTTGAGCCTCTTGTCGGATTCGAACCAACGACCCCGAGATTACAAATCACGTGCTCTGGCCAACTGAGCTAAAGAGGCGGGTGGGAAAGCTTACTGCATCGCGCCGCTACAACCAACTACCCTTGCTGCGATCAAGCCCT
Organism: Paraprevotella xylaniphila YIT 11841; assembly: GCF_000205165.1. GTDB lineage: Bacteria > Bacteroidota > Bacteroidia > Bacteroidales > Bacteroidaceae > Paraprevotella > Paraprevotella xylaniphila. Next base: position 12,652 of record NZ_GL883819.1, on the reverse strand, counting down.
GGGGGATTCGAAGGGAGCTGGCCGTACAGGACTTTCCCGTTTGCGGTTGCAAAGGTAGGAACTTTTTCTTTCCGTTCCAAACATTGGTATATACTTTTTTAATGCATTCCTGAAATAAAACTCATTTTCAACCGCTTAGATTTTACAAAAATAAAGAAGTTTAGTTCGCCGTATTCCGCTAATTTTTCGTATTTTTGCACGCTAAATGTAATATATGTCATAATGAATGCAATAAGCTACAAGCAACTCCGTGCTTTTGCCGCCCAATACGGTGCCGTGGTGGGCCTGATGTGGATTGTCAGTTTTGCTTTTTATATTATCGGGTTGACCCGTCCGCTCGTAGGCAACGTGGGTCTCATCATCGGATTGTTGTCCGTGGTGACAGCCGGTTTCCTGATACGGAAATTCAGAGGTGAAGTGTTTCCCCTTCGTTTCGGCCAGTCGTGGTGGATGGCGACGCTGATTTTCATGTATGCCTCTTTGCTCATGGCGGTGGCCCAATTTGTTTATTTCCGCTACATCGACAACGGATTGCTCCTCCAGACTTATTCCACCATCATGCAACAGCCCGAGGCTGTAGCTATGATGCAAAGCATGATGCCGGGAGAGGACGTGGCCGAAGTCAGCCGCCAAGTCATAGACCTGCTTAAAAGTATCTCTCCCATACAACTGACTTTCGAATTCTTAGTATATAATCTCATGTTCGGCTTCCTGCTAGCCATCCCCACCGCGTGGATCGGATTAAGCGGAAAGAGCCGTACGACTCACAGTCAAAACCGATAAATATGGATATTTCAGTCGTAATACCCCTCTTCAATGAAGAAGAATCCATTCCGGAATTATATTCATGGATTGAACGCGTAATGAACGCACACGGCTTCACATACGAAGTCATTTTCGTCAATGACGGCAGCACCGACCGTTCTTGGCAACTGATTGAAGATTTGCAGGAAAAGCACAGTTGCGTGAAAGGCATCAAATTCCGCCGTAACTACGGAAAAAGCCCGGCCTTGTATTGCGGCTTCAAGAAAGCGGAGGGTGACGTGGTCATCACCATGGATGCCGACCTTCAGGACTCCCCCGACGAGATTCCGGAGCTTTACCGCATGATCGTGACGGACGGATTCGACTTGGTGTCGGGGTACAAGCAAAAACGATATGACCCGTTGTCCAAAACCATCCCGACCAAACTGTTCAACGCCACCGCCCGCAAGGTCAGCGGCATCAAAAACCTGCACGATTTCAACTGCGGATTGAAAGCTTACCGCAAGGAAGTCGTGAAAAGCATTGAGGTCTATGGGGAAATGCACCGTTATATCCCTTATCTGGCCAAGAACGCCGGTTTCGACAAAATCGGGGAAAAGGTGGTGCACCATCAGGCACGCAAGTACGGCAAGACCAAATTCGGCGGCCTGAACCGCTTCTTCAATGGTTATCTGGATCTGATTTCCCTTTGGTTCCTATCCAAATTCGGGGTCAAACCGATGCACATCTTCGGCTTTTTAGGTTCTATCATGTTCATTTTGGGTTTCATTGCCACAGGGGTTATCGGCGTGAACAAGCTGTATGACATGTATTGCGGCAACGACTACCGTTTGATTACCGACTCACCCTACTTCTACATCGCGCTCACTACGATGATACTGGGTACGCAACTTTTCCTGACCGGCTTCTTGGGAGAACTCATCAGCCGCAATTCGCCAGAACGCAACAATTACTTGATTGAAAAAGAAATATAAAGATTACATCTTTTGAAGATGAAGAAACTAAAAGGTATAACCCTCACGTTGGTTTGCATCAGCATTTTCATTGCTGCCGTTTCCTGCGAATCTACCGACTGCCCGATAAACAATGTCGTTTACAGTACGTATGGATTCTATGCCGCCACGGATGAAGGGGAAAGCAAAATCCAAGTGTTGGACACACTGACGGTCACGGCTGCCGGAACGGATTCCATTTTGATTAACCGCCTGGTACGAGGAAGCGAAGTGGAACTTCCGGTAAGTTACAGTGCCGCAACCGACACGCTCATCTTCCACTTCACCGATACGGTGGGCCGTACGCGGAGGGACACCATTTGGATTGACAAAGAAAACACTCCGCATTACGAATCCCCTACTTGTCCGGCTTCGATGTTCCACCATGTGACCGCCGTCCGTTGGACCCGACTGCTTGTAGACTCCGTTTCAATTGTAAATCCGAATATCAATTATAATGTATCCGAGAATTTTAAAATATATTTCCGTAGCGGTAATTAGCCTACTTCTCCCTTTCGCTTCCTACGCTCAACAAACCGACAACAAGGAGCCTCAGGAAACCGTAGAAGACCTGACGAAAAAGGAAGCACCCATATTCGGAGGAGTGGCCCTGTCAGGCGACCTTGTAGGTGTCATTATGAAATCCCTCAATTCGGATTATTCACAAATGGAAGTGGCCGCACATTTGAATTTCAAGGAGAAATATTTTCCGGTTTTTGAATTGGGATATGGGGAAAGTAACTGTGAGGGTGAGGAAACAGGCAATACCTACAAAACCAAGGCACCTTATTTCCGCATCGGTATGGACTACAACTTTACTAAAAAGTGGTACACTGGCAACCGGTTGTATTTAGGCTTACGTTATGCTTTCACGTCTTTCAAATACGATATAAGCTCCCCGGGATTCACCGATCCGGTGTGGGGAAACGAAGTCCCGTTCGTGTTCAACGGGCTTTCGGCCAATTCCCATTGGGGAGAAATCGTGTTCGGCATAGAAACACGGATATGGAAAATTTTCCACTTAGGATGGAACGTACGCTATAAAATCCGCATGAGCCACAGCGAGGCCCCGCAAGGTTCTCCGTGGTATGTGCCTGGTTTCGGCAAATACGGCAATTCATGTATCGGTGGAACATTCAATATCATATTCGACATTTAAACCCCGGCAAAAACATGCAAACATGTACATCACAGAAGCTATACTAATAGGATTGGCACTCGCCATGGATTGCTTTGCCGTAAGCATCACTTCAGGTGCTATTGTCAAGCACATCGTCTTGCGCCCAATGTTGGCCATGATCCTTTCGTTCGGCCTCTTTCAGGGAGCAATGGTATTGGCCGGTTGGTATGTCAGCACACTCTTCAGCCGTTTTCTGGCTCCCATAGACCATTGGATTGCTTTCGGATTGCTTTCTGCCGTCGGTATCCAGATGGTTCGGGAAGGCTTCGGGAAAAAAGAGGAAACCAAGTTCGACCCGCTAAGCTATAAAGTCATCCTTACACTGGCCGTAGCCACAAGCATAGATGCCATGGCCGTAGGAGTTTCCATGGCTTTTATGCCAATAGGTAGCAGTTGGGACACCATCGCAATGCCAACCGTCCTCATTGCCGCCATTTCGTCTGCCCTTACCATAGCCGGATTGGGAACAGGCATATTCATCGGACGCAAGATACCATGCTCCATGGCACCCGCCGGAGGTCTTATCCTGATAGGTATCGGTATTAAAATCATTGTAGAACATTTAGGTTTATGCTCATGAACGATAAAAGAAAAAAACTACGTTGGCAACTGCCATTTCTCATCCTGTTGGTTATCGGCACGATATATGCCATACGCAGCCCACACTCCAATATTCCTTTCCAACGGGAAGAAGGAGCAGTTTTCGGCACGTTTTACCACGTAACCTACCAATGCGATTCCAGTCTGCAAAAGGAAATTGAAGCCGAATTACGAAAAGTGGATGTTTCCCTCTCTCCTTTTAATAAAGAATCGGTCATCAGCCGAATCAACCGGAATGAGGAGGTTACCCCGGACAGCATGTTCGTCCACGTATTCCAACTGGCCAAAACCATCAGCAAACATACCGACGGTGCATTCGACATCACCGTCGCCCCGCTAGTCAATGCCTGGGGATTCGGCTTCAAAAACGGGCAGAATCTCACTCCGTCACAAATCGACAGTATCCTTTCGTTCGTCGGATTTGAAAAAGTGGCTTTGGAAAACGGGAAGGTCGTGAAACAGGATTCTCGGGTAATACTGGATTGCAGTGCCATTGCCAAAGGATACGGCAGTGATGCGGTAGCCCGCCTGTTCGACCGTAAAGGCATCCGGAACTACATGATTGAAATCGGAGGGGAAATCGTGGTGAAAGGACTCAGTCCCAAAGAGCAAAAATGGAAAGTGGGCATCAATAAGCCCATAGACGATTCATTGAATGTCAACAATGAAATCCAAACCATACTGAACGTCACGGACCTCGGTATCGCGACTTCGGGAAATTACCGTAACTTCTACTACAAAAATGGAAAAAAGTATGCACATACCATAGACCCGCACACAGGTTATCCTGTGCAGCACTCCATCCTGTCGTCCACCGTAGTGGCCAAAGACTGCGCCACCGCCGACGCATACGCTACGGCATTTATGGTCATGGGATTGGAACAGGCTAAAAAGATATTGCAGTCCACTCCCGACATACAAGCTTACCTTATCTATGCGGACGAGAAAGGGAAGAACCAAGTGTACACAACTCCGGCCCTCCAAACGATGATGGACCGATAAAACAGACATATATGGAAAACTTTACATTGGACACTTTGACCGCCCTGCCATTGTTTCAAGGCATCGGAAAAAGTGAATTGGCACAATTTTCCACGTCTGTCCCTCACCGGATCGTCCAATATGCCGAAGGAGAGAACCTGGCTGAACAAGACCACCCTTGCCGACAGTTGATACTGGCATTCCGGGGCACCATCGAAATGCGTACCCGGTCGGACAACAACCGCTTCGCATTCTACGAACGGCTACAATCGCCAGTAGCCCTACAACCGGAAGCCCTGTACGGCATTACTCCACACTACACGCATACTTATACAGCACAGACAGACATACGCGCCCTGATCATTCCCAAAGACGGAGTGACCTTGTTATTCAGTCGTTTCGAGGTATTCCGGCTTAACATGATTAACCTCTTGTCCTCCTATATTTACCGTCAGGGAAGATGGCTGTGGCATAACCTTTCAGGGAATACGGAGAAACGTATCGTCAATTTCATTCACTCCCGTAGTGTATACCCTGCCGGGGAGAAAATTTTGGAAATCAGCATGGAAGACCTCGGATTACAAATCAATGAGCCACGCATGAATGTGTCACGTGCCCTGAACCGTTTACAGAAAGAAAACTTAGTCTTATTAAAAAGAAGGAAAATTATCATACCAGCCTTGGAGAAATTGATCCAGGCCTTCTAAAAATACAAGTATCGACATGGACACCATACAAGAAAACAAAACCGAAGAAAGAAAAAATCCATTCTTCTGTTCTTCCTACGGAACGCCTCACAACACGGCACCTTTCGACCGGATACACCTCGAAGATTACGAACCGGCTTTCATGGAAGGCATACGGCAAGATGACGAACTGACGGACACCATCATCCAAAATCCGGAACCTCCCACGTTCGACAATACCATATCATTCAGCGTCCCCGACAACCTGCTGAGCCGGGTGAGCAATGTGTTCTTCAACCTGTTGAGCGCGGAGACCAACGACGAGATGGACGAGTTGGCACAGAAAATGTCACCGATATTGACGGAACATGCCAACAACATCCTGCTGAACGAGAAACTGTTCGCCCGGATAAAGGCCGTGCATGAAAGCCACCGTGAATTGACGCCTGAAGAACAAATGCTTCTGGACAAGAGCTACGACGGCTTCATACGCAACGGGGCTAACCTTACGGCCGAGGACAAAGAAAAGTTCCGCGCACTCAGCAAGGAACTGAGCCAGTTGACTTTGCAATTCTCACAGAACAACCTGAAGGAGACCAATAAATTCCAACTCCACCTGACTGACGAAAAGGATTTGGCAGGTCTTCCGGAATCTGCTGTCGAAGCTGCCGCATTGGCAGCCAAGGAAAAGGATTTGGAGGGATGGGTGTTCACCCTGCACGCCCCGAGCTACAACCCGTTCATGACCTATGCTGACAACCGGGAACTCCGCCGGAAAATGTATATGGCACGGAATACCATCTGCACGCACGACAATGAATACAACAACCTTGAAATCGTCAAGCGTATCGTCAACCTGCGACGCGAACGGGCACAACTGTTGGGCTACCCCACATACGCAGACTTCGTATTAAAGAAACGTATGGCTGAAAACAGCCAGAATGTCTACCAACTGTTAAACGACTTGTTGGAAGCCTACCTGCCCACGGCACGGGAAGAGGTAAAAGAAGTGGAAAGAAAGGCACGTGAAAAAGAAGGAGAAGACTTCGTGCTGCAACCTTGGGATTTCGGTTATTATGCCCATAAACTGCAATTAGAGAAGTACAATCTGGATGCGGAAATGCTACGCCCGTACTTCGAACTGTCACGCGTCAAACAAGGTATCTTCGGACTGGCTTCCCGCCTGTACGGCATCACATTCAAGGAAAATGCCGACATTCCGGTATACCATCCGGACGTGACGGCATACGAAGTGTTCGACAAAGACGGAACTTTCCTGGCCGTATTGTACACGGATTTCCATCCCCGGAAAGGTAAACAGAGCGGTGCCTGGATGACCTCCTACAAAGACCAATGGATAGATGAAGACGGCACCAACCATCGTCCCCATGTGTCCGTCACCATGAATTTGACCAAACCGACAGAGAGCAAACCGGCCTTACTCACTTTAGGAGAAGTAGAAACATTCCTGCATGAATTCGGACATGCCCTACACGGCATATTCGCCAATACGCGCTTCGAAAGTCTCAGCGGTACGAGTGTCTATTGGGATTTTGTGGAACTTCCGTCACAAATTATGGAAAATTTTGCCGTAGAACGCGATTTTTTAAATACCTTTGCCCAACACTACCTGACGGGTGAACCGCTTCCGGAAGAACTTATCGACCGGATTATCAAAAGCCGCAATTTCAACACGGCTTACGCTTGTATCCGACAGGTCAGTTTCGCTCTGTTGGACATGGCTTATTACACGCAGGACAAACCTTTCGAGGAAGACGTGCTTTCGTTTGAAAAACGCGCGTGGGAAGCGGCACAGTTGTTGCCGCAACCTGAAGAGGCCTGTTGTATGAGCGTACAGTTCGGACATATCATGTCCGGAGGCTATGCAGCCGGATATTACAGTTACAAATGGGCGGAAGTCCTGGACGCTGACGCATTCTCCCTGTTCAAGGAAAAAGGTATATTCAACCGGGAAGTGGCACAAAGTTTCCGCGACAATATCTTGTCGAAGGGAGGCACGGAACCTCCTATGGCATTATATAAACGATTCCGCGGACAAGCTCCCACCATAGATGCTCTGTTAAAACGAAACGGTATCAACCCCATAAACAAAGCTTGAGAGAAAAAATGAAAACTCCGGAAGAAAAAAAGCATGAACTGGACCTGCGCTATTTGCGTATGGCTCGGATATGGGCAGAAAACAGCTATTGTGAACGACGCAAAGTAGGAGCCCTCATCGTGAAAGACAAAATGATTATTTCCGATGGCTACAATGGCACACCGGCCGGATTCGAAAACGTGTGCGAAGATGAAAACCACCTGACCAAACCTTACGTGCTGCATGCAGAAGCCAACGCCATCACCAAGATCGCACGGTCTGGGAACAACAGCGAAGGAGCTACCCTGTACGTCACAGACGCTCCCTGCATCGAATGCTCCAAGCTTATCATACAGTCCGGCATCAAGAAGGTCTTCTATGCCCGGCAATACCGGCTGACAGACGGCATCGACCTGCTTCAAAGAGCCGGTATAGAAGTACACTACCTACCATTGGAGACTCAGACTGAAGAACTTTAAAAAACATGTATTTATGAATCAGAATAGTTCATCGCGATTTACACCTATCCTATTGGCGTTATGCCTTGTGGCAGGAATATTGATAGGAACGTTCTATGCCAACCATTTCTCGGGAAACCGGCTGAACATCATCAATACGAACAGTAACAAGGTGAACGACCTGCTGCGTATCATCGACGACCAATATGTAGACACGGTCAATATGACCGACCTCGTGGAAAAAGCCATGCCCCGCATATTGGCGGAACTGGACCCGCACTCGGCTTACACCACAGCCAAGGAAACAGAAGCGGCAATGGAAAGCCTGAAAGGCAGTTTTTCCGGCATCGGCGTGTCTTTCACCAAACAAAACGACACAGCGCGCATCATCAGTGTCATCAAAGGCGGCCCATCTGAAAAGGTAGGATTGCTGGCAGGAGACCGTATTGTCAATGTGGACGGAAAAGACATTACAGGAAAAGACATCACAGCCGAAGACTGCATGAAACTCATGAAAGGCAAGAAAGCCTCCAAAGTCAAATTAGGCATCCGGCGTACGGGTGAAAAGGAGACACTTTACTATACCATCACACGAGGCGACATCCCGGTACACAGCATAGAAGCCACTTACATGCTCACCCCCGAAACCGGATATGTCAAAATCAAAAGTTTCAGCGAAACGACCTACCCCGAACTCTTGGTATCCTTGGCTGAATTAAACCAGAAAGGGTTTAAGAACCTGGTCATCGACTTGCGGGACAACACCGGGGGCATTATGCAGACCGCCATACAAATGGCCAACATATTCCTGCCCAAGAACCGTTTGATTCTCTACACGGAAGGACGCAAATTCCCACGTGAAGAATACAAAAGCGACGGGCGCGGAGCTTTCCCCAATCTGCCTCTGACAGTATTGGTCAACGAGGGATCGGCATCGGCCAGCGAAATTTTTGCAGGAGCCATACAAGACAATGACCGGGGAACCATCATAGGCCGCCGTACGTATGGCAAAGGATTGGTACAACAACCCATCGAATTCCGGGACGGAAGCATGATACGCCTGACCATCGCACGGTATTATACACCTTCTGGACGGTGCATCCAAAAGCCTTACGTAAAAGGACACGGAGAAGAATACGAGAATGACCTTATGGAACGTTACGAACGAGGGGAATTTTTCTCTCAAGACAGCATCAAACAAAAAGGCCCGCAGTTCAAGACCCGCTTGGGACGCACCGTTTACGGCAGTGGAGGCATCATGCCGGACATCTTTGTTCCGGAAGATACAGCAGACATAACCTCATACTATAAGGAAGCGTGGATAAGCGGACTAATACATCAATATGCATTTAACTTTGCCGACAGCCATCGTCCGGAATTGAATGAAATAGATACTAACGAGGAACTCGTCCGCTACTTAGACCAACAAAACGTAGTCCGCAAGTTTGCCGATTTTGCACAACAACGGGGACTTCGCAAAAGAAACCTGATGCTTTACAAGTCACGCAAACTTTTCAGAAGAAGCCTTTATGCTTCCATCATCAACAACGTGAAGGAAACAGAACAATTCTACGAATTCGTCAACAGTGATGACCCGGCAGTTGAACGTGCCATCAAGGTTCTGGAAGAAGGAAAAGCTTTTCCGGAAGCCCCACAGAAAACTGTAACCTCCCAATAATATAGAGACTTATTGGAAAAACTATGGCATTTGATGATGCCGTAGTTTTTCCAAAATTAATTATGCTTATGAATAAAAAAGAATTAAGGGCATCAATGACCCGAAATAAGAAAGAAACTTCCCGGGCGGCCATACTCGACCTTTCCGGCCCGATTTTGAGACGTTTGGCTGTACATCCGCGATTCATCGCTGCACGAACGGTTTTACTCTACCATTCATTGCCGGACGAAGTGGATACACAAGACTTCGTACGTTATTGGAGCTTGCGCAAATGCATCCTGCTTCCCACCGTAAAAGGTAAAGAAATCGAGTTGCACCGTTATGCAGCTGAAGACCGGCTCGAAGAGGGGCCTTTCGGCATCCAAGAATCCACCGGCGAGGTCTTTACCGACTACGCCTCTATTGATTTAGCCATTATCCCGGGAGTGGCTTTTGATGCAAAAGGAAACCGCTTGGGACGCGGACAAGGCTTTTACGACCGTTTGCTGACGCGGTTGCAACATTACGATATATATAAAATAGGTGTTTGCTTCGATTTCCAACGGGTAGAACATGTTCCTACCGAACCCCATGACATCCCCATGGACGAGATTCTTTGAATCGTTGTCAACGGAACACAATATTCTGAATGACTTGCGCTCCCACATACTCATTCAGTTTGCGTACCAATGCTTCCCTACCCATCATTAGGTTAGCCCTGAGGGCCGGTGACTTGAGATGGACGTATAACACTTGATTTTTCACGAAAACATCCCCTGTATACCGGGCAATAGCCTGCCCCATCACTTCGGACCAAGCTGCCGCCATCCGGGTCTCATTCAACGGTGTCTCCAACCCTTCCTGCCGGAGATATTGCCGGATGATGTCGCCTATGCATTCCGCCTTGTTCCGTCTCATGCCTTGATTTCTCCGTTTTCCACATAAAAGAGCTTGTAGTCTTCGTCCGTCTTCTCCAAAATACGATCCAGATGGTCTCGATTGGTATCCGTCACGAAGATTTGCCCGAACTGTTCGCCGGAAACCAATTTGACAATCTGCTCCACGCGGTCAGCATCCAACTTGTCGAAAATATCGTCCAACAACAATAAAGGAGTAGTACGGCTTCCCGTACGGCGCAAGAAATCAAACTGCGCCAACTTCAAAGCAATCAAATAGGTTTTGTTCTGCCCCTGAGAACCCTCCCGCTTTATAGGGAACTCTCCCAAGGTCATCTCCAAATCATCCTTATGGACACCATGCAGGGAATACCCCATAATCCGGTCCTTGGCACGGTCGCGACGAATGACTTCCAACAAATCCCCACGTTGGCCATGAGAAATGTAACGCAGCCCCACATGTTCTTTTCCACGGGAAATCCGCGCATAGAAATCCTGAAAGACCGGAACGAATTCCTCCACGTAAGCCTTTCGCTTCTCGTATATCTTCTCCCCTTCCTGAGCCATCATTTCTTCCCATAGCCCTATAAGGGCTTCATCGGGTTCCTCCTCCTGTTTCAACAACACGTTCCTCTGTTGCAAAGCCCTGTTGTAACGCACTAATGCATCGAGATATTCATGGTCATATTGCACGATTACCATGTCCATAAAGCGTCGCCGCTCCTCACTCCCCCCCGAAATCAAATCGGCATCGGCCGGAGAAACGAGCACTACCGGCACCAATCCGATATGCTCCGACAATCTTTTATACTCTTTCTTATTACGCTTAAAACGCTTTTTCTGTTTGCGTTTCAAACCGCAATATACCTCTTCCGGCTCTCCCGACTCATGCTCATACTCTCCCTGCAACATGAAGAAGTCCTCACCGTGCCGGATATTTTGGGAATCTACGGAATGGGTTGCGCTCTTACAAAAGGAAAGAAAATACACAGCATCCAACAAATTGGTCTTTCCTTCACCATTATGTCCGATGAAACAATTCATCTTCGGAGAGAAGGCCAACTCGGCCTGCGCTATGTTCTTATAATTCAAGACAGAAATTTTTTTCAGTATCATCCGTAGGTTTTCCCGTTAAATCACCCTGCAAAATTAAGGTTTATCCCCCGAATCCTAAAAATAATAGGCTATAAATTTCATCAAACGGGAGAATTTCGCTACTTTTGCTCCGCTTTATTCCCGTACCATGCACTATGGGACGAAAAACAGGAAATAATAATAAAACCATCAAATAAAATGACGAACAAAAAGACACAGCATGATTCACTCAACGTGGAACAGACTTTGATTTCTTCCGAGGCTTTCATCGACAAATACAAGAAGCCTATTATGTACGTTTTCATCGCCATCGTCGTATTGGTAGGCGGATACTTCCTCTATCGGAGTTTCGTAAGCGAACCGCGCGAGGCCAAAGCCAATGAACTGATGTTCAAAGGGCAGCAATATTTTGCTTCGGACAATTACGAAAAGGCGTTGAACGGTGACGGACAAGGCTTTCCCGGTTTCTTGAAAATCGCCAACGACTACGGAAGCACGAAAGCCGGCAATCTGGCACAACTCTATGCCGGATTAAGTTATGCCAAATTGGGTAAATATCAGGAAGCTGTTACCCGTCTGGAAGATTTCAAAAATTGCGGCGATGCCATGGTGTCTCCTGCTGCCATCGGTGCATTGGGCAACTGCTATGCAGAATTGGACCAATTAGACAAAGCGACTTCCACTTTATTGGAAGCAGCCAAGAAGGCGGACAACAACAGCCTCAGCCCCCTCTATCTGATTCAGGCCGGTGAGATTTTCGAATCGCAAGGAAAGAAAGACAAGGCTTTGGAATGCTACAAAGAAATCAAGACCAAGTATGTGAACTCCATGCAGTATGCCGAAATCGACAAATACATCGAACGTGTAAGCGAATAAAGTCCTAAAGCAGAAAACGAACATGGCAACGAATTTACATAACTTGTCTGAATATGACCCCAAGTCCGTCCCCTCGGCCCAAGGCATGCGCTTCGGCATCGTGGTCAGCGAATGGAATCACCACATCACCGGCTCGTTGTTGGAAGGTGCGCAAACCACCTTGCTCAAACATGGAGTCAGTGAAGAAGATATTTTGGTCATGACCGTGCCGGGCAGTTTTGAATTGGTGTTCGGTGCCGCCCAAATGGCTAAAAGCGGCAAGGTGGATGCCGTGATAGCCATCGGTTGCGTGATTCGCGGCGACACTCCTCACTTCGATTACATCTGCGAGGGAGCAACCCAAGACAAACTGTACGTAATGGATGACA
>NZ_GL883818.1 GCF_000205165.1 Paraprevotella xylaniphila YIT 11841 | reverse complement strand
TTTACGGCAAAGTTAGGGGGCCGCACGGCGAAGGGTGCACGTTTGTGCACATTTCCGCACGGTTCCGCAGGTTTGTGCACGTTTACGTTCACCCCCATGCCTTCATTCCTCCATGCCTTTTCCCGGAAATGGACTTCATCTTTCAGGATACCACGTAACCCTTTCAAAGCAAGACGGATACATCCTGAACTTCCAATCCTTCATCTTTCAGCCCATGTCAGGCGCAAGACGGGCTGAATGCTGCTTTCCGTTTGGCGCACATCCGAAAATCATTCGGCTGAGATTGAAAAATCACTCGCCTGAGATTGATTTTCCGTTTGGCGCACAACGGTAGCAGCCAGTCAACTGAAGGAAGGCTGAAAGATGGGGATTCCATAATTCAGCTCATAAAGCACTATTCATCAAACCGTTATAGAGAATTCTGAAACATGAAACCTTTTTTGGGAAAATATACGGGAGTTTACAGAGGAACCCAAACACGAAAAAGGGAGATTTGCAACAGCAAATCTCCCTCCCCTTTTACCTTAAAATCAACCCTACCTAACTGGTATTACCAGTCGACATCCCTATCAAAATCATTTTGAGGAAAACCATTTAAGTTTCCGGGCGGACGAACTCCACCCCTTCCTATGCCTTGCCTACCCCCATTACGAACATTCATTTTTCTCACGGGAACAAAGATTTTCATCAACTGTTTGGCAGACATGGTTTTAGAAAAGACTTCATAGTACTTTTTATCCACTTCAAGCGTGTTGTACGCATTTACGATTTGCTGCGCCTTGCGGTCAAACTCCGTTTTTATGCGCTCTGCCGCTTCCTCCTCCGTCAACTCGGATTCTTTTTTCCCTCCCAAGCCTGCCGGAAATAGGGGTGTCTTGCGATGGGACATCAAATCCTGCTGATAATTTTTATAAGTAACCAGAAACTCCGAACGTGCATCTCCGTTCAAATCCAGTTCATCAGCTAATCTTTCCGCACGTTTTTCCATCATCTGCTCCCATCGCATGTCACCCTTGCGGTCTTTCCCGCCCTGTGCCATTGCCGTCCCCGAACCAACCAGACAGGCCGCACACATTCCCCATAGAACTATCTTTTTCATTGCACCTTATATATAATAGACAAATATTCTTCCTATTTATAAAGACACATCCAAACGAAAAAGGTTTAACGCATTATCTCACCGTAATATGAAAACAGCCCTGTTTTACTTCATATTTTACATAACATAACTCTTGTTCACGCAAATCACGCAACACCTCCGACAAGACCCACTTCAGCGAATCGTTTCTTACCGGACGCCGTTCCGGCCTGTCGGGATGACTCACCGTATTATAGCGATTATAACAAATGTCAAACGTCGTTCCGAAACGATGGCAACTCTCTTCGGAGGCATTGCAATTAAAACGTCGCAACCTCCGCACATCGTTCTCCGTACGCAAGACGGAAGTTACAATTAACGTATGTAGCGGAATGTCTTTGATAGCTAAAGAATCCAGAAAGTTCCGGCTGATTTTTTGCAGAAGGTCACTGGCCCGAGGCACCAGATAAGGGATGGAATAAGACATCTGCTTGTCCATCGTGTAATAAGGATTGCTGCCCACATAGACCAGTTCATCTTTCCTCATCTCCGCTTCTTCCCGATCCTCCACCGGAGAAACGCCCCATTTCCGGGCCGCCACGATATGTACATCCTGCAAGTCGGGAAACGTACGTCCAAACCCTGGTACACTATAGATCTTACTCTTCAATGGCCGACCGTCCGCTTCTTTGAAAACCGGTATGGAATAAGGTGTATGCAACCCCGTTTTCCTGACAACCTCAATAGACTCCTTTTTCGAATCAGGAACGACGGCCTGCACTGAAGAATCAAGCGGAACAGATGAAACACCAACCGTTTCACCCACCACCGCCGGATTGACACAGCGCACCACGCCCAACACACAGACGGTCACCCCCGCCATTCCCCAAAATATTTCTCTCTTGAGTTTTCTCAACGTTTTCTTTATTTTGCAGCACAAAGATACGGAAAACGTGGCGAATTCAAAACTTAATGCTTAAATTTGCGGCAAAATTAAGCGAATGATAGAAAAGCATATCGTATTGGAAGACGTGGATCCCGTTATTTTCTACGGGGTAAACAACACCAACATACAAATGATCAAGGCGCTCTATCCCAAATTGCGCATCGTGGCCCGCGGCAATATCATCAAAGTAATGGGCGACGAAGAGGAAATGTGTGCTTTTGAAGAAAACATCATGGCCATCGAACAGCACTGTGTAAAATACAACAGCCTGAAAGAGGAAGACATATTGGCCATCATCAAAGGCAAAAAGACCCCGAAAGAAAGTGCAGAAGGCGTCATTGTATACAGCGTCAACGGCAAACCTATCACCGCCCGTAGCGAGAACCAGCAAAAATTGGTCAAAGCATACGAAAACAACGATATGATTTTTGCCATCGGACCTGCCGGTTCGGGCAAGACCTACACCAGCATCGCATTAGCGGTAAGGGCTTTAAAGAACAAAGAAATACGCAAAATCATCTTGAGCCGTCCCGCTGTGGAAGCCGGTGAAAAACTGGGTTTCCTGCCGGGTGACATGAAAGACAAGATAGACCCTTACCTGCAACCGCTTTATGATGCCTTGCAGGACATGATTCCTACCATGAAGTTACAGGAAATGATGGAACAAAACATCATTCAGATCGCTCCCTTGGCTTTCATGCGCGGCCGCACCCTCAATGACGCGGTGGTCATATTGGACGAAGCACAGAACACGACTACGGCACAAATCAAGATGTTCCTGACGCGTATGGGAATGAACACCAAAATGATTGTTACCGGAGACATGACGCAAATAGACCTTCCACCATCCCAACGTTCAGGATTGGCCGAAGCCACGTCCATACTGAAAGGCGTGGAGGGTATCGCTTTTATAGAAATGGACAAAAAAGACATCGTGCGCCACAAATTAGTGACCCGCATCGTGGAAGCTTACGAAAAGCATGACAGGAAGGTCTCCGCACATAAGCGCAGTACCGAAAAACCACAATCCGAAGAATCATTCGTCATCACAGATTTGACGGGTTGGGGCGACAACTGAGCACAAACAGAACTTCAACTTCAAAAAGAAAACAGATATGAAAGCTTTAACTCACACTGATTTTAACTTTCCGGGACAGCAAAGCGTATATCACGGAAAAGTACGCGACGTGTACAACATCAACGACGAACTGATGGTCATGGTAGCCACCGACCGTATTTCGGCATTCGACGTGATTCTGCCCAAAGGAATCCCTTTCAAAGGCCAAGTGCTGAACCAGATTGCAGCTACTTTCCTTGATGCCACAAGCGACATCGTACCCAACTGGAAACTGGCCACTCCGGACCCGATGGTGACCGTGGGACTGAAATGCGAAGGCTTCCGCGTGGAAATGATTATCCGCGGGTATTTGACCGGCTCGGCATGGCGCGAATACCAGAATGGTTGCCGCGAACTCTGCGGCGTGAAGTTGCCCGAAGGCATGAAAGAAAACCAGAAGTTCCCCACCCCGATCATCACTCCTACCACGAAAGCCGATGCCGGACACGATGAAAACATATCTAAGGAAGAAATCATCGCCCAAGGACTCGTGAGCAAGGAAGACTACGAACTGATGGAAAAATATACTTACGCCCTCTTCGCCCGCGGCACGGAAATGGCTGCGGAAAAGGGACTGATATTGGTGGATACCAAGTATGAGTTCGGCAAGAAAGACGGTAAAGTCTATCTCATCGACGAAATCCATACGCCCGACTCCAGCCGTTACTTCTACGCAGACGGGTATCAGGAAAAGTTTGAAAAAGGCGAAGCCCAGAAGCAACTTTCCAAGGAATTCGTACGCCAATGGCTCATCGACCACAACTTCATGGGCAAGGAAGGCCAACAAGTGCCGGAAATGACGGACGAATACGTAAACAGCGTGTCAGACCGCTATATAGAGCTGTACGAGCATATCGTAGGCCAAAAGTTCAACAAGGCCGACGACCATGACGATTTGGCCGCACGCATCGAAAAGAACGTCACCGAATATTTGAACCAGAAATAAGGCACGACAGGTGTACGAACAAGAAAAGATAAAGCCCTACAAGGACGAAGGCCATAAGCGTGAACAAGTGGAGCGCATGTTCGACCGCATCGCCCATTCTTACGATCGGTTGAACCATTTCCTTTCATGGGGCATCGACAAGAGTTGGCGGCGCACAGCCGTCGACTCTTTGTCGCCCTTTCACCCCCGCCGAATCTTAGATGTTGCTACGGGGACAGGCGATTTTGCCATTTTGTCTGCCCGGAGGCTTTTTCCGCAATCCATCACGGGAGTAGACATTTCCGAGGGCATGATGCAAATAGGACGGCAAAAAGTGGAAGCGTTGCATTTGGACGGAATCATCCGCTTCCAACATGAGGACTGTGAAGCGTTGTCTTTTGCCGACGACACGTTCGATGCCGTGACCGTGGCCTATGGCGTACGCAACTTCGAACATCTGGACCAGGGACTACGGGAAATGTGCAGGGTATTGAAACCAGGCGGACATCTGTTAATCATTGAACTGAGTTCTCCCCACCGTTTCCCCATGAAACAACTTTTCTCTGTTTACGCCAAAATCGTCATGCCGCTGATTGGCCGGTTGGTTTCCAAGGACCATAGTGCCTACTCTTACCTGCCGGCCACGATGGCCGCTTTCCCTCAAGGAGAGGTCATGCAGGGCATACTCCGGAAAGCCGGTTTCGGCGACGTGCGTTTCAAACGTTTCACTTTCGGCATCAGCACGATGTATCTTGCCACCAAATAAGCATTCACATCATGGATAAATACGGTTTAGTCGGCTATCCTTTAGGACATTCGTTCTCGCGTGACTTTTTCAATGAAAAGTTCAAGAACGAAGGGATTGATGCCGAATATGTCAATTTTGAGATTCCCTCTATCGAACGCTTTCCGGAAATCATCACAGAAAACGCAAATCTGTGCGGACTCAACGTGACCATCCCCTACAAAGAAAAAATCATTCCTTACATGGACGAGTTGAGCGAGGAAGCCCGCCATATCGGGGCTGTCAACGTCGTACGAATCGGGATGCGGAAAGGGAAAACGCATCTGAAAGGTTTCAACTCGGATGTCATCGGATTCACCCGCTCGATAGAACCGTTATTGGAACCGATACACCGGAAAGCCTTGATATTAGGTACAGGAGGGGCTTCTAAAGCTGTACGCTACGGACTTCACCGCTTGGGCATCGAAACCCGCTTTGTCAGCCGTAACCCGAAAGAGGATTCGCTGACATACCCGCAACTCACACCGGAAATCATGGACGAATACAAAGTGATTGTAAACTGTACCCCGGTGGGGATGTATCCTCATACGGAAGAGTGCCCGGCACTCCCTTATGCAGCCATCGGACGCAACCACCTACTGTACGATTTGGTTTACAATCCGGAAGAGACCCTCTTTCTCAGAAAAGGACGGGAACAAGGTGCCATCACCAAAAACGGTTTGGAGATGCTGATTCTCCAAGCATACGCCGGATGGGAATTCTGGCACAGCGAAGACTGACGACATGCACAAGGAAAAGAACAAGTTCAAACGGATCTTCTGGACCGTGCTCACCTTATTAGTACTCACACTGACGGGGAGCACGCTATACCTGCAATGGTACGCGTTGGAGGCCGGTGGCAACGAACGGGGAAAGAATCTCGAAATGTCATACGCTTTCATGTATGAGCACTACCCTTTCCTTTCGCACTGGGTAGACAGCCTGCAACGGGAAAACGCCTTGCGGGATACGTTTATCCTTGCCGAAGACGGAGTAAGGCTGCACGCCCTTTACCTTTATGCAGACACCCTGACGGCTCATACAGCCGTAGCCGTACACGGTTATACCGACAATGCCGTGCGTATGCTGCACATCGCTTACTTATACAATCACGACCTGCATTACAACGTATTGCTCCCCGACCTCCGCTTTGCCGGACAGAGCGAAGGCGACCACATCCAAATGGGATGGAAAGACCGCCTTGATGTGTTACGCTGGATGGAAGTGGCCAACGAACTGTTTGCCCCGGAAGGTTCCCAGACCCGCATGGTGGTACACGGCATCTCCATGGGAGCGGCTACGACCCTATGCGTGAGCGGCGAACCCCAACCGCCTTTCGTGAACTGCTTTGTGGAAGACTGCGGTTATACCAGCGTGTGGGATGAATACGCAGGAGAACTGAAAAACCAGTTCGGCCTGCCCGCTTTTCCCTTGCTCCATCTGGCCAGTTGGGCTACACGCCTGCGTTACGGATGGGATTTCCGGGAAGCCTCGCCACTGGAACAAGTGAAAAAATGCCGACTTCCCATGTTGTTCATTCACGGTACGGAAGACACGTTCGTACCGACTTGGATGGGTGACAGCCTGTATGCCGCCAAGAAGGGCATCAAAGAGCTATGGCACGTGGAAGGCGCGACACATGCCGATTCTTATCTAAAATATGCTAAAGAATATACAGAAATCGTCAAAAGTTTCGTCGAACGATATAATATTCCAAAAGATATGAATAACTTGCCAAGCCAGTAAACAAAGTGTGTCATGAAGAAAGCTTTTTGTCTGTTCCTCTTATTCCTTGTATGCCGGAGCGTACAACTCCTGTATGCCGGTACGTATACGGTGGACAACCTGCCTATGGTTTATTTGCAGGACAAGACCAAACACGTGGTCAATCCCGATGGAATCCTTTCCGCACAGGCCGTACAGCAAATGGACAGCCTGCTATATCGGTTGGAAACGGAGAAGGGCGTACAGTCCGTGGTAGCCGTAGTGGAACGTATCGAAGGAGGAGAATGCTATGATTTCGCCATTACATTAGGTAACAAACTCGGGGTGGGCAACCGGCAAAACACGGGTCTCATCATCTTGCTTTCCACACAAGACCGCTGTTACCAGATATTGACCGGAGAAGGGTTGGAGGGCACGCTGCCCGATGCCATCTGCCGCCGGATAGAAAACCGGCGAATGGTGCCTTACCTGAAAACAGGAGACTGGGATACCGCCATGCTGCAAACAGTGACTGCCGTCTGCGGTGTAATCCATGGCGACGACAGTCTGCTCCACGACGGGTCGGGGCAACCGACCGGCACAAAGGGATATGGCTTGATGTGGCTCGCCTTGGCCATTGTCACGGGCGGGTTCCTGATTTCCATTTATTCCAACCGCAAACGGAACACATGTCCCCGATGCGGACATAGCCCCATGCACCGCACGAATTCCCAAGTCCGGGTTGACCGGTTCCAAGGCATAGAACATCACACGGTCTATTACCGCTGCCCGAAATGCGGGCATACCGTATCCCGTTCCCATGACGAACCGTTCGACAACGGCACCGGCTTTGGAGGTTTCCCTCCCGTGGCAGGACCTTTCCATCGCGGATTCGGAGGCGGAGGTTTCGGAGGTGGTTTCAGCGGCGGAAGCTTCGGGGGAGGCAGTTTCGGAGGCGGAGGAGCCGGTGGAAAGTTCTGACCGACACACAGATTTCGAATCAAACACCTATTTATATATAAGGAAAACAATGAAAACAAAGAAATGGATGACCGCCGCCATAGCCATGGTGTGCATGGTTCTTTTGAACAGTTGTTCATACAACAAGATGGTAGAGAAAGACGAAGCTGTTTCTACGGCATGGAGTAACGTGGAAACGCAATACCAACGCCGGGCTGACCTGATTCCGAACCTGGTGAGTACCGTAAAAGGCTATGCCACGCACGAAAGCAGCACGTTGGAAGCCGTAGTAGCCGCCCGTAGCAAAGCTACGCAAATCACCGTGGACCCGGCGAACCTGACCGCAGAAAAGTTGGCCGAATATCAGAAAGCCCAAGGTGCCGTGAGCTCCGCCCTCGGAAAACTGTTGGCCGTGACGGAAAACTATCCGCAACTCCGTGCCAACGAGAATTTCTCGGAACTGCAAGCCCAATTGGAAGGAACGGAAAACCGCATCACCGAAGCCCGTAAACGTTACAACGAGGCCGTACAAGACTACAACGTCCTGATACGTAAATTCCCCAACAACTTATTTGCCGGAATGTTCGGATTCAGCAAAAAGGAAAAGTTCGAGGCATCCTCCGGTGCATCGGAAGCCCCGAAAGTAGAGTTTTAATGACAGACAATCATTCAAAAACATATAGTGATATGAGTAACCAACGTTACATGATGCGCGGCGTGTCGGCAGCCAAAGAGGACGTACACAACGCCATCAAGAACATCGATAAGGGTATCTTCCCGCAGGCATTCTGCAAGATTATCCCCGACATTCTGGGCGGTGACCCAGAATACTGCAACATCATGCACGCCGACGGAGCCGGCACGAAATCTTCGTTGGCCTACGCGTACTGGAAAGAAACGGGCGACTTGTCCGTATGGAAAGGCATTGCGCAAGACGCGCTCATCATGAACACGGACGATTTGCTTTGTGTGGGTGCCGTAGACAACATCTTGGTGTCGTCCACTATCGGACGTAACAAAATGCTCATCCCGGGCGAAGTCATCAGTGCCATCATCAACGGTACGGACGAACTGCTGTCCGAGATGCGCAAGATGGGTATCGGCATCTATGCCACAGGCGGCGAGACAGCCGACGTGGGCGACTTGGTGCGCACCATCATCGTGGACTCCACCGTGACATGCCGCATGAAACGTAGCGACGTCATCGACAACGCCAATATCCGTCCGGGAGATGTCATCGTGGGACTGAGCAGTTGCGGACAGGCCACCTACGAGAAGGAATACAACGGCGGCATGGGCAGCAACGGGCTGACCAGTGCACGCCACGACGTGTTTGCCAAGTATTTGGCCGAAAAATATCCCGAAACCTACGACAAGTCCGTTCCGGAAGAGTTGGTCTACAGCGGCAGTTACCGGCTGACCGACCCGGTGGAGGGTGCCCCAGTCAATGCCGGCAAGCTCGTCCTGTCCCCCACCCGTACATACGCTCCGGTGGTGAAGAAGATGCTAGACGAGATGCGTGCGGACATCCACGGCATGGTACACTGCACAGGCGGTGCGCAGACCAAGGTGCTCCACTTCGTAGGTGAGAATTGCAGGGTGGTCAAAGACAACATGTTCCCCGTACCTCCCTTGTTCAAGGCGATTGCCAAGGAAAGCGGTACGGACTGGAGTGAAATGTACAAGGTGTTCAACATGGGGCATCGCCTCGAAGTCTACCTAGCTCCCGAACATGCCGGACAAGTCATCGCCATAGCCAAGAGTTTCAACATCGACGCACAAATCATCGGACACATCGAAGAAGGACCGCGTTCACTGACCATCAAGAGTGAATTCGGCGAATTCAACTACTAAGGAAAGGGAGCTTCATTTCCTTTTTCCTCCAACCTTATCCGGACAAGCCACCTGCTTGCCCGGATTTTTTTGTTCAATGCGTAAAAAACTGGATTCATTCCGTACAAAATACTGTTTACGTATTGAACTACATGTTTTTATCCCTTAATTTTGAACCACTGCGAAAACAGCAGAAAAACGCACATCTGAAAGGAACAGTTCGATAAAACATAAAAACCAACCATTATGAGAACGACTACTTTATTCACCCTTGCCACATGCCTGGCATTTACAGGCATACGCCCCATCGCGGGACAAGAACTTACGCCTCTGGATAGAACCCCGCCTACCCTGAAGAGCATGTATTATGATGTGAACGGGGACGGAAAGATGGAATATCTCGACACAGAAAACAACAAGGAACGCTTCACTGCATGGTTTGCCTTGGACGGCACGGTGGTAGAGCGCGTGGCAGACGACGTGCTTACCATCGACCATCTCCTCGAACTGAACGGGGACGGCAAACCGGACTTCATCGCTTCCGACGGAAACGACACGAAGATGTACCTGAGCCAATCCGACGGAAGCTACAAAGCCACAAGCTGCCCCTCCTTAGGCAGCCAACTCACCCAAGCAGACCTCAACCGGGACGGACGCATGGACTTGGTATTCTTTAAACGGATACAAAGTTGGCCAACCCTCTACGCCCCGTATATCCTGTTGCAGACAGCGGACGGATTCCAAGAAAAGCCTCTCCCTATCGTCACGGATGCCGACGAGTTGGAAGGCATGGACTACAGTAGCGGAGGAAGCGGCATGTTCCGCGTGGACAACACCATATTCAGTGGCGCGTGGATTCCCGAACGCGGCACGTCATACGCCCAAGAAAGCGACCGCATGCAAGCCTTGGATTTGAACGCCGACGGCTACCCCGACCTCTTCTCACCCAACGGCGCGGGCTTCATCTCACTGCCGGACGGACGTTACTACACAGCTTCCATGGGCACGTCGGTCACTGCCTGCGAGGTGAACGGCGATGGCCTGACGGATTACGTGCTCTTCGATGCAAACACGGGCGACGTGAACCTGATGCGCAGTACACCGTCAGGGTATGAGACGGAACGACTCACCAACAACTCCAACCTCACGGATGTGCAGGTTTGCGACCTGGACGGTGACGGCCATCAAGACCTTCTACTCACCATAGACAAAACCAAACAAACCACCTACGCCTTCATCATCTTCCTGCGCAACCAAGGCGACGGCACGTTCAAGAAGTCGGAGCAGGGCATGGAAGGCGAATACACCTTTCACGAGGTCGCATATCTTGACGGAAAACCGGGGCTGACGGCTGTGAAAGAAGTCACGAACACCCAAGGCTACTTACAATATGACTTCTATTTGTTCCAATGGGACGCGAACTTCAACCTGAACGAGACCATGCTTCTCCCCGAAGGTTACATGTTGTCCAACAAAGAAAATCCTTTCATAACCGACTTGAATGGCGATGGAAAACCCGATTTCCTCATCACCCCCAACAATATGGAACATTATCTCTACACTCCGGAAAACGCTCAACCTGCCACAGTGGCCGCCCCGGAAGCCCCGACCTGTGCCGTGGACGCGACCACCGGACTGATTCGGGTGGAATGGAAAGCACCTTCGCAAGAACCGGGACTCACGTATGAAGTCCGAGTAGGCACAGCCCCGGGACGTGGCGACATCGTGCAGGCGCAATCCAATGCCGACGGAAGCCGCCGCACGTTCGCCAATGGCAATGCAGGCTCCGCCACCTACCTGATGCTTAATGCCGGGACGTGGCCGGAAGGCACTTACCATATTGCCGTACAGGCCATCAGTCCGGACGGCATCGGCAGCGCGTGGAGCAAAGAGACCTCGTTTGAAAACCATCTGGTCAGCCCGGCCTTCACGGCTTCGGTCAACGAGTTGAGCACAGCGGACACCTTGCATATCGCACCAATTTACGCCCGTGAAGGCGCGAACTACCAATACAACCTGCAACCCGACGGACGCATCGTCAGCCAAAACGCAGATGGGTCGGCCGACATCTCGTTCGAGAGTTTCGGACAGAAAACCGTTACCCTCTCGCTCGACGGGCACACGTTTACGCAGGGCGTACAGGTAGTCCCGTTCCGCACGGAAACCAACGAAGACGGCTACAGCGGCAATGTGTTCGACCTCAACCAGGACGGATGGGCGGAAGGATTCTCTGAAAGGTTCTACACCAACACGCAAGGTACGTTCAAGGAACTGATGAAGTCGTTCAACACCGACTTGAACATCAGCCACGGCGGCTATGTGGTCGACTTCAACCGGGACGGACGGCCCGATATCTACAGCAACTACCTGAAAGTAAGCGACCAACAAAAAAGATTCTTGCTGAATGACGGCGACATGGACTTCCATGCCTACGAAGGGGAGATTTGCCTCAACACGTCCAACAGCCCGATAGGACAATATAATTACCTTACACCCATCGGTGACATGGACAACGACGGACGCGTGGACTTCATAGAGAACACCCTGATGTACAAAAATACCGCAAACGGCGTGTGGGAAGAGAAAAAGCTATACAGCGGTGAGGAATACATCGAGCCTGTCGCCGTGGCTGACTTCAACCGCGACGGTTATTTGGACATCGTGGCTGCATACCGTTGGGACCGGGGTACCCCCATCTATCGTCAACGACTCTACCTGAACCAAGGCGATTGGAAGTTTGAGGCACACGAGCTACCCACACAAAGCAGTTCGCTCACTCTTGTCGGCATCGCCGACGTGAACGGGGACGGACGACCCGACCTGATTTATAATGATTATTACAAAGACATATATTATGCCAACCTCTGCGATGCGGAACTCCGTTTCACGGAGCGTATCACCCTGCCGGGGGAACCGACCGTGGACCTGAACCATGACGGCCTGCCCGAATATGTGTCGGCCACCAACCCTGACAGTCTCATTTTCCAAGACAAAGACGGGACACTGACCTACATGGAGAATATCGTATCCGGTTTGTCACTCGAACTCATCCCCGGCAACATCGGTTCGTCAACGCCTTCCGGTTCTTATCTCGACGTGGACGGCGACGGCACACCTGACTACAGTGCCTATACCCGTATCCGTTCCTCGTTCAAGAACACCGTGCCCACCGTGCCGCAAAACGTCTACGCCAGCCAGACGACGGACGGCCTGACGATATATTGGGACGGGGCGACGGACAAGGAAACACCCACGCACAGCCTGCGCTACAACCTGAGCGTGAAGAAGAAAGGCGCATCGGGCGAAGGAGCTTACGTCATCTCACCCCTGAACCTGACCGACAACAAGGCACAGACGGGCGAACCGGGCTATGTGCATTACCGCACGGCCACGCGCTTCACCATCCCCACCACGGCCTTGGAAGCCGGACAGACGTATGAAATACAAGTGCAGGCGGTGGACGCATGGAACGCCCACTCGGACTTCTCGCCCGTCTACGAGTACACGGCACAGGCCGTATCGCTCCTGAGCCTGCCGGGCAAGGGACGCGTAAGTTGGCCCATCCCGTTCGAGACCACCATCTTGGGCAGTCCGCAAATCGACACCGACGGAGGCGTGATAGACGGGAACACCATCAAATGGAGCACATCCGGACTGAAGACCGTCACCCTGACCGTGGACGACATCGTGAGCCGCGCGCAAATCGAGATACTCGACCTGCCAGGCATGACCATCGACCTGCCACAGCAAATCCTGGCCGGCGCTCCCGTACAGGCCACCCTGCCGGAACACCTGCTCTCGTCCGAGGTCGCCTTTGAAATCCTGCGCGACGAAAGCGTGGCATTCATCCACGAAGAGGGACAGGCCGAAGCCACGTTCATCTTCCCGGAAAGGGACGGTTCTTACGACCTGAACGTAAAAGCAACCGACGACGTGTTCGGCACAATGTATCAGAACACCCGTGTGGAAGTGACAGGCAGCGGCTTTGTGCCCGTCATCGGACAAATAGGCACCGACGAGGCTACCGGATGCAACCGTATCAATTGGAACATCCCCACGGAATTGCCTGCGCCCCTACAACCGGGGACGGTACGCATCTACCGCGAGACGGCTGTGAGCGACCGTTACGAACTGTTGGGCGAAGTCCCGATGGCGGACGGAAGCTATGTGGACAAGACCTCTACCCCAACCTTGCTCTCGCAGCGTTACTTCATCACGATGGCCACGAACTACGGCGGCGAGAGCCGGAGCAGCGCGGTGCATGCCAACGCCCACCTGATGGTGAACCGCGCCATGGGCCACGACATCAACCTGAGTTGGACCCCATACGAAGGACGCGACGTAATACAATACGTCATCCTGAGCGGCCCGTCGCCCGACCAGCTCACCGAACTTACCTCCGTATCCGGCCATACCCTGAGCTACACCCATGCACGGACTTCGGACGAAGCCACATATTACGCCTTGGCCGTACGCTTCGACGCGCCGCAGAAACGGGCTTCAACAGACGATGCCCGCAACCGCTCCAACGTGGTTTGCTCCGCCGATGCCTTTGACGTCACCATGGCCCAGAGCGTGGTCATCACTTCGCAAGAGGCAGAATTGAAATTAGACCAAGAACAACCGCAAATACACCTGCAAGCGGTCGTTCTGCCGATGAGCACCACGCTCAAACGCGTACAATGGAGCGTCGTGGAGGGTGAAACGTTGGCCACCGTCGCACAAGACGGCACGGTAAGCCTGAAAGACAATGCCACAGGCGGCCAAGTGACGGTGGAAGCCGCAGCCACAGACGGTTCCGGCATACGCGAAACCGTAACCCTCACCGCAGCCCCCTACACCGACATCGCTCCGGTGGAGGCAGAAGAGGTACGCATCTACGTGACCGGTGGCGTCATCCGCATCGAAGGCATACGTTCCGCCACGACCTTACGCCTCTATAACCTACAAGGCACGTTGCTCCACCAGAGCGAAGTCTCGGGCGACACGCAAATTTCCACTTCCGGCCTCCGGGGCGTCTACATCCTGCAAGCCGGACGCAAGACACAAAAACTGATGTTACGATAAACCCATGTTTCGGAAGAGAGGGGGCAGTCCGGTTTACGGGCGTTTGCCCCCTCTCGTTTTTTATCCTCCACCCGCAAGGAGTTGACAAAAAGACCAACATCCCCTTGGTTTTCAATTCTTTTTTGTAACTTTGCCTTGATTACTGTCAAAAGCGAAAAATATGGCAAGATTCATCAATCCCTTTACCGATGTCGGTTTCAAGCGCATCTTCGGGCAAGCCATCCACAAAGAATTGCTGATAGACTTCCTGAACGACTTGTTAGTAGGAGAAAAACGGATAACGGACATCACATTCTTGGACAAAGAGCTGTTGCCGGACTTTTCCGGCGACCGGGGTGTCATCTATGACATATATTGTACGAATGAAGACGGTGAACAGTTCATCGTGGAAATGCAAAACCGTGAACAGACCTTTTTCCGCGAACGGGCTTTGTACTACCTCTCGCAGGCCATCGCCCGGCAAGGGGAACGGGGTGCCGATTGGAAATTCAATCTGAAAGCTGTATACGGCATCTTCTTCATGAATTTCCAAATGCCCAATTTCCCAAACAAGCTCCGCACGGACATCGTCTTGTCCGACCGAGATACGAACGAAGTGTTCTCCGACAAGCTCCGTTTCATTTTCCTGCAACTCCCCTGCTTCACCAAGGAAGAAGATGAATGCCAAACTGATTTTGAACGTTGGATTTATGTACTGAAAAATATGGAAACATTTCAAAGACTCCCATTCAAAGCCCGTAAATCGGTGTTTGAAAAACTGGAACAAATCGTAGACATCGCTTCGCTCAGCAAAGAGGACCGCATGAAATATGACGAGAGCATCAAGGTGTACCGTGACCACCTTGTCACGCTCGACTTCGCCAAGCAAGAAGGATTGGAACAGGGGATACGGCAAGGAAGAGCAGAAGGAATGGCTAAAGGAATTGAACAAGGAATGGCCAAAGGAATTGAACAAGGAATGGCCAAAGGAATCGAACAAGGTAAAAACGAGGGGGAAATGAATGAACGCCTTAGGAATGCCCGGCGCATGAAAACCAAAGGATACCCCATCAGTGATATTGCCGACATCACCGGCCTGAGCGCGGAAGAAATCAATTCGTTATAAAATCCTTTTCGGCTTCGTCCTCCTATTATATTGTCGCGGCCTTTTACGTCCTTTCATTTTTTCTCAGTATCTTTGCAGCCGGAAACTTGATATTATGGCAGAAAACAATTCTATATTAGACAAATTGGAGGGGCTGGTAAGCCGCTACGAGGAGGTGGGCACTTTGATTACCGACCCGAATGTGATCAGCGACCAAAAACGCTACGTAAAGCTGACTAAAGAATATAAGGACTTGGGCGATATCATGAAAGCCCGCAAAGAATATATGGACAGCCTGCAAACGTTGCAAGACGCCAAGGAAATGCTAGCCATCGAAGACGACCCGGAAATGAAGGAGATGGCGCGCGAAGAAATGGCGGCCGCTGAAAAACATATCCCCGAAATGGAGGAACGCATCAAGTTACTCCTCGTCCCGGCCGACCCGGAAGACGACAAAAACGTCATTATGGAGATACGGGGAGGAACGGGAGGAGACGAAGCCGCACTGTTCGCAGGCGACTTGTTCCGCATGTACACCAAATACTGCGAAATGAAAGGTTGGAAGATTGCTATCTCTAGCTTTACGGAAGGAGCTGCGGGCGGCTTTAAAGAAATCATCTTCAGCGTAACGGGAGAAAAGGTGTACGGCACGCTGAAATACGAATCGGGCGTACATCGCGTACAACGCGTACCGGCTACGGAAACACAAGGCCGTGTACATACTTCGGCCGCAACGGTGGCCGTACTGCCCGAAGCCCAAGAATTCGACGTGGAAATCAACGAGGGCGAAATCAAATGGGACACTTTCCGCTCCAGCGGCGCAGGCGGACAGAACGTGAACAAGGTGGAATCCGGCGTACGTGCACGTTATCTGTGGAAAAACCCCAATACGGGAGAGACCGAGGAAATCCTGATAGAATGTACTGAAACGCGTGACCAACCCAAGAACAAGGAAAGAGCTTTGGCACGCCTGCGCACGTTCATCTACGACAAAGAACACCAGAAATATATCGACGACATTGCCAACCGAAGGAAGACAATGGTGTCCACCGGTGACCGTTCGGCCAAAATCCGTACGTACAACTATCCGCAAAGCCGTATCACCGACCACCGCATCGGCTATAACATGCAGAACCTGCCTTCGTTCATGGACGGCAATATCCAAGACTGCATCGACCAACTGACCGTGGCGGAAAATGCCGAACGGATGAAAGAAAGCGAACTCTAAACGGTAAAGGACATGAAAAAGTTTTTCACCCGGCAGATTATCATAAAAAGCGTCGAGCTATGCTTGAAACGTTTTCCGGTCACGGTCGGCTTTACAGTATCGCTCGCTGTTTTCTTATTAGTAGTATGTTGGGGGAAAGACGAGTTGTTCACGGAACGTCAGACTTTCACCATTAATTATTATCTGACTGTAGGAAGTTTGCTCTCTCTCTCCCTTCGCCTATGGGGAGAGGAAGTGAAACGTAAACGTATCGTATACATCGCCAACGCGCTACTCCATTTGCTCCTATTAGCGGACGCCGGATACTTGTACCTATTGCCGGAAGACTTTCCTTTCTTGGAAACAGGACTTGCCCACGGTTCCGCCCTGACAGCTTTGGGATTAAGTATCTTCACACTTCCTTTCTTCCGTGAAAAAGACGATATTGCCTCATGGAATTTCACCCTGCAACTGGTATCCCATGCCGTTACTTCATGGATAATCGGCGGTATCATGTGCGGCGGCCTCTGCCTGCTGACAGCATCCTTCTCCGGCTTATTCGGTTGGGAAGTAAATAGTAACTTCTATACCACATGGCTCATTGTGTTTTGCCTGACCTTACCCTCATTGCTGTTTTTAGGGCAAATCCCGGCCGGAGAAGCCAAACACGACCGTACCGGTTATACTTCTGCATTCCTCAGCAAAGTGATCCGCTATCTGTTCCTTCCGTTATTGGGATGTTACTTATTGGTACTTTATGTCTACGCATTGAAGATTCTCGTCCAATGGCAATTGCCGGACGGATGGGTTTCCTGGTTAGTCATCGCACTGACTGCGGGTTGCATCGGAGTAGAATTCTGTATGTACCCTTCTCTCCGCCAAGGACTTTCACGTTTCGAGCAACGTGTGGCGCGTGGGTTGCCCATCGCCATCCTGCCCCTGTTAGTACTGATGACTATCGGCATCGCCAGACGATTCAACGATTACGGCATCACGCTCAACCGCCTGTACCTTCTGACTCTGAACATCTGGTTTTACATAGTCTGTATCGGCTTATTCATTCTACGGGCACGGCGCATTCAATGGATTGCCGTGTCGTTTGCCGGCATCTTTCTGCTCACCTCCGTACTTCCGGTAAATTATGCCCGACTCACCCACCGTTACATGTTCCAAGCCTTATCAATCCAAATCCAAACATCATATAAAGGGGAACTCCCCATGGACGAAGAGCAATATCTGGACTGGCTGGCATCGCTTCCGCGAGAAACAGCCCGACTTACTAACAGCCGTCTCAAAATACTGGATTATACTTTCAAAGACAAAGAAATTCATCGTCTTGTCGCTCCCGACATCAATTATTGGGGAGCGGAGAAATGTATTAAAGAAAACTCCGAAGTGCATTTCAGTCAAAAGAAAAATGGTACGGAAATCATTGCAAAAGGGACATACCTCCATTTTGAGGCGTCATCGCCATCTTCTGTCAAAATGGAATTAGACACCGGATATTCGGAACTGGTCGCATATCATAAGAGCGAAGACTCCATCCCTTGCAAATATTGGAAAGGAGAAGTCATGCCCATAGAACTTACCGACGGGCATCAAGTGATAGACACAATATACGTCCACCCGTCCGACATCCGGAAATGGAGTGCCATGGATACGATTCCTCCACAAAAGTTCATCGGCAGGCAAAAAGACAATCTTTTTATCCTCACCGACTTCTCCCTATCCGGATATGCAGGAGACAAGAACCTGAACTTTACTTATTCCGGTTATTATTTTATTCAAAAGAAAACGAACTAAAAAACATATACGACATGAACAAACAAGAGCTTTTTGAGAACATCAAACGGAAAGAATCTTTCCTGTGTGTGGGATTGGACACTGACATTCAGAAAATCCCCTCGCACCTGCTAAAGGAAGAAGACCCCGTTTTCGCCTTCAACAAAGCCATCATCGACGCTACCGCACCTTATTGTATCGCTTACAAGCCGAATCTGGCATTTTATGAAAGCATGGGCGTAAAAGGCTGGCTCGCATTTGAAAAGACGATCCAATACCTGAACAAGAACTACTCCGACCAGTTCATCATCGCGGATGCCAAACGGGGAGATATCGGTAATACCTCGGCGATGTACGCCCGTACTTTCTTTGAGGAAATGCAACTCGATGCCCTGACAGTAGCTCCCTATATGGGCGAAGACAGCGTAACCCCGTTCTTAGGTTATGAAAACAAATGGGTCATCCTTCTGGCTCTGACCAGTAACAAAGGCTCGCATGACTTCCAGTTGACCACCGACACAGAGGGCGAACGTCTGTTTGAAAAGGTCCTGCGGAAAAGTCAGGAATGGGGCAACGACCAGAACATGATGTATGTAGTGGGTGCCACCCAAGGACGCATGTTTGAAGACATCCGCAAAATCGTCCCCAACCACTTCCTGCTCGTGCCGGGCATCGGTGCACAAGGAGGCTCATTGGAAGAAGTCTGCCAATACGGCATGAACAGCACTTGCGGCTTGATAGTCAACAGCAGCCGGGCCATCATTTATGCCGATTCCACAGAAAGCTTCGCTGTCGTAGCCGGTGAAAAGGCACGTGAAGTGCAACAACAAATGGCAGTGCAATTAAAAAGGCTATAAGCACTGAGCAACCATGTTTTATATTTGACAGCCGTCTGGGAATCCAAATCCGGACGGCTGACTTTTATAAGTCCCCATCCATATTTACACACCCTTTCCTACACGTCTTGACTACGGGGAAAGGTAGCTTAAATCAGGCTTGCCGTTTATTTTATTATCTCAAAATATAGTGTAATTCGATTTTTTTTGCGAAATTTGCAAAATTAGTAATGACAATAACTAAAGACCATGGAATTTACCGCTAAGCAGATAGCAGAATTCATACAGGGTTCAGTTGAGGGAAATGAAAACGCATCGGTACATACTTTTGCCAAAATAGAGGAAGGTGTACCGGGAGCCATATCGTTTCTGTCCAATCCTAAATACACTCATTATCTCTATGACACACAGTCCAGTATTGTATTAGTGGACCGGAATCTTGAATTAGAAAAAGAAACCCAAGCCACGCTGATTCGTGTGGACAATGCATACGAGGCCGTAGCCAAATTATTGGCTTTGTATGAGATGAGCAAGCCCAAGAAAAAAGGCATTGATTCATTGGCATATATCGCACCTACGGCTCAAATCGACGGAGACTGTTACATTGCCCCTTTTGCTTATATCGGTGAAAACGTGCATATCGGTAAAGGTACACAAATATATCCCCATACCACCGTGTACGATAATGCTTCGGTGGGCGAAGACTGTGTACTGTATTCCAATGTTTCGGTATATCACGATTGTAAAATCGGCAATCGGGTCATTTTGCATGCAGGCTGCGTAATCGGTGCGGACGGCTTCGGTTTTGCACCGACCGAGAACGGCTATGACAAAATTCCGCAAATCGGAATCGTAACCATAGAAGACGACGTGGAAATCGGTGCCAATACTTGTGTGGACCGTTCTACAATGGGATCCACGTTCGTACGCCGAGGAGTCAAGTTGGATAATCTGGTCCAAATTGCCCATAACGTAGAAGTCGGGGAAAATACGGTGATGTCAGCCCAAGTAGGCGTGGCCGGTTCTACTAAAATCGGGAAATGGTGCATGTTCGGCGGCCAAGTGGGTATCGCAGGGCATGCGGTCATCGGTGATGAAGTCAAATCCGGTGCCCAAGCCGGTATTGCCGGGAGCATACGCAAGGGACACGTTACCGTACAAGGTTCTCCTGCCATTGAAGCTAAAAATTTTGCACGTTCAAGTGTTGTGTACAAAAAACTGCCTGAGATATATGCGGATGTGAACCATTTGAAAAAAGAAATAGAAGAATTAAAAGAAATACTGAATAAGAAGAAATAAAGAGCTATGCTGAAACAGAAAACATTGCAAGGAAGTTTTTCTTTGTGCGGCAAAGGATTGCATACAGGTCTGAATCTGACCGTTACATTCAATCCTGCTCCCGAAAACCACGGATATAAAATACAACGAATCGACCTGGACGGGCGTCCCATTATTGACGCCGTAGCCGAAAATGTGGTAGAAACCACACGCGGCACCGTCTTGGGACGAGGAGAAGCCCGTTGCAGTACAGTAGAACATGCCTTAGCTGCTTTATACGCCATGGGAGTGGACAACTGCCTTTTGCAAGTCAACGGCCCTGAAGTTCCTATTCTGGACGGAAGCGCGGAAATTTACGTGGAGAACATCAAACGTGTAGGCATAGCCGAACAGAACGCAGTCAAAGACTATTATATCATCCGTAAAAAGTTGGAAGTCAAAGATGAGGAAACCGGTTCTTGCATTACAATCCTACCGGATGAGCAGTTCAGCATCACGGCGATGATTTCATTCAATTCCAAAGTTCTTTCCAGCCAATTTGCCACTTTGGACAACATGGAGAATTTCGAATCTGAAATCGCCCCGAGCCGTACTTTCGTTTTTGTTCGTGAAGTAGAACAACTGATGGCCGCCGGTCTTATCAAAGGCGGAGACTTGGACAACGCTATCGTGATTTATGAGAATGAGATGTCTCAAGAAAAGTTGGACAAATTGGCCGACAGTATCGGAGTTCCCCATCACGATGCCACAGAAAAAGGATATTTGAACCATAAACCTCTGGTATGGGAAAATGAACCGGCACGCCACAAACTGCTCGACATTATCGGCGACATGGCACTGATCGGCAAGCCCATCAAAGGGCGTATCATCGCTACCCGTCCCGGACATACTATCAATAATAAGTTTGCCCGCCTGATCCGCAAAGAAATTCGGGCACACGAAATACAGGCTCCAGGCTACGACTGTAACGAACCGCCGGTAATGGATGTCAATCGTATCCGCGAGCTTCTCCCCCACCGTTATCCCATGCAACTTGTGGATAAGGTCATAGAACTCGGGCCTACGACCATCGTAGCCGTTAAAAACGTAACAAGCAACGAACCGTTCTTTACCGGACATTTCCCACAGGAACCGGTCATGCCCGGTGTGCTGCAAATCGAAGCCATGGCTCAAGCAGGCGGTCTTTTAGTGTTGAATTCCGTAGATGAACCGGAACGTTGGAGCACCTACTTCTTACGCATAGACCAAGTAAAATTCCGCCAAAAAGTGGTTCCGGGAGATACCCTCCTTTTTAAAGTAGAACTATTGGCACCGGTACGTCACGGCATCTCGTCCATGCGCGGTTATGTGTTTGTGGGAGAAAGCATCGTGACCGAAGCCACATTTACTGCACAAATCGTAAAAAACAAGTAAGATAGAATTTATGAGCAAAATAAGTCCTTTGGCTTTCATAGATCCGGAAGCTAAAATCGGTGAGAACTGCGAAATCGGCCCGTTTTGTTTCATTGACAAAAACGTGGAAATAGGCGACAATAACGTGTTGATGAACAGTGTAAGCGTACTATACGGAGCACGTATCGGCAACGGCAATGTCATTTTTCCGGGGGCTGTTATCAGTGCCGTGCCTCAAGATTTGAAATTCCGGGGAGAAGACACCACAGCCGAAGTCGGCGATAACAACAAAATCCGTGAGAACGTAACAATCAACCGTGGTACGGCGGCAAAAGGCAAAACCTGCGTAGGCAGTGGTAATTTGCTGATGGAAAGCGTACATGTAGCCCATGATGCTTTTGTAGGAAACGATTGTATCATCGGCAACGGTACCAAATTGGCCGGTGAAATCATCATCGACGACCACGCCATCATCAGTGCCAACGTTCTGATGCACCAATTCTGTCGCGTAGGCGGATATACGATGGTAGGCGGAGGTACACGTTTCAGCCAAGACATTCCACCTTATACTATATGTGCACGCGAGCCGGTTGCCTATTGCGGTCTGAATCTTGTCGGATTACGACGGAGAGGCTTCAGCAACGAACTGATAGAAAACATACATAATGCTTACCGCATTATTTACCAGGGAGGCGTACCTTTGAACGAAGCCTTACAGAA
The DNA here is from genome assembly GCF_000205165.1 of Paraprevotella xylaniphila YIT 11841. Classification (GTDB taxonomy): domain Bacteria; phylum Bacteroidota; class Bacteroidia; order Bacteroidales; family Bacteroidaceae; genus Paraprevotella; species Paraprevotella xylaniphila. The sequence continues at coordinate 10,079 of NZ_GL883818.1, read as the reverse complement.
AGTACGGGAAGAAGTGCCTGCCAGTCCGGAAATAAACTATATCATCGAGTTCATCGAAAACTCCAAAAGAGGATTTGTCCACTAAATATCATAAAAAGCCATGGTATACCGTTTTACCATTATCTCTAATGAAGTAGAAGATTTTATCAGAGAAATCAAAATAGATGCCGAGGCCACCTTTTACGACCTGCATCAGGCCATATTGTCTTCGTGCCACTATGCAGACAATGTGCCTACTTCTTTTTTCATCTGTAACCAAGAGTGGGAACAAGAACAGGAGATTCTGTTGGAAGACATAGGCACAAGCCGCTCGGATGAAGACCTGTATTTGATGAAAAAGACACGGCTCAACGAGCTATTGGAAGACGAGAAACAACGTATGGTCTATGTTTTCGACCCGTTGGACAACCGCATGTTTTTCATTGAGCTGACTGAAATCAGTTTCGGAAAGACGCAGGAACAGCCGGTATGCAGCCGAAGCCATGGCGAAGCTCCGCAACAATCCATGGATTTGGAAGAGTTTCTGAATAAGGAGACCACCAAACCCTCGGAAGATTTAAACGAAGATTTCTACGGAAGCGAGAGCTTCGACACGGAAGAATTCGACCCAGAAGGATTCGAAATCAGCGAAGGCAACCCTTATCATTGATTCATGAAGCCTCGACTTGTCGTATTGATAGGACCTACGGGAGTGGGCAAAACAGAACTCAGCCTTTCGTTGGCTGAGTTTCTTCATACTCCTATTATCAACGCGGATTCACGGCAACTATTCCGTGACCTGCCTATCGGAACCGCAGCACCAACTGAAGCGCAACAACAGCGTGTCAGACATTATTTCGTCGGCACACTCGGGCTAACGGACTATTATAGTGCGGCACAATACGAAACAGACGTACTTCGTTTGTTGGACGGCCTCTACTCCCAACATCCATACGCCCTACTGACAGGTGGAAGCATGATGTACATCGACGCGGTTTGCAAGGGTATCGACGACATTCCTACCGTAGACGAAGAAACCCGCCGCCTTATGTTGGAAAGATACGAAGAAGTAGGACTGGAACAGCTTTGCAAAGAGCTGAAACTGCTCGATCCGGAATACTACAACCTCGTAGACCACAAAAATCCCAAACGTGTCATTCACGCATTGGAGATATGCTACATGACGGGGAAACCTTATTCAAGCTTTCGCACCAACCAACCCAAGGCACGTCCGTTCGACATCCTTAAAATCGGATTAAGACGGGAACGGGAAGAACTATACGAACGTATCAACCGGCGCGTGGACCAAATGATAACAGACGGATTAGTGGAAGAGGCACGGAAAGTCATGGCCTATAGGCATACCAACGCCCTCAATACCGTAGGATATAAGGAAATATTCAAATACATAGACGGTTCCTGGACTTTGGAAACATCTGTGGAGAAAATCAAACAAAACACCCGCATTTACTCACGCAAGCAAATGACATGGTTCCGCCGCGACGAAAGCATTCATTGGTTTCATCCGGATGAAACGGAAGCCATAAAAAAACTCATGGAAAAAGAGATTATGCCATAAACTTTTTCTAAATTTGCTCCTATTAAACATCATTCAACCTACATAAGTCAAATCACATGAGTCGCATTCTTCAAAAGACAATCCATTGGTTGAAAAAGGCCGGAAGGGGATTCACCAACCTCTATCGAGGCCCTTGGTACAAGAAAACCGTGGTATGGGCCACCACCTGTGTCCTATCGGTTATTTTACTTCTCATTGCCGTTGACCTCAACTTTCTCTACCTGTTCGGGAAGTCTCCCGGATTTAAAGACATTAAAAATCCGGTCACTAATGAAGCGTCCGAGATATACAGTGCCGACAGTGTACTTATCGGCCGTTTTTTCAGCGAGAACCGAACTCCGGTCGAGTACGAAGATATCTCCCCCATTATCATCCAGACCCTCATCGATACTGAAGACGAACGTTTTTACCGTCACCATGGTATAGACTTCCAAGGGCTTTTCGCAGCGGTAAAAGACATCGCAAGCGGACGTGCCCGCGGTGCCAGTACCATCACCCAACAACTGGCCAAAAACCTGTTCCGAGTACGCACACAATACTCAACCGGCCTTTTAGGCAAAATCCCCGGGGTGAAAATCTTAGTCATGAAAGCCAAAGAATGGATTGTAGCCGTAAAACTGGAAAGAATATTCAGCAAAGAAGAAATACTCACCATGTATTTCAACACCGTGGATTTCGGCAGTAATTCATTCGGCATCAAGACAGCATGCCGCACATACTTCAACACGACTCCCGACCAACTGACCTACGAACAAGCCGCCACACTGGTAGGCTTATTGAAGGCGACATCCAGCTATAACCCGAAGCTCAATCCCAAGAACAGTACCAAACGACGTAATGTGGTACTGACCAATTTGTATGACCACGGGCATATGGTCATCAATGGACACAAAGCCACCCGTGCACAACTGGACTCTCTCATGGCATTACCTATGATAGTCAGCCCGCGCAAAGAAGAAAGCAGTTATGACGGTATCGCACCTTACTTCCGTGCGACCCTGCCGGAGTACATCGACATGCTGTGCAAGAAAGGCGCGATAGCCGGCATAGATGAAGAAAACAAATTAGACCTCTATGCCGACGGTCTGAAGATATACACCACATTGGACACCCGTATGCAAAAATACGCGGAAGAGGCTGCCATCCAACAAATGGAGGTACTCCAACAACGTTTCAAGCAACATTGGGGCAACACAAACCCGTGGCAAGACGAAAGACACCGGGAGATTCCAAACTTTATCGAGGACTTAGCTAAAAAAACGACAGCATACAAATATCTCGAAACCCGTTTCCCCGATCAACCGGACTCCATCGCTTACTATCTGAATCTGCCCCACAAGGTCAAGGTATTCAGTTACGACGGTCCGAAAGAAGAAGAGATGAGCACCATGGACTCCATCCGTTATATGGTCAAATTCCTACATTGCGGTTTCGTAGCCATAGAACCGGACAGCCGCCAAGTCAAGGCATGGGTGGGCGACATCGACTTTGGCTCGTGGAAATACGACAAAGTCACCGCCATGCGCCAACCCGGTTCAACCTTCAAACTCTTTGTATATGCAGAAGCGATGAACCAAGGACTGACCCCCTGCGACACCCGTATCGACGAATGGCAACAGTACCCGGACACGGTAAACGGAGAACCCACGAAATGGACTCCCCATAACGCCAACGGGACTTTCTCTGGGGCTGCGATGCCGCTTAAATCGGCTTTTGCACAGAGCATCAATAGCGTTGCAGTCAAGTTGGGGTATGAACTGGGTATCCACAACGTGGCACAAACCGCACATGCCATGGGAATTGAATCACCGCTGCACGAGACTCCGTCGCTAAGCTTGGGTTCCTCCGATGTCAATCTGTTGGAACTGGTCAACGGCTACTGCACGGTCATCGACGACGGCAAGATGAATCCGCCCATTCTTATTACTAAAATTCTCGACCGCGACGGCAACATCATCTATGCAGCAGAACTGGAAGAGCAACAGGCAATCCCATACCGTTCCGCCTTCTTTATGCAGCGGCTTTTGCGGGGAGGCCTGACTGAGCCGGGCGGAACTACGGCTGCCCTGTGGAGCTACATCCACCCGGTACTGAAATACACCGATTTTGGAGGTAAAACCGGTACATCCAACAACCATTCCGATGCCTGGTTCGTGGGCGTAACGCCCAAGTTAGTCGCAGGAGGATGGGTCGGAGGAGAATACCGGAGCATACACTTCCGTACCGGAGCCTTAGGACAAGGCAGCCGGACGGCCTTGCCCATATTCGGCAACTTCATCCAAAAGGTTCTGTTGGACGACCGCTTCGCCCAATACCGTGCCAAGTTCCCGAAACAACCGCTCGAAGACATAGACCCCACCACGTACACATGTGAAAGCTATTACGCGCCACAAGAACCGGATTCGATCACGGCATCCTCAGATTCATTGGGCATAGCCCTTCCGGGGGATTCTTTACGCAACGACTCCTTGACACCATAGCCCCAAAGACTTGAAAGAAGAACTCGAAATAGACCTTCAGAATTCTGAATTCCAGAACACGCTGAAACTCATACAGTTTACCCGCAACTCGCTTTTCCTCACAGGCAAAGCCGGTACGGGTAAGTCCACTTTGCTGAAATATATCTGTAGCCACACACGGAAGAAGCACGTGGTATTGGCACCGACCGGCATAGCAGCCATCAATGCCGGAGGCAGCACCCTGCACAGCTTTTTCAAGCTCCCTTTTCATCCGCTCCTGCCCGATGACCCACGATTCAGTTTCCGCAAACTGAAAGAGTTCCTGAAATACAATTCTGCCCACCAAAAGTTAGTGCGTGAAACAGAACTGATCATTATCGATGAAATCTCAATGGTACGGGCGGACATCATCGACTTCATCGACCGTATCCTGCGCCTCTACAGCCGTAACCTCCGTGAACCGTTCGGCGGAAAGCAGCTATTGCTTGTCGGGGACATATTCCAACTGGAACCGGTTGTCAAAGCGGACGAACGCGAAATCCTGAACCGTTACTACCCTACGCCTTATTTCTTCTCGGCCAAGGTGTTCCAGGAAATGAGACTGGTCTCCATAGAACTAAAGAAAGTGTACCGCCAAAAAGATGCCGCTTTCATCGCCGTACTCGACCATATCCGTACCAACCAAGCCGGAAATGCTGACTTGCAACTGCTCAACAGCCGTTGGAACCGGACGAACGACGACAAGCTGAGCCATGGACTGAATATCACCTTAGCCACCCGGAGGGACAACGTAGATTTCATCAACCGCCGGAAACTATCCGAGATAGACACCCAAAGCACACTCTTTAAAGGCGAAATACAAGGTGAATTCCCGGAAAGTTCACTCCCCACGCTGATGGAACTGGAACTTAAACCCGGCGCACAAGTCATTTTCGTCAAAAACGACCAAGACAAACGTTGGGTAAACGGAACTTTGGGTACCGTTTCGGCCATAGACGAGAAAAACGGCCATATCTACGTCATCACGGAAGACGGAACCGAAATGGAAGTCACCCGCGAGATATGGAGCAACGTGCGCTACACTTACAACGAACAAGAAAAAAAGATAGAAGAGGAAGAACTCGGCATCTTCCGGCAGTTCCCCTTGCGGTTAGCTTGGGCCATCACCATCCATAAGAGCCAAGGACTGACTTTCCGTAAAGTGACCATTGATTTCACCGGCGGTGTCTTCGCCGGAGGACAGGTATATGTAGCCTTGAGCCGTTGTACCTCATTGGAAGGTATATGCCTGAAAAAGGAAATATCCCGTTCGGATATTTTCGTCAAGCCCGAAATCATCAGGTTCGCCCAACAATTCAATGACGAAAAGGCTATCGAACAGGCCATGAAGAAAGCCAAAGCCGACATCGAATACCAAGCCTGCGTGCAGGCGTTCGACCGCGATGACTTCCGCGAAAGCCTCGACCACTTCTTCACAGCCATACACAGCAGGTATGACATCGAAAAACCGGCTATCAAACGGTTCATCTGCAGCAAGCTCAATATCATCAGCCGTCTCAAACGCGAGAACGAACAGTTGAAACGACAAATGACAGTCCAACGCAAGCAGATGCAGCAGTACGCCCATGAGTATTACGAACTGGGCAACGCTTCCATCCTTCAAGCCCACAATCTGAGAGCCGCTTTAGCCAATTACGATAAGGCCCTGTCGCTCGACCCGTCGCATGTAGACGCATGGATACGCAAAGGCGTCACATTGCAAGACCATGGGGAATACGAAGATGCACTCCAATGCTTCAACAGAGCCGCCGAACTCAGCACGGCCAATTTCAAAGTACACTACAACAGAGGGAAGAACCACTTGCTTTGCGAACGTACCGAACAGGCTGTCGCCGATTTCGACAAGGCAGTTTCCCTTAAACCCGAACACGCTAAAGCCCATGAACTTTTCGGAGACGCCCTGTCCCGTTCCGGCAAGGAAGAAGAAGCAGCCATCCATTGGGCCATTGCAGAAACGCTTCGGGAAAAGCGCAAGGGGCGTTAATCTTAGTTAATAAGCAGCCGGTTTGCGCACACAAATAAAGCTATTTTCGTACATTTGACTGTTTATTAACCTATTCATATTCAACATGAGAAAAAACCTAAAGACAGTGTTAGGCATTTGCCTGATGTGTGCAGGTGCTTTCGCAAGCGCCACAACCCTCCAAGCCAAAAAGAAAGTAGCTTACCTTTTTACCTATTTCACAGGTAACGCTCCCGAACAGGAACAAATCTGTTATGCCATCAGCACGGACGGGTTCAGCTATACTCCGTTGAATGACGGTAACCCCGTCATTTCCTCCGACACGATTTCTCTAAAAAAAGGCGTACGCGATCCTCATATCCTGAGAGGCGAAGACGGCTACTTCTACATGGTAGTCACCGACATGCGTTCCAGTCAAGGATGGACTTCCAACCGGGGTATCGTGTTGATGCGCAGCAAGGACATGGTCAACTGGACACACCACACGGTAAACTTCCCTGAAAAATACGCCAACACGACGTTCGCCAACGTCATCCGCGTATGGGCGCCGCAAACCATATACGACAAAAAGGCCAAAAAATACATGGTGTACTTTTCTATCCTGACCGACGACGGACAGTGCCCCTACGACAAGGTCTTTTGGGCATACGCCAATGAAGATTTCAGCGACCTTGAAGGAGAGCCCAAAGTCCTGTTCGACTACAAGAAACCGTCCATCGACACGGACATCGTGCAAGACGAAAACGGCACCTATCACATCTTTTTCAAAACCGAAGGCGAACAGAAAAAAGGCATCCGCCAATATCTGGCCAAAGACTTGCACAATCCGGCAGAATGGGAACTGTTGCCCGGTACGTTCGAAGACACCGACAAGGCAGTGGAAGGTTCCGGCGTGTTCCAACGGATAGAAGGAGACTGGGTCCTGATGTACGACTGCTACATGAACGGGCACTACCAGTTCTGCACCAGTAAAGACCTGATGAAGTTCAAACGCGTGCAGGATACGGCCACTCAGGGAGCGTTCACTCCGCGCCACGGCACGGTCATCGCCATCACCCAAAAAGAGTTGGAACGCTTGCAGAAAGCTTTTCCAAACACGAAATAAACAAAAGACCAACCAATTATTTTAAAACCTATAGTAAATAATGAAAACGCAACTATTAACCTTTGCACTGGCTCTCACATTAAGTCAGACCGCCATTGCCAAAAACACGACCCAGAAGATTGACAAAGTGACCTCTTCCGTCACCGTGAGTGAGGACGTGGACTACATCGTCACCGGAACGACCCCTTTCAGCACGACCGGAAGCATCAACATCACCAATACGGAACATGCCGTCGTGATTCTGGAGAACTTGCGTCCGAGCGAGGCTCTCGGTTACCTGTCTTACATCAAGATTAATGGGGAGCCGGCCGTTAACGATGAAAACTGCCAAGTGAAGATGTACGCCCACGGAGCCATCATCCTGCCTTACGACAAGGACTTCAAACCCCTGACCGTATACTCCGAACCCGACTTCGGTGGCGAATCCGTCAACGATTTCGGGTTGGAAAATTCCAATGGCTACATGAATACCCTTTCTACCGCCAAGCTCAACAACCGCATCCGGAGCTTCAAGCTGAAAAGGGGGTACATGGTGACTTTCTCCAACAACCCCTCCGGACGAGGATACAGCCGCTGTTTCATCGCTGACCAAGAGGACTTGGAAATAGCCTCACTGCCTTTGGAACTCGACCACAGGATTTCCTCCTACCGCGTGTTCAAGTGGCATAATTTCCAGAAAAAAGGTATTGCCAGCGATGCAAGCGAAGAAATCGTCAATACCCTCAAAGTCACTTGGTGTTACGACTGGGGACAGGGCAATGCCGACCGCGAGCCGGACTGCGAATGGGTTCCCCATCACATCTATGAAGACTGGCCTTCCGTATCAACATGCGGTAAAGTGACCCAATCCTGCCACATGCAGACCAACAACGAACCGGGCAACAGTGCCGACGACCACCCGCAAAGCGTGGAAACCGTACTCAACAACTGGGAAAACCTTATGGCTACCGGCATGCGCCTGTGTTCCCCTTCGTCCCACGACGGAAGCCTCTCATGGCTACAAGAGTTCATGACGGAAATCGACAAGCGCGGTTGGCGTTGCGATATCCTCGACATGCACTGTTATTGGCCAGAATGGAACCTGAACAACCAATTACAGGATTATTATAACAAATACAAACGCCCTATCTGGGTCTCGGAATTTGTTTGGGGGGCTTCGTGGAACAATAACGGAATCTTCGCCACAGACCGTTCTTTCTCGAAAGAAAACCAACAGAAAAACTACGACGTGATGAGCCAGGTGCTCACCAAGTGGAACGGTTTGGACTATGTGGAACGTTATGCCTATTGGAACAGCGAAGCCGATTGCTCCAAACTCTATAAATATGGCACGGGGCTTTCCATCTTGGGCGAGTGGTATGCCAAGATGAATTCGGGCATGGGTTACAAAAAATCCTACGAGTTCGTGCCCAAGGTGGTATACAGCACCCCCTCGGAACTTACCGTAGAATACACCGAACGCACGCGTAAGTTAGCCATTAACTGGAACTATAAGAACAACATGGGCTTCACCGATTCCACCCTTCTGGAAGTGTCCATAGACGGGGGCGAATGGCAGACCCTGCAAAAATATGAAGGTCCGGACAAGACATCCTATACCTACAACGAAGTCTTCCCCGAAGATTTCAAACGGGGTATTTACACCTACCGGGTGCGCAACATAGATATGGACGGCAAAGAACGCATGTCGGACGAGGTGCAGCTCTCTTTGGTGGCAGCCAAGGGCGAACCGGGCTTCCAGTACGGCACATTGGAAATCAGCGATACGGAAGAGTTCAATACAGAATTCGATGCCATCGGTGAAGATGAAAAACCGGCCGTCTTCACAGGCTTGCTTTCCTATAACGATTCAAAGGTCGTACCGGTCAATACAGTGGTCAGCGTGCTGAGCGACAAATTCTCCTTCTGGGCCTTCCCTTGGAACGAAGGAGACTACGAACAAACCATCACGGAACCGGAAACCACGGACTTCATGGTACTGCGCAAGGGTGCCCACCAAATCGGCGGCATCACGATGGAAGTGGGAGAAAGTGCCAATAAAATCAAGAACGACACCACGTGGATCAGTTTTGCCACTCCGTTCCCCGAAGGCGTGACACCGGTGGTCATCGCCAACGTCCTGTCACGCTACAAGGCATATCCCTACGTAGTCAAGGTTTGGGACATCACGAACAAAGGTTTCGCTGTCAAACTGGCCCGGCAAGCCGCTGTGGACGAAACGACCAGTACTTTTGCCGGACAAGACATCTTCTACGTGGCAGCTACTCCGGGAACCGCCAAGATGGACGACGGCAAGATATTGACCGTAGGCCGCAGCACGGAAGACAAAGTGGACGGACGGCGTGCCCGTGATGTCAATTTTGTCGATGAGTCCGGCAACGCCGTGGCCTTGTTCAACCCCGTCATGCTGTTTGGGCCGCAGACCAATAACTACGATTGTGCCTCCGTATACCGGATAAACAGTTACCTCACGGACGAGAGCAACGTGGATGTCCAGAACGTGCCCGCCACCACGGGCGTGAAAATCATCCGCCAAAAGGACAAGACCAACGAAACAATCAAAGAAATAGACAACGCCAGCAGCAACGGTGATTTCATGGGTTGGATAGCCGTCAGCACTCCAAAAGAAGGTGAATCAAGCATCCAAGGCACGATTGCAACCGCACCGTTCAAAGTTTCCGTACGCGACGGTCATGTCATCGTAGACGGTACGGACAATTACCGGATTTACGCCATCAGCGGCCAGCAGGTTCCCCGTACGGCCACGTTGTCACGAGGCATTTATGTGGTAAAATCAGGAAGCCACTCCGTCAAGGTAATGGTTCCCTAAACCCTTCACAAGGGTTTCCGCAAGGCATTCAACGGCATTGCTACAATATCAAAAGTTCGCCCCCGAACGGCATCTGAAGTGCCCCCAAAAAGTTGGACGGGTTA
>NZ_GL883817.1 GCF_000205165.1 Paraprevotella xylaniphila YIT 11841 | reverse complement strand
ACGCAGGTAAGGGTCGCAGGCTTTGAGCGGGCTATAAAAATTTCGCATGATGTTGCGGAGGACAGGCAGGTTCTTTTCTTCGTGCACCACATCGAGCAAGGGCGCATCGTATTCATCGATGAGCACCACTACTTGACGGCCTGTCTGTTCGTAAGCCCTTTGAATCAGTCCCTCCAAACGTTGGTTGACTTTGACGTCCCCTTCACCGCGCCCGTAAAGGGCTTCATATCTCAGCAGTTTCTTCTCCAGTTCCAAAATCAGGCCTTCCTTGTCCACGTGCTTGGCCGTGCTCATATCGAAATGCAGGACGGGATATTCCGTCCACTCCGTTTCCAACCTCTCCAAAGCCAAACCCTTAAACAGTTCTCTACGCCCTTCAAAATAGGCTTCCAAAGTACTTGTCAACAGCGACTTGCCGAAACGGCGCGGACGGCTCAGGAATATGTAATTTGAGTCGGAATGCGCCATACGGTAGACGTATTCCGTCTTGTCTATATACAAGTAATTACCGTTCCTTATCTTTTCAAACGTTTGTATACCAATAGGATAAAGCCTTTTCAAAAAATCCATTCCAAGTCCTCCCTTTTATTTCATTTCCGTTCCAACACGTACCTTTCGACATTCCCGGGAAATCCATAACATCTTCTCTGAATCCGTACACCAACCGGATACTTCATCCAAGCCTTTGTCATAACGCCCACGTAAAGGTAGAAAAATCAAACAGACATTCCAAACTTTCCGGCTATAAATATTTATCCCCGATGCCCCAACCATTCGTCATAATCATCTAACCACTGCAAAAGCTGCCGCTTGCTTTTCTTCATATCGGGTTCCTTACGCCATGGGACGATTAAAGCATGCGCCTCATGGTAATACATATTATTATCCGTACAACCATACAACGTAGCCAACAACAAGGCACGGGATTGCTCCGCTTTCAGCAAAGGCAGGATGGTGCGGGAAAAAGCTTCCAACTCACCCCTCTCTTCCCGATTCCCCAATACCGTATGAGCCATCAACAAGATGGAGGCCAACTTGCAACGCATCACATCGCTATCCATCTGCAACTTACCGTAGGCACGCAAGGCCTCTTCTGCCAAAGCCCGGTCGGCATCCGTCACACCGCCACGGGAATGGTAATTCCGCAATGCCTTATGAAGCCCCTGGAAAATACGTTCATTGGACAACTTCGTATACACATGTTTGCCGCTTTCGTTCAGCCCGATGATTTCATATTGTCCGGCAGACACACGCATTAAAGGCACCCACAAGCATCCTTCTATGCAAACCACTACTTCCTTATGCCCGGCACCGGGCTGGACTGCCACCACGGCTTCTACTCCTTTAAACTCCCCTTCCGTAATCCGGACTCGGTCGCCTTTCACCAGGCGTCCTGACTCCGGCACATACACTGGAAGCTCGCCACGGTATGCTTCCGCCACCCAACGAAGGTTCCTCATTTCAGCGTCAGAAAGATAGGGATAATGACTTTCGCCACCGCTATGAACGCGCGGTAAAAAACTATAGGCATGCAAAGCACTTCGCTGCCTTCGGTAAATTTCGGCTTCCGTAGAACGGATGAATACATAATTGTAAAGCAAAGGACGTTCCGTAGGCACGAATTCCCCTCCCTTTCTTTTCACCTCTATATATTTAGGTGCAAAATATTCCAACATCGCTTCATCCCTCTTCACACTCCGGTCAGCCTCCATACGCAATGCACGGGCCGGATCGCCCCTATGCCTCACGGGAAGTACCAGAATATACCAACGTACAGCATGGCTTCCCATCCCCTTACGAGATGAAACTATCTTACCCATAAATACTTGATGACCATACCGGTAAAACTATATATTTTACTGGTTTTTAGATATTTACATCAAACAAACAGACATTCCTGAAAATTTGTATTCTCCCGTTTGCCTATGGATTGCCTCCGATGCGACGCTGTTTACATATCAAATGAAAAGCACTCTCCAAAACAATCGTTCCCACAAGAGGAGGACAAATCACGAGACAAAAGTATAAAAAATAATTCATTTGGCATTTCTATTTTAAAAGTTTTTTCATTCTCATGTAAATTTACGGTAAAGCAATACTCCCCCAATATCAGTCCAAACACCCCATACCTCATATAAGTGATAAAAATCATGAACCGCCCCCAAAAAGTTGGTACCGGCTTTTAATGAAATACTAAAAATTGATTATCTTTGCAGCACAAAAAGATGAGGATTTTTAATAAGAAACTCATTATATTACCTATAATAAATTAGTATAATTATGGTTTATTCACACGAAGTAGAAAACATGTGTTGTGTTGCCAAAGGCCCGAACCACGGACCAGCCCCCATTCCAGAAGAAGGCAAATGGGTACAGGCAAAGGAGATTAAAGACATCTCAGGTTTGACTCACGGTATCGGATGGTGTGCCCCCCAACAGGGTGCCTGCAAGTTGACACTGAACGTAAAAGAAGGTGTCATCCAAGAATGCCTGGTGGAAACTATCGGTTGTTCGGGTATGACCCATTCGGCTGCCATGGCTTCTGAAATCCTTCCGGGCAAGACGATTCTGGAAGCATTGAACACCGACTTGGTTTGCGATGCCATCAACACAGCCATGCGCGAATTGTTCCTCCAAATCGTTTACGGCCGTACACAGTCTGCTTTCTCCGAAGGCGGTTTGATGATTGGTGCCGGATTGGAAGATTTGGGTAAGGGGCTGCGTAGCCAGACCGGTACCCTTTATGGTACTTTGGCCAAAGGTACACGTTACTTGGAATTGACTGAAGGTTACATCACCAAAATGTTCCTCGACAAAGACGATCAGGTATGCGGTTACGAATTCGTACACATGGGTAAATTCATGGAGGCCATCAAGAAAGGTGTACCCGCAGACGAAGCTTTGAAGTCTGTAACAGGTACATACGGCCGTACAAAACCGGAACAGGGAATCGTTAAATCTATTGACCCACGTAAAGAATAATAAGGAGGAACCAGATTATGATTAGAGAAGTGAAATTTGAAAGTCAGGACCGTCGCATCAAGCAGATTTTGGCTGCATTGAACGAAAACGGTATCAAAGATATTGAAGAGGCTAACAAAATCTGTGAAGAAGCTGGTTTGGATCCTTACAAGACTTGCGAAGAAACCCAAATGATTTGTTTCGAAAATGCAAAGTGGGCTTACGTGGTAGGTTCTGCCATCGCATTGAAGAAAGGATGCAAGAACGCAGCCGACGCTGCCGAAGCTATCGGTATCGGCTTGCAGGCTTTCTGTATTCCGGGTTCTGTGGCCGACGACCGTAAAGTAGGTATCGGACACGGAAACTTGGCAGCCCGTCTGCTCCGCGAAGAGACGCAGTGTTTCGCCTTCTTGGCCGGCCACGAATCTTTCGCTGCTGCCGAAGGTGCCATCAAGATTGCCGAAATGGCCAACAAAGTTCGTAAGAACCCGTTGCGTTGCATCTTGAACGGCTTGGGCAAGGATGCCGCCATGATTATCTCACGTATCAACGGCTTTACCTACGTACAGACGAAGTTCGACTACTACACGGGCGAACTGAACGTAGTGAAGGAAACCGCATACTCAGACGGTCCTCGTGCTAAAGTAAAATGCTACGGTGCAGACGATGTGCGCGAAGGTGTGGCGATCTTGTGGAAGGAAAACGTAGACGTATCCATTACGGGTAACTCTACCAACCCGACCCGCTTCCAACACCCCGTAGCCGGTACGTACAAGAAAGAACGCGTATTGGCAGGCAAGCCCTACTTCTCAGTAGCTTCAGGTGGCGGTACAGGCCGTACCTTGCATCCGGACAACATGGCTGCCGGACCGGCTTCTTACGGTATGACGGATACGCTCGGCCGTATGCACTCAGACGCTCAGTTTGCAGGCTCTTCATCCGTTCCCGCCCACGTGGAAATGATGGGCTTCCTGGGTATCGGCAACAACCCGATGGTAGGTTGTACGGTAGCTTGTGCCGTAAATGTGGCTTTGGCTCTGAACAAGTAATCAGAACTGTCCATATAGAAAGAATAAAGGGGATGCTTAACATCCCCTTTATTCTTTACCTATTAGGTCAAGCTTACTCAATAAGCCAACATGTAATACACATTATCTCCTTCGCGCTCTTGCCTAATCTTATGCTCCTGCATCAGCCGGGCAATGCTCAGACATAATTCCGTAGTTCCTAACTTACATTGGTTTTGTAACTCGTCGAACGTGCAGCGCAATGCATTCGACAATGTCTTGTAAACGCTCATACTGCGTGATTTGATGGTTTTCTCGTCTGGTATCATAATGTTTCCTTGTTGTTGATTGCAAAGAAACGAATTAAAATCGTGTCCTCAACAAACCTCTTTATAATAGATGTTCCTTTTACCCATTTTTCAGAAGAACAAAAACCGCTTTGCATTATAAGAGCAATAACACCCTTTTAAAAACTTAAAAATAACCCCAAATAGCAAGGTATGTTAAAATCCCCTTTCATAAAAAATCCGGTTCTTCCCTGAACCCATTTATCAGGAAAGAACCGGAAAGCCGCCTTCGTCCACCGTAAAAATACGGCAAACGATCAATAGTTCTCCTTCTTCACTTCGAAGTAAGCCTGCGGATGCAAGCAAGCCGGACAGATCTGCGGAGCTTCTTTACCCACATGGATATAACCGCAGTTGCGGCACTGCCATACCGTCTCTCCGTCCTTCACGAACACCTTGAATTCCTCCAGGTTCTTCAACAATGCCAGGTAACGCTCTTCGTGGCCTTTTTCCGCCACAGAAATCATACGGTACATCGCAGCAATGGCAGGAAAACCTTCTTCGTCTGCAATGTCCGCAAACTTAGGATAATCCAATGACCACTCTTCGTGTTCTCCGGCAGCCGCAGCCTTCAGGTTCTCCATGGTGGTTCCGATGACACCGGCCGGATAACTGGCCGTAATCTCTACCATGCCGCCTTCCAACCACTTGAACATACGTTTTGCATGCTCTTTTTCCTGATCGGCCGTTTCCGTAAATATAGCTGCAATCTGTTCATAACCCTCTTTCTTTGCCGCACTGGCAAAGTAAGTGTATCTCATTCTGGCCTGAGACTCTCCGGCAAAAGAAACCATCAGGTTCTTTTCCGTACGTGTACCCTTAATACTCTTTCCCATAACTTTTTTAAATTTTGAATTTAAACCTATAATGTTTCTAACGATTCAAAGATACGGATAAAAACGTTCATATTTGTAATCATTACAGCATATTTTCCTTAATTCTATGTTAAAGAATGCTATGCCGCACAGCTGAAGGCCGTGCGGCATGGCCTGTCAGTCGATAGTTACCTTACGGCTCTCCGTCCGCTGACCTTGGGTCATCTTAACCATGTACATACCAGACCTGAATCCATTCCTTTCCATATACTCCCCGACCTCCGACGGCATGCAGGTAAAACTCCCCGCACGTGCTCCATCCAACGTATAAACCACGCAATCTACCGGTTCACCAGAAACCACCCCCGTAATACCCGTCGCAGTTTTCACCTTCAAGATTCCGTTCTCCAATGCAGAAGTATCCCATTCCAAACCCTCTCCGGGGCTATCCAAATCCAACGTGCAGGCAGATGAAAGTGCCGTCCGGTTTGCGACCCACAGTTGGAACTCATCACCGGCTTCCAGTTCGAGCCCTTCACGTACCGACACTTTCAGCGTACCACGCAGGGAGAACGAGCTTATTCCTTCCAAGGTCGTACAGCGTACCTTGGAAGCTACATTGAACAGCACCTCCCCACCGGTACTTACCGTGAGCCTCTTGCCTGAGAAATCCAACGTTCCAGAAGAAGCCCCCTCACGCGTTCCGGAATACAAGCGTCCGCCACGTTCCACCGTGACCGAAGCATTGCCCAATTTACCCATGCCACACAAAACCGCACCGTCCTCAACCGAGAGTTCTCCGCTTCCCAACATGGCATTTTCTGCCGAACGGTCATTCAGGCAAAGCGTGCCTTCCTTCACGGCCACTTCGCCCGTATTGTCCCATACTCCGCTGACCGTCATCTTGCCGCTGCCCACTTTCTCGAACTTAGAATTGGCTGTCACGGTTCCGGCCCAAGCGAAATCATCGTCACATCCCACCTGCCACGTGTTGACACCCGTGGCACCGTCATTGGCAAAAGAGGCATAACCGCCCAACGTGCCCTTTCCGGCCAATTTCCCAATACGGAAAGTCCGCCCCGTGTTTTGCACCGTCACGCCTGCAGTTATGTTAAGCGTACCGTCCGGCATACCCGAAGACGTATTGAGCGTAAAACGCGGATAGCTGTCGGCCATGTCGGCCGTGGCATTGATTGTCCCTGTAAACAGGCTCAAATTGACGGCCACCGGCGTACGTGTGGCAAACCAACCGTTACCATGTTCCACTGCACAATATATCGTAAGCGTACCTTCGCCCGTAATCTTATTGGTATAAGTGGAACGGTTGGCCAATGACCACGTACCATTACCGCCTTCCGGCACATGGATGGCATAACTTGAACCTGTATTTTCATACAACGTACCGGATATGAATTCTACCGTCTGTGCAGGCCTGTCGCAAGCCACGCACTGTACGGTTCCACCGTTGATGGCAAGACGTTCCAACGAGGGATTGGCCATGTTCAGTTTCATCCATCCGTCTCCTTTTTTGGTGAGTAACGTACCCTCCACTGGGGTTTCGACGATGAAATCCTTGAGGTTTTCGACGCATCCCCCGTCTTTGCCTTCCATCTTCATGGGAGAGCCTTGGGTGACAGTCTCTGTCGTCCGCAACGTGGCGCCGTTCTCTATGACAAAGAGGTCGGCCGATTCTACCACTCCGCCCAGACCTCCGTAAGCCCGTGTGGAGTTGCTCAACATATTCACCGATACCGTGCCGCCACTGATGCGCGTACCGCCTGTATACGTATTGTCATTGCTGATGGCCAACACGCCACTGCCACGTTTCACCAATGCCGTATGCCCTGCCAGAAAACCATTCCCGTTGAAAACATAACTCTTACTATTGTCCACAGTGACGCTTTCGGCTTCGATACTGCCGGAAAGGCTCACATTCTTGCGTTCAGCCGTATCGTCGAACAGAACCCTGTCACCCGTCACAAAAAATACGGGATCGGATTCCTCTGCCAAGGTGAAATTCTCGCTTTGGCCAAAGTCCCAAATATTGCTGTTCAAACCGTTCCAAACCACATCGGATGCCGCACGCACATCGCTTAGGGAAAGGTAAAGCATCCCATCCTCCAGCACCAACCTGGCACTCATTTGCGAACTGATACCCTCGATGAGGATACTGGAAAAATCCCCCTTGACCGTAGCTGCCGTACCTATCGGATACCGTCCGGGCTGCACTTCTTCGCCCCGGAACTCAAACACCGGCGCCAAATACTTCGGCCCGTATTTCCACGACTTCGTCTCGACGGTAAGCACCTTCGTATCGAGACGGTCGGAAGTAAAGTCATTCTTCAAATCAAAGACCACGCGCGAACCGAAACCCAACGTCACGGAGTCCGTCGTAAGGGTTCCGGCCTGTCCGTCACCACCCGGATAGACCGTGGCACCATAGTCCGCCTTGATGCTACGGAAAGTACCGGAAGAACGGAGCGACGTATGGCGGTTGAGCCAAAGGGAAGACTGCTTCATCGTCCCGTTGAAAACGAGCGTCCCGTTCCATACATCCGTATTGCCGCCATGGGTCATCTCCACGTCCGGCAGCACCAACGTGCCTTCCCCCAGCTTGACCACGCGTGTGGCTCCACTGAACCCGCTTCCCGTCACCGTACAAGTATAATAGTCATAATCGATAGGCACGTCTTTCGTGGCACAATCGCTCGATGCCGTGCCCTGCACCCACGAAGGTACGTTGAATATGGCCACCCACGGTTCGGCACCCGGCTCCACGGATACCGACATGTCCGCATTGTCGAACACAAGCATCTGGCTACCGTTGTGTGCCGTAGTGATACTGCCTCCGTTCGCAACCTGTGTACGCCCTTCCGTGGTGAGCGGCGGCGGAGCCACGGTGATGCCCTCCAGCTCGCCCAAGAAATAACTCAAGTGGGGAGGCTGGTTGTAACCGATGGTTTCCCACACCATGCCCTGCCGGTATTGATGGTCGTGCCAAAGGGTAGGGATACGGAATTCCGTCGGGTAGTTGGTCGTATAAACCAACAAGTCTTTCCCGTCGCGCACGAGCAGTTCCTCACGCCAGTCTCCGAAGAGGTCGCCCGTGGCGCATGCGTTGTTTTTGCTCCAGTTATTCATCGCACCATTCCCCAAGAAGATGCGCCCCACACCAGGCTTGTCAATCTTGGGTTGGCGTTCCGTTCCCGGGCTGTTGAGCACCTCGCTGCACAGGTCACCATCCCAATAGATACGGAAATTCAAGTCCCACCCCGCCACGTCGGGCAACGGCTTGTCTGCCGTGAGGCTGATGACACCCGACTGGCTGCTTGCCCCTTGGCAACCCGGATAATCCTTATAGAACTTGCCGGCCAACGCACGCCCGTCGTCACTGGTACTTTGCAAACGGTAATACAGTTCCGACGTGGTGGCATTCCGGTAGTTCATGGCCGGGGAACTTTCGTTGCAGGCAAACATCTCCTGTCCGAAGCGGTAAGGATCCAAATCGGTACAATGTTGGGCGTCGCCATGCCCGAGGCCGGTAGTACTCAATCCCTTTCCATTATCATCGATTATCATTGAACCGAACACGATTTCATCCCGTCCGTCCATGTCCACATCGGCCACGCCGAAGTTGTGGTAACCTTGTCCGAACCACGGACCTCCCACACTACATACCCAATTCCAACGTTCCGTCAGCTTATGCGTAGCAGGGTCTACGTCGAAAGTATAAAACTTGTGACGCGTGTAGCAACCGCGTCCGACGAAAATGGAAGGATGCCTACCGTCCAGATAAGGCGCACCGAAATAGTGTTTGGTGGCACGATGCCCCGTGCCGTCGCCCCAGGCTGCCGTCCAGTCCGTCTCACCCGGTTCTAGCCGTTTGCAAGGGTAAGGCATCCATTTCTCGCCGTTTTCCCCGATTTCGTACAACTTGCCCGTGGCTCCCTCCATGTAGAGCAAATATTCATTATCGGGCATGGAATATTCGGTATTGTTAATCCTACGGATATCATGGGACATATTGCCCACCTCCGTGACCGTACCGTCCGGATGATGGACAATCATGTTGTCAGCTCCACGCATCAATACTTCAGCCTTGCCGTCACCGTCCCAGTCGAAAGCTACGGCATCGAACTGTTCATCGGGTCCCGACTGCATGTTCGGGCCGATGTCGATGTACCACAGCCGCTCTCCCTTGACGTTGTACACCTCGATGCGGTTGTAAGCCGAAGTGTTGGCCACGTCCGCCACTCCGGGAGTACCCGTATAAAGACGCTTGGCGATAATCTCCGGCATCCCGTCGCCATCGACATCGGCCAACACGGCGTCGTTGAACATATAGTCTTCTGTCAAATCCTCACCGTTACGTCCTTTCATTTCCGCGCCCGGCACTCTGAGGAAACCTGTATTCTGCCCCGTAAGGGAATAGAAACTGTATTCCTTGAAACGTTTGACGGGGGCACACTGTTCCCCTTCCTTGCCTTTCACCACGGGAGCCACCGTATATCGGGTTTCGGCCGTTCCTCCCGTATGGACATAGTTACTCGCAGACAGCCCTTTGGCCACCAACTCACCGTCGGCATAAAGGTTGTAAGCCACATCGTAGTACTCCTCGCCCAGCACACGCCAGCTCACGAAGTTTCCACTTCCGCTTTGGGTGACAGTGGCCACAAGTCCGCGTCCCAGTTTGTCCATCGTCCGTTGGGCACACAAATCCATTGTGCTGCTTCCTAAAGCCAAGCAGCAAGCAAAAAACAAAATCTGTTTCTTTTTCATGGGATTTATTTTATTAGGTTAATTCACAAGATGATACAAAAATACATAAATAACTCAACAAACCACTACGTTTGGGGACTTTTTATCTGAACTTTTTGATTTTGTCAACAAAAACCAATAGCACCTGCTTCCTCTCCAAGAAAAATCCATCAACCAATAACACATTCATAACCAACACTATACAAACTCACAAAAACAACCGCAGAACGGAAAATCAATCTCAGCCGATTGATTTTCCGTTCTGCGCCAAACGATTTTCCGTTCTCAGCAGGACAGCGTCACACCTTCCGCAACCCCGTCCTTTCTGTAAAGGATACTAACTTCACGTCAAAGGACTCCCTTGCTCGAAGGCAGCTCGTAATGATAGATGTCGCGCCTTACCGCCATCTTCAGGCTCCGGGCCAAAGCCTTGAAAATCCCCTCTATCTTATGGTGCTCGTTCACGCCTTCGGCCTTGATGTTCAAGTTCATCCGCGCCGCGTCGCTCAGGCTCTTGAAGAAGTGGAAGAACATCTCGGTAGGCACGTCGCCCACTTTCTCGCGACGGAATTCGGCATCCCACACCAACCAAGGCCGTCCGCCGAAATCGAGAGCCACGCTGCACAGGCAGTCGTCCATGGGCAGACAATAACCGTAACGCTCGATGCCGCGCTTGTCGCCCAAAGCACGCAACAGGCACTCACCCAAAGCCAGGGCCGTATCCTCTATCGTGTGGTGTTCGTCCACCTGCAAGTCCCCTTCCGTGCGGATATACAAATCCATTCCGCCATGCTTGCCGATCTGCTCCAACATGTGGTCGAAGAATCCCAATCCCGTACGGATATCACACCGGCCGCTGCCGTCCAAATCCAAGCGTACCTCGATGTCGGTCTCCTTGGTCGTGCGGTGCACACGGGCTTTACGTTCTCCGGCAAAAAGGATTTCGGCAATGCGGTCCCAACTGTCCACGTAACGGATGCGCTCGTCCGAAAAAGAATCCTCGTCCTTCTCCTTCAGGATCAAGGCACGGCAACCGAGGTTCAGGGCCAACTGCGCGTCCGTCTCGCGGTCGCCGATGACCCAACAGGCATCCATGTCGTAACCGCCCGAAGTGTAACGTCCTAACATGGCCGTACCCGGCTTGCGCGTGGGCAAATTTTCTTCTGGGAAACTGCGGTCTATCAACACGTCATCGAACGTCACGCCTTCTCCCTCCAAGGTACGCATCATCAGATTGTGCACCGGCCAAAAGGTATCTTCGGGGAAGGCATCCGTGCCCAACCCGTCTTGGTTGGACACCATGACAAACTCGTAATCCAGTTTCTGGCGGATAAATGCCAGATTGCGCATCACACCCGGCACGAACTCCAATTTCTCGAACGCGTCTATCTGCTCGTCCGCCGGCTCTTTTATCAAAGTGCCGTCGCGGTCTATAAACAAGGCTTTTTTCATGATGTTCATTTTATCGTCTCCGGTTTGTAAGAACGCAACGCGCCCAACAGACTGTTGTCCTCCTGCGGCGTACCGATGGTCACGCGCAGGCAGTCGCCGCAAAGTTCCACCCTCGAACGGTTGCGCACGATAATGCCGTTTTTCACCAAATAGGCGTATATCGCATCGGCTCCTTTGACTTTCGCCAGAAAGAAATTGGCATTCGTCGGATAAATCTTCTCGCAGATATCCAGTTCGGCAAAGGCCGCCATGACCTGCCCGCGTTCGCGCAGCAACGTCTTCACCCACTTGTCCACATCGAAACGCTTCTTCAATATCTCCACGGCCTGACGTTGGGTCAGTTGGTTCACGTTGTAAGGGTACTTCACCTTATTAAATAAGGAGATGACCTCTTCTGAGGCAAAGGCCATGCCCAAGCGGATGGCCGCGCTCCCCCATGCCTTGGAAAACGTGTTGAGCACGATGAGGTTCGGATATGCCTCCAAATCTTCACGGAACGGCTTCTGTCCGGAAAAGTCGGCGTATGCCTCATCGATGACCACCATCCCCGGAAAACGCTCAAGCACCTTGACGATTTCCTCCCGTTCCAAGTCGTTTCCCGAAGGGTTGTTCGGCGAACAAAGGAATACCAACTTCGTGTGTTCGTCCGCAACGGCCAATAATTTATCCGCATCCAACCGGAAACCGTCGTCCAACAAGACGGGGCGATAGGCCACGTCGTTGATGTCCGCACACACTTTATACATACCGTAAGTAGGGGCTATCGCCACCACGTTGTCCGTTTTCGGTTCGCAGAATATACGGAATGCCAAGTCGATGGCTTCGTCACTGCCGTTACCGAGAAAGATTTGTCCGGGCTTCACGCCTTTGACGGGAGCCAACATCTCTTTCACCTCCAATTGCAAAGGGTCGGGATAGCGGTTGTACGGGGCATTGTAAGGATTCTCGTTCGCATCGAGAAAGACGGAAGCCGCCGCACCCTTGTATTCGTCACGGGCCGAACTGTACGGCTTCAACGCCCAGATGTTCGGGCGCACTAATTCTTGCAAAGGTTTCATGCTCATTTCATTTCGGTTTTAATGGATTCCAATCTTACGGTCATGGCGTTACGGTGTGCATCGAGATGCTCGCCCGCCGCCATGAGTTCCACTGCCGGACCGATGTCACGGATACCCTGCGGCGTGAGTTCCTGAAATGTGATCTTACGGTGGTAGCTGTCCAAGTTGACACCGCTGTAAGCCGTGGCATAACCGTTGGTGGGCAACGTATGGTTCGTGCCCGAAGCATAATCCCCCGCACTCTCCGGCGTATAAGAACCGAGGAACACGCTGCCTGCATTGACCACCCGTTCGGCGGCCTGCAAGTAATCGGCCGTTTCGATAATCAGGTGCTCGGGCGCGTAACGGTTGGTCAGTTCCATTGCCTCGTCCATGTCGCGCACCACGACGAGCTTGCTGTGGGCCAATGCCTGCTCCGCGATTTCCTTGCGCGGAAGGGCGGCCAACTGGCGTTCCACTTCGTCCTGTACCTTGCCGACCAAGGCTTCGTCGGTCGTCACCAACAAGACTTGGCTGTCCACGCCGTGCTCGGCCTGCGAAAGCAAGTCGGCCGCCACGAACACCGGATTGGAACCGGCATCGGCCAATACCGCCACCTCCGAAGGTCCGGCGGGCATGTCGATGGCTACGTCGTGAAGCGACACCTGTTGTTTGGCCGCCATGACATACTGGTTGCCGGGGCCGAATATCTTATACACCTTGGGCACGCTTTCCGTACCGTAGGCCATGGCACCGATGGCCTGCACGCCGCCTGCCTTGAAAATGCGGTTCACTCCGGCCACACGGGCTGCGCAAAGGATGGCGGGATGCACCTTGCCGTCACGTCCCGGCGGCGTGCAGAGCACGATTTCACGGCATCCGGCAATCTTGGCCGGTGTGGCCAGCATCAGCACCGTGGAGAAAAGCGGTGCCGTCCCTCCGGGAATGTAAAGCCCCACCCGTTCTATGGGAACGGCTTTCTGCCAACAGGTCACCCCGGGACGGACTTCCACTTTCGTCGTTTCAAAGCGTTGGGAAGCGTGGAACTTCCCTATATTTTCGTGCGCCAGGCGCAAAGCATCTTTCAGTTCGGGCGACACCAGACGTTCGGCCTCGTCCATTTCTTCTTCCGTGACGGCCAGACACTCCAGTTCCACATGGTCGAACTGCTTTTCGTAGGCCATGACGGCGCGGTCGCCACCCGTCTTCACGTCGTCCAACACCCGGCATACGGTTTCACGCAACGTGTCCACGTTCATTACGGGACGTTTCAACAGTTCGTCCCATTCTTCTTTTTGCGGATATCTTATCACATTCATTTGCTGTCCTCCTCTTTTTGATATGAAAATGCCGACCTGTCCGGCTCAAAGAATCATCTTCTCTACGGGAACAACCAGAATGCCCTGTGCTCCCAGTTCCTTCAGCTTGGAAATAATCTCCCAAAAGCGGGACTCGTCGATGACGGTGTGCACGCTGCTCCACCCTTCCTGCGCCAAAGGCATCACCGTGGGGCTTTTGGCTCCGGGCAATACGGACACGACATCTTTCACCTTGTCCGACGGCACGTTCATCAGGACGTATTTCTTGTCTTCCGCACTCTTTACCGCCTCAATGCGGAACAGCAATTCGTCCAAAATCGCCTTCTTGGCATCGTCCATATTCCGGTTGGCGATGAGCAACGCCTCGCTCTTCATGACGACGGCCACCTCCTGCAAGTTATTGCTAACCAAGGTGGAACCGGAGCTTACGATATCGAAAATACCGTCGGCCAACCCGATTCCGGGCGCGATTTCCACAGAACCGGTAATGACATGGATGTCAGCCTCCACCCCGTTTTCCTTCATGAATTTTTTCAGGATATTGGGATAGGAAGTGGCTATCTTCTTGCCTTCGAACCAAGAAAGGCCGGAATAATCCACAGCCTTGGGTATGGCCAACGAAAGGCGGCACTTGCTGAAGCCCAGACGGCGTACCACCACGGCATCCTCCTCTCTTTCCACAAATTCATTTTCACCCACGATACCCAAGTCGGCCACTCCTCCTGCCACGGACTGCGGAATATCGTCGTCGCGCAGGTAAAGCACCTCGACGGGGAAATTGGAAGACTGCACCAACAAGGTGCGCTTGGATGAACTCACTTTGATGTCGGCCTCCGCCAGGAGCGCCATGGTGTCTTCGTAAAGACGTCCTTTCGACTGTACTGCAATTCTAAGCATATCTGTTTTTTCAATAATGTATTCTTAAACTATCAAAAAAGGCTCACCGTTCATATCGGCAAGCCTTCATTTCTATCCTTCCATTGGCACACGCGGGACAGCCTACCGATTTCTAACCGTTAGGATGATGATGGTGGCGTGTTGCAATATTCTTCATTTTCTCTTTTGTTTATGGCAAAGTTAAACTATTATCCGCAAATAAGCAACAAATTCGCAAGAAAATTACGAAGAAGTTATCGTTGCCTATCATCAGACGACAAGACCGGAACATGATTTTTCCTAACCAATTCTTCGCAAGGACAGCCTTTAAAAGCACAGTCGTCAATGTAATCCAAACTGGTTGGCAACGATACATAACGCAGGTTATGGCATTCATTGAATGCCCCTGAACCAATCCTTTTCGTTCCTTCGGGTATTGAGATGATATACAGTTCCCGGCAATCCGAAAAGACATAACTTTCGATTTCCTGTAAATGGCCTTGCCAACAAAGCGTTTGCACGGAACACATCCCTAAGCACCTAAAGGCTGTGGGGCAATGAGATGGATTTCAAATTAATGCAATTAAAGAATGCTCCTTTTTCAATCTCTACAATCCCCTCCGGAATCACCATATTCTCCAATCCCACACGGTCGGCAAACGCACCTTCCCCGATAAATTTTATCCCTTTGGGAAAGACTGTGTTCTTGCCTCCAAGGACTATCTTGTTTTCCCCTGTCTCTATGAGGGCATTGCAATTCACACGGGAATCAAACTTAGGATTCCCCTCGTCCACCCTGATTTCACACAAATTATAACAGCCGGTAAACGGAAGATTGTCCAACCATTGCAGGGTACTGGGAAAAGAAACCGAACGTAATTGGGTACAACCCTCAAAAGCATATTCACGTACTTCTTCTACCCCCTCACCTATAATCAAACTTTCAATATCATCGCACCGCGTAAAAGCCCACCGGCCTATCGCAGTCACACGATATGTCTTTCCATTATGAACAACCACTCCCGGAATCCTGAGTTCCTTTCCTTGGAAAAACGGAGTTGTCAGGTTTCTGCGGTCTATGCTCGACACGGCCACCGTCGTATCTCCGGAAATCCTGTCCACCTCTATGGCATATTGAAATATACCCTCTACAAAACCATTCCCTTTATCTGCTTTCGCTGACAAAGAAAAGCATACGACAAAGAAAAGGAACAAAAACCTCTGCATAGGCAACTATGTTCAATAAAAAACAGAAATAACATCACTTCAATATACAAGAAGCTGTCACACAAAGAAACTTGTTAATTTTCATATAATCTCTCACGAATACTCCTTTGAGGTTGTCCATAATCGGATGACAATGCCGAAGAATATTTTTTTTTGATATTCTCCTCGCATGGGCTACCTTCAAATGCTTTATAACCAATATATTCCACACCTTCTGAAAACGACATACAAAACAAATCTGAACAATGTCTAAATGCATATGCCCCGACAGACTTTATTTCTTTCGAGAATGCTATGGCATACAAATTCTTGCAATCCGAAAAAGAACTTTCAGGTATTTCATCCATAGAAGCATTCCAATACACCTGCCTCAAAGAACTTGAATGAAAAGCAGAAGTTCCAATTTCTTCTACCGAGTTGGGAACAAGAACCCAATCAAGTCCTTCACAGAAACTAAAAGCACTATTCCCTATCTTACGGATACCTTCAGGAATAATAAAGTACGGAGGCATGTACATCCCTGTAAAAGCATACGCACCGATTTCGCCCACTCCGTTGACAAAATTCGTTTTAGCACATCCAACCACAACTTTTCCTGTCGCCGTTTCTATAACAGCATTGCATCCCTGTCTGGAGTCGTATACCGGATTCTGCACATCCACTTCCATTGAGATACAAAATATACAACAAGCAAAAGCACGTTCACCTATTAAAGTTACCGTTTTGGGAATTTCTACCGTACGAAGTGAACTATGAACAAATGCAGCCTCTCCTATTTCCTTTACGCCCTCCACTATACGTGAATTTCCACATCCGGAAATAATCTTATCGCTTGCAGTTTCCACGATTGCATTGCAACCATACCGTGAATCATAAACCGGATTCAACGTATCAACTTCGATTGTGTCTAACATCCAACATTTTCCAAACAAGGGTGCTTGTATGGAAGAAACCTTAGAAGGAATATGCAAAGACTTCATTTGAGCACACCCCCAAAAGGCAAAATTCCCTATCCTTTCAAGAGTATGTGGCAACACAACAGATTTCAAACCAGCACAACCACTGAAAGCCCCACTGCCAATCTCAACAACCCCTTCCGGAACAGACAATTCTTCCATACCCAAACAACCATAAAAAGCAGATTCGCCAATACACTCTATCCCTTTGGGAATAACAGAAGTACGGCAACCAAGAACGAGTTCCTTATTTTTTTCATCCACAATGACATTACAACCTTCAGGTGAACTAAAAATTTCATTCCTACGGTCTACACTGATTGAACGCAAATTGGGACAAAATCCAAAAGCACTGCTACTTATATAATCTACGGTACTGGATATCACTATGCTCTGAAGTAAGGGAGAATCAAAAAAAGCATAATCATATATAGCCTCTATTCCCTCTCCGATAACCACTTGTTCCACACATCCATTTCGGGCAAAAGCATTCTCCCCCACTCCCGTCACACGATACTCATAACCGTTATGCACAATCGAACCGGGCAGTACCAAAATTGTTGCCGTACGCAAAGAGTCTTCCATTCCCACTATATACACAGCAGAATCCCCATCATATACATAGTCTTCTACCATATATTGAAAATGGCCGTCCGTAAATACCCCTCCGGCACAGACCGTTAAAATTGTCCGAAAGAACAAAACTACAAATACAGACAGGAAATTAGTCACACGCATTTGCAACATGGATTTTAATAATAAACAGAAACAACCGTACTTGCCGGAACAGTTTTTACACCTTCGCTATCGCTATACGTCACGGTATCTCCCTTCGGATTATATCTTATAAATTTTCCGGTATGATTCGCAAAATTCACTGTTCTTACTTTCGTTTTTCCAGGATCCTTAAAAAAATCCGATGCCGTATTATCCTTGCTAAACGTCTTTCCTCCTTGCAACAAACCAAAATGAATTCCCACATTCAACATCACAGACGGATCCATTCGACCTCCTTGATAATCATAATTATCATGAGCGTATTTATATAATTGATTATAATAGTTTTCTGCCGTTGTCCCTGAATTAGTCCAACCTTCCGGAGTCTTGTGTTTCAAGGACACTAAAGCATAAAGAGCACACTCGTCCTTATTCACCGGAATATCAGCATCAGGGTTTCCTCCTACTTCCGGCCCTAACCGTTTTCCCCTCATGATTTGGTCTTCGATATCCAAACTGGATAATCCCGGCTCTTCATAATCGGCAGTACAACTACCCAAATAAAACAAACCTGATGCAATTGCGATTGCTGCGACTGACACATAAAACGTTTTTCTCATAATACACAATTTAAAATGGTTTATACTTTACCCTATAAAAGCCTTACCAACTTTTATCTATGGGTTGTTGCAAATATAGGTATTCCGCCTGCATTTACAAAATATTTTTTAAATAAAATCAATAAACATGTTTTATAACACAACAAACAGACACTATTTGTCTACCTCTAAGATTACAAAACAGCCTTCATCCTTCAGGGTACATGTTAATTTGAAGTTATAGGCTGAAGGATGTTTTTGCAAAACCTCTTGGGAAAACTTCTGGAAGGGGATGCAATACGAGACAAGAGGAATCCACCGTAAAATTCTACCGCCTCATAACTCGTTCCGTATAATGGTCCAAACATTCATTAGCTTCTTGGATAATCCTTTTCACCGCTGCGGATTTCTTAATTTTAACAGGCTTATTCATAATTGTTCTCGCCACTTCACAAGCATTTACACTATCCCCGTTTTCCCTATAAATCCGCATCTCATGGTATAAAGGTAAAAAGCGGTTAGGCACCATCCTGTTGGCATACCTATATTTTTCAATAGCCATTTGAGGCTGCCCTAAATGTTGGTAACAGCTTGCCATGAGCATCTGCACATTATAATCATTATATTTACTGGCGCACTCTTGAAGTATTTTCAGTGCTTCATTATAATGTCTTGCAAAATGAAGTTCTGCACCATAATTATACAAGAAAGCTCCGTCATCTTTCAAATCCTTATATAATTCGGCATATTGTGGTAACATATCCAAAGTTTCTCCCATCAAGGCTTTCTCTTGCACCTTAACCCAATGCACCTCATTTTTATATGACACGGCCATGGGAACAGAATAAAGAAAAGCAACAAGCAAAGCACAAAAAGCCAATGGCCTGACAAAACGGAACCGTGCAAACACCGGGAAAAGACTAACTGATAGAAGATAAGCCATGACAAGCCAAACAAAAGGGATATGGAAAGGATAAGAAAACATCGCCCAAATGGCAAGAGCGAAATACAAACTTACCCAAAGTTTCTTCTGCTTATCACAACCTTTAAAAACGTTCTTCAAAATCCACCCCAACATCAGCAATAAAAGCATTAAGCCCGCAATACCATATTGAACGGTAAACCACAAGAATTCATTAAACGGATGAGAAAGGTTATCTGCCAACAAAAGAAAAGAAGATTCAGGATTCCGCATAAAATAATCGGCCTGATACGGCATATAGAAAGCATCAAAACCATTGTTTCCCCATCCCCAAAACAGACGGTCGGCAATCATGTTCGCAGAAACTTTCCATGCCAACAACCGTCCGTCTGCCGAGTCTTGTTTACACCAATACAACACTCCTGCCAACAAAGCCAAAGCAACCCACAAAAGAATTATTCGTTTTCGATTGAACCTGTAATCTTTTATCACCCCCAACTTAGGCATCCACATGATAAAAGCGGAACATATCCCTGCGAGTATGCCTGTGCGAGAAGCTGACAATATTAAAAAAGCCCCCATACAAAAAGTCAAAACACCCCAGACTAAACGACAAACAGCAGTTGACCTTGCAGTAAAATACATACCTATGGGCAAGCAAAAGGACATGAACATAGCAAAAACAGCCGGATTGTCAAAACTACCGGTAAAGTGATAGTAAGGGTTGATTACAGGAAAAAGACCGCCAAGTTGCAATAGGGCACATACTATTTCCAAGATTCCCACACAAAAAAAAGACATGAGAACTGCGTGTGTTGAAGACAAGTAATCCCGTTTCAAGACAACGGCCATACAAAAGCAGATGCCAATGACCATCACGCTAAATGCAGCCCACATGTGGCATAACAAGTGAGCCAGGCGGAAATGTGGAAAAGCCGCCATAAAAGCAGTGCCGCCACATAAAAGCAAGGCAACACCGCCCCACAAAACCGTACTCCTATTCCACCTCACATTCATAATCCACGCACGAACGGCTCTGTTTGCAATCCTTCAGCAAAGCCGCTACGGCCAAATGAGCCGGATGGACCGCATAAGCCCTTACGTCGTCCATCGTGTCGAACTCGCTGTAGAGCGCGATGTCGAACTGTTCTTCCGGATTGGCATTCAACCCGACTTCAATCTTCCGGATAAACGGGATTTTGGCAGGCAGTGCCTCTATCCCTTTCTTAAAAGCGTCCATCACATTTTTCTTACGCCCAGCTTCCATCTCAGAAGCCAACTGAAATAATACGATATGTTTCACCATAATAATACAACGTCTTTTATATTATTTTCATCCAAAGTTAGCAAAAAATCCGTTCATGGCACCCGCTTCCAACTGTTTTTTGCTTACCTTTGCCTTATCACACTTATGCATCCATTATGATCAGACAAGGAATCATCGGTATTTGGAGATTTTACCGCGACGGTTTCCGCAGCATGACGCTGGGACGCACGTTGTGGGCCGTGATTCTCATCAAACTTTTCATCATGTTCTTTATCCTGAAACTTTTTTTCTTCCCGCCTTTCCTCAAAGGCAAATCGACCGAAGAAAAGGAAGACTATGTAGGCAACGAACTGATAGGAAGAGCTATCCATCCTTAATTTGAAATAAAAACAAGGCTTATGTTAGACAATATGGAGACAATGATAGACTGGTCAAGGGCACAATTCGCCCTGACGGCAATGTACCACTGGCTGTTTGTTCCGCTCACGTTGGGACTGGCCGTCATCATGGGAATTATGGAGACACGATACGTCATTTCCGGTCATGATTTCTGGAAAAGGACAGCCCGGTTCTGGATGAAACTGTTCGGAATCAATTTCGCTATCGGAGTAGCTACCGGACTGATTCTCGAATTCCAATTCGGTACGAACTGGAGCAACTATTCCTGGTTCGTAGGTGATATCTTCGGAGCACCGCTTGCTATTGAAGGTATCGTGGCCTTCTTTATGGAGGCCACTTTCGTAGCCGTAATGTTTTTCGGATGGGACAAAGTCGGCAAGAAGTTCCATTTGGCTTCGACATGGCTCACCGGCCTGGGAGCCACCTTGTCTGCTTGGTGGATTCTGGTGGCCAATTCATGGATGCAATATCCCGTAGGAATGGTATTCAACCCCGAAACGGTACGCAATGAAATGGTCGATTTCCTCGCCGTAGCCTTTTCGCCTGTAGCCGTAATGAAATTCTTGCATACGGTACTCAGCAGTTGGATTGTAGGAGCCGTGTTCGTCATTGGAGTTAGTGCCTGGTTCCTATTGAAACGGCGTGAGAAGGAATTCGCCTTGGCCAGTATGAAAATTGCAGCATGTACAGGTATGGCCGCCTCACTGTTGACACTATATAGCGGAGATAAATCCGCCTATCAGGTCGCACAATACCAACCGATGAAACTGGCTGCCATGGAAGCGCTTTACGAAGGTGGGACAAGACAGCCGTTAACAGTGGTCGGCGAATGGAAAATCCCGACCATGCTGTCTTTTCTGGCCACACGGAATCCCGACGGTTACGTACCGGGAATCCACAACATCCTAGCGGGAGGATATACGACAAACGACGGTTCCAAGGCTCTGTCCGCCACAGAAAAGATAGCGAAAGGAAAAATGGCAATCGCGGCCTTATCGGATTTCCGGCAGGCTCAAAAGGACGGCGAACAAGATAAGATGGATGCGTCCCGCCGCACATTGGAAGAAAACATGCCATACTTCGGTTACGGTTATATTCAAAACCCTGACGACCTTGTGCCGAATGTAGGACTTTCGTTCTGGACATTCCGGATTATGGTAGGTTTCGGGATGTATTCCCTTGCTTTTTTCGCCTTGGTTATTTTCCTGTCATGGAAAAATAAACTGTACGGACAAAGATGGCTGCACCGAATCGCCCTATGGAGCATTCCTTGCGCCTTCGTAGCCAGCCAGGCCGGCTGGGTCGTAGCAGAGGTCGGGCGACAACCTTGGGCCATCCAGGATTTGTTACCGGTCAATGCCGCCATATCCAACCTGTCCGCAGGAACGGTACAAACGACATTCTTCATCTTTCTGGCCATTTTCACTATTTTATTCATTGCCGAGATAGGCATCATGGTAAAAGCCATCCAAAAAGGGCCTGAATCCCGGGCGTAACCGATAAAAAGATTAGTCACTGTCAAATATCAAAACTATGGAATCTACCTATATTTTTCTACAGCATTATTGGTGGTTCATCATATCCCTGTTAGGGGCGCTATTGGTCTTCTTGTTGTTCGTACAAGGGGGCAACTCATTGTTATTCCGCTTGGGAAAGAATGAAACGGAACGCGCCTTATTGGTGAACGCGACAGGCAGCAAATGGGAGTTTACATTTACCACGCTCGTCACTTTCGGAGGGGCTTTTTTTGCCTCTTTCCCTCTGTTTTACAGCACAAGCTTCGGCGGGGCATATTGGCTCTGGATGCTCATACTTTTCAGTTTCGTACTACAAGCCATTTCTTATGAATTCCAATCGAAATTAGGAAATCTGTTAGGCAAACGTACTTACCAATCTTTTTTGGTATTCAACGGAGTCATGGGTCCGGTTCTGCTTGGAGTGGCCGTAGCTACATTCTTTAACGGGTCTGATTTCCTTGTCTGCAAATCCAATCTGACGGAAACTACAAATCCCGTCATCAGTCATTGGGGTAACGAATGGCACGGTTTGGATGCCTTGGCAAATCCTTGGAATCTCATGTTGGGACTGGCTGTCTGTTTTCTGGCTCGTATTTTGGGTTGCCTTTATTTCATCCGCAGCATTCGCGACACAGGGCTGATTCCACGTTGCCGCCGCCAGTTATTGGGAGACAGCATCCCATTCTTGCTTTTTTTCCTGGCTTTCGTGGTCCACACGTTATTGAAAGACGGTTTTGCCGTCCATCCGGAAACCGGCATCATTTTCATGGAGCCATACAAGTATTTCCACAATTTGACAGACATGCCGATATTGCTTGTCTTGTTCCTTTTAGGTGTGACAGGTGTGCTTTTCGGCCTCATTCGTGGTATCTTCTGCCACACCTGTCACAACGGTTTTTGGTTTACAGGCGCAGGAACCATACTGACCGTATTATCCTTACTCCTGTGTGTCGGTTATAACCATACAGCCTACTATCCCTCCACTGCGGATTTACAAAGCTCTTTGACCTTGGCAAACAGCTGCTCCAGCCTATTCACCCTAAAGACCATGGCCTACGTGTCTCTCCTCCTTCCCATTGTCGTGGCCTACATCGCATACGTGTGGAAGGTTATGGACCGCAAACCGCTCACATCGGAAGAAGTCACCGAGAACGAGGATGTATATTAATACAAAAACAGAATACCCATGTATATTATCGGAATAGCCGGAGGCACGGGCTCCGGAAAAACAACAGTCGTACGCAAAATCATAGAGAGCCTGCCCGCCCACGAAGTAGCCCTCATACCACAAGATTCCTATTACAACGACAATACAGGAATACCGATGGAAGAGCGACGTAAAATCAACTTCGACCACCCTTGTGCTTTCGATTGGAAGTTGTTGATACAGCATATCAAGACCTTGAAGGCAGGACAAGCCATTGAGCAACCCACTTATTCTTATTTGGAGTGCAACCGGCTCAAAGAGACCATACACGTGGAACCGCAAAAGGTAATTCTCATTGAGGGCATACTCGCCTTGTCCAACAAAGAACTCCGCGACCTGATGGACTTGAAGATTTTCGTGGATGCAGATTCGGACGAACGCCTCATCCGTGTCATCGAACGCGACATCGTGGAGCGGGGAAGAACTGTACAAATGGTGGTGGACCGCTATCGGGCCGTACTCAAACCCATGCATCTGGAGTTTATCGAACCGACCAAACGCTATGCCGACCTTATCATTCCCCAGGGAGGAGAAAACGAAAAAGCTATCGAAATCATGCGTACCTACATCCTTCACCATCTCAGCCTCCGTTTGGAACAAAGCGGACAAGCCTTATGAGAGTCCGTGCAAACGGAAACAGAACGGAAACCCGTTCCCGGTTACAAAGAAGGAGACCGGACTTATGGAAACCCTATCTGTCAATCAGCCTCATAACCTCCCTATTGCTGTCCTTCAATGCCGTATCCTGCGGAGAAAAAGAAGAGAAAAAAATATCCCCTTTGGGTATTACGGAAGAGGAAGGTGAGGAAACAGCTTATGACTTAGACCAGATACAGGAAGCCG
The DNA here is from genome assembly GCF_000205165.1 of Paraprevotella xylaniphila YIT 11841. Lineage (GTDB taxonomy): Bacteria > Bacteroidota > Bacteroidia > Bacteroidales > Bacteroidaceae > Paraprevotella > Paraprevotella xylaniphila. The sequence goes on along the minus strand of NZ_GL883817.1, from coordinate 53,479 downwards.
GTGAGCTGATAGCCGTCACGCTATCCGGCCCCGACACCTATTATGAATATAAGGGAAAAGGATTCGGGCTGCAATTTGAATTGGCCGAACACTTTGCCGTGTCCATCGGTGCCAAGCTCCGTATGGAAGCCGTACGCGATACGGCGGAACTTTTCCAACGTCTGAAAAAAGGAGAGGCAGACCTCATCGCGTTGGAAATTCCGGAGAACCACATGACAGACATGGAACTGCAATTCTCCGGTGTCCGGTCGTGCCTGTCAGACAGCACGGCCGCAGCCAAAACCGGATGGGTCGTACGAAAGGATGCACCCTTCCTGGCCGAAGCCTTGGACGGATGGTATAAACCCGAGACGCGGTCTTTCTTGCAAAAAAGGGAACAGTTGCGCCTGTCTCCCGGCGGAAGTGTAAAACGCCGTGTCCGTGCCCCCTTCCAGAATCGCGCCAAGGGCATCATCTCGCCGTACGACACCCATTTTATCCGTCATAGCCAAGCCATCGGGTGGGACTGGCGGCTCATGGCCGCACAATGTTACCAAGAGTCCGGTTTCGACCCGGAAGCCGTATCGTGGGCCGGAGCACGCGGACTGATGCAGATCATGCCTGAGACAGCCGTACATCTCGGCTTGCCCGCCGACCAAATGCACCAACCCGAAAAGAACATCAGTGCGGCAGCCCGGTACCTCCGTGAACTCGAACGTAAATTCAGCGATATACCCGGCAGGGCGGAACGTATAAACTTTATCCTGGCGGCCTATAATGGAGGCACGGGACACGTCCGCGACGCCATGGCCTTGGCACGCAAGCACGGCAAAAACCCGCACCTGTGGAACGACGTGGCTCCTTTCATCCTCCGCCTGAGCCAACCGCAATATTATAACGACCCCGTGGTGCGTTACGGTTACCTGCGCGGAGAAGAGACCTACGGCTACGTGACTTCCATCCGTGAACGTTGGCAACGCTACCGTGCTGCCGTCCATGGCGGCACGACCGGTGCCGCTCCCGCCCCGTCGCGCAAGAATTCACGCGGAGGATTCAAAAGCAAAGTACTGAGTGCCGAAGAACTGGAAGCCAAGTCCAAACAGAATACGCCATAACCCATGACGGAAGAGATTCAGGACATATTCGATGAAATCAGAAACATCATGCAGCCGGACATGGACCATACCGCACGTTACCATGCCCTTGACACGCTGTTGCTCCGTGCGCTGAAAGACCGGACCCGCCACAGTCCGGTGGATTTCACCCACACGGCCGCACGCCTGCACTGGCTCTGCAAACAAACCGGCCATCCGCCCCACCCGTTGGAAGTATTCCGTGCACGGGCAGGACGAATACAAAAAGGGCTTTTCCTGCCCAACGGAGAGGATGAAGCCTACGACTTAAAAGCGGTCTGCGAAGGATTGGCAGCTTTTTACCAGACCCATGTCCCGGAGGACGTGCAAAAACGCCTGCCCCGCCATTGGCGACCCGCTCCCGCACCTGCCGAAAAAGTACTGCAGGCCAAACGTATCCGGATAACGGTGCACCGGTGGGACGAGCATTTCATTTATGGAAAAGACCACACGCATCCCACGGAACAACTGTTGAAAGTGGAATATGCCGACGAAACCGACCGCACGTTCGCCGACTTGAACGGACAACTGTACGAAGGGGCACAGCTCAATCTCTTATCGGTCAAGGCCATAAAGGCGGAAGGCGCATATCCTTACGTCCTAAAACCCGAGATGTTAGTTCTCGACCCGGATTTCCTGATTGACATTACAGCCTTGTGCGCCTGCATCAAGCCATACGGGTATTCGGCATACACCCACTTGTTGAACAAATTCGCCCCTCCGGCACGCTCTGCGGCCATACAGTTGGGAAATGCGGCCAACCAGTTTCTGGACGACTGCGTGAATGAGCGATTTATCCAAAACGCAGACGGGACGACGGAAGCGAAACTCTACCTGCGTTCCATGCAAAATTCTTTCCGGTTCTCCCCTCTTGCCTGGTCCACCTTGCCGGACATCGACCGCGATTTCTTCAACCGGTGCGAAATGCAATTCCACCACATCCGGCAAACCGTACGCAACAGTTTCAGCGCCGCAGGCATCGACATCCGGCAAACGGAAGTGGAACTGGAGCCTTCTTTCCTTTGCGAAGCCCTCGGGTTGCAAGGGCGTATGGACCTGCTCACCCGGAACGCCGACAAATTAGTGGAACTGAAAAGCGGAAAAGCGGACGAATATCCCTACCGCAGCCCGAAGGAAGAACACAGCCTGCAAATGGCCCTGTACAAAGAAATCCTGTATTATAACCTGGACCGCAGGCGTGAGCAGGTACAGTCTTACCTCTTCTATTCACGCTACCCCGGGCTTTATGCCGTAGACGTGCCGCGCAGCCATATCCGCCGCGCCATGGCCCTGCGGAATGCCATCCTGCACATAGAGCATCGCCTGAGAAGGGGGGAATCCCGCACGTTGATAGAGGAGCTGACGGAAGAACGGCTCAACGTGGACGGACGTGCCGACCGGCTCTACACCCGCTACCTGCGCCCCCGCATGATGGAAATACTGGCACCGCTTCATGGCATGAGGGGAGTGGAAGCCGATTATTTCCATCGCTTCCTGACGTTTACCGCCCGCGAACAATTCCGCGCCAAAGTCGGGGACGACCGGGCGGACTCGCCGGGCGGGTTCGCCGAAACATGGTGCTGCGACACGCAGACCAAACAACAGAACGGGAACATCCTGACCGGACTGAAACTGCATCCCGTCCCCGACGAGGAAGGTGCCGTCGTGCGGTTGGACTTGCAACTTCCGGAATATGGCGAAGACTTCCTCCCGAACTTCCGGCAGGGTGACATGGTGATGCTCTACGAACGGAACCACGAAGGGGACAACGTGACGAACAAACAGTTCTTCCGTTGCACCATAGAGGAAATCCATCCTGAACGCATGCTGCTGAAACTATCTTACAAACAGCGGAATGCCGAAGTATTCCGCCCCGACAGCCTTTATGCCGTAGAACCGGGCTACATGGATGCCACATTCAACCAAGCCTATTCGGGACTGTTCAGCCTGCTCACCGCCCCACGGGAACGGAAAGAGCTGCTGTTGGGCATACGGCCACCGGCCACCGACCCGTCCGTAAGGCTCCACCGGCATTACCTGAATGAAGAAATAGACCGTATCGTCCTGAAAGCCAAACAGGCCCGGGATTACTTCCTGCTTGTCGGGCCGCCGGGGACAGGAAAAACGTCGGTGGCCCTGAAATCCATGGTGGAAGAGTTCTTGTCGGACCATCCGCAAAAGACCCTCCTGCTCATGGCTTATACCAACCGGGCTGTGGATGAAATCTGCCATACGCTGTCTGCCATCAACCCTGCTCCGGAATATATCCGCATCGGGCAGGAACTGAACTGCGCCCCGGACTTCCGGACACGGCTCATGAAGCACGTCACCGGGGATGCCACCTCCCGAAAAGAAATCTACGAGAAGTTGGCGCCCGTCAGGGTGTTTGCCAGCACCATCAGCAGCCTATGCAGCCAGACGGAACTGTTCAGCCTGAAGGTCATCGACGTGGCCATCATCGACGAAGCCTCACAGGTGCTCGAACCCCAACTGCTCCCCCTGTTATGCGCCACCACTCCGGTGAACCGGGGAGACTATAACCTGAACCGTCTGGCCATCGGGAAGTTCATCCTCATCGGCGACCACAAGCAACTGCCCGCCGTGGTGAGCCAACCCCGGGAAATGTCACGGGTGACCGAGGATAGCCTGCAAGCCATCGGGCTGACCGACTGCCGTAACTCCCTGTTTGAACGCCTGCACCGGCTAAACAGCCTGCAAGGCACGGAAGGCATCGTGGAAATGCTTCACCGCCAAGGACGCATGCACCCGTCCATCTGCGAATTTGTCAACCGTAATTATTATAACGGCGGACTGGATGCCGTTCCCCTCCCCCATCAACAGGAACCGTTGGCTTTCGGCATCCGGCCGGACGATGACCGATGGACCGCTTTCGTAGCCGGTACACGCATGGCATTCATTTCCGTACAAGCCGACGAAGCAGAATATTATATAAAAAGCAACAAGCGGGAAGCCGAGACCGTGGCACACTTAGTACACACCCTTTGCCAACTGCACAGCCGCTCGAGCATCCCCTTCAGTCCCTGCAAGCAAATCGGAATCATCGTCCCCTTCCGCGCACAAATCGCCATGATACGCAAAGCCTTGGCCGAACGGCACATTCCCAACACGGCCGACATCACCATCGACACGGTGGAACGTTACCAAGGCAGCCAACGCGACATCATCATATTCAGCACCACTGTCAGCCGCCCGTACCAGCTCCCTATCTTGTCCGAACCCGTCATGACAGACGGCCGGGAATTAGACCGCAAGCTCAACGTGGCCCTCACCCGGGCACGCAAGCAATTCTTCATGACCGGAAACGAAACGCTGCTCCGGAAATGCACGGCCTACCGGGAGTTTCTGGATTTTTTAAGCAAAGGGCAAATCCTGCGTCTGTAAAATCCCCCATTACAAAATGTCAAAAAGTCAAATCCGATGGTGCGTGGCCCGTTTATCCGTCCCCCACTCGGATGTCCGCCGTAAATACGCGATTCCCGTACCGTCGGGAAAAGACAAGATGGAAGCCGGACACATATTATGTTATCATTATGAAAACCGTTGGCTGCGTCCTGCGCAGCCCCAAGAGAATGGCGTAACCCCGTAAAGCGTTTCGCCTTACAAAAAGACACTCCGGACCCGCAGGCTTTTCCTTTCCAAATAGAAAAAATAACGGTTCCCGAAGCAAGTTATGCCAAGGTTTCAAGGTGCTTGTCCCGCAGACAAGCGCATGACTTCCGACCGTCATGCGGAGAAAAAAAATGTTTTCTCAGCCGAACGATTTTCCATTCTGCTCCAAACGATTCACGTCTTTAGTAAATAAACATAAAAAAACGCCCTGAAACCTTAAAAAAAGTATTCTTGAAAAGTCATTTCAATACCTGTTTCTGTACTTTTCCCGCCCTCAGGCCATCGAAAGGAAAGCCTTTTCCCTTTCCATTTGCATACAGGAAAGCGGAAAAGCCGTGCATACTGTCAAAAACGGGATATCCGATTCCATTCACCCAGCCTTATTCCGGTACGCCCTATCCACCCCCATACGTACCATCCTATGTGCCCTCAACAGATGCGCACCCACGGTGCATTCGGCCACACCAAGCCGGCCAGCGATGGAAGCATACGACATTCCCTTGTAAAAATACAAAAGATACACTTGACGGCGTCTTTCGGTCAACCGTTTCACCATCTTCTCATGCACAAAGCGGAGTTCTTTATAACAATAGTCTTCTTCGACCGTATTGCGACCACACTGTACCTCACCGTAGCTGTATATGTCCATCCGGCTTTTTTTCATATAACGGCGGCGCAGATAATCTATCACGGTATTCCGCATGACCCTAAAGACTAAATTCTGGAGGGTTACCATGCGCACTCCTTCCCGGCATCTCCATATATGTTCAAAGACATCCTGGGTCAAATCTTCCGCCTCTTCCCTGTCACGAACCCGAGAGAAGATATACCCGTTCACCTTCTCCCTATACTGCATATAACATGCAGAAAACTGACTTTCCGTGAATATTTCCATGATATTTGTTCCTTTCAAGTTTTTCTTCTTGCAAAATTAAGCCACATCGGCAAAACAGGATAGGGCAATTTTCGACAAAACGTATGTCATTTTTTCCCATTTCACACTTTCCTCAAAAAAAAACAGGCATGGAAACCACGATATAAGCGCAATTCCATGCCTGCCATTCCTTAGTATGTCATTCTCAATTCTCCACCATCGGCAAATACCAGTTATTGCGGTCTCTCAATTTATTATAAAGCGCCTGGTCGGGATTGTCCGGACTCGTACGGCGAGCCACACGGGAAGCCAGGAAATCTTCTCCACGACGGAACGCAAAACGCATCAAGTCGTAAAAACGGTTGCCTTCGTAGGCCGTCTCCAAAGCCATCTCGTCGCAAATCATATCCTCTACTTTCCTTATGCTGTCCTCACGCGAAGCCATGGCCGGCAACGCATAATGCAACGTGTCCATCTCCGCATTCCCGCAACCGCGTGCATGCAACCCCATATTATCCTTGTTGTCATACATGTCGTAAAACGTATAACCGGACTGCATCAAACGGCGGTATTCCCCGTTGGCATCGTATTGTATCAGATTGCCACGGCTCAAACCATACTTCAGCACATGGAAAGCCGTCAACGGATAACCCGCACGGTTGATAGCCTCTGCCAGACGGAGGTAAACCGCCCCCGTACGGTAAGTGGTCACATGCGGCCATAGTGAAGAATACTTATTGATGCTCAACCCGTATCCTTCCTGATAATCCCGGTTGAAACGCAAATCGCCCATGAAATATTGCGGTGTGCCCGGCACCGTGATATATGAATAATACTGTGGATTTTCCTTTGTCCCGTAATACAAAGTATCCTTTGCCAACCCCGTAAAGCGAGACATATACTCACTTTCATCCGATTCTGATTCTTCTGTATACATCACGTAGCAATAATAAGATTCATCCACCAATTTCTGAAGCGCGTCAGAACCCATGAAATACCTGAACGATTGCTGCAAACTTCCTAATTTACCATATTGGGAGTTGCCTGCAAATGGAACGAGGCTGATACGTTCCATAGTATTGCCTCCCACAAAAACGGAATTCCAACGGTCCACAATTTGGGCGTCGTCCAAATCCACAGTCCGATAAGCTACCTTTATTTCAGGATTTACAAATCGTTCTTCGGACAATAAATAATCACGATATTCCTGAGCCGCCTTGGCAAAATCGGATTTATTGCCATCCAATGAACCACGCCATAAATAAAGGTCGCCTCTCAGCAAACGGATTGGAAGAAAAAAATCGCTACTGTTTACCGAGCTATTCTGGTCATAAGTGAAGTTCCCGTAATTGGGAAACGGCACATCAACGTAAGGAAGCAAATCATCAATGAAATAAGAACAAATCTCACCCAGTCCCTTCCGTCTGGAAGGGTCGTTCATCACTTGCTCTATTTCAGAATAAGACAGCAGAGGCTGAGTATAGAACGGGATTTCGCCATAAAGCAAAGCCAATTGCAAGTAAGCCCACGCCCGGTAGGCACTCACGGCTGCATATTCCTTCAGGAACACTTTCTGCCCGCGACGCTCCATCTCGGCATCCGCACGCTCCAAATAGAAATTGCAATTATTCACAATGGCATAGTAATCCCGGTAGCGGTTGAAAGTCGCATCCTCCAAATTCTCAAAACGAGCCAAATCCACCCAAGCATTACTTGCACCGGCTAAAGGAACAGGCTTTACCAAATCTCCCCTCAATTCACCTAAAAGCACTCCTTTTTCGACCACGTCTTGAACCTTGTCCAATATACCCAACACAGAGAACACGGTATCGCCCGGTTGAGAAAAATCATGGTCTTCTTCAAACATCACCGTAGTGGTATCCACCTCACAAGCTGTGAAAGACACCGTAGCCGCCATCCAAATTGCGGTCGACTTTAATATGTTTTTTAACATCTTCATATCCTTGTTAAAGATTAATTTTAACCCCTAAAACGAAACTGCGCCCGTGTCCTAACAAACCACGGTCAATCCCCTGGTAAATCGGATTGCCTGAAATAGAGAGTTCCGGATCACTACCTAAATATTTCGTACACGTAAACAGATTGTTGGCAGCTCCCCAAACTGTAATCCCTTGCAGGAACGTCAAGTTGAAGGGAAAGCGATAGCTCAAACTCAAAGTCTTGAGCTTCAAATAAGAGCCATCCTCAATCCAACGGTCGGAAAAACGTGCGTTTCTCATCCGATCCCCGTATTCCACACGGGGAATCGATGTCTGCTGCCCCTCTGAAGTCCAACGGTTCAATAAAGCCGTGGTTTGGTTATTATAAGAACTTCCGCTTTCCAATACGGCACGTTGGTAATTGTAAATGTCATTCCCCAAAGAATAACTGAAGAAAGCATCCAATGTCCAATTTTTGTAATGCAGGCTAGTCCCGAAATTACCGAAAATATCCGGATTAGGGTCGCCGATTACATCTTTGTCTTTATTATCAATCACCCCGTCAGCTACCAAATCGGAGAAATGTACATCACCGGCACGGAAAGCACTTCCATTTTTGCTTCCATTACGTAAATCCGTTTCAGCAGCTTCTTCCGAGGTGGCAAACACACCCTGAGTCTTGTAACCATAGAACAAACCGATCGGGTTTCCTACCTTAGTCATGACCTCACCGCCATAAACAGAAGTATACACCGTCTTATCGTTATCCGGCAATGCAGTAACCTCATTCTTGTAATGGCCGACACTTGCAGAAATTTCCCATGAGAAATCCTTTAATGCCATGACTTTGGCCACAGCCGCAACATCAAAACCCTGGTTTTCCATCTTACCCTCATTACTCCAATAATTGCGCAATCCGCTCACCCCTCCCAATGTCTTGTAAGCTAACATGTTGTTCACATAAGACTTATAATAATTGAATCCAAGCGACAAGCGGTCATTCCAAACGGACATGTCCAAACCAACTGAAATCCGCGTGACCGTCTCCCATTTCAGTTTATCATTGCCGATATTGGCCAAGGACAAACCCGACGTATGATTCAAAAATGCACTTGGAGCAAAGTAAGAGCGGGAGGCAAAGCAATCAATATTGTCATTGCCCGACTGGTCGATGCCGACATTCAGTTTCAAATAGTCAATACCCTTCACGTTCTGGAAGAAAGGTTCGGCGGAAACCACCCAAGCCGCCTGCAAGGACGGGAATATCCCCCAGACATAATCGCCCAGTTTCACTCCCCCTGCGGCATTCCTGCCGAAACGCGTAGATGTCTCCGCCGTCAACGTTCCCTGCAAAAAATACTTATCTGCATAATTCCAATCCGCATTCACATACACAGCCGTGGATTTCCATTCCTCAATAATGCCGTCCACCTTACGGTTCTTCATTTCATTGGTGATGTTCGGCAACTTATCTCCCGCACTGTTGTCTGCACGAATAGCATCCGAATTAAATGAATCGCTTAAATAACGGAAACCGCCAAAAAGATGAATCACATGTCCGCCATAACGGCATGACCAATCAATCCTGGTATCGCTCGCCACGGACAATTGCTTACTGGAATAAGCCCTTGACCTGTTGGCTGTCATATCGTCACCGCTCTCTGTAAAAGTCGGTACCCCCTCATCCGGAATAAACGAACGTTCCGTGACATTGTTCAACACGTAACTTACCTTTTCAGACAGTGTCAGGTTTCGATTGATTTTCCATTTCGGCATGGCACTCAATGAAAACAAAGTATACTCCAACCGGTTTTTATTACTCGCGTCGCCATTCTCCAATATGGACAAGGGATTGGACAAGTTAAAACAATCGTAGTCTGCCATGGATGCCGTAAACCGGCCATATTGGTCAGGATTGTATGCAGCCAATACGGGGGATTTAATCAGGCCCAACATTCCCGGAGACAATACCTGCCCACTGCCCATTCCGTCATCCCGTAAATTCCGGGTCGTATTGGAATAAGCTACATCCAAACTGCAATCCAGATTCTTCATAAACTTCACATCTGTATTGAAACGCATGTTCAACCTTGCGAAATCATTATACTTCAATGTGCTTTGCGCATTTGCATAGCCTATGGAAAGATTGTAATTAGCCACATCGTCACCACCTTGCACGTTTACACCGTAATTCTGCGTGAAAGCCTCATGATAAACATAATCCTTCCAGTCCGTATCGTTATGGTACATGGCATACTTTTGCTTGTCCGTTGTAAAATCGTCCAAGAAATCCGGAGTTTCGGTCACGTTCCCCATTACATCCGTTGCATACAAACGATATTGCCCGGCATTCATCATCGAAGGCAATTTCGGCAACAATTCAACCGCCCCATAGATGTCTACATCAATCCGTGTAGCCATACTCTTTGCACGTTTTGTCTCTATCACCACAACCCCATTGGCACCTTTCGCCCCATATAATGCAGTGGCGTTTTTCAACACTGTCACTTTCTCAATGTCATTGACACTGATAGCCGAAAGCACGTTATTGACATAACCTTCATGCATTAACGAACGTCCGTTTTGAGTATCAAGAATCACACCGTCCACCACAAACAGAGGTTGCCCGCCTCCATTCAACGAATTATATCCTCCAATAAACATGTTCGCCCCTTGGGCGGGATTACCCGAACGAAGCAACACACGCAAATCAGCACCAAGTTTTTTTGCCATTTCATCTTCAACGGTCAAAGACGAATTTGCAGAAAAATCCCCGACACTGCTCTTATTCGTCACCCTCACTTCATTGGCATAACCATTGGAAAAATGTTCCGAATACATCCTCACTACCAATTCTTTTCCTTTTCCGGCCAAATGTACCCTGGCCAAAGCATAAGTAGGAGTACGCACCAACAATTGATTGGCATACAACGGCACTTTTATTTCAAAGGCACCCTGTTCGTCGGAAATGGAACTGAACCGGTCGTCTCCGGCCACTTGTATGATGCCGCCCTGTACCGGCCCGCCCGTGGCTGCATCGACCAATGCCCCCTTATAAACCACCGTGGGTATCTTATTCATTTCCCTCTGCACTACAATCTGAAGCGAATCAGTTTCTCCTCCTGCGGCCGATAACGTGGAATCTGCCACCCCTTCCGCATCCACCTGTCCATAGGTCGTTTGCAGGCTGCCTGCCAAGGCCATACAAAAACATATACTATATAGATTCTTATTCTTCATCACTTAAATCTCCATCAATTGAGGGTTTCAACAATATGCAATCAATATATAAATCACGTGTATAATCCGACTCACTACGTTTAGGCGTGCTGACGATTTTCAAAGAGATTTTGGCATCTTCCATAGAAGCACGATTGGGGAAATAATCACAATAAGCAAACTGATGCCCTCGTGCCACCCATATCGTATCAACCTTGTCGCCTGGTATTTCAATCCCTTCCACTTCCAACTTTTCCTTCGTGTATTTATCATTCAATTCTACATCAACACGTCCTTTTTTCGTATCAATGGAAGAAGACCAACCGTTACGCGTCAGATTCATCGGAACAAATACAATCCCTATGTCATAAGCACAAGACAGCACGTTCGGGATTGCATAAGTGACGGTGGCACCCCGCAACATGTTCGTAGAAGTAAACTTCATGTAGTAGCTTGATGACACACCGGTATTTGCAGCGGCAACAAACACCGGACGATCCTTATTTTCATCGTAATAATTAGCCGTAAGCAGATACTCACCGATATTTTCGGCTTCAACAACAATGTCACTGTTTAAGACCTGATAAGGGCTTAAATTCACATCGGCCGCTTTCAATATTTGTCCATTGCTACAACCAATGGCTTCGGTCCCTTCAAACAAGCCCCCGGCATCTTGTGGACGATAGAACAATTTTCCGGACGTACTTTCCCAATAATCGGATGTCGAAGACTGACTACGGGTTTCAAATACCAAAGCATCCAATATGCTGCGACACGCATACTTGTCTGCCAATTCCGGTTCTTCGTCTTCCGAATAATGATAAAAGCCCTTAAACTTATCCACCAACCGGTCCCAACAATCATTCACGGGAACCAACATCGTATAATCCTGCTGCTCGTCATTCAAGTAGCCAATCTGCCCCCACAATTCATTTGTCAAGACAAACACGGAATCCGTATACACCTGTTCCCCATTCACCACACCGCCCGGTGTACTCAATTCAGGCACAAACTCCAATTTATTAAAGCTATACAAATAATCGGTAATATTAGAAAAATCAGCATCCTGTCTCAAATAAGACCAAACATTGTTATTGTAAACCGCCTGGCAATCTAATATATGCAAATCTCCATTACTGCATTCAATATTAAAAGATTTGGCCGGCGAGCCATTGAAATGAGGCACGCCTCCTTCTGACACAAAAGGCATGGGCTTCCCGTTCAACACCTTTATGGTATCGTTCACAACGGAGGATGCCGCAATAACCCCACGGGCGATATGGTTTTTAACCACTTGCTCCATCACTTCGTCCGGAGTCATGTCCTCACCGGTCACCAATGTCGTGTCTATGCTGCCGGATGGTGCCCAAACCGTATAGCGTTGGCCCGAATCCAAGAACTTGTCATAACCGTATCCTTTAAGCAATTTTGCAAAATCCGACAACTCCGGACGGGCAGTAATTTCCTGCCACAAAGTCCTTGTAGGACGGGGTACACCATCATAATGTGCATCCCAATCGTCCGAACAAGACAAGACCAATCCGGAAGCCAATACCGCCATGCAACAAATAGTTGCCTTGGCATATCTTTTAGAACCTTTCATAATCTTCTGCTTTTAATTTAATTTCTATCTTCTGGTATGGCACCATTATACACACTTTTCGGCACAATTTCGATAAAATCGATATTCAACATGCGCCCGGTTCTTTCGTCTACTTTACGCAAGCGCAAATAAGAAGGTTTTTCTTCCAAAGTCTGGGTGGTAACGATATTACGTATATACCACCAATCGTTAACCAACTTCGCACGTAATGAAACCCTGTCATTGTCTACCCTATACACGCAGGCAGGCCCCTTCATATACCCCAAATTACGCATAGCCTTGTCATTCTCAGTAATGGTTGTCTTTCCTTCGAGGTTATACGACACGTCGTTATGGATATCGTCAAATAAATCATTATCTGCTATCATTCCCACTTTTGGCATTCCGCCTCCCCATCCCAAATTCAAAGGAATTCCGGTGGGTTGCATATATTCGGTATTTTGTCCAAAATAGATTTGCGCAATTCCCATAAAGCCATTGGCCACGTACCCCAACCTGATTTCATATTGGCCGGCCGGTACGGCAGGCAAACGTAACATCACATCATATTCCCCCGCAAAATTCATATTATCCGTACGGAATGCTGCCAAATCATAGTGCGACCCCATTCCGGTTCCCTGAGCCTGAGGCCAACGGTTATATTTGCAATCGCATTGGCTGTCATAACGCACATCATCGAAATACCCTTCCGGGAAATGCCACCACAACATATCTCCGTCCGGATCCAGACGGACATCATTGTTCACCAATTCAGGAAACAAGACGCCCGTATCAATACGGATTCGTTCACTACGAAGCATTTTCACGACATTTTCATTATAAGAAAGGATGCTGCCCAGAAATTGGAAATTGCCATTTACAGTTGAAGAACCTCCGGAAGGAAGGACTTCCACACCATCCATCCTGTTGTCAGCCCTATTCACATCGTCACAGCGATTCAAATATATCCCGTCTCCCAAAAGAGAAACTTTTTGCGCACGCAACAAATTACCGGCCATGGTTTCGTAGTACTCCACAAAATCCCCACCTTCCTGCACAGACCAATCCGGAGTGGAACATACCAAATCCCCATAGCTTGCATTACGGTCCAAGATGTGATAAGCAATAAAACGGTTTAAAGGATTCTTGGGATGCGTATAGTCATCATCATATACCCCCTTGTCGTCCGGATATACCTTGTCGTATATGTCCTTTGCATAATTGAACAAGGATACCAAATCCGCCTGAAGATCTCCCGTATAGACAGGCTTACCCATATTTTGCGGATCATATACCGTTTTATACAAATTATCCTTCTCCACCAATACCGTATAACCGAACTTGCGGGCCGGAGGAACTTTATTCCCCTCCGTGGTGTACTCTGAGTTCGAAGCATATTGGGCCAACCGGGACAACATCTCCGGACTTTCATCTTTTTCCCTTAAAATGGAATCCGTCAAATGAGTCTGTTTCAATGCCTCCATAAACAGGGTAAAGCCTAATGTCTCACATTTGGACTGCATGTAATCAGGCAATACATAACTGGACTGCTCCAACACACGGTCTATGGTATGGACGACCCCATTACTCACCGTATCGTTAGCTTGGATAATCCGTGAATAATCATTCAGGACAAATACCGTCATACTATCGTTTATTGCAGCATCGAACTCCTTCTCAATGGTCACTTGCACCTTACGGTCGTACATATTAGGCTTCTGAAGATAACCTGTTGAAAAATCAGAGGTCAAGTAGCGAACGCCTATCAAATGGCTTTTGGCCAAGGCCACCACTGCAGAATCCGGCAGGGTCTCCAACGTGCAGCCCGGATAATTACTATCCACATAACGGTCTATGGCCTCGTTGGTCGGTGCAAAGCAAGTGTAATCCCCATAAGCATACATCAAACCTTTCATGCCGGCACGTTCCAAAATAGTGGAAAACTCACCATATTTCCCGTCCGCATCCAAATAATCACCAACCGTCTGACCTTGGAACACATAATAACTGTCACCTTCCACACCGTCGTCATAACAGCCGGACAGCATGGTTGCCAAAACCACACATCCTATTACCTTATTATATATGTTACGTTTCATATTACTTCTATTTACTCTTGATTAATAAATGATGTAAGCCTGATTCTGGTCCGGTACCAACAACGGATTCACATCTAACTCTTTCTGATAAAAAGGCAGATACAAATTGTCCAATGACCCCATCCGAGCCACGGCATCACGTCCTCCCGTTCCATATTTACGTTGCAAATACGTACTACGCAAGGTGGACATCGCATTCACCGGATTATCGGAGTGACGTACCATCCGCATCAAGTCATACCAACGCTTCCCCTCGAACATCAATTCACGCTGCCGTTCATCCAAAACGATGTTCTTGATCTTATCGGCATCATACACCAACAAGCTACGCCCTTTGCACGACCGCATGTTCACAGATTTCACAATCTCAAAAGCTTCCTGCTTGTTTTCATCCCCTCCCATATAAGCCAAAGCCTCAGCACGCATCAACATCACATCCGTCAAACGGTAAACAATCCAATTCTCTGCCGTGGAGCGAAGCACTCTTTCATCATTTCCAAAATACAAGAAACGAAACTTATAGACAGGATAACTGTTCGAGGGTTCGCCCTTATATCCGGTATTCTCTTCCAACCGTAAATCAGATGCGTCTGCAAACAAGGCATCAGCCGTCTGATTGGTCAAATAAGCCGCTGCATTGACCCTGCCTGAAAGGTCTTTATGATTTCCGTAGAAATAAGAAATACCTTCATTGCCATCCTTACGGTTATCATAATCGTATTGAAGCTCAAAAATACTTTCAAATGAATTACCCCGCTCATACAACATGGTATAAGGATAATGCGATGAATAAGATTCATCCAAAAGCGGATAGCCATTGTACAAGGCCAGAGAGCCTTCCGTAGAAGAAGATATAAAATTTCCCTCCAATTCTGCTGTTTTGATGACATTGTACTCTGCCATTTTCTCATCCATGATTTCCTTGCAATATTGCGCGCACTTGGCATAATCCCCTTTCCACAAGTAAATATCTGCCAAAAGGGCTTTCACGGATAACTTATTGAAACGTCCTTTCCTTTCGCGTTCATCATCAAAAAACTTTTTATTCCATAT
The DNA here is from genome assembly GCF_000205165.1 of Paraprevotella xylaniphila YIT 11841. Classification (GTDB taxonomy): domain Bacteria; phylum Bacteroidota; class Bacteroidia; order Bacteroidales; family Bacteroidaceae; genus Paraprevotella; species Paraprevotella xylaniphila. The sequence goes on along the minus strand of NZ_GL883817.1, from coordinate 37,970 downwards.
ATAATCTTCTGACCATTCCAAATCTGCAATAATCTGTTCCAACACTTCCTGCTCGGAGGATGCACGTACTTTGAAATCCACATCATCGCCGATAGTCGCCTGAAGCACCAACGGCACTTTTTTAAAGGTGCGGATTAAATAGAAATAACACAAGGCGCGAATCGACTTAGCTTCGGCTTCATGCGTACGTAATTCGTCTACTGAATAATTTCCATCCTTGGCTTGGGCCCCAGGTGCATAATGCAAGATGGTATTGCATAAATTGATTACATTATAGAAATCCGCCCACGAAGTCCAACTGTTGTCCGGAACGATATTATTCGTATAAAAATCATAAAGCTCCTTTTCTTTTGCGGCCATTGTGGAAGTTTCAGTCAAATTGTCGCCCCGTAACTCCCCCCAGGCTATCACACGTTGTGAGAAGCCCTTGTCCTGCATGTGAAAATAGCAAGAAGTTATCACACTCTCCACCTCGCTTTTCTTCTCCCAATAGTTTTCCACCACCACAGCATTCAGGGGCGTGATATCCAAGAAGTCGCCACAGGAAGTCGTAAAAGCGGCGAGAGAAACGGCCATGGCCAATGTCCCGGTTTTCAATATCTTTTTCATATTTCCTTCTGTTTATTCATGTCATTAGAACGTTGCTGTCAACCCGAATGTGAAAGACTTTGCACGAGGAGTAATCGCCTCGTCTTTAGTCACTCCCATATCACCATAATTCACTTCGGGATCCACGCCTGAGTATTTGGTCAGGCAGAACAGGTTCTCTCCGCTCACGTAGAGGTTCAGGCGGGAAAGCCCGATGCGCTTGATAAGCTTGGAGTCAAACCCATAAGAAAATTGCAAATAGTTCAGGCGCAAGAATGAGCCGTCTTCCACAAAACGGTCGCTACCCATCCAGTTATATCCTTGGCCATACAAAGCCCGAGGCAACACATGTCCCCCATTTGCACCGTCACCTTCCTTACGCCAACGATAGTTCACCGCCGTACTCTGATTGTCGGCACCATGCATGTTTTCCGCCCTCATTCGTGCCACATTTGCAATCTTGTTACCATAACGGTAGTTGAACTGCGCATTCAAACTCCATCCTTTATAGAACAACCTAAACCCAAAACCACCAGTCAATTTGGGCAATGAGCTGCCTAAATAGACCACATCATATTGATCAATGCTTCCGTCATGGTTCACATCTTCATAAATAGCATCACCACCGGTAAAAGCATATTTCGTACCATTATAATCATAATACATGGGCATCGGTTCTCCATTGGCACCATAAATGACGCTTCCGGCCTCATCCCGCGCCACCGGACAAGTCGCGCCGGATGCCTGTGCCTTGTCGAACTGATCGTAACTGTAAGCATACACGCCTTTGTAACGCAAGCCGTAAATCGCACCAAACGGGTTGTCTATCTGCACACGGGACATATACTCCCCGTTTTTAGGTAACTTGACCCCTGTTCCATTAATGGCATTCAGACGCGTAGGTGTCATGGCCGTAATGGTATTCCGGTTATTAGCGAACGTAAGATTGAAAGTAGCTGCCAAATCTCCCGCCAATTTTACACGGTTCAGGTTCAAATTGATTTCATAACCTTTATTCAACATGTCTCCACCATTCTCCACAATCAACTCCGAAAAACCGGTCGTTGTGGGAATAGAAGCATGTTCGGTCATCAAGTCTGTTTTCTTATGGGAATACAAATTGATATCCGCCGTAACCAAATCATCAAACAATCCGATATTCCATCCTAAGTTCCACGCAGACTGTTTTTCCCAACGCAAATCCGTCAAGCGGACATTGTTCGGCCGCATCCCGATGGAATTAATATACCCTCCGTCTACACCATACACACTGAAATGAGTATCTTCCTTAGGAGGTTGCGTACCCGTCACGCCCCATCCGAAACGAACCGCAAACATGCTCAACCATTTTTTGGTAGGTTCCATCCATTTTTCATCCGAAATGTTCCAACGGCCGGAAGCTGAATAAAAATACCCCCAACGGTACTTTTGGCCAAAACGGGTGTTTCCTTCTCCGCGCAAGGCCAAATCCAACGAATACTTGGACTGGTAGGCATAATGCCCCTGAAGCACCCAATTGGCCTTCCGCCAATGACCTGCCCCCGTTTTCGTCTCGTTCAAAAAGCCACCGGCTGTCCCGGAAGTGATGGTTCCGCTTGGCAACAAGTATGAACTCAAGAACTGGGAACTGGACGTACCGGAAACCATTTCCCCTTTAAAGAACAAGCGTACCGAGTGGTCTTGGTTCATGATATAAGGGATATATGTCAACTGATGACGTGTGTTAAAACCGAAACTCTTTTCAAAAGCCGAAGAAGCGGAATTTATCCCTTTCTCATTCTCCTTGAAATCCACATTCCTCAACTCCCAAGGATAGTAAGAATCATTGTATTTATTGTAAATGCTCAATACCACAGTCCCCTTATAAGTCAATTGGTGCGAAGTCTCGTCAAGTCCCAACAAACGGTATTGGAAATCGAATTGGGGTTGGATGTTATAACTACGTTCCTCCTTCTTTGCCAAATATGCCGAAGCCACCGGATTCACTTTACCGCGTTGTGACGAAAGTTCATCCTTGTCCCCTTGGTACCGTTCCACAAACCTCGGTTGCATGTAATACGTACCCAAAGAATTACCGTACGCATCCTCGTCATAAATAGCCAGATTGGGCATCTTCGTATAAGCTATCCCCAACAAATCATCACTATTCATGTGGTTGTCCGTATAAGTCAGTGCAAAGTCACTCGAAATCTTGATGCGGTCGTTCACAAAATAATCCAATGCCATACGGGTTGTAAAACGATCCAGTTTCTGAGCGATGATAGAACCTATCTGATGGTCATAACCGGCAGAAATACGATAATTCGCTTTTTCCCCGCCTCCCGACAAAGAAACATAATGCGTTTGGAACAACCCGAACTGCTTCACGGCATCCCTCCAGTCGGTATTGTTATTGAATTGTTCGTATTCAGAAAACGTCGGGTCATAATTCAGTTCCGGCTGACTTTCGGGATTTTGGTTCACATTGAAAAGTTCCTCTTTCATCATCATGGTATACTCATCTCCGTTCAATAATTTGTAACCCTCCGGCTGATAAGTCCCCTTCAACCTCAAAGAATAAGTAAACTGGGGCTTGCCACGCCTTCCACGCTTGGTTACGATATTGATGACCCCGTTAGCACCTTGCGATCCCCAAATAGCCGTAGCCGCCGCATCTTTCAGCACCGTAATGCTCTCTATGTCTTCCGGGTTGATAGACAATAATTCGGCAAACTTTTCATCCGTCATACTCGTATAATCAATGTCATCATTGGCATTGGTCTCAAAGATGTTGTCATCCACGACAATCAACGGTTCCGCATTTCCCATAATGGTTGACACACCGCGTAAACGCATCGTCGTACCCGAACCCAGGTTTCCGGATGAAGCGATAATGTCCAAACCGGCAATGCGTCCTTGCAAAGCCTCGTCGGCAGAAGTGAAGGACAAACCTTCGAATTCCGTCATCTTAATAGTCTGTTGGGCAAAAGACTGTTCACGTTCCGGTATTTCCAATCCTCCGGTGGCTATCTTCGGACGGGCTTCCACCACGACCTCTTTCATCACCTTACTGTTTTCCTCCATCATGATATCGAAAACCACCCGCTTTCCTATTTCCTGCAAAACCGTCTTGTACCCCATATAAGTAAAACGCAACTTATTCTTAGGGTTTTGTACTTTTAGGGTGAAATGCCCGTTCATATCGGTCACTGCGGCCGATACAATACGGTTGGCCGCATCTATCTCTCCCACATACACTCCCATCAGAGGACCCAAATCGTCCGACACGGTACCGCTTGCCACTTGGTTCTGCCCGACGGCCCACAGCGGACATAAGCAGAATAGGAATACTATCAAATATTTTATCTTGTTCATAACCTCTTTTTTTATGATTCATGGTATTGTTAATCCTCCGGAACACGTTCATTATCTTTCAGGCAGAAACATTCGTCATCGTATATCAAAGGTTCATTCACACGATGAACCACCACGTATGAAGAAGCGTTGATATTACCATTTTCCGTCTTTTCCGAGAATGTGTACTCACGTGTCATCCGGTTATAGAATTCTGGATTTTCAGTCGTTATACGAACTACACCCGTCTTCTCCGAATTGTCTGCCACCGTAATACCTGTGGCATCAGAATTCACCCGCAAGGTATAGCTCAACCCCTTGTCTGCACCGTCCGAATGGGTTGCCGCAGTCTCGAAAGACATATTACGGGCATCCCCACCGATATAAACCGCATTGTCTTGGAAATGGTACTTCAAGAAGTTCATCACCCGTTGGGTGTAAGCCTGTTTCAAAGAATCCACATTGACATCCGTCCCGGCATACACGTTGGCCAGATTGTTGATGTCCTTCCAACGCGGCAACCCGAGGCTGTAAGCTTTTTCCATAGCCGCATTATCCGGCACATATACCGTATAATGATAAGAACTGAAAGTCTGTATGGCCGCATTGTCATCGTTCATATTCAAAGATTTTGTAGAAATCAAAGAATACAGGTTAGACTCGTTGGTCGTCCATTCCTCATTTCCCAAAAGCAATTCGTAAAATTCAGAATACTCCGGATGTTCCACCAACTCCTGCATCAAACTATGGAATGTAGGCTGTACCATTTGGTCAAGCACGTAATACACCCCATTGTCCATCGTTACGAAATCCTGCGTTGTTACTTTTTCCCCGGAATACTGGTCGGTCACGGTCACTTGCCCGCCCACTTTTTCAACCTTCATGGGTCCGTCATCCTTCGTCTGGTAATATACAGAACCATTACCCACATAATTGCCCCCGTTCACATCCCGGGGAACGATACAGAAGTTCAGCAAATCGGTCAGACGGTTCTCGACCACAGGATTGATTTGATAATATGAATTGCCCTCACTATCCTCCTGCAACGTGCTGCCCAATATGCGCATGTCATCCTCCGTGCAGCCGGCCCATCCGCCCAATTTCTTATCATAGCGGTAAGAATACGCTTCCACCTGGTTCTTCTCCGCATTATAATAAAACTTGAACCACCGCGGGTCCGTTCCGCTATACGACACGGGGTCAATGTAACGGGAAAGGGCCTCATCCGTCAATATCATGAAATCATAATGGCTCACCATAGATAACAAGTAAGGCCTGAACTCCAAACTTCTAATAGCCCAATTCATGATTTTCATATTCTCATTGACCAACGTCGGAGCCAATACGGAACGGAACGATGCCGGAGCATAGGCTTTTTTCATCACGTACACGGCACCATTGTTACACACAGCCGTGCTTCCTTTTATAATATCAGCCTCGTCAAGTCCGACAGGATCTTTGGCATCATCCAATACCAAATTGAATTTGCTGGGCAAAGAAGACAAGAACGAATACTGCATATGGTTGTTCAAGAACTCTGCCAACACATCATTGGGAACGTTTTCGAAAGGCTCGTCACTCGGATAACGTTCACGCAAGAAAGAGCCGTTTTCACTGTTCCAATACGAATTCAACGCCTCATCCGTAGGAGCGAAGACAGCACCCATGTCCAAGTTGACATTATCCGTATACTCCCCACCTGCGGTATAGATATTCCCTTCTGCATAATCGTTACGCGAAGGATCAAATTTCAGCACGCCGTCCACTTCCACACCGTTGTACGAAGTCAGTGAATTCCCATCGGCCGAAGAGAAAAAGTAACGTCGTCCATATATGGAGTCACCTCCGGCCAATGCCGGATAAAGATTCTGGTCAGCATAACGGTCGTGCAAATCCTTGTAAGAATTGGAAAGGGAAGCTGATACGAAAGGAGCTGAATAACGGTCCATCAATTTGCTGAACAAAGAGGTAGCCCCGTTCGTACGCAAATAACCGGCCATGTTGGGCAAAGGTTCCGGCACACCATCCATAATATGGATATATCCGTTTTGGCACGTCACATTCCCCTCGCGTACCTTCACATTATTTATATATACATCCTCTTCCTGGAACTCCGTTCCATTAAAAAGGTAAGAAAAATCTTTTTTAGTGATGCCCTTGGACATCATTTGGCGCCAAATAAAATGCACCATCGGCACAGTCCCTTCTTCAATCAGGTTATACACGGGCTGATGCCTTCCACGCAATCCGCCCCAGTAATCCGCACTCACTGAAGCCTCAGGCAGTTCTGCCACGGACACAGCCGGAATGGAATCATACACCGACCATTGCGTATTGGTACGGCGCATCACCTGCCCTTTCAATATATTGTCTCCTGACGGTTGGTTGGTCAACAAATCAAGCACGTAGGCATTCTCCAACATGGAAGTGTTCACCAAAAACCTCTTCATCGGAATAGAAATATGGTTCTCGTCCACACCGTGCGCCTTGAAATAAGCGCGATAAGTATCATCGTCGGGCACGAAGACCGTCACGCTACCGGTCTTGCTTAAGAATTCGGTGCGCCCCAAGTCATCCACCATCTTCAAGTAAATACTGAAATTACCTCGACGTGACAACTCGTCATAAATGCTTTGCCCCAACCACGAGGGTTTCTCCTGTGCCCATTCATAATCATCCGAACAGGAGGGCATCATGCAAAGTGCACCCACCCCAATAGCCATGGAGAGCAACACCTTATACGTCCTTGCACGTAATACCTTTATTAGCATAAAACCTTTATTTTAAATTTTGTTTTCCTTTCACCTTAAATGGGAGAAACGGGACGGCACACGGCGGTGTCCCGTCCCGTTTTGTTTTAGATTAATTGCCTGCCACTACATATTTCTTGCCGCCTGCAATATAGATGCCTTTCTTCAAGCCATTCACCGCATCGGCACGTTTCACTTGCTTGCGCACAAGCTTGCCGGTAATATCGTATACATCTACAAGTTCCGACGAATTAGCGTTGCAATCCATCATGGTGCCACCGATATTGCTTCCTCTTTCCGTACCTATATAATAGAGACGGAAATTGTCGGCCAGGAACCAAGAATCATTTCCTCCAACTCGTCCATTACCACGTATTCCGATAGTTACGGCCCCATTCTCCACATAGATTTCAGGAACCACCGTGGTCGTTCCCAAAGTAGCCTGTGCTGCATCCCATACATCCTGCTTTCCGTTAAAGGCACTGTCGGCATATTCAATTTCAGTATAGGCATATACAAGACTGTCTTGTCCGGCACTTCCGGTCACAGTACTTACCTCCACACTGTTCGTCTGTGCGTAAAGCCTCATCTTGTCCCATTCATGGTTCAAGAACGTAGCAGCTTCCACACGATAGGCACCGGTAGGTAATCCATACTTACCCTCGGCAGACACTTCGGGTTGCGTACCGATAACCTGACGATAATCCGTAGCCGAAGAAATATTATGAGCGTCATTGCTAGAGTGACTGGTCGTGTACATCCAAGTATCACCAGAAGTGGCTCCTGTACGCGGTGCGCGGTCGGCATTCGTCTCCAATGTCCATCCATTGATTCTCACATCCGTCGGATTGCCTTCATCATCCGTGGCATCCTGATAGATATTGGGATTGACAACAAATGTCGTCATATCAAACGGTTCATCAGCTGTTGCCCGGGACAACACTTCAGGAGTCATGGCATTGACACACTCCCCTTGCAAGGCTTGTACCGCCAAATCCACATCCAAAGGATCCAACTCATCCGAAGCAATATAAGTCATTACGTTAAGGTAAGCCTCTGTTTGTGCCAAGCCCCCTATCTGGTCAGCCAGAACTTTGGCAGTACCCATCGGGTAACAAAGTGCCACGGAATTCATCAACTCCGCAGTGGCCGCCTTTAGAGCCTCCGCCTGTTCAACCACTGCGTCCGACAAATAATTGTCCCAAGACATATCCTCAGCCACTTCCGCAGCCATCTCCAAAGCCGCACTAAATGTTTTCTTTGCTGTAGGTTGGGCAAACAAAACACCTTCATTCAATTGGTTATTGAAATTATTTCCATTCTGCACCAACGGAGTCAAAAGCAAATAATTCGCAATCAATTTCTCAGCATCTGCGTTCATCTTGTCCAAGTCGTCTATGGCATAAGAAACGTCATCCAAAGTCCCTTCCGTCAAGAATATATAATAACCCTCTTCCGGATCCAAGGCAAAACCGTAAGACTCACTGTCATCAATGCCATAAACAGCCAAAGAATCATGCAATACGACAGCCTTATCCAAACGGTCTTGTAAACGTCCACGGTAAGCACCAAGAACATCAGAACCGGCAAAATAAAGACGGAAGTTATCGGCATACCAATTCTTACCATTACCTCCTTGATGGTTATTCTCCGGATCTGCTCCCCTTACACCGATATACAACTGGCCATCCACCACCACGACATCTTCTACCGTACTGGTCACATCTGTCTTAAAAAGAGCCTCATCATAAAGCATCCTGTCGCGGTTAAAATACACCGTGTCGATATTTACACTGTCAGATGTCGCATACAGTACAATCTTATTCGGATCACCGTCTGAATAAGTGGCAGCCGCCAACTGATACAAACCGTCCGGCAATTTGACCGCACCATCCCCGATTCCTATTTTCTGATAATAATGCACTCCTGTCACGTCGTTGCCTTTATTACCAGACCAGTTACCGGCATGCAATTCGCCATCACCGTCAGTCACCGTACACCAAATACTGTTGTCACGGGCATCGTTCCGACCGAGAATCCACCCACCAGGCATCTGGTTCTGTACACCGGTATTATTAAAGATATTCGGATTGGTAATAAAGCTTGTCATATCCAATTTGTTCTTTTCCGTGACAGTAGCCAAGAATTCCGGCGTCAGTTTCTCTTGGATTTTCGCATTCAAGGCAGCCACATCCAAGATGGCATCGTCAAATGTCAATTCCACGGCATCCAAATCAGCCAACACTTTCTTATACTCATCCGTGTTCTCCAATCCGCCCAACCGGTCGGCTAAAGCCTTTGCCTTTCCTAAAGCGTATGACAATCCGGCCCAATTCCGGGCCGAAACCACCATTGCATTCAATTTCGTGGCACTTTCTTCTGCCCCGACGACCATATCAGCCATATTGGTCTCCGCAAGTTGTTTCTTAGCTTCCGCAATCTGTTGCTGCAAAGAAGTCTTCAAAGCATTGTTCAATGTGACCTCCCCGTTCTCGACTTTTGCCCAATATGCCTCAGCCCCCTTCACGGCATTATTCAAAGCCATGGTCAAAGCACGTGCGGCATTAGCCGATTTCACAGTCTCCGATACCACTTGCAACGCTTCCGTGACATCGCCTGTGGTTCCGGCATACTTGTCATATACGGCCTGAAGCTCTGATTTTATAGCTTCAGCTCCAAGGTCATTAAAGTCATTAATCAGATTCTGGAATGAACCCATCAACTCAGTAAAGGCTTCTTCTGCCGTTGCCTCTCCCAAATATGTCAAACGGAAATTGTCGAAAACGGCCCAATCATTCTTGATATACGCATTTTTCTTCACACCGAGACGCAAAGTACCGTCCTGCACAATCACTTCCACCGTATTACCGGCATAACGCCCGTCGCCAAAGGCAATCGCAGCCTTGTTGGCATCTGCGGGAACATCTTCCTCACTCTCGGCCAAAAGAAGAGGGGATTCAACCAAGCCGGCATACAACATGGCGTTCCGGGCTGAACCGTCACCTCGATAAAAACCTTGGCAGGTCAAACGGTAACGCCCGTTACGGATGCCAGTAAGTTCCTGGTAAATATCGAAATTGTCATTATTGGACGCCTCCGCACAATAAAAATGATTTCCAGAAGCTCCACCCGGAGAACTCAAACTGACCGTTCCCCCATTATGCACTTCTTTCCAATTATGAGGTTCCGTGCGGACAAAACTGGCTCCCATGATATAGAACGTGGCATCCACTCCATGGTCTTTGGTCGCTTGGTCAAGCTTTTGCTCACGCTGCGCTTTCGAAACGAACAACCATTGCGCGTCAGTGGCACTTCCGTTACCGTCCAAAGTCAGCACTGTGCCTTCCCCTCCATAATAAAACCATTTGTTGGCATCCAAGTTCATCACATACTCATTAAGGCCGTCATCCGGCGTGGGATCGGTGAAGGTATATTCAGCCGGATTGCCATTGTCGATATACCCATCGCTACCCAAGCCCCTGTTGTCACCGTTGCAACGGGTCACAATCTTGTATTTCCCGTTCGACACGACTACCGTGCACAATAATCCCGGCTGTCCCAAGGAACCTTGCGTCCCCCAGGTATTGGCACCCAAAAGGAAACCGTCACCACTCTTGTTATAAAGGTAAAACTCACCGCCTTCCGCAGGCAGAGCCTCACCCACCCAAGGATTCTCTTCTTGGGCAAAGGCCATGTTGGCAGCCGTCAATGCCATGGTCATCAAAGCCACTGGCAAGCGTTTGCCCAACCGGACAGAAAAAATTTTCGTCGTTCTTCTTTTCATGCTCATAAGTTTTAAGGTTCATTATTCTTATCGCATATCACAGCCGAACCCATTGACTGCAAAAGCGTCTCTTTATCCAACCGTTTTCAAAGGTAGGCACTATTTAAATTAAGGTATGGGACAAAAAATAACAAATGATTAGACATTTTATAACATGGCACAGAAACCACTGATTTTCAATACATACAAAATGTAAAAAACCACCTTTATCCTATCGTCCCATACTCATTCCATCCCATAGCCCTACATCACCTTCAGGCTCTTGCAACGCCCTGAAGCCGTCACATAGCGCAAAATCATCATGCCTTTCCGCGACAGCAGATCCACACGGTTTGTACCCGGCACACAACGGACACTGCTCAACAGGCTACCCTCAAGTGTATATACATCCAACAAGCCCTCTTCGTCCACAGAGACTTCCAGACTGCCTTCACCACGACCGACAACTTCCAACAACGGGATGCCCTCCTCATTCTCCAAAACGGCATCCTCCACAGAAGAACCGTCTTCCTTCTTCACCAGACGGAACGGGAATGAAGTGCAAAGCCCTTGGTTCACCGATATGACCGATGACTCCGGAGCAATCTCCCACAAACCGCCGGACGCGGACGAGGAACGCTCTATGGCATACAAGTCGTCCGACCCGCATTTATGCCACAAATTGAAAGAATGACGGGAATAATCGCTCGCCGAACTCAGACGCCCGTCCTCCGACAAATGCTGCCCGCTGTTGGTACGGCTGATGAACATGTAACGCGAACCGTATGTAGAGGGAAGGCGGCGGATGCGCCACAGATACTCTTCATCGGTATCTTCTGAATAAGTCATGAACTGACCGTCCGTATTCCGCAGGTAACGACCGCCCATAGCCTCTTGGATATAGTAGCTGTCCTTATCAGAAGGAGACAAAACATTGGTCTCATATACCGGCACATCGAAATGGTACACCGTGCGAGCCTCTTTCCCTGTAGATGAAAAACGTTGGAACACCAAGGTAACATTGAAACTGGTGTCCATGGCCGATACATGCAGGGTATCGTTCAAATCGGCCACCTGCCCGCCCAAATCATCCAAATGGTAAGTCAGCGTGTCGGCCTGGATGGTATCGTTGCCCACGACCCATTTATAAATACGCGTCGAATTCACCGACTGGCTCAATATGGACGTAGGCTTGGCATAAAGGCTGAAAGAAGCCCCGCGCGGCAACACCATGGAAGTACCGGGATATTCTTCGCCATTATAAATAATGAAAGGATCTATTTCGGAAACCTCCACGCGGAACACCTGAGACTTGAGCACTCCCGACTTGTGTTCCATCGTCACACGGTAATAGGCACTGGAAGCCACACTGGCCAATTCAAAACGGTTGGTTGTCGCGTTGTTCAGCTTCGACCACCTCTCCCCGTTCGTGCTCTTTTCCCAACGCCATGACTTGACATGCCATCCACCGTAATCCATGCCTAAAATCACGCTCTCGTTCTTCTTCACGTAAATCAAAGTGTCCTGGCTTTCCCGGTAAGCATATTTGCAATAAGGCGTACAGTCACGCACGTATGCCTCACCAGCCACCTGTATGGAGAACATCTGCGTGCTTACCACTCCTGCCGCATTCGTATAACGCACGCGGTACACGAAAGAGGTATCCGCTTCCACCTCACGCTCGGCCGAAGTGCAAGAAGCATCATCGTCCCACGACCACTTTCCGGTATCAGTCTCACCATCCGGCAAAGCCACCTTCAGCGTCACTTTCGCCCCTCTCGGGACGGCATTCAACAAAGTACGGTCCAACGCCTCACCGTCATACCCGATGCTCCCTTTCAGGACGGTTGGCACAAGGGTCTTGTCTTCCAACGGATCCAAGGAACACATCAGCGTGGTGAAACCCAAATGGTCGTATCCGCCGCTGTTGCCGCCATAGAACCCTCCTCCAGCATCTATGCCGTCACCGTGGACCATCATGATCTTATGCGAATAGGGCATGTCCACGCCACGGATGTTTTCGTAGTAGTTCACGATGCGCGGCCAACCGCAGCGGTTGGTGCCTTGCCCGCCAGACCCCATCTCGGGGAAAGTGCCGTCCGAATTGGTGTATGGAGAATTGGGCAGGTTTTCCTCAAAAGTATTGTAAGCCGCCACATACTCAAAACCGGCCGCAATGCGGTCGTCCATATAGGCATAAAGGTCATCTCCCTGGTTCAAACCTGCCCCACACACATCCGCTGCCAAAACCACAGCCATGGAAGCATGTCCTTGGTCTCGGTTGGATTCCTGCATTTGTCCGAAATAACCGAAGGGTCCACGCTCGTCCGGATGGAGCTTCCATACCAGATTGCGAAGCGTCTCGGCATAGCGGTGGTCCTCCATGTACTTGTAATACTCCATACCGGCATTGTACACATAAATGTCGTCGCACAAAATGCCCACGCTGATTTCGCACAACACGTTGCACAACCCCCAATTCGACCAGTAATGATCGTCTGCACAACCATGACGCTCCTGCAGGAAACCGAAACTTTGGTCACTGAACACCCTCAGCATCCACTGTTGGTAACGTTTGAAATCCTCACGGTTCCACCCTTCGTAGTCCCGCATCAATTCTCCTGCATTGGCAAATTCATATCCATAAAGCCCGGAGGCAAGGCTTCCGTTGGAATTACCGGACACTTTCTGGCAGGTCCTGGCCCATGCGTTCATGACTTCAACAGACTTTTCCGCATAACGCTCATCTCCGGTAATCTTCCAAACCAGTGCACACTGGTAGGCTGTAGCTGCATCATTCATGGCGGCTCCATAATTGTCACCTTCCGGTTCCCAGACATTCCATCCTCCACGGATAATCTTGACTGTGGGATTGGGCTTCCAATTCAAATCCACATGCTTGCTGGTCATCAACTTGTTGTAGGCCGCCGTCCAAGGTTCCTGCCCGGTGGCCAACTTTTCCTTCACCCTGTCGAAATCCGCCTGCGTGTGCAATATGCCGGGATGTATGAACCCCTGCCCCATTCCGGACAAAGACATACAGGCAAACAGCAACGACAATACGCTCTTTTTGTTCATAGCATTCATTTTAAAAATACAACGTTCCAAAATTATATGATTCATTCCATACAATATGGGACAAAAAATAACAAATGATTGGACAATTTCTAACACTGCACATAAGACACTCATAACCACATACATAAGATGGCGAAAAAGATAGCATAAAACCCTTAAATCAATCTCAGGAGAATGAAAAATCATTTGGCTGAGATTGATTTTTCATTCTCCTGAGATTAAAAATCCGTTTGGCTGAGACCGAAAATCCACTCCATGCACAAAGGGTTTCACACGACAATAAAACAAGACATTTTTAGGCTTTAGGACTTTTGTTTTCCCTCTTGTTCGCTTCACGGTACTGCGTAGGTGTCATGCCGAACTCTTCCTTGAAATAACGGTTGAAGTATTTGATGGTGTTAAACCCTACCTTATCCGCAATCTCCGCCACGTTATATTGGCTGCCCGCCAACAACTGGGCGGCACGTTTCAAACGGACGGAACGGATGAACTGAAGCGGTTTCATGTTCAAGATGACCGTCAGCTTTCGGTTCAGGTGTGTCTTGCTCAAACCGAGGTCTTTGCTCAAATCCTCCAAAGAATACTCCGCATTGCCCATGTTTTTCTCCACGAAAGCCAAAGCCTTCTTCACGAATTCTTCATCCAAAGACGTGGTGGTTATCTCGCTCGGAGTGATTTCAATGTTTTTCCTGAACGTTTCCTTCCTCGCCTCCCGTTGCTCGATGAGTTTACGGACACGGACCTGCAACAGCTCGAAATTGAAAGGTTTCGAGATATACGAATCGGCACCGGCCTTGTAACTTTCTATACGTGCGTCATCCGACATCTTGGCCGTCAACAAGATGAAAGGGATATGGGAAGTATGAATGTCATTCTTCATCCGTTGGCAAAAGGCTATGCCGTCGCACCGAGGCATCATCAGGTCCGAAATGACAAGGTCGGGCCATTCCTCACGTACCATTTCCTCCCCTTCCACGCCGTCCCCAGCTTCTACCACGTCGAAATCCGCACTGAGTTCATGAACCAAATAAGCCCTGAAATCCGCATTGTCTTCCACGACCAACAGCTTTTTCTTCCCACCGGACGGCTCTTCGTCTTCTTCTCCGGCCGACAGGACGGAAGCTTCCACCGTCTCCTTGTCCTCCCCGTGCGGCACGGTGGCTTTTTCGTCGTGCAACAAGTCTGCCGGCAAAAGAACCGTAAAAGTGCTGCCCTCACCAGACCGGCTGTCCACCGTAATCTCTCCACCGTGCAAATCCACATAGCCCTTGACCAGATGCAAACCTATCCCGCTGCCCGGTTGGGTCTTGTGGCCGTCCTCCACTTGGTAGAAACGAGTAAATATACGCTCCTTGTCCCCTTCTTCCATGCCACACCCCGTATCCCGAACGGACACGGCTACATATTCACGCCCGTTGCGGACCGAACTTTCCACGCCTACGCCTATGCAACCGCCCGAGGGGGTAAACTTCACCGCATTGGAAAGCAGATTGTTCACCACCTTATAGACCTTATCATGGTCATAGTTCATATAAAAATGCTCCACCTTGCTTTCAAAAGTCAACGTGATACCTTTTTCTTTCACAAGTCCGCGGAAAGCCTCGACCGCATCCCGGACGAACACGACCATATCCCCCATGCTGACCGACAATCTCTCCCCACGCATCTCCAATTTCCGGAAATCCAACAACTGGTTCACCAACTGGAGCAGTTTTTCCGCATTACGGTAAATCACGGTCAGCCTCTGTTTCAAGTCCACGTCGCCCTGCTGTTTGATAAGTGTCCCGAGAGGTGTCAGGATCAGCGTGAGGGGCGTACGGAATTCATGACTTACATTCGTAAAAAAGCGCAGCTTCATCTCTTCCAGATGCTCCTGCTGCTTCCTGGCGTTTTCCCTGCGCTCCTCCATCATCTTTTCCTTTTCCCGGCGCACGTACATCCGTGAAAGCCAATAGGCCATACCAATAGCTACAAGGACATACACCGCCATGGCATAATAGGTTTCCCAAAAAGGAGGATGCACGACAATGGACAGCCGGGCAGGTTCCTTGCTCCACACCTTGTCGCCATTGGCCGCATACACTTCAAACTCATACGTCCCGGGACGCAAGCCGGTATACACGGCACGTCCAAGGCTGGCGGCACGGGTCTCCGTCCATCCCTCTTCATAATTTTTCAACCTGTATTTATAATAAGTGTGGGACGGGTTGGCGTAATTCAACCCGGAAAATGCTATGGATATGAAATTCTCATCATAACGAAGTTCTATCTTATCCGTACGGGTCATGGGGGCAGACAAAACGACATGTCCCTCATATTCTTCTCCCACCCGGACGGGTGTATTGAAAATACTAAGCCCTGTCAGGATGGGGCGGTTGGCAGCTTCTTCACACACCATGTGCCCGGGATTGAAATAATTAAACCCGTGTGCCCCTCCGAAATAAAGCATCCCGTTTTTCGCTTTCAGTGCGGCATGGTCATAAAACATCCCGCTTTGCAACCCGTCCGGCACACCGAATGCCACTACGGAAAAACGATACCCGCCTTTTCCCTCTTCACGGGGAATAATCTTACATATACCATTCAGGGTCGAAGCCCACACTACCCCGTCACAGTCCTCCAAAATGGAAGAAACCGTATTGTTCGGCAACCCTTCGGACATCGTGAGCAAATAAAGACGTTCCGTCTTTTTATCCCAAATCCGGATGCCGTCCTCCGTGGCAAACCATTGCAAACCGCGTGCGTCGGTCAGCAAGCCAAAATATTTTATGCCGGATTTATAGTATTTATCTTTACGTGTATCGGGAATCCGAACTTCGTCTTTTCCTGCGTCGTAATAAAACAAGCCGTTGTCCCCCAACGCGGCAAAACAATCTTTCCCTGTGGGACAAAGAGAAAGAATCAACTTAAAGTTCTTCAACTCCGGATGCCGTTCATGCAGCATAAACTCAATGGTTCCGTCCTCCGGGTCCAACAGCCCCACGCCGCCATTCACGCTGACCCAATAATTTCCATGGGAGTCTTCATACAATGCCCGCGACACATTCTGCGCCACGTCCTGCTCGGAATCGCCTTGGCTTCTTAAAAAATGCTTACATCCCCCCCCCCCCGCAAATTTGGTAAAAACCTTTTAAAAAAGTTCCCACCCACACATTTCCCTGACGGTCGCGGGAGAGCGACAAGACCAATTCATTGATTTCATCTTTAAAAACCTGTTCCACCTCATGGGTTTCCGGATGGAAACGAAACAGGCCTTTGCCACTCCCCACCAAGATTGTGCCATCGTCCTCCTCAAGGAAGCAGCGCACGGATTCGTTGGTGATGTAAGAACTTCCGGGGCATGTCTGTGCCAACTGGAATTTCTGCATGCCGGGGTGATGATAGCACAGCCCCTGAAATAACGTGCCGACCCAAAGCCCGCCGCGCGGATCTGCCATCACGGCATAAATGTCATTATGGAGCCTTCCGCCGTTCGTCAAGGCCATGTCCGGCATCTCGGACACAGAAAATGTCTTCCCGTCAATACGCCGCAGGCCACTCCGCGAAGTCCCGGCCCAAACATTCCCATCACGATCCATGTCCATGCAAGTAAAGAAGTTGGATATGCCGGATATGCAGGCCACATCCTTCCACTCCCGGAGTGTACGGTTATAAAAACAAATGCCATTGTTGTACATCAGCCACAAGTTCCCCGCCGAATCGGGATGCAAATAAAGCCGGTCTGTATATCCATTGATAATCCCCTCGAAACGTGAATCCTGAAAAAGGAACTCGGAAGAAGTATAATCCCAACAACGGATCAGGCCGCTATCATACACGATCCAACAGAAATTCTTATATTGGGCCAATTCCAACGGAACGCCGTAGCGGCGCGTGAACTCGCTGTCACCACGGTCTATCACTTTTTTCTCTTGTTTTCGGACATCATAAAAAAAGAACGTATTGTCCTCTGTCAGGAACCAATAATTTTTAGCATCGTCAATGAAAAGGTTCTTCAACCTCTTGTCGATTCCCATGCTTGCCAACTCCCCTTGAATATCATAATTGAAAGTGTTCGTCTTCAAGTCCAGAAGCAGCAAATAACGCAGTTCCTTCATCCACACACGATCCTGCCCGTCATAATACTCTTTCGGCGGACGGGAATATGTCCACACGTACTTCCGGTCTTTGTCGTATGGAAAATACTCAAACGATGCCCCATCGTAAATGTTCAATATCGAGGCCGTCCTTATCCCGACACGCCCGTCCGGGACCATGCTCAGGCCACGAATCTGATTGTCGGACAAACCGTCCGGCACATCTATCAAACGAAACTTATACTGTTCTACCGCCCTGCACGGAAGTGCAAGACAGATACAAGACACAAATGCCCAAAACATTCTTGACATGTTCTTCATAATCGTTCCACGTTCTTTATGTGACGTTATTTTTCGTTGGTATTAATATATGCAAATATACTTCAAAAAGAAAGTAAACCCTATCAAAAAAACAGAAAAAAAGAGCACGTATCAAAAAAACACGTGCCCTTGTTCCTTACGCCCCACAGCTTTCATTCTATCGACAAACCATCAAAAACCACGCTGCCTGCGGCCTTGCCGCCGCCGAAGCTACCTGCCACCCCGACATAAATTTCCCGGGGCATTTCCACCTCCTCGGAATGCACATAAAACCAGTTCACCCCATCTGTAGACTCATACGCATAAAAGACATTCCCCACCCGTGCCAACTTGAACCAGGCAGGTATCCAAGTATAAGTATTGCCTATGGCAAAACGCCTTTCACCACCGCTCTCCTTGCGGTATCCCATACGGGCAAACCTCCGCCCCCAATGGCCAAGCGTCATCGTCACGACCGTGGCATCCCCCTTTAAGGCTGCCCTTAACATCAAGCCGCATTCTTCCGTATTCCCGTCCATCCTGTTGATACGGCACGACACGGCAAAGTCTCCTGCCACTTTCCGGTACAGGTATGGAGCATTGTCCGACAGCGCGTCCACGGCCGCCGAACGGCAAGACAGGCGATAGGTACCTCCCTGCACGCCGGCATAGTCTACCCTGCCTTCCTCCACATGTCCTACCTCTGCATAAGTCCATCCGGACGGGCATCCTGTCACGGATACGGCCTTCACCCTCACACTCTCCGAAAAACGGCTCGTTCCGGCCTTGTTGACCGCCGCCACCCGATATTCATACGTCTTGCCTTCTTCGATACGGGAATCAATAAACCAATTGGTCACTTTCTCCTTGTATACCCCGACATCCCTGAAGTCATCCCGGCCTGCTTCCGAACGCTGTATCACATAACCGTTGGCGAAATACTCCGCAGAGGGTTCCCAATCCAGACGGATTTGCCCGATGGAGGCTTCTGCCCGCAATCCCGTGGGCACTGCCGGTACAGGCAAGATAGGATAGTTGGAAGGACGTAATGAAAAGGTCAACGACCCATATCCGAAATGGTCTTTGCTACCGTATTCCGGACGCAAAAGCTCGGCCATCCTCTTGGAATAAGGTGCCGGTACGCCTTTCAACACTTCATAATGGTTGTATATCATCTCCCAAACCGGACGGTCCTCCAATTGGCCCAACCCGTTTACGGAAGGCCAACGGTTGTTCAGCCCTTGGCTGTTATTATAATAAGTGAAAGGGACACCGCGCATCTGGTTGTGACGTGCCACGTATTCGGCCCCGGCCAACAGGCGGTTGCTGTCGTAGGCAAACAAGTCATCTCCTTGGTTCCAGGCAATCTGGCAGAACGTAGCCAAGAAACCTACTCCCAGTTGGGCATGCTCTTGGTCTCGCCCGCTTTCCTGCCATTGCCCGAGCACCGTTCCATCTTCCATCCGGTGCAGATAAGGCACGGCATTTCGGATGCTTCCGTTCCCCAAGCCGTGCTTGAAATATTCAACTCCTTCCCGGTAAATGTCCGGACGGTCGCACAGCACTCCGATGGCAGCCAAAGCGACCATGTTGCAAGCATCCCAGTTTGTCCAACAATAGTCCACACGGCCGCCGCCATGGGTCCGGAGGAAATCCCGGCTCACGGGATACAAATATTCCACCATCATCTCCTTGAAGCGTTCAAAGTCGGTTCTTTCCCATAACGGGCACACACGCAACACTTCCGCAGCCATGGCAAACTCCCCGATGGGGATGCCCAAAAGCCCTTGGTCTTGCCGCGCCTTCGGCACTTGGTTCACGGTATTCGCCCAGGCATTACAAATATTGATGGCACAACGGGCATACGCCTCATCACCGGAAATGTACCAACGGATGGCGTTCAGATAAGCCGCATGGGCTTCTATTGAAGCCTTCTGGCGGCTGTCGCCCATGTTGGCCATCGGGCGGGCCGCAAACGTCGATTGCGCCCAAGGATCCTTCTGTAACTCCGCCCAACCTTCTGCCCAAGGATGCTGCCCTTCGCCCACCATCGCCTTCATACGCTCCAAATCGGCCAAGGTATGCAAACCGCCGGGATGCACAAACTTACGATAATCTGCCTTCTCATTAAACAAAAGCGTCCCGAAACCCGGTTGGTCACGGTCATACCCTTCCGGCCTGATTTGTCCGAGCACCTGTCCCGTGAAAGGCATAGGAAGCCCCATCCGGTTCACATAATGGTTGTAGGCTATGTCGAACACGTACATGTAGCGTCCGCGTGCCTTCGGCGACACTTCCTCCCAATCGCAGTACTTCCCGGTAATGTCCGTCCATCTCACGAAAGGAACATCGTAACCCAAGTTGTAACGCGCCACATATTCATATCCTTTCAACAGACGGTTATCCTTAGCGGAATATAAATCATCCCCCTGTTGCCAAGCCAGTTCACATACCGTGGCCATTGCCCCGAGTCCCAGCATGCAATGGCTTTGGTCGCGCCCGCTCTCCTGCAGTTGGCCGGTTTCCCCGTCGATATAATGGGCCAATGTGCCGTTGTCGTACCCGTCAAGGTAGAAAGCCCGTGCCTTCTCATACATTTTCCGGTCATCCAGATGGATGGATGCCGCCATATAAGTCTTGGTCACGATAGCCCCCCAATTCCCGTTCGTATAAGGGTTACGCTCATAAAACGTTTCCAATACGGGGAGGAACACTTTCGTGAACATCCGCAAAGCACCTTCATAATCCTCCGCAGGCATCTTACGCCACGTATGCTTCAACGCTTCAAGTGCATAAATGATTTTAAAACCTTCCAAACCGGCTAGCAAAGGAGCGTCGTTCGTATCGGGTATGCGTTTCAGGGTGCGTGCATAGGCCGTCAATACTTCCGCCGCCTTACGGGCATGTGACTCATCGCCCGTGATACGCCACATCAGCGCATTCAAATAGGCCGCACTGAAGTCACGCTCCATTCTCGATTTGGTATAACCGAATTTACCGTCACGCGCTATGGTATCGAACGGGCCTTCCATTTTATAATCCGACTGTGCACACGGATGTTTTTCCAACAACAGATAGGAGGCATAAGCGTCGTCGCTTTTCCCTTTCACCAAACCACGGATTTGTTGCATCCGTTCTTCCGTATGCAACACACCGGGGTGCACGAAAGCTGCCGCAAGCACAGGGCACGACAGCAATAGGAATCCCAAGAACAGCCATAACCTGCCTATAACATTCTTCCAACTTTTCATGGTTTTACAATTTTTCATTTCAAAATATAGCCGACAAATATAGCGAATTTAAAAACACCATACGGCATCTCTACCTTACATTATTCGTCATTGCGCCCTCTGTGGACACAAACGTCACATCCTCCACGTGCGGCCCCACATATATACCCGCCATGTCACCGGTGTTATACCAAGCCGGTTTACCGGGCATGTCGTCCGTAATCAGCTGTCCGTTGATGCGCAGGTTCTCGAAACGCACGTTCCTGATTTTCCTCTCTTCGTCATATCCCTCGATAATAGACAACTCAGCCCGGTTTCCATCATAAGAGACATCTTTAAACGTGATATTTTCAATACCCCGTCCCGGTGCCGTACAATACTTCTTATTATAGAAAATACGCAAATTGACCAATGAGCCTTCACGGAAATTCTCCACGCGGATATTTTCAAAACGGACATCGCGGACCAGATTGTTGTCTCCGGCATTGATGGACATGCACCCCTGGTAATTCAACTGCTTCTCCCGATGGTCCAAAATGTCGATATTGACGTAATTCAAATCCTCAAGCACTTCCGGATTCTTCGTGTCACCATGGATGCCTATGAATATGGGATGGGCCACATCTGCCCAAAGCGTGGAGTTTTGCATCGTGACATGCTTGCAGCCCCCCTTGAACCCCAAACGTGTGCCGTACACCGTCGTGCAATCGTCCGAATTTCGGCAGAACACCCCGTCGAACAACACATTATTACTGGCAAAGACATTCATCCCGTCTCCCCACCCGTAATAGCTGATAGCCTTCACATTGCGGATGGTCACTGCATCCGAGCCTCCCGTAGCGCACTGGGTAGTGGCAATGCCTTCCACCAGTACATTACGGGAGTTTGCTATACGGATGCCTCCTTTTACCTTATAATCTATAATACCACGTCCTATCAATTTCACATCTTGTACGCCCTCAATGAGCACACGCCCGTTCAGTACGGCACCACCGGCCAAGTAAACGGTCTGTCCGGATTCCACCTTCACCACACCATTCTTGGGCGTATGGTAACCCGGGCCGAAGTAGACCACATTACGGTCTTTTTTTCTTGGGACATCCACCTCCACCGGATTGGCGAACAGGTGCAGGTTATGAAAAATATCGCCGTTCACTTCCACCGACAAGTTGCACGGCCTGTCCAAAGTGAACGTCAGCTCCTTTCCTTTTAACTGAAAAGGTATACCGTATGACAAAGGACGAATCCTTGCACTGTCCACCGCTCCTTTGTTATAAGTGACTTTCACCTCCACCTTTCCCGAGAAGTCGAAAGTCGCCATCGAAGCCTTTTCCACACAATGCTGCGTCCCCCTCACTTCATCCACGCAAACCAAATAAGAAGGTACGTTCCTCCATTCCCCATCTCCTTGACGCGCTTGAACCGTAAAATCATCATTCAACTCCGCTCCCTCCGGTACAGCGTAAGTCACCAAAGAAGACGAGGCATAGCATGCGGCACTTCCCGTCATCACCATAAAGGCCATCAAAAGCCAATGTCTTATTTTCATTCCGTTTCCATTATTGATTTCCGGTTGCAAATATAGCCCAACCACAACAAACAGGATGGGACAAATCGAAACAAAAAAGGGGCTTAAAATCTCCAATTCAGAGAAATTAAGCCCTTTTTTATCATGTCACCCTACCTTTAAGGGAAAAACATGCCGGTTACCGGCCATGCCCTCCTTCCGGTTCCTCCCCAAAAAGCGGGCATTTCAATAACACCGTCCGACGAATCCTCCGCCAGCCCGCAACTTCACTTTCAGCACCTCTTTCTTCGACACCTCACGTTCTTCCCGTACCACGGAAGCAAGTTCTTTCCCATCATGCAGGAAAACCGCTTGTTTCTTCTTTTTCAGGAAATCCAACGGTATCTCAATCTCCCGTTCCTTGTCCCCGTTCATCACGCCTATCCACCACTCTTTCCCTTTCCGGCGGGCATAAGCCACGACCTCCCCCATTTCCGTACAGGGAAGTACAAGGGTCTCGTCCCACACCGTGGGCACAGCCTTGAGCAAATCCACGAAAGGACTTTCCAGATAATACGAATAATGGTCGGAAAAATGAGTAACCGGCGACAGGAATACTATGGCTTGGGCAAACTCGTGCGCCCAAGAGTATCCGCCTGTGGCCAACTCTTCCGGATTCAACGTCACCGGCGTGACATCAGCCGGCCCCGCCATCAGACGCGTAAAGGGCAAAGCCACATAATGTGCCTGCGGGAGCACACGCCTGTAACGCCGGATTTGGTATTCATTTCCTCTCACCGCCTCACGCGTGATGTCATTGGGATAAGTCCTCGAAAGCCCCGTGGGCTTCACGCTGCCGTGGAAATTCAACAACAGTCCCAGTTCCGCACAATCCTGCATGCCTCCCATATACCATTGCATGATTTCCGCCGTAGCCGTCGGGATAAAATCAATCTTGATACCGGAGGCCCCGATGGCCTTCACCCGTTCCAGATAAGCCCTCCGCGACTTTGCATCGCGCATCTCGTTGGAATTGACCCAAACCAACGACTTCACACCGACACTCCGTCCGTAGTCAATCACCTCCTTAAGCAATTCCCATTGGTCCTTGCCGTCCTTATGCCAATTTCTCCACCCGTCATCTATCAGGTAATATTCCCAAGAAAGTTCTGCAGCCGCATCGAACCAAGCCTTTTGGTCCTCATAACGCGGGGCACCCACGCTCCACCATTGCCACAGGCACCGTCCGGGCTTTACCCACGAAAAGTCACGCCCCTCTTCCGGCGACGGGCACAAGTTCGTCAACAAGTCGGAATTCACCAAACCGGTCAAATCGGATGCAATGATGGCACATCTCCAAGGAGAAACGTCCTTTCCTTTATATTTCCCGGCCAAGACCTTTTCCGACTCATCCGGCAGGCGCTTGATGTCCCATCCTTTTTCCGAGGAGGGAAAGCATGACTTGAAACCATTCCCCGAACGTGAAAAGGCCATGTCGGGAAAGTCTTCGCAATCTGCCTCCGTAAATGTCATATACCCTTCTGGCAATTCAACCGTAAGCGGGCCGCATACGTATTCGTTTTCCGGCATCTCATCCATCCGGGTGACATAAGCTTCCTTCTCATAACCTATGTCATAACCCGCCCACGCCACTTTCTTCACGTTCCGGGGCACATTCCAAGCTGTATGTTCCCGCTCTATGCGCCGGGCATTTTCAGGCAAGACGTAACGTACGGCCACACCGTCGTCATACACCCGGACCACAAGGCCGTAACGCACCCCATCGGCCGACAACGGCAACATGGCTTCCACCGCTTTGTCCGACGCCATGGCATGATGTCCGAACAGAGGGTATTCCGTCTTGAATTTCTCCACTTCGGGTTCTGCCGCCAACGACACATTCTGCCCAAGGTCCTTCCCGTCCACGACAAGCCCCAAGCGCGATGCCTCCAAGACCTCAACCTTACCTTTCTTCACTGAGTAAACCAACTGGCCTCCGTCCGTATCCACACAGACTTCAATATTCTTGCCGGGACTGCATAAACGAAGCAAATTGTCCCCTTCGGCATAACTCCCCCACGTGCAGGCACATAACAGCATGCAAGCCCTGCCCCACATTTTATTTACCATATCTTTTTTCACCTATTTAATAATCTCTACTTGATAACGGCCACAAAACCTCCACGCGGCAGGCAATCTACCGTCAAGGCTTTGTTTCCTTCCGGGACGGGCACGTTCTCTTCCACCACAAAGCCCTTGCCGTCGGCATTGTCCTTAAAGCAAGACACGTTCCGGCCTTTCCCAAGGTCAAGCCGCCCCAACGGCACTCCTATCTTCCGGCCTTCTTCCGTACCGTTAATTCCGGCTACATACCATATATTCCCTTTACGACGTGCCATCACCACATATTCTCCGGGATAACCGGCCAACAACTTCGTATCGTCCCATGCCGCAGGCAAACCGGATAGCAAACTCCTCACCTCTTCCGGCAAGCCACGATATACTTCCGGACGGTCGGGCATGTGCTGCAAAGCCGACTCGAAAAGGACAGGAAGTGCCAGTTCGTGGGCATAGGTCGTGATGTGCGGGTTTTGGGAATCAGAGAAAGTACCGGGCGTGTAATCCATCGGACCTATCACATTGCGCGTAAAGGGCAACGTGGCATTATGGGCTGCAGCCCGTCCGGTCAATGTCCCGTTATTGTTGTACCATTCCGCACCATAAACCGCTTCCACCGACATCATGTGAGGATAAGTCCGCTGCCATCCCCTCGGTATGGCAGCCCCATGGAAATTCACCATCAGTTTATGCTTGGCCGCATCCTCCAACAAATCGATATAATAATCCATGGAAGACACGCTGTCGCCGGCAAAGAAATCCACCTTGATGCCATACACGCCCAATTCGTTCAACCATCCGAATTCCTTTTGACGGTC
Organism: Paraprevotella xylaniphila YIT 11841; assembly: GCF_000205165.1. GTDB lineage: Bacteria > Bacteroidota > Bacteroidia > Bacteroidales > Bacteroidaceae > Paraprevotella > Paraprevotella xylaniphila. The sequence continues at coordinate 12,409 of NZ_GL883817.1, read as the reverse complement.
TTCAGGCTTGTTCAGACGATACAAGGGTGTGGGTCCCAACCACTGTGTACTGGAATTGTACCACAACAAAGGCTTTACACCGCGTTCCTGCGCATACTTCACGGCAGCCTGCAAATCGCCACCGTTCGACATTTGATCCCATTCCCAATCAATCAGGCTATAAGGCCACTTCATGTCGGCAGCAAGGTCGAAATAGGCTTTCAGTTTTTGGAAATCCTGCGTTCCATGGTTCTCTGCCCAATAAATCCATGAAGCCAAACCGGGTTTTATCCACGACGTATCCTCCACTTTGGACGGGTCGGACACATCGGTCACCAATGTTGACTCCACCACATCCGACAACTTTCCTATGACAAGTACCCTCCAAGGTGATTCCCATTCCTTGTCCATGGCCTGCTTTTCACTAAACAAACGCACGCGATAACGGTCGGCACTGTCGGCATTGCACAAGAAAGAACCACAATGGCCGCGCCGGATATTGGCTTCCGTCACCAACATGAACACGGTGTCCCTTAATTGCACCAAGCCGGGATACCCCCATTTGTCAGCCGAACCATCCTCGCCCCGGCCATCCGTGGACAAAGGATAAAAACCTTCATACCCCAAAGTGTATTGTTGCATCCAACGTTTCGCGCCCTTAGGCACATCGTATGCCGTATATTCGTCCACCACATACTCTTCCGGCGATACGGACTTTACCCCATACTTGAAAGCCACGCCGTCATTGTAGGCCCGGACGGTCACATCCAAGATGTTACCCTCTTCGTTCTCGAAAGAATAGACCTTTTCAGTCCCATGGTTCACACAATGGCTGCGTTTTCCTGTCGGCATCAGGTAATCGTCCTCTACCGGCTTGGCTTCCGTCACGCTTTTGAATTTCAGGTTCCCTGCATACTTTTGCAAGTTGGTCTCTATCCCCAAATCCACCAACGGCAACGCACGCGTCCCGTCATAAAACACCGATAGGGCCGCATCGCCATAATGCTCCTTGTCGAGTCCGGTCAACTCCACCAACACATGCTTGTCCGGGGAACGCACTTCCTGCATGTCCTCTATCGCACAGGAACAAAGTCCCGCAACAAGGCCTAAACACCATCCCCATTTCAAAACTCCAGTCTTCATTCTCTTCTATTTTTATGATTTCACATTTTAATATACTCGCAACCATCGCCACCGTACAATTTTCAATAATTCCGTATCGTGGCATATACACCGTAAGACTCTTGGTCCACGTCGAACAAGGGACGGAGCCGGAACTCATTTACTCCGTTACGCAAGACAAACCGATTGGGTTCACCGTCCACGACCGAAAGCCCTTGAAGCACCTCGTCCTTGCTTCCCTTCAATATCACTTCGCTGCGGGTTTCAAAAGCCAACAGCATCGGGCCGTAGAACACGGCAAACATGTTCTCCTTGTCCGGCATGGACTGCAAACGGAAAGCGTAACGGAAGTCCATTCGTACCCGGTCGCCATCTGCCCAACGCCTTGAAATCCTCAGGAAAGAAGAGGGGCGTACCGGCATGTCCTGTTTCTCACCGTTTACATACACCACCGTTCCCTCAGCCCAAGCAGGTACGAACAGATTCAGGGTAAAACTCACCGGACGACGCACCGAGACGGTGAAATCAGCAATCGGCTGCAAGGGAAAACCTCCGGTCTGTTCCAACTCTACTTTCTTGGATGTCCAATGCAATTCGGAAGGCACATACAGGTTCACAAACACGGCCGAATCGTCATGGTAATAAATGCCGCTGTTCAGTTTGGCAAAAGCTTCGGCACAGGATCCACTGCAACAGAAGAAATCATTATCCTTCAAGTATTTCTTATTGCGCGGCGAGCCCAAAGGCAAATGGTAGACATACGCTCCGGTAGACCTGCTTTGCACGGGAAGCGCCCCGTTGTAAAACGTATTCATATAGGCATCCGCATAGCACGGGTCGCCTGTCCATCCGAACAAGTAAGCACTCAACTTCTGAGTATTGTGCGTCACACAGCTTTCGGCTATCTCACGCGTCAAGGTGTTACACAAATGTCCGGGTTCCCCCCAATGTTCCGCTGTCAGCGAGGTCCGGGTGGTCACTACGGGACGCGGACCGCTGCTCGTCCCGTTCACGTACGCATGCCCTCGTTGGAGGATGTCCCAAAACTGCATGGCCGCCTTCTTGTATTTTTCTTCGCCAGTCACCTCGTAACGGCGGGCAAAACCATTGACCAACACGATATGCGTATTGGCATGCAAGCCTGCCAAGATGTCCTCGTTCCGCACCAACGGCTCAAGGAACCAGGCCGGGTCGAAACAGGCGGCTAAAGCCAAATGTCTGGGATTGCCCGAAATGCCGTACAGTTCATAGAGCGCTTCATTCATGGCTCCTGCCTCATTTTGCGGGTTCGCCTCCACGGTGTACATCATCCTCTCGATACGTTCCGGAGAAAGCTTCGCCATCCGGCCTTCCACATAACCGGCCAAAGCCTCCACCATACCGTAAGCCTTCCGGTTGCCTGTCTTCGTGTAAGCGTCCAACAAGCCCTGCAAAATCTTATGGAGCGTGTAATACGGTGCCCATACCCCCGTAAAGCGTGTTTCCAATGTCTCGAAGTCTTTTTCCGGAAAGGCACTCAAATAACCGTTCCCATGCGCTTGTTGGCATTTGTACAGCTCATCCACCATATACTCCAACCGTTGGGAAGCCCACCCGTCCCCATATCTCTCGGCCAATACCGACAATGCCGACAGGTAATGCCCCGTGAAATGCCCCCTCAGCCCGACACCGGGGGATTCCCATCCCTCCAATGGTTTTGCCAAAGACGGAAGCCCGGCCGTGACCCGGAAATTATGCAACAGCCTGTCGGCCTCGACAGACTGAAGGTAAGCCACATCCAAGTCTTCCCGCTGCTTGATCCAAGAAGCTTCCAGTTCCACATCTTTACCGGAAAAAGGACGCAATTCCACCACGGAAGGAGATTCTACTTTCCCGTTTCCCCACACTCCGGACTGGCACAGCCCGAAGCCGATAAGGACAGACAAAATACGTTTTTTCATGATACCTGAACCTCGTTATACTTTATTTCCTTTCACAACCGGCATTTCAACTCTTTCCCTTCGTAGCGCACAAGTTTGCCGTCCGTCCGTTCACCGAGGGCTTCCGTACCGTCAGCCACCACTACCCTGAAACGGCGTGTCTTTTCCATGCCTTCGAAGCCGCCCCGGCGCTCCCCGAACGTCAACACACGACGCTTGTCATTCCACTGCAATTCAATGGTCGAGAAACAGCCTTGTTCATAATCGTAATTGTCTCCTTCATCTTCATACAACACAAAACGGGCATCCCGTCCCGGATAAACCACGATGGTGAGTTCTTTCCCCGGCAATTCACCCGTATGCTGTACCACCGGCCCCATCGGCACGATGGAACCTTGGCGCACGAATAACGGAATCTTGTCGATGGGGGCATCGGCCGTGACTTCACGCCCTCCTTCATACTTCTTACCGGTCCAGAAATCCATCCAGTCCGCCCCCTCGGGCAAGTAAACGGTACGCGATTTCGCCACATCCTGCAACGTCACGGAACCTTTGTCGTAATACATCGGACGGGTCACGGGACAAACCAGAAAAGCCGGACCGAACATGAACTCATCCTTGATGTCGTGCACACGGGCATCTTCCGCAAAATCAAAAGCCAACAACCGGCTCATGGTATAATCCTCCTGCGTGACCTTTCCGGCCAGAGAATATATATAAGGTATCAGGCGGTAACGCAAATGAATCATGCGCAGGATGCTGTCATAAAAGGGTTCGCCCGGCTCGCCGAACCGCCAAATCTCGCGCGGAGTGTCCGTACCGTGGCTGCGGAACAAAGGCAGGAACGCCCCGTATTGCAGCATGCGTACATAATATTCCCGGTAACCCATATCGTCCACGCCCCGGTCGAAATCCCCGGCACGGAACCATTCGCGTCCACCTCGCGTGAAGAACGAACCGATGTCCACCGTCCAATAAGGACAGCCCGTGGCCATGAAATTCAGTCCCTGTGGTATCTGTTGGGAGAATGACTTCCACGAAGCATGGGTGTCGCCGTTCCATGTAATGGTGGCATAACGCTGCTGGCCCGCATAACTGGAACGGGTCAGGTTCACCACACGTTTACGATCCGTCGTGGCACGTTGGTTTTCGTACAACCCTTTGGAATGGTACAAAGAAAAAAGGCAACTGCGTTCTGCACCCAACACGGCATCCAACAAGGCCAAATTGCCTTTCCAACGCTCCTCATGGCTGTCCCACCCGTATCCTTCCGGCATCGCTCTCCAGTCGGCATCCAAAGGTTCCGTACAGTCGCACCACCATGCATCGAAACCGTTTCCGAAAAACTCCTCATTGGCATAATCCCAATAACGCGCCCGAGCCAGAGGGTTGAAAGCGTCATACACGGAATGCCCCAACATGAAGCCACGCTCCGCGAGATCCTTCGTCTGCGGGCAATTCGTCGGATTAGGCCAGATGGAAACCATAAGCTTGGCATCCAAGGCATGCAACGAATCGGCCAAATGGCGCGGGTCAGGATAAAAACGGCGGTCCATCTTCATGTACCCCCATCCCTGAGGCCAATAGTTCCAATCCTGCACGATGACATCCATAGGCACCTGCCGCCTGCGGTATTCCTCCGCTACATCCACCAGTTCCTCCGAACTCCGGTACCTTTCCTTGGATTGGATATACCCGAACATGTAACGGGGGAACATGGGAGACTTCCCGGTCAGATAACGGTATTGCGCCACGACCTTGTCCATCGTGCACCCTTTCATGAAATAATAATCCACCTCATTGGCCGCCTCCAATTCCACGAAGCTTCCTTCAGGAGCGTCCTTGTACACCATGCCGCATCCCGCATCGAAAAGCAGGCCGTAGCCGGCCGTGGAGTTCAAGACCGGCACCATCTCCTTCAGGTTGTGCTGGCACAGGTACATCGTTTTCCCACGCAGGTCCAAGTAGTCTTCCATGTGGCATCCCAAACCATAGAGGGCTTCCCCTTGCGCCCACTGGAAATGGTTGCGGAATTTCCAACTCCTCCCCACCGTGTCGCGCCGAAGCACGTCCATCACTTCCTTTTCCCCGTCTGCCGTCTTCACGATACGTTTGCTCTGCGGGTCATACACAACATTTTCCCGATAGGTCTGTTCGGCCTCGCGCGGCCGTTGCGGATTTTCCGACAACAAAGTACGTCCGGTACGCCTATCCTTATACGTCAAGGCATACGAGCCAAGGTCTACCCATACTTCAAGGCTGTCCGAGCGCAAAGAAAGCCTGCCGTTCTCGCGTTGCAGCCGGAAAGGAACTTTTTCTTCCTCGCGCCCCGTGCACACGATGGTGCCGTTGCCCAAAAAGGCAGGCTCGCACGTGTAGCGGACCCGCACGATGTCCGGACGGATAAATTCCACCCTCATGCGCCCTTCCGGAGTCTGGAAATGCACACCGTTGCGTTGGACTGCATAGCCCTCCCCCTCTGCCATTACCGGAAAATGGCACATCAAAGCCATGCAGGCCACAAAGACTCCCTTGCAGGAAACGGAATAACGGAATTTACTCCTTTTACCTTGATTTATTTCCTTAAAATCCATATTTGTTTGTTTTTCTAACCACAACGCAAAGTTAAGGCATATCCTTTAATCATTATAGGACAAAAACATACAAATAATAGGATTTAAAAGCACATTTCAAGCCCTAAGCAAGGCGACGGGGCATCTTCCGCAGGATCCTCGGGAACTGCCATGCAAATATCAGCGTGCAGCACACGGCGGCAGTGGCATCGGATATGCCCTCGGCCGCGAACACCCCCATCATGCCCATGCCGCGTGGCAAAAGCAAAGCCAAAGGCACCAGGAGGATGACCTTACGGAGCAAGGCGATGAACACGGACACCTTGGCCTGCCCGAGTGCCACGAACATGTTCTGGCAAGCCCGTTGCAGCCCGAAAATGGTCATTCCGGCCAAAAACACGGGCAGCGTCTGTTCCACGGCTGCAATAAGCTTCCCGTCGGACGTGAAAGCGGAAGCCACCAACCCGGGAAAAAGTATCATGAAGAGCACCAACAACAAATTGAACGTAAACATGACTTGGAGCACAATCCGGAAACAGTCCTTCACGCGTTGGCCGTTCCCATGCCCGTAATTGTAACTCACAATGGGGATGAAGCCTTGCGAGAAACCTGTCAGCGGCACGCTGACGGCCAGCATCGCACTCTGCATGATGGCCAACGCGCTGATATAGATGTCTCCATAGGTCTTCAGGCTGCTATTCAGCACGAAGCCCACAAGGCTCTCCGTACTGGCCATGATGAACGGCGAAACGCCCAAGGCAAGCGTGGACAAGACCACCTTACGGTCGGGACGCATATACCTGCGTTCCAACCTCAAAGTGGCTTTCCGCGAAGTCAGGAAACGCACCACCCACAAGGCACTGCATGCCTGCGAGATAATAGTAGCCAAAGCTACCCCTTTCACACCCATGCCGAACACAAAAATAAACAGCGGGTCGAGACCGATGTTCAGCAACGCACCGATAATGACCGAGCACATGGCAATGCCGGGCCGGCCCTGGGTGTTGATGAAAGTGTTCAGCCCCACCGAGACCTCGACGAACAATGTACCCAACAGATACACCGAGAGATAATCCGTCGCATACCCTATCGTATGTTCCGAAGCCCCGATGGCCATCAACATGGGTTCCATGAAAAGGTAGGCCGTGGCAGAAGTCAGCACCGTGAACAGCAGCAACAATACCAGTCCGTTCCCCAGGATTTTACCGGCACGCACGCGGTCGCCCTGCCCCAAGGCAATGGCCGCCAACGGAGCACCTCCGGCTCCGACAATGGAAGAAAAGGCCGAAATCAGAATTATCACGGAACTGGTCACACCGATACCGGCCAACGCGTCCGTCCCGATACCGGGAATATGGCCGATATAAATGCGGTCTACAATGCTATACAACAAGTTCACGATTTGGGCGGCCACAGCCGGGAGGGCCATACGGAACACCAAAGGCAGCATGCGGTCCGTACCCAACCGCTCTTCATACAGGTTATTCATGCGTCTTCTCTCTTATAAATTCGTGCAAAGTTACAAATTTCACACAGACTGACAGAATGACAGAGCAAAGTTCATATTGACTTTTTGTATTTTCCACAGCCACGAGATTCGGATATTCCGCCCCGAATCCGGTCGGGACGGAAAATAACGCAGCCATACGAATTTCCGCCAAGCCCAAAAGTCAGGGACAGAGGCTTATTCCTTCCTTTCCGGCACAAGCCCATTCATTTTCTCCGTATGTTCCTCGCTTTCAAGGTCAAGAAAAACCGTTCCGGCTTACATTCTGCCACATCCGACATGACCATAAAAACTTTCCAAATAAATCTCCCGTCCTCGTCCCAAGCCGGCCTTCAGCCCTCTCAAAGCCGGTTCCAGTACCGGAAAAGAGTCTCTGTTCCCGTGACATGCGGACAAAACGGAAAAGACATGCCCGTATAAAAAAATCAATCTCTTGAGACTGATTTTTCATCATGCTGTAATCCGTTTGCCGTTATGCAGTGTTTATGCAGGAAAACACTTTAAATCCGCATATTTATACAGATTGTTTTCATGGATTTGCCATGAACGTCTTTTTCTGATGTCAGAAAAAAAAGGCATGAAAAGACTTTCTGAAAGCGAAAAACAACGTTTCATACCAAAATGTCCTTGATTTCGGTAAAAAAATGGCCTATACTTTCCCATGATAAAGTTCTAACTTTGACGCATGAAGACCAAACCCTTGAAATGTACAATGATAAAGAACATTTATACCATGCTATATGGAGGGTTAATTTTTGCTTGCGCGTTTCCCTCCATGAACATGTTCTACGACCGGTGGAACACTCCAAAATGGCTATGCACCCTCTTCTTGACAGGATTGCTTGCCGTATGCACCGCCATACTTGGACATAACCGGAAAAAGACAAGCGACTTTTCCCGTTTCTCTGTATGGAGCGAAGCCGCTACCATGATTGTCATACTGGAATGCCTTTATGCCCTCATGTTCCTATTCAAATACCCGACGACATGGCGGATTGGAATAGCCGGAACGTTTGACAACCCCGCCGGACTGGCATTTTTCTTATGCGCCCTCCTGCCCTTCATCTCAGGTATGGCCTTACGCTTCCTAAAAGATAATGGCAAAAGAAACATATACATAACAGTCGCCTTACTCGCAGGGACAACCGTCGTGCTCACCCACTCGCGCACCGGCATACTGTGCCTCGTGGCATATATCCTTATGGCTCTAAAAGATTATGGCAAGATTTCCATACGCCCGACATGGAAAACCATCATCCCGGCCATTGCCTTCACAGGCTTCTCCATCTTGTTTTTCAAACCGGAATCTACCTCCGGACGAATGTTCATACTGGAACAGACATGGGAGCTTATCTGTAAAAGACCTTGGAGCGGATATGGCACAGGAGGCTTCGACCGAGAATACATGAATCAACAAGCGGAGTTCTTCAAACAGCATCCCGAAAGCCCGGTAACGATGTTGGCCGACGAGACGGGACACCCATTGAATGAATTCGCCTACCTATGGGTGGAACATGGCATCGGTGCCCCCTTGGTCTTACTCCTTTCATGGGCAGGGTTATGGCATGTCCTACGAAAAAGAAAAGACATATCCTCACAAATAGGCTCTTACACGCTCATTCCCCTATTGTTGTTCGCCTTGTTTTCCTACCCGTTCAAATATCCTTTGGCCTGGATTGCCGTAGGATGGTGCGTAAGCATAGCCGGAAAGACCTATTTCAAAGCTTTTTCCCGTCGAAAAAGCCTGAGGGCTTTGGCCACCTTTTGTCTTGCTTCCATCGGAATAGGCATAGGAACATACCTCGCCCATGCACTTCCGCAAGAAAAAGAATGGGGACATGTCGCCCGAGAAGCCCTCAAAGGGAAGGGACGAGAAATGATGCCCCGGTACGCACGCCTGTACCCACATTTCTCTCATAATCCGGAATTCCTATATAATTATACGGCTGAACTATTTCAAGCCGGACAAACGGAGAAAGCATGGCATACAGCACAAGTCTGCCGGAAACAATGGAGCAAGTACAATTTGGAACTACTAACCGGAGACATTTGCCGGGAACTCCGAAAGGATGAGGAAGCCGTCTGCCACTACCGACAAGCGGCTTACATGTGCCCCGTAAGGTTTGCTCCGTTGGAAGGCTTATATTATGCCTACCGGAACATCGGGGACACCATCCGTACCGACTCCATTGCACAATTCATACAACAAAAAAAGTAAAAATCTCCTCATACGACGTTGAAAGGATAAAGAAGGAAATCAAGCCCAAAAACGAACTGATGTTTCAAAATGACCCATGATTGGTTACGAATCATCCCATTCATTCTTCTAAATATTTCCTTTCTTTGCCCAAAGGAACATGAATTTCACAAAAAATGATGAAGAAGCTATTGCATTTTTTCATTCTTCTATGTATGACTACAGGGATTGCAAGCTCCTGCAAAGAATCCGGACTTGACCGTTCCCTGTCACAGGCCGGAAACAACCGTAAGGAACTGGAAGCCGTCCTGCGGCATTACCGGAACGCCCCACTAAAACTTCAGGCCGCCCGTTTCTTGATTGAGAACATGGATGCCCATTATGGTTTCGGCGGCGAAGCCGTGGAAGAATACTACCATGCCATGGACAGCATATTCCGCCACGGGAAAGGTGACCGAACCTATTGGAACCGCCAGTACGATTCCATCCTCGCACAAGTAGGGACAGGCTTGGACAGTTGCATGTCCGTCCCCCTCTTCGACATTGAACATATCAAAGCCGATTTCCTGATAGCGCATATAGACAGTGCTTTTGCCGTGTGGAACCGGAACTGGAACCGGCAATACAGTTTCGACATGTTCCTACGTTATGTCCTGCCTTACCGGATAGGGCATGAAGGGTTGAGCTTGTGGAGGGGCAACCTATCTATGGCAGCCTTGGAACAAGAAAGTTATAAACAAAACATATTCAATTCAACATACGTATACGAAATAGCGAATACCATATCATGGCTACTTAGACCTGCTATTTATTATCCCTCACGCCACCTCCCGAATTTTCCACTTGACAAATTGCCAAACCTAAAACTTGCTTCTTGCCGAGAATATGCCCACTTATGCGCAGCCCTATTCCGGGCAAGGGGAATACCGGCCACTGTAGACTTCGTTCCGCAGTGGGGAAATCGCTCCTTGGGACACGTTTGGTGCGTGTTTTTCCCAAACAACCAAACTTCCATACCGGTTGAACTATGCGAACCGTTAGGCACGGAATTCATGCGTAGACGAGAAGACCGACTTCCCAAAGTTTTCAGAAATACTTATGAAAAAAATCCCTATTCACTATATGTGCAGAACAAAGAACGGGACTCCCCACCCTCCGTTTTCAATACACCTTATATATTGGACGTGACAGACCAGTATGTAGAAACATCAGATGTAGATGTCCACTTATACAATCTGGACTATGATACCCGTTACGTATATCTTTCCGTCTTTAACGACCAAAAATGGAGTATCGTACATTGGGCAAGAAAGAAAGGTACAAAAGCTCGTTTCACCAAATTAGGACGCGACATCGTGTACCTTCCTGTATACTTCATACAAGGTCTGACCATTCCGGCCGGCAACGCATTCCTATTAGACCATGAAGGACTGAAAACGGATATTCAGCCAGACATATCTAAAAAAATTTCAGTCACAGTAAAACGTAAATTCCGAGATACGAAATCTAACCACTTCCTACAAGGAGTTATCGGAGGAAAATTCCAAGTAGCCAACAGAAAAGACTTCAGAGACTCCATAACCCTATACGACATTCCCCGAATCGAAGACAACCGTTACCATAAAGTCAACACCAACATGTCACAACCTTATAAGTATTTCCGCTACTTGTCACCAAACTTGTCACGCGGCAATATGGCGGAATTATACGTTTTCAATGAAACCGGAGATACTTTGCGCCCTCATGAATATTTCGGCAATTTACACACACGCCCCGGTATGGGCATTGAGAATCTGTCTGACGGCAATACTTTATCATATTATGAATCCCACGACCTATACAACGTGTGGTATGGATGGGAATTTGAAAGCCCCTCACAAATTAGCCAGATTCTTTTTCTTCCACGGAATGACGATAATTTTATCCGAGAGAAAGAAATATACGAACTATTATATTGGGACAATGGAGAATGGCATTCTTTAGGACAACAAACTGGAAACTTTAAATCCGAGTTAGTTTTCAAAAACGTACCTTCAGGAGCATTACTTCTTCTACGGAACCATACAAAAGGAAAAGAAGAGCGTATTTTCACATACCAAAACGGAAAACAAATTTGGAGATAATGAATCTATGTTAAACCCTTTAAAAACAAGAGCCAATGGAATAAGTAAATGAAATACAGTAGTTCAGTCAACAGAATACGACCACTACACTTATCAAATCAAGTAATTAATTTAAAAGAAAAAACAAATGAAAAAGTATATAGTCATTCTTTTTATCGCCCTCATTGGCGGTGCATTCATCTGGAGTTGTTCCCAAGATGACTTAGATAACGGGCAACCCATTTATCACTATTCGGCAGAACAGCTGGCCGAAATCCGTGCATTGGCCGAGGAGTATGACGTACCTGAAGTCAAGTATGCCACAGCATCTGAAAAAGGTCTACCTACAGTAGAAGAGATGAAAGAAATTTTCATAAAATTTGCAATAATTAAAAGCGTATTGAACCAACCATTGGAAATTTCAGACAAGAGCCAAACACATATAAACTTTAGAACAAGACATAGTTTGGTTCCAAGGAAACTCAATATTGGCGGAGAAACATTTACAGGCTCAAAAGATGTAAGTCAAATGATATACGCAGGCAGTGACGCATGTTGGCTACACCTCGTTGTTTCTTGGGAAGGAACCAATGCAACAGACCCTTATACAAAACTTAATGTAACTGTTGAAGCGAGATTTGAAATAGGGCCAAGTGTACCTCCTACCTTTCAAGTAAAAAACGAGAAAACGGATTGGCATTGGGAAGGTTCTAATTCTATTATCGTTGATTATTCTTGTACCTTAGAAGACGAAAGCGGTGTCGAAGCACCCATAAACATATCCGAATCAATTGATGTCAACGTAGAGTACCCATAATGATTTTATAGCAAGAGGTTGTGTTAATACACTGGCACAACCTCTCTCGCAGAAACATTGCTCATAAAATAGGTAAGTATGATATGAAAAAAAGGACGCTCATTGTATTACATTACATCATTCAATTTAGTATAGCGCAAATATCCGCTTCAAATGTATATGTAGACTCCCTCGCCGCCCGCGTGGAACGCTT
>NZ_GL883816.1 GCF_000205165.1 Paraprevotella xylaniphila YIT 11841 | reverse complement strand
TTCGTGAAGCCATTACAATCACAGCAAAAGCCAAATCTTGACGCCACAACGTTACTTGTTCGTAACCATGCCCGATAATGCGACAAACGGGTACAGATGGCGAAACAAGACGTTATGGTATAGTGAGTTACCCACAACTCACGTAACAAATACGGTTACGGAAAAAGATTGCGCCGTTCCTCCCCGTTTTGCGTACCGACACCGGACTCTTCACCAACTAATTTTGAAACCAAAAAAATTAAGGACGATGAAGAGTACATTTTCAGTAATCTACTATCTCAAGCGTCAGGTAGTGAAAAAAGACGGGACAGTTCCCGTCATGGGACGCATCACGGTGGACGGCAGCCAGACGCAGTTCAGCTGCAAGCTGACTGTCGATCCGAAACTGTGGGACACCAAAGGGGGACGTGTCACGGGCAGAAGCACGGCGGCACTCGAAGCGAACCGTATGCTTGACAAAATGCGGGTACGCATCAACAGGCACTATCAGGAAATCATGGAGCGTGACAACTTCGTCACAGCGGAAAAGGTGAAAAACGCCTTTCTCGGACTGGAACACCGCTACCACACGCTGATGCAGGTGTTCCGCCAGCACAACGAGGACTACGAGAAGCAGGTGGAGGCAGGCATGAAAGCCAAAGGCACGCTGCTGAAGTACCGCACCGTTTACAAGCACATGCAAGAGTTCCTCGACATCCGCTACCATGTGAAGGACATCGCCCTAAAAGAGCTTACCCCGGCTTTCATCTCCGACTTCGAGATGTTCCTGCGCACGGACAAGCACTGCTGCACCAATACCGTGTGGCTGTACGTCTGCCCGCTACGGACGATGGTATTCATCGCCATCAACAACGAGTGGCTGACACGCGACCCGTTCCGCGAGTATGAAATCAAGAAGGAGGAAACAACACGCAGTTTCCTGACCAAAGAGGAAATTCGCCTGCTGATGGACGGGAAACTGAAAAACGCCAAACAGGAACTGTACCGCGACCTCTACCTGTTCTGCGCTTTCACCGGGTTGTCTTTCTCGGATATGCGCAACCTCACGGAAGAGAATATCCGCACCTACTTCGACGAACACGAGTGGATAAACATCAACCGCCAGAAAACGGGTGTGGTGTCCAACATCCGCCTGCTTGACATCGCCAACCGCATAATCGGCAAATACCGGGGTCTGTGCGAGAACGGCAGGATATTCCCCGTCCCGCATTATAACACGTGCCTTGCCGGTATCCGTGCCGTCGCCAAGCGTTGCGGAATCACCAAGCATATCACGTGGCATCAGAGCCGCCACACGGCAGCCACGACGGTATTTCTCTCTAATGGCGTACCTATCGAAACCGTCAGCTCCATGCTCGGACACAAGAGCATAAAGACGACGCAGATTTACGCGAAGATAACCAAAGAAAAACTCAATCAGGACATGGAGAACCTTGCCGCAAGGTTGAACAGTGTTGAGGAATTTGCAGGTTGCACCATCTAAAAAAGAGAAGCCATGAAACGTGACATAATCATCATAGAGGACAAGGCGGTCAGCGTAACCGGTAACGACGTGTGGATGACCGCCACCGAAATCGCCGGACTGTTCCATACGACCGTCCCGGCAGTGAACGCCGCCATCAAAGCCGTCCGCAAGTCGGACGTGCTGAACGACTACGAGGTGTGTCGCTACATGCAGCTTGAAAACGGGCTGTACGCGGACGTGTACGCACTTGAAATCATCATCCCGGTCGCTTTCCGGCTGAACACCTACAACACCCACCTGTTTCGTACATGGCTGGTGGGAAAGGCTATCACAAAAGATAAACGGCAGGCATACGTGATGTTCATACAGAACGGAAAAGCCGGGTATTGCTGATTGCACATACCCCATAAAACAAGAAACGGGCAGCACCACAAAAGGTGTCGCCCGTTTCTTGTTTCATGCAACCGCCTTACTCCAGCGGCTTGCGGTAGTTCGCTTCCAGTACCTCGCGCAGCCCCGTTTCCGGGTAAAGCACCTTCCCTCCCAAAAGTATGAAGGGCAACACGCGGTTGTTGCGGTATTCCTGCAAGGTGCGTCGGCTCACACGGAGCAGTTCTGCCACCTCGCCGTCCGTCAGGTAACGTTCCCCGTCCAGCGGAGGACGGTAATTCTCCAGAAAGGCGGACAGCCATTTCGAGCCTTTGCGCATATCCTGCACCACAGAGGCTATCGGCTCGTCTTCCATCGTAAAAACATCGTTGTTCTCGTTCATCATAACTTCGGATTCAGTGGGTGAATAAATCAAATCATCTGCCATGCGGATAGAGCGTGCCGACAAGCGGTATCAGCCGCTTCACCTCCTCCGGCTTGTAATAGAACCTGCGGTTTATCTGCGAGTAGCCGATAAGCCGCCTGTCACGCAGCGTCTGCAACGTGCGTGGGCTTATTCTCAACTGCCCGCAGACCTCCTCGCCCGTGAGCCATCTTTCCATGCGCCCCGTGTCGCTTTTGCGCCTCAGGGCGGAGACCTTCTCCGAAAGTGCGCCGAACGCCGCCACCATCATCTCGAAGGTCTTTTTCTCAATAGATACTATTTCCATATTCATGCAATTACCGGTTTGCCCGCAAAGGTAACGATGCAGCCCCGTACACGTGCCGTTTTCCGCTGAAAGGCTGCCTGTTGCGCCATTTGACCGGGTTACGGAGCCATCTTCCGTAAAAATCTTACGTGAGTCACGTAGTGAGTTGTTAAAGCCCCCTTTGTTTATTGCCGAATTTTGCCGCAGAAACAAAAAGAAAGGACTGAATATGAAAGTGATAACGATGGAAAGTTCCGCCTTCCGGTCATTGACGGAACAGATAGCGGAGATTGCGGCACACGTCCGTGCCGCCTCCGGCGACAAGAAAGCGGCATCGCCCGACAGGTTGCTCACCACACGCGAGGCAGCGCACCTGCTTAACGTGAGTACCCGCACCCTCCAGCGTATGCGCAGCGAGCAACGCATCGGCTATGTCGTGCTTCGCGGCAAATGCCGCTACCGACAGTCTGAAATAGACCGCCTGCTTGAAGCATGTGCCGTCAACGAGGACGCGGCGACACCGCAGGAATTGAAACGCAACCACACGCTGCGCACGGGCGGCAAACCAAAAGGAAGGAGGACATAAGTCATGGAACTGCTCACACGGAACATCTTCGAGGGCTGGATGCAGAAGCTGATGGAACGGCTCGACCGTCAGGACGAACTTCTGCTGGCGATGAAGGCGGAGGAACGACAGCCTGCCCTCACGGAAAGCATCCGCCTTTTCGACAATCAGGACTTGTGTATGCTGCTCCAGATAAGCAAGCGCACGCTTCAACGCTACCGCAGCGTCGGCGCATTGCCCTACAAGACACTGGGCAAGAAGACCTATTACAGCGAGGAGGACGTGCTGGAGTTCCTTTCCAACCATGTCAAGGACTTCAAAAAAGAAGATATAGCCTTCTACAAGGCTCGTATCCATAATTTCTTTCATAAATAACCCATTAAAACATTTTTAGATGGCAAAGAAAAAAGACGAAAAGGACGTGCTGGTAGTCCGTGACGAGAAGACGGGCGAGATTAGCGTGGTAGCCGGGCTGAATGCGGACGGCACACCCAAGCGAACCCCAGCGAAAGCGGAGAACGCGCAGAGTTTCCTGCAATTCGACCGACACGGCGACGTGCTGGACAACTTCTTCAAGAACTTCTTCCGGCAGTGCAAGGAACCCAGCCGCTTCGGTTTCTACCGCATTGCGGCAGACCAAGTGGACTCCATGCTGGGCGTGATGAAAGACCTGCTTCAGCACCCGTACCAGAACAAACAAATCCTTGCACCACACAAAATCGACACCTTCCCCTATCAACAGCAGGTAATGGAAGAGCAAGCTGCGCAACAGACAGCGAAACAAGAACCTCAAAAACAGGAGAACATGGAACAACAGAAAGAACAGCAACAGGACAATTCCGAACAGGTGCAGGGCAAACGGGGCTACCGGCCCATCGACGAGAGTAAAATCAACTGGCAGGAACTGGAGGACAGATGGGGCGTGAAGCGTGACGACCTTGAAAAGTCCGGTGACCTTACGAAGATGCTCCACTACGGCAAGTCCGACTTGGTGAAGGTCAAACCGACCTTCGGCGGCGAATCGTTCGAGCTGGACGCCCGCCTCTCCTTCAAGAAGGACGGCGAGGGGAATGTCAGCCTCGTGCCGCACTTCATCCGCAAGGAGCAGAAGTTAGATGAGTACAAGGAACACAAATTCTCCGACAATGACCGGAAGAACCTCCGCGAAACGGGCAACCTCGGCAGGGTCGTGGACATTGTGGACAGGGAAACGGGCGAAATCATCCCCTCCTACATCAGCATCGACCGCAAGACGAATGAAATCACGGACATTCCGGCGAGCAAGGTGCGCATCCCGGAGCGCATCGGCAAGACGGAAATCACCGCGCAGGAACGGGACATGCTCCGCGCCGGACTGCCCGTGCGCGACAAGCTCATCGAGCGCAACGATGGCAGGAAGTTCGTCACCACCCTGCAAGTGAACGTGGAGCAGCGCGGCGTGGAGTTCGTGCCGGGAACCGGCAAGTCACCCCGTACCGCACAGACGCAGGAAACCAAAGGCGACACCTCGAAAAATCAGGCGCAAGGCGGGGAAAATGCCGCACAGACCAAGAAGGAGCAACGCCGCAACACGTGGACGAACGAGGACGGCAGCATCCGCCCCATCAGCAAATGGAGCGACGTGAACTTCACCGAACAGCAGAAAGCCGACTATGTGGCGGGCAAGGCCGTGAAGCTGGAGAACGTGACCGACAAGCAGGGCTTCCATGCCACGATGTATATCAAGTTCAACCCGGAGAAGGGACGCCCATACCGCTACGACACGAACCCCGATGTCGGGCAGCAGGTCGCCCCGTCCAACGAGAGCCGCACGCAGGTGGCGGTGAACAACGAGGGCAAGACCAACGAGGCGACAAAGAACCTGAAAGAGCCTTTGCAGAAAGGTCAGACAGCCCCGAAGACCGCCCGCCAGCAACAGCAGCAGGACAAACCGAAGAAAACGGGCAAGGGCATGAAAATGTAATCCCGTGTCCGCCACTGAATCCAAAATAAAATCCAAAGTATCAACAACAAAAGCAAGAAAACATGAAGACAATCATTGCAGAAAAGCCCTCCGTGGCACGTGAAATCGCCCGCATCGTGGGCGCGACAAAAAGAGAGGAAGGATATTTCGAAGGAGGCGGCTATGCCGTGACATGGGCATTCGGACACCTCGTCCAGCTTGCCATGCCCGACGGCTACGGCGTGCGCGGCTTTGTCCGTGACAACCTCCCGATTATCCCCGACACCTTCACGCTCGTCCCCCGTCAGGTCAGGACAGAGAAGGGCTACAAGCCCGACAGCGGCGTGGTGTCGCAGATAAAAGTCATCAAAAGACTGTTCGATGCAAGCGAACAAATCATCGTGGCGACCGATGCCGGACGCGAGGGTGAACTTATCTTCCGCTACCTCTACCACTACACGGGCAGCACCACTCCTTTCGTGCGCCTGTGGATCAGCTCTCTCACCGACAAGGCTATCCGCGAGGGACTGCGGAAACTCGAAGACGGCAGCAAGTATGACAACCTATACCTCGCCGCCAAAGCGCGGAGCGAATCCGACTGGCTCGTGGGCATCAACGGCACGCAGGCACTCTCCATCGCCGCCGGACACGGCACGTATTCCGTCGGACGGGTGCAGACACCCACGCTGGCGATGGTGTGTGAACGCTACTGGGAGA
>NZ_GL883815.1 GCF_000205165.1 Paraprevotella xylaniphila YIT 11841 | reverse complement strand
CCAGAAAGGAGGTGTTCCAGCCGCACCTTCCGGTACGGCTACCTTGTTACGACTTAGCCCCAATCACCGGTTTTACCCTAGGCCGACCCTCGCGGTCACGGACTTCAGGCACCCCCGGCTTTCATGGCTTGACGGGCGGTGTGTACAAGGCCCGGGAACGTATTCACCGCGCCATGGCTGATGCGCGATTACTAGCGAATCCAGCTTCGTGGAGTCGGGTTGCAGACTCCAGTCCGAACTGAGAGGGGCTTTAGGGATTGGCCAACCGTCACCGGGCAGCGGCCCTCTGTACCCCCCATTGTAACACGTGTGTCGCCCCGGACGTAAGGGCCGTGCTGATTTGACGTCATCCCCACCTTCCTCGCACCTTGCGGTGGCAGTGTCCCCAAAGTGCCCGGCATTACCCGATGGCAACTGGGGAGGGGGGTTGCGCTCGTTATGGCACTTAAGCCGACACCTCACGGCACGAGCTGACGACAACCATGCAGCACCTTCGCAGGAGTCCCGAAGGAAAGGGCCGTCTCCGGCCCATGCACCTGCGATTCAAGCCCGGGTAAGGTTCCTCGCGTATCATCGAATTAAACCACATGTTCCTCCGCTTGTGCGGGCCCCCGTCAATTCCTTTGAGTTTCACCGTTGCCGGCGTACTCCCCAGGTGGAATGCTTAACGCTTTCGCTTGGCCGCCGACACTATGTCGCCGACAGCGGGCATTCATCGTTTACTGTGCGGACTACCAGGGTATCTAATCCTGTTTGATACCCGCACCTTCGAGCCTCAGCGTCAGTAATGCCCCGGTACAATGCCTGCGCGATCGGAGTTCCTCGTGATATCTAAGCATTTCACCGCTACACCACGAATTCCATGTACCCTGTGCATACTCAAGGCTGCCAGTTTCAACGGCGGAACGCGGTTGAGCCGCGCCATTTGACCGCTGACTTGACTGCCCGCCTACGCTCCCTTTAAACCCAATAAATCCGGATAACGCTCGCATCTTCCGTATTACCGCGGCTGCTGGCACGGAATTAGCCGATGCTTATTCATAAGGTACCTGCAAATGGCCATACATGGCCAACTTTATCCCCTTATAAAAGGAGTTTACAACCCGTAGGGCCGTCGTCCTCCACGCTACTTGGCTGGTTCAGGCTCGCGCCCATTGACCAATATTCCTCACTGCTGCCTCCCGTAGGAGTTTGGACCGTGTCTCAGTTCCAATGTGGGGGACCTTCCTCTCAGAACCCCTACCCATCGTCGCCTTGGTGGGCCGTTACCCCGCCAACAAGCTAATGGGACGCATCCCCATCCTTTACTGATAAATCTTTATTCATCAAGCCATGCGACTAAACGAATTCATCGGGTATTAAACTTCCTTTCAGAAGGCTATCCCCGCGTAAAGGGCAGGTTGGATACGCGTTACTCACCCGTGCGCCGGTCGCCATCAAACTTAGCAAGCTAAGTTCATGCTGCCCCTCGACTTGCATGTGTTAAGCCTGTAGCTAGCGTTCATCCTGAGCCAGGATCAAACTCTCCATTGTAGAATATC
>NZ_GL883814.1 GCF_000205165.1 Paraprevotella xylaniphila YIT 11841 | reverse complement strand
GAAGGTGCGGCTGGAACACCTCCTTTCTGGGGTCCTTCCCGCAAAACGGTCCATTCCGCGTCCGCTCCCGGGTAGTTTCCTCTTGTACGGCTGTCTTTCTTGTTTTGGTATGTGAGGCTTGAAAAAGGATAAGTGAGGGATGCAGGAGGCTCAGCTTCCGCCCGGTGGCGTTTCCGCCGCCCGCCCGCATCCGGGTCACAGGGTCACGCCAGTCCCATAGCTCAGTTGGTCAGAGCGCCACACTGATAATGTGGAGGTCGGCAGTTCAACTCTGCCTGGGACTACGCGGGTATTTTCGGGGGGATTAGCTCAGCTGGCTAGAGCACCTGCTTTGCAAGCAGGGGGTCAACGGTTCGAATCCGTTATTCTCCACCCGGCCCCGAGGGGGCATGCGATCATTGACATGTTGGACAGACAAAACGTAAAGAAAGCGAACGAGGTATGTTTTAACGAACATGTGCAGGCAGGCACGCCGCCGTTCCTTCCCTGGTGGAAGGCGGGCGGCGGCCGAGGCGAAAGTATTCAAGGGCGCACGGCGGA
>NZ_GL883813.1 GCF_000205165.1 Paraprevotella xylaniphila YIT 11841 | reverse complement strand
CCTTGGGACCTTCTCCAGCCCCAGGATGTGACGAGCCGACATCGAGGTGCCAAACCACTCCGTCGATATGAGCTCTTGGGAGGGATCAGCCTGTTATCCCCGGAGTACCTTTTATCCTTTGAGCGACGGACCTTCCATGCGGAACCGCCGGATCACTATGCTCCAGTTTCCTGCCTGTGCGGCCTGTCGGCCTCCCAGTCAAGCGCCCTTTTGCCATTACACTCTGCGGCCGGTTACCAATCGGCCTGAGGGCACCTTGAGGAGCCTCCGTTACGCTTTTGGAGGCGACCACCCCAGTCAAACTACCCGCCAAACGCGGTCCTTGTATCCAACAAGTTAGTACCCAGACGGCCAAAGGGCCGTATTTCAACGACGGCTCCAAAGGCACTGGCGTGCCTCATTCTACGCCTCCGGCCTATCCTACACATCGACGGCCCGGGTACAACGTTAAGCTGTAGTAAAGGTTCACGGGGTCTTTTCGTCCCATCGCGGGTAATCGGCATCTTCACCGATACTACAATTTCACTGGGATCACGGTTGAGACAGTGTCCGGATCATTACACCATTCGTGCAGGTCGGAACTTACCCGACAAGGAATTTCGCTACCTTAGGACCGTTATAGTTACGGCCGCCGTTTACCGGGGCTTCAATTCGGGCCTTCTACATGAGTATGAGCCCTCCTCTTAACCTTCCGGCACCGGGCAGGTGTCAGGCTGTATACGGCTTCTTTCGAATTTGCACAGCCCTGTGTTTTTGTTAAACAGTTGCCTGGACCTATTCTCTGCGCCTCGTTTACACGAGGACCCCTTGTTCCGAAGGTACGGGGTCAATTTGCCTAGTTCCTTAACCGTGAATCTCCCAAGCGCCTTAGTATGTTCTACCCGACCACGTGTGTCCGTTTACGGTACGGATGACCTGGTGCTGGAGTTTAGCGGGTTTTCTCGGGAGCATGGTTACCGGCGCTGTCGCGTTGCCCAGAAGGGCGCCGCGTACTTTCGCGCTTCGGCTCGGGAGGTGGGCTTGCCTGCCTCCCTCGTAACCTTTGCGCTTAAACCCCCTTTTCCGTCAGGGGGCGGCCGTGTCACTTCTCCGTCGCCGCGTCACACACCAAGACAGTAACGGAATATTAACCGTTTGATCCATCGCCCTCGCCCTTAGGCTTATGCTTAGGGACCGACTCACCCTGAACCGATTGGCGTTGTTCAGGAAACCTTGGTCTTTCGGCGGGAGGGGATCGCACCCTCCTTATCGTTACTTATACCTACATTTGCTTTTCCATCCGCTCCAGAGCCGCTCGCGCGGCGCCTTCGACGCAGGATGGAATGCTCCCCTACCGATATTCTCATATCCCACGGCTTCGGTAACTGGTTTCATACCCGATTATTATCCACGCCCATCCCCTCGACTAGTGAGCTGTTACGCACTCTTTGAATGAATGGCTGCTTCCAAGCCAACATCCTAGCTGTCTGGGGGGACGGACTGCGTTAGTCTAACTTAACCAGCATTTCGGGACCTTGGCCGGTGGTCTGGATTCTTCTCCTCTCGGGCACGGACCTTAGCACCCGTGCCCTTACTCCATGGATTGGCCGGCGCGCATTCGGAGTTTGTCAGGACTTGACAGGCGGTGAAGCCCTCGCATCCTATCAGTCGCTCTACCTCGCGCCGGGAACTCCACAGGCGGCACCTAAATGCCTTTCGGGGAGTACGAGCTATCTCCGAGTTTGATTGGCCTTTCACTCCTACACTCACCTCATCCAGAAGCTTTTCAACGCTTATTGGTGCGGACCTCCATCCCGTGTTACCGGGACTTCATCCTGGACAAGTGTAGATCACTCGGTTTCGCGTCTGCCACCACCGACTCCTGCGCCCTTTTAAGACTCGCTTCCGCTGCGGCTGAGGGGCTCCTGCCCCTTCACCTTGCCGGTGACGGCAACTCGTAGGTTCATTATGCAAAAGGCACGCCGTCACGCCCAATGGGCGCTCCGACCGCTTGTAGGCGCACGGTTTCAGGATCTTTTTCACTCCCCTAACAGGGGTGCTTTTCACCTTTCCCTCACGGTACTGGTTCACTATCGGTCTCTTACGAGTATTTAGCCTTGCCGGATGGGCCCGGCTGATTCACACAGGATTACACGT
>NZ_GL883812.1 GCF_000205165.1 Paraprevotella xylaniphila YIT 11841 | reverse complement strand
TGAAGGTAGAGCTGAAGGTAGAGCTGAAGGAAGAGCTGAAGGGATATTATCCACAGCACGGAACCTGAAAGCCATGGGGCTTTCCATGGAAGATATTTCTCGTGCCACCGGACTTTCCAAAGAAGATATCTTGAAATTATAGGTGTCTTGTTATCACAAACCGGAAAACCAATCATAACACAATGGTTTTCCGGTTTGCTGTAAGAATAAATTATCTATTCAAACTCATAATCCAATACGTGTAAATCATTATCCATTGAAGGACTGAAAATAACCCTTTTGTTTATTTTATCGTAAACCATATGGGACGCTATGATATCTAAGTTTATTTTCTTCATAGGATTTCCCTCATAGTCATAAACCTCTATGAAAGATGCTCCTGACAATCCGGATGTCTCCACGTCCCCCTGCGACAAAACGTAAAAGCATTTCTTTCCGCATACCACATCCGTATAATACCCTCCGTCTTTCATCCTTTCTTCTCCGTCGCCCTTCACGGCTAACTCCGGTATCACATGCCGCCCATCGGACAAGGAGGCTATCATAAAACCATCCTGATAAAGGTAAGCAAATACGGCATGCCCAAACGCCACATCATACGAAAAATTATAAAGCATGGAATTACCACCTTTACTTTCATCAAAAAAAACAATCGAATCCGAACATGACAGATTCTCTATATCCGTAATCTCCCATACAATTTCTCGCGGACTATATGAAATATTTCCAAAAGTTGAATATGAGACAAACTTAGGGGAATTTAAAGGCATCTGCACGCCCATATTCTTTTTCTTTTGAATCACATACGAACTATCTACCTTCGTCACGTCATAGATTCCCCACCGAAAATTATCAATGACGGTATAAGCAGTATCCGTTATCGGTATCAGATGAGGAGAAATCCATTCGTTCTCCCCGTTTCCTTTACGGCCGAATTTTCCAGTAACTCGGAAATCATTTGTGTTGAACACATAATAAAACGGTTCACCGCCGTCGTTCTTACAAATGAGCATTGTATCCACGATGCACCACTCTTTTATATTCATAAATTCATCTACTACAACCGGATAGGTTTCCATTGAAATGACAGCACCAAACTCACGAGTATTATGTTTCTCTTCCCATCGTGGCGTACTCTTTTCATTATTACACGACACCAATGCTGTAACAAACGATACATACAAAAGAACTTTTCTCATGATATTATCATAATTAGACTAGTAACAAATTTTTTCCACTATATCAAAATGTGGGGACGATGCTACTCCATCTTCCACATCGTCCCCACTGGAAAAGTATAAATGTAAGAGTTTCCCTACTTACATCCGCAAATATACGAGATTCGATTCGAAGTTCAAATAAAAATGTGAAAAAAGTAAGAAAAAAAGTTTGTATCCCTATTTTTATTTCAAATAATAAAAAAAGAGAATCGCCCCCAATCTTGTTTCTTGAAGTTTGGCCTCGCTGCCGTAATCATCACCGTGAACAACCCCAACCAACGCTTCACCATACTGCCACTGGGGATAAAAACCGGGGACATCCCGCACAAGCTTTCCTTGAAGGTGGAATTGTCCGTCGGACAGGCTTTCCATGTGACAATAGACCTCATCCGCATATTCAAAAATACCCAACCAACGGTCGGAGGTCAAGAAATCATGAAACGTCCCGACCTTTCCCGCACTCAGGAAGTCTTCCGCCTCCCGACCTTGTTCGGGAGTCAGGCTACCATAGTCCGCACGATAAGCCAATACCGGAACCGTATCGCGCCAAACATAAATACCGTTGGAAAAGGGTGCTTTCAGGAAAACGTCCCCCTTCGGATTACGGATAAAAGGTTTGCCCACCGGCCAAATAGCCTGACTTAAATCAGCAGAAAGGAACTTACCCAATACTTTGCCCGATGTATCCGTATGAATAATCAATTCTTCACGGTCTCCGGGAGAGCTGTTACTAAGTAAGAATCCGTCATCTACAGGAATAATGTCATGCATCATAAAGTCCACAGGCGTACGGTGCAACAAATTCAGGTCTGCATCATAAGAGAGGATACATCTTCCGGAAAAATCCATCAAGTGCACCCGGCCGCCTCCTGAAGCAATAGCGTTTGGCATAATATACTCGTTATGCCCCCGTCCCACCGTCCGTATCTGCTTGCATAATCTCCCTGTACGCAGGTTGAAGGCCGACACGGCTTTCGAAGCGTCCAATATATAGACCATGGAATCCAGAAAACACAAATCTCCTATCGAAGCCATGGCCTTCCCATCCGTATACAACTCCACTGTATCTATACGTGCCAAAATATCCGACACTTTCAACTCATCTCCCTCGAAGGATTTGATTTCCACAACCCACGGTTCGTCTTTTCCTTTCTTTACACCATTTTCGTCTTTGCAGCCCCAACAAGTCCATATCACACCTGCCACGGCCATCCAAACCATTGTCTTCATTTCGTACCATTATTTTATTTCAAAACCATACAGCATGTTTATCCCAACTTTATGTATACAAATATTTCGGGTCTCTCCCTCGACCGCAATATGGCCGTGAAAGAGAAACCCGAAAGTTTCAAGTCGTCATCCGATACCTAACACCGGACGTCCTTGCTGCAACCGGCGCAAGCGCAACAAGGCCTCATAATAATAGTAATCAGCATAGATGATGGAAGCGTCTATCTCGCTCCCGGCCGGATGGTGTCCCGTACTGTGAAGCAGGAAAGACACGCAACGTTCTCCGCTCTGGTAGTTCCGGCTCAGGGATGACAACATATTTTCTGCCGCCTTGCGATATTGCTGTCCTTTCCCGGCATCCACATAAACGCTCAGTTCCAACAAAGCGGAAGCCACCACACAGGCTGCCGAAGCATCCTTGGGTGCCGATGGCGACGGGTCGTCGAAGTCCCACAACGGTACCCAGTCGTCCGAGCGTTCGGGCAAACGTTTGAGGTACACATCCGTCACCTTTTGCGCAAAAGCCAGAAAACGAGGGTCACGGGTCTCACGATACACCATCGTGTAGCCGTAAATGGCCCAGGACTGTCCCCTCGCCCACATCGACCGGTCCGAATACCCCTGATGCGTGACACCTTTTATCAACTTACCGCTCACCGTGTCGTAGACCGCCACATGATAGCAAGAACCGTCCTTGCGGAAATGGTTGTTCATGGTCGTCTCGGCATGACGCACAGCGACGTCGTACAAGTTTTGTCCGCCACCGTTACGGGAAGCCCAGAAAAGCATCTCCAAGTTAATCATATTGTCCATGATGGTATTGTGCGGCCATCCTTGTTTTTCGACCTCACGCGGCCAACTCAGAATGGTACCTATCCGGGGGTTGAAGAGTTTGGCCAACTGGTTAGCCGTGCCTACAATGACATCCCGATAGGATGCACAAGGCGCGATGCGCATCCCGTTGCCG
The DNA here is from genome assembly GCF_000205165.1 of Paraprevotella xylaniphila YIT 11841. GTDB lineage: Bacteria > Bacteroidota > Bacteroidia > Bacteroidales > Bacteroidaceae > Paraprevotella > Paraprevotella xylaniphila. Next base: position 128,376 of record NZ_GL883812.1, on the reverse strand, counting down.
AAACTGCAATACACCAGAAAGCCCAAATCATGGTCGTACGGGTCACGGTCGGCCAAATAAGCCAGTGAGGCCGTGTAGTTCCGGGCCTGACGTCCGATGTAAGCCTCGCCCCCATATTCATAGTCATACCACAACACGCCCGGCCAAAAACCGCCGCACCATTCTTCGGGTGTAGCCGGACGACAATTCCACTCTGTCCGACCCTCCTTCAAATCTTCCGCAAGAATGTTACGCGGCATCCGGGTATAATCCCATCCGCCGTCTTTCTTCAAACCTGCCAATGCACGTGCCACCTGACGATGGCAGTATTGCAAGTCTTTCTCTACATCGACCCGCTGTTGGGCCGCCACCGGACGGCAGCACAATCCCAACAGCAATACAAATCCTATTTTATAGTTTATCCGTTTCATTGTTATCATTCTAAAAATCCCTATCGTGTACTCTTCACGCCGTATGCGCAGAAAGTGAGATAGAAAGCACAAATCAGCAGCACGCACACACCGGCTGTGATACCGGCCGCGTCCGTAGCCGCACCAATCAACGGGGTCACCGCACCGCCACCGGCCACCGCCGTAATCATCAGACCGGAAATCAGATTGGCTTTCTCCGGCATGCGCTGTACGGCCATGGAGTAGATGATGGAGAAAATACAAGAGCAGAAGAATCCGATGCCGCCCACACAAATCAGATCCACCGTGGCATCTTCATAGAAAGCCAACACCAAAATGGCGGCAATAGCGGCCAGGATATTGATACGGAAATACTTCATCTCGGATATCTTGGTCATGAAGAACACGCCGAGGAACGCTCCCACCGTACGGCAAATGAAGTACACTTGAGGAGCCATACCGGCATCCGATGTATCCCAACCGAAACGGGTTATCATGACTTTCGAACTGATGAAGTTCGTGGCCACGTCGATACCCACTACGAAGAAGATACCCAGGAAGAGCAACAGGATGGTACGGTCGGACAGCAAGCCCCACACCTTCCCCATCGTCACGCCGCTGTCTTCCCTTTTCTCATGGGGTATGGGTGTGAAGTACAGCCAAAGGGCGGACACTAACGTAATGGCACCGAGCACGGGGAAAGCCAGATACCAGTTGTCCTTGTCGCCGCCGCCCAGCACGTTCACGGCAAAAAGCATGATGAACGGGCCGCAGAACGAAGAAACAGCCTTGACAACCTGCCCGGCGGTCAGACTGCTGGTCAACAGTTTCTGGTCGGTCACCACATTGTTCAACAAAGGATTGAGCGACACTTGCAGGATGGTGTTGCCGATTCCCAACAGGGCATATCCCACAAGACAGGCCCAATCGGTCTTCAACAACGGGATAAGCATACCCACAAGCGTGACCGCCATACTGAGCATGACGGTATTCTTACGTCCCCATGCATTCATTTTGATACCCACCGGTATGCTAAAAAAAAGGAACCAGATGAAAACCATCGAAGGCACGAAACCGGCCATGGTATGGCTCCAACCGAACGCTTCGCGCGCATAATCCGACGAAATACCGACAATGTCACAAAAGCCCATCACAAAGAACCCGAACAGAACGGGAAGGACCGCAAGCATAGATGTTTGTTTTTTCATGTTGTTTTTATATTTTAAAATGAGTGTTTTTCCCGTTTACGGAGTAACTCGGAACCAGTCTACATCCATCCATCCCCGGTTGGCCGCAGGTTCGGCATACGGCTCCACGCATACGAAGCCCACCTTTGCGCCTATCCACTTGCCCTGACGGGCTTTAAACGGCTTGCCACAGGGAGTAAACGTCTGACCGTCGAGACTGTATGCAAAACGGCACATCCCTTCTCCGGCTACTTGTACCCGCAAATAGACCGAACGGCTGACCGTGGGTGAATAAATGATAGTTTGACGTTCGGACGGCTCGAAACCCGCCAATTTTTCCACAGATTCCTTCCCGCCTTGCTCTGCATCCTTACAAACCCGCTGAATGAGGATGAAACGGTCGCCCTCCCGACGCACGGTCAGTGCCGCATAATCCCATCCCATGACTATCAGGCCGCCTTCCTGACCGTCTTCCTTGCTCACCACCGTGACTTTTGTCGTGGCCGTAAAAGTCTCGGCGGGGAACTTCTGGAGCAACATATTGGATGCTTCCCACAAATTTATATACTTTTCGGATAACGGCCAAGAATATAAACGGATAAAACCGTACGGAGTGGTAAATCCGTATAAATCCTGATAATTGGAATGCCATTGCCACTGCAACCCAAGCTCCGTAGTGTCGAATTCGTCGCTTTCGGCCGGATTCACCCGGACGGAAGACGGCACGGACGGCTTGCGGTAGGTCAGTACGGGATTGCCGCAACCGTCACCGTCCTTATCCTCGCCCACCACCGGCCAGTCGTCTTTCCACGTCATGGGTTCGAGCCAAGCCACACGGCCGTAGCATCCTTTATCCTGGAAGTGCACGAACCAGTCTTCGCCGGATGCGGTCTGCACCCAACCGCCCTGATGGGGTCCGTTGACCGGAGTATCCCCTTGCTCCATGACGCGCCGCGCCTCGTACGGCCCGTACACGTTGCGGCTGCGGGCGGCCATCTGCCATCCCATTTGCACGCCACCGGCCGGAAACATCAGGTAATAGTAACCGTTGCGTTTATAAAACTTAGGTCCCTCGGCTGTGTGGTTCACATCATCATTTCCGTCATACACGATGCGGGAAGGGCCGACTACTTTCGTGCCCTCCGCATTCATTTCGGCCACACACAACACGGAATTGATTTGTGCACGGCTCCCAGCCCATGCGTAAGCCAGATAACACTTCCCGTCATCGTCCCACAACGGACAGGGGTCGATAATGCCTTTGGCAGCCTTGACCAACACCGGCTCAGACCATTCGCCGGCAGGGTCTTCCGCCTTGACCATATACACGCCGAAGTCCGGGTCGCCCCAATAGATATAGTACTCCCCTTCGTGGTAACGGATACTCGGTGCCCATACTCCCCTGCCATGCTGCACGGTAGCGTAAAAGTCCGTCGGGACCAACTCCTTCAGGGCATAGTTCACGACTTTCCAATTCACCAAATCCTTGGAATGGAGGATGGGTAGGCCGGGCACACAGGAGAAACTGGAGGCCGTCAGATAGAAATCATTCCCCACGGCACAGACATCGGGGTCGGAATAATCCGCATGAATCACCGGATTCTTGTACATGCCATTGCCCAAATCGGGCGACCATACTTCAGACAGGTATTCCTGAGTTTGTGCCGCTAGCGGGATTCCTCCGCAAAGGAGGCAACCACACATCGCCACCCGCAACATACCTCTTGATAAACTTTCTTTCACCATTGTATACTTTCTGTTTGATTCGATTTATAATCTTTCCTTTATTATATATACGAACGAAGAGCAGATTCTTCTTATTTAAGAATACAAAAAAACCTTGCAAAAAGCAAAATCAGCTCTTGGCAAGGTTCTTTTATGCTAACGGACAAGCCTTTAAATCTCAATCAGGCTGAACGAATAAGCCGGAAGTTCATAGTCGAATTCAGGTTTCACCTTGATGTCGCTCTCCTTCGGACGGGCATTGCGGTCGTCCCAGTTGCCGGTCAACACATGCAGGCGGGCATCCAAACTCTGCGCCTCGCCGAAACGGTCTTTCAGGCTCGACAAGTCCAGTTTCCCTTTCACGGGATGATTCAGGAGGTTCACCATTTTAATGTACACCTTTCCAGTTTTGGTATCGCGTACCGTGCTGACAGCCAGACGATCGCGTACTCCCCTACGGCCTTCGTTCACCGAAAGCGTGCTTTCGATATACTCGTCGCCGCAATAGTTGCCGCAAAGCTTCTGCACGTAGTAACCTACTGTGGGCTTCACCTCTTTGTTATTGAAATAAATCATGTCCGGATTCCAATTCACATGTCCATCCTTGGCCAACAAAGGAGCATACGAACTCATGGCCACCACATCACCGTTGCGCTCCATGCCGCAAATGTGCAAGGCTTCGCACAAGGCCGTCTCTATGTTGTTGGGACGGCCGGGAGCATGAGCCGCGTATTCGCCCAAATACACTTTGGAACCGTTACGGTCGTATTGGTCATAATAGTCCTGATGATAAATGAACCAACCGGGCGTCTGATAATAATGCTCGTCAATCATGTCTATCTTATGGTCTTTAGCCAAACGCCAACCGGTCTCGTAATCACTACCTTCCGACCACGGTCCTGACGTACCGCAAACGACGATGTCAGGATACTTCTCTTTCACGGCTTTGACAATCATCAGATAGCGTTCTTCAAACGTTTTGGAAATCAAATCTTCGTTGCCGATGCCGATATACTTCAGGTTAAACGGTGCCGGGTGTCCCTGCTCGGCACGGACTTTGCCCCATTTCGTAGTCTTGGCATCCCCGTTGGCCCACTCAATCAAGTCCAACACATCCTGTACGTATTCCGGCATCTTGTCCATCGGGATACCTCCCTGCTGTCCATGCCCGCAGTCGCTCGAGTTCTGGCAACTCACACCGGCTGCCAACACCGGAAGCGGTTCGCACCCGATATCCTCACAGAATTGGAAAAACTCATAATAACCCAATCCTTTCGTCTGATGGTAACCCCACAAGTTGCGTTGAGGTTTGCGGGCTTCCAACGGTCCAATCGTCTCCTTCCAATTATAAATGTTGTGCAGACCGTCTCCATGAGCCACACAGCCGCCAGGGAAGCGCATGAACTTCGGTTTCAAATCGGCCAACGCCTGAGCTAAATCGGCCCGCAAACCGTTCTTTCTCCCTTTGAACGTCTGTTGCGGGAAAAGCGAAATCATGTCCAAAGCCACCTTGCCCGTCCCCAAAGGTTCCACTTTAATGGACGCGTGGTCGGCATCGGCATCGGCTTTCAACACCGCAGTCATTTTCTTCCAATCCGACTTGGGTGCTTTAAGGATGGTCTGTGCCATCACCCGACCGTCCTGCACGAGGCTCACCCGTATCTTTCCGCCTTTTCCCTCCAACTGTTTGGCAAACACCGACAAATCGTATTTCTCACCTTCACGGACGGGAATACCGTCGAAACCGCCATTCAACAAAGCCACTTGGCCAGGCTGTTTCACGTCCACGACGGCATAATTCGGGTTGTTTTCATGGATAGGCTCGGATTTCCGTATCTCCCACGTCCCGCCGTTGCCTTCCAACGTCCAGGCAAAATCGGCTTTCCAAGCCTTGTTTCCCCCCTTGACATCGGCTTGGGAATATTCAAAATCACGGTTCTGCACCAACTCGGCATACAAACCACCATCGGCAGCATAACTGATGTCCTCAAAAAAGATACCGATCAATTTGTCACTGATCTTCTTCGTCCGGCCCGCATCTATCTTGATCGTGGCTTCAAGAGGTTTCAAGCCTTGGAAACGCACTTCATTGTCTCGCGCCAATTCTCCGTTGAGTGCTGCCCAATATGCTGCGCTTTCTACAGCCTGTACCATGCGCTCCACTCCGGCATACGGCACCCTGAATACCTGTCCGTTCACCGGCTGTCCGTCCACAAGTGCCTGCTCCGTCACCGAAGGATAAACGGAAGCATCGACTTTACGCGGCTTGCTGAAATGATAAAAATCTTTGGAAACGGTTTCGTACACCCCACCATCCTTGGTCTTGAACAACACCTTATAAGTAGCCGTTGCCGCATCGTAAGACAAAACCGGTGCAATGCAGCTGTTCACCCCTTCCATATAAGGATAGTCCTGCGGCCTCCATTTCACCAAATCTTCACTATAAGCCACGGCAAACTGGTTGGCATAATCGTTCACCTGAAACACGCAACGCCATGTCCCGTCCGGCATCTGCATCAGGTTCGGATTGTACATTTTCTTCTCTGCCCCCCACGTTCCGAAATCGCTCTTGACGAAAGCATGGCCAGGGCCAATCCCCTTCCACACCTGCCGGTTCGCACTCCAAGCAAAATTCAACCCATTGCCCACATGCACATTATAGGCCATAAGGTACACCGAATCAGGGACTGCGGCTCCGACCGAAACGGATGCACACAATCCCCATCCTAACAAAGCCGCAGAAAGAGCCTTGTTCACAAAATGTTTTTTCATGTCAAATTAATATTGATAATTAGATAAAAATATATTGCCTAACCATTTAATCTTCTTCGGCTTTCAACCCTAACTGTTTAATCCGGATGTCTGTCGAAACGCCCCGGCTCTTCAGTTCCAACACGGCCGTACGTTCGGCTGTCGTCGTGTTCTGGTCTAATTGGTAATGCACGGTATATTTCCCGGAACGTCCGGAAGTGGGTGCCCCGTCAGCCAAACGCACCCACGCAGGCTCCCCTCCCTTGAAAGCCAACGTCCAGTCGTCACCATAAGTCTGGAACACCAAACTGTCACGCACCTGACGAGCCGTATCCTGCAACGTGAACTGGTAGTTTCTGCGCACCGGACGCTCGATATTCAAATAGTGATATTGCGTGTAGGCTGTCACCAACGTCTTGCCATCGGCATGGAAATAGATGTAATCCGTACGAATCGTATCTGTGTTGTTTACATCCAACTTCACATCAATCTTTTTCACCATATAATATCCTTGTGGTACAGTTCCAGCCATGGAATCTTCATTGACATGCATCCAGTTGGCCGGCACGGAAATAGACCAATCGAAAGTGGTGGCAAACCTCAAAGAATCAACGGTCTGGTCGGCATAAAGCACAGAGCCGTATCCGCTCGGATAAATGATTTGTGCAAAATTGTAAGAATTCTCCTTATTATCACAAGCCGCAAACAAAACAGCGGCCAAGGCTACTGAAAACCCAATTACTTTCTTCATGATATTTATTTCATTAAAATGACGAGCAAAGATAAATAAATAATTGAAAGTATCCTTATTTATCATTATCTTTGCAAGATGGAAAACCCTTTTTATAACGATATTTATGAAATCTTGCAGACGAAGGGCTGCGAAGGACTTCCCGTAGGCATCATCGCCAAACAGGTCTACAACCGTCACGCCGGACTGTTTAATACGGAACTGACATACGAAAGGGTTTATCAAAATGTACGCTTCTTTCTATGGGCACAGTCCTGCAAACCGTCGTCGCCTTTCATGGGAACGGCCAATCGCGGTTGGTATGCCTTGAAACCCAACGTCTGCCGACAGATGCGAATCGACTTCACCGAAAGCCCATCGGAAGAAGCCGTTGAATTTCCTGAAAAAGAAGAAAGAAGCATGGATTACCCGACTCTGTTCTAACAAACACACATCAGTACCACTCAATATTTGAACTGTAACTGCTTTGTTTTTTCCATTTCAGCACATCGGCCAACTCCGAAGCATTGGCTGAGAATGTGAAATTATAGGAAGTATAAGGACTCAACACCACGCTAGCCGACATGGAGAAACAATGCAAATCACGTGATATTGAAGCCGTTGTCATGGACAAACGGTGATAGTTGAAGTCATATCCCGAGGAATAAGTCAGATTCCATCCGTCCGAAATACGGATGTTACCCGAAAAGTTCAGCGTATGGGTCAGCTTATAAGGGTAGCGCATCTTCTTTACCTTAATGCGTCCGCTTGTATTCTCCGACATCGTCACACCGTATGATACGGTAAAGGACCAAGGCAACTGGAATTTCAAATATCCGTCTTCGTCCACCTCGGCCTTCTGAGGCTCCTTTTTGGCTCCGGCCCGCTCCGATTTCTTACGGTCGGGATCTATGTTCGTGTCGCCCGCTTCCTCCTCGTCCGTCTCGCCATCTGTCCCTTCCACGGACTCCGCCCGGCCTTTTCCCCATCCGAAAAGTTTTCTGAACGTCTCGTTGTTGAACGTATAAGACAAGTTCTGCGACATGCCTTGGAAACGTCCAAAACGCCCGTACGACCATTCCGTACGGTCACCCACACGCACATTACCGTTTTCGTCGAACTCGTATGCATAAGTGGCAAACTGGGCATTCATGCTGAACGTATAGTTCCAAGGTGTCTTGATACGCACCCTCATCGACAAATCACTCCACGGTTGACGTTCGGCCGCCATGTTGTAGCTCAGGTTCGCTCCCAGTTCGTCAATAAGGCTGACTTTCCGTACCGAATCGTTCTTCGTACGAACCTTCATCTCTATGTTATTGGATATGTCCATCGACACGCTTCCGGTCTTCCCCCGCCCCGGCACACCATAGAGGCTACCGCTGTAAGGAGAATAACTCACCGTAGATACATTGCCGTCTTTATCCGTCTTCACGTACGACGCATAATAACCGTAACGGGACGTACCGAAATCCGGTGCATAATTAAAGCTTACGGTCGGCGTGAAGACATGGCGGATGGTCTGTATCTTCTTACCGAACAAAGGCGTGTAAAAACCGTAGAGTTTGGTCGTGGCCGATACGCTCATATCATAATTATACACGTTCTGGAATCCCCAAATCGTGTCGTTCACTTCCCGTTGGTTTTCTTCATCCCATCCTTTCATGACCTTATGCGTGTACATACGGTCGGTAAACCTGAATTCCGGCGTGATATTGATATAGTTGAACAAACTGAACGTCGCACTGATGGGCACGTTATGACGCATACCGTTACGCCAGTCTTTAATCAGATTGGACTTGAACAACAAGTCTTCTTTCGTATCTATGCTGTTGCTCAAGCTTCCGGTATAGCTTAAAGCAATCTTTTCGTACCACTTTTCTTTCCCCGCAGCCTTCTTGCGCTTGAAAGGATAGAAACGCGCCAAAGTAATATCAAGGCTCGGCAAAGTCATCGAAAGGGAAGAGTCCTGGATGCTTTGCGACAAGTTGAAAGAACTGGAAAGCGTCAACCCTATCCGCTCGAAAGTCTTGGAATAAGCCACACTCGACGTACGCGTACTCTGCGTGTAGTTCTCCGGATTGTACATGCTCGTCAGATTGTTACGCTCGTAGTTAGAGGTTGCAAAATTCACACTGGCAGAAAAACTTTGTGAAGGATTAGCCTTGGCATCCTGACGATGCGTCCATTGAATCTTGAAGCTAGTGGACTTCGAATAATCCGGCATGTTTTTCTCTCCTTCCACCGTATTTTGGTAGCTCAGGAAGAAATTACCATTGAAGCGGTAACGCTTACGGTAATTGGATTGCGTACTCAATCCCCACGACCCCTTGGTATAAATCTCTCCGATAAGTTTCAGGTCTATCATATCGCTGATGGCAAAATAATACCCACCATCACGCAAATAGAAACCACGGATACTTTCGTCACCGAACGTGGGCATGATGAACCCGGAAGAATACTTCTTACTGAAGGGAAAGAAACCGTAAGGAATGGCTAACGGCAAAGGTACATCCTCCACCACCAAATAGGCAGGACCGAATATGACATTCTTCCCCGGACGCATCTTGGCACGTGTCAATGCCAAATAAAAATGAGGATGTTTCGCGCTGCATGTCGTGTATTTGCCATGACGGATGTATGTCACGCCCTCAGCATCGCGTTTTGACTCTTCACTAATCATGAACCCATCCCCCTGCTTCGTGTAGACGTTATCAATAAATGCCTTGCGGGTCTTGAAATTGTAACTGATACGTTCCGGCTCATACTGGTCGCTTCCTTGCTTGAATACCGGTTGGTTCTGCACTTTTCCCGTGGAGTCGGGACGTCCTACGGCATGAACGATGCTGCTGTCCATGTTCATCGTAATCCAATCGGCCTGCAACTCCAGATTGGTATAATTTACTTTACTGTTACCATACAGGTTGGCATTTCCCAGTCCGGCCTCGAAGGTCACCGAATCGGATGCCGTATATTCCACAGGTTGGTCGAGCACCGACTTGCTCACTTTGGCGGTATCTTCCGCCACCGAATCAGCCTGTAAGCTGTCTGTGACCGCTGCCCCGATGCTATCCGGAATGGCAACCTTTCCCCTGACACTGTCAGGAAGATGCCCGGCACTGTCCGCCGCCAACTCACGCAAACCGGAGAGTACCGTATCTTTTAGTAAAGAATCCGCAGTTCCACTATTTTTTACCAAGCTATCGGACATCCCTCTTCCTATCTCAACGTAAGAAGACGAAAGCCCTTCGTTCAATCCGCCTTGCGCCAACATACAGAATGAACTACCCACCAAAAGGAATATAGCTATTTTTGTTTTCAACCGAATTCAGTCTTGTTCTAAACCAGTAAGCGGATGCAAAATTACATAAAATCCGCTTAATGCCCGAGATTTTCCGTAAAAAGTTCCATCCAATGCCTAAAACGCCGTGCTCCGTCCTCGCCATACTTGCTCACACTCTTCAACGCTTGTTCCGGTGTTTTTTCCCCGTCGGGATGGGATTTGGAATAAAATTTATCCGCATAACAGATGAGCTGTTCCTCCAAAGTCTCCGGATAATAATCCTGCACAGGTATAGGCAAACCCTGCGCTGCAATTTCTTCGCGCGAAAGCCCCGCACCGGTATGACGCTCGCACACCCTGGCGTGACGCGGAAACCCTTCCGCACGCAGCATCTCCGCCCCGAGATAACCGTGGCAAATATAAGGTGCGTCTCCCGTACATAAAATACCGGGAGCATGGGTGTGCAAAATGCCGATGTCATGTAACAAAGCAGCCTCCTCCAAGAATGCCTTATCCAAACCCAACTCCGGATGGAGTACTGCAATTTTCAGGCAACGGTCGGCCACCTGGCGGCTATGAATCCATAGAAGTTCCCTCAAACGGGGGGTATCAGCATAATATTTATCTATCAAGGCTATTGCATCCATTTTATTTCAGCTCGGATTGATCGCCACAAAAGTACGATAAAAAACAGTGTTTTCCTAAGAACTATCCTTAAAATACATAAAGGATGGAAAGGTATGGCTTCCCCACAGTAGGGTACCCATTCTTTCCTTCCTTTCCATCTACCGCTTACGGTACGACTATTTTTTGATTGCAAGCCCTGCCGTCTTTCGCCGTCAGCCCCCATCTCATGCTTAAATTCATTTAGAGTGCAAATCATTGCTCCCTACTTTTGGTACTTTCTCTATCTGAACTCATTTACTTAAACATATAATAATTGACTGTGGATTACCGTTTATTCAAAGGGAATCATTAAATTATCATTTATCCGAATGTTATAAGTAGAAAACCGGAACTTTTTCTGCAAGCTTCCAAAAAGGGAAATGGGGAACTTACTTTTTGTCATTTTGTCCACCGTGTCCACTCGCGGTTTCCATATTCCGGTGTCCACCGCGCAGCAAACACAAACACGCGAATCTCGCGACTCATGCCATAACCCAAAAGACAGCTTTTCGCGGAAAAAGCGACAAAACGGCAGACATCCCCCTCCTCCTCCGGCAAGAAACCCGTCGGGCTGTAAGCCATAAAGCATCCCGTGCGGCACTTTGTCAACCCATGCTTGCACATCCGAAACGCCCAAATAGAGACAAAAAGTCCGTTTCTGGCCAGCTTTTCCCTTCCTACAACCCTCGAAAATATCGTTTTTACGAATTTTCACATTCAATCGGCTGAGATTCGTTTTTCGCTTTCAGCCGAACGATTTTTATTTCGGCACATAAAAATCATATTTTCTGCGGACATTTTACCGCAATCAAGTGGAAAGAATGGCATTTTTCTGCCGAAATCCATCCTATTTGCTCCTTTTCATGCAGAGCTAAAAGTCTAAAAAACACTAATTAAGTAGCAAAAAGATTCATTTTTACCTAATTTTGCCATCAAAATGATTTCAACATAACCCATAAATCCCCTCTGGAAATGCTCACATTCATCTCTTGCGCCAAAACGATGACGGAAAAAACGCCGACGGTTCTTCCCCCGGCCTCCTCTCCCCTGTTCATCGAAGAGGCACGCCACATCGCTTTGTCCATGACGGAATTCACAGCCGGGGAGCTGGCCGGCATGCTACATGTCAATCCTCAAATCGCGGCACGCACCGGCCTTCAATTCCGTGCGTTCCATGATGAAGGGACAACCGGACTTCCGGCCTTATCTGCCTACACGGGAATGGTGTTCAAGCACATCGCGCCACAAGATTTCACGACGGAAGACTGGACATACGCCCAAAGCCACCTGTTCATCACCTCGTTTCTCTACGGGTTGTTGCGACCGGCCGACCGCATCCGGAACTACCGGTTGGAAGGGCACGTAAAGCTGCCGGAAGAAGGCCACACACTGTTCGCCTATTGGCGCGCACGACTGACGGACACTTTCATTTCGACCATACGGCAACAAGGAGGCATATTGGTGAACCTGGCCAGTGCGGAAATGAAAAACTTGTTCGACTGGACACGCGTCACCCGGGAATTGCGGGTGGTTACCCCGGATTTTTATACTTACAAAGGCGGACGGTTGTCCACCGTAGTGGTCTATGCCAAGATGTGCCGGGGCGAAATGACCCGTTTCATCCTGAAGAACCGTATTGAAAATCCCGAAGATTTGAAAACCTTCGAATGGGAAGGCTACCGTTTCAATCCCCATGAAAGCCACGACGACCATTGGGTTTTCACGCCCGGAACATAACCATGTGCCCGCATCTCCCGGCAAAGCCCGTTCCACCCTTCACGAGGCCATAAAGAACACGCCCGCCGGAATCCTGTCCGACGGGCGCACTTATCAACACATTTTATCGAGATCAAGCCTCACGGCAAGCCTTCACGGCCTCAACCAGACGCTCGAAATCTTCAGGATATACGTCGCCGATGTTCCCGATACGGAAAGTGTCGGCCTGGGAAATCTTGCCCGGATATATCACGAAGCCCTTCGCTTTCAACTCGGCATAGAAAGCCTTGAAGTCGAAGTCCTTCTCAGGATAAAGGAACGAAGTGATGACCGGCGACTGCACGGCTGCCGGCAACAATGCCTTGAAGCCGAGCGACTCCATGCCCTTTACCAATACTTCGTGGTTCTTGCAGTAACGGGCGTAACGGGCTGCCACTCCCCCTTCGACCTTCAGCTCTTCCATGGCTTCCTTGAAGGCGCGTACCACGTGGGTAGGCGAGGTGAAACGCCACTTGCCATGACCTTTTTCCATCGTCTCCCACTGGTCGTAGATGTCGAGCGACAAAGAACGCGACACGCCCTTGCAAGCCTTCAGTTCACTGCGGCGGGCGATGATAAAGCCGAAACCGGGCACGCCCTGGATACATTTGTTCGCACTGCTGATGAGGAAATCGATGCCGAGTTCCTGCACATCCAAAGGCACACCGCCGAAACTGCTCATCGCATCCACAATCAGTTTCTTGCCATGCGCCTTGACCACACGGGCCAATTCCGGCAGCGGGTTCAGGATACCCGTGGTCGTCTCGCAGTGCACGAAAGCCACGTGGGTCACATCGCCGTGGCGCGACAGGTTCTTCTCCACCACTTCGGGGTCTACCTGCATGGTCTCCTCGAAAGCCACCATGTCGTAGGCAATGCCGTGGCGGTCGGCAATGACTCCCATGCGGTTGCCGTAAGCACCGTTGCTGAAGATAAGCAGCTTGTCACCCGGCTTGAGGGCACTGCCCAACACGGCTTCCACACAATAGGTACCGCTACCCTGCATCAGCACGGAAGTGTACTCTTCCGGATGTTTCGTGGCCATCTCCACTAGCGATTTGCGGATTTCTTCCACGATTCCCACGTTATAATCTTCATCCCAAGTGCACCAGTCACTCAGCATGGCTTCTTTTACGGTTTCTGAAGTGGTCAACGGACCAGGCGTCAACAAAAGATAAGGTCTCATATTCTTGTTTTTTTAATGTATTAATTCATTTTTTGGTTTATAGTCTCGATTACTGCCGGAAGTTTCGTAATGTCGTCCACCACATAGTGGGCACCGGCTTCCAACATGCGGCGGCGCACTTCGGCCTTGCGTGCGTCCAATTCATCAGCCGGCATGGCATCCACTTCCTCCTGCGTGAGGGCCAGTTCGTTGCTTCCCATGACCACACCCACGGTCCACACTTTGGCGTTCACTCCTTCTTTGATGTCGGCTATCGTATCTCCGTACTTCAACACGCAATCCACCGACGGTACGGCCAAATCTATCATATTCCGGTAGACCATATAAGGATAAGGACGTCCGGCAGGCAGATGGTCCGAAGTCACGCAGTTGTCCACTTTGTAACCGGCCTTTTCCGCCGCCGGAATCACGATGTCCATCATCTTGTTGGTATATCCGGTGGTGGAACCTATCTTGATACCGGCCCTGCGCAATGCCTCTACGGTATCCACCACGCCGGGTATCGGTTCGGAATAATTCTCCAAGGTATCAAACAACACGCGCTGAAAAGCCTCGTAACGGGCCTGCACGTCCTCATCGGTGTAGTCGCGACCGTACTTCTCGCGGAATGCAGCCTTGACCCGGTCGATGTTGAACAGGGCACGGATTTCCTCTATCTTGGTCAGCCCCATGTAAGCACGGGTCTCCGCAGCCGTCACCGGCACGCCGATTTCGTTGAAACTCTCGATGAAAGCCGCCACGGGGGCAAAGCAACCGTAATCCACAGCCGTACCGGCCCAATCTAAAATGATGCACTCAATTTTTTTCATGTTTCTATGTTTGAACTAAATGGTTTATCTGTTTTTAATCACTTCCGGGGAAAGGGCATACTCCTCGCCCTCGCAAGGGAACGGCGCAGAGGGAGCATAGACGAAATTCTTCGGGCCACGGCGGCGTTCCCGGCGGTAACGCCATACGATGTAAGCCGCAGAGCAGGCAAAGGACACACTGCAAATGATGCCCACATAACTGCACGCAAAGTTATAAAATTGCAACCAGTCGACATCGGGATTGAAACATTCCTTGAACACCAGAACCAACACCGTACCCATATAACCGATGAAATCCAACGTAATAATGAAGAAACCCACGTTGCCTTTTATCCTGAAACAAGCGATGAAACGCTCGAAGAAAAGAGTCTGGAAACTCAAATAGACGGTATAGAGGCACAGGCTCTGCAGGAAAAGCCAAAGCGTGACGGGCAAATTCCAAGCCTCGTAATGGAAGGCCACACTGCTCAACACGGCACAGCCGCAAGTAACCAAGGCCAACAAAAGGCAGAGAACCTTGACGTTGCTCTTCACCATCGACATGGCCGCGAACAGTACGAGAATCACCAAAGTGACCGTAGCGTCGATTTGGGCAAAAGCCCACGAAGACAACCCTGCCGCCTTCACATCGATGATTTTCACGAGGAAGTCTTCTTTAAGGTCTTGCAACACGGTAATGAACAGGTTGGCAAAGAAGAGCATCAACAACACGGGCATGAAGCTCTTAAATACGGCCGAACGTCCCTTGCGGTCGAGAGCCACACGCTCCGTACGCAATTCCATGTCGGCCTTCGTAGGATGCGGAAGCCGGGTCATCGCCCATCCCAACAAGGAAAGCAACGGGAAAGCGAACGCACCGATGAACGCGGGCATCCAGAATTCGCTGACATGAAGCCCGTCCATCACGAAAAGCCCCAACGACTTGGCCGTACCGGAACTGATGGCGATACTCAAACCCATCAGGCTAGCCAATAAGTCCGTCACCCTCCGGCCTTCCAAGAAGCTGAATATCACTCCCCACATGCAACCCAACGACAACCCGTTGAAGAACAGGGCAAAGACATTATAAGGACGGGGCAACGCTCCGAACAACACCAAAGACAATTCGGCCACAGCCACAGAGACGATAATGAACTTCAGCCTGTTCTCTTTTTTCATCTCCGAAATCACCTTGATTCCGATGAGTTTGGAGAGGAAATAACCCGCAATCTGCACGATGCTCGTGGCCGTCTTATAGTCCATTCCGAAAAAGTCAATCCCGTCGAACGTGGCTGCCGTGAAAGGCTTGCGAAGTGCATATACCAATGAATAAGACAACAAAGCCGCACCGCCGGCCCACAAGATGAACAACACATCCGAGAGAGTCTTTTTCTGATTTGCCTTCAATTCCATAATCTCCATTTTTCTATCGTTTCTTGGTTTTCGACGGCAAAGTTATCATGTATTCCTAAACGGAAAAATGAAATTCTATTATTAATAACTTTCATGAAATCAACGAATTGTTATGTAACATTAATGAAACATTCATGCAACGGAACTATAACATGAATGTATTTACTTTGCAGTCGGTAATACAATATAAAAGGTATAATGAACGAACTTTTTGAAATTTACAAACGCATAGAATACTTAAGAAACAACGGAGTGAAGATGAAAGAAATCGCCGACCATACGCAAATGGCGGCCAGTGTGCTCTCTTCGCTCTACTCCAGCGTACTGCCGACCTTTATCGGCGAAGTAAAGAAAGGCATTGCCGAGGAAGAAGCTTTGGACTATGCCCTCTCGCAAGTGAACAACGTATCCAAGAAACGGCTGCTCGGGAATCTGGAAGACATGAAAGAAAGGCTTTTTGAACTGGAACCGCCACAAGGCGGAGAAAAGAGAAAAAGCCCTTTTTGGGACATGATGGCCAGAGAATCGCAGGTTTCCGCGCAGGAAGCCTATAATTACAGCGGCATTTATATCAGCTACAGTCTCTCGTCGGCTGCCGATGCCCTGAAAGTGGAGCCTTACCTCATCACGGCTTCCGAAAACAACGAATACGTACGGGTGGTGCACATGAGTGCCTACAATACCACCCATTCCGGCGTGGGGCTATTCAACAATCACACGAGTTCCTACATCCTGTTCAACGAACGTGAGAGCCCGGAACTGGCTCTTTTTACCATCTACCTGCAACTCCCCATGTATGACTTTCCCAAAATGCTGAAGGGGCTTTACCTCTGTCTCGACTACAACCGTAACCCGATTGCACGCCGGATTCTCTTCGTCAAGCATTCCGACAGCACGGACATGGACGATTTCTTGGCGCTGAAAGGCGAAATCATTCCCAAAGGACAAATACCGGACGACCTCCTACCTTATTATAATTATACGTGTCAACCGGGAGATTTCATCAAGACCTGTACCGTCCCGTCCCCGTCATTGGATACCCAAGACTTGGAACGGGAAAAAAAGATGCTGGAACTCTGAAAAACAAAAGCCGCGCTTCTGCCTCCGACGGACAAAAGCGCGGCTTCTTCTATCTTATATCTTATTTATACTCCTGCCAACTCTTTATCTGGATCTGTTCCATATCCATCTGGCAGAACGCCTCGATGAACGCCTTGGCCAAACGGGCATTCGTCATCAACGGTATGTTGTGGTCGATGGCGTCGCGACGGATACGGTAACCGTTCGTCAGTTCACGCTTGGTCTGGTCCTTAGGGATATTGACAATCAAATCGAACTTATGTTGGGCTATCATCGTCAACACGTTGTTCTCGGCAGCCGTATGCTCGTCGGGCCAGTGCACGGCTATCGCTTTCACGCCGTTGTCATTCAAGAAACGGGCCGTGCCCTCCGTGGCATAGATATCATATCCCTTGGCGGCCAACATGCGGCTAGGTTCCAAAAGGTCTACCTTGGACTGTACCGCGCCGGACGAAAGCATCACCGCCTTCTTCGGCACACTGTAGCCCGTAGCAATCAAGGCATTCAGCAAAGCCTCATTGAAATCGTCCCCCAAACAACCGACTTCTCCGGTGGAAGACATGTCCACGCCCAACACGGGGTCGGCATTCTGCAAACGGGCAAACGAGAACTGCGAAGCTTTCACGCCGATACGGTCGATGTCGAACACCGACTTGTCGGGACGGTCGTACGGTGCATCCAACATGATACGTGTGGCGGTCTCGATGAAGTTGCGCTTCAACACCTTCGACACGAAGGGGAAACTGCGGGACGCACGGAGGTTGCATTCGATGACCTTGATTTGGTTCCCCTTAGCCAAATACTGGATATTGAAAGGACCGGAAATGTTCAGCTCACGGGCAATGCGGCTACTGATTTTCTTGATGGCACGCATGGTCGAAAAATACAAGTGCTGGGCCGGGAACACCAATGTGGCGTCGCCCGAATGCACACCGGCATATTCGATATGTTCCGAGATGGCGTATTCCACCACTTCCCCGTTCTGTGCCACGGCATCGAACTCCACTTCTTTCGTCTCCTGCATGAATTGGGACACCACTACCGGGTATTCTTTCGACACTTCACGGGCCATTTCCAAGAAACGGGTCAACTGTTCCTCATTGTGGCATACGTTCATGGCCGCACCGGAAAGCACGTACGACGGACGAACCAATACGGGATAACCCACCTTGTCGATGAAAGCCTTCATGTCGTCCAAGCTAGTCAGCTCCTGCCAAGCCGGTTGGTCGATGCCGAGGCGGTCGAGCATGGCCGAGAACTTGTTGCGGTTCTCCGCACGGTCGATAGACACAGGGGACGTGCCCAGGATGTGTACCGACTGGCGATGGAGTTTCATGGCCAAGTTGTTCGGTATCTGTCCGCCCACGGACACGATGACACCGCCCGGTTGCTCCAAGTCGATCACGTCGAGCACACGCTCGAAAGACAACTCGTCGAAGTAGAGACGGTCGCACATGTCGTAGTCCGTCGAAACCGTCTCGGGATTATAATTGATCATGATGGACTTGTAGCCCAACTTGCGTGCGGTCTGTACCGCATTGACGGAACACCAGTCGAATTCCACGGAAGAACCGATACGGTAAGCGCCGGAACCCAACACGATGACTGACTTGTCATTCTTGTAATAATTGACATCGTAGCCGTCCGTGCCGTATGTCATGTAGAGGTAGTTCGTCAGTTCCGGATGTTCGGATGCCACCGTGTTGATGCGCTTCACAGCCGGTAAGATACCCAGTTGCTTACGGTACTGGCGCACCTGCAGGTTCTCCTTCTCCATGTTGGTACCTTTCGATTTAAGTACGAAACGTGCAATCTGGAAATCGGAGAAGCCCAACCGCTTGGCCTCACGCAATAATTCAGGAGCAACGGACTCCAACGTATCATGCCCCTCCAGTTCTTTCTTCATATCGACAATGTTCTTCAACTTGCCGATGAACCACGGGTCTATCTTCGTCAACTCATAAATACGCTGTATGGTATACCCTTCTTCCAAAGCTTGTGCCATGGCGAAAATACGCAAATCCGTCGGGTTGGAGAGTTCTTCGTCCAGTTGGTCGAAATGCACGTGGTCATTGCCCACAAAACCGTGCATCCCCTGGCCTATCATACGCAAACCTTTCTGGATAATCTCTTCGAACGAACGGCCGATGGACATGATTTCGCCTACCGATTTCATGCTCGAACCGATGTGACGCGACACGCCCTCGAATTTCGTCAAGTCCCAACGTGGTATCTTGCAAATCAGGTAGTCCAACGAAGGAGCCACGTATGCTGAGTTGGGCGTGCCCATCTCGCCTATCTGATCCAACGTATATCCCAAGGCAATCTTGGCCGCCACAAAGGCCAACGGATAACCGGTGGCCTTGGAAGCCAACGCCGAAGAACGGCTCAAGCGGGCATTTACTTCGATGACACGGTAATCGTTCGTCTCGGCATTGAAAGCATATTGGATATTGCATTCGCCTACGATGCCTAAATGGCGGATACATTTCTTAGACAATTCCTGCAACATCGTCACTTGTTCTTCCGTCAGCGAACAAGTCGGTGCCACTACGATGGACTCGCCCGTATGGATGCCCAACGGGTCGAAGTTTTCCATACTAGCTACGGTGAAACAATGGTCATTCGCATCGCGGATGACCTCGAACTCGATTTCTTTCCAACCTTTCAAGGATTCTTCCACCAAGACCTGCGGTGCGAAAGTAAAGGCACTACCGGCCAATTCGATGAAACGTTCCTCGTCCGGACAGATGCCGCTACCCAAACCGCCTAATGCGTAAGCCGAACGAATCATGACCGGGTAACCGATCTCACGTGCTGCGGCCAAGGCGTCTTCCATATTCTCTACAGCCTTGCTGACAGGAGTCTTCATCGGGATTTCGTCGAGTTTCTTCACGAAAAGGTCACGGTCTTCCGTGTACATGATGGCTTCCACCGAAGTCCCCAACACTTCTACGCCGTATTCCTCCAGCACTCCGTTACGGTACAGTTCCGTTCCACAGTTCAACGCCGTCTGGCCTCCGAATGCCAGCAAAATGCCGTCGGGACGTTCTTTTTTAATGATTTCCGTCACAAAATAAGGAGTGACCGGCAAGAAATAGACCTCATCGGCAATTCCTTCGGAAGTTTGAATGGTAGCGATGTTAGGGTTAACCAACACAGAACGGACACCTTCTTCGCGCAATGCTTTCAGTGCCTGCGAACCGGAATAATCGAATTCACCGGCCTGACCGATTTTCAACGCTCCGGAACCCAAAACCAAGACCTTTTTGAATTGTTTCTTCATCCTCTTTTCAGAATTATAGTTGTTTTACAATCACACGCTTTCAGAAGCCCTGCTTTACACAGAATCCCAAAATTGGGGCAAAATTAAGCATTCTATTTTTTTTCTCCCAGAAATTCACGGGAAAATATCGGCAAAGGGGGCAAAAATCAACGTTTCCGCTCCAACTCTTGCAAGTTCTCCAATTTTCTCTGTTCCAAAAACTCATAAATGCCACACAGGTGCTCACGCACCTTTCCATGACCAAATTCATACACTTTACTAACCAATCCGTCCAAGAAGTCCCGGTCGTGGCTCACCACAATCAGCGTGCCGTCAAACGCCACCAAGGCTTGCTTCAAAATGTCTTTCGTCTTCAGGTCCAAATGGTTGGTAGGTTCGTCCAATATCAACAGGTTGACCGGGTTGAGCAGGAGTTTGAGCAACGCCAGACGTGTACGTTCTCCCCCCGAGAGCACCTTCACCTTCTTGGTGCTTTCCTCTCCTCCGAACATGAAAGCCCCCAACAAATCGCGTATCTTCGTGCGGATTTCCCCTTGGGCCACATCGTCTATCGTCTGGAACACCGTCAGTTCTCCGTCTAACAACGAAGCCTGATTCTGGGCAAAATAACCGATTTGGACATTATGTCCCAACGTCAGCGTGCCTTCGTGCTCTATCTCACCCATGATGCATTTCACCAGAGTGGACTTACCCTCACCGTTACGTCCTACAAAAGCAATCTTGTTGCCCCGCTCTACTGTCAGGTTGACACCACCGAACACACGGTGGTCACCGTAACACTTACCCACATCCTCCATCGTCACCGGGTAGTTCCCGCTACGGGGCGAAGGCGGAAACTTCAGCCTCAAAGCCGACGTATCTTCCTCGTCCACCTCGATAATCTGCAACTTTTCCAACATCTTCACACGGCTCTGCACCTGCAACGTCTTACTGTACGTGCCCTTGAAACGCTCGATATAGTCTTTGGTTTCCTGAATCATCTTCTGTTGCTCTTCATACTGTTTCATTTGCTGTTCGCGCCGTTCCTTACGAAGTTCCAGGTATTTGCTGTAATTGACTTTGTAATCGTAGATACGCCCCATCGTGACTTCTATCGTACGCGTCGTGATATTGTCCACAAACTTGCGGTCGTGGCTGATAACCACTACGGCACGGGCACTCTCCGTCAGGAACTGCTCCAACCACTGTATGCTCTCGATGTCCAAATGGTTGGTCGGCTCGTCCAACAGCAGCACGTCAGGATCCTGCAACAACAATTTGGCCAACTCGATGCGCATGCGCCAACCTCCGCTGAAATCACTCGTGGGACGCGTAAAGTCCGAACGCTCGAATCCTAATCCCAACAAGGCCTTTTCCACATCTTCTTCAAAATGGGTCAGGTCGATGGCATAGAACTTCTCGCTCATCGTGGCCACCTTCTCTATCAAAGCCATATAATCCTCGCTCTCATAGTCCGTACGGGCAGCCAGCTCTTGGTTCATGGCTTCTATTTCCTTTTCCATCTCCTTCAAATGGGAAAAGGCCATCGAAGCCTCTTCAAACACCGTACGCCCGTCTTCCGTCATCAGATGCTGCGGCAAATAGGCTATCACACAATCCTTAGGAGCCGTGACACGTCCTCTCGTCGGTTGCCTCACCCCGGCCAATATTTTCAATAAAGTACTCTTTCCGGCCCCGTTTTTTCCCATCAGGGCAATACGGTCCTTCTCGTTAATCTGAAAAGAAATATCGCTAAACAAAGTCGTTCCGCCGAATTCCACGGCCAGTCCGTCTACAGATACCATAAATTATTTTTGAATATGAATAAAAGCTTTCAATCTCTTCCGCTATGCGTAATCAGCATACGGATTTTCCGGTTCAAGTCGTCGCACCCCATCAACTCCTCTATCGTCAGGTGCATACGGTAATGCCAGTAGTTTCGCGGATTGGAAGGTACATTAATACGTTCAAAATCCGCATCGGGATAACGCAACCGTTCGTCTATCGACATCCAGTCCTGCCACGAAATCAGACAGAGCATCGAAGGAGAATAAAGATGACGTGCCACCACTTCTTCGCACAACCAACCGGGTATGGAAGCCGGAGCCTCCCCGTCTTTCTGCAACACCTCGTTGAAATATTGTTGCGTGCGCACGGCATCCTCTTCCCACCATCCGCGAAGGGTGGGCATATCATGGGTAAATATAGTGGCCACACTCCGGTAAGGATTTTCCTCCAACCGTCCGAACTTCAGCCCGAACTTCTTGGGCATGGTTTGAATCTCAAGCGTCAGGATGCGCAAGTCATCCATCACCCATGGGACACATGCCGGCACCATGCCCAAATCTTCGGCACACACCAACATTTGAGTCGCTTCCACCAAAACGGGCAGTTTACGCATGGCCTGCCCGTACCAGAACTCGTTGTGCCGATGGTAGTAATAATCTTCGTATAAGGCATCGAAAGCCCGTTTCTCTTCCTCGCTCAATGTCTGGTACAGATAATCGCACCGAGCCGAAATACGCGGATGATATTTGTCCGGCTGCTTCGGGTCGGGAATGAAAAGCACATTGCTGATGAGCGCGTATAACCCCTCGCGCAAAGCCACATCTTCGGGCGAAGTCTTCCCGGCAAAAGCCGCTTCCACCTTGCGTTGAGTGTCATACTCGGGCTTCATCGCATACCAGTCCATGCCCAAAGCATCCAGATAAACGGCCTTCACTTCCTCGGCACGTTCACCGAACAGTTTATCCAATACCCAATCACTGATATTGGGATGGGTAAAATAATTTTTCCGGAACCGAAGCCCATAGCTCTCAATCTCTTCCACACTCATCGGAAGCGAAGGAGAGAAATGCCCCAATAAACCATGTACCGAATCGGACGGAATCTCCCATATCCGGAAGAATCCCAACACGTGGTCGATACGATAGGCATTGAAATACTCGGCCATCTTACGGAAACGACGCACCCACCAACTGCAACCGTCCTCGAGCATGACTTCCCAATTATAAGTAGGAAAGCCCCAGTTCTGGCCGTTGACCGAAAAATCATCGGGCGGCGCACCGGCCTGACCGTCCAAGTTAAAGTAGTACGGCTCCACCCAAGCCTCCACACTGTTGCGACTGATGCCGATGGGGATGTCCCCCTTCAGGATAATTCCCTTCGCACGAGCATAATCGGAAGCCGCCAACAGCTGTTCATGCAAGCAGAACTGTACATAATAGTAGTAAGAAACTTCCTCATAGGCCGGAGCGGACGGACGGCAAAAGGCACGTATGTCTTCCCTCCTGTATTCCGCATACTCCGGCCATGCGTGGAAATCGGCCGTCCCGAAACGGTCGCGCAACACGCAAAACGCCGCATAGGGCACCAACCAATCTTCGTTACGCTTGAAAAAAGCCGTATAGCGTCCGGAGGACAGCATTTCTTTACCCTCACGACGGAACACGGCATGCAGGTACTCTTGCTTCAAGGCACTTACCGCCTCGTAGTCCACTTGGGGTAAAGCATTCAAAGCAGCCCGACGCTCTTCGTATTCCGCCATTTCCTTTTCGTCCGCAAGCTTCGGCAACTGGCGCAAGTCGACATACTGGGGATGGAGCGCATAAATGGAAATACTATTATATGGATAAGAGTCCATCCAATTCTTATGGATAGTCGTATCGTACACGGGCAACAGCTGGATGACGCGCATCCCGGTAAGCACCGTCCAATCGACCATGGTTTTCAGGTCGCCGAAATCCCCCACCCCGCAACTGCCTTCGCTGCGCAATGAAAAAACGGGTATGACCACACCGGCCGCTTTCCAACGGTTTCCCCGAATCCGCAACGGAGGATCCGAGATAACGGCCACTTCGTCTTTTGCCACCCCGCTTATCGGCAGCACACGGTTTTCTCCGCCTTCCCACGCCACGAAATCGCCCGTCTTCGCATCAATGACGACATATTTATATTCCAAGGGAAAAGTGACACCGGCCGCACTCAAGGTCACACTCCACTCGTACAGCCCCGTCTCTTTCATGCGGAACGCAAAATTCGGATTCCACTCCCCCAGTGCCGGTTGGTTCCCAAGGAGAGCCAACGCCTGCCCTTCCTCAAGCTGAGGAGCACTCACCTTCAACATCAATGTACTGTTGAAATACGGCAATTCTTCCGTCTCGGCCATATGCGGACGGACACACTGCGTAAAAGCGGATGTATAAAGGTGGGACAAGAGGGGGACATCCTGCCAGTTGTCCCGGAACAAATAAGTTTGGGTAACGTCGACCCTGAAATGGCGAGGTATGAAGCCCCATTCCGTCCGGAACTTACGGCCTTCCTTATATATACTATAATGATAATAAAAAGACCGGATGCGTCCGTCAGTAATGAGCACTTCTCCCGTCCATCTGTGGCCATCACGGGTTTCCAACGGATAAGTCTGTGTCTGGGTACGTCCCTTTGCATCGACCAACGTCAAGGACACCCTGACGTCTTCCCCCCAATGCGTCAGATATTCTATCGAGAAATGCAGTTTCATAAACTTGTGGGTTTGCTCTTTAAAAGTATTCGTACAAAGATAAGGGATGAAGGGCGTAGAACAAAATAAAACCGACCCTTTTTACGTCACGAATTGGTGATTTTGCATCAAAAAAACACTTCCAACGGCCTTTTTCCCAAATACATACAATGAACCGTAACACGAACCATTAAATTTGTGCGTCATTTAAACATATTTTGATTTTATGAAACACAACCTATTGAAAGACCTATTCACCGTCCTTGCCTTGACGGCGGCTGCCAACCTGACGGCTGCGGATTGGGTTCGGAAAAAAGCTCCCATCATGAGCGAGTGGGGTGAAAAAATCAACCCCGACAAAGTATGGACCGAATATCCGCGTCCACAAATGGAACGCAGCGAGTGGATGTCGCTCAACGGCCCTTGGGATTACTGCAAGAAGAAGTCGGCAGACCTCAGTTACAACCTGCCGCCTACGGAGTTAAACCAAAAGATATTGGTTCCCTTTCCCATAGAATCGGCCCTGTCCGGCATCATGGATACGAATTTCGAAGAAAACGCCCGGTCTACTTTCGTATACCAACGTACGTTCAAACTTCCCAAAGCCTATAAAGGCCGGCACATCCTGCTCCATTTCGGGGCGGTGGACTGGAAATGTGCCGTGTACGTCAACGGACAAAAAGCCGGGAGCCACAGCGGCGGCAACGACCCGTTCTCCATGGACATCACAAAGTTGCTCCGCGACGGGGAGGAACAGGAAATACAAGTAACCGTCACAGACCCCACGACCCACGGCGGGCAACCGTTGGGCAAGCAAACCCTCAAACCGGGCGGATGCTTCTACACCCCGGTAACGGGCATCTGGCAGACTGTATGGATTGAACCGGTCTCCCCTGCGCATATCAGCCGCTACGATGTGACGTCAGACATCGATGCAGGCACCGTTTCGCTCACAATCACGTCGGACTGCACGTCCGCCACGGCCGACATCATCGTCAAAGATGGTCAAAAAACGGTAGCCAAACTCACCGGAATGTCCGTCAACGCGCCCCACACGCTCAGCATACCGGAAGCCAAACTGTGGTCGCCCGGCTCCCCCCATCTTTACGACCTGGACATCAGCCTGCATCATGACGGCATGCAGACCGACAGGGTGAAAGGATACTTCGGCATGCGTAAAATCAGCCGGGGTATGGTGGACGGACATCCCTGCATGCTATTGAACAACAAACCGTTGTACCAATTCGGTGTGCTCGACCAAGGAT
Organism: Paraprevotella xylaniphila YIT 11841; assembly: GCF_000205165.1. Lineage (GTDB taxonomy): Bacteria > Bacteroidota > Bacteroidia > Bacteroidales > Bacteroidaceae > Paraprevotella > Paraprevotella xylaniphila. Next base: position 102,392 of record NZ_GL883812.1, on the reverse strand, counting down.
GGTGGCCGGACGGCCTGCTTACTCCTCCTTCAGACGAAGGGATGCGCTACGACATAGAAGCCGTACAATCGTTGGGCATGAACATGATACGCAAGCATATCAAGGTAGAACCTGCACGCTGGTATTATTACTGTGACAAAATGGGTATGCTCGTATGGCAGGACATGCCTAGCAAGAACTTCGACGAAAACGGCAGCATCGGCAGCCAGGACTTCATCCGGCAGAACTTCTACGATGAGTGTACACGCGTCGTCAACACGCTGAAAAACCATCCTTGCATCGTCGTATGGGTAGCCTACAACGAGGGATGGGGACAATACGCTTCAGGCAACGACGTCCACACACGCCAGGGTGTGGAAGCCATCCGCAACGCCGATAGCACACGACTAATCGACGCAGCAAGCGGATGGGTGGACTTCGAGGTGGGCGACATCATCGACCAACACAGCTATCCCGTGCCTTCGCTCCAAAGCAATCCGCTCAACGAACGGGTAGCCGTATGCGGAGAATACGGGGGCATCACCCTCAAAGTGGACGGGCAGCTGTGGAAAGGCAACGACATGGAATACACTTCCGTGCCGGACAGCAAAGCTTTGGCCGAAAGGTTCAACGCCTATACCGTCGCCTTGCAAGGTTTACAGGAACAAGGCCTTTGGGCATCCGTATATACGCAGACGAGCGACGTGGAACAAGAACTGAACGGACTGCTTACTTACGACCGCAAGGTGTTCAAGATAGCCCCGGAGGAACGGGCTTCCGTACGCGAAGAGATCCTGCGCACCATACACAACCGCTCACGCCAGACAGTAGTGGTCGGCGCTGCGGATACATCGTCCGACGAGGCGTGGAGTTATACCACCGTTACGCCGTCCGGCGATTGGTACGCCCCATCGTTCGACGACAGCCAGTGGGACAAAGGAGAAGCCGGTTTCGGTGCCGGTAGCCCGCCCAACACTTTCGTGCGGAGCGCATGGAACACATCCGACATCTACATACGCCGCCACTTCTCCATCGGCAACCTTTCGCAGGAACAAATCAATGCCTTGCAACTATGGCTCTACCAAGATGACGACTGCGAAGTCTATCTCAACGGAGTCAAAGCATACGAAGTCAAAGGATATACCACACGCTACGTGGCGCAACCCATCGCCCCGGAAGCGTTGGCCACACTGAAACCGAACAGCGACAATGTCATGGCCATCCATGCCCACCAAGGCCACGGAGGACAATACATCGACGCGGGCCTGCGCTACACAGAATACATCCCTGTAGAGGAATATACCGTCGCCCCCATGCCCGGACGGAAAGCCATGCCGGAGGTCAAGGCCACCGACAGCGTGTACCTCATGTCTTATTTCAAAGCCAGCGCACAACATTTGTTCTATGCCTACAGCTGCGACGGAAAGACATGGACGGACATCAACGGCAGCCGCCCCGTTTTCAATGCTTACGACGACGGCGTCTGGCTGCGCGACCCTTATTTGCACCGTGTCACGCACAATGGTAAAACCAAATTCCATCTCGTACATACCTGGGGATGGGACCATCCCGCCCTGTTCCACTGGGAGTCCGACGACCTCATCCACTGGACAGCCGCCAACGGCGGTACACGTACCGACGACGGGAAAATCATGCTGATGGACGGGCACGACGGCGGCCCCGTATCGCCCAACGCCTGGGCACCGGAATTCACTTACGACGAACAGACCGGCACGTTCTACCTCTATTGGTCCTCCCGCATCGGCGACCGGCAGGTACATCATTACTGTACCACGAAAGACTGGCTCACCTTCTCCACTCCGGCTGTCTACTTCGACCCGGGCTTCACAGCCATCGACATGACCATCCTGAAAGAAGGGGGCACATACTATGCCTACTATAAGGACGAACGGAACGGAGAGAAGACCATCCGTTGTGCCACATCGAAAAGCCTCGACCCGTGCGTGCAGCGCTTCGAAGGTTCCACTCCGCTACTGCCATCACGCTACATAGAAGTCGAAGGTCCGGAAGTCTTTCCGGTGATAGGCGGGAAAGGGTGGTTCCTCTATTTCGACAAGTTCAATGGCGACCGGGGAGTAAGCTATACGGGCTGTACCGACCCGTCCCAACACAAATGGTATCCTATATCCGATGACGAAATCCGGAACCCCACGGAAGTGAAACACGGCAGTGTGGAAATCATTTCTACCACCGAACTGGAAAAACTTCTGGAACATTTCAAATAAGCCCCCCCTGACAGTCCCGCTCCTTTACGGAAAAGAAGCGGGGCTTTTCATTTCCAATCTAAAAAAACAGGCATTTTATTTGCTTTTTTGGGTACAATGACTTACCTTTGTCATGTAGAAAAAGGAGCCGCATCGGTTAGATTGGGATACTCATCAATTTATTTCAGAAAACCGAGAATGCTTCGCTCACTAATGGCGGGCCACGCCTTCGGGTAGCTTAATTGCCGGTGGATTACAAAGGTGACGGGCGCTCAAATCTTGTTAGCTCGGAGTTTTCATCACATCATCGGTGCGGCTTTTACCATAAAGGGGACACTTTTCAAAAGGCGTCCCCTATTTTTTGCCCATACCATATTCGGCTTTGACACTTTGACAAAAAAGAAAAAGTCATGGAGAAGTAGAAACATATGTGCAACATTCATCGCCCATGTCTTGCTTTGTAGCATAAACATAAGCGATGAATATCATCCAAGCAAACACTTTTTTAAGCGTTTGTAGCTTGGCAACCCTTTATTAAGGCATTTGTTTTTAGATATTCAACAAAGCCATCAAGTATGTATTTTGAACGTTCTGTTATGTTTTGTTCTGTATAATCTGTAAGTTCATTGGCTTACATTTTTAGTTCGGCAATGTTTGTGCCTTCTTTCTGTCCTTTGGCAGTTTGGCCCCCATGTAGTATTTTGTTTTATCAACAAAACAATAATCAGATGCACGTATATTTATACGGCGTTCCAACAAAGATTTGTTTCCAAGCATTTCTAATGAATATGGATTCTTTAAGCTGTTTTCCTTCTGTTGGCGATTACGTGGGAATATATGCTCTATATCAAAAGTATTCTCCAAAGAAAGCAATGGTTGGTTGGCAAAGGTGTATGCCCACCAAGTTATCATTGATTTAGTGATAGCTCGATTGTTGGAGAACACATAATTGGAGAATTGCGCTCTGAACCTTGTCTCGTCAAACAGGAAATTGTTGAATGTTACGTCTGTACCGTTTACAATATTCACCATCTCCGCAAACACTGGAGTACGCAAGGAGTTAACACCAGGATTCGTGATTGCATATGCCCAAATGAATCCTATAATGCGATTCAAGAAGTGGAAGAAATTTTCCTCTTCGAGTTCATCGTTATCATCATGGAAATGCATGAAGAAAACCGAAACAAAGTAAGTCCACATACCATTTGGCGCATAGTTTAGCACAAACAAACATTTGAGGATGCGGATGGAGAACCGTTCCTCATCTTGATTGTTTACATCTTGCCAAAAATGAGCCAAACGGACAAGGTTTTCAAGTGTTGACTCTTTCTTGAACAGTTCATAATTGTTTTTCTCGTAGAACTTACGCAACGATTCTGTCGTTGATGACTTATTTCCCTGCAATGCACGCTCATAGTACATGTAGCGTGTAAAGAGTTCGTCCAAGGGTGTCCCACTGATTGGATGAAATACTTCAGACGCAATCACTTCCAAGTTTTTCCAAATGGCTATGAAATCATCTTTCTTGCCAAGTGAAGAATAGTATTTGTAGAACTGAGCCTTAAAGATGTCTGCATCAGAAAGTGGCTTACCTCTATCATTGAGTGTAGAGAAAATACGCAATGCAGTATCTTGCGATTCTGCTTCGATTGGAAGAAGTACGCAGTTGTTCAGAATACGAAGTGGAAAATACGCAAAATAACTTGGGTAGTGAGAAAGAAATATGTCAATTCCTTTTTCAAAGTACCGAAAATTCAAGGCATATTTGCTATGCTTTCCTGCTGCATCACCATTTTTAAGAATATCAAGAAACTCATCTTTGTCATTGTCTGTGGCAACCTCTGAGTCTATTTTCAAGTCATCCTTATTGTATTCACCGAATCCGTTGGCACGCCAAATGCACTTTTCTATACCCTCTTTCATTTTTACTGAACGAGTATCTTGTATATGCCCCAGTTTATTATAGAAAGCACGAAGTAGCAACATCAATGTTGTAAGACGCTGCTGTCCATCTATAATTTCCTTTTTTTCTGTCATCATTCTTAAATGTGACCATTGGACCGAGAAAGTACTCATCGTTGTCATTGAATTGATCTGTGTTGTCACTAGGGAAAGAAAAGCTAAACAGGTCTTCCCAAAGTGTCTTGCACTCATCATCACCCCAAGCATAAGGACGCTGATAGTCTGGTATCAAGAAGTCCGAGTTACTGTCTTCTGGTCAATATTAAGTTTTGTCATAAACCTATCTAAAAATTAATTCATAAAATGTATTAGCAAACTAAAATGGCATTTGGTTGTAATCACTAATATCTTCATTTGCCATAGAATAATCTTTCAACCTGTGCAAGTCTTCTATGTGATTTAGTAGATTGGCATAGTTTTCAAGACTTTCTATTTCTTCACGTCTTGCTTTGCTCAACTTACAAAAATCTTCCTCTTGTTCAAGTCCTGCAAATCGTCGTCCACATAAGTTGGCGGCAATACCTGTCGTGGAACTTCCGCTAAATGGGTCAAGAATCCAATCGCCTTGATTGGTTGATGCAAGAATCATCCGGACGAGCAAGCGCAAAGGCTTTTGTGTCGGATGCTTGCCACAAGTCTTTTCCCAACGACCGATAGCAGGCATTCGCCATACATCTGTCATTTGCTTACCATCATTCAGTTCTTTCATCAAGTCATAGTTAAACTTGTGCGGAATTTTCTGCATCTTTCTTGCCCAAATTACAAACTCCGTGGAATAGGTGAAGAAACGACATGAGATGTTGGCAGGAGGATTGGTCTTCTGCCAAGTAACCACATTCAGAATTTTATAGCCAAGTTCCGTCAGACAATTAGCCACAGAAAAGATGTTGTGATAAGTTCCACTAATCCATATAGTACCATTGTCTTTCAACTTGTCACGACACAGACGTAGCCATTCCATGTTGAATGCCAACATATCCTCTTGCGACTTGCCTTTGTCCCAATCACCTTTATCTACGCACACGACCTTACCTCTCTGCAACGATATTCCACCATTGGATAGAAAGTAAGGAGGGTCGGCAAATATCATGTCAAACTTGAAGTCAAAATCTTTGAGAAGTTTGAAACAGTCGCCATGAGCAAGAGCGAAATCATTGTTGGATGATTTATAGTATGATTGTACCATTTGAAAGTTTCGTATAGCCTTAGTTCTTGGCGTTTTGAAGAATCTTATTTATAAAACCTTGCAATGTGCTTAGATTATATACATTTGGAATTTCATCATAAGCCTCATTCAGTTGTTCTTTGGCTTTTTTCCAACCAATTCCATCTGTAATCCAAACGAACTCAAAACCTTCTACTATATTTATTTTCTTGGCAACATCCATATACGAACGTGGAATTTCTGTAACTTTTGAGCCTTGCGTTCCATAATAGTTTACTTCGACCAAATATTTTTTGCCTGGACATGAAATAACAAAATCAAATCTTTTAGAATCCTTTCCTAATACTGATTTTATGGCAGGAAAAATCTTTGATTGAACTTCACGTTCATAAGATATATTTGCCTCATCAAATTGTTGGGCAATTCTGGAAGCCATGATTTCTCCTATACGATTTTTTCGTCCATGAGTATCAAGACCTGTTTCTACGCCAAAAACATAGTCAACAAGATTTTTAATGTGTTCATCTTGTAAAATTGTGAGCAATCCTGAGTCTTCGATAAACTCCATTATATGGTCAACACTATCAAAGTAGTTATATACGAGACGCTCACTTCCGTCACGCCCCCATGCTTTTTTATTTTGCTTTTTTCTGACAGCAACAAGTATTCCCATAACAGAGAAAGCTTTAGGGTTCTCTTCCCAAAGCTCTTCTACCGCCTTACGCATATCTTTTTGCCCTACCAAATAGTTCAATTGGGTAAGTCGCAAGGATATGGTCTTGATATTGTTCATGACCTTTTTGAAGTCCGTATAATAATTAAGACCTATTTTTATTTCTGTTATATTATCAAAGAATACAGAGAAATTTTCCTTTTGTGTCATAACTATCTTATATTATTTATGAAATCTTGAACAGATGTTAGATTATACACACTTGGGATAATTCCGTATGCCTCTTGCAATTTGTTCTTTGCAGATTTCCAACCTATACCATCTGTAATCCAAACAAATTCAAAACCCTCAACGGAGTTTATTTTCGGTGCAATATCAGAATATGAACGTGCAACCTCATTTAGCTTTGAGCCACCTCCACTATAAAAGTTGACTTCAATCAGATAAACTTTTGATGGAGTTTCAACAACGAAGTCAAAACGCTTTTCATCATCTCCCAACACATCTGTAATTGCAGACCATTCTCTCGAATATACTTCTTGTCTGAAAGGAACACCAGCATTCGTGAGAATGTTGGCTACCATATTCTCCATAACGTGTCCGCTTCTGTTCTTTCTTGCGTTTGTATCCAATCCTGTTTCAATGCCAAAAACATAATCTACAAGATTCTTAATTTTCTGACTTTGAAGGACATCACCAAGTCCTGTTTCTGTCAAGAATGCCATAACAGAATCTACAGAGTTGAACATACCTTCCAATGGTACGCAGTTCCCAACAGAATCAAGTATCTTTTTCTTGTCACGAGTACGAACTGCCACCAATATATCCATAACGGAAAAGGCATTCTTATCCCTGTTCCATATTGTTTCAATACTTTTACGTAAGTCGGATGCCCCAATGAGACTGTTGAGCATACACAGGCTCAACTTTATATCCTCCACATTCTGTGAGATTTTTTCAAAGTCACAGAAGAAGTCCAACGTTTGGTTTGTCTCTTTGAGTTGAGACATGAATTTATCGAAATCTTTAAGCATAAGCTTTCTGTTTTATAGCCACACGTTGTGGCTTGTGGTTGCTTATATCGTTCATTTGCCAATCTTTTGTGTTGCGGTAACTATGAACCAACAGTTCAGATATCTTTCCTCGCTTAGCTCCGTTTGCATTCACATTACGAGAAGCCATAACTCTGTCTATATAATAATCTGCATATAAGACATCGAAGAAATTATCTGCTTCATTCTTTCCTTTGCAATCTGAATTGCTCAGCATAAAGCTATGCCCCTCGGCTACCACTTTGTCACAGAACTCCTTCAACCTGACTTGTGAATCATCATTGAACGCTTCTTTTGTATAATCATTAAAACTTGAAGTGCCACTAAGTGGACGGTAAGGAGGATCAAAATAAAATAATACCTTACCTTGCGCACAAAGCAAAGTATTCTCAAAATCACCTTCTAAGATTTCCACTCTTTTTAATAACTCGCTGTCTGCTCTAAGCGTATCTTCGTCACAAATCTGTGGTTGCATATACTTTCCACAAGGAACATTGAATAAGCCCTTTTTGTTTACACGATACAATCCATTGAAGCAAGTACGGTTTAGAAAAAAGAATTTTGCCGTATTCTCTATCGGGTCAAGATTCTTCTCATTGTAGCGTTGGCGTACAACCATAAACATCTCACGTTTCGCTTCCATGTCTTGCAAAGCATAATATTGCGCTTGAATTTTCTGCAACGCAGGAATCAACTCTTCCACATTGTCACGCACCGTTTTGTAACAAGTAATCAAGTCACTATTGATGTCATTGATTACGGCACGTTTGATATTTGGATGCTGTTGCAGCATGTAAAACAACATAGCACCACCGCCAACGAATGGCTCTATGTATGTCGCATTATCCCAATTATCAAAGTCAGCTGGAAGTTTTGCCTCTAGTTGTTCAATGAGTTGCCCTTTACCACCAACCCATTTGATGAATGGTTTTGCTTTTGTATTCATTATTAATCATTTTTTGAACTAATGATTTTTAATCATCAGTGTTAGTACCTTTCGTTTTATTGATAAGCTGACGAACATCAACATCCAATAGAACAGCTACCTTGGTCAATGTTACTAAATCTGGTTGTGACGTATTAGTGCACCATTTTGAGATTGTTGCAGGATCTTTTCCTAATTGCTCGGACAACCATTTGCTTGTCCGTTTCTTCTCCACTAACACGACTTTTATACGATTTATATCTTTCATCATTTATCTTTATTATTGCGTTTAACGCAAAATAATGAAATATTTTTTTAAAATCACATTGTTTTTGCTACACTTTTATTATTATTTAGCATATCATTCTGGGGTAATTCAAGATTAAATTGTACACTTGCAAAAAATTATCAGCAGCATTTTTGTTGCAGTGAAAAACAAAGAGTTGTTTGACAAGCAAACTTATACATAATACAGAATTTAGAACTATTGCCAAAACATTACCTCTATTGAGGTGAGAAACTCATAATTCACTCATTTTAGCTATTCGGCAAATTCTAACAGAATTTTTAAGAAAAAATCGACAGTTCCACCCATTGCCGTTTCTACCTAATCCGTCGAAAGGACCGGACACCGCAAGTGCGTCCTACCCTATTTCCGCATATAGGCATGCCTCATTTTTTACAGGCTTTTCTCCGGTCTTCCATAATCGCATCCCTATTTTCCAAAGCCCATGCTATCAGCGCATTGACATGCGGAAGCAAAGTGTATGCCCGTGCAGTCAGCGCATACTCTACCCTTGGAGGAACTTCGGGATACACTGTACGGGTGACATAGCCGTCATCTTCCAATGTCCTCAAGGTAACCGTTAGCATCTTTTGTGATATGTCGGGGATTTCACGCTGCAACTCTTTGAAACGTACGGCTTCCTTACCTGCCTTGTCTAACGTATATATGACCAAAAGAGACCATTTGTCGCAGAGTCTGGCCAAAATATTCCGTATTGGACAGTTCGGAAACACGGCATCTTCTATCGTTGTCCTATACATAATATAATGTATTTCTGTTTACTCTACAAAAGTAATCAAATTCCCTTCAAGCGGCAAGAAACTTTTTTAGAAATATTCTTTATCGGCAAGTGTCTCATATCCAACAATAGTTACTTTCACGTAAGTAACTGATGGACAAGAACCTACTTGCATAGCCCATAATCTCTTTCTAATTTTGCAGCATAAAAGGAATGAGAATACTTATAAGTAAGTAATAAACAATCAGACACGCATTAAAAATCAAAAGCAATGAAAAAAGTACTATTCATTTTATTCAATTTTTTAACAATTATAGCTATGGCACAGAGCAAAGGACGTTTCGAGGTACATGACCTCGGCAATTACAAACTGCATGTATATTACACCAACGACACGTTGGGTGATGCAAGTTACATCGTTGAGGGCAAAGATGCCCTCGTGACCATGGAACAACCACTGTTCAAGGACAATGTGGCTGAATTTGGCACTTATCTTTCCAAGTTGGAAAAGCCCGTGGAGAAACGCATCACGGACTATCATGTGGGAGGAACAGGAAAGCATGACGTGGTAATGGCCCAAGGTATGCCCGAATTCACGAAAGGCGCAGTGTACGGAGACATGATGAAAGGTTTTGCACAGGCGTTCGGGGATGCCCTGACAGACATGCCCACAGGCAAGGTTACGGAAGTGGCTTTCGGCGCAACAAAGACTTGGGCAGGAGTAACTTTCGAGTTCCGTCACGGTGCCGCATCGGATTTCCCAGGTGCAAGCATTCTGATAGGAAACAAAGCGTATTACACTCATTGGACTCCGGCAAAAGCACATATCAGCCATTTACAAGTGTCTTCCCCGGCTGCCATTGACGCTGAAATCACAGAGGCCGAAAACTCGTTGGCTTCAGGTGCGACGCTGTTCATCGGCGGACATGGCGGTGCAGCCACACGCGATGCGGTAGAGTTCAAGATTGCTTACCTGAAAAAGACGAAAAAGCAGCTTGAGGAAAACAAGACGGCACAGGCTTTCGTAGATGCCATGAAACAAGCCTATCCCGGTCTGCCCGGAGAAACGGGGTTGGAAGATTTAGGCAAAGCCTTGTATCAATAAAGGTATATGAAGCAATATTTTAAGGAGTTGACGAATCGTTGCAAAGGTCCTTGAGGAAGCCATGACATCGGATGGAGCCGCAACTTCAAGCCTGCGGCTCCTGCATTCCTGCAGTCTGTTCCACGAAATAACGCGGCCGCCGCTTCACCTCTTTGTATACCTTGCCCACATACTCCCCGATGATGCCCAAGGCCATCAGTATGGTTCCTCCGATGAACCATACGGAAACCAAAAGGGAGGTCCATCCCGGAATGGTATTGCCCTCGACATACACCACGATGCCATAGACTATCGCTACCAAAGAAATGAGAATGAACAACAAGCCGAGCATGGAGATATAGCGCAACGGACGGACGGAAAAAGACGTGATGCCGTCCAACGCAAAACTGAGCATCTTGCTCAAGGGGTATTTCGACTCGCCGGCCATACGTTCCTTACGGTCGTAATACACCCGTGCCGAAGGATATCCCAAGGCCGACACCATCCCGCGCAAAAAGAGATTCCTTTCGGGATAAGCCATCAAAGCCTGCAACGTGCGGCGGCTCATCAGACGGAAATCGGCATGATTGTAGACGACATCCCCTCCTAGGGCATTCATCAACTTATAGAAAGCCAAGGCCGTATTTTTCTTAAAAAAAGTATCCGTCGCACGCTCCCGACGCACGCCGTATACGATGTCGGACCCCCCGCGCCAGGCATCCACCATACTGACGATGGAACGCACGTCATCCTGCAGGTCGGCATCAATGGACACAGCTGCATCCGCATACGAGGCCGCCCACTCCAAACCGGCCCACAGTGCCTGTTGATGGCCGACATTGTGCGCCAACTTCAGCCCAGACACACTCGGATGTGTTTCGGAAAATCCCCGGATAAGTTCCCAAGTGCGGTCGTGCGAACCGTCATCCACGTAGAGTATCTTACCTTCACCTATTTTCCCGTCCGAAAGCAATTCATCCACCACCGAAGAAAGTTGGCGGGTCGTCTCGACCAACACCTCTTCTTCATTATAACAAGGCACCACGATTACCAGTTTCATTATCTCACTCATTTTTAGATGTAAATACAAAACGTACCAATATGAAATTCACGGGAACCGCAATGGCATATACGGGAAAAGGTGCCCATACCTTGTCTACCCCCATGCAAAGGAAGAAATTCAACAACCCGATTTGCAGCAAGTAGTTGAACGCATGTGCCCCACTCATACCGAACAGTTTCCGCCAAGAAGGCGACGTACCAAACGTAAAATAAGAAGTCATATAAAAATTGAACACAAAGCCCAACAGGTAACCGACCGTAAAGGCCGCATTGGCTCCCATGACGAAATGCAGGAGATAATAAAAGCCGTAGTGGAGTGCTGTAGCCAACACTCCAACTATGCCAAAACGGACGAACGTAACAAAAAGCTTCTTCCTCTGCATCATGGTACTCTCTTAAGGTTCTGCCTGTTTCCTGCAGAAACGGTAAAGGATATTATACCGCTTGTCATCACAACTACGATGGTTAGAGGCATACACTTCTTCCAACGAGAACTCCGCACCATAACGTTCCAGAAACGGAGCTGCCATCTCACCTCCCATGAACACATACCCCTCGGATGGCGGCGTAAAACAATCGAACGGCACCATCCTGTCGCCCAAATAAAAATTTACCGTGAACGGATGCATGCGATTGCCTTCCACTACATCGGTACGGAAAGAATACAACCTGCCTTCGGGCACGATGCGACGTAATTCCTCGGCCACGGCACGGTCTGACTTCACATTCAGGATGACGGGCTGGTACACTCCGTCGAGCGCAAAGAAAATGGAAAATACCACGGCAATAAAAGCGTAAACAATGCCGTTGTCGGCCGCATTACGGCGTTGGACACGGAAATACCAACAAGCTGCCGCCACTGGAACCAGTACACCGAAGACCGCAAATACCGTCAAGGGAAAATCTTCCAACGCGTGCATATAGGCTATATTCTCTGCCGCATGCCGCCCGGCAAACAGGGAGTCGGGCACCCATCCCATACGGACTGCGCCGAAAACCAACAGCAACAGCACAGCCAATGAGGCCATGATACTGCCGAAAACGCGTAAGGCATTCAAATGGCGATGGCGCAGATAAATGATATATTCTGCTAGAAAATAAGCTATAAACGGATATATCGGCAACAAATAGACACTCCGTTTGCTCTTCGGAATGCAGTAGAACGTGAAAATAATGACGATGCACAACAACGAATACAGACGAGTATCGTCCATATTACGGATATAGGCCACGAAACGCGACCACCACGTACGTACCTGTCCCTGCGGTCTCCGGTACCTCAAAAAGAACAAGGAGACAAGCCCCAATAAGGTATAAGGCACATAACCGGCCACGACCGTCATCACATTGTACCAAGCCGGATTCTCATGTGCGGCGTAAGTCATCTTTCCCAAAAAACGATAGACGTTCTCTTCCAACACAAGGTCAAGGAAATGGTCACCGCCCTGTTGGTAAGCCGCCCAATACCATACGACCGGCAACAGGCAGGCCAACACGGCCACCATCAGGAAAGAAAAGAAAATGCGCAGGAGCTTCCTCCCCCTAATCCACAGGAATACGGCGGGAACCAGACAAGGCAGGACGATGCCCACTGGCCCTTTCGTCAAGGCAGCCGCACTCAAGCAGAGTACAGCCACCCAGGGTACGCCTCTCAGGTCTTTCTCTCCCCATTTATAAAGTTGGTACAATGCGATGACCATCATTGCCGTCAGCACCATGTCCACACGGCAGGCCACTCCGGCACGGTGCACCTCGAAATTGGTCAATGTGAGCAAAGCGGCCATAAAGGCCACCTCTGCACCGCGCCTTTTGGCATAGAACACATACCCGACCAACACCATGGCCGACAAGGCCAAAGCCGAAGGCATACGAGAGGTGTATTCATTCACCGTGCCGGCTACCGTAGAAATTGCAGCGATACACCAATGGAAGAAAGGAGGCTTGAAAGCCAACTCAACCCCATTGTTCACTGGCAGCACCCAGTTTCCCTGCTGCAACATGGAAAGGGCCACCACAGCTTCTCGCGGCTCGCCACGCGTATTGAAAAACGTTTGTCCCAAAAACAAAAAGAGGGAGACGACACACAACGCAACCAACGGCCAAAAGTAATCCTTCTTATACATCTCCGTACAATCCGTTATGCTTTTTTAGCTGAAATCTTTTCCAACACATACACCAATATAAACCCGATAAGCATCAGAACGACCGCCTCGGCCACCTCCGTATTTGGTGCGACGTTATGCTCTATCATCACCTCATGACCGTCTGAAACTAATTTCTCTACTTCTTTCCAAGGCCACACTTTATTCAACGACCCTAGCATAAAGCCGGAAAGGACAGACAAGGTAATATTACGGAAATTCCTCAAAGCATACGACAAAACACGGGAAAAACTGGTGATACCCAAGGCTGCGCCGAAGGCAAAGACCCCCAAAACGACCAAGTCCAAAGTCTTCACCGCCTCCATGACATAGAAATATTTCCCCAATAGCACCAATATGAAGCTGCCGGATATGCCAGGAAGTATCATCGCACATATCGCTATGGCACCGCAAAGGAAGATGAACATCAGATTGGTGGACGTCTCGGCAGGAGTAGCCACCGTAATGTAATAGGCCACAGCTGCCCCAACCACAAACCCTGCCACGGTTTTCCAGTTCCATCCCTTAATATCTTTGGAAACGAACCATGTAGAAGCCAATACCAAACCGAAAAAGAAAGACCACACCAACACTGGCTCGTTGACTAACAAATAAGTAATCAGCTTGGCCAAAGAAAACACGCTGATGGCGATACCCAACAGCAAAGCAAACAGGAAGTTTCCATTGACGGCCTTCCAGAACCCGGCCAAATTCCCAGTAAACAGCAGTTTCAGGGAATGCATGTTGATACTCTTGATGGAATTGATAAGCTCGTCATAAATACCGGCAATGAAAGCAATCGTCCCTCCGGAAACTCCGGGCACTACATCGGCCGCTCCCATAGCCATTCCTTTTAAGGTCAAAACAGCATAATCTTTAATTCTTCTTTCCATTGAAATCGTAATTTAATCCAACTGATGAATAAGCATAATATTTATTGATACAAAGTAAAACAAAAAAAGGTGTATTGACAAACAATACACCTTTTTATCTTGAAATCTGCTCAGATTTCCTTTTTTATTTTACTTTCGCTACCACAGCCTTGAATGCCTCGGGATGATTCATGGCCAGATCGGCAAGCACCTTGCGGTTGATTTCGATACCGGCCTTGTGCAATGCACCCATCAACTGGGAATAAGACATGCCTTCCAGACGGGCAGCAGCGTTGATACGCTGAATCCACAAGGCACGGAAGTTACGCTTCTTATTTTTACGGTCACGATATGCATAAGTCAAACCTTTTTCCCAAGTGTTCTTGGCTACGGTCCACACGTTCTTACGTGCACCGAAGTAACCTCTGGTCAAACCTAAAATTTTCTTTCTTCTTGCTCTTGAAGCAACATGATTTACTGATCTTGGCATAATTTTTTAATCTTTTTGAATGTTAGCGCCATCCCCCTCTCCTATGAGTCTGTTTATGGATGAACTTCAGGCTAAAGCATTCGGTTAATAACTTTGTTAATACGACCTACACTTTTAATTAACGCAGACAAAGGAGGTCACGAACCTGCTTCATGTTATCTGTCACTACGATGTCATCGTGAACCAGATTTCTTTTCTGCTTCGTCGTCTTCTTCGTCAAGATGTGACGGTGAAAAGCGTGGTGTCTCTTGATTTTACCTGTTCCGGTAAGACGGAATCTCTTTTTGGCACCGGAATTAGTCTTTACTTTTGGCATTTTGTTTAATATTTAAATTATTATTCAATGTGTGGCAACGCATATACCAAGGCGTTACGCACATACTCTTCCCTTTTCATCAATCTTCTCCTTCCACACGCGGCCCCTTATACTCTTTGGGAGCATTGGCTTTCGGTTGGCTCCGTTCTGCTTTCTGTACCGGCACCTCAGCCATAGGCTCAGCTTGTTTCTTGGCTTGCACCTGCTTTTTCGGAGCGATGAAGATTGTCATGCGTTTCCCTTCAAGCACCGGCATCTGCTCTACCTTGCCGTATTCTTCCAAATCGTTGGCGAAACGAAGCAACAAGACTTCGCCTTGTTCCTTGAAAAGAATGCTGCGTCCCTTAAAAAACACATAGGCTTTCACCTTATCCCCGTCTGAAAGGAACCCTTGCGCATGCTTTAGCTTGAAGTTATAGTCATGATCGTCCGTCTGGGGACCGAAGCGGATTTCCTTTACGTCTACCTTCACCTGTTTGGCCTTCATTTCTTTCTGGCGCTTCTTTTGTTGGTAGAGGAACTTGCTGTAGTCTATCAAACGACAAACAGGAGGAACTGCATTCGGGGAGATTTCCACGAGGTCTACGCCTTGTGCTTCCGCCATTTGCAGGGCCTTGGCCGTCGGCATAACCGTAGATTCCACATCATCGCCCACTATCCGGACTTCACGCACACGTATCTGTTCGTTGATACGGTATTGCTGTTTTAAATTGTCTTTCTTCATTCAAAAATGTTGTTCTCTTCTGTTTTTATTTTCCGATTATGACTGTCGAGTTTTAAAAATCGGATGCAAATTTAATATTTATTTGTCATATTACGAACCTCTTCGTTGATTTTCTTTGCAAAATCTTCGAATTTCATGCTTCCTTGGTCGCCTTCGCCTTGTTTACGTACGGAAACAGTACCGTCGGCAGCTTCTTTTTCTCCCACAATCAGCATATAAGGAATGCGCTTCATTTCGTTGTCACGTATCTTGCGCCCGATTTTCTCATTGCGGTCATCCACTATGGCACGCACGTCTCGTTCATCAAAATATGCACAAAGTTTATGGGCGTAATCGTTGAATTTCTCGGAAATCGGAAGGATAGCCACCTGATCGGGTGTCAACCACAAGGGGAAATGACCGGCCGTATGCTCGATAAGTACGGCACAGAAACGCTCCATGGAACCGAACGGTGCACGATGTATCATCACCGGACGATGTTTCTGGTTGTCCTCGCCCGTGTATTCCAGTTTGAAACGTTCGGGCAAATTATAGTCTACTTGTATCGTACCCAACTGCCAACGGCGTCCAAGGGCATCTTTCACCATGAAGTCGAGTTTAGGACCATAGAATGCAGCCTCGCCATATTCTACCTTGGCATTCAGGCCTTTCTCCTTGCAAGCTTCGATGATGGCATTTTCTGCTTCTTCCCAAACCTCGTCCGAACCGATATACTTCTCACGGTTGTTCGGGTCGCGCAAAGAAATCTGAGCCTCGAATGTATCGAAATTCAATGCACCAAAAATAATCTGAATAATCTCCATCACGCGGATGAATTCATCTTTCACCTGATCCGGGCGGCAGAAGATATGGGCATCGTCTTGCGTAAACGAACGCACACGTGTCAGTCCGTGCAACTCTCCACTCTGCTCATAACGGTACACCGTTCCGAATTCGGCGATTCGCAAAGGCAAGTCTTTATATGAACGCGGCTTCCAAGCGTAAATTTCACAATGGTGCGGACAGTTCATCGGCTTCAGCATATACTCCTCGTCAGCCTCCGGCGTATGAATCGGTTGGAAAGAATCTTTCCCGTAATGGGCATAATGCCCGGATGTCACATAAAGGTTCTTACCACCGATATGGGGAGTCATCACCTGTTGGTAACCGTAACGCTTTTGAATTTTTTTCAGGAAATCTTCCAGACGCAAGCGCAAAGCCGTACCTTTCGGCAACCACATCGGAAGACCTTTGCCGACACGTTCGGAGAACATGAAAAGCTCCATTTCCTTTCCTATCTTACGATGGTCGCGTTTCTTGGCTTCTTCCAACAACGTCAAATACTCGTCCAACATCTTCTTTTTGGGGAAAGAGATGGCATACACGCGGGTCATCTGCGGACGCTTCTCGTCTCCGCGCCAATACGCAGATGATACAGCCGTCACTTTCACGGCTTTGATAACACCCGTATTCATCAAGTGCGGACCTCGGCACAAGTCCGTGAAAGCTCCTTGGGTGTAAGTGGAGATATGCCCGTCTTCCAAGTCTTCTATCAATTCGTTCTTGTACGTCTGGCCGCGCTCACCGAAAAACTTCAAGGCTCCGGCTTTGGATATTTCAGCCCGCACGACCGGTTCTTTACGTTGTGCCAACTCCAACATCTTCTTTTCAATACCGGCAAAGTCGCTTTCACGGATAACCGTACCTGCAGGAGGCATCACATCGTAATAAAAACCGTTTTCTATGGCCGGACCGATACCGAACTGCATACCCGGATAAAGTTCCTGCATAGCCTCAGCCATCAGGTGAGCGGAAGTATGCCAGAAAGCATGCTTTCCCTCTGCGTCCTCCCACTTGTAAAGCATCACGGAAGCATCTTCGTTAATCGGACGGTTCAGCTCGACCGTCTCACCATTCACTCCGCAAGCCAGCACGTCCTGTGCCAGTCTGGAAGAAATACTCTCAGCAATTTGTAAACCTGTCACACCGGCCTCGTATTCACGCACAGAGCCGTCAGGAAAAGTTATCTTTATCATAATTATACGTATTGTCCGTTTTCAAAGTTGCAAAATTAGCTATTTTTCATGAGACAGTGGCACAATCTATCAAAAAAGTGGCTGTTTTTTAGCTTATTCCACCTTAGTAGCAGCCTTATCCCTATACCTTTTAATCAAATTATAAGCCTTATATAAGCCCATCTCTCCGGCCCGGCTCAAATCGGGAATGCCGGAAGCGTAGTCGCCCGAAAGGATATAAGCCACCCCCCGGTTGTAGTAAGCTTCGGCATAATCCGCATGAAGCTTAATGGCCTGCGTGTAGGCCTTAATGGCTTCCGGCCATAACTTCAGCTGCATGTAGATATTACCTTTATTATAATAGCAACCGGCAAAATCTGGTTCCCAAGCTAATATCCGGTCACAATCATCCAATGCTGCCTGATATTCGGAACGGGAAGTGTCGAACGTCCATTTCGCCTCTCCCTTAGAAGGAGTTTCAGATTTTTCTGCCATCCGGACTTCCTGATTTTTCATTCTAATCTGCACTCTCATATAATAAGCAAGCAGATAAGAACTATCCAATTTAACAGCATGGTCAATATCTGCCAATGCTTTCTCGAAGTCTTGTACAAGATATTCGTCTATGGAACGGGCCAAATATAATAATGTATTGTCCGGCTGCCGGGCAATCTTGTCGGAAAGAGCCTGAATGGAAGAAAAATGCTTTTGTATACGGGCTTCATCCAACGACACTTCGTCGTGAGTCAACACCAGACGTGCCGGCAAAACGCCCAAACGATTCAGACGTTCGAGTTCCTTATTGTACATCTTGCGTTGAAAATCACTCTGCCCAGTATAATAGGTCAGGACCAAAGCCGGTTCCGGAGCCAATTCCGTCCTGCGGTTCTGCACTTTGC
The DNA here is from genome assembly GCF_000205165.1 of Paraprevotella xylaniphila YIT 11841. GTDB lineage: Bacteria > Bacteroidota > Bacteroidia > Bacteroidales > Bacteroidaceae > Paraprevotella > Paraprevotella xylaniphila. The sequence continues at coordinate 83,804 of NZ_GL883812.1, read as the reverse complement.
CACGATATTCGCTTTCATACGTCGGCGATTCATCTTCCGAAGTATCAGCCTCCACCAGTTTGTTATAATCTTCCATCGTGCGGTCGCTCACTTTTCGAGTCTGCTTCGTATTCTGCGGTTTCTTTCCACCGTAACGTTGGTCCATCTGGGCTTTCAATACCTTGAATTCATCCAGTTCGGCACCTCTGGTATCGCCCATCTTCCGGCGCACCTCTGCCCGCAACTGATAGCCGGCCAAGAAATTAGGAAACTCTTTGATGACGGCATTTATATCCCGGATAGCTCCCCGATAATCTCCTGTATTGTTCAACATCAACGCACGGTTAAACAACGCAATCATATTATCCGGTTCCAACTTCAACACGAAATTGAAATCCTCTATGGCCCGGTTATCATCTCCCACTTGGGCCCGGAGCAAACCACGGTTGAAATGCCCGATGTAATTAGTGGAGTCCATTTCCAATGCCGTATCATAGTCCGTCATCGCCCCACGTAAATTACGCTGATGATAACGCGCCAACGCACGGTTGATATAATGTCCGGCCTCGCGGGGCATCTGCTGTATGGTCTTATCCAAAGCCTCTTCGGCCAACTTATATTCTCCCCGCCCGGCATGGACCGCCGCACGCATGCTCCAAGCCTGCCCCTCGTATGGATTGATTTCCAATGCCCGGTCTATGTTTGCCATGGCTGCAACCGTATCCTTTTGGGCGAAATAAGTCTGTGCCTTTAAAGTGTACAAGGAGGCCTTTTGCGGCCAGTAACCTAACATTCGGTCTATACATTCCACAGCCTTATCGTACTCCTTGAGTTGTAAATAACATAAGGTCATATTATGCCATCCGCTCTCGTCTTTGGGTTCGATTTCAAGCAACTTCATATAATCCGAAACGGCTTCGTCATAACGCTTCAGATTGATCCGGCATAAACCTCGCAAACGATAATTATCGGGCAAAAAAGGATTGCGGTCTATAGCAGTCCCGCAATCCTCCTCAGCCCCGGTATAATCTTCCAAATAAAATTTGGCCAATCCACGGTAAAAATATGGCTCCGACAAATAAGGCTTGGCCGAAATTACCATATTGAAGCGGCGTATGGAAAGTACATAATCCTCATAGTAGAGCGCATTACGCCCCATCAGCATCATCCGGTCGGTATTAATCTGTGCCATCGCCGACACGGAAAAAAACCAAAGGAAAAGAAGATATACTTTCCTGCTCCTCTTCATTACTTTTTCGTCTTGACCTTATAAGCACAACGGAAATTTCCTTTCAGCAAATTTCCCAGTTTTCCTTTCACCATTTGTTTACGCAACATAGATAAATGGTCCACAAACATTTTCCCGTCAAGATGGTCGAACTCATGCTGCATGACACGGGCCAAATACCCTTCCACCCATTCGTCATGGGGTTGGAAAACCTCGTCTAAGTAACTCACACGAATGCGTGTGGGACGACGCACTGGTTCATGGATGCCCGGCAAACTCAAACAGCCCTCTTCCATCGAATCCGTTTCCGCATCATCATACTCCAAGATGTGAGGATTGATAAATGCATGAACGAACCCCTTATATTCGGGCAGGTCATCGGAAATCAAGTCCAAATTAATCACCACCAGGCGAATGGACAAGCCGATTTGGGGAGCTGCCAACCCAATTCCCTCAGACCGCTCCAAAGTTTCGTACATATTGTCTATCAAAGTTTTCAACTCCGGATAGTCCGGTGTAATATCTTCGGCCACCTTTCTCAGAACGGGTTGGCCAAAAGTATAAATTGGTAATACCATATTATTTTGTATATTATTATTTTTTCAGCATCATACGGGATTCCATCCAACCTTGCAGGATAATCGTCGCACTGATTTCATCCACCAAAGCTTTGTTTTGCCGGGCTTTCTTCCTTAAACCTCCTTGCAACATAGCCTGATGGGCCAACACGGAAGTATAACGTTCATCGAAAAATTCAACCGGAATCTCCGGCAGGCGTTCATGCAAACGCCGCACAAAAGAATTTATCCTGCCCATATTTTCAGAATCTTCCCCATTGGCTTGTTTTGGTTGACCTACCACAATCCGTTCCACATGTTCCTGCTGGACATAAGACACAATAAAATCCATGACAGACGAGGTAGAAACCGTTGTCAACCCGTTTGCAATCAACTGCAACGGATCCGTCACAGCAACTCCAGTACGTTTTTTCCCGTAATCAATAGCTAAAACCCTTCCCATATAAGTTGCAAAATTAATGAAAACAGACGAAAAAAACGCCGGTATAAAAACAAATAATTCTTAATAACCAAAACAGACTTCCCTATACGATGCACGGGAGCAAATGAAAACTCGCTCCCGTGTGTTGTATAAACTATATATTATTCTAAATCTATCATTTAGACAAAAGCAACCATGCGTCAGGATAAGTGCCGCGCAAAGTATTACGCGACTGCACGGCAGCAGCCTTTTCATCGTAAGTAGAAGCCACCACCCGATACATGTTCTTTGCTTCGTTGTAGGCTATCTGCGCATTATAACCCGCATTCGACAATGTCTTCTGCAAACCTTCGGCATTGGCTTTCAGACTGAAACTTCCGCAAACTACGCTATAAGCTTTCAAACCGTTTCCGGAAACCACCGTCACATTCTCACTCTGCACACGAACCGTATTTACATCTGCATTAGTGGCCGTGGAGGTTGTTGTCGAGGGAGTGACAGGTGTCACTTCCACTTGGGTGGTCGTCTGCGTCTGGGTCGGCTCCTGCTCTGTAGCAACAACCTGCTGCTGCTTTGCCTTTTCATACGCCTTTTTGTATGCGCTCTCGGAAGACTTGCAAGAGGTCATTGCAAAAGCCGCACTCAACCCAAGTCCCATCACAAAAAACTTTTTCATACTTCTTCTACTTATTTTTTTAGTTAAATGATTCTCTAAAACCATACTGTCGATGTCACTGGTATTTTCACGGCATATAACATCCACATCAAAAGACAAAGGTACACATTATTTATATATGGTAAAAGGACTGGCACAAAAAAAAGGTTAAATCAACAAGGCAAAAAAAATAATCAAAAAAAAGTGATAAACATGAGGATTATATCAAGAGAATTTATAACTTTGTGAATGTAATCAACTCAAATAAAATAGAAATAATATGAAAGCATTAAGTTTTTTAGCAGCATTCATTGGCGGCGCAGCCGTAGGTGCAGCAGTAGGAATTTTGTTTGCTCCGGAAAAAGGAACTGAAACTCGTGATAAAATAGCAGAAGCATTGCGTAAACGCGGCATCAAACTCAACCGCAAAGAGATGGATTCTCTCGTAGACGAAATTGCAGATGAAATCAAATCCGCCGAAGAAGTGTAAATGACATTTTATGTTTTCAAACAGTAAAAACATAGAAAGTATAGGCAAACTCTTACTGGAGTTTAAGAAATATCTTGAGTTCCAGAAAGAGTTTGTCAAATTGGATGCCACAGAGAAAATGACGGTCATTCTTTCGGCCATTCTGATTGTAACCGTCTTGTTATTATTAGGTTCTATCGTTTTGCTTTTTCTCACCTTCGCATTAGCCTATTACTTAGGAGATGTATTAGGAAGCCTTTCACTCGGATTCGGCCTCATTTCCGCTTTCATCCTGTTACTGACCGTCATATTCTATTTAAACCGAAACCGCATGGTCATTCAGCCCATGGCACGTTTCATGACCAAACTAATCCTTACTAAAGAAGATGGCAGCAAATAAGATTCCTTCCCACCATACCGAAGATGTTTTACAAGAAATCCGTACTCGTAAGGCTGAAGTAAAAAGCCAAATAAAAGAAAGTGCGGACTACATTAAAACAACTACCCATAAACTATTCACTCCTCCCCCGCAAGCCACATCCAAATTAGGCTCATTCATGAATATGGTAGACCAAGGGTTAGCCGTATATGACGGCGTGATGATGGGAATGAGAGTAGCACGTAACATACGCCGGATTTTTGGAAAACGGAGATAACCGTTTGCCCAAAAAGCCGTTTCATAAAATAGCCGGTAAAAAACACTATTGCCAGTACAGGTATGACCCACCTCCTACACTGGGATTTTGTAAAAAGCCCCTTCATCTTTCAGTTCGAGCACTAAAGCATTCATTATGTTAAGATTACAGGCTGAAAGATACTTCAGCCATCTTTCAGCCATGCTTCATTTCAATCTGCTGAGAACGAAAAATCGTTCGACTGAGATTGAAAAACCGTTTGGCGCAGATCAAAAATTCATTCGGCTGAGAACTTTTTGCAGCTTTCCGCCATGAAAGGAAGCTGAAAGATACCATTCTTGTCTTTCATTCCATAATATACTGTATGACAAAAACTTACCATACAACCTGAAAGATGAAGCCATTTTTCTGAAAACGATTGGGAGGACCGTGAGAGGAATAAAATTTTTCCGGAAGGAACTGCATGGAATTAAGAATTATCGTGTAACTTTGCGTTGTTTTTAAACTCTACAAACAAAGATTACAATTATGATGAACGAATGGTTTGAATGCAAGGTAAGATACGAAAAAACATTAGAAAATGGCTTGGTCAAGAAAGTCACGGAGCCCTATCTGGTAGATGCCCTGAGCTTCACTGAAGCCGAAAGACGTTTTATAGAAGAAATAGAACCGTTCATGTCCGGCGAATTTCAAGTGACAGACATCAAACGGGCCAAATATGCCGAATTGTTCGAAACGGACGAAGATGCAGCCGACCGTTGGTTCAAAGCCAAAGTGGCTTTCATCACCCTTGATGAAAAAAGCGGGGCGGAAAAGAAAAGCAACCAAAACATGCTGATACAAGCTTCGGATCTGCGCGATGCCGTAAAACGCCTTGACAAAGGAATGGAAAGCACCATGGCCGACTACGAAATCGCCTCTATTGCAGAAACGCCTATTATGGACGTGTTCCATTACAAAACCGAAGTGGACGAGAAACCGGAATTCCCCGAAGCATAATCCCGTTTCATTGAAACTATAACGCCATGTCACAGATTCAGGACGAAATAAAACGTATCACGGCCTCGCTTCCCTTCGGTGTCCAGTTAGTGGCCGTGTCCAAATACCATCCCGAAAGCTGCATTGAGGAGGCATACGCTGCCGGGCAACGCGTCTTCGGCGAAAGCCATGTACAAGAGCTTCGCCGTAAATACGATAACCTCCCCAAAGACATCGAGTGGCACTTTATCGGACACTTGCAAACCAATAAAGTGAAGTATATCGCTCCATACGTAGCCATGATACATGCGGTAGATTCCATGAAACTACTTCTTGAGGTAGATAAACAAGGAGAAAAGTCCGGACGGGTGATACCCTGTTTACTTCAACTTCACGTGGCCAAGGAAGAAACCAAATTCGGTTTCACACCGGACGAATGCCGCACGTTGATAGCGGATGAAGAATGGAAAAAGCTGGCACATGTCCAAATTTGCGGCTTGATGTGCATGGCTTCCAATACGGACGATATGGAACAAGTACGATCTGAATTCCATCTGGCATACGAACTGTTCAAGGAACTGAAAACCGGAGCTTTTGCAAATGCTCCCTATTTCAAAGAATGTTCATGGGGCATGAGCCATGATTATCCCATTGCAATAGAGGAAGGTAGTACGCTTATCCGCGTGGGAAGTAAAATATTTGGTGAAAGAGTGTATTAAAAGCATATTATTCTTGCTTTAATCGTTTTTTCTCCTTAGTTTTGCACAAAATAAAAAGAATTGTGCAATGGAAAAACTTAGTTTTAACGAACAAATAGAACAAAGCATCAAGGACAACTGGGATCTTGATGCTTTGTCTGATTATAAAGGAGAAACCTTTCAATATAAAGATATAGCCCGAATCATAGAGAAACTTCACATTATCTTTGAATACAGCAACGTAAAACCGGGAGACAAGATAGCCCTTTGCGGACGGAACAGTGCCCATTGGGGAGCCGTATTTTTTGCGACGCTGACATACGGGGCTGTGGCCGTGCCTATCTTGCACGAATTCAAAGCCGACCAGGTTCATAACATTGTGAACCACAGTGAAGCCAAACTACTTTTCGTAGGTGATCTGGTATGGAAGAATCTCGACGCCAATGAAATGCCGAATCTGGAAGGGATCATCAACATTGCAGATTATTCACTCCTTGTAGGTCGCACGCAAAAAGTCGCGTATGCACGGGAACATCTGAACCAGTTGTTCGGCGAACGCTACCCCATGAACTTCCGCAAACACCATATATCATATTATAAAGGAGCACCGGAAGAACTGGCTGTCATCAACTATACTTCAGGCACGACAAGCCGTTCGAAAGGTGTAATGATTCCCTATCGTGCCCTTTGGTCCAATCTGGAATTTGCCAAGGAAGTATTAAGTCCGCACATGAAAACCGGGGATAACGTGATTTCCATGTTGCCCATGGCTCACATGTACGGGATGGCTTTTGAATTTATCTTTGAGTTTTGCACGGGATGCCACATTTACTTCCTGACCAAGAACCCGTCCCCCAATGTTCTTTTTGCGGCATTTGCCGAGTTGAAGCCGCGTATCATTATCGCCGTCCCCTTAATCATAGAAAAGATTATCCGCAAGGCGGTTCTTCCTAAAATTCAGGGTACAACCGTAAAGATGCTATTGAAAGTCCCATTAGTCCGTCAAAAGATCAAAGACAAAATCTGCGAACAGCTCAAAGCGGCGTTTGGAGGAAATTTCTATGAAATCATCATAGGCGGGGCAGCTTTCAATCATGAAATAGAAATGCTGCTTCACGACATTGGTTTCAATTACACTGTGGGCTACGGCACCACGGAGTGCGCCCCGATTATCTCATACGCAGACTGGAATATTTTCGCACCCGGTTCTTGCGGCAAGGCGGCTCCACGTATGGAAATCAAGATTGACAGCAATGACCCGCAACACACCGTAGGAGAAATCCTCACCCGAGGCGCCAATGTCATGTTGGGATACTATAAAAACGAAGAAGCAACCCAGGAAGCATTTCGAGACGGTTGGTATCGTACAGGCGACCTCGGTATCATGGACGAAAATGGCAACCTTTTCATCAAAGGCAGAAGCAAAAACATGCTTTTAGGTGCGAGTGGACAAAATATCTATCCTGAAGAAATTGAAGATTTGCTGAACAACCTGACTTTGGTCAACGAAAGCATCGTCATCCAAAAAGGAGAAAAACTTTATGGGTTGGTGTATCCGGACTTTGAAGAAGCGCACAATTTAGGTTTACAAGACTCGGATTTGGCCAACGTCATGGAACAAAACCGGACAGAACTGAATAGTATGCTGCCCGGATATGCCCAACTTTCCGGTATCAAAATCTTCCAAGAGGAATTCGAGAAAACCCCTAAGAAAAGCATCAAACGCTATTTGTACACGGATTGCCAGGTATAGTCAAGGCATCCCTGATAAAAACGAAAATTACAAATCTGCCCAAGAAAAAACATAAAAGCAAAAGACAATGAAAGATTTCAATTACTACGCCCCTACGCAGGTCGCTTTCGGAAGAAAAGCGGAACAGGCGGCAGGCCGATTGGTAAAACAATACGGCGGAACAAAAGTATTGGTACATTACGGAGGCAAAAGCGCAGAACGTTCCGGACTGTTAGACGCAGTATGCCATGCACTTGAAGCCGAACATCTCCCTTATGTGAAGTTGGGAGGAGTCGTGCCCAACCCACGTCTCTCAAAAGTACACGAGGGCATCAATTTATGCCGTGCCGAGGGTGTAGATTTCATCTTGGCTATCGGCGGCGGCAGCGTAATCGATTCCGCCAAAGCCATCTCCATGGGAGTAACCTACGAAGGAGACGTTTGGGATTTTTTCACCCATAAAGCCGAGGCGGATACCTGCCTCCCCTTGGGAGCCGTGCTCACCCTCCCGGCAGCAGGTAGCGAAATGAGCGACGCCACAGTCATTACCAACGAAGACGGCGACCTGAAAAAAGACTACGGCAGCGATAAGCTCCGTTGCAAGTTTGCCGTAATGAACCCAGAGCGCACCTTTACATTGCCTCCCTATCAAACGGCAGCCGGCGTAGTAGATATCATCATGCACACGTTGGAACGCTACTTCTCCCACGATGATGACATGACCGTAACCGACTCCATTGCCGAAAGCCTCATCCGCACCGTACAAGATAGCGCGTTCAAAGTACTGCAACAACCGGACAACTACCTGCATCGCGCCCAAATCATGTGGGCAAGCAGCCTTTCTCACAACGGTTTGACCGGTTGCGGTACCACTTCTGACTGGGCCACGCACTTTCTGGAACACGAACTCAGCGGCATGTTCGACGTAACCCACGGCGCAGGCCTGGCTGCCGTATGGGGCAGTTGGGCGCGTTACGTCTACCTTGAAAATCCCACCCGTTTCGCACAATTCGCCGTCAATGCCATGGGAATACAAAACAACTTCAAGTCAGCAGAAGAAACAGCCTTGGCCGGCATCGAAGCATTGGAACGCTTCTTCCGGGCCATCGGCATGCCTACTAGCATACACGAACTCATCGGACGCGAAATCACAGACGAGGAAATTCACGAGATGTCCCGTAAATGCAGTTATGATGGTACCCATACCATCGGCGGCTTCAAAGTATTGAACCGCGAGGACATGGAGCACATCTACCGTGCGGCACGCTAAACCTACGGGTATCTATACAGGGAAACCCTCATGGAAACAAGACACAAAAAAGGGAAAGAGCGACACGCCTTTCCCTTTTTCTTAGGTTGCAACCCCGCTGCAAACCAGGACTTTCAGATTCCTGTACCGACTCCTCCAACCCTCATTTCTTCTTTCCTTTTAATGCAAACATGATGGGAGCGGTAACTTTCATGGATACCGGCTTGCCGTCCAACCGTGCAGGTTTCCACTTCGTCATGGCCATGATGACCCGCACAGCTTCCGCACTCAGGCGCACATCTGGACTTTTCACCACTTTCGGGCGCGTCACGTTGCCATCCTTGTCCACCACGAAAGAAACCATCACCCTGCCTTCGACTTTTTCCTTGACACAAGCCGCAGGATAGTGGATATTAGATGACATATATTCCATCAGGGCGTTTATTCCCCCGGGATATTGCGGAGGGACATCGGCTTTCTCATACACCTTGTCTGCAGCATACATATCTGCCACAGACAAACCTTCCACACGCAGGAACATCGGCTTCAGCACGCGAAGCACCTGCTGTTCCAAATCGTCGTTTTCCACACGCTTCCACACCTCGGTAGCCACACCCCGTCCGTTGAACCACGACATCTCAAACATGTCATCCGATAACCATTTCACCTTGTTACGCCCACCGCGCTCCTTGATGACGCTGTCACCCTCCGACGTGAAAGTTCCGGCATGCCCCTTGAAGTGCACACGGTCTTCTCCGGTCCGATCCGGTGTAAAGCCCAAGAAGTAGCCGTCACCATACCATTTGTAGCTCTTCAACTTGGGTGGTATCAGTTCGCCCGTCAACGGTTGCCGCAAGCCTTGCACTTCCCACATGCCTGCGTAACGTCCGTCCGCCTCGTGGGCATCGCGCATCCCCTGATGTATAGCGGCCAATCCTGAAGGCATGGGATACCGTTCCCAACCCTCTTCATAATCCGTCTCCCCCGCCGTGGAACGACCCGTCCATGAAAGTTCGAACATGTCTTCTGCCCGTGTCTTGATTTTCAAATTCTCACCACCTTCACGAATGACTTTCTTCGACATGTACTCAAAAGGGAAGTATCGCCCTTCGAAATCCACGTCCACATCGTTGGTACCTACATACCACACGGAAAGCGACACCATGTGCTTGTCCCCGTAATACTTGTAATGCACGAACGGTTGGGAGCCCTTATGGGAATCTCCTTTCTTCCGAATCCAAGTCTTCTTCCAAAAACCTTCTAACGGGCTTGACATCTCGTGCCCGTATTCCGCACGCTCCACCCCAGTTCCATCTTTCACGGCCCGGCATGAACCCAACACCACGACACCACTAAGGGCCACCATCTTCATTAGGTTAATTACTCTCTTCATAAGAATTGATTTAAAAATTCAACATAGGTAGGCATTACACAACTCCACAGGCTGGATGTCCGGGCAGCAGTTTCATGATACCGTTAATTTAAGATCCACTACACAAAGGTAATAATAAAAAAAGAACAACGCGCCAAATCCGTAAAAAAATCACACCACTTCTGAAAAGGGGAAAAAACAAAGGATATGCTCCTTCTTTCCAAAAGAAACATATCCTCCGTAATCCCGTCATGGGCGTATCACTCCCCGGCACCTCAGCCTAAGTCTCAGTCTTGGACACGCTGCCTTTTTCAGACTTCATTTCTTCCAAATGAGCCGCACGCACACGGCTTAATGTTTCAGGCGACATTTGCAAGTAAGAAGCCACATGGAGCATCGGCGCACGTAGCAATATCTCGGGTTTTGTATTCAAGAGACGAAGGTAACGCTCCGTAGCGTTCTCAAAACGTTGGCTGTCAGCGTAGACCTGAGAACTGATTAGAGCATGTTCCATAATCTTACGGAACAACAACTCAATCTCTTTATTTTCGTCTGCCAATTCCTGCAAGTCATCATACGGAATGCCGTAAAGCCTGCTGTTTTCCAACGCCTCGACAATCAGCCGTGAAGGTTCCTGTTTCAAGAAACTTTCAATGCAAATCACGATTCGCCCTTCATAAGAAAAGTGTTCCGTCACGTCGCGTCCACCTTTATAATAATACTGCCTCACCATTCCGCGTTCCACGAAATACATGTGACGGCACGTTTCCCCTTCGGGCAATACCACATCGCCTTTCGAATATTTGAAAGGTACAAGTATCTCGGACAATGCCTCGATACCCGATGGAGACAAGCGGCAATATATCCGGGCTATTTCACGAGCCACGTCGCGTCTTAAATCCATAGTCATAAGGTTTTTTATTAGGTTAATCCAACTTCAGGACAGCCAAGAAAGCTTTTTGCGGCACTTCCACATTACCGATCTGTTTCATCCGTTTCTTTCCTTTCTTCTGTTTCTCAAGCAATTTTCTTTTCCGGCTGACATCTCCTCCGTAACATTTCGCCGTCACGTCCTTACGCAACTGCTTCACTGTCTCACGGGCGATAATCTTGGCACCGATGGCGGCCTGTATGGCAATATCGAACTGTTGGCGGGGCAACAACTCCTTCAGTTTCTCACACATCCTCCGCCCGAAGTCCACCGCATTGTCAATATGCGTCAAAGTGGATAACGCATCCACCGGTTCCCCGTTCAACAAGATATCCAACTTCACCAGTTTAGACGGACGGAAACCGTCCTGATGGTAGTCGAAAGAGGCATAGCCCTTTGATATGCTTTTGAGTTTGTCATAAAAATCAATCACAATCTCACCCAAAGGCAAGCTATAATGGAGTTCCACACGGTTTCCGCTGATATACTCCTGTTTCAACAACTCCCCCCTTTTCCCCAGACACAAGGTCATGATGGGGCCGATGAAGTTGGTTGTCGTAATGATGGAAGCCTTGATATATGGCTCCTCTATATGGTCGATCAGCGTCACTTCGGGCATACCGGCCGGGTTATGTACTTCTTTCACTCCACCCTGCTTGTCATATACGAGATAAGACACGTTGGGTACGGTCGTAATCACATCCATATTGAACTCGCGGTCCAGACGTTCTTGTACGATTTCCATGTGGAGCAAGCCCAGGAAACCGCAACGGAAACCGAAGCCTAACGCCACGGACGATTCCGGTTGGAAGGTCAACGATGCATCGTTCAACTGCAATTTTTCCAAAGAGGCCCGAAGATTTTCAAAGTCCTCAGTTTCTATGGGATAAAGTCCGGCAAAAACCATAGGCTTAACTTCCTCGAAACCGGAAATGGCTTTATCACACGGACGCTCCACGTGAGTAATCGTATCGCCGACTTTTACTTCCGTTGCCGTTTTAATACCGGAAACAATATACCCCACATCCCCGCAATGCAGTTCCTTACGGGGGGACATTTCCATCTTCAATACCCCGATTTCATCCGCCGTGTATTCCTTGCCTGTATTGATAAAAGCCACTTCATCGCCCGACTTGATACTGCCGTTCACTATTTTGAAATAAGCGATAATCCCACGGAACGAGTTGAACACGGAATCGAATATCAATGCCTGCAAAGGAGCATCCTCATCCCCTTCCGGATGGGGGATACGTTCCACCACGGCCTGTAAAATTTCATCCACTCCCATTCCCGTACGTCCCGACGCACGGATAATCTCCTCACGTTTACATCCCAACAGGTCTATGATTTCATCCTCCACTTCCTCCGGCATGGCGTTCACCATGTCACATTTGTTAATGACCGGGATGATTTCCAAGTCATGCTCTATGGCCATATACAAATTGGAGATGGTCTGGGCCTGCACGCCTTGCGTGGCATCCACAATCAACAACGCCCCCTCGCAAGCCGCGATGGAACGCGAAACCTCGTATGAGAAATCCACATGCCCCGGCGTATCAATCAGATTCAACGTGTACTTCTCTCCTTTATATATATATTCCATCTGGATGGCATGGCTTTTAATGGTAATACCACGCTCCCGCTCCAGATCCATATCGTCGAGCATTTGCCCTTCGGTAACCTTTATCGTATTCGTATATTCAAGCAAACGGTCTGCCAAAGTAGACTTACCGTGATCTATATGCGCAATAATACAGAAATTCCTGATGTTCTTCATCTTCAATTCAAAAAATGCTATGCAAAGATAGTGCAAACCGGAAGAAATACAAAATCCCAAACCTTATTTTTATATAAAGCGCTACAAATACGAAGAAATGTTTGTCTTTTGCTAAAAACAATAGCAAAAAGATTTTTTTTCTCGTTTTTATTGGCAGTTTGCTATTAAATGATTAACTTTGGCGACTGAAAACCAAGAGAGAGATTTTTCTTAAGGAGAAATAAGGTAGAAAAGATAAAGTCAACGAATAATATTAATTTAAAAAGGATTTATCACATGGATGCAAAAAAAGTTCTGGAAGACTTGAAACGTCGTTTCCCTAACGAACCTGAGTATCATCAGGCTGTAGAAGAAGTTCTCAGTACGATCGAAGAAGAGTACAACAAACACCCTGAGTTCGAAAAAGCCAATCTGATTGAACGTCTCTGTATTCCTGATCGCGTTTATCAATTCCGCGTCACTTGGATGGACGACAAAGGCCAGATTCAAACCAACATGGGTTACCGTGTACAGCATAACAACGTAATCGGCCCCTATAAAGGCGGTATCCGTTTCCACAGTTCCGTAAACCTCAGCATTTTGAAATTCTTGGCTTTCGAGCAGACTTTCAAAAACTCCCTGACGACTCTTCCCATGGGTGGAGCAAAAGGCGGTTCCGATTTCTCCCCGCGCGGTAAGAGCAACGCCGAGGTGATGCGTTTCTGCCAGGCTTTCATGCTCGAGCTCAATCGCCATATCGGTCCCGATACCGATGTGCCGGCCGGTGACATCGGAGTAGGCGGACGCGAAGTCGGTTACATGTTCGGTATGTATAAGAAACTGACCCATGAATTCAGCGGCGTATTCACCGGCAAGGGACTTGAGTTCGGCGGTTCGCTCATCCGTCCTGAAGCCACGGGTTACGGTAACGTGTACTTCCTCATGGAAATGCTGAAGACCAAAGGCACCGACCTTAAAGGCAAGACTGTCCTCATCTCTGGTTCCGGCAACGTGGCCCAGTACACGGCCGAAAAGGTACTTCAACTCGGTGGAAAGGTACTCACGATGTCCGACTCAGACGGTTACATCTACGATCCGGACGGAATCGACCGCGAAAAGCTCGACTACATCATGGAGCTTAAGAACCTGTATCGCGGACGTATCCGTGAATATGCAGAGAAATACGGTTGCAAATACGTGGCAGGCGCACGTCCTTGGGGCGAAAAGGCAGACATCGCACTGCCGTCGGCCACTCAGAACGAAATCAACGGCGACCAGGCTCGCCAGTTGGTAGCCAACGGCGTAATGGCCGTAAGCGAAGGTGCCAACATGCCTTCTACTCCGGAAGCCATCCGCGTATTCCAGGAAGCCAAGATTCTGTATGCACCGGGCAAGGCAGCCAACGCCGGTGGTGTATCGGTTTCAGGTCTTGAAATGAGCCAGAACTCAGAACGTCTGTCTTGGACATCGGAAGAGGTAGATGCCCGTCTGCACGCCATCATGGAGAACATTCACCAGAATTGCGTGAAGTACGGAACGGAAGCCGATGGTTACGTCAACTACGTGAAAGGTGCCAACGTCGCCGGTTTCATGAAAGTAGCCAAGGCCATGATGGCTCAAGGCATCGTATAAGGTTAATTGCAATACAGAAGCATCAAGAGCCGGGATTTACGTATTCCCGGCTCTTTTTCTCTTTTGGGATTCATCCCTTGCACAGTTTGGCTATGCCCTTGCTTAGTCCAGAGTCAAAGGAACAGCCGGTGAAAGTCCGAGTAAGCCAAGCTCCCGTCCTTGTGCAAACCCGTTTTTCCGGTCACACCAAGTATTTGTCTGTCCATTCTTGTAGTTTCGCGCATTCCGGTTATCCATATTTACACGCGAAGAAAGCACCAGACGAAGAGATTTCATGGAAGAACGCCTCATCCAAAATACTAAATATATCAAGCGCGCTTATTTCTCTTCTTGCATGCTACGGTTGTACTGCCGGACGCTCTTTCCTCCATGAAAACGATAAGAGAATGTGAACATCAGGCTGTGGCGTATCGTTTCATTTATATCATAAAAATCATAAGAACTGACGACCTCGGATTCAGTTTTACTTTTACTATTGCCATCAAGGAAAAGGCGAGGAGTCACGTATTGCACTGATAGGTTCACACGTTGATGGAAAAAGTCTTTACCCAAAATGAATGCCAAACAACCCATTTTTTGCGTGTTTTTCCCTTGCGCTCTAACTTGATATCCATTGAAAACCTGATAGGTTGCCTGTATAGACAGGAAATGCTTGTCATTGTAATAATTTGAGGTAAGAAAGCCTGTAAAGCCTTGGTTCGTATTCTTGTTTCTCTTGAATTTCGCTTCCATGTTTTGGTATTTCAAGATACCGCTTATTCTAAAATCCTTGATTTTTTGATTAAAGTAAATCGTTGCCCAAAACTCCTTATACAGCGTATTCTCCGGTGTGTATGTAATGTAAACACCGTTTCCACCTGACGGCAATGTACCTTCCCCACGTCCGATGATGTTAGAAAACTGGTTGGGTGAATAGTTATAACCCGTCTGTATATTGAAAAGGTTAAAGAAGTCCACCCACAACCGTCCCGAATGGTACACTTGTGTGCGCAATGCTGGGTTTCCGCCACTCCATGTCAATGAATCGGTAAAATAGCCGTATTCCGTCACTTGGTCGAGTTGAGGATAAGATGTGTTGCACCAATAATTAAGGCGCATCCATATCTTTTTGTTCCAACGGTGGTAGAACATCCCACTGAACTTATAAACCATGTTCTTGTCTTCGTAGCTTGCCGTATGGGTCTTTACATGTTCGGCCGAAGCACTGAAATTCAAATCCGTGCCGTCCTTGATGCGGTAAGACAGCCATGTCCAAATTTCATTACGGTGGTAGGCATTTTTCGCTCAGCAGGTTTCTCGTAAGACGGTCTTCCTGTTCATAATCTTTCCATGTAAAATTATATCCCGCGCTAAAATAAAAACGATTGTTGAAAAAACGACGGTTCACTTCGCTTTTAGTCCAAACGTAGTCCATGTGGTTACGGAAATAGTTATCGGATGCGTAACCGGTATTCTGCCGGTAATTCTTGTCGCTGGTCCACCCATCATTGATGTAATTAAAATCATAAGTATAGTTCCATACTCCGCTCCGGCCACGATAATACAGGCCCAACGTATGACGGTCGCTATTGATACGAGAAACCCCACTTTTCCCTATGGTTTCTTTCTTTCCACTGTCAAGCCACAAACGCTCCGCTTCAGCATACGTGTAATCATCCTTGGCATCGGCAGAATAGTAATATGAGGCCGACACGGAATGGTTCTTGTTTATTTGATGGTCTATTGCCCAATAAGTGTTATGTATACGAAAAAAATTGGTAAACGACATCGGTGAAGTTGTACTTTCCTGCAAGCGGTTCACATGGTTCGTATATGTACTTTCCGCATTATCTTTTTCCGATTGTAGAAACCGGAAATTGTACCTTCCGATGAAATTCCATTTGTTTTTGGTATAAGTGAATGAAGCGGAAGAATAGTCTCCCGAGAATTTTTTGTCATTCCCATTGTCTTCATTGGGCCGGACAGACATTTGTTGGAACACGTTTCCCTCATACCCTGTATAATCCGGTTTGGTATGCAAGTTAATCAACACATCGTAATTTGCATATTTCCCTGTGGGATTGGGCACCACGTCCACCTTGCTGAAGCGAAGGTGATGCAATTCCTTGACGTAGTCTGCCGATTTCTCCAAACTGTCCACTAAAATTAGAATATTGGAGGAACCGTAATAAGTGAGTGCATTGTTGGCGTAGTTGCAATCGATTCCGGGAATGTTTCCCAACATTTGTGCCGTATTGCGTGCGCCCTTCCGCATGGAACGGGTGATATGCACCACGTCCCGGTCGGCATAGTGGGTGATATTGCTGGCTTCTACCGTAACGGTGGGCAGTTTCTTGGATACAGCCGAACTGTCCGCCTTCAAGCCTTGCATTATACTATCTATGGCCGTAAAAGGGGAGACCGCCTCCACTCCTTGCGGAAACAGACAAAAAACAAGAAATGACACAACCAAGCTTACCTTCACGTTTTTCATGGCCGAAAGGTTCAAATATTATAAAAATCGGAGTTCTTCTCACAATAGTCCACAATCACCTTTTCCATAGCCTCTTCCTTATCTTTATGTTGGCATACGATGTGCTTGTGTTGGACATACATTTCTTCTCTCCGTCTCGGGCACGGCCCCATGCAAAACGGCAAATATTTGCATTCCACACATTCACTACCTGATGAAAGTTGGTGGTACTGGATAAACCGGTACTCCGTTTTCCATAAAATATCACCAGACTCCGTCAGCACGCCTTTGGCATCTTCGGGTTTCTCATTGTCGCACTTTCCGACATTTCCATTCGGGAATATGCAATTGAAATGTGCATGGTCGACATAACAAAAATTTGTTTTCTGTATTCGTGCGGAATCATCAGGTTGACATCATGCATGATTTTGCCCGGCTCCAACGTTTGGTCGGAATAATTGATGCGCAGTATGCAGTAAGCATCCGGAATTGTCCGGACTATCTCCAATACATTATTGACCGCCTTGTCGAAAGCCGCATTATCCTTGTCGCGTTTCACTTGGTTGTGCTTCTCGCGGCAACCGTCAATCGTGATTTGGAAACTGCGCACGCCAAGACCACCCAACTCTTTTATCCGTTCCGAAGTGAGCAACAGGCTGTTGGTCGTCATGTCGCTAAAAAATCCTATATGATGGCATTCGCAAAAATCTTTAGAAAACCGCGTGATTTCGATGAGTTTTCGGTAAGCCAAGAGGGGTTCTCCCCCAAACCAAGACAGGCGAAATTCTTTTATCTCATTTTCCAAAAGGTATTTTTCAATGTGCTTCTTGATACGGGCGACAGTTTCGTCTGACAACGTCATATTTTGGTGTTCCTGGATGCAATACCAACAACGCAGATTGCAATCGTAAGTAGGAAGTACCATAAGCGTATATTGACCGGAGTTACGCTTCCTGTCAAACTCCTCCCGTATGATGTCCATTTCCTGCACATCGTCTTCCACGACGAAGCCCTCGGCCGACATCCTTTCCAAAAAAGGAGCGTACTTTTCCCGGTAGTCATCCGGACGGGAGATGATGTCCATCAGTTTGGCATGGTTCTTTTCCGAAGCGAGGAAAAACCGCTTGGTGATGCCATTGAAAAAGATATGCCCATCTTTATAAGGGATGAAATAATTATAATCACTTGACTTCATATTTCTTCTTTTTTACGGTACAAATATAAATTGTTTGCGTGAACACCACCAAACAAACAAGCTTATCTTTGTGCACAGACACACTAAATGCACACAAAAGTGTGCAACGAATTACGAAATTCATCAAAAACGGGAAACATTCCTTATTTTTTTTAACCAAACAAAGTAAATTTGTACCTCAAAATGAGACGGGGAGGTTAAAGACCTAATTTCACATATTAATGACGCAAAAAATCATGGACAAACACCTTTTTGAGTTTTTCAAAACCATCAGCGAGCCACACAGACCATACGAACGTGACAACCTGCAAACAAGCTTAATCGAAAGAACCGCCGATGCCTTTGCAAGGAATACGCACTTGTGCATGTACATCTCGAATGCACAAACTCAGAAGTTCTTCTATGCATCAGGGAAATTCGAGCGTTTGTCAGGCCTGACGGCAGAAAAAGTCAAGGAAATGGGGTTCCGGTTTTATTTGGACTTCGTACCCGAAGAGGAACACCGCATACTTTATACGGCATTCAAAGAAGGACTGCATTTTTTTTGCAACCAACTTTCGTCAGAACGCACGGAATACAACATCTCATGCGACATACATCTCCTGAACGGCAGGAAAAAGCTGTTAGTCCACCAAACCGCAACCCCCATCCTTATAGGACGGGATGGCATGCCGTTGTTTTCCCTATGCATCATGAAACATTCCGTAATGCATGAAATAGGAAACATTACCGTAAAGAGAAAAGGCCACCGTGCGTTTTATAAATATGACATGGACAAGGCGAATGGATCAAGGATGGGGGGATTATATTGAACGAAACGGAACGCGGAATCCTCCAGTTATCCTCCCAAGGTTACAAGATGGAAGACATCGCAAACAAACTTTGCAAGAGCCTCGATACGATAAAATCAGCCAAAAGAAGGCTGTTCCTCAAAATGAACGTGAGCAACATCCAAGAAGCCGTAGCTTCCGCAGAATATTATGATTTATTATAATATATCCCGACAATCCGGACACGAAAAATCGTTTGCCTGAGAAATGAAAATCAATCTCAGGCAAACGATTTCTCATTCTCCTGCAAACGATTTTTCATTCTGCGGAGAAAAACAAGAGGCTCTCAGCATTGCCTCAAACATCTATCAACCAATCATTTACAAAATTCGTCTTCTTATTCTGCCAATAGGCCATAAATCTTTACTGTTCCACTCCGGGAAGCATGACCACCCCTTCCTTTTTCATCCCGTCCACCTTGATGACCACGGGCGAAGAAAAGCGCACATGGCGCACGTGGGCCGTTTCTTCCACAGCCGGTTGGCTGTTCAGGAAAGCCTGGTTGTATACCCCGTCGCCCAAAAAGTCATTCACCGTGAAATATCCCACGCCGAAACTGGTCAGGTTCTGGAAGAAGTGCGTGCCTTGGCTAGGGTCTACACGGTAATTCGTCAACCCGGACTCCACAATGACACGGGCGGCTGAAATGTTGGGCCATTTCACCGGAACGCCTAACCATGGGTCGCTACTGCCCCACCGTCCCGGGCCGACTAGCACATAGTTGCGCCCCTCCTCCAGGAAGCGGCGGTTGATACGGTCTATCTCGTCGGCTATGGCCGGATTGTTGTAAGCGGAATAATCGCCGGTCTTCACATAGACCACATCGTACACCTCGTTGCTCACCCCTTGGCCGATGGCGTTATGCGAACGTATCAGCGTCTTCTCGTCGGGAATCTCCGTCAAGTCTTCGTCGAGCATCATCTTATTGTCCACCATCGGACGTATCTGCAACAAATAGAACACCCCCGTACGGTCGGGATTCAGCTTCACGGCAAATTCTATCTCCACCTCGCGGCGCATGCTCTCACGCCCAAGTTTCAGAATCAGCCGCAAAAGCTCCGGAAGGGGGAACACGCCCTGCTGCAACACGCCGCAGAAGGTGACAAGTTTACGTCCTCCGTCGTAAATACCGTCGCGAATCACCATGTCGTAGGGGTCGTACGTGGAAGCAATGAATTGCAGCGAACCGTCCTGTTCGGCCTCCTTCACCGGAAGTTTCAACAGGTTGAAACCGTCGTCCACCCTGAAATCCTCCTCCACGGCTTTCATTTCGAGGGCATAAAACCGCGTCTGCGTCTCGCGCAAGGCTATTTCCATCTCGCTCGTCTGCAACACCTTGTCGGGATGGGCCGGACAGACGCGCAGGTTCATGCCGCCGTCCACGATGTATTTCCCCAACCCGAGCGCAAGGTTTACCGTGCCGTCTTCGGCCTTTTCGTCCCCGATGGGGTAGTAGTTCACCGAACGGGCCACACCGGAGATGTTCGGGTAGAAACGGTCACCGTAACGGTTTCCGGCCACTTCCTGAAGAATCACCGCCATTTTTTCCTGGTCGATGACGTTACTCGTGGCCGTCATATACGCCTTGCTGTCGCGGTAGAACACCGAAGCGTATACCCCCTTGATGGCATCGCGCAACATCTTCAGCCGCACGTCACGACTCTCCACGTAAGGTATCATATAGGTGGAGTATATCCCGGCAAAAGGTTGGTAATGGGCATCTTCGAGCAAGGAAGAGGAACGGATGGCTATGGGTTGGCGCACGACATCGAGATAGGCCTCCAAGTCACCAATCAGGCGTTCGGGCAGCCGGGCTTGCAAGAATGCACGGAGAATCTCTTCGTCCGGAATGTCCGAAAGCGCAATCTGGTAAAGTTCGTTCGTATCCATGAACTCGTCGAAGATGTCCGTACAGAGCACCACCGTTTTAGGTATCATGACATCCGCGTTGTCGAACGCGTTCAATTCCGGATGCTGCTTGATGATGTGGTCCAGAAAGGCCAAGCCACGCCCTTTTCCGCCCAACGACCCTTCACCGATACGTGCGAAATTGCTGAAACGGTCGAAACGGTCGCGGTGGAACACGGCTACCACGCCCTGGTTCTTCATCCGGCGGTAGCTCACAATCGCGTCATATATGATTTGACGATGGGCATCCACGTCTTGGAGCGAACGCCATGTGATATGTTTCAGGAACTCGGATATGGGGAACAATGCCCGCGAGCACAACCAACGCGACACGTTGTTGCGCGTAATATGATAAAGGAGCGATTCCTTGGGCAAAGTGAAGATATTGTTCTGAAGGTCTTTCAGGTTCTTGATGCGCGCCACCTCTTCCATCGTGTTCGGGTCGAGGAAGACAAAATCTCCGAAACCGAAATGCCGACGTACCAAACGTCGCAAGTCGACCCCTATCTTCTTGGAATTCTTGTCGATGAAATGCGCCCCGCACTTCTCGGCCCAAGCACTCTTATCAGCTTCCGTAGACTCCATAATCAGCGGCACGAACTCGTCTTCGGCACGGATGGCCGACAATAACTCGTAACCGGCCATCTCGTCCGTCTTCCCGTTACGGGGAAAGCGGCAGTCGCTGATGACCCCTAATGTATTCTCTTTATGACGAGTGTACAAGCCCCAAGCTTCTTCATACGTACGTGCCAACACGATCTTAGGCCGCCCACGCATGCGCAACGTCTCGAGTTGGGCGTTCAGTGCCTCTGTGGCAAATTCCAGGCTTTGTTGGAGCACGAACCGGTAGAGGTTGGGCAAGATGGAGGAATAAAAACGGATGGAGTCTTCTACCAACAATATCATCTGTACTCCGGCCGCCACGTCGTTCTCCAAGTTCATTTTGTCTTCTATCAACTTGATGATAGAGAGCAACAAGTCCGTATTACCCAACCAACAAAACACGTAATCGAAAATAGAAAAGTCCATGTTCTCCATACTCTTCCGGATACCATGGCTGAACGGAGTCAGCACGACGATAGGTATCGTGGGATTGTCCGTCTTGATGCCCCGTGCGATGTCGAACACGTCATTATTGTCCGTGCCGGGCATGCAGATAATCAAATCGAAAGTGGTCTTGCCCAACTCTTCTTCCGCCTCTTCCTGCGAAGCGACTTGGAAAAAACGGGGCGGATAGCGCAAACCCAATTTCACGTATTCATCGAAAATCTTTTCTTCCACCCGTCCGTCATCCTCCAACATGAAAGCGTCATACGGGTTGGCGATGAGCAACACATTGAAAATGCGCCGCTTCATCAGGTCCACAAAAGCGGTGTCCCGCAAGAGCGGGCATTCTTTGTTTTTATCGTCTGTCATAATAGCCTGTCCTTATCTCTGATTGCGGAAACAAATAAACACAAAAATCCGCAAGCATGCAAAAAATGCGGCACAAAAAAGCGGTACCCGAAAATGATTATTTCCGGCACCGCTCCCTTTTCTACCTCATGACAAAACCACCTATACTACTCCTTGCGCCATCATGGCCTTGGCCACTTTCATGAATCCGGCCACATTGGCTCCTTTCACATAATTGACATAACCGTCCGGCTCAGTGCCGTATTTCACACACTGCTCATGGATACCGTGCATAATGGCATGAAGTTTCTGGTCCACCTCTTCGGCCGCCCAACTGAGGTGCATGGCATTCTGGCTCATCTCCAATCCGGATGTGGCCACGCCTCCGGCGTTGACAGCCTTGCCCGGAGCGTAAAGCATCTTATGGGCAATGAACGCATCAATGGCTTCGGGCGTACATCCCATATTGGAGATTTCGCCCACGCATATCACTCCGTTTTCGATAAGGTGCCGGGCATCTTCTCCGTTCAGCTCGTTTTGCGTGGCGCACGGCAAGGCGATATCGCACTTCACTTCCCACGGACGACGGCCTGCCACGAACTTAGCCCCCGCAAAGCGTTCCGCATAGGGGCTGCAAATATCGTTCCCGCTCGCACGAAGTTCCAACATGTACGCAATCTTTTCTTCGTCGAGCCCGTCTTCGTCATAAATGTATCCGTCGGGACCGGAAATAGTCACCACCTTGGCGCCCATCTGTGTGGCCTTTTGGGCAGCGCCCCAGGCTACATTGCCGAATCCGCTGATGGCCACGCGCTTGCCCCGGATGTCGATACCTTTGTCGGACAACATTTCACGCACAAAATAGAGCCCTCCATATCCGGTGGCCTCGGGGCGCACCAACGAGCCACCGAATTCAAGCCCTTTTCCGGTGAGCACACCGCTCCAATCCCGCGTAAGCTTCTTATACTGCCCGAAGAGGTAGCCCACTTCTCTTGCCCCCACACCGATATCACCAGCCGGGATGTCGATTTCCGGACCGATATAACGGTAAAGCTCGTTCATGAAAGCCTGACAGAAACGCATGATTTCGGCATCGCTCTTGCCGCGTGGCGAAAAATCGGAACCTCCCTTACCTCCCCCCATGGGCAGTGTGGTCAGTGCATTTTTGAATGTCTGCTCAAAACCAAGGAACTTCAATATGGAAAGGTTCACGGACGCATGGAAACGCAATCCACCCTTATACGGGCCGATGGCACTGTTGAACTGTACCCGATAACCCAAGTTGACCTGAACCTCTCCCTTGTCGTCCACCCAAGGGACCCTGAACATGATGATGCGTTCCGGCTCCACCAACCGTTCGATTAATTTGGCACGTTCAAATTCAGGATGGCGATTATACACGTCTTCTATGGAGATAAGCACTTCACGAACTGCTTGCAAATACTCCTTTTCACCAGGATGCTTGGCCTCAAGCTGAGCCATTATTCTCTGAATATCCATAGCCTACAATTTTAAGGACATCTAACATTATGTTGACTAACACTGGGGCAAATCTACAAAAACAAGCCAACAAAAGCAAGAAATAGAAGATTAAATATCCTATATAGATACCAAAATGTCAAAAAACAAAAGAACCACAAAAAAAGAAACATGTCTTAAGCGGTATTTCCTCCGCCTAAAACGAAAGATTCCGCGCTTACGACATGCTTTCTTGTCTGTCAATCAAAGTCCCTTTATTACTTCAAAGAGAATACGGGTTCTTTTTCCGTGCCTGCAACAACCAATTTATCTTCACGAAGCAACCAACCCAGTGCAAGATACAATTCTTTGTCTGTTTTCACTTTTGCTGCTTTCTTCAGATCTTTTGCACTCAACGGTGCACTCTCATTCAAGGCATTCCATACAAGGCCTGCCACCTCACCAGCATTTTCAAACATAATACTCAAATACTTTTAGTTAATAATCTCATCCTCTCAAAGGATATTCTTTCATAAATACGTACAAAGGTAGTATTTTATTTGTATGCCATATAAAAAAACTTAAAATAGTTGTGGGTTTATATGCTATTTTAACGCAAAAAAGACTTTTTAGGTGTATTATGTGGCAAAACATTGACATCAACGACCGATAGAGTCCAAATAATCAGCAAAAATGCGGGCAGCCGACTCTACCATCTTCGGACAAGGACGCTTGGCATAATAAGCCGCCGTACGGGCTTCTGCCTGGTTGCTTACCGGTGCATCCCGTTTCAATCCCAACAATTCCCCGCAGGTTATGGAACCGTTTTCTGCTTTGAACCTGGCGGCAAGCTCTTGCACGATGGCATAATTCCGCGATTTCGTCTCACGGTCTTTGCCTTCCATGGCTGCCACTTCCAGTCCCACCAACTGGAACATGCCACAAGCCGCCCCGCAGGTGAGCCGCATGCGGCCTATCCCTCCGCCAAACGAAGCAGATATATGCAAGGCCTGTTCATGCGTAAAGCCGTACAGGTCCGCAAAAGCCGCCACTACGGACTGCGAACAATTATACCCCTCTTTGAAATATGCCACAGCACGGGCTATCCTTTCTTCTTTGTCTTTCATATCATTTCAATGGATTGATTTGCAAAATTACAAAGAATAAATTAATTTCGCACGTAAAACCATCAGATATGAAAAAGATTAATACCACACTTTTACTGGGTACGCTGTTGGGGGTCTGTGCCTGCCACTTTGAAAGTTTCGATGAACGTTGCGCCCGCGAAGCACGGGAATACACGGAAAAGCAATGCCCCCGCAGAATGGACCAGTACACCCTTATGGACAGCCTCACGTATGACGAGCATTCGCGTACACTAAATTATTATTATACTTTGGAAGGAGTTTTGGATAACGACACGGTGATGAACACTCAAGCCTGCGAATCGCTTAAGGATCTTTTGCGCAAAAACGTGGTCAACTCCGTGGATTTGAAGTCCTACAAAGAGAAGGGTATCAGTTTTTCCTATTGCTATTATTCCAAAGCATCGGGAAAAGTGCGCTTTCAGGTACGTTTCACCCCCGAAGATTATGACAGCCACTATAGCCCGGACCGCTAACCTCCAAAAACGATGGAAGACAGGTTGAACACCCGACTTCCGTCACCAGACGACTCCTCCCCGTCCCTACCTTATATTATATAGAGGTAAGGACGGGGAGGAGTCCTTTATAATCATGCCATCAAGACCGGGAAACAGCCTGCTGCAGAGCCAACGTTAGTTGGTCCGGACACGAAGTTGGCTTCATGCCGCAACGAATGCCGCTCAAACGGCTTACCACATCTGCGACCGGCATGCCTTCCACCAAACGGGCAATCCCCTGAAGGTTACCATGGCAACCGCCCAAAAAACGTACGGACTTCACCACGTCCCCGTCAACCTCCAGTTCTATCTGCTTGCAACAGGTTCCCTCCGTCTGATAAACCGTTTTCATCTTATTCTTCTTCAGGCTTCATATTCGTATAAACCGTCTGCACGTCGTCGAACTCTTCCAGTTTTTCCACCATCTTGTTCAACGTTTCACGCTCTTCGGCCGACACTTCCTTCAAATCATTCGGAATATAAGTGAATTCACCACCGACATCCTCGAAGCCCTGCTCTTCCAAGTGCTTCTGGATAGCACCGTAACTCTTCGGGTCGCCGTAAATCGTAATCGTACCTTCCTCTTCGTCCATGTCGTAATCCTCTTCCACCCCGAAATCTATCAAGTCGAGTATCAACTCATCCATGTCCACCGTAGCCGGTTTCTTGAAGGTGAATACACACTTATGGTCGAACAAGTAAGCCAAGGAACCCATCGTACCCAATGTTCCTGAGAACTTGTTAAACACCGAACGGACATCCGCCACCGTACGTGTCGGGTTATCGGTCAGAGTATCCACGAATACAGCAATACCGTGAGGACCGTATCCTTCGTAAGTCATGTTCTTATATTCGCTCTGGTCTTTTCCCATTGCGTTCTTGATGGCACGCTCGATGTTATCCTTCGGCATGTTCTCACGCTTGCAAGTCGCAATAATCGAACGCAACGTAGGATTGTTTTCGGGTTCCGGCCCACCGGCCTTTACGGCTATGGCGATTTGTTTACCCAATTTTGTAAATGTCTTGGCCATGTGGCCCCATCTCTTCAGCTTTGCAGCCTTTCTATATTCAAACGCTCTTCCCATTGGAATAAAATTTTAAATATGATGATTTCTATTTATCTTTTTCTCATTTTATAGTTGAGCACCAGGCCATATACGATAAGCACCACCGTAGGGACAATCAACGCACGCGTGTACCCCTGAAGGGTGATCTGCAACAACCAACAAAACACCAGTACATAATATACGGCCTTGGCTACGACTAATCCTTTCATATCGCGGGTTATCTCAATTTAGCACCCAACTTGGCCTGCAAGTTTGCAATCAACTTATTCATGATTGCGTCGATTTGCTTGTCGTTCAAAGTCTTCGTCTCATCTTGCAGCACGAAGTTCACGGCATAACTCTTCTTCCCGGCTTCCAGGTTCTTTCCTTCGTACACATCAAAAAGCGTCACTTCCTTCAGCAGCTTCTTCTCTGTGGAATAGGCCACCTTTTCTACTTCGGCAAATTCCACACCCTTGTCCAACAAGAGAGCCAAATCGCGGCTCACAGCGGGGAACTTGCTGATTTCCGTGTAACTGATCTTGTTGTTGCGGATGGCCTTCATCAGAAGTTTCCAGTTGAGGTCGGCATAATAGACTTCCGCGTCCACATCCATCATCTTCCGTATCTTCCGGCTCACGATACCCAACATGGCCAAGACCTTACCGCCACGGTTTTGAATTTCGATACCTTTTGAATAGATATCGTTACGGCTCGGCGCAAAAACCAATGCACCGAAATTCACACCCAAACGGGTCAGGATGTTCAGCACGTAAGCTTTCAGTTCATAAAAGGAACTGTCTTCGTCGGGATGCGCCCACGAACCGCTCACCCGCTTGCCCGTCACCCACAGTCCGAGGTGATAGTCTTCCGAATAAGCGTCGAGCACATGCTTGATGACCTCCGGGTCGCGGCTGCTGCTCACGCCGGGAATGATGTCGGGACATTTGTCCTCTTCGCGGAAATAGTAGCAATTCCCGAACTCGAAGAACTTCAGGTCGGCATTCTTGCGGTTGGCGTTGTGCGCCACACATTCCAACCCGCCGAACAGCAGCGTCTGGCGCATCGCGTTCAGGTCGGAACTCAACGGGTTCATCAACTTCACCAAATGCGAAGCCGGATAACTCTCCAACCCGTCATAATAGGCCGCACGCTGCAAAGAATTGTTCAGGATTTCATTGAAACCGCAACCTACCAACTGTTCTGCCACGAGGTTCTGCAACTTATGGCTTTTGTCTTCATCGCCTTTGACATTCAGCGTGGATTTCACAGATGAAGGAATCTCCACATTATTATATCCGTACACGCGCAAGATGTCTTCCACCACGTCGCACGGGCGCTGCACGTCCACACGGTAGGCCGGCACCTGAAGCTTCAATCCCTCGGCCGTTTCCTCCAGAATCTTCATCTCCAGGCTCGTCACGATGCTTTTCACCGTGTCCGCCCCGATATTCTTTCCCATCAGGCCGTAAGCGTATTCATAATTCAAGTCCACGATGAAATCAGGCAACGGGTTGGGATATACGTCCTTAATCTCCATGGCGATTTCCCCGCCTGCCAGTTCCTTGCACAACATGGCAGCCTGTTTCAGTGCATAAATCACACCATTCGGGTCGATGCCACGCTCGAAACGGAAAGAAGCATCGGTGCTCAAACCATGACGGCGTGCGCTCTTGCGAATCCACGTCGGATTGAAATAAGCACTTTCCAACAATACGTCACGGGTCGTTTCATACGTTCCGCTCCCTTTTCCGCCGAACACACCGGCAATGCACATCGGCTCTTCCATGTTGCAAATGGCCAGGTCACGGTCGCTCAGCTTATGTTCCTCGCCGTCGAGCGTCACGAAAGGCGTACCATCGGGCATGGTCTTCACCACCACTTTACCCCCTTTGATCATGTCGGCATCGAAACAGTGCAAAGGCTGCCCGTAGGCAAACATGATGTAGTTCGTCACATCCACGATATTGTTAATCGGACGCAAGCCGATGATGCGCAATTTGTCCTGTAACCATTCCGGACTTTCCTTCACCTCGCAATTCCGGAGCGTCACGGCAGCATAACGGGGGCAAGCCTCCGCGTTTTGCACTTCGATGTCGATGTCCAACTCGTGGCTGTCCACCTTGAAACTGTCGCACGACGGACGATGCAAAGCCGTCTTATGGCCGTTCTGCACCAACCAGGCATACAGGTCGCGGGCCACACCGTAATGCGAACAGGCATCCGCACGGTTGGGAGTGATGTCCACTTCGATAAGATAGTCGCTCTTCAGGTTATAGTATTCCGCAGCCGGGATTCCGGGCACAGCCGTCCCGGGCAGCACGATGATGCCGTTGTGGTCCGTACCGATACCAATCTCATCTTCCGCACATATCATGCCATTGCTCTCCACCCCGCGCAACTTGGATTTCTTGATGGTAAAACATTCGTCGCCGTCATACAATTTGCAACCCAACGTAGCCACCACCACCTTCTGTCCGGCTGCCACGTTCGGCGCACCGCACACAATCTGTACTGGTTCCCCCTCGCCGAGGTTCACCGTACATACGTGCATGTGGTCTGAATTGGGATGGGGCACGCAAGTCAGCACCTCACCGACGACCAGTCCCTGCAAACCGCCCTTCACCGGTTGCACTTCTTCCACGCAACCCACTTCCAGGCCTTCCGACGTCAACGCATCGGCCACTTCCTGAGCTGTCAAATCAAAATCGACATACTCTTTCAGCCAATTATAAGAGATATTCATATCTTAAGATTTTAATTTATTTCGAAATAACGCGCAAAATTACACTTTTTCAGGCAATCCGCCAAGAAGAATGCAGACAAAGCCTCAAGAAGCCAACGAGTTTCATTCCACCACCGAAACCACCGCTCTCAAAAAGGAAGAGGCCCCTCGGGCAAAGGCGCACCGAAAGGAGAAGCCGCATCCGACGGAGGCATCATGTCGGCCGCAGGCAAAGGCACATCCGGCCCCCGCCCGGTACCAAAAGCCACTGCCTCGCCCGGCATGGGCACGTAGGCATCTTCTTCCGGGTCCTGGAAACGGGCGTATTCTCCACGGAATTTCAGCAGCACGTCGCCCACGGCACCGTTACGGTGCTTGGCGATGATGATTTCCGCCATACCGTGCAGGTCGTGCCCTTTCTCGTCCTGATATATCTTATAATATTCGGGGCGGTGGATGAAACAAACCATATCCGCATCCTGCTCTATGGCACCAGACTCACGCAAGTCGCTCAACTGCGGACGCTTGCCGTCGATTCCCTCACGGTTCTCCACCCCACGGTTCAGCTGGCTCAGCGCAATGATCGGAATGTTCAATTCCTTGGCCAGCCCCTTGAGCGAACGCGAAATGGTGCTGACCTCTTCCTGACGGCTGCCAAACGACATGCCGCTGGCATTCATCAGTTGGAGGTAGTCTATCAGGATAATCTTGACCCCATGCTCGCGCACCAAGCGACGGGCTTTCGTACGCAATTCGAAAACGGACAGCGAAGGCGTGTCGTCCACATAAAACGGGGCATCATACAGTTGGGTGATTTTATTATCCAACTGCGACCATTCGTAAGGCGCCAACTGCCCGCTTTTCAATTTCTCTCCCGGAATCTCGCACACGTTGACAATCATACGGTTGACCAACTGCACGTTGCTCATTTCCAACGAGAACATAGCCACGGGAATCTTCATGTCCACCGCCATCTTTTTGGCCATGGAAAGCACGAAAGCCGTCTTTCCCATGGCCGGACGGGCCGCGATGATGACTAAGTCGGAGTTTTGCCAACCGGAAGTCATCTTGTCCAACTTCTCGAAACCGCTGCTCAACCCGCTCAACCCGTCGCTGCGCGCCGCCGCCTTCTGCAACATGTCGTAAGCCTCGCGAATCACGGGATTGATTTGCGTATAGTCTTTCTTCATGTTCTGCTGCGAGATTTCGAAAAGCTTTCCCTCGGCCTCCTGCATCAGGTCGTCCACGTCCACCGTCGCGTCGAAAGCCTTCGTCTGCACTAGACTGGTGAAGGTAATCAGTTCGCGCGCCAGGAATTTCTGCGCGATGATACGGGCGTGATATTCGATATGGGCGGAAGAAGCCACTTTTCCACTCAACTGCGTGATATAGAACGGACCACCCACTTCCTCCAATTTGCCCATGGAGTTCAGGTGTTCCGTCACCGTCAGGATGTCCACCGGCTTCTGTTGGAGATTCAGCGTGCGGATGGCCTCATAGATAAGCTGGTGGCGGTGGTCGTAAAAGCTCTCGGGACGCAATATCTCGCTCACCTGCGAATAGGCATCCTGCTCTATCATCAAAGCACCCAACACAGCCTCTTCGAATTCAAGAGCCTGCGGCTGCACGTGCCCGTAGGCATCCTCCTCCGGCACGTTCACTTTGGCGCGCACGGATGTGCGCCGCCCTGTCTTTCTCGTTTCTGCCATATCAAGTCTGGTTTTGCGTGCAAAGATAATCCTTTCCCTCCTAAAAAAAGCCTGTGGGCTGCATTCTTTTATGAACATTGCAAGTTAACAATTAGTTCATGGAAATAATCACAACCACACAAAGCTAACCTAAAAAAAATCCTATTTTACTACAAAAATTACATCCGACAAACTTTTGTACTGATTCCCTTTAAACTTGAAATTTATTTCTTTCAAAGACTCTTCGTTAAAATTATCAAGATATTCCTTTACCTTAGGTTCAATTAACGCAAATGCCCGTTTCATTTTCCAAGAGTCCTTCATATCTGTAGAATCAACAAGAATTAGAAACAATCTATTTTCAGCACCAAAACGCATCTCCCCTTGATTAGCATACAGCCATGTCATAAGTTCCAACACATTGGATTGCGCATCGGAAACAACCTCTTTTCTCTTGTTTCTTAATTCTTCAAGAATGTCATTCCGGCCAATTTCTGACAACTTCTCAGACAAGGTATAAAGTTGTTGAGAATCAGTTTGTGTTCTATCCACAGAAATGCCTGCATCCTTTGCTCTCTGCTTCAACCAAGTAAGTTCTCTTTTTCCAAGTTTTACTTTCAGTTTTTCTTCCATGTATTGATTTGGGAAAAAAGTAACTTTCAAATCAATCGGATAATTATTCAAGAAGAAATCGACACTTTTAATTTCACCCACAGCTGAAATGACGTTTTTATGCCGTTTGAACAGTGATTCAATTAGATAAGAAGTCCAATTATTGTACCAACTTGTTTGTACATAATTCCAAGCATTATCGGCTATCTCATTTTGTTTGTTAAGTAAATCATCGTAATTGCTTATCACTTTAACATACCTACTTACAAGATACTTATCCAATGAATTATTTTGGTCGCCTCCCCAAGCATAATGGTGAACTTTATACAAATCATTTTTTAGACATTCCTCATCTACGCCCATTGCGTTATACCATTCATGGTTTCTTTCATTCAAAAACGAATCAAGCAGCTGCATTGCATTAGGCATAGTTTCCAGAATTTCAAACAATTCCGCATTCTGCTCTGCCATTTTTGATGAATACAATGTAATACCAGTGTTTTTAAGGAATTGCTGAATTTGGCTTCCTCTACAAACAGCTCGCACTTTTAACCATATCAAGGCTTTTTCATTGAAGTTAAAAGCAAAAAGATTCTGACTTCTAAATTCCTTATCCCATTTTTCAAAGTTTTTCATAACTTAGCATTATTTCATTGTACATACCAGAAGTATTTCGCTGCTTCCTGCAACACTACCTTTTCCGCCTCGTCCTGTACTATAAGTTTTTCTTTCAACTTTAACATTACGATACGGTTTTATTAAACTAACCATAGTTTCAATATCTGGATAACTGCGGTCGTTATAACTTACTAGCCAAACAGGAATATGGGTAGCCCTTTCAAACATCAATTGCAGATTTGATACGGCCTCACCATTCTTGTCAAAACCACTATATCTTTTAGGTTCATACCGTTTCGTCCCATTCACAAACCGCTTGTCCTTCCAATATTCCACATATGTTTCTAACAAATGATAAAAAGACTGATAATCTGCATGACTATTACAATATGGAGGGTCAAAGTATACCAAATCCACATTTTTTAGTTTCGGCAATAAATCAAGAATATTCTTGTTATAACTAACATTCTCTTTGGCATTATCAAATACTGCGGCATTGTATTCCGGCAACAAATCTAAAAAAATATCTTTTAAAGGACGTATCAAACTACGATTCCTCTTGACACGTATTGGGTCTGAAGCATAAGCCAAGGCTTGAGTGTGAGCAAAATGTCCCATTGTCACTTTCCTTGTCATGCTTCTACACATTACAGTTAGAGCTAAAGCCTGTTTATACTGATTGCTCAATTTATGCACATTACTACGAAAACTATCGGCGAAAGCTGCTTCCTCAGCTAAAAAGAACAAATTTGAATACAAATCCTCTATCAAATTAAATTGGATAGGATTATCATTATTTGAGAATAAAATATCTACATCCGAAGAATCAAGTTTATTATTGGGGTTTTCGATAAGAGCCTTTCCTATTGAATTGTTAAAACTAAGAAAATCATTTGTAATAACCTTCTTTCCCAACTGTTTAAACATGTAGGCAATAGACTGAGAACCTGAAAAGGCGTCTAAAACGGTGCAAACACACTCTGGTATAAATTGTGCAATCCATCCCCTGTGAACATACTTTGCCCCCAAATATTGAGGTTCAGGGAATTTGTAATCTAAATATTTTGTATCCTCAAACAGCATAACCTCTTATTTTAGTGCAAAAATACTTGTTTTTTTATCAAAGAAGATGATTCATTCTTGTTTATTTTGTTTTTCCCATAAATATTTCGACTGTGGAGAGGGCGTTTGCAAAACAATGAAAGATTTCCTATAATCATCGTAATCTATTTATTTTCAATTATATTTCCATAACTCTCCCGGTATTTCACTTTTTTGTACTACCTTTGCATACATAAAACATCATATCATGATTTGCCATCCCAACGCTAAGATCAATTTAGGACTGAACGTCACGGAACGCCGTCCCGACGGTTACCATAACCTGGAAACCGTGTTCTACCCCATCCCACTGTGCGACACTTTGCAACTCGAAGCTGCCGGCAACACGGACAGCCGCCCGGAAGGTATCTTTCCCGACGGCATCCCCATGCAAGAACACGCCACGGAAGATTATACATTCCGGTGGGGCGGCATCGGCATCGACTGCCCGCCGGAACAGAACCTGCTCGTCAAGGCTTTGCGCCTGATACAGGAACGCCATTCCCTTCCCCACCTTTCCATATCGTTGCATAAGCAAATCCCGTCGGGCGCAGGCTTAGGGGGCGGCTCGTCGGACGCGGCCCATACGATGAAAAGCCTCAACCAAATGTTCCACCTCGGCCTGTCCGACAACGAACTGGAAGAACGTGTAACCGGCTTGGGAGCCGACTGCCCTTTCTTCGTACGCAACCGTCCGGTATTTGCCACGGGCATCGGCAATATCTTCACTCCTATAGCCCTTTCCCTCTCCGGTTGGCACCTCGTTCTGGTGAAGCCCGACATCTTCGTGTCCACGAAAGAAGCCTACGCCCGAATCATCCCCCGAAAGCCCGGAATACCTGTAACAGACATCATCCGCCGCCCCGTAGAAGAATGGAAAGGACTCCTGACGAACGATTTCGAAGAAGGAGTCTTTGCCCTCCATCCCGAAATCGCAGACATCAAGACACGGCTGTACGACCGGGGAGCGGCATACGCCTCCATGAGCGGATCGGGCTCGAGCGTCTTCGGCCTCTTCCGGACGGCACCGGAAGAAACGGACATGCGCAGGCTGTTCCGGGAAAGCTTTTATTTCCAGGCCTTGCTTTAGGTGAATGCCCCTTTTCCCACCACATCCTTCACCATAAACCATTGAATGACAGTACCAAAGCAAAAAGGGTGAAGGATGTTTTCACACCGCGAAAACGCATCCCCGTGAAGGCACGGTGAAAGCCAAAAGCACAGAGCCTTCACCATAAGTCGCTGTCATTGAGGAAGTATGAAGGATGCGAACCCTTTTTCCGCATTCTCGTATAGAAAGGGGTGGAAGACGGGAAAAAGCCTTCCATACATGCCTCAAACGATGTCATCCGATTCAAGAATCGTTTGGCTGAGATTGAAAATTCATTCGGCTGAAAACGGAAAATTGTTTGGCGGTCATTGTCGCGGCCGTTTTACGTCCCTTAGGGCATATCTCCTGCTCCCCAATCCACGATACCCAAATCTTTCACCGGATGATAGAACGTATCGGGTATCCGTTCTTCCATATACTTGCTTTCGTAAAGTTCTGCCGGTCCCCAGGAGACTTGAAAACGGTAGCCGAAATTCTCAAATTGCCGAACCAGATAATTGCCGTTATATGCCATGGTGGGCAGCAGGAACTCGTAGTAAACGGAATCATTGCGTGCCATGAACTCTGCCACATCCGTCAGGAAGCCATGACTGACATACAAGATATGGCACCAAGAGAAATAAAGATGCCTGAAAGGATTTTCCCGAATATACCGGATTGGCCAATGCTTTTGCGGGCTGCCTTCCGTGTCGGTAGCGATATGAATATAATCCACCGCGTCTTCTGCATTGACCCGTTGGACGAAACGGCGAAAATCCCCATGTAGCACAATATCATTTTCCATCAGCAGGTAATGGTCGTAACGATATTGTTTCGCACATTCCGCCAAAGCTACAAAAGTGTTGGGTAGCAACCTCTCATTCTGATGGAAAAAACCTTTCAATCCGGTAGAATCGAAAAAATAGAAATTATATTCCGGATGGTCTTCTCTCTTTATAGGGCTGTTCGACCGATCGTACAAGATCAAAAGGTCCATCACTCCTTCCACTTCCTTTTTGAGGTTGGATAGGTAATCCAATATGCCTTCGTCCAATTTATGTGTGGCAAAGACCAAACAATTATGATTGTAATTTTCCATTATCTTCTATCTTGCTTGTTTTAGTTTATTACTTCACCGGATGATAAATCATACCAGACAATGCCATTTCACCCTCCGTATGAGCAGGACGGAAACGATGGGTACATTTGTCCCCGCAAACATCATTCGGGTCATCCGTATAAAACAATCCCGAACAACCGGTGTATATAAATCTGCCATTCCCCCCGAAATCGGACATTTTCAAATTGAAGCATTTGAACAATGTAGGCATCAACACCTCATTGTGTCCCCTGTCGCCCAATAGGCATCGCTCGTTCAGTAAAGAAAGCGCCCTGTCAGAGAAACGGCATATCGGATTGAAAGAACGTAACAACATCTTATGATTCAGTTTGATATTGACCAATTCTATCTCTTTCCATCTTGTCCATCGGGTATTCCCGGAAAAGTCTCCAATATGGGCAGAAATAAAATCGTCATCCTTATCCGCAAAGAACTCGAAATAGTTTTTCCAATCCCCATTAAAACGGACATCGTATTCTATAAGCCAATAAAAGTCATAACCGGTATGTTTGAGATAAAAGTCCAACATCACGAAGTGGAAATTCCCGTCCATCAAAGTACATCCCCACGAACGATATCCCAACCTGTTGAGTTCCTTGACGGTGAAGGGGAAAGAACGGATGCCATCCGGTAGCGTGATGCGCACCTTGTCTGCCTGAAAGCCGACATACAATGTGGCAAAGTCCTTGGTCTCTTCATGTAACTTGATGATTTGCAGTTCTATATCCTCATTATAAATATGCGTCACAAACAATATTGCCGTCTTCATAGCCTTCTCCTTATTTTACAGTGTGATACATGATTTCAACTAACATTACCGCATCTTCCAATGTCATCAACTGCGGCCGAAGGTTTTTCATCCCCTCTTGCACCCTTGCCAAAAAATAACCATCGTGCGTCAACAGATAAAGACGGAACAGCATATATACACGCTCCACTTGAGTACACTCCATACTTTCTATTTTGCGTTCCAATACTCGAAGTTGTTCCTTCGTTTCCATTCCGCAAGCCTGCATCAACGTGAGGGCATCCACCGTAACCGAAGGAGCCTCCTCCCCCATTCGGCCTTGCAACAAAACGGCAATCCTCTCGCAGTCATCACGATGTTCCTTCGTAGGACGGTTCTGCATCTTGGCCAAGTAATAACGTCCTATTCCGGCCAAATCCTCCACCGACATCGTTTCCCCGATATTTTGCCTGATATACGCATCCACCGTTTCAAGCAAATCTTCGGGATTCTCCTCTATAAGCCCTTCTTTTGACAGATATTCTATCAGCCAACAACATCCGCTTATGCCGCTCCGGAAAGTCATATCGTGCATCACCGTCCCCAAACAGTCTTGTGCCTTGCACAACAAATCATAACCCGCGTCCGCATAGTTTCGCATCTGTGTCATACGGGCAAACAGGAACAGGAAGTGTACATATCCGAAGTATCCGTCCTCACCCGCCGAGAAAGCCGATATTCGTTCCGCCCCTATCCAATGCCCCAACGTGTTACAGAGTTCCCTGAAGGTATTCCTGTCGCAGCAATACCGTCTTTCAGAAGGCAGACAATCATAGTGAAGCACCTTGGTAGACAGGTTATATTTTCGCAAGTAAGCAGCCAGTTCCCTGTTATGGATGGCCTGTCCCGATTGGATGGGACGTGTATGCACCACGCTTACTTCGTCAATGACGGCCATGTCCCTTTGCGAAGCATCAATCAGCACCGGCCAATGGGTTTCCGTCCCCCATCCCGTCTCGTTCTCATTAAAAGTGAACAACACTTTGTTTAATGCCTCACGTGAGAAACACGGCACCATCATTTCCACGAAATTGATATACCGCAACTTGCAATACCTGTCTTGCAACGTATGCCTCCACGTGTAATAAGACATACGCAATGCCGGCTGTGCAATCTGCAAGCGGTAACGCCGCATGGACTCGAACAGGGCATTGATGGCCGCAGCATCCATTTGGATGTCATCATCCGGAAAGAAGAAATAATCATACTGTTCCTTCAACTCCGGATGCATCTCAAGATACCGGTAAATGACTTTCAACTTATATCCTTTGATGTGGCAAATATACTCCGTGTCTCCGCGAAACTCTTCGATGGAATCATCGTAGACCACCAAGTGCAAGTTAAAATTGCACCCTCCTTTCAGCCACATACGGTGCAGGCTGTTCCGCCCTACTGCCGAAATCACACAATTGGAATGGTTCATTATATTTTGTTTTTTATTTGTTGGACTGTATGTTCCATAATATCCCTCATCAGTTGCTGCGACGGTCCTCCCGACCACAGCAATCCGGCACACACCAATGCCATTACAATGACCACGATGGTTATGCCGTACCGTGTAACAAACGGAAGGCGTCCCCCCATGAGCCGCTCTACTTCCGGGCAATGTTGTTTCTGCTGTTTCATGCCATGACACTCATTTGATTTTTCACTAATTCATAATACCTGCCTCGTTTTTCCAACAAGCTTTGATGGTTGCCCCGTTCCACTATCTTTCCCTTGTCCATCACGATAATCTGGTCGGCATCCTTTACGGTACTCAGGCGATGCGCACTGACCACCACCGTACGCCCTTCGTAAAACCGGTGCAGGTTGTCCATGATATGGGCTTCATTGGTGGCATCGAGCGAATTGGTCGCCTCGTCGAGGAAAATATATTCCGGATTCTTGTAGATGGCACGGGCTATCAGGATGCGTTGCCGCTGTCCTTGGCTCACCCCCTTGCCTTCCATACCGATGACGGTGTCATAGCCCAAAGGCAGAGACTCCACGAAATCATCAATCCGCGCCATGCGGGCGGCACTTTTCATTCGTTCTTCATCCGCTTCGTCTGTATTGAAAGCAATGTTTCCCTCTATGGTATCGGAAAAGATAAAACTGTCCTGCATCACCGAACCGGTGGCCGCACGCCAGGTATGAGGATTGATGTCCGAGAGATTGACTCCTCCTACCTTGATACTGCCACGGGTCGGTTCATAAAATCCCTGAAGCAGTTTGATCAGCGTGGTTTTTCCGCATCCGCTTTCACCCACGATGGCCGTCACCTGACGCTCCGGAATATGGAGCGAAACGTCCTTCAATGCCCAATCCCGCTCCGAACCGGTGTAACTGAACGAAAGGTGGTCAATGCAAATGTCCCGTTTTTGAGGAAGCGTGGCCAGTTTTTTATCAATATCCGTCTCCTCGTCATCCTGCGAATGTATCTCATTCAACCGTTCCAAACTGATTTTCGCATCTTGGAACGATTGTGCAAAACCGATGAACTCCCCTATCGGGGCAGATACCTGCCCGATAATGTAGGTCAGGGACATCATCATACCCAGGGTCATCGAACCGTCCACCACGGCTTTCGCCGCGATATAATAAATAAGGATATGCGTGGTTTGCGTGAAAAATACCGAACCGGACTGCTGCACCTGCCCGATGCGAAGCCCTTTCAGGCCTATCTGAAAGAGCTTGACCTGTATCCGCTCCCATTCCCAACGCTTCTGGCGTTCGCTGTTATTGAGCTTGATGTCCTGCATGCCCTGTACCAACTGTATCATCTTGCTCTGTTCCAAAGCGGACTGGTTGAACCGCTTGATGTCAAGCTCCCTCCGATAGCGCATAAAGAACGAAATCCATGCCACATACAAAGCATTGCCCACAAGGAAAATGGTCAGCACCACCATGTTATAATAGGCCAGAATACCCAAATATACAATGAAATTCACTATCGAAAACACGATACGCATGCTGTTGCCCAGCAGAAAGTTCTTTATCCGCCCATGGTCACCTATGCGTTGCAAGATGTCGCCCGTCATGCGGGAATCGAAAAACTGCAAGGGCATGGCCGTAAGTTTGATCAGGAAATCGGCTATCAACGAAATGTCGATACGCGAATTCATGTGCAGCATAATCCACGAACGGATGTAGTCGATGCTCAGCGTGGCCACGAAAAACCCCAACTGCGCCAAAAGTATCAGGGTGATGACATCCAAATTGCGCCCATTGATGCCTTGATCCACCATCGCTTGCGAAAGGAAAGGCAACACCATCTGTATCAAACTCCCGACAAGCATGGCCAACAGCAACTGGCCTATCATGCAACGGTAAGGCATAAAATAACGGGTAAACGAAAGAATGCTCCGGCTGTTCTTCCGATATTCATCTTCCACTTTCCCCCAATTATCCCCCGGTTCCAACATCAAAACCACACCGCACCCTTTATCTTCGGCACGTCTTCCAATCCAACACTTCTTAAATTCTTCTTGGGTATAGGTAAGGCGTTGTGAAGCCGGGTCTGAAATATGGATTTTATAACCTCCCGCCTTATCTCTTTCTATACCGTAACAAACCACAAAATGGTTTTGGTTCCAATACAGGATACAGGGAAATACACCCTCCTCCGCTAATTGGCTAAATGTCATTTTCATCCCAATTGTATCAAAACCAATATATTGCGCTCCTTCACTTATGCCCTGCATGTTGACACCACGGCGAGAAATATAGCAATGCTTTCGTAACATCTCCGCAGAATAGTTTAGGCCATAAAAACTGGCTATCATACGCAAAGATGTCGGGCCACAATCCGAGGCATCAAGCTGCTTAAAGTGTGGAAAACGATTTAATAATTTCATATTACCTTTTCTTTTTAGAGGAAAGAGACCAATTGAATCGTATACTTGCCAAGACATAGGCCGGTATATATTGAGTGGCCATAGTTTCAATGTGCCCTTCTCCATTCATAACAAATTGTACATGTTTACGTTGATGGAAAATATCTATGGCACTAAGGCTTAATTCTACTTTTTCTTTATAAATTGATTTGGAAATATGTGCATCGGTGAATATAAATGTCCTGTTCAGTGTCTTCATTTCAAATCCAAACCGTGAGATAAAATTACAATTTACAGAGGCATTAATACCTGCCGGCAAATGACTAGTTATAGATAAACTATTAGTGAGTTCTTGTAATTTTTCGTTAGAATCCGCATTGGAAATAATGCCATTACCATTGGATGCAACAGTGTAAGCCACTTCTACGTTTCGGGATGTATTGTTCCATCTAAGATTGGCTTTAACACGATAACCATATAGTTTCATATAGTCAAATCCTTGGTTGTTACTATTATCAAACATCATATTGGCACAGCGTGTGTAGTTGGCTCCAGCCGACAAGTTTAGCCAACAGGTTTGGTTGGAAGCGAGCGGCATACCATAGCCACATTCTAAAGAAATATTATACTTTCCATCTACATTAACGGGCATAAGAGTCCTCGTTCCATTTTGTTTATCATAGATAGACTGAATAGCTATGGCATTCCACGTATTTGTGCTACCGAATGTGGCATAGGTGTTATGCTTGTTACGTTCGAAGTAATGGCGGAATCCCAATGAAAGCCCTAAATCTGTTTGTTTCCGCAACTCTGGATTACCCATATAAGTATTTAATGGATCAGAGGTATCAGTCTGGTTTAACAGGTAAATCTCTTTAGGAGTCGTCTGATTGCACCAACCTTTCAAATTCAACGATGTTATACTTCCTTTTCTGTCATCTGCTTTTGGATACCATTTCATTTCTAAAGTGGGCGAAAGAAGTATATATTGCTTGTGTTGTCGATTGGATGCCGTCTCATGGATAAGCTGCACACTCACATCCTTTATA
Source organism: Paraprevotella xylaniphila YIT 11841 (assembly GCF_000205165.1). Classification (GTDB taxonomy): domain Bacteria; phylum Bacteroidota; class Bacteroidia; order Bacteroidales; family Bacteroidaceae; genus Paraprevotella; species Paraprevotella xylaniphila. Next base: position 42,957 of record NZ_GL883812.1, on the reverse strand, counting down.
TGAATAGGCATTTGACCATTGAAGCAAACCCATCCCTTCCGATGCAGTTGCATCTCATGAATCCAATACAGTCCTAACGTATGAGTTTCTGATTTTTCTTTAATCCTTCTACTATTATCCACATCTATATGACTTACCTCCGATCCGTCATTTTGTGGCTCAAATAAAACCAATTCACGATAATCATGTGCTTTCTTATGTATAAAAGTGTAATATGGTGTCAGTATTCCTCGCTTGCTACTATCCTCGATGTAGTTGATATTGTATTCCAACTGCATAGTCGTGGCTACATCTTTAATTTGTGTGTCATGAAGGCTCTTGCGTTTGGCTTCTGTTTCTTCGTCTTCAAACACTCTGTTTATATATCGTTGATTGATATTACCATTATCCCCGTGCATATCATAGTCAATTTTAAATTTTAATAAATTGCCCCCCAATGCCAAGTGCCATTCTGTTTCAGCCTTATGCTCATACGCATGACGCAAAGAAAGTACGCTGTCTTTATATATGTTTGTTATTCCTGTAGGAACTGTTGCCTGCATTTGCCCAATTTGCAGCCATACGGAATCACTTATATTGATGTCCCGCAACGATGTTATGGAGTATCCTTTACTTTCTTCTGTATCTTTTCCATATTTGAAAGAATACATGAGTTTTCCATATAGCCCCTTACGCGGACGTAGAGTCATTGACATTCCACCTCTATAATAATCATTTATTTTATTACTTGTTTTACTATACAATTTATATATATCCGTGCTATTAGAAAGATCCAACTTCTGCTTTTCTTTAACCCCAAATTCCGTATCCTGTCTTCTTGCAACTCCGTTTACATCAAAACGTAATTTGTCCGTAGGATGATAAGAATAGTTTAGGTTCAATTGATGGTTTGTCAAGTCTCTATCATCGTATGCACTTTCTATGGTACAAATATCTGTATTTTCTCGTTCTCGACCTATGTTGTTGGCATCAGCACTAATAGTGAAGAACTGCCTGTCATCAAAACGCATAATAAAGCCTAATCCCTCCCAACGCTTTTGTGTTCCTCCTCCTGCTTGTGCATTGCCAAGCCATGCTGCATGATAATCACGCTTGAGATATACATCCATCACATAACTGGCATCGTGCATATCCTTACCCATCGTTTTGCTTTTTTCTCCTTGTTGGTCGTAAAATTTTAACTTGTCTACGATATAAGCTGGCAACATTTTCATAAGTTGCATGGGATCGCTTGGCATAACATCTTTTCCACTGATTATGATGCTTTCTACAAATCGTCCATTAGCAAAAACCCTTCCATCACGCAGTTCCACCCCAGGAAGCATTTTTACGAGATCCTCCAGAACATTTTGCTTGTCCAATACAAAGGCATCCGCATTATAGACAAGCGTATCCCCGCTATGATATATCTTTAATTTAGTAGCTGCCACTGTCACTTCTTCCAGAGCCTTCTGCTCTTGAAAAAGGTAAATATCCCCTATTTCCAACTTTTTTCCATAATCTTGGGGCACATGAAACAGCACTCGTTTTGTCTTATATCCCATCATACTGACCACAGCCGTATAGCTCCCGTTTTTTGGCACTATACACTCAAAGAAGGCACCGCTATTAGGATTTTTGTTCTTTTTGACCGCCCCTTCAGAATGTATTACTGTATACGGAATTTCAGTTGTAACGAGAGCTACAACATTACTATCGCTGTTCAATATCTTCACATGTGCGTTTTCAAGTCCACGGTTGTCAAAAGCATCTCGCACTATTCCTTGAACAATGATACCCTGTGTTACTCCTTTCAGGCTGAATAGTTGGCTAAAAATCACGAATATTACTATTTTCTTAAAAAATGTCATTAGTTGTCCCCCCACATAATATTATTTATATAATTAATTAGTAAACTATGTTTTTCGTATAGTTTTCATTTTATTCAATTAAATGACATGTATTTTGAAGCAGAATATAAAAAGGCATTTTCAATATGTACTTTGACTAAATTATGCAAATATGAATTTGAAAAGGATTGGCGACCATGGCCACCAATCCATTCGTTTATTCGCAATATTTCCACTCTTCTCTAGTCGGACCAACACATACTGCGTATTGCCCTTCCTTAGTAAAACAGTCTCCGTTACAATTGGTGATATATATGGAAGGATAAGAACCACAAGAAGTACCACAAGAAGTAGACCTTGCAGAAAATCCCCCCACTATACCAGTCATTGCACCTATATCCAGAGAATGACATGAAGGATTTAACACAAATCTTTTAAGCTTTTTCATTACTGTGTTATTTATTTGTTAAACAATCACACTGACTATTCTGCAGTTAGCTATTCTGCTCCCAATGGCGTAGTGCTTCGGCCATTGATATCTCACAAGATATTTTTTCAGTTATAACCAAATTGTCAATCATAGCCAAATCCACCAATTCATATTCATTGGGAAGTTTATAGCCATTTACTAAGATTGTCGGGGTTTCAATTAAAGATGTTTTCTTACGCCACATCCTATGCTTTTCCATTTCCATTTCAACCTTTTCTGTATGTATATGCACCTCATCCCTTTTAATAACTCTCTCGTAATCAAACTTTTCTTTATTGTACCAAAGAGCAAATTTACGTAACACCTCATCTTTACGATTATTCATGTAACAAGATATAAGATACCTACTGCTATCCTCCAACGATTCGTTAAATGACGAAAAGATATATTGTACACAGATTTTATTTTCACTCATATCCAACAATTTTTCTACTTGTGTATGCATATATGCACAAGGATTACAATGAGGATTACTCAGTATCGTCACACGCACCTTTGCTTTTGGATTTCCGAAAATTATTGATGAATCATTGAGTGTAGTCTCATAAAAATCACTTTTTTCAAAGAGTACTTTAGCTACATCACTATTGGCTTTAAGAGCCCGATACTTTTGCACAGCACGTACACGTTCCTTTTCTGTTACATAAGCCGAAGCATATTGGTGTACAATCAAAATATTGATGGAAAAGACCATACAAGACAACAATCCACAGAGGATGCCGAAAGTAAAAGGTACTGTCAAATATGAAATGATTGCTGTTATTCCCATAGCCCAAATAACAGCCTGAGCTATTAGGCACAACACACACCAACTTTTAGCCACACGCCATTGGTAATAAATACTCCATACCCCATAGAGCATAGCTACCCAATTAATGACAGCTATGAATGCAGATGCTTCAGGTATGAGTGACAGGAGCAATATGTTGGCCATGAAATATCCCAAACCGACCTCACTCCAACTGATACCAAATACTTTCGCCATAGGTCCATCAAGCACACTATTACAACCTGCACGATGAAATAGACTACATACTTTGTCACCATAATGACTCACTCCGAACAACTGTTTCTCCATAAGCATAGCACAGACAAGGATACCTACCAAGCTTAACACTATGCGTAAAATATCAAAAGGAACTATAATACCCCAATTACTTACTATACCCATAAGGATAATTAATATCAACATCATAGAAATACTATATGTTTTCACCATTGAAATCAATTCGTCTCGCTGATGCATCCCATAGTTTGGCTCTACTGCGTCCGTAGTTTCTTCTACTACAAGAGCATTACCTGTCCAAATGCGTTTGAACATATCATGGTTTACTGTTGTCTTCTTACCATGCTGCAAATAAGTTATTGTATCTGAAGCACAGTCCAATCCTATAACAAAATCACCATAAATATGTAAAATGCACGGATAGTTCAAACTGTATAAATCCTTAGTATCACTGCATACTCCTAACGCTTTTACACAATACACATCTAACATCTGCTTCAAACCGTACATATTGTACTTATGCGGATGCTCTTGGTATAGCACTTTAGTAAAATGTTTCGTATAGTTAATCTCTAAAGCATCTAAGAAATATTCAAGAATAGTCTTCATTTTGATATATATGATTTTAATTCATCCAACGACATACAGCAAATCTTTATAAACTCATCTCTCATGAATTTGGCATCTTCTTTTGACCGATAGACAGAATTGCCACGGGGATGATACAGATGATACAGTTGCCCACTCTGAGTCCATGCTACCTTGTACCCAAGAATTTTTATACGGTGCATTCGCTCCGCATCTTCGGGTCCCCAACCTACAAATCGTTCATTCTCGCCTCCACACCGCAAATATTGCTGACAATTTACCAAATAAGCACCTCCAAAAAATCTACGTCCAAAATAGTAACATAATTTCATATGGCACAAATACTCCAAATCTAGCTTCTTTCTCATTTGTACCGACATTTGTTCAGAAAGGATTGCAAACTGTCCATTATAGGGATAAGCGAGGGTGCATCCTTCAAGAATAAGTCGCACCGCTTCATCAATCTGGGCATAATCGACCAACACATCCGTATCCAAAACCGCTGCAACTTTCGTCTCGGCCATACGCAGCAATTCATTGATATACCGTGTGCGATGAAAAATCTTTGAAGCATCCTCTACAAAAATGTATTCCACCACATCAGGCCAAACTTCATCTCCAAGGGCAGACACAGCATCGGCCTCCAACACAATCATACGGCACCCCAAGCCTTCGAAATGACGTAATACAGTACGGAGATTAGTTAATCTTTCTTCACAGTCGATACGTACCGGAAAGACAAAAGTAAGCAGTGATTTTAAATCTTGCAGTTGCATATCTTTAAGGCATTTTGTATTATAACTCTATCTGACGGCATCTGAAAAAGCGCATCCGGACCGGGTTGCCGCATGAGCAAAGCGTACACGCACGTCTTATAAAAACCGTGTTGTCCCATACTTCGTATCATGGCCCACAGTTCCACAGGCAAAGGACCCGAACCGGCCACATCCTGTACCCAATCCATATAGTATATCAAATGTTCCAGTATCAGGGAAGCTTGGAAATCCTCTTCTTTCCTGTCACATAAATCCAACACCCTTTTCCATAAATATACGCCGATTCCTCCCATCCCGTAAAAATCCGTATCTATGTCGGGACATTGGTTTATCAACTGTATCATACGGGAATCTATATGTTTCAGATAGTCGGGCGACACGGTATAATCCGGCCTGTCCCATGAACTTTCCATCACACAGCACGTGGCATGCACCATATTCGGCACCTTATAACGGTCTTCATACAATTTGCCCACGGCATCTGCCGCCCGTTGGTATGCCTCCACGTCCGACAACAACAAATCCAGACAAGACACAAGCCGCCCCGTAAACTCCTCCTCCATCATATTATCTTCATCGATGGATACGCGCAACTCCGGTGTGGCATCCAACATCTCCGCCAACCCCGTTGTATCCGTGCCAACCAAAGGTATTTTATGACGCATCATCTCAATAGCCGTATAGCTGCATTGTTCATGAAAAGAAGGCATTACGCCGATATATGCAGACCGATAAACGTCTTCCACCTCACTGCTTGACACTTTCCCTAAAAAGGAGACACGACCTTGCAAATCCCTGCACTGCGACAAATAAAGTTGAAAATCCCCGTCCCCGGCAACCACCAAACGGATATCCGCATATTTGTCTGCAATATGCCTGAACGCATGAATCAAATAGTTCAACCCTTTAATCTCGTCCAAACGACCGACAAACAGAATTATGCGGCCATTTCCTACATTTTTATCTTTGTCGAAACATAAACCATCCCCCAAACCATTATAAACCAAGTGCATCTTATCCGAAGAAACGCCATAGCCTTCAGCCAGAATCTGTTGTGTATCTTTTGACAAGACAATGACCTCGTCTGCCAAATGCAAAAACTCTTTTTCGTTTTCTACGCCCGCCAACAAGCCTCTTTCCTTGTCATCTTTCGGTTGATACCCTTCGGCTATCAGTTCACGGAAACGGGTCTTGTTACCTTTCAACTCGAAACACCACCCTAAATAGTGTACCGTAAAAATAATCCGGCAATCAAAGTATTGCCCTTTCAGCAAAGCGGCAAGCGGCTTATGCTGGAAATAGTTGAAATGGAACACCAACCGTTCATCATCCTCCGCCTTGATATGCCTGGCTAAAAAATAAAACACATTGCGGCAATAAGGCTCATTCTCCATGCCCGAAAACAAAGCCGGAACCTTGTAATGACGGCATCCGCGTTCGTCTTCCGCTATCGAATACTCTTTCACATCCGAAAACATGTCCACAAAAGACACTTTCACGCCGGAACGTCCAAAAAGCCCGTCTGCCAACAAACGTACGTAAGTGCCTATGCCATAATTGGCCGCACGGCTCGCGTTATTGAAAATGAATATGTGCATCATACCCCTATGGATTTTAATATATAATAAGCACATCCCCCGTCTATGCCTAACGGCTTCTCGATATATTCCGCCTCTGGGAATGTGGGTTCGTTCAAAACATCCATGAAGTCCAACGTCCGGCAAGACAGGTTGTTCCTTTCCACCGTGTCCTGTAATTCCATCATATACCGGCTGTCGAACGTCGTCACAGCCTCCACGCTTTGGCGCAGACCAAGGTAAAGCATCAATCCCCTCAAACCTGAACGTACAGACATGTCTGTCAGCCTACGCGGATCACGTTCCATAATCTTGCGGTCTATGTCTTCCAAGATGTCATTCAAGCTACATTCCACCAAACCGCGTTTACAGAGGAACGTCGTGCCGTAACCGATACCGGCCAAACCGCGTTCCAAACCTACCGGCATATCGGTATGCACCCCGTCATACACTTGTTGGAACAACTCCCATGCGTACTCGCGCATCACCTCGTCCCCATAAGCATCAGCATACAGATACAACGCGACCACCACGCCCATCTTGCCATGAAACAGCCCAAGCTCTTGCAGATAACCACTCCGTAACAGCAAATAATCCGCGATTTTATCCATTTCTTCTTTCATACACTTACTAAGTAACAAACAACCGTATTCTTGCTTCATACAACCTGGTTCATATTCTGACGGAAATAGGCTATAGTCTGCGACAAACCTTCATCCAACCCCACCACCGGCTTCCACCCGTCCAACACGGATGCGGCCAATGTAATGTCTGGCCGCCGTCGACAGGGGTCGTCCTGTGGAAGAGGTTTATACACAACAGGCGATCGGGAACCGGTCATGCGTAACACCCGTTCCGCCAAATCGTTTACCGAAATCTCGTAAGGGTTTCCGACATTGATGGGGCCATGCGGCACTCCGTCCCGCATGGTGCGGACTATCGCCTCTATCAAATCTGTCACGTACTGGAACGAACGTGTCTGAGTGCCGTCGCCATGGATAGTCAAAGGCTCGCCGCGAAGTGCCTGCACAATGAAATTGGACACTACACGACCGTCCTCCGCACTCATCTGTGGCCCGTATGTATTGAATATGCGAATGATACGTGTATCTACACCGTATTCTTCATGATAGTCGTGAAACAAGGTCTCGGCACCTCGTTTCCCTTCGTCGTAGCAACTGCGGATACCGAAAGGATTCACATTGCCCCAATATGATTCGTTTTGGGGAGAGACTTGCGCATCGCCATACACTTCACTGGTGGAAGTAAACAGGATTCTTGCCCCTTTCTCTTTGGCCAGTTCCAGAAGATGGATGCTGCCAAGGACGGAAGTCTTGAATGTGTGTATCGGGGATTTTTGATATTGCACAGGAGAAGCCGGACAGGCCAAATGGTAAATCTCATGCAATGCCCCGGATACGGGCAACCCATTTACGATATCATGCTCAAAGAACCTGAAATGCGGAGAGCATAACAAATCTGCCACATTGGCTATCCGGCCGGTCTGCAAGTTATCCACACAGATGACTTCCCCATAACCTGATTGAAGAAGCCTCCGGCAAAGATGGCTTCCTACGAAACCCGCACCACCTGCAACCAACGCCCTAAGATTTGTTTTCCATTCTTGTTTTTGCATAGCCTTGCATTTTTTTACACAAAGTATGTGATTTGACTCCGTTCCGCCAATTTGTGAATGATATTTTTATAGTTCCAAAGGCCATTTTCACCCTAAAGTGTGAAAATTATCGGCTTTTTTATTATTCTATTAAAAGGATTTTTATACCTTTGTGGTAATTAACTTAATTTCAACAAAACAACCATGAAGGCCAAATCCACATATCTTATTCCTTACATATCACCGGAGGAATACGAAAAAACGAAGCCGCTTATAGAAGCTTTCAAGATATTTTTCGGAAGTACCACATATATCTATATTATCGATTACTTTAAAAGGGATTTCCTGTACGTATCCGACAAAATCGCCAGACTTTGCGGGGAGAAAACGGACGGAAGCAAAGGTTTCAGTTATGAAACGTACTTGAAACATGTCCCGGAAGAAGAACGGGACATGCTTTCGGAGATTCACGAAAAAGGCCTTGGCCTATTCCACACATTCCCTGCCGGTGAAAGGAAAAGCTTTACCCTGTCCTATGACATAGACCTTATCCGAAACAGGAAAAAAACACTCTTAAACCACAAACTCACTCCGTTTGCGCTTGCCCCGGACGGCCAGGTCTGGATTGCGATATGCACCATATTACCTTCGGCACATAAAGCCCCCGGACACGTCCTCATGCTGCACACGGAGACCGATACGTATTACAAATACGACCTGCTATGCCACGATTGGTACAAAAAGAAAATAAAAGGATTGAGCGAGACGGAACGTGAAATCCTGCTTTTGTCTGCCAGAGGATACACTGAAAAAGAAATCGCCGAACAGATATGCAAGTCGGTAAACACCATCAAAACCACCAAACGGAACCTGTTCAAACGCCTCGAAACGGACACCGTCGTGAGTGCCTGGGTGGACATCATGAACCGCAAGCAGATTTAAAACAAATCCGAATGCGTGCCTGTACGTACTAATGTCTTTTTTAACCTATTTCTACGTTAGCTTGTTCCGGGTTCATCTTTTTTTTCATACTTTTGCAATGGCTAAAGGACTTTTGAATGCACAAGACTGTCATCTACAACGCTGAGAAAACCATCCGTTTCCGTTGCTGGAGCCGGAAAGGATATGCCATATTCAGAAGCCTGCATAGCCACGTCACGATAGGACGCGTATGCAAAAGCATCGCTGACTCCGCATTAAGCAAGGACAAGAACACAATGAACCTTGGAAACGGAAGCAGAGGCAGTGATACCCGAACACAAAAGGAAGAAGAAGCACAGCCACCGGAAGGCAGTCCGGAACTATTGTCCATCCTTTTTCTTTTTCCGGCGTCCGGATTATCTGCGGCCATAAAGCTTACGAATATCCCGGAAGCCACTGCCACGTATTCTCATTTATTTGTCATCCATACAACCGGAGTGACGAAAGAACCTCACCACATCCATAGGGATGCTCATGGGTTTTCTTCGTCACTCCGCTCTTTTTATACTTGTTTATTATGATTGAAGAACTGGAAAAGAAAGTGCATGAAGGCCAGGCCCTCGCACCGGAAGAAGTGCTCCGGACGGTAGAAAAGGCGCCCCTTGATGCCCTATGCGATGCCGCCCACCGCATCACGTTGAAATATGCTTCGCGCAAATTCGATTTATGTTCCATCATCAATGCCAAATCGGGACGTTGTTCCGAAAACTGCAAATGGTGCGCGCAATCGGCACACCACCCCACCGGAATAGAAACTTACGGAATCGTCCCGAAAGAGGAATGCCTGCGCCATGCGCGTATCAACGAGCAATCGGGCATACGCCGGTTCTCGTTGGTGGCCAGCGGAAAACGCCCCACAGACCAGGAAGTGGACACATGGTGCGGACATCTCTCGTATCTGCGCGAAACCACCGGACTCAGCCTTTGCGTCTCACTGGGGCTTGCCTCCGAAGAACAGTTACGCAAACTGCGCCAGGCAGGAGCAAGCCGCTACCATTGCAACTTAGAAACAGCTCCTTCCTATTTTGCCCGACTATGTACCACCCATACGCAAGCTGAGAAAATAGAAACTTTACGTGCCGCCCGCCGGGTGGGCATGGAAGTATGCAGCGGAGGCATCATCGGAATGGGAGAAAACATGCGGCAACGTGCGGAACTGGCCTTCACGCTCAAAGCATTGGAAATCCCTTCCATCCCATTGAACCTGCTACACCCCATCAAAGGGACACCGCTCGAAGCCATACCGCCGTTGAGCGAAGAAGAAATCCTGCGCACCATTGCCTTGTTCCGTTTTGCGAACCCTTCCGCATATCTCAGGTTTGCCGGAGGACGCTCCCAACTGGGCGACGAAACGGTACGCCGGGCCATGTACACGGGAATAAACTCGGCCATCGCAGGCGACTTGCTTACGACGATAGGATCAAATGTAGAAGAAGATGTAAAACGAATCAAAGAAACGGGCTATGAATTATGAACTGATTACCGACAACTTCGACCGGGAACACCTGTGGCACCCCTATACCTCCACGATTGACCCGCTCCCAACCTACAAAGTGAGACGGGCGGAAGGTTGTGTCATTACGCTGGAAGACGGCACGGAACTCGTGGATGGCATGTCGTCGTGGTGGTGCGCCGTGCATGGATACAACCACCCGGTATTGAACCGTGCCGTGGAAAACCAGTTGCGGAACATGTCCCATGTCATGTTTGGCGGACTGACACACGAACCGGCCATCGAACTGGGCAAACTGCTATTGGACATAGCCCCTCCTTCCATGCAAAAGATATTCTATGCCGACAGCGGTTCGGTGGCCGTGGAAGTCGCATTGAAAATGGCCGCACAATACCAATATGCTGCCGGGAAGCCGGAAAAGAACAACTTCGTGACCATCCGTTCCGGTTACCATGGCGACACATGGAACGCCATGTCGGTATGCGACCCCGTTACGGGCATGCACAGCCTGTTCGGCTCCGCCCTCCCCATACGGCATTTCGTCCCGGCTCCCCAATGCCGGTTCGACGGGGAATGGGACGAAAAAGACATACTTCCGCTGCGCGAGACCATAGAGCGGCACCATAGCGAACTGGCCGGACTGATACTGGAACCCGTCGTACAAGGTGCAGGAGGGATGCGTTTCTACCATCCCCGCTATTTATGCGAGGCGGCAAAGTTGTGCAAGGCATACGGCCTGCTGCTCATCTTCGACGAAATAGCCACCGGCTTCGGACGGACGGGAAAACTGTTTGCATGGGAACACGCCGGAGTGGAACCCGACATCATGTGCATCGGCAAAGCCCTGACGGGCGGCTACCTGACTTTTTCCGCCGTACTGACGACTGACCGGGTAGCCACCTGCATTTCAGCCCACGCCCCGCACACCTTCATGCACGGCCCTACGTTTATGGGCAACCCGTTGGCCTGCACCGTGTCTTGCGCTTCCGTCAGGCTACTCCTGTCTTACGGATGGAAAGAAAAAGTACTACGCATAGAAAGTCAGCTCCGCAGGGAACTGGCTCCGGCCCGCGACCTGCCCCAAGTGGCCGACGTACGGGTGTTAGGTGCCATCGGAGTGATAGAAATGGAACATCCCGTGGACATGGCATGGATGCAACGCCGGTTCGTGGAAGAGGGAATATGGGTACGCCCGTTCGGACGGCTGGTATACGTGATGCCTCCGTTTGTCATCCGGACGGAGGAACTGACAAAACTGACAAGCGGACTCTTGAAAATCGTAAGAGAAATACCCGCTAGACAAAGGCAGCCATTATAAACCGTAACAAACCACACACCGAAAATGGAAACACCGGAGAAAATATATACCGACACGCTCGAAGCCTTGCAACGTTCAGGCAACTTGCGAAACCTGCCACAAGCCGGGCACCGGGACAAATGGATGATACGAAACGATACCGACATGTTGAACTTGTCATCCAACGATTATCTGAGCCTGGCCTCCGACTTGTCACTACGCGATGAATTCATGAAAGGCCTTTCCGAACGCGATTTCTTGCTCTCGGCTTCCTCCTCACGTTTGCTGACAGGCAATTTTCCCGTCCACGACGAACTGGAAGAGATGCTTTCCGGATTGTTCGGACGGGACGGGGCACTGGTCTTCTCCAGCGGTTATCATCTGAATACAGGCATATTGCCTGCCGTGACGGACGCAAGCACACTGATACTGGCCGACAAATTGGTACACGCCAGTCTGATAGACGGCATCCGCCTGTCGGCTGCAAAATGCATCCGCTACCGTCATCAGGATTATACGCAGCTGCAAGCCCTGTTGGAAAAGCACCGTCATGACTTTTCCAGAATCATCATCGTGACGGAAAGCATTTTCAGCATGGACGGCGATGTGGCCCCCCTCTCCCGTTTGGCCGAGCTGAAAAAAACATATCCCAACGTCATGCTTTACGTAGACGAAGCACATGCCGTCGGAGTACGCGGACAAAAGGGACTGGGAATAGCCGAAGAACAAGGCTGCCTGAAGGACATAGACTTTCTGTGCGGCACGTTCGGCAAAGCACTGGCCTCAGTAGGGGCATACGTGGTGTGCAGCCAAACGATAAGGGAGTATCTGGTCAACCGCATGCGTACATTGATCTTTACCACAGCCTTGCCTCCCTTCAATACCGCGTGGACAAAGTTCGTGCTGTCCCGCCTGGACACGTGGGGCGAGCGCCGCGACCGGCTCGCCAAACATTCGCTCCACGTGCGGCAAGCGATACAAGAGAGTGGCAAATCCTGCCCGTCTTCGAGTCACATCATTCCCGTGGTAATAGGAGAAAGCCGCGACACCATCCTGAAAGCGGAAGACATGCAACGCAAAGGATTTTATGTCCTGCCAGTCCGTCCACCTACCGTGCCGGAAGGGACTTCGCGCCTGCGCCTTTCACTCACCGCGGCATTGACCGACGAGGAGACAGACCGTCTCTGCACGACATTGGCTACACTTTAAAGATAGAACAAAAATGAAACAAACATTCATAAAGAAAGAAGGAAATCCCCGGCTCATGTTGTTTTTTGCCGGATGGGGAAGCGAAGAAAACCTGTTCCGACGCCCCGTGGAAGAAGGTTATGACTACCTGCTTTGCTTCGACTACCGCACACTGGATTTCGACTATGCCTCAATCAAGGGCTACACAGAAATCAGACTGTTGGCATGGTCGATGGGCGTGTGGGCGGCAAGCCGGGTCTTCGCAGAGCGTTCCTTTCCGTGGCAAATGAAACTGGCTGTCAACGGGACGCCTTTCCCGATAGACGACCGGCAGGGAATCCCCGAAATGATTTTCAAAGGCACATTGGAGCATTTCTCGGAAGACACGTTAGCACGTTTCCGCCGCAGGATGTGCGGCTCTTCCGGACAAACGGAAGAATTCCTGTCCCATGCCCCCACCCGTACGGCGGAAGAGCTCCGCGAAGAACTGGCCGCACTGGCACAGGTAATAACCACATGTGCAGCCCCTTCCTTCACCTGGGACAAAGCCATCATAGGAAACCGGGACAAAATATTTCCGCCACGCAACCAACACAAGGCATGGCAAGGAACAGAAATCATGGAAACAGAAGCCGAACACTACGATACACCGCTGTTCAGCCGTCTGCTTGAAGGAAAGGGGGAAGAATGGACAAGGCATTGATACGGCAACGTTTTGCGAAAGCTGCCGGCAGCTACGACCGACAAGCCGAAATGCAAAGACACGTGGCCCGGCACATGGCCGGGGCCATCAAAAACCACATCCCCGACAGCAACGGTTGGAACGTGCTTGAAATCGGATGCGGGACAGGGCTGTTCACCCGTGAATATCTCCGTGATGCCCGTCCCGGAAGCTTGCTCCTGAACGACATCTGCCCGGAAGTGGAGCCTTACCTGTCCGGACTGCCGGACACTCCCCGATTCCAATTCCGGGCCTGCGACGCAGAGCCTCTGCCTTTCCCCAAGGGACAGGACTTAATCGTTTCATGCTCGGCCATACAATGGTTCGAGCATCCCGAACGGTTCCTCTGCCAATGCAAGGACTTGCTGAAGACGGAAGGCTATCTGGCCTTCAGCACTTTCGGCCCACAGAACGTAAGGGAAGTGGCCTCGCTCACTTCCGAAGCGTTGCCCTACCGCTCATTAGAGGAACTGCGCCGGATGCTTTCGGGCGTATACCAAATCGTGTACAGCCGGGAAGAAATCCTGCATTTCACATTCCCCTCACCCTTGGATGTGCTGAAACACTTGCAGGCCACCGGCGTGACGGGCATACGGAACCGGAAATGGACCAAAGGACAACTGGAAGACTTCTGCCGACGCTACCACCGGCAATATGCCGCACCGGACGGAACGGTCTCCCTGACTTACCACCCTATTTATATGATTTGCAAAAAACAAGAACAATGAAAGAAAACGTATTTTTCGTAAGTGGCATCGATACCAACATTGGCAAGAGTTATGCCACCGGCTATCTGGCCAAATCATGGAACGGACAAGGCATCCGTACGATTACGCAAAAACTTATCCAAACGGGTAATACCGGACTTTCGGAAGACATCGAACTGCACCGCTGCATCATGGGTACGGGACTGCTGCCCGAGGATGCCGAAGGACTGACCATGCCCGAAATTTTCAGCTATCCCTGCTCTCCGCATCTGGCGGCCGAGATAGACAAACGTCCGGTGGATTTCGACAAGATAGAACGTGCCACGCAACGGCTCAGTGAGACCTACGATGCGGTCTTGTTGGAAGGAGCGGGCGGCCTGATGGTGCCCCTCACCCGTGATTTGCTGACCATCGACTACATCGCCCGTCACCATTACCCGCTTATTTTCGTCACCTCCGGCAAATTGGGAAGCATCAACCATACCTTATTGAGTCTGGAAGCCATCGCACGCCGGAATATCCGGCTGCACACGGTCGTGTACAACCTATACCCCGAAGAGAAAGACGACATCATCCGGCGCGACACGGAAAGCTACATCCGCCATTTACTGGAGAAGGAATATCCGGAAACCCGGTTCGTGACCCTCCCGCTCATATAGCCGGAAGCCCCGAAAGAATACCGGACAACAAAGGGGCTAAACCCCTATTTCGCCGCTCCCGATGCAAATCTCTGCCGCCGCATCATACACTACACCGAACTGTCCGGGAGCTATCCCCTGTATCCTTTCGGGACTTTCCAACCGGTAGCCGTGCCCTGCGCGATACAGGCGGCCTTTCATGAAATGGGGCTGGTGGCGCGTCTTGAAGGTGACATCCACTTCCGGCGCGTCGCCCCACGGGTTTCCCGTAATGAAATGGAAGTCCTTCAGATTAAAACTATGTCCATACTGCAAAAGCGTGTCATAACCATGAGACACGTAAAGAATGTTTTGCTCCACATCCTTCTTCACCACAAACCAAGGTCCGCCCCCTAACCCCAAGCCCTTGCGTTGGCCAATGGTATGGAACCAATACCCTTTGTGAGTACCAATGCGACGTCCGGTTTCGATTTCCACTACCGCCCCTTCCCGTTCGCCCAAGAAACGGCGTACGAAATCATTATAATCTATCTGTCCCAAGAAACAGATGCCCTGACTGTCCCTGCGTTTGGCCGATGGCAGACGCTGCGTTTCCGCAATGCGCCTCACCTCTTCTTTCATCAGGTCGCCCACAGGAAACATCAGCTTTGCCACCTGCAAGCTGTCAATCTGCGCCAGAAAGTCCGTCTGGTCTTTCACGGGGTCGCGTGCCGTACCCAGCCATATCTTACCGTCCCGCTCGCGTACCGTGGCATAATGTCCCGTGGCGATTTTGTCGTACCGGTGTCCCACCTCCTGTTCAAAGCATCCGAATTTGATAAGCTTGTTGCACATCACGTCCGGATTCGGGGTCAGTCCCCGCCGGGCACGCTCCATGGCGTAGCCCACCACAAGTTCCCAATATTGCTTTTGCAGGTCCACCACCTCAAGGTGCAGGCCGTAACGGCGTGCCGTAGCCGTAGAAAGCTCTATGTCCTCCTCGGCCGTACAGCTCAGCCCTTCGCCCTCCATTCCTATCTTAATATAAAACAAATCCGGCTTATATCCCATTTCGCAAATCCGATGGACGGCCACTGCGCTGTCCACTCCGCCTGAAATCAATACTGCTATCCTCATATCCGCAACCTTTGGTCTTTATTACGGCAAAGATAGCGTTTTTCTGGCAAAATGCCATATCCTGGCAATTTGACATTCTGCCCCCTCCTCCTTCGTCCATACACACCCAGAGTGGGATTTGACTGCAAATAAATGATTCTCCCACATCGGGATTTTATCATTCTGGCATCCGAACGGGGCAAAACGGGAAATAAAGACAGAGACTGTCCGCTGACTTCCGCCATAACGGATTTATCCGTTTTGCCTTTACAGCAATTCACTGACATTTTGCACCCGGACTCTTGTACGAAAAAAGGGTCTAATAATTCATAAAAGACGAAAAAAGGAGGCAAATCTGCCCGTGAAAGCCTCGTCTTTTCACGATTGAAGCCCGCTTTTTCCCTTGTCGGCTGACATCCTCAAACTTTTCTCAGCCGAACGATTTTCCAATCTCAGCCGAACGATTTTTCATTCGGCTGAGAAAAATCCCTTTTTTTTAAGAAACACCCTTCCGGAATGCTTCATACAAGCATTCCGGATAAATTGTTTTTCACATTCTCTTTCTGGATTCCTTTTTCAGACAGGCCGAAAACCGGGTCGGAAATGACATTTTGCACGCCTTACTCCCGCTTTTTAGGATTTCGTGTCAACTTCCACCCCAAAGTAAGCATATAGTAGCCTTTCACGATATTATAATAAGTCTCTGTCTTCCCCTGCACGTTCACGTCCATATAAACGGAACGCATCTGGCGCAACAAATCCACGCCTTCCACCTTCACCATCAGGCGGTCTTTCAGGAAAGAACGCGAAAGGGAGGCGTTCCATATCAGATAGTCCGTATTCATGGCGGCTTCGTCATAGCCCCTGCGGCTGTACATGTTCAAACGGGTGGACAAGTGGATTTTCCACGGCATCGTGTATTCTCCCAAAAGGCCGTAACGGAAATCGAAAGCATCCACGGTGTTGAAGTCCGCCCGGCTGCCGTCGGCATGGCGGTAAGTGGCATCGCATCCCACATTCAGGGTCAGACTTCCGCGCTGGTAACCGGTGGAAAGGTAGGCCTTCGTCTCGTGGTTGTGCACCTTGCTCAACACGCTCTCCGTCATCCCCTCCACGGACGAGAGGTCCACGCTACGGTGAAAGTCATAGTTCAAATTCGCTCCCACATTCCAATATTCGGCCATACCTTCTTTCTGAAATGCCAGACTTCCATTGATGCCCCGATTACCGTCCACGTTCTGCGGACGGTAGGTGTACACTCCGGTTTCGGAATTGTAGCTGAACCCCTGTGCCACGTCGTTCACCCCAAGCCAGGCATTCACGTTCACTTGTGTAAACCACTTTTTCTCCGAGCTGCGGTGCAAGAATCCCGTGCGGAAGTTATACCGCCAACTGTTTTGCAGGTGCGGATTCCCCACACGTACATGCAAGGGATCGGAAGCATCTCGGACAGACAAACGGTTCACAAGGTCGGGCGTGCCCAAAGCCATGTCGGCATTGACCATGAACGTCCTGAAATATCTTGTACCTCCAAACCAATAGACCAAATAAGTGAAATCGGGCTGGACACGGAACACGCGACGTTGCAGGCCGGCATCTATCTCCTCCCGGCGGTAGCGCATGTCTTCCTTCGACTGTGTGAAAGGCAAATGGAAATTGAACCAGATGTATTTGTCCTCCGTCCGCCGGGAATAGAACGTGCGCAGCCCTAAAGTATGCACCCGAGAAAGGTCATGCCGGTAGTAACTGTTCGGCACGTCCAATGCTGCGGACAATTCGCGTGCGGAAGGCAATTCGCCCAAATGCCGAACCGCTCCCACCTCCCAACCGGCCAGACTGTCCAGACGATAGCGTGGCGAGGAATCGGAACGATAATCCTGCTTATATATATAATAGGTAAGGAAATGCCAGTCGTTCGGAAAGTTGAAAGTGTATTCCGCCGAGGGTTGGTAATAATAATTACGCCGACGTCTGCGGTCGTAACGGTTGCGGCGGTCGGCTTCGGACTCGGACGAAGCATAATCCAGCAGGTAATGCTCGAAACGGTCGTTCTCCGTCCGGCTGAGAGAGCCGGTGAATCGCAACTGGAGATTGTCACCCCACGGCAACTTGGCGTCCCACATCATGTCATGCCCCACATTGTACTTCCATTCCTCGAAAAGCGACCGGGTGGAAGAGCGGTTCAGCCAACGCATCCGTGCGCTTCCGGACGAAGGAAGGAGAAAAACGGAATCGAGCACCTCGTCGATGCCCCCCACGGCCGAAGGGTCGGCGTCGAAAGCCGCATCACGGGCATGACCGCGCATGTCCGTACAATCGTAACCTACGTAGGAATGCACGGTGAGCAAATGGTCCTTTGTTTTCCACGTCAACCAGTTATTGGCATTCACCCCCGTATAATCCACGTCTTGAAGGGAAGAAGAACGGGTGTAACGGTTGCCTTGCGGCAGATAAGCCTCTGTCGCCGACTTTTGGTTGACGAACTGGTCGCTCCATTCGGCATTGGCCGTGAGTTTGTCCTCAATGCCCCTCGCCTTGTTCTGCCAAAAAAACTCCCCACCGACCTGCCGGGTGACAAACTCACCGTTGGTCAGGCTTTCCTCCGGCCATTCGCCGTTTTCGCCCGGCCGATCATTATAAACGTTGGTGTTGTTCATCCCGCCAAAAAGGGTGACACGCGAGCGATCGGAATAACGCAGGCCGAAAGCCCGTCCGGCATAGCGGCTGTCCGTACCACCTCCCGCCGCGACATTGGCCATATAGCCGGTGTTGTATTCGCGTTTGAGGCTCACATCCATCACGTAGGCTTTTTTCTCCGTGTCGTAACCGAGAAACTCGCTGCGGTCGGTCGTCTTGTCATACACTTTCACTTGCTGCACCGTGAAGGCAGGCAGGTTGTCGAGCATCTTACGGTTGTCGCCCTTGAAAAAGTCCGTACCGTTCAGCGTCAGGTAATCCACCTTGCGGCCATTGACGTAAATCTCGCCGTTCGGCTTCAATTCCGCTCCGGGCAACTGGCGGACCAGTTCATTGAGCATCGCCCCTTCGGACAAGTTGAAGGCATCTGCATTGTAGACCACCGTATCGCCCCGGTAAGCCACCCGGATTTTGGTAGCCTTTACCACCACTTCTCCCAAACTGCGGTCTGCAAACGACGAACGCGGACGACGGCGCATCTCATGATGCCGGGCATCAACGTAGGAATTGCGTGCCACGTAACGCACCGTGCAGTCCACGTATTCCGGATAGTAATCGGGATGCTCGGCTTTGATGATGTAACGCGCCCTCCGGGGAGGTACATTGAACCTGTAATAGGTGTCTTCCTGCGGTGTGCCGGAATCTAAACACTGCACGTGCATGGTATCCACCACAGTGCTGTCTTCGCGCATCAATGTGACGAACGTGCCGTGAAGGGCGGCATAGGTGAAACCGTCCTTCACATGCCCCCAAAGGGCAATGGTGCGTGATTTAACCGTGTCCTCCTTCGCTACCTCCTGCCGAGCCTGAGCCACAGCCCCGGACGATAAACCCAACAACAGCCCCCACACCCATATCGCTTTTAAAAGTCCTTCCATTCGGCTTCCTTGTTTTTCCATTTATCAAAATAAGGCTTTCGCAAGCCTCCCATCTTGCCTTCTCAAAAGTAACGATTTAAATGATGAACGAAGATAATTCTTTTAACTTTCTCTTTTTACCCCCCCATTTTTAAAGTCTATTAACCAATCTTTTCCCAAAAACATTCTCCTCTTGTATGATAGGGAAACGCCTACCGCAAAATAGGAAAAATCCTTTTCACGTTCCATGAAAAAGCCGGATATTTGCAATGTAGAAAAGATGAAGTACGAACCGTTAAACAAAAAAGACATGAAAAAGTTATTAGGACTGATTACTGCTCTATGCTTCGGACTGGCCAGCCTTAATGCCATGTCTTACGAAGAAGCCCGCGACCGGGCCAGGTTCCTGACGGACAAGATGGCGTATGAACTGAACCTTAACGACCAACAATACAACGACGCCTACGAAATCAATCTGGATTACCTGATGAACATCAGGACGGCAAGCGACGCTTCGAGCGTGTATCTGGAATACAGAAACGCCGATTTGCGCTTTATCCTCTACGATTGGCAGTATGCTTTGTTTCAGGCTACCACTTACTTTTTTCGTCCTGTGATATGGAGAGCTACGGGGTGGTTCTTACCGGTGTATACCATTTACAGCCCGAGCCGCTTCTATTACAGTCCACCAAGGGTATACCGGGTGTACAGGGGCGGACACTACCGTTACCGGCACGAGCATCGGCAGAGCTTCTACGCTCACCGGCGCCCGGTATGGAACGGAGGATTGAGAGGGGAACACAGAGGCCCGTTACCGGGGCGTCCTGCCCTGCCACCTCACCGTCCCGGGCCACACAAAGGCAACGGTGGTTCTGGTTTTCATTTCGAATCGCCCGGCAGACCGCCACGACCAGGACAACGCCCGAACGGGCACCATGGTAATGGTTTCCGTTTTACCTCCGTACAAAAACCTGGAAATCAAGTCGTAGGAAAGGACAACGACAATAAACGACCGCCCGTCGTACGGCCACATTCGGACAACAGAAAACGGGAAGAACCGGTGACGAACCTGAGGACGAAGAGCCACTACAATAGACGGAGTTCCACCCGGACAACAGTAAACCGTCCATCGGTGCACCCGGAAATCCCAACGGCAAAATCGCCAATGTCTCCGCGAGTGCAAAGTACACAACGGATACAAAGGAGTCCTACACGTTCGTCTTTCTCTAAACCGACACCCTCGGTCAAAAGAAGTCCGGCAGCCCCACACAGCAAACGCGACCCTAAGAGATAGCAACCTGTGTTTCATTCTGGACAAAGAAACATAAATCAAGGAAAAAACTATGAATTGAATCTAAATAAGGAAACCTCAACTATGAAAAGTCAGTGTTTTCACTGACTAAAAGAACGGCCTCTCCGTGAAGGAGAGACCGTTTCTGCTTTTATATAACCCGACAAGCCAACACCTTGTCCGGCAAATCAAATAAGAATAATTTGCAATATTTTGGGGATTTTACAGTAATTCTCCTGTGATTAATCGCTATCTTTGGATAAGATAGGATGCGGCTCAGAGCTGCCCGATAAGTTTAACGATTAATTAATAATGAATGATGAAAAGAGCCTGTCTCATGGCAGCCCTAATGGCTGCAACCGCTTTCATAACCATCGGTTGCCAGAATGATACCGAAAGCAGAATAGCAGGAATATACGAACATCCGGCCCTGCCCGGACAAACCTTTGAATTTCATGCCGACCACACATTTATGAATACGACTGGAGCCGGCACCATGGACTGTATCATAAAACATCCCGGAACTTGGAAAGTAGACGGCGACAGCCTGATTATCGCCAACGACATTCAAAACACGACTTACGAATTCGGCGACAGCATAACGGAGGAAAACAAGACCTTAGTAAAAGAATTGTTCGAACGCATGGCCCAAAAACGACCAGAGAGAACGGCGTTTAAGATTATAGACGTGGACGAAAAAATGCTGAGCTTAGAAAAGAACGGGCAAATCACGACTTATGTCCGTACGGATAGCCTGAACCGATAAATGTTTACCAGAACAAGAACCGGAACACATTATATCTTCTTCAACTTCCAACGGCCCCCACGCAAGTAGGCATAACAAAGCAACAGGATGCAAAAACCGTATACGTGCTCGGATGTCCAACACCAAGCCACATCGAAACGCAAATGCTGGATGGTAACGTATATATATAAGGTATAAAACGACAATGTCACCATCTCCAGGATAAAAGCCTTGCGGGTATTACCCGTACCGGAAACGGCCTGGAAATAAATATTTCCCGGAGCAATCAGCAAAGGAGTCGTACAATAGACCCATAGCGAAGGAATAGCGGCAGCAATCAAATCCGGTATATTGGTGTAAACACCCAATATCACTTTCGGAAAAAGAGCAAAACATCCTACCATCGGCAACACTATCATAAAAGTCAGACGGACGTGCTGACGAATGGTGGACATCACCATGTCTTCTCTTCCCGAGCCTATCAGATTGCTGACCAGGGCACTGCACGTGGAAGCAAAAGCAGCCACAACCATAAAGGGTATTCCGGAGATATTGCGTACGACATTGGTTACGGCCAAAGCACGCTCTCCGAGGTGTTCCACGAAAAGAAAGAACAAGAACCAGGTGGAAAGAGAGATAAAATTCTGTATCATCGTCCAAAAAGACACGTCAAGCATCCTGCGAAGTTTACACCAACTGTAACGCACAGGATGAACCAAACCGTATTTGACCAAATCCACACGACGATAGGTATAAAGAATGAAAAATACGACTGAAACCAACTCCGCCAACGACGAACCGATGGCGGCCCCGGCAATCCCCAATGCCGGAAAGCCGAACTTTCCGAACACCAATATATAATTGAACACCACATTGGACAAGACCATTATCACAGAGTTCAGTGTCAGCGTCTTAGTCTGAGTCGTACCAACAAAAAACGCCCGGAACATTACAGCTATGAAGGAAAAGAAAAAACCGAAAATACGCCAGTCTATATAACTGAGAGCAGCCTCACAGATATGAGGCGACGACACAATAACCGGCAACAAAAACGGAGAAATGATTTTGGTGAGCAGGAAAGCGAACAAAGCCAACCCCAACATGAAATAAATACCCTGATAAAAGATTTCGCCGATTTCGTCGTAATGCTTCTCCCCATTACGACGGGCAATCAGAATCTGGGCCCCGACGCCGAAACCAAAACCCATCATGAAAACAGCCAGATAGTAGATGCCGGCAATGGCAGCTGCTCCCAGTTCCACTTCTCCCACCCGGCCGAGAAAAGCTGTATCCGTCATTCCTATCATCTGTTCCATCAACAGGCTGATCAGAATAGGATAAGCAATACGCATGATATCTTTCCCGGAATAGACTTTTTCTGTTAAAGCGTTCTTGGTTCCCATTTCTTATAAGTGTTCGATTTAGACGGGCAAAATTATAAAAAACACCGGATATGCCCAACGTCTACAGCATGTTTTAAATTGGTTTGGACATTTGAACTTATTTCACGGCAAGCCCTTTTTTAAGACTTGCCCATAAATCCATAACTAAAAAACATACAAATGGCATCAGTTAAAGTAAAATTCAGACCCTCGATTATCGAAGGAAAAACAGGAACTCTTTATTTGCAAGTTATCCACCGTCGTATCGTACGCTCACAAAAGACTAAGTATAAAGTCTATCCCGACGAATGGAACGCACGTACCGCACGCATCACACCATCTCCTTCCAGACCGGACAGGCATTCCATATTATCCCGCTACCGACATGAAATCAAACAGGATTTGTTCCGTCTGAATGAGTGCATTGCCAACCTGACGCGCAAAGGGCAGCCATACAGTACTGACGAGCTTCTCCGATTCTATCGTAAGCGATGTGAAAACGACACTTTGACCGGTTTCATGACCTCGCTCATCCGTCATCTGAAAGAACAAGGAAGAATACGCACGGGAGAAACTTATCAATGCACACTGAACAGCTTCATGCGTTTCAAAAACGGAGAAGAAATCATACTGGACGAGATGAACCAGGAAACAATAGAAGCCTATGAGGCATACTTAAAAAAAGGACGATTAAGCCTGAATACCATATCTTTTTATATGCGTATCTTAAGAGCTGTTTACAACCGGGCAGTGGAGAAAGAACTGACCACACAACGCTTTCCCTTTCGCCACGTATACACCGGAATAGAGAAAACCATAAAACGAGCTATTCCCCAACCTATCATCCGGCAGATAAAAGAAAAGGAACTCCTGACCGGAAGTTCGGTAGACTACGCCCGCGACATGTTCCTTTTCAGTTTCTACACGCGAGGCATGTCTTTTGTAGACATGGCATATCTGAAAAAAAAGGATTTGCACAACGGCATACTGACCTATCGCAGAAAAAAGACCGGACAGCAACTTTCCATCAAATGGGAACAATGCATGCAGGAGATTATAGAAAAATACCCTCCTAACCCGACAGAATACCTACTCCCTATCATTACATCAACCAATGAAAACGAACGCCTACAATACCGTAACTCTCTCACACTGGTAAACAGGAAACTCAAGATTCTGTCCGTATTCGTACACAGCCCCCACCCCTTGTCCATGTACGTTGCAAGGCATTCGTGGGCGAGCATCGCTAAAAGTAAAAACATACCTTTATCCATCATCAGCGAAGGAATGGGACATGATTCCGAAACCACCACACAGATTTATCTGGCTTCTTTGGACACGACTGTCATAGACAAAGCCAATTATTTAATATTAAACGACTTGTAACCATTCTACCTCATATAGAAGGTGAAGTGGTTATACTTTAAGACCAAAATATGACAATGATACACTTCACCCATCTCTCCCGGTTTCCCCGGGAGAGATGAATCTAAAATTGTCTCATAAATATACCCCATTAGTCCTAAATTTCTCCCAACCCTTCGTTGAAATAAAAAAAATCACTTAACTTTATCCCATCTTAAAAGAAAAAATCATGAGTGACGGAAATTTCAATCGCAGCCTATTGCCTCACACCCCTTACCACAGCGGTTTACAAGCAGGAAAAGCCATGGCTCGTATGCAAGCCATAGAAACCTTCAAATGTTACTTGGCAACACTGCATCCTGATTTTACAGAGGAAGAACGAAAAGAACAAACGGAAATCTTCAAGAAAATGCTATCGGCTAGATTGTAGCCGAAAGAACTGTCCTATTCCCTTTCCACACAACACCAATCTCCTTATATATAATAGAGTTTATATAAAATAAAGAACCGGATTATTGAAAGAGTGCCCTAAAACTTTATTCTATATATCGTTTAATAATAGTAACTTACATAGGGCTATGAAAGCAGGGAAAGAATAAAATCAAAAATTCAAAGCACTTTTTTCATTGAAAATTTGGACGAATGAAAATAATCACGTACCTTTGCATCGCTTTTGAGGAAGAGAGTTTCCCGGACAAAGTATTGGAGAGATGGTAGAGTGGTCGATTACAACGGTCTTGAAAACCGTCGTGCTGAGAGGCACCGGGGGTTCGAATCCCTCTCTCTCCGCTGAACGTGTTGGACAGAAATGGTCAGCAAACGGACAAAAAGCTACAAATCAATGATTTGTGGCTTTTTTTATTGTCCGAAAGTCCTGCTTACAAGACTTCAAAAGTACGGTAAAAGACAAAGTTTCGTTACTTCTATTTCTCAAACAGTTCGCTAAAAGTTTATTCCTCAACAGGCTAAGTCAAACCGCTGAAAATCTAAAATAAAATCGCCACATATCACCACGACTTTAAAAGGGTTCATATTATTATCAGGGCAAACAATTTCTGTTTAGCCAAAAAGGGCAAAGGAAATAAAAAAGAAACCGGCCGACCGTCTCTTTACGGACACTGTCGGCCGGAACAATTATATAAGAACGATGGCGGCACTCCACAAATGCATGCCCTCCCCTATCGCAAATCCTTAACGCACCAAACGGTTAGTCGCTGAATCCGGAAAAACGACAGTAGGAGCAAACGTCTTGGCTTCTTCAAAATCCATCATGGCGTATGAGATGATAATACAAACGTCTCCTACCTGCACTTTACGGGCAGCTGCGCCGTTCAGGCAAATACACCCCGAACCGCGTTCACCTTTTATAATATAGGTTTCCAAACGCTCACCATTGTTGTTGTTCACAATCTGGACCTTTTCTCCTGCAATCAAATTAGCCGCATCCATCAAGTCCTCATCAATAGTGATGCTCCCCATATAATTCAAATTAGCCTCCGTCACACGCACACAGTGCAACTTCGACTTCAGCACTTGGATCATCATACCCTTTTGCTTTTAATCTTATTCTTTATATCTAATATGATCTATCAAACGGATAGGCTGGCTTCCACAGAAAACGGTGATACACCCTACGATGTCATCCGAATCCGACCAACTGTCCAGTTCCTGCAAAGACCCTCCATCCACTATGGCAAAATATTGCACTTCCAGTCCCACTATGGCATTCAAGGAATCCACCACATATTGCCGGGTCTCTTTCAAGGTATGGTTCGTGGCAAAATTCTTGCTTTTGGAAAGAATGCCGAAGATATGAGCCGCTACGGCCTTCTCCCCGTCCGTCAACAAGGTGTTACGGCTACTCATGGCCAACCCGCTCTTTTCACGGACAACCGGACAAGGCACTATCTCTACTTTCAAATGCAAATCTTCGACCATGGCACGAATCACCGCAATCTGTTGGAAATCCTTCTCCCCGAAATAAGCACGGTCAGGCTCCACGATGGCAAACAATTTGCTCACAATCTGGCATACGCCATTGAAATGTCCGGGACGGAAAGCCCCTTCCATCACCGTATCCACCGGCGGATAACTGAATTTCCTGCTATCAGGCTGAGGATACATTTCTTCCACAGACGGCGCAAAGACGAAATCAGCCCCCACACCTTCCAACAAAGCACAATCCGCATCCAACGTCCGAGGATATTTCTCTAAATCTTTTTTATCATTAAACTGCGTAGGATTCAAAAACACGCTCACTACGGTCACATCATTTTCTGCTACACAACGTCTCACCAAGGAAGCGTGTCCCTCATGCAATGCACCCATCGTAGGCACCAATCCAATCTTTTCACCTTTTGCACGCGCCTCTGCCAAGTTGCGTCGCAAATCTTCAATTGTATGAATTAACTTCATTTGTGGTTGATTTTAAACTGCATTCCCTAAAAAACTCTGCAAAATAACATATAAAATACCACATAGCAAAAACATTAGCCAAATAAATACGTGAAATTAATGAAAGAATTAAGCTCTATTCCCTTGAAAAAGGCTATAATGCCAAACTTTTTTCGTACCTTTGTGCCAAGGAAAAAGTGAACATGACAATGAAGGCAAAGAAAATACTATTCATTACTCAAGAAATGACGCCTTATGTTCCCGATTCGGAACTGGCTGCTATGGGTAGAGAACTTCCTCAGGAAATACAGGAAAAAGGACGAGAAATCAGAACATTTATGCCCAAATGGGGAAATATCAACGAACGTCGCAACCAGCTCCACGAAGTGATTCGTCTTTCCGGCATGAATTTAATCATAGATGATACGGACCATCCGCTCATCATCAAGGTGGCTTCAATCCAGGCCGCCCGGATGCAAGTATATTTCATAGACAACGATGACTATTTCCTGAAACGCCTGATGGCTCTCGACGAGAACGGCAACGAATATGAGGACAACAGCGAACGGGCCATATTCTATGCGCGGGGCGTATTGGAGACTGTAAAGAAACTTCGATGGGTTCCGGATGTCATCCACTGCCAAGGATGGATGTCAGCTTTGGTTCCCCTCTATGTCAAGACCGCCTATAAGGAAGAGCCTTCGTTCCGCGACAGCAAAATCGTGTATTCCATGTCTTCCGAAGATTTGAAACAGTCGATGGGCACGAATTTCGGCAATTGCATAACGTTCAGGGATGTGAACGCATCTGTCCTCGAAGACTTCAGCCCGGAAGTGACATACGACGAACTGAACAAATTAGCCATCAATTATTCCGACGGGCTGACCGTGCCCGATACGGACAAGTTCCAAGCCTTTGCCGAATACGCCCAAAGCAAAGAGATTCCGGTGTTGGAAAACGTCAGTGCCGCCGACGCCGATGCTTTTGCCGACTTCTACGACAAAGTATGGAGCCAAGGTAAGAATGAAGACTAAAAACATTTATCATCCTCTGCAAACATGAAATTCAAAACTTCATTCATCACGTTGATTGGATTATGCAGCGTGGCTTGTGACGACACGACCGATACTATCGGAATTTTCACGGATTCCGATAACATCAACGCTTCCGCTTCGGTATATGAAGCAAGCACACACTCACTATTGGCAGATTCCGTTTTAAGCAATAGCAACAGTTCTTACTTAGGACGTATGACCGACCCGGAAACGAACATGCAAATCAAGGCCGAGTTTCTGGCGCAGTTCGGCACGTTGGAAAACTATGAATTCCCCGCTTACGACCTGATGGTCAAGAACGAGCAAGGAGAAATCGAAGCGGATTCCATTGAAATCAGGTTATATTACGAAAAATATTACGGAGACGAGAACAATCCGATGAAAGTAGACGTATACGAATTGGACACCGCAAACGTCGTGCGCGAGGACACTACGTATTACAGCAATGCCGATTTCAGCCGGTATATCAACCGCCATGCAACGGGGCCCATTACACGAAAGGTCTTCACGACAAAGGATTTCACTTTGTCGGACGATTATCTGGAAAGCAGCTCATACACTCCGAACATACGTATCATGCTGCCTAAAGAATACGGCACATTCATCATAAAGAAATACTACGAGAACAAGGGCTTTTTCAAGAATTCATATAATTTCATACGCCATGTATGCCCCGGCTTCTATTTCAAACTGACGGACGGGGACGGTACGATGGTTAAGATGAGAGTAGGAGCCATGAATCTCTATTTCAGGTATAAAGATGCCGAAAAAGACACGGTTTACGTAGGTATGAGCCGTTTTGCAGCTACTCCCGAAGTCTTGCAGAACACTTACGTGGAAAATGATGACCTGGCCGAGTTGGTAGAAAACGACACCCAATGCACTTACTTGAAAACTCCTGCCGGAGTGTTTACGGAAATCACACTTCCTGTAAACGAAATCTACCAAGGACACCTCAACGACAGCATCAGCCAGGCTCAATTCTCCTTGTATCGCTATAATGCCACAAACCAGGAATCGGCCTTCGAGGTTCCCCAGACCCTATTGTTGGTGCGCAAACAAGACATGTACACGTTCTTTGAAGAAGGAAAAGTGCCGGACGAAAAAACATCTTACGTCACCTCTTTCAACAGCAGCTATAACACTTATACTTTTTCCAACATCAGCAACTTGGTATCTTACTGTAAGAGAGAGAGGAATGAGGAATCTGCCAAAGCCGGCATCACACCGGAAGCTTGGGAACAGCAGCATCAGGACTGGAACAAGGTGGTACTCATTCCTGTTGAAACCAACCAGGACAACAACAACAATATCGTCAGCGTGACGCATGACATGGGACTGGGAAGTGCCAAGTTAGTGGGTGGCGCAACAGACAAACTTAAAATCCAAGTGATTTATAGTACGTTCAATTAACCCACTCATTTACCCGTAACCACGGCAGGAATAAAAAGAACAGGTGGAGAAACCATAGGCTTCTCCACCTGTTCTTTTTATTCCCCTCCCTATGCCAAATTCTCACCATACTTTCAAAAAAAAACGGACACAGGGCTGTGGGAAACCAATCTGCGCCAAACGGAAAATCAATCTAAGCCGAATGATTTTTCAATCTCCTGAGAATGAAAAACGAATCTAAGGAGAATGTTACCGACCTATAAACCAAAACATTACAAGATTCCGGATTTTCAACAAAGAAACGTCCGTCACGCATGTGCCTCCCCTCCCCGGTGCTATACACGAGAAAGGCCGACCCACTTCTTTACGGCGAGTCGGCCACTGTCATCTTACGTTCCATGCCCACGCACAAACCTGCACCGTGGGACACGGAACGGCATGCGTCACTTCTTGGCTGCAACCTTGCGCGTGGAAACCTTCTTGGCCGTTTCCGCCCCTTCAGATGCCAACTTCTTCATACGGGCATTCAAACGTGCAATCTCTTTGTCCTTCACCTCCAATTCTTCTCCCTGGTTCTTAATCAGCGTAAGCAGTGAATTCAACTCTTCATTGTCTATATCACGAGGATACATGCCATTCACCCTGTTAATGAAATCGCCAAGGATATTCATATAATTCGTAAAGGCATCGTAGGGAGAATCATAAATTCCGCGGTACATGTTCCAACTACTGGATTTCGTGGTCATAAAACGGAAATTATTGCTAGCCTGCAGGTAATCCCAATCCTGTTTGATACGGCGGTCGTTACAAATACGCACACGGTCGGCCACGCTATACAGCTTGTTGAAAGCCTCTCGCTGCATGCCATTTCCCAACCAACAACTGATGTCGCGCTCTTCGTCCACCCATGACATGGGATAAGGCACTTCAAGCGCGTCAACCGACTTGTGATGGTCTATCACTTCCGAAGGGGTGGAGAAAGAGATTCCACGGGCCTTGGCGCAAGCCGGCAGGGCCTTGAGGAACTCCAGTATATTGGACGAAAGCGGTTGGAACATACCCAATGCGCACAACTCCATGAAGATATTAATCACTTGCTCCTCTTCCGGCACTGCCGCTATCCAATCCATATAGGTTTCGGCAAACAAGGGGAACTCGCTCCAAGTGGAATTACTGAAACGCAAGGATATATCGTCCGACAATTTATAATCCCGCAAAAGGAGTTTCAGGTTCGGATTCTGTGAACAATGGTACACAAAATGAGGGCTCTTCCATCCTAAGATGTGTTTGGCACCCTCCGTCAGCAATCCCTTGAACCCCATCGAAGCTACCATATTCCCTATGTCGTCGGAATATATCAAAGAAGAATTGCGGAACACCTTTGGCGACTTTCCAAAAAGTTCCTTAATCTTTCGTGACATCCTCAAGGTTTCCTCCCGGAAACTCTCCTCATTGGCCAGGGAAGACAAGCCGTGGGAATAAGGCTCCACCAAGAACTCCACACCTCCTGTCTCATTCAAATCTTGTAACAAATCTATGACGGATGGCGCATAATTCTCCAACAGTTCAATGGCAGTGCCGGAAATCGAGAAAGCGACCTTGAAAAATCCAGGGTTCTCTTTCAGCATCTGAAGCAAAGCCTGCAACGCAGGCAGGTAGGAATGCTCAACCGTATTGGTTATGCTGCATTCGTTCTCATAATCATCATAATAATAATGGTCCGTACCGATGTCGAAGAAGCGGTAACGTTTCAAATGTATATTTTGATGAATTTCAAAGTAAAGGCATATCGTTTTCATGTCTTAGGATTTTAGATTATTTATATTTTTGGATTGTCTCGTCATAAAGTTTCCGGATGCGTTGGCCCACTTTCTCCCACGTGATGCCGTCCACCTCTTTCTTTCCTTCCACCTGCAAATATTCATGCAAGGAAGGGTACACGCAAAGCGCATACATGGCGTCGGCCATGGCATCTATGTCCCAATAGTCCACCTTGATGCACTTAGACAGAATCTCGGCGCAACCGGATTGTTTGCTGATAATGGAAGGCACCCCGCTTTGCATCGCCTCGAGCGGGGAAATCCCAAACGGCTCCGACACGGAAGGCATCACATACACGTCGCTGTCACGGAAACATTCGAACACCTGTTTCCCTTTCATAAACCCGGGAAAATGGCAACGGTCGGCTATCCCGTAGGCTGCAGCCATCTCAATCATGGAGTTCATCATGTCACCGTTTCCGGCAAAGCAAAAACGCACGTTGTGTGTACGGTCCAACACCCGCTTGGCCGCTTCGATGAAATACTCAGGCCCTTTCTGCATGGTGATACGCCCCAGGAAAGTCACTACTTTCTCCTTGCGTTCCGAATAGGGTTTCCTTTGGTCCACAATCTCCTGAAGCTCGGAAGCTAACGGATACACGGCATTATGCATGGCAAAACACTTTGCCGGATCTTGATGATAATGGTTGATTACCGTCTGGCGCGTCAGCTCGCTCACGCACATGATACAGTCCGCATGGTCCATGCCGTTCTTTTCGATGCTGTAGACTGTGGGATTCACATTTCCGCGACTCCGGTCGAAGTCCGTGGCATGCACATGAATCACCAACGGTTTCCCGCTGACTTGCTTGGCATGGATGCCCGCAGGATAGGTCAACCAATCGTGTGCATGAATGATGTCGAACCGTTGCTGCCGGGCCACCACTCCTGCCACGATGGAATAGTTGTTGATTTCCTCGTGCAAGTTGTCCGGATAGCGGCCGGAAAACTCCATGCAGCCCAAGTCATCCACATGCATATATGAAAAGTCGGCATAAATATGATCGCGCAAATCATAATAAAGTTGCGGGTCCATGTAACTGCCCACCCTGCCGTTTACATAATTCCAATCCACGTCACGCCAAACGATAGGCACGCTGTTCATACCTATAATCTTCATAAAGCTTTGGTCTTCATCTCCCCAAGGTTTCGGGATACAAAAAGTGATATCCATATCTGGCTGTAAGGAAAGACCTTTCGTCAGACCGTAACTTGCCGTACCGAGTCCTCCAAGAATATGAGGAGGAAACTCCCAACCAAACATTAATACTTTCATATTCAGTTCCTCCTAATCTTTATATATCATATTTTTCGATTAATTTCACCACACGGAGAATCTCAGCCACATTCATCGCAAAGGATATGGCCCCTCGGGCATGGTAAGGTGGGTTTCCGTCGAACAGTTCCGGTATGGTGCCTATACAATGCGAAAACATTTCTTCTTCAAAGCCCACCAACACGCGTTCCACAAAACTTACACGGCTCTTTTTATACAAACGCATGCAGGCTTCCATATAAAATCCAGCCAACCAAGGCCATGCCGTACCTTGATGATAGGCGTAGTCACGTTGGACTTGAGGGCCGACGTACATCGGGTTATATCCCCCGCTCTTGGGACTCAGGGAACGAAGCCCCTTAGGGGTCAATAACTCCTTCGTACAAATATCAAAAACCGCTTTCTTTTCCGGAAGGGGCAAGGGAGAATAGTCAAGTGCCACGGCAAATATCATATTGGGACGGACACTCCAGTCTTGTTCTTGGTTTTTCTCGTCCACGTAATCGAACAAATATCCATACTGGTTCAAGAAAACCTTTCTGAACGAATTTTCCGCCTTGGCGGCCATCCCTGCAAAATATTGTTCCTCTTCCTTTCGGCCAGCCATCCGGCAAATCTCCTCGCTAAACTTCAATGCATTATACCATAAGGCATTGAACTCCACGATATACCCGCTTCGCGGTACTATCGGACGGCCGTTTGCCGTCGAGTTCATCCAAGTCACGGCTTTACTCTTCCCCTGGGCGTATACCAATCCGTTGTCTCTGACTTTCAAATTGGGATGGGAACTTGTACTCAGATACATCATGATGTCCTTTGCCAGAAGTCCGTATTTCTCGACACATTTCTGCAAAGAAACAATCTTGCCATATTGTTGAATACACCAAACCGCCCACAAAAGAATATCCGGATGTTCTATTTCATGTATTTTCACGCTCAACGGCTCGCCGGCCATAAATTCCCGAACGCCTTTTTCCACCGTTTTCATGCACATTTCAAACTGCTCCACTTCTTCATTGACCAAAGTCAATCCCGGCAAAGCAATCAGCATATCACGCGCACGGCACTTAAACCAGGGATAGCCTGCCAAAATATAATTCTCCCCGTCTACATGATAATAGAATTGATGTGCAGAATTTACCAGACAATGATAGAAATTATCCCTCGGAGTACGAATCTTCGCTTCAAAATCTGCTATCTGTCTCAACTGAGTGGTCTTTATCTCAGACACTCCGGCGGAAAATACCACACTCTCGCCTTTTTTTATCTTCAGTTCAAAATAACCGGGCACATAGAGGTCCTCATTAAAGGCATATCCTCTCTCCAATTCTTTCGGATACTCCACGCCTCGATACCAATCCGGCTGAAAAACAAAATCGTTTTTCTTGTTCAACTGCATGTAAAGCTCGGGATAACCCTCATACATGCAAGTCTTGATACCATTCGGCACTTCTTGATAGTCCCGGTTCACCCTTGTGTTCTCATGCGTGTACTCCCTCACACAACGGAATGCCAGAAAAGGACGGAGCTTCAAAGTCGTTTCGGAATGGGCGTCCAAGAGCGTATAACGGATGATAATGCGGTTTTCATAATGCTGGAACACCTTTTCTTTCTTCAGGACCACTCCTCCTACACGATAGATTGTAGTAGGCACCTGGTCGCAATTAAATTCCCGAATGTACTTATGGCCATTCGGGCTGAAATTGTTCCCTTGATACTTGTGAAGCCCCAAGTTAAACTCAGCCCCGTGTTGTACCACCGTCTCATCCAATGAAGACAACAACACATAATTCTCGTCGCCCAATTCCGGTATCGGGACAACCAACAAACCATGATATTTTCTTGTATTACAATCCACAATCGTAGAACAAGAATAAGCACCCGAGCGATTAGACCTCAAAATCTCTTTGGGTAACGCTTCCTCCAAATTGGTCATCAGAGTCTTATCAAAATGAATGTAACTCATAGTCTAGAAATTATATATAAGGTTTTCACTTTACTGTTTATTTTGTCTCTGTTTTTATTTATGCAACCCAAAAATAATAAAAATCCGGCTATCCACGAACATAAGGAATAAGTTTTTTTTAAGGATTCATAAAAAAATGCTGCAAAACATATTTTTATAACCTTAAGATTTCATGAATCTATCAAGAATTACTAATTTTGTGTTGTAAAACATAATTTGAAGCAGATTTGATTTATGGTCAAGCAGGACATGGACAAGGAAGAGGTTTTAGAAAAAATCTCAGACTTATGCAAACCACTCACCCCAGGACAACGCGAATATTTAACAGAAAACCTCACAGTTTATACATTTAGAAAGAACGAAGCGATTTACAGTGAAGGTGAATTCCCGACTCAACTCATGTGTCTTTTATCCGGGAAGGTAAAAATATTCAAGAACGGTGTCAGCGGGCGTAATCAAATCATCCGCGTAATCAAGCCCGTAGAATACTTTGCCTATCGTGCGTACTTTGCCCATCAGGAGTTTCTGACTGCCGCTGCCGCATTCGAAGCCTCAACGATAGCCATGATTCCCATGTCTACCATCACGAAGTTGGTAAGTAGCAATAATGACTTGGCATGGTTTTTCATCAAACAATTATCTGTAGATTTGGGTATAGCCGACGAACGTACAGTCAACTTGACTCAAAAACACATACGGGGACGGTTGGCCGAATCAATTCTGTTTTTGAAGGAGAGTTACGGGTTGGAAGAAGATGGCTGCACACTCAGCATCTATCTGTCCCGTGAAGACTTGGCCAGCCTCTCCAACATGACAACTTCCAACGCGATTCGTACATTGACTAATTTCGCCTCTGAGAAAATCATCGCGATAGACGGCCGGAAAATCAAAATCATATCGGAAGACAGATTGGAAAAGATATCTAAAATAGGATAGGTCTCATGATTATTGTTTCCGAGCCGTTCAACCCGGTATGATGAAATTCACCCATTCTTGATGTATACCTATCTTCATGGGCGTAGAACCGTTCTCCCATACCGCTCCGTCCAAGCTGATCATAGCCTTTCCGTTATCAAAAAAGTCCACTTCTTTAGTCCTATACGACTTTACGGCTTTATGATTCAAGAAGCGACCTCGGAAAAGCATCCATAAAGCTTCCACCATCTGGCTGATTTCCGGATGCGACACGACTGAAACATCCAATAATCCATTGTACGGAACTCCGCTCGGAGTCTGGCCATACCCTCTGGCACTACTGATACATACCGTCATTACACTTTTCTCGATGTCATCCAAATTCACTTTGAAATGCATCTTGTGTTCCATACGCTGAAACAGCAACAAAAACATAGACGATAAATGAGAAAGGGTCAGCATACCCCAAAAACGGCGCGTCTTGTGCTTGATATTCATAATGTTCGCCACCAAACCGACATTCACACAATTTAAAAAGAAACGGGGATGGGCATCCCCTATCCGCTCCGGCACACAATACCCAACGTCCACTTTACGGACCCTTCGCTTTATCAGCCAATCTATCGTTTGCTTGTAATTATCTTCCTCAAATCCCCAGAAATGTGCAAAATCATTTCCCCAACCGTTAGGAATAACCCCGAAAGCAACGTTTCGACGAACCTCCTCTCCTTGCGATAGTACTCCGTTTAACGCACGGTTTAATGCAGCGTCGCCTCCCACAATGACAATCGTTGTATAGCCATTTGAAGCAAGCATACCCGCCAGGCGTTCTACGGATTTCGGCCCTTCGCTCTGCACGAAATCATAAAGTACGCCTTTCTCCGTCAAATATGAGCGTATAGCCTCCCACTCTTTATGTATGTGACGGACACCGTCTTTCGGACAGTATATAATCCCCCATCTTGATGGTTCCATAATCCTATTTACTAAAAACGCACAAATATACGCAAAACTATTTATTCTCTACTTGAATATTCTTCTAAATCTTCACGGACACAGCCAATCTTGAATCTGACCGATTTTCTTTTCCATAGGCCAACCTGCGTCCAACCAGTTTATCTTAATGCCACGGCGCTCCATTCCGCGGAACCAAGTCATCTGTCGCTTGGCAAACTGATGGATAGCGGTTTCCAAACCACGGAACATCTCCTCATACGTCAGCTCTCCGAGTACGTATCGTGTCAGATACTTATACTCCAAGCCATAATATATCAGGTCTTCCGCCGGTATCCCCTCGTCTAACAGCCTTTTTATCTCATCAACCATCCCCTCATCCAAACGTTGCCTTAGACGTTCTGTTATTTTTTTACGTCTCAAATCCCGCTCTATGTCCACCCCTATGACCAAGGAACGGATTTCGGGAAAAGCCCTCGCCTCCGTAGGATGCAAACGATAATACTCCTCTATTTCTATCGCGCGTATCGCACGTTTCACGGTATCGACATCCGTCGTATTATGAAGCACCTTATATGAACCCAGTATCTTTGTCAGTTCGGGGAGGCTCTTTCGAGCCAAGTTTGCACGCAAATCCGGATTTTCCGGTACGGGCATCAGGTTATATCCTTTCAACACGGACTCGATATATAAGCCTGTACCTCCACATAATATAGGAAGCATACGACGTGCTTTCAACGCTTCATAAACTTTCAAGAAGTCCCGCTGATACTCAAACAAATTATATTTCGTACCCGGTTCTACTATATCAATCAAATGATAAGGAACAGAACAACCATTGATGACATAGTCTTTCAAGTCTTTTCCGGTTCCCAAATCCATACGCCTGTACACCTGCCGACTGTCACCACTGATTATCTCCGTCTTCAGTTCGCAGGCCAAAGCCACAGCTAATGCAGTCTTTCCCGACGCCGTAGGCCCTAATATCGTAATAAGGTCATAGTTCATCGTATCATCGTTTACCATATTATAATAATGAAAGCAAAGATACGAAAAAAGCCACCCTCTCAAAAGGAGGATGGCTTCATTTTTATCGTAGCAAAGGGAATTAACCGTTAACTTTCTTCATGTGAGCGATCAATTCCAATACCTTGTTAGAATAACCGATTTCATTGTCATACCAAGAAACCACCTTAACAAAAGTATCTGTCAAAGCGATACCTGCCTTAGCATCGAAGATAGAAGTACGAGTGTCACCCAAGAAGTCAGAAGAAACCACTGCATCTTCAGTATAACCCAGAACACCCTTCAATTCGCCTTCAGAAGCAGCCTTCATTGCAGCGCAAATCTCTTCGTACTTAGCCGGTTTTGCCAAGTTTACAGTCAGGTCTACTACAGAAACATCCAAAGTCGGAACACGCATAGACATACCGGTCAACTTACCGTTCAATTCAGGAATAACCTTACCTACAGCCTTAGCAGCACCTGTAGAAGACGGGATGATGTTGCCAGAAGCAGCACGACCACCACGCCAATCCTTCATAGAAGGACCGTCTACAGTCTTCTGAGTTGCAGTAGTAGAGTGAACAGTTGTCATCAAACCGTCTGTGATACCCCAGTTGTCATTCAAAACCTTAGCGATAGGAGCCAAACAGTTTGTCGTACAAGAAGCGT
This sequence comes from Paraprevotella xylaniphila YIT 11841, assembly GCF_000205165.1. Taxonomy (GTDB): domain Bacteria; phylum Bacteroidota; class Bacteroidia; order Bacteroidales; family Bacteroidaceae; genus Paraprevotella; species Paraprevotella xylaniphila. The sequence goes on along the minus strand of NZ_GL883812.1, from coordinate 5,213 downwards.
TAGAAACGAACTGAGTACCCTTTACGTATTTGTCGAAGTTTACACCACAAACGAACATCGGAGTAGCGTCCTTGGAAGGAGCCGACATAACTACGTACTTAGCACCTGCATCGATATGAGCCTGGGCCTTCTCCTGAGTCAGGAACAAACCTGTAGATTCAACTACATATTCAGCCTCAACTTCGTTCCACTTCAAATCAGCCGGATTACGTTCTGCCGTTACACGAATCTCTTTACCGTTTACAATCAACTTGCTGTTTTCAACATCAGCTTCGATTGTACCTTCGAAAGCACCGTGCATAGTATCATACTTCAGCATGTAAGCCAAGTAATCTACCGGACACAAGTCATTGATACCTACAATCTGGATGTCACTTCTGTTCTGAGCAGCACGGAATACGAAACGGCCGATACGACCGAAACCATTAATACCTACTTTAATCATTTTACTTAATCTTTAAAATTAAAGGTTCTAATATAAGTTATCTAACTCTTTTCTAATATTTTGCAGCACGAATATTTTGAAGTCAGCCTTCTCTCGGCTTGCGCACTGCAAATTTATGAATTTCTTTTGAAATAGAGCATATAAAAAAGGAAAAAATTAAAAGGAACGGAAATACAAGGAAGTCCCTGATGAGCGAAGCACCATACGGTCACCATCGAGCCGCACGACCTCAAAAGTCACATCTCCGGAAGGTATGCCAAAAAGCTTCAGCTTATCTACATCCGCCTCTTGAGACGGATTCCCTTTTACCCTGAAATTATACATACGCAAAGTTGCGGAACCTTCATTATAATCATACCTACACACGTACGTCCCATAACCGTTACCACCCAAATCCCGAATCTCGGACACACCGAGCTGAAATGCCCAAAACAGACGATTACATTCCGAATGCCCGTCCGTAGCCTCATCCTCTATACTCTCCTGTTTCCAATATCCTTCCAAATCAGGATATTCCGGTGCCTTGTCCGTACAAGACAAACAGAATGAGACGGTCAGGCATACACAAATCCATTTAAAAATCAAACTATTTATTTTATACATATTCCCTCCTTTCTTATGGTTATCATACCACCGCCGCTATTACCAAGATAATTACCGTGATCCACGGCCGCCGAAACGGAAAAATGCCATCCGGCCAATGCCTTGGGCGAATACGTCACTTCATACAGCGAACTGAACTGTTTGCATATCTTATCCAAAGGATTGACGTATGTTCCCCAATGAAGCGCGTATGACATCAGTACGCGATAGGCCCACTCGTCTGACGGTGTCCCGCTGAAAGCCCAATGGTTGGCACGCACACGGTTGCTCCGGAACTTAAGGCTGCCATCACGGTTGTAGATTGGTCCGGGCAACAATGGGTTACCGATTCCCATACCATAATGTTGCCAAGACTGGTAAAAGAAATTATTATAGTAATCGTCACAAGCACTTACTTGCATACCCGGAAAAGCCGCTCCCGGAAAACGTTCGTCTCCGTCATACAAAATAGGACCCGACTGGTCTTTCGTAGCCAATCCTTCCCAAAGCAAAGTATTGACCCAACGGTTCCGGGGCAAAGTAATCTCAAATCCTAAGTGCCCGTCTTTCCAACGTCCGTATTGGAGGAACATTTGTGAATGGTCGTCAAAGAAATGTTCATAATATGCACGGAACTTCCAATCGCGCCAATAATAATTCAACGCAAAGTTCCAACTGCCCACATGATTGCCTTCCACATTCACCTGATCTCCCCCGGTAGTGCCGTCTCCCCCGGCTTGGGCCAAGAAAACTTTGGCATAATTCTTCAATCCATGAGGCATCTCGTACACAGTCTCTTTCCACTCACCGTCTTTCAAAGAGAAGGTATGCTGCGTTCCTCCGAACTGCGCCGACATCAGCATGCCGAGTTCTGCTTCCAAAGGAAACCTTTCCTTGTTTCCCACCTTGAACATCAACTCCTTACTGTGATAAAGAATGTCTTCCACGTAGGCTTGGTGGTTTGCCCCCGCAAAATCACGTTGCCAACGGTCATCCGTAAAACGCCCGTAAGCGATATAGCCTTTAAAAGCAAACCACCCTTTTGTTCCCGGTACCGTATAATAATCCGCAATCTCTGCCCTAACCTGTGGAACAGGCCGCGCATTATTTCCTTCCACCATTCCGCCACTGCTCAACAGCGGGTTCTTCCCCAACGGATTGCGTTCCTTGTTCCCGATGCTCAAATTAAGAACTCTCCACGAAAAGTCCGCATAAGCCTGTTGCACGATAAATTCGGAAGGGCTGTTCACGGCCGCAGCCAAATCCAATCCGGCTCCAATCCGCCAACCATGATTAAAATATTTACGGTAAGCAAGTCCCGCACGCAAATAAGCACTGTTCGATTCCTGGCTTGACAGGCCGTTCCGGTTGGCTGTAAACCACAACGGTGCATAATCTCCAGAACTGGCATTCGCAGACATTTCCACATTGTACACCAATGTAGAGTCATTTTGTGCACAAACAATAGAAGAAAACACTACAGCCAATCCGAAAACCGCCCCTACTTTTTTCACCATTTTTATATTACTTTTATATAATCCGCCTCCCCCTAAAAAGAGACAGCATCTCCTCTAACCTAAATCCACTTATTTTTTAAATCGCTAAGCTTGGAATACATCCTCCTCATCCATAAGGAAGGTAATAACAAATATAATTTCGTTTTCAATGGCACGTCATAACCATACTTGCCAATATCCTCCTTCAATTCCATGTAGAAACGACTATGCCTCCACAAGCGGCACGGCTGACAACAAGCCACATCCAAGAGGTTGACCAACCTGTCGCTTATCGTATCCGACATGTATGTAGCCCACAAATGCTCGGGAATAGCGCCTTTACGTAATTCATGGATGGCTAAGGCATAACCTGCGTTCCATTTAAAATTCGCACATGTCGTGTCCGCCCCTTTGTCATACACTTTCTCATATATTACATTCACGGGCTTACGTGTTTGAAAAATGACCCTTAACCAAAACACGTAGTCTTCTCCCATGTTGATCTCACGAGGAATATCCCACACCCAAGATGTCAAGACAGAACGACGGAACAAGCATCCCCATGGCACACCGATAGGCCCTTCCGCCCTTACCACCATATGACGGAATTCTTCTATGGAAATCTTAGGGCACCGCCTTCCCTTCGAAAATTTATAGCCATTCCCCAAAACAACATCCACGTCGTCAATAGCCTTGGCATACAAACGGGAAATAGCATCCTTTGGAAGCGTATCATCCGAATCGACATACCCAATCCATTTAGCCTGAGACATTATCGTCCCCACGCCACGCGCAGCAGAACGTCCCTTATTTTTTTGATGGATAACCTTGACACGACTATCTCTTCTAGCACAGTTGTCACATAAAACTCCACTACCATCATTACTTCCATCATCCACCACTATTATTTCCAAATCCGGAAAATCCTGCCCAAGTACACTGTCAATCCAGTCTACAACCGTGTCCTCTGCATTATACACCGGAATGACTACCGAAACTTTCGGTAATCCGATGCTGCTACCAATGCTACCATTCACCATATATCTCCTTATAAAAGAAAAGGTAGCTGCGCATATCACGCACGGCTACCTCATAGTGGGTATACGATTGTCATTCCCATTCTATCGTCGAAGGCGGTTTGGAAGAGATGTCGTAACATACACGGTTCACTCCTTTCACCTTATTTATTATATCATTGCTCACCTTCGCCATGAAATCGTAAGGCAAATGTGCCCAATCGGCCGTCATTGCATCCGTACTGGTCACGGCACGCAAGGCTACAGCGCGTTCATACGTACGCTCGTCACCCATCACGCCTACGCTTTTCACGGGCAACAGGATTACACCGGCCTGCCAGACTTGATCGTACAACCCCCAGTCTCTCAACCCTTGGATAAAAATATCGTCGGCATCCTGCAACACACGTACCTTCTCCGGCGTAATGTCACCCAAGATACGCACGGCCAGTCCCGGTCCGGGGAACGGATGACGGGTAATCAAATGTTCCGGCATTCCCATCTGCCGCCCTACGCGGCGCACCTCGTCTTTAAACAACCATTTCAACGGTTCACAAAGTTGCAGGTTCATCTCCTCAGGCAAACCGCCCACATTGTGGTGGCTCTTGATTGTTTTTCCCGTAATATTCAGGCTCTCGATACGGTCGGGATAAATCGTTCCCTGCGCTAGCCACTTGGCATCGGTTATTTTCCGAGCCTCTGCATCGAACACCTCCACGAAGTCGCGGCCGATAATCTTACGCTTCTGCTCCGGATCGGTCACTCCTTCCAAATCCTTGAAGAACTTCGCACTGGCGTCCACGCCAATCACGTTCAGCCCCAGACACTCGTAGTCGTGCAACACATTCTTGAACTCGTTCTTACGCAACATCCCGTGGTCTACGAAGATACAGGTCAGATTCTTACCGATAGCCTTGTTCAGCAACACTGCGGCCACGGAAGAATCCACACCACCGCTCAATCCGAGAATCACCCGGTCGTCTCCCAACTGCGCTTTCAACTCGGCCACCGTAGTGTCTACGAACGAAGCCGCACTCCAATCCTGCTTGCTGCCGCAAATGTCCACTACAAAGTTTTTCAGCAACAGCGTTCCCTGTACGGAATGAAACACTTCCGGATGGAACTGCACACCCCATAGCGGTTCTCCCTCTGCCTGATAAGCGGCGTTCACGACTTTGTCGGTAGAAGCTATCACCTTAAAGCCCTCGGGCAATTTCGTAATAGTATCGCCATGGCTCATCCACACCTGGGAGTGCTCCTCAAATCCCTTGAACAAAGGATTCTCCTTGTCGAACGAAACCAAATTGGCACGCCCGTACTCACGCGTCCCAGCCGGTTCCACATTGCCGCCCAAAGTATAACTCATGAACTGCGCGCCATAGCAAATACCCAATATCGGATATTTCCCGCGAATTTCGTCCAAGTCAATTTTAAACGCCTCCTTATCATATACGCTGAAAGGCGAACCGCTTAAAATCACACCGATAACCGACGGATCTTCTTTCGGGAACTTGTTATAAGGCAATATCTCACAGAAGGTATCCAACTCCCGGACACGACGTCCGATAAGCTGTGTAGTCTGTGACCCGAAATCAAGAATGATGATTTTCTGTTGCATAAAAAGATTTTTATCTGATTTTGTGCGCAAAGTTACTACAAAAAAGTGAAATGCGG
>NZ_GL883811.1 GCF_000205165.1 Paraprevotella xylaniphila YIT 11841 | reverse complement strand
ACAACCTTTTAACGTAAACACCAAACGTTTGCCAATAAAAACCGAAAAAAATATCAACCGGATTAATTTACACCTTATTATATTTAACGTATTCCGATGTTTGAATCGCGTCATTCCCCCGCATACCCATATATGAAATCGTCCAGGCTTACGTCTCACGTGTTCAAAGCGTCACGGATTCATGGAATTCCACCACAGCCTCGATACCTTTCCGAAACATATCCAATGGGAAATTCTCATTAGGCGAATGAATCGCATTACTCTCCAAACCGAATCCCATCAAAACAGTCTTGGTTCCCAAAATCTTTTCAAAATCACTTATGATAGGGATACTGCCACCACGGCGCACAGCCAACGGCTTTCGCCCGAACGCCTTGGTGAAACCTTCTTCCGCAGCTTTGTAAGCAGGCAAGGTTATCGGACAGACATAGCCTTCGCCACCGTGCATAGGAGTCACTTTCACCTGCACGTAGTCCGGAGCTATGGATTCGATATAATCGACAAACATCCGGGAAATCTTCTCATGCTGTTGATGGGGAACCAAACGGCAAGACACCTTGGCATAGGCTTTAGACGGCAATACGGTCTTAGAACCCTCTCCCGTATAACCGCCCCAAATACCACACACATCGAACGACGGACGGCAACTATTCCGCTCGATCGTGCTGTATCCGTTCTCTCCTTTCAAAGCATGTACACCGATAGCTTGTTTATAACGTTCCTCGTCAAACGGGATTTCAGACAGCATCCGACGTTCTTCCTCCGACAGTTCTTCCACTTCATCATAAAAACCCGGTATTGTAATACGCCCATCTTCGTCAGTCATACGAGCCAACAAACCACACAATACATTAATCGGATTAGCTACCGCTCCACCGAAATGCCCGGAATGCAAATCACGGTTCGGCCCTGTCACCTCGATTTCCCAGTAAGCCAAACCTCTCAGTCCCGTCGTAAGCGAAGGCAGGTCGAGCGCGAGCATACTGGTGTCGCTCACTAAAATCACATCACAAGCCAACAGCTCACGGTACTCTTGCAGGAAAGCATTCAGACTGGGAGACCCGATTTCTTCTTCCCCCTCCAATATGAATTTGACGTTATGGCACAGAGCCCCTTCCCGCACCATATACTCAAAAGCCTTTAGTTGAATCATAGACTGCCCTTTATCATCATCCGCCCCACGGGCAAATACATGTCCGTCACGCACTTCCGGTTCAAAAGGGTCACTTTTCCATAAGTCCAACGGTTCGGCAGGCATCACATCGTAATGGCCATATACCAAAACCGTTGGCGCATCCTCCCCCACACGCTTTTCCGCATACACCAAAGGATTTCCTGAAGAAGGCATCAACCGCGCTTCATCTGCTCCAGCCTCTAAAAGCAAATCTCTCCAACGTTCGGCACAAGCCACCATATCATTCTTATGCGCCGGGTCGGCACTCACGCTCGGAATGCGAATCAGACTGAACCACTCTTCCAAAAAACGGGCTTCATTTTCTTCGATATACTCTTTTACGCTTTTCGCCATATATTTTCCATTTAAAAATTTCACACTTTGCATTCTTTGCCCAAATATATAGAATATATTCCATTGTCCTGCTATTTTAGACATAAAAAAGCCTTCCGCTCCTTGCAAACAGGAACGGAAGGCCATATTTGCCCAATGTGCCATACTTAAATCTTCTTCGACCAGACGGATGCTTCTCCTGAACGTAACCCGCCCGAAGATACTTTAACCGTAATTTTTCCAGGATTAAACGTCGTCCGCACCGCCACGCGCATCAAACCACCTTCGGCCTGCAACTCCGTATCGCCCGGGGCATGGTATTCCAAAGGTTTTCCTTCCGTGACATAGAAATTGTAAGAACCTTTGTACACCCCTTCGCCTTCCACTTCAAACTTCAACTGGTTGTCGGCAAAAGGACACCAATGCCCATCCTTGTCCACCACGCGCACCGTAGCGATGAAAGCATCCGAAGCATTGGCTTTCAATTCAAATCTTTCCCCGTCCGGTTTTGGTGTCGGTTCTTCGATTTCCACTTCCAAAGCGTACGGCTCGCCGGCAGAGGCGATCTCATCCTCGCAAACGGGACGTTTCCGTTCGTCCAACCCCACGGCCTTGACCGTACCCAGCTCCCATAGGATGCCTTTCCACGTGCAGCGGCGCGTCCGCGCCTCCGGTTCCACAATCCCACGGGATACCCCGTTGACGAAGAGTTCCACATAAGGACAGTTGCTCCACGCATCCACGTCCTGCAATCCCCGGAAGTTCCAATGGCTCTGCAAGGCCACACCGGGACGCTCGTCGAAAGGCACCCAAACGGCTTTCTCGAAAATCCGGTACAGCAATTTCGGGAAGCGGTTGCCGTCCATGGCGCACGAACCAAGGCTCTTTTGGTTGCGCATGCCGTTGAGGTAAATGGTGTACCCCTCCCCGTACGTCTCGGCCAACATCCAATTAATCCATCCGCATGCGCGTTTGTCCATATTATCAAAATAATTATTCACATAGTCCATCGAGAACTCTTTTTCATTATCGTAGTCGAAACGGGCGATGCACCAACTGGGCAAGCCCGACCAGTTCGTCCCGTAGACTTCCGTATTCCACGAAGGACTTCCTTCCACTTTCTCATAACGGTTTGTATAACCTATCACGACCGGTTCGTTCTTGTCCCACTCCGGTGGGTAACCGTCGCGGTTCTGCACGAGACGCGGTTGGATGTAATCCCATTTCTTCACTTGTTCCAGCGTATAAGACGGCAGGTATTTCTCCCCATCGTACGCCAAACCATTATTCGACTCCCAAATGACCACGCACGGATTGTTCCGGTAGGCCACCATCACATCGCGGTCGTACTCCCTTTTGTAAGTAATAGCCGGTTCGTCCTTCAACGCCCATTCATTGTCGCCGCTGTTGACAACCAACAAGATGCCGTAGCGGTCGCAAGCCTCGAACACTTCGGGAAAAGGCGGTTGGTGCCCCACGCGCAGCGTGTTGCCGCCGCACCGCGCTATCCGGGCCATGTCATTCCACCAGAAAGCCGCAGGGACAGCGGCCCCCAATCCCGGGTAATTATTCCGGTAACCGAAGCCGCGCAAAAAACATTTCTCACCGTTGACATAGCAAAAATCCTCGTCCCACGTGATTTGCCGGATGCCCCACAGACGGCTTTGCCTGTCCACCAGTCGTCCGTCCACGTAAACTTCATTCTCCACCTTATATAAATAAGGTGTACCGGAAGTCCCTATCGGATACCACAAACGGGGACGCTCCACCACTCCCGTCCGGTCAAACAATACGGTCTGACCGCCTGCGGCACGACGTGTGTCCTTGAAAGCCAAAGCGGTCTTGCCTTTCGCATCCTTCAGATATGTGCGCAGCTCCACGTCGCACGCTTCCGTACCCGCATTCTCCACGTTCACCTGAAAACGTACTTCGGCTTTGTCTTTGGTAGCCGACACCGTCCCGAAGTAAGTTCCCCACTTGCCCATAGGAGAATAAGAATCAAAAGGAATGTGTACCTTGTTCTTCTTGTGCAGGTAGACGGGGCAGACGATACCTCCCATGGCCTGACCGAAGCCTTCGTTGGTCCCGAAACCGGGCCAAGTGAAAAACGTGCCCTCGGCATTGGACACCCTTACCGCAATCTGGTTCTCTTTTCCATAACGCAAATAAGGCGTAATGTCCACTACGAAAGGCAATGCACTCCCCACATGGGTCACAGCTTCCGGCTGCTTCACCTTTGTATTGCTTCTTATCGGAGTTCCGTTCACATACACCGTTGTCCCTATGTTCACTCCTTGAAACTCCAAGAAGAACATCTGCCCACGGTCTTTTTCGTCTATGGTTATTTTCTTACGATACCACGCTTCTCCACGCCAACAACGCTCTCCCGTACTGGTATTCAAATAAGTGTCCTGCTCATTATAACAATGAGGAATCCCTACCGTCTGCCATCCGGTATCGTCGAACGAAAGCGAAGCCATGGCCCCGGCCTGTTCATAATCCTGCCCTGCTTTAGGGTTCACTTCCACTTCACTCAACGTTACAGGCACATCCTGTCCCTGTTCTGCCTTGCATTTCAATCCGGAAAAACGCACATAACGTGCCGTCCCCTTAACTTTCAAATTCAAATAAGTAGCCGTCACCGTCTCGGTATACCCCACCGTTCCGGTATGCCCCACGGTCGTAAAGTCGCCCTCTTTATGGAGCACACAGAGTTTCTTTCCTTCCGAAAGGGTTTGCCAAGTACTACCGTCGGCGGATACTTCCAACTTGACCTCTGCAAACCTCGTCCGGTCCGTGTCGAACCACAGTTTCACAGAAGATAAGGAAACGGACTTGCCCAAATCCACGCTCCATATTCCTCCTTCCGGAGCATCTCCAAGTTTCCAGTCCGAATGGATATCACCGTCGTGAACCACGGGAACGGACTTTCCGTCCAAACACACCTGCGCGTCTTTCGCCAAATTGATTTCCTGACGCACCACTTTCGTAAATTTCCATGGAGTATCCCCCAAATTAATACGTGTAGACACACTTTTAGCCTGCCCGCCACTCGCAAAAGCCAACAAGCATAGACACATTGACAATAAGTCTTTTCTTTTCATGTCGAAAAACTGTAAATTAAGTTTTTTAGGTTGTGATTATTTTTAAAGAACCGGTCCCGCATTTCCTTGCCTTCTACCACGGGGAAATGCCATCCGATTTCACATTAAAGTTCGTAAAAGTCCATCGTTTTTGCAAGCGGAAGAACAAAAATTAACGGTGTGTACGCGCCCAACACAGTTCACCAACGGGCACAAAGGGCTTTATACCGGAAAACATGGCTTCCTGCACGAAGGACAAACCGTAAAAGCCATCCCAAGACAGAAAAAACGTAAAGATTCATAAAAACAGAATCTCATTTGATTTTCAAGCATTTGAATCCTCAAAATCAATCTGCGGAGAATGAAAAATCAATCTGCGCCAAACGTTTTTTCAATCTCCTTTGATTGATTTTTCGTTTGGCGCAGATTGATTTTTGTATATAAGTTTCCTACGAAAATACCAGAAAACGAAATAAGCCGAAATACGATTACTCCACCGTGACCGACTTGGCCAAATTACGTGGTTGATCCACATCCTTGCCCTTGCATACGGCTATATGGTAGGCCAACAACTGCAAAGGGACGGAAACCACCAACGGCTCGAAACATTCCATTGTCTCGGGAAGTTCTATCACCTCGTCCGCCAAATCCCGTATCTTCGTGTCGCCTTTCGTCACGAGCGCAATGACACGTCCCTGACGGGCTTTTACCTCCTGGATATTGCTGATGAGCTTTTCGTACATCCCGTTGCGTGTGGCGATGACAAACACCGGCATTTCCGAATCGATGAGCGCAATGGGACCATGCTTCATCTCAGCAGCCGGGTAGCCTTCGGCATGGATATAAGAAATTTCCTTCAACTTCAAGGCACCCTCGAGCGCCACAGGATAACAGTAGCCGCGCCCCAGATAGAGGCAGTTGTGCGCATAGGTGAAAATCTTGGCCATCTGGGCTATCTGTTCATTAGCCTTTAGTGCCTCTTTCATTTTCTCGGGTATGGCCACCAACTCCCGCACCATCTTGACATACTCATCCTGCGAAATCGTCCCGCGCGCCTTGGCCAAAGCCAACGTCAACATGGCTAATACCGTCACCTGCCCCGTGAACGCCTTTGTAGAAGCCACGCCTATTTCCGGCCCCACATGGATGTAAGCCCCGGTATGCGTGGCCCGAGGTATGGAAGCACCCACGGAATTACAGATACCGAACACGAACGCCCCTTGCTTGCGTGCCAGTTCGATGGCGGCCAACGTGTCGGCCGTCTCGCCGGACTGCGATATGGCAATCACTACGTCGGTAGGCAAAATGACGGGATTACGGTAGCGGAACTCTGAAGCATATTCCACGTATACGGGAATACGGCAATAGTTCTCGATAAGTTGTTGGCCAATAAGCCCCGCATGCCATGACGTTCCGCATGCCACGATAATAAAACGGCTCGCGCTCAACAACTTGTCCTTGTGGTCGATGACCGCCGAAAGCGTCACGTTGTCGGCATCTATGTTGATGCGCCCGCGCATGCAATCAAGCAGGCAATCCGGCTGCTCGAAAATCTCCTTGAGCATGAAATACGGATAGCCTCCCTTTTCCAGTTGGCCAAGATTGATGTCCACCGTTTTCACCGTAGGGTGCATGCGCGTGTTGTCCATATCCACCACCTTCAGCTCGTCTCCGGGACGGATGACGGCGATGTCCCCGTCTTCCAAGTACACCACCTTGTCAGTGTATTCCACAATAGGGGTGGCATCCGAGGCCAGATAAAACTCATTGTCGCGCCCGATGCCCACCACCAACGGACTGCTCTTGCGTGCGGCGATGATTTGTTCGGGATGCCTTTTGTCCAATATCGCGATGGCATAGGCACCGATGACCTCATGCAAGGCCACTTGCACGGCACCCAACAAATCCAAATCATTGCTCACCTGGATATATTCAATGAGCTGCACCAACACTTCGGAATCCGTCTGGCTGCGGAACTTCACGCCGCGTTGCTGCAAACGTTCCTTCAACGTGGCATAGTTCTCGATGATGCCGTTATGGATCAGCGCCAGGTTGCCCGATGCCGAATAATGGGGATGGGCGTTTTCTGCACATGGTTCGCCATGCGTGGCCCAACGCGTATGGGCGATACCGATATGCCCGCTCACGTCTTTTGCTTCCACCGAGCGTTCCAAATCGCTGACCTTGCCTTTCGCCTTATACACATTCAAATCTCCCGAATTACTGATCAAAGCCACGCCGGCACTGTCATAACCACGGTACTCCAGACGCTTAAGTCCTTTTATCAAAATGGGGTAAGCCTCTCTCTTACCTATATATCCGACTATTCCACACATATTCCATTTATTTTTCCAAAAGCAAACTTAGTAAAGTCTAAACGCTTAAACATGATTTATCGTACAAATGTACGTTATTTTAAGCAATTTTAGTATATTTGCGCGCAGAAAAAAACGAGAATAAAATGGGATTTCTAAAAACATTGTTCGGCGCCCGGGAAGAGTCCCCGGAAGAAAAAACCGAGAAACGCCGCGAGCGGGATTTTAACGTACTGAAATATGACGGTGTACGCGCCTGTAAAATGGGGGAGGTCAAATATGCCATACGTTGTTTCCGCGAAGCACTTGCCCTCCGGAACGATTCCGAAACCGCAAGTTATCTGGCCGAAGCCTTGCTCTCCGACAAACAGGCTGAAGAAGGCCGGAGCATATTGGCAAAACTGGCCGAAGAACTGCCGGACCATATCGGCGTACGGTTGGCCATGGCCCGTGCCGATGAAATGATGCAGGATTATACGCGCATGGACGAAGATTGCCAGGCCGCCTTGCAAATCGACAGTTGCCATGCCGGAGCGCTCTACCGCTCGGCCCAAGCCAAACATGCCTTGCACGACGAACTGAACGCCGTGGCCCTGTTGACACAAGCCATCGTACAGGACGGCCATTTGACGGAAGCTTACCTGTTACGCGCAGAAATCCTCCGCGCCATGGGCAGCCTGACAGAAGCCGAAGCCGACATCGACCACTTACTTGAAAGCGAGGAAGCACGACCTGCACCCGAAGAAGCCGTAATGTTGAAAGCCGCACTGCGACTGCAGCAAGGGGATGCTCCCACAGCCATTACCTATTATAATAAGGTGAAGACGCAAAACCCTCTAATGGGAGAAGCGTACGTGGGACTCAGCACGGCATACGCCGCCAACCGTCAGCTCGACCGGGCACTGTCCACACTGGACGAAGCCGTGGAACTCATGCCGGACTTCAGCGAAGGATACAAAGAACGCGGACGCATCAAACTGATGCTCAACGACAAGGCCGGGGCGACCGATGACCTGAAAAAAGCGTTGGAAACCTCTCCGGAAGCAGCCAAGGCCGTCGAAGGACAGTTCAGCAACATAGAACAAGAGATGAACGGACAATACAAAAACCGTAACCCTTACGGTTTCTAAATGTAATCAAAATCAGGTATTCTTTCACATTTTTCCCGTTTAAGAGGAAAAAAGCGGCGAAAACATTTGCCGGAAATGAAAAAATCCCTAATTTTGCAACAGATTCAAAAATACGAAGATGAAAGAATTATTCAACACATATTTTTATTTCTTCTTTTACTTTTACTTTAGCCATAAAGTGAAGCGGGAGTTCGTATGTGTACCAAACAGAGAATTATACTAATCCAATAAGACATGAGGTCCCGCTTCCCACCGAAGCGGGACTTTTTTGTAAAAACGACAAAACAAAAACAATGAAACGAATTGCAATCCAAGGTATCAAAGGGTCGTACCACGACATGGCCGCCCACTACTTCTTCGACAAAGAGGACATAGAACTTATCTGCTGCTCCACCTTTGAAGAAGTATTTGCCACGGTAAAGGACGACAGTACGGTACTCGGTATGGCTGCCATCGAGAATACCATAGCGGGCAGCCTGTTGCACAATTACGAGTTGCTTTGCGACAGTGGACTTACCATCGTAGGCGAGCATAAGCTGCGCATTTCCCACAGCCTGCTTTGCCTCCCGGACGACAACATAGAGGACATCACCGAGGTACATTCCCATCCGGTAGCCCTGATGCAATGCCGCGAATTCCTGGCCCGGCATCCTCGTCTGAAAGTCGTGGAAGGAGAAGATACGGCCGGCTCGGCGGAAATCATCAGCCGGGAACAACTGCGCGGACAAGCCGCCATCTGTTCCAAATTCGCAGCCCCGCTGTACGGCATGAAAGTATTGGAAGAAGGCATCGAGACCAACAAACACAATTTCACCCGTTTTCTGGTCTTCAGCCAACCGCAACGCGCCAACCTGCTGCGTGATATACGCCAGACCAACAAAGCCAGCCTGGTATTCACCCTTCCCCACGAAGAAGGCTCGCTCTCGCAGGTGTTGTCCATCCTTTCTTTCTATAAATTGAACCTGACCAAAATACAATCCCTCCCCCTCGTGGGAAAAGAGTGGCAATATATGTTTTACGTAGACTTGGGCTTCGACGATTATACCCGCTATTCACAAAGCATAGATGCCATTACCCCGCTGACCAAAGAACTCAAAATATTAGGAGAATATCAAGATGGAAGACAAACTATATAAATTCCGCATACAGCCAGCCGGACGGCTGAGTTCCGTACAGGAATACTATTTCTCAGTGAAACTCAAAGAAGTGGCACGCATGAACGCCGAAGGTAAGGACGTTATCAGCCTGGCTATCGGAAGTCCGGACATGCCCCCTTCGCCCCAAACCATAGAAACGCTGTGCGAAGAAGCCCGACATGCAGACGCACACGGCTACCAACCCACAACGGGCATCCCCGAACTGCGCCGGGCCATGGCCGATTTCTACAAACGGTGGTACGACGTGGATTTGGACCCGGCCTGCGAAATACAGCCGCTTATCGGCTCCAAGGAAGGCATACTCCACGTCACGTTGGCCCTGGCCAATCCGGGCGACCGCGTGTTGGTGCCCAATCCGGGATACCCCACCTACACGTCGCTCAGCAAAATCCTCGGCCAACAAATCACCTATTATGACTTGCAGCCCGAAAACGGTTGGCAACCCGACTTCAAAGCCTTGGAAGAAATGGACCTGAAGGGCGTGAAAATCCTATGGACCAACTATCCCAACATGCCGACGGGTGCCAACGCCCGGCGCGAAACGTACGAAAAACTGGTAGACTTCGCCTTGCGCCACAACCTTGTCATCGTGAACGACAACCCGTATAGCTTCATCCTGAACCACGAACGGCTCAGCATCCTGCAAGTCCCTGGCGCCAAACGCTGCTGCATCGAGTTCAACTCCATGAGCAAGAGCCACAACATGCCGGGCTGGCGCGTAGGCATGTTGGCCACGAACGCGGAATTCGTGCAATGGATTCTCAAAGTGAAGAGCAATATCGACTCGGGAACCTTCCGCCCAATGCAGCTCGCCGCAGCAGCAGCCTACCGGAACGATGCCCAATGGCACGAAGAAGCCAACATACACGTGTACGCCGAACGCCGGGCACTGGCCGAGGAAATCATGCGCACACTGGGCTGCACCTTCGACCCGACGCAAGTGGGCATGTTCCTTTGGGGGCGCATCCCGGAAAGTTGCGACAACGTGGAACAACTTACGGAGAAGATTCTGCACGAGGCACGGGTCTTCATCACGCCGGGATTCATCTTCGGCAGTAACGGCAACCGGTATATCCGGATTTCGCTTTGCGCCAAAAAAGAGAAAATAGCCGAAGCTTTGGAACGTATCCGGAAAGTATTTTAAGCACCAAAAAGCATTGAATTAAAAACATAACGATATGGACGATTTACGATTAACTTCCCTGAACCTTCCGGGAATAGACGAAAACAAGCGACCCCTCGTCATCGCCGGCCCCTGCAGTGCCGAAACAGAGGAACAAGTCATGGCCACCGCCCGGCAACTGGCCGAAAAAGGATTCAAGATATTCCGTGCCGGTGTATGGAAGCCGCGTACCAAACCGGGAGGGTTCGAAGGTATGGGCGAAACGGCATTACCCTGGCTGCAACGCGTCAAGGAAGAGACCGGCATGCTGATAGCCACCGAAGTGGCCATGCCCAAGCATGTGGAAGCGTCTCTCAAAGCCGGAGTGGACTTACTTTGGGTCGGAGCACGTACTACAGCTAATCCTTTCGCCATGCAGGAACTGGCCGATTCCCTCAAAGGTGTGGACATCCCGGTTTTAGTCAAAAATCCGGTGAATCCCGACATCGAACTTTGGATAGGAGCCTTACAGCGCATCAACGGGGCAGGCATCACCCGTTTGGGGGCCATCCACCGCGGATTCTCCAGCATCGACCAGAAAATCTACCGCAATGCTCCCATGTGGCACATCCCCATCGAACTGCACCGCCGTTTCCCCAACTTGCCCCTCATCTGCGACCCGAGCCACATCGGCGGACGCCGCGACTTGATTGCCCCGCTCTGCCAACAGGCCATGGATATGGGCTTCAACGGATTGATAGTAGAAAGCCACTGTAACCCGGATTGTGCATGGAGCGACGCCAAACAACAAGTCATGCCCGATGTGCTCGACTTCATACTTGACCGTCTGGTGGTACGCGAGAACGTGGAAATGACAGAAAGCCTGTCAGCCCTGCGCAAACAGATAGATACCTTGGACAATGACCTGATGGACCTGTTGACCCGCAGGATGCGTGTGAGCCGCGAAATCGCGACCTATAAAAAGGAACACGACATGGCCGTGGTGCAAACCGGACGCTACTCTGAAATCCTTGACAAACGGGGGGCGCAAGGCGTACTCTGTGGAATGGACGCAGATTTCGTCAGGAAAATCTATGAAGCCATCCACGAGGAAAGCGTACGCCAACAAATGGACATCATTAACAAGTAAGCACGGACAAAAAGAACAAACATCATGAGAATACTCATTTTAGGAGCCGGGAAAATGGGCTCATTCTTCGTGGACTTGCTGAGTTTCGACCATGAGACGGCAGTATACGACATCGATGCCAAACGGCTACGGTTCATGTACAATACGCAACGTTTCACCTCGATGGACGAAATAGACGCATTCCGCCCCGAACTGGTCATCAATGCCGTGACACTGAAATATACACTGGATGTCTTCCGGCAAGTGATTCCCCACCTGCCTCAAGACTGTATCCTGAGCGACATTTCGTCCGTCAAAACGGGATTCAAGGAGTTTTATGAAGGTGCAGGCATGCGTTATGTCAGCACACACCCCATGTTCGGCCCCACGTTTGCCAACTTAGGCAGCCTGAACCACGAGAACGCCATTGTCATCAACGAAGGCGACTATATGGGACGCATCTTTTTCCGTGACTTATACAGTCGGCTCGGATTACATGTCTGCGAATACTCGTTCGAGGAACATGATGAGACCATGGCCTACTCGCTCAGTATTCCTTTCGTATCGACTTTCACCTTCGCTGCGGTGATGAAACATCAGGATGCCCCGGGCACGACATTCAAACGCCATCTGAAAATAGCCCAGGGCGTGCTGAGCGAAGACGACTGCCTCCTTCGGGAAATCCTTTTCAACCCGCGTACCAAAAGTCATGTGGAGCGCATCCGCGAAGAGTTGAAAAGCCTCATCCACATCATCGACGAGCGCGACGAAGAAGGGCTGAACCGCTACCTGACACGTATCCGGGAAAACATCAAATAAAAAACGCCCGAAGGCTCCATACCCAACCGCAAGCCCGGACCCACTCTACAAGCGTCCGGACCTGCGGTTGGACTTTTTTTGAAAAAGGGAACGATTTCCAATAACCACGGACATGAATAGGAAAATAAATGGCTATCTTTGCGGACATGAAAAGAATTATTCTGATTACAGGAGGAGAACGCTCCGGTAAAAGCATGTATGCCGAACAGTTGGCACTGCGACTGTCCGAACAGCCTGTTTACATGGCCACGGCACGCATTTGGGACGAGGAGTTCCGCCAACGCGTACATATCCACCGCGAACGGCGAGGCCCGCAATGGACCAACATTGAGGAAGAAAAATACCTGAGCCGCCACGACCTGAGGGGACGGACGGTGTTGGTGGATTGCGTCACGCTGTGGACCACGAATTTTTTTTTCGACTATACGCCGCAGCCGGGTTCCCGGGTTCCGAATCCCTCCGACACCGTGGAAAGCCGACAGGCCCAAGCCGGAATCCGGCAAGTAGAGGAGACGCTGCAAGCCGTGAAAGAAGAATTCCTGCGCTTCACTTCGCAGGAGGCGACTTTCATATTCGTAACCAACGAAATCGGGATGGGAGGCGTATCGACTAACGAAGTGCAACGCCGCTTTACCGACTTGTTGGGTTGGACCAACCAATTCGTAGCGTCCCAGGCCGATGAGGTCTACCTGATGGTGAGCGGTATCCCTGTGAAAATCAAATGAACATGAAAACATTCCGAATTACGACTCCGGACGAGGCTTTGCGCCCTGCCCTGCAAAACAAAATAGACAACCTGAACAAGCCGAAAGGGTCGATGGGACGGTTGGAAGAATTAGCCCTGCAAATCGGCCTGATACAACACACGCTCTCACCGGAATTGCGCCACCCTTGCCACCTGCTGTTCGGTGCCGACCATGGAATCGAACGCGAAGGAGTCAGCATATCCCCTCGCGAAATCACCTGGCAACAAATGATTAACTTCAGCCACGGGGGAGGCGGAGTAAATATGTTCTGCCGCCAACACGGTTTCGACCTGTTCCTGATAGACATGGGAGTGGACTACGATTTGCATTCCTATCCCGGCATCATCGACTGTAAAGTAGCACGTGGTACACGGAACTTCCTTCACGAAGCGGCCATGACGGAAGAGGAAACGGACCGATGCATAGAAACCGGTGCCCGCATGGTGACAGAATGCCACGAACGGGGCTGTAACGTCGTCAGCATAGGCGAAATGGGAATTGGCAACACCTCTCCTTCTTCCATTTGGATGCACTTGCTGACCGGCACGCCGTTGGAAATGTGCGTGGGGGCAGGAGCCGGACTGGACAATGCCGGTATCCGCCACAAATACGAGGTCCTGCAAAATGCCGTACAGCATTTCCGCGCCCATCATCCCGACCTGCAAGATGCCGATGTCTGTTCAACCCAGTACGCCACGGAAATGCTCCGTTGGTTCGGCGGCTTCGAAATGACGGCGGCCATCGGTGCGATGCTGCGTGCCGCCGAATTGGGCATGGTGATTCTGGTGGACGGTTTCATCATGACGGCCTGCATGCTGATGGCCTCACGGCTTTATCCGGCCATACGCCACTATGCCGTGTTCTGCCACGAAGGCGACGAGGCCGGACACCGGCGGATGCTCGCAGCCTTGCATGCCCGAGGGCTGCTCCAGATAGGCTTGCGCCTCGGTGAGGGCACAGGTGCTTTGTGCGCCTATCCGCTCTTGCAATCCGCCGTCCGCATGCTCAACGAAATGAACAACTTCGAAAACGCTCACATTACCAAATACTTTTAATCCCGCATCCCACTATGACAGACCGACTATGGGCTTCACTGATTTTCTTCACGCGCCTGCCTTTCTGGCGCATCCGGCAAGTGGACGCCAAGTATTTCAAACACGTGGTAGACTACTGGCCGTTCGCAGGTTGGCTCACGGGAGGTACGGCCGCTCTCGTTTTCTGGCTTGTTTCAGGGATTCTACCGGTCACCACGGCTGCTTTGGCAGCGACAGGCACACGCTTGTGGCTTACCGGTGCCTTGCATGAAGACGGATTGGCTGACTTCTGTGACGGATTCGGCGGAGGTACCACACGCGAACGTACATTGGCCATCATGAAGGATTCCCATATCGGTACGTATGGTGTCCTGGGACTGGTCTTCTACATCGGACTGCTAATCAGTCTGGTCTCGGCTCTGCCGCTTTGTATGGCTCCGGCCATTATCTTCACAGCCGACGTGTATGCCAAAGCATGCAGCAGTTTCATCATCCTGCAACTCCCCTACGCCCGGACGGCAGAACAAGCCAAAGCGGGGGTCGTTTACTCCGTCTGGAATAAACAGGCTATCGCTAGCCACGTATTCCGTTGCCTGCTCGCCCTTGTCCCATGCGTAGCGTGGCTCCTGTCCGGCCCGACCGTTTTCCCTTTCTGGGCTTTTCTGGCTCCCCCGGTTACAGAACTTCTGCTCACCAGTTGGATGAAACGCCGGTTGCAAGGTTATACGGGCGACTGTTGCGGTGCCTTGTTCTTGCTCTGTGAGTTGAGTTTCTATTTATCTATTGTCATACTTTACCATTTCATATAATCCCGTCATGGAAATCTATTTAGCCCGACATACCTCAGTAGACGTCCCACGCGGCACTTGCTACGGTTTTACGGATGTTCCCCTCCGTGCCACATTCCGGCGCGAAGCCACTGCCACCCGACTACGGCTTGGCAACCTCACTTTCGACCACGTGTACACCAGTCCGCTCAGCCGGGCGGCCAAGTTAGCCACATTCTGCGGTTATCCCGCTGCCGAACGGGACGAACGGCTGAAAGAAATGAATATGGGCGACTGGGAAATGCAACGTTTCGATGACATCATCGACGAACGGTTACAACTTTGGTACGACGACTTCCTGAACCAACCGACCACAGGCGGAGAATCGTTCCGCGACCTTTATGCCCGAGTAGCAGCCTTCTTGGACGACCTGAACAGGAAGGACTACCGGCGTGTAGCCATCTTCGCCCACGGCGGAGTACTGATTTGTGCCCAAGTTTATGCCGGTGCCATCCCGTTGGAAGACGGTTTCAAGCATCTGACATCCTACGGCGGCGTAGTGAAAATCAATATCTGAGCATCATGAAACATATATTGCTTTATCCCGTCCTGTTCATTTGCTTCCTCGCCTGTCTTCCCGCCAATGCCCTTCCGTACGTTTTCAGCCGATTGGATGCGTCGGACGGCCTAAGCGACAACCAAGTGCAACATATCCTGCAACTGCCGGACGGACGGATGGTCTTCACGACATTAGGTAACATCAACCTATACGACGGCATGCGGTTCCATTACATACACCGGAACGACTCCGACGTGTATGCCATCGACGGTTACCATGGGCATTACCATGTATATGTAGGCGACCATGAAAGACTTTGGGTAAAGGATTACGGCAAAGCATGGTGCCTCGACCTCCGGCATGAACGATACCTCAAGCAACCGGAACAGGTTTTCTCAGAAACGGGGATACGGGAAAAAGTAAACGACTTGTTCGTGGACTCCGAAAAGGGATTATGGTTGGTCTCTTCCAAAGGAATTTGGGAAACCCGGAAGAAACGTTACCTTTTACTCCCGAAAGATGCCGGCGAGTTGCAGGACGTTGAAGTCTCGGACGGGCGAATTTACCTTTTTTCCAGTTCCGGGGAAGTGCTTTGCTACTCACAAAACCAAGGTAAACTGCTTTACCGGGCAACGGCTTATCCGGAAAGCGAACATGCAAACTACGGCCGCACCTCGCTCGTGGTCAAGGGACCTGACGGCAACTTCTACCAAGTCAGGAGCGGCATGAAGTCCGGATTGTTCGCCTTTTTCCCAAAATCGCGCACATGGAAGCAATTATTGGATACCCAAAGCCCCTTGCACACGTTGATAGTCCCATCTCCCCAAATGGCTTACATCAGCAGCCTGAACGGTATTTGGGCCATCAACCTGGCCAACGGCAAAGCCCATTTCCAATCTAGCCTCCGTACGACCGACGGCAAGCAACTACAGACCGACCTCAACACCATATACCAAGACCGCCAACAGGGCATTTGGTTGGGCACAGGAAACCGTGGCATACTCTACACCCACCCCGAACGTTTCAAATTCATCTCCACGGCCACGCAGGAAGAACTGCCATTTGAGGATTCCCTGAAAACGGCTACAAGACAACGGGCACGACGCCCGCCCATTTTCAAAGGGCAACAGTACAATGACGTGCATACCGACCGCCACGGGCGGACATGGGCCGGCACGCCAGACGGGCTGCGCCTTTTCTTCCCCGGACAAGACCAATACCGTACATTCTATACGGAAGACGGATTACCCAACAACTTCATCCATGCCATCACGGAAGACGGGCACGGGCAAATATGGCTGTCCACAAGTGATGGCATCTCGCGCCTGACCGTCAACGAAAACGCAGATTCGGCATGGTTTACCAATTACCGGCAGGAAGACGGAACGCTCAAAGGGGAGTACCGTAACCAAGAAGTACAAAATTTGCCGGACGGAAGCATTTTGATGGGGGGAGTGAACGGATGGACGATGTTCCACCCCGACAGCGTGGAAATCCCCCGCAAGGATTTCCTCCCCCTTCTCATCAGTCTGTCTTTGTACGGAGAGCCAGTACACATCTCACAGGATTCCACCCACACGCATCCTCTTCTTCCACAAGCCCCGCCCTACGTCAAACATTTCGAGTTCAATTACAGGCAGAACCACATCGGCTTCGACTTTTCTGCCCTGAACTATGCCTGGCCTACACACACCTATTACCGTTACCGTCTCATCCACGAAGGTGACTCCACATGGCATATAGTACGCCCGCAAGCCAATAGCAGTATCATAGACCACAAAGGCAACCTGCATCTGACCTTTTCCCTTCTCCCACCCGGAAACTACCGCCTGGAAGTCATGGCTTCCACACAATCCCACCTTTGGGATGGCCCTGTCACGGATGTCACATTCACGATCCATGCCCCATGGTGGCTTACCCGTTGGGCTTACGCAAGTTATGCCATCCTACTCCTGCTATTGGCAGCCATCGGAATACGCCTATATATACGTCAGACCAAACGACGTATCCTGCGCCGGCACAAAGAAGACATTCTTCTCCTACGCATCCAACACCTTATCGAACGGTGCGACAGTTACGAACAACAAGCCTCAATAGCCAATACACGCGACAACAAACCACAAGAAAAAGAAGAACCACCTATCAGCGCCAATGACAGTGATTTTTTAAACAAGGCCGTAGCTTTGGTTGAGGCTCACCTGAACAGCCCGGGATACACCGTAGAGCAGCTTAGTAAAGACCTATGCATGGAACGCAGCGGATTGTATAAAAAATTAAATACGTTAATAGACAAATCGCCTAGCCTGTTCATCCGGAGCATTCGTCTGCGGCGAGCCGCAGACCTCATCCGAAAGGGGGGGATGAACATGGCAGACATAGCAGAACAAGTAGGATTCAGCTCGGCCAGCTACATGAGCAAATGTTTCCAGGAAGAATTTGGCTGCCGACCTTCGGAATACGCCGAAAAAGAGCAAGAATCAACATAATTACCACACGTTTCAACATAATTGTTACTGGTTTTTATCTGTTCTGGAATAACTTTGCACCATCAACATTCACTTTAAAAGTTTTCAAGACATGAGAAAAACCTTATTGACATTTTATGGCTTGGCTTGCATGGCCTGCCTGCACGCACAAGAGGTGACACGAACGGCGGAAGGCGCAAAAAATTTCATCCGCACACAAGATGTGACGGAAGAAATACGTTTCTATTCCGACGCCATCGTGCGTGTTATCAAGTACCCCGCACGCCAAATGCCCGACAAAAAAAGCTATCCGGTCATCAAGACACCGGAAAACATAGATATTTCCTATACGGAACAGGGCGGCAATTTATCCATGAAAACTCAAAACTTAGAAGTCATCATGGATAAGAATTCCGGCAAAATCACATTTAAAGACCTCCAAGGCAACTTATTGATACAGGAAAAAGAATTTGGCACGAACTTCATTCCATGCAAAGACGGCCCTCATGCCAGTTACCGCGTGACGCAACGTTTCATGCTCGAACCCGACGAAACCATTTTTGGACTGGGACAACAACAAACAGGCAAGTTGAACCAACGCGGCCAAGAACTGATGCTACGTAATGAAAACACTCGCGTATGTATCCCCTACATCACGTCGGAAAAAGGTTACGGCCTCTATTGGGACAACCCGTCACCTACCCTTTTCTCCGACACACCGCAGGAAACCAGTTTCAACAGCGAAGCCGGACTGATGAGCGACTATTACATTATTTATAAAGACGGCACACAAGACGGTGTCATTGCCGGCGTACGTGAGCTGACAGGACAAGCCTCCATGCTTCCTCTTTGGACCATGGGATTCTGGCAATGCCGTGAACGTTACAAAAGCCCCGATGAACTGTGTGGTGTATTGGACAAATACCGCGATTTGGAGATTCCCTTGGACGGTATCGTGCAAGACTGGCAATACTGGGGATGCGATTCCAATTGGAATGCCATGAAGTTCATGAACCCGCGCTACATCAACAAAATGGGAGACCCGGAATGGATGAGATATTTGCCTAACGGCGAAGATCCCAATGCCAAATATCCGGAGCCACGCATCAAGACCCCCAAAGAAATGGTGGAATATGTGCACAAGAACAACGCCCACCTGATGATTTCCGTATGGGCCAGCTTCGGACCTTGGACAGACCAATACAAGGAACTGGATGCCATGAATGCGTTATTAAAGTTCGAGACATGGCCACGTAATGCCGGAGTACACCCCTATGACCCCTTCAATCCCAAGGCACGGGATTTGTATTGGCGTTACCTGAAGAACCTTTACGACTTGGGCATTGATGCCTGGTGGACAGACTCCACGGAACCGGACCGCTTTGACATGGGTGAGAAAGAATTCAGCCTTCCTACGGCAGACGGCACTTTCCGTAGCGTGCACAATGCCTTCCCGCTTGTCAGCAACCAAGGCGTATACGAACACCAACGTGCCGTATCGGACAGCAAACGCCTGTTCCTCATGACCCGTTCCTCATACTTTGGCCAACAGCGTTACGGCTCATTCTGTTGGAGCGGCGATGTGTCTTCACAATGGAATGTCATGCGTGCCCAAATTGCGGGCGGATTAAATTACTCGCTTTGCGGTATCCCTTACTGGAACACGGACATAGGAGGTTTCTTCGGTTGGGAATATAACAATGACTGGCACAACGTGGCCATGCAGGAATTGCAAGTCCGTTGGATGCAATGGGGTTGTTTCATGCCTATCATGCGTAACCACTGTTCTTCGCCCATGGAAAGCGAAATCTACAAGTTCGGTGAACCGGGCTATTGGGCCTACGATGTCCAAAAAGATTTCGTTGAACTGCGTTACCGGCTTTTGCCTTATATATATAGCCTTTGCGGTGAAGCCACCCAAAATAACGGCAGCATCATGCGCCCGTTCGTTATGGATTTCCCCAAAGACAAGAAAGCCATCCGGACCGACAATGAATACATGTTTGGCCGCAACCTGCTCGTGATGCCCGTTACAGATTCACTTTACACCTATTTAGACCCCAAGACCAAAAAGGGATACACTTCAGTACCCGATGTGGCCAAGGCCGTGAAGAACGTAAAAGTCTATCTGCCCCAAGGTGCCAAATGGTACAACTTTTGGACGAACGAATTGCATGCCGGAGGGCAAACGGTCAATATGCCATGCCCCATCGACATCATGCCGGTGTACGTGAAAGCCGGTTCCATCATGGCCTTCGGCCCTGCAGTGCAATACACATCCGAAAAGAAGTGGGACAACTTGGAAATCCGTATCTATCCGGGAGCCGACGGCGAGTTCACCCTCTATGAAGACGAAGGCGACAATTACAATTATGAAAAAGGAGCTTTCAGCCAAATCCGTTTCCATTGGGATGACGCAACCCGCACACTGACCATAGATGACCGTAAAGGCGAATACAAAGGAATGTTGAAGAAACGTAACTTCCGTATCCTCGTAGTAGACCGCCAATCCCCTTCGGGCGACAAAGAACCGACCCAGTTTAGCCGTTCCGTACGTTACAACGGAAAAGCACAGGCCATCAAGTTGTAAAAAACTTTTAAACATCTGGATGCCGCACGCCTTCGCAATTCATTACCGCAGGTGTGCGGCTTCCGTTTTTTACGAACACAACCCTTAACTCCATTTTGGGTAACAGCAAGCCATCGAGGGACATCCCCCTACACTGGAATTTTCCAAAAAACCTGCTTCATCCTTCAGCACACAATATAAATATATAATAATCAAATTATTATAAACTGAAAGTTGTTCCGGTCATCTTTCAGCCATGCTTCATTTCTTTTGGAAAAGAACGGAAAACCAATCGGCTGAGAATGAAAAATCATTTGGCTGAGAATGAAATATCGTTTGACGCAGAACGTTTGACGACCTTCAGCCATGAAAGGAAACTGAAAGATAGGTATTTAATCTTTCAGTTCACAATATATTATATGATAGTCGTTTACCACATATCCTGAAAGATGAAAGACTTTTTTGCAACCCCCTTTGGGAAGAGCGCATGAGAAATCCCCCTAATTTTCCTTTCCAAATTGGCATTTATTATCCAATTTCTGAATAACATAATCCTATTTTATGGATGTTTATTTTCATATCTTTGTATAAAAAATTTTAAAACTATATTAATCTAATTTTTATTTTCAACATATTAAAATTTAAGGTTATGAAAAATAAAATCAGCCCCATCTTATCTATGGGTGCGGTGTTGTTCTCGTTCATGCTAACGACTTTATTTCCGAGTTGTAACGACGACCTTGCCGCCGACAGCTATTACACATTCACAGGAGAAATGATGAGCGACTTCCTGAACAACCATGAAGATTTCAGCCAATTCAGGCGTATAGTGGAGAGGGCAGGAAGAATGGACTTGCTGGCAAGCCGGGGAGCGAGGACGCTGTTCCCGCCCGTGAACTCCGGCGTGGAAGATTTCCTGAAAGAAAGGGGATACGCCTCCGTCGAGGACATTCCGGCATCTTTTTGCGACACGCTCGTCAAAGCCTGCCTGGTGGAACGGACATTGTACACATACAACCTGTCCGAAACACATCAGGAAAGCAACCAACTTGACCTGCCCGTAATCATCGTGACCGACGGAGATACGGTCGATGCCAACGGAATGACACTCAGCGTCATCAACCGGCGTGCCGCCATCATCAACGAATTGAAGAACGACTCCGTGGAAAACGGCGTGGTGCATCCCGTGGACAAGGTGATTGTGCCCAACACCAGTCTCGGAGCCAGCCTGTTGGACGATAACCACAAGGACTTCACCATTTTCTATGAAGCCCTCAAACGGACCGCACTGCTCGATTCCTTGTCACGTTACCGCGATGATGATTACGAAGTGTGGAAAAATAACTATAAAGAATTTACACAAAGCATGCACATCGGAAACGAGGACTACGTGGGCAAACGCCCCGACCATCGATACAGCGGTTTTACCCTCTTCATCGTGCCCGACAAGGTGCTTTATGAGAAGTATCCGGACCGTTTCAACGAGGATATGACCATGGATCAAAAGATTGATGCACTGTACGACTTGGCCGTAGAAAAATACAACGACAACACATCTGCCAGTATTTTCGGGCTGGACAAGACAGAACCCGCCTCAGGCAAGACTTATAAAGAACTGTATTGGGACAAATCCTCCCTGAAAAGCCGGTATAACCCGTTGAACATGTTCCTGTCCTACCATATCCTCGACCGCCTGTTCACCAGTACGGCCAAGCTCATCAACTGTTGGCAAATCAACACGGCCTATGCCGACCCGACGGAATGGGTGGGAACGATGCTGGATTTTTCCTCCATCAAACTGGAAAAAGTGTACCGTACAATCGATCCGGCCGTGGAGTACGAGCGCGAGTTCTACATCAATCATAGCGAAGCTTGCATGTACAACAACTACGAACGCATCCGCGGCGCCCACTTGACAACTCCTGAAAATGCAGACAACTTTTCATTGAACGTGGCCTATTATTACGTGGACGACGTGTTGGCCTACGACCAAACCATGCGCAACAAGGTGATGAACACACGCATGCGCATTGATTTCATGACACTTTGGCCGGAACTGACCAATAATAATATCCGTTTGGCCGGGAATCCTACACAAGCTTATAATTCTGGTGACAACAGTGAAGACGGAACCGAAGCAGGCGGCTTCAATTACTACCTTCCACCCGGTTATCTAAGAAACGTGTCCATCAGCGACAATACCACATTCTTCATATCGCGCCCCATCGTATATTGGTCCAACATGGGTGGAGATGTATTAGGCATACTGGGAACAAGTTACGATGTAACATTCCGACTGCCGAACGTACCGCCCGGAACATACGAGCTTCGTTTAGGTTACTGTGCCTTAGTGGATCGTGGCATCGGTCAAGTCTACGTGGACGGCATTCCACAAGGTATCCCAATGGATATGCGCTATAGCGCAAGTGACGCAAGAGTAGGCGGACTCTATAACGGGGGCAAAGGTTGGAGAAACAAAGAAGAAAATTCCAGTGGTATTTACACTTCGGAAGAGTTGGAAGAAAATGCCCGGGTAATGAAAAACAACGGCTACTACAGTGCTCCCAAAAGTGTATTCTACGGAAATGACGGTAACGACGCGCCAAGATACAGCGCAAATACTTGTACTATTTATTATAACCAAGATAACTTAATGCGCCGTAAAATCTGCAATGTGGAAGTAAAAGCCAATACACATCACACCATACGCTTGCGTTCCGTACTAACTAGTAGCGAAAGTGGAAACTTCACCCTTGACTACATGGAACTTGTACCCATAGACATCTGCGGAGCCGGAGGTCTTGGAGAGGACCTTTACTAATAAGGCTGATTAAAATACTTTTGGTTTAAAGCCGCACACCATTACGACCCTATGTCATTGGCGTGCGGCTTTCATCGTCCTTTCACTTAAGTCCGACATAATGAACAAGATTTTGCATTTATTATCCAAGTTTCGGATAATATCATCCTATTCTGGTTAGTGTAGCTTTTTATACCTTTGCATATCTGACAAGAAATCAAGAGTGAATTAATCTAATTTTTATTCTTACAAATTTTAAGATTATGGAAAACAAATTCAAATCTTGGATATCCCTATGCGCCCTATTGCTCTCGGTCGCACAGATACCCCTTTTTTCCGGTTGCAATGACGACCTTGCCGCCGACAGCTATTACACATTCACAGGAGAAATGATGAGCGACTTCCTGAACAACCATGAAGATTTCAGCCAATTCAGGCGTATAGTGGAGAGGGCAGGAAGAATGGACTTGTTGGCAAGCCGGGGAGCAAGGACGCTGTTCCCGCCCGTGAACTCCGGCGTGGAAGATTTCCTGAAAGAAAGGGGATACGCCTCCGTCGAGGACATCCCGGCATCATATTGCGACACACTCGTCAAAGCTTGTTTGGTGGAGCGTACCTTGTATACATACAACTTGTCCAAAACGCATCAGGAAAGCAACCAACTTGACCTGCCCGTAATCATCGTGACCGACGGAGATACGGTCGATGCCAACGGAATGACACTCAGCGTCATCAACCGGCGTGCCGCCATCATCAACGAATTGAAGAACGACTCCGTGGAAAACGGCGTGGTGCATCCCGTGGACAAGGTGATTGTGCCCAACACCAGTCTCGGAGCCAGCCTGTTGGACGATAACCACAAGGACTTCACCATTTTCTATGAAGCCCTCAAACGGACGGCCTTGCTCGATTCGCTCTCCCGTTACCGTGACGACGATTACGAAGTGTGGAAAAACAATTATGCCCCATTCACGCAAAGCATGCGTATCGGGAACGAGGACTACGTGGGCAAACGCCCCGACCATCGTTATAGCGGGTTTACCCTTTTTATCGTACCGGACAAGGTTCTTTACGAAAAATACTCCGACCGTTTCAACGAAAGCATGACCATGGACCAAAAGATTGATGCACTGTACGACTTGGCCGTAGAAAAGTACGATGACAACATTTCAGCCGGCATCTTCGGATTGGACAAGACTGACCCTGCCACCGGCAAGACTTATAAGGAGCTGTATTGGAACAAATCCTCCCTGAAAAGCCGGCATAACCCGTTGAACATGTTCCTTTCCTACCACATCCTCGACCGCCTGTTCACTAGCACAGCCAAACTTATCAACTGTTGGCAAATCTACACGGCCTATGCAGACCCGACGGAATGGGTGGGAACGATGCTCGACTTCTCTACCATCAAACTGGAAAAAGTGTATAGCACAATCGACCCGGCGGTGGAATATGAACGGGACTTCTACATCAACCATAGCCAAGCCTGTGCTTATAACAATTACGAACGAATCCGCGGCGCCCACCTGACAACTCCTGAAAATGCGGACAACTTTTCATTGAACGTGGCCTATTATTACGTGGATGACGTGTTGGCCTACGACCAGACCATGCGTAACAAGGTGATGAACACACGCATGCGCATTGACGTACTGACCTTGTGGCCCGAACTGACCACCAACAACATCCGTCTTTGCGGAAACCCCACTCAGGGTTACAACGCCGGGGACAACAGCGAAGAGGGAACCGAAGCCGGAGGCCACAATTATTATCTCCCACCGGGTTACCTGAAGAACGTGAAGTTCAGTGAAAACACCATATTCTTCTTGGAGCGTCCCATCGTACAATGGTCTAATATGGGCGGGGACGTGGTAGGCATATTGGGAACAAGCTACGACATCACGTTCCGCCTGCCGAGCGTGCCGCCCGGAACATACGAACTGCGGTTGGGGTACACTGCTTTGGAATCCCGTGGCATCGGCCAGGTCTACGTGGACGGTATTCCACAGGGTCTACCCATGGACATGCGCATTTTCGGAAACGACGGAAGTATCGGTGGTCTCTACAACGGATGGGCTGGTTGGCGCAACAAAGACGAGAATGCCGGTGGAATCTATACCACGGAAGAGTTGGAAGAAAACGCCCGAATCATGAAGAACAACGGTTATTACAGTGCTCCCAAAAGCGTATTCTTCGGTAATGACGGGAACGACGCACCGAGATACAGCGCAAACACATGTACCATTTATTATAACTCAGTAAACTTGCTGCGCCGCAAAATCTGCAACGTGGAAGTAAAACCCAATACCCACCACTCCGTACGTTTACGCTCCGTATTGACCAGTAGCGAAACTTCTGATTTCACGCTTGACTTCATGGAATTGGTTCCGATAGACATCTGCGGGGCCGGAGGGCTTGGGGAAGACCTCTATTGACAGGCTGAATTCTCGCGAAGACGTTACCGCTTGCCACAACGGTACACATCCCTGCCTACCCTTCATTATTGACAATGGAGGATAGGTCTTTTTTTGCTTTTATTAGGAGGTAATTCCATTTTTAACAGAAAAAAATGAATATATTATATATTTCTTTAGTACCTTTACAACCCGAAAACAAATAAAATTAACCTAATAAAACCTATTCGATCCATGAAGTATCTATCCCAAATTACCCCATGTATCTGCGCCATCCTCCTTTTAATAGGACAGGGTGGGATTCTCACAAGTTGTAACGATGACCTTGCAGCCGACAGTTACTACACTTTCACAGGTGAAATGATGAGTGATTTTTTGGCGAACCGTGAAGATTTCAGCCAGTTCAAACGCATCGTAGAGCGGGCCGGCAGAATGGACTTGTTGGCAAGCCGGGGAGCGAGGACGCTGTTCCCGCCCGTAAACTCCGGCGTGGAAGCTTTTCTAAAAGAAAGAGGATACGCCTCCGTCGAAGACATTCCGGCATCTTTTTGCGACACGTTGGTAAAAGCCTGCCTTATAGAACGAACGTTGTACACATACAACCTTTCTGAGACGCATCAGGAAAGCAACCAATTGGATTTACCCTTGATTATCGTGACCGATGGTGACACGGTCGATGCCAACGGTATGACGCTCAGCGTCATTAACCGACGTGCCGCCATCATCAACGAACTGAAGAATGACTCTGTAGAAAACGGAGTAGTACATCCTGTAGACAAGGTTTTAGTACCCAATACCAGTCTGGGAGCCAGCCTATTGGATGAGAACCATGAAGATTTCACCATCTTCTATGAAGCCCTCAAACGGACCGCACTGCTCGACTCCCTGTCACGCTACCGTGATGATGACTACGAAGAATGGAAAAACAACTACGCTCCATTCACACAAAGCATGCGTATCGGAAATGAAAACTATGTAGGCAAACGTCCGGATCATCGATATAGCGGTTTCACGCTTCTCATCGTACCCGACAAAGTACTTTACGAGAAATACAACGACCGTTTCAACGAGGGCATGACCATGGATGAAAAGATCGACGCCCTGTATGACTTAGCTGAAGAAAAATACGATGACAACACTTCTGCCAGCATCTTCGGGTTAGACAAGACAGACCCTTCTACCGGAAAGACATACAAAGAACTTTATTGGAACAAATCTTCATTGAAGAGCCAATATAACCCCCTGCACATGTTCCTGTCTTACCATATCCTCGACCGGTTGTTCACTAGCACGGCCAAACTGGTAAACTGTTGGGGAGTCAATACGGCTTATCTTGACCCGACGGAATGGGTCGGCACCTTGTTAGACTTTTCTACAATAAAATTGGAACGGGTTTACCGTACAATCGACCCTGCGGTAGAATACGAACGTGATTACTATATCAACCATAGTCATGCCAGCGCGTACAACAATGATGAACGCATCCGAGGTGCCCATCTGACGACTCCTGAAAATACCGACAACTTCTCGTTGAATGTGGCTTATTTCTACATAGACGACGTGTTGGCCTACGACCAAACCATGCGCGCCAAGGTCATGAATACCCGTATGCGAATCGACTTCATGACGTTGTGGCCGGAACTGACCAACAACAACATCCGCTTGTGCGGTAATCCTACACAAGCCTATAACGCCGGAGACAACAGCGAAGACGGGACAGAAGCCGGAGGTTACAATTATTATCTTCCACCCGGTTACTTAAAGAATGCCACATTCAGCGAAAACACCACTTTCTTCATACAGCGCCCCATCGTATATTGGTCGAGTTTGCATGGAGACGTATTAGGCGTTTTGGGTACGAGTTACGACGTGACCTTCCGCCTGCCTAATGTGCCTCCCGGCACCTACGAACTGCGTTTAGGTTATTGCGCCTTGGCCGACCGCGGAATCGGACAGGTTTATGTGGACGGCGTACCTCAAGGCATTCCTATAGACATGCGATACGGCCCTAGCGACGCAAGAGTAGGCGGCCTTTACAACGGCTTCAAGGGTTGGAGAAACAAAGAAGAAAACTCCAGCGGTATCTATACTTCTGAGGAATTGGAAGAGAATGCACGTGTCATGAAGAATAACGGATACTACAGCGGCCCCAAGGGTGCGTTCTACAATAACGACGGAACTGACGCACCAAGATACAGTGCAAGCGTCTGTGTAACTCATTATAACCAGAACGATTTGATGCGTCGTAAAATCTGTAACGTGGAAGTAAAAGCAAACACCCACCATACCATACGTTTGCGTTCCGTGCTTTCAAGCAGTGAAAGCGGAAACTTCGTCCTCGATTACATGGAACTGGTTCCGATAGACATCTGCGGAGCCGGAGGTCTCGGGGAAGACCTCTATTAAACACGTTCCGCAACAAACTATAGTCCCATCTGTATACGTCTTTCTAACAAGGCCGGAATACAGATGGGACATTTTTTTCGGGCATATTTAGGATTTTTCATACTTCTCCTTGCCATATTCACCACATATCAGCTATATTTGCTTCTTACGATTGTATTCATTAAAACTTTAACGCATGAAGAATTGGAGAATAGAGGCCATTATCTTGGCCGTAGGATTGTCATTAGCCGGCGTATTCGTACGCAATGGCCTCAGCGAGTTTTCATCCCACAGCCGTGTAGTAACCGTCAAGGGGTTAGCCGAAATGGAAGTAAAAGCCGATAAGGTTACGTGGCCGCTGACTTATAAAGTCTTGGGAAACGATATGGTATCCCTTTATAATGAGATAGAGGAATCCAATGCAAAAATCATCGCATTCCTGAAAAGCAAAGGGGTCAAGGAGAATGAAATTAGCATAAACGCCCCGGAAATCATCGACACCAAAGCCGAACGCTATAATACGACCGTGCAACCCTACCGCTACAATGTAACCACGGTCGTCACGGTCACCTCTAAACAAGTAGACTTGGTGAGAGGTCTCATCAACGAACAAAGCGAACTGCTCAAACAAGGAGTTGCCATCATTTCCGGAGATTACCGCTACAACGTGGCATACGACTACACGAGCCTCAACGACATCAAGCCAAAAATGATAGAGGAAGCCACCAAAAATGCACGTACGGCTGCCGAAAAGTTTGCCAAAGACTCGGAAAGCCGCTTGGGAAGCATACAACGCGCCTACCAAGGACAATTCTCCATCGAGAACCGGGATCCGAACACACCTTATATAAAACAGGTACGTGTCGTAACGACGATAGACTACTCGCTTGAGGACTGACCGGAGTTCACAACCTGGAAATGGATTCCAACAGACCGGGTATATCAGCAGGGCTGTCCGCAAAACGGACGGCCCCGTTTCGTTCCAAGAAATCCCGGTCGCGGAAACCCCATAATACAGAAATACACGGAAGCCCCGCATGGGCAGCCGTAGCCACGTCTACATCCGAGTCTCCTACGTAAACGGCTTCGTCCTTTTCCACCCCCAGTTCCTGCAATGCAATTTCCACCATGTCGGGAGCCGGTTTGCGACGTATGCCGGCACGCTCTCCTACGGCCACTTGTACCGTATCCTGAAAATAATGACGATAGAGTTCATCCACCCCGCCTTGCAGTTTATTCGACACAATGGCAATCTTATAACCGGCCATTTTCAGTTCATGCAACAAATCCGCAATACCCGGATATAAACCGGTCTTCACCATGCAATGTTCCACATAATAGCGTTTGAAACAGTCGAAAACAGCCTCAAACCGCCCACTATCCGTACCGGTTGGCACGGCACGTTCCATCAATTTGCGCACTCCGTTACCCACAAAACTGCGCACCTCCTCCACACTGCGCGGAGGAAATCCGAACTGTACCAGAGCATAATTCGTACTATCCGCCAAATCGTCCAACGTATTAAGCAACGTACCGTCCAAGTCAAAAACGACCGTAGTAATTTTCGCCATCCTTATTATCTATAATCGAACAAAATTTCCGCAAAGGTACAAAAAAGCGGCCCACACACAAGTGCAAGCCGCATAAAGTCTTACCTTATTTGCTAAATCAGAATGCGTAACCCAAACGAATCATATGGTTTACCGCACCGGCCGGGCCGTCATCCCACGCTTCTCCGAAACCACGCTTGAAGGTGTATTCAAAGTTAACACGTTTATACCATACGCCTAAGCCCAACAAGATACCTCCGTCACAACGGTTGTAATCATCAATGTCACCAATCTTAATTTCATCATCCACGAATTCTTCCCAATGTTCCCAATCATCATCAACGTCCCATTTAATCTTGCCTCCCATATCAACACCGAAGAAAGCACCGAAACGTCCGTCAATGGCAAAGTTGTTTGTCAAATTGTACTTATAACCAATGGTTACCGGGATATTGAAATTATGTGCCCGAAATTTCATATCAGAGTGGTCGGCCTCAAAACCACGCGTACCAAACATCAAGCCCACATTCCAATAAGCACCTTTATAAAAGTTCTTGTTATAATCCAAGCTAATATTGTAGCTCGGCAACATGTCCAACCCTGCGGTATTGTCCCCTTTGAAATTATTAGCCGCAAAACCACCACGCAAGATGAATTCTCCACCTTTCACTTGTGCATTCATCGTAGCTGCCCCCACCATGAAAGCTGCTACCAACATTAAAAAGATTTTTTTCATAAATTAAGTTTTTAAATTAAACAATATCGGCGCATTTATCACACCTCACACAAATATACGCAAATAAAATCTATCTGAAGTAGATTTCAGAGAAAAAAGATTCTTCATCCTACTTTTTGGAAACAAATAAATCCAAAACGGACAAAAGAAAGTAAAAATTAATAAGAAAAACGATGGAAGAATTTGATTTATCTCTTCATAAGAGAGCAACTATTTAATGCAAAAATATTCAAAAGATTGTATAACGCAAAATTATCTTCCGATAAAATACAAATTATGTGCACAAAATGTTGAGAAAGTTAAGAGAAACCGTCTTTTCAAGAAGGCTATCATACTATATAACAAGATGAAACGCCACACAATTGCTCTCTTATGAAGAGATATACATTTAAACCAAAAAAGGAAACACAGATATGAGATTCGGAATACAACCTTATAGCATGTTTTTTCTACTCGCTTTAGCTTGTGAATCAATTATGGCTCAAAGCGTAGACTACTCGGTGGTGTCTGTTCCGGAAGAATCGGGAACCGATTTCACCCAAATTTCCCAGACCACAGATTATGTGTGCATGCCGGAAGTCAAACGAAGCAACCGAGGCATCGGTTGGTTCTCCAACCGCATTCTGGATATTTCCACAGACGGAAGCCAGATTGCCTACCTGTCTTTCCGTAACAACACGACCAATATCTTCATTAAAGATTTGAGTAAACAAGGTTCTTCCATCCAGAAAACCAACCGTACTGCCGTATTGGACTTTTCTTATTCACCCGACGGTAAGCAAATCGTGTTCTCCGAGGCTCGCGGGAAGACCAACCAGATATTCCAAACGTCTGCCAACAAGGGTTTCGTATGCCGCCAAATCACAACCGGCAACATGGACTATTCCCCGATTTATTCGGCGAACATGAATTTGATATTCTTTGCCCGACAGGAAAACAAAAGCATCAGCATATGGAGCCATGACATGAAAAACAACTTCTTAGCCAACTACTCCCAAGGCCTGAACCCCTACCCCGTCAAAGGCGAACCGGCATTCATCTGCGTGCGCCCCAATGCTGCGGGACACAGCGAGATATGGAAGGTCAACTACGAGACTGGAGTGGAGGAATGCATCGTCTCGCAACCCGATCGCGACTTCACCTCTCCTTCCATCTCACCGGACGGACAATGGTTGTTGTTCGTGGGAAGCAGTAAAATAGAAACCGGCTCTTTTTCTTACTACAATACCGACTTGTTCGTGTCGCGTCTGGACGGAACGGGATTTGCCCAACTCACCTACCATGCCGCAGACGACCTCAGCCCGGTGTGGAGCAAGGACGGACACTACATCTACTTTGTGTCGCAACGTGGAAACAAAGAAGCCAAAGCCAACATCTGGCGTATGACATTCAACTATTAGTGTTTAATCAAATAATTTACTAACATCAAAATTTGGGATTATGAAAAAGTTTAAGTGTTTATTGACCGCGATGTTGTTGGGTTGCTCTACAATGTCTTTCGCACAGTTCATGAACGGCAGCGGTTCATCAGCTTCATCATCTTCTGACGTAGAGGCTTGGAAAGGTTTGCGGTTCTCGTATGACCGCGTATTCATCAACCAAGACTTCGACGACCCCGATGACTTGGATATGAATGGATTCTCCGTAGATTACGAACATGCTTTTAAAGTCGCTAAGAAATTGCCCTTGTTCATCCAAACCGGTATAGGAATCAACTTCTCACGCCATAGCGACAGTGAAAGCGAATCAGATGAATATTATGGCTATACAGTCGGATATGAATCCAAGAATTCTATCACACAATTAGGCTTGAACATACCCATAAATTTAGTCTATGGCGTAAAAATCAACGAACAGTTGGCCATCAAGCCTTACACGGGTTTCTATCTGCGTGTAAATCTAATGGCAAAAGAAAAGGAAGAATTCACTCTTAATATTCCATCAGAGTTTGAAGACTACATTGACAGAAGCGATTACGAATACGACGAAAGCTATAACTTGTTCGACAAAGACGACGTAAACGAATTGTATGGTTCCGACGACTGGAAATGGAACCGTGTGCAGTTCGGATGGCAAATCGGAGCCACACTCGACATCAGCAAGTTCAACGTGGGCATCGGTTATGCTCTCGATTTCAATGAAATCACGGAAAAGACCAAAACCAGCAAGTTTATGGTCAAATTAGGATATAACTTCTAATCCATAGAAGTTTCTTCATGGCTTAAACCAACGGGGACATGCAGTGAGTGCACGTCCCCGTTTTTTATCCACCCTCTCCCTCTCATATCTTATCATTTTTACGTACCTTTGCCCCAAAATGGAATCACCATGCTCAACGGACACGGAGACGACTCATACCGGTACAACCGTAAGATAACCCTGAACTTCAGCAGCAATGTATATCACCATACATCGCTTGCCCCCCTGTTCCGGCATTTGGAGAACTGTTGGGAGCAAGTACGTTCCTATCCCGAACCGTCACCGTATGCCGTAGAAAACAAACTGGCCCAAGCGATGGGGATAAGCGCAGAATCGGTCTGCCTGACGAGCGGAGCCACAGAAGCCATCTATCTGGTTGCGCAGGCTTTTTCCGGAAGACGTTCCTGCATCCTGTCCCCCACGTTTTCGGAATATGCGGATGCCTGCCGCCTGCACGGCCATCAGGTACAATCCATCTATACCACCGACCATCTGCCGGAGGATGTGGACATCGTGTGGATCTGTAATCCGAACAACCCGACCGGAGCCGTCCTTCCCCACGATGAGATGAAACGGTTAGCCGCGCAGCATCCGGATGTCCTGTTCGTCATCGACCAAAGTTATGAGGATTTCACCCTGCGCAGGCTGTTTTCTCCGCATGAAGCCGCCGCACTGCCTAACGTCATATTGCTCCATTCCCTGACGAAACGTTTCGGCATCCCGGGATTGCGCGTCGGCTACCTGACCGCCCGGCGGGAATGGACGGCGCGTGTCCGGCAGAACAAAATGCCGTGGTCGGTCAACACATTGGCATTGGAAGCCGCCCTCTTCCTGACGGAACATGAAAAAGACTTTCGGTTCGACCTGCAAGCTTTATTAGAAGAGCGAGCACGCATGGCCAGGCAATTGGAAGCCCTGCACATAGCCGAAGTTTGGCCAGGAGAGACCCACTACCTGTTGGCCCGGCTACGGATGGGCAAGGCCTCGGCACTGAAGGACTACTTGGCCGAAACGCATGGCATGCTCATCCGCGATGCCGGTAATTTTGAAGGATTGGACGAACGGTACTTCCGCATAGCCGTACAATCCCCCGAAGAAGACGACCGCCTGCTCTCCGCCATCGGAGAGTGGATGTTTTCCATATAACCACGACTATGCACAGCATTATTCCTTTACTCATCGGATGGGGGTTGGACCTCTGCACCGGAGACCCCGCCCGGCTACCGCACCCCATAGTGGCTTTCGGCCGTTGGATCAGTTTTTTTGAACGGAAAGCCAACCACGGGAACCATCGGCGTGCCAAAGGGACTTTCTGGACCATCGCCACGCCCTGCACCCTGTTCCTATCCGCCCATCTCGCCTTGGCCACCTTATGGGCAGCCTGCCTGCAATGGGAGATCTGGGGAACTTATTTGTACTATCTCGTGACGGGCATACTTATCTTTTACTGTCTGGCAGGCACGACGCTCGTCCGGGAAGTGCGCAGGGTATTCCGAGCCGCCGACCGTTCTTTGGAAGA
The DNA here is from genome assembly GCF_000205165.1 of Paraprevotella xylaniphila YIT 11841. GTDB lineage: Bacteria > Bacteroidota > Bacteroidia > Bacteroidales > Bacteroidaceae > Paraprevotella > Paraprevotella xylaniphila. Next base: position 56,367 of record NZ_GL883811.1, on the reverse strand, counting down.
AGGAAGGCGGCAAGTGAGCCGCATCGTAGGACGGGATACAAGCCGCCTCAGCGACCAGGAAATACGCACCGCCGCTTTGGAAACCTTGGCGGAAAACTTGAGTGACGGTGTCATCGCCCCGTTATTCTGGCTCTACGTGCTAGGTATCCCGGGGATGCTGACCTATAAAATGATTAACACCATGGATTCCATGCTCGGCTACCGCACCGAACGGTTCAAGGACTTCGGCCGCACAGCCGCCCGGATAGACGATGCCGCCAACTACTTGCCTGCCCGGCTCACCGCCCTTCTGATGGCGTTGGCCACGTGCATCCCCTTTCGGAAAGGCAAAAGCGCCCGCAACCTGAAAGAAGAACTGCGCTTCATCCGACGCTACGGCCGGATGCATGCTAGCCCGAACTCCGGCTACCCCGAAGCGGCGTTGGCCGGCATATTGGACTGCCGCTTCGGCGGGCCGCACCACTACTTCGGCGAGTATTGTTTCAAACCGTACATCGGAAACCGCCAGCGCCCGCTCACCACTGCCGACATGCGACAGGCCGTGGCCATCAACCGGCGTGCGGAAATCCTGATGATCCTGACGGGCGTCTTACTCTACCTCCTCTGACGACAAGATGCGATAGAACTTCTTCATATCCAAATGCCGCCGAACATGGGCGGCCAAAAGGTCGTATTGCCTTTCTTTGTAGTCAGCATAGTCCTCCGTAGTCCCGCAAGCTGTCCCCTCCGTATAAGGAGCCAAAAGGAAATCCAAGACAGAAGGGTTGTCCAGAATACCATGGATGTAAGTCCCCATGCAACGGTCATGGACATAACACCCGTCGGTTGTCCCGTCCGCCAATCGGTTCAAGGGGATGAAGGATTGCCCTGCCTCGTCGGCCACCGTCCTGCCCATGTGGATTTCATAGCCCCGGCACAGCGTTCCGCAGCCGTGAAAACGGAACTCCACCTGACGGGTCACTTTCTCCCGGCCGATGACCGTATGCACGGGCAATAGCCCCAGACCGGACAAGCGTGCCGGTGTGCCTTCCACCCCGTCGGGGTCGGCCACCTCCGTGCCCATCATCTGATAGCCTCCGCAAATCCCCATGACGGTCTTGCCGCTCCGGGCTGCTTGTACCACGGCCTCGGCCAAGCCGTTGCGTTTCAGTTCGCGCAAGTCGTCCAACGTGCTTTTACTGCCGGGTAACACGATGACATCCGCTTTCTGCAACTCATCTGCCCGGTCGGTGTAATACAGGTGCACCCTGTCGTCGCGTTCCAATCGGTCGAAATCCGTGAAGTTCGACAGATGGAGCAACTTCACCACGGCCACATTCACCCGTCCCGCTACGGCACGTCCGTTCTTCTGTTCCAGTTCCACGGAATCCTCCTCCTCAATCTGTATGTCGTGGAAATAAGGTATCACTCCGAGTACCGGCACGCCGCACACTTCCTCCATCATCCGCACACCATCGTCGAACAACCGACGGTCGCCCCTGAACTTGTTAACGATGATTCCTTTTATCCGGCAACGGTCTTCAGGTGTCTGCAACATGATGGAACCGTAAGCCGAAGCGAAAACCCCGCCCCGGTCGATGTCTGCCACCAAGAACACGTCTGCCCTGGCATGGCGGGCCATGGGCATGTTCACGATGTCGCGGTCCCGCAGGTTGATTTCGGCAATGCTGCCCGCACCCTCCATCACAATGGGATTATAGCGGATGGCGAGCCGGTCGAACGCTGCACACACCGCCGCCCGCAGTTCCTCGCGTCCGCCTCGACGGAAATAGTCGTAAGCCGAACTGTTCCCCACGGGTCGCCCGTTGAGCACCACTTGCGACGTATGGTCGGAGTTCGGTTTGAGCAACACGGGGTTCATATCCGTGTGGCACGGTATGCCGGCCGCTTCGGCCTGCACGGCCTGCGCCCGCCCTATCTCAAACCCTTCGGGAGTGGCATACGAATTGAGCGACATGTTCTGTGCCTTGAACGGAGCCGGACGGTACCCGTCTTGCCGGAGGATGCGGCACAAGGCCGCGGCCAGTACGCTCTTGCCCACGTCGCTCCCCGTACCGGCCAACATGAAAGGATGTAATTTTCCCATATACGAATCATGGATGATTATGCCGCAAAGTTAAGGCGAAACCCGTGATAATAAAAATGAAAGGTCTGAAAAATGAACCGTCACCATGACCGGACGGAAACAATGGCAAAGCCCATACGTTCATTTTATCCAACAAAACGCCCTCGCACTGTGAAATCGCAACACACTATATTCTAATAAATTACAATCTTAAAATCAATCTCAGGAGATTGATTTCCCGTTCTGCGCCAAACGATTTTTCATTCTACGCCAAACGATTTTCCGTTTGGCGCACGATGAAAATGCGCCTTCAAGTCCTCTTACAAACGGAAAGGCGGTATCGTGCCATCACTACCGGGGACAACCCAAAAGAGGATGCCCCGGTACACCCCGAAACATCCCCCTACTTTACCCCTTATGCCAAGAAGGAGAAGAACTGCTTACTGTATTTCAATCACACGGTTCACTTTCGCTTTTTCTTCCGGCGTGCGTTTCGGAAGCGTGATGTTCAACACTCCGTCGCTCACGTTTGCACTGATCTTGTCTTTCTCTACATCATCCGGCAAAACCAAAGCCTGTTGGAACTTGGCGTAAGAAAACTCACGACGCAAATAGCGTTTGTTCTTCTTGTCTTCCTCTTTTACCTCGTTCTTTTTCTCCATCGAGATAACCAGTTCTCCGTCTTCGCCCAAATGGATGGTAAAATCTTCTTTCGTCATTCCCGGGGCGGCCACTTCCACCTTATAGTCTGCGTCGCTTTCTATCACGTTGATAGCCGGTGCCGTGGCGTTTACCTTGCCCATCCATTCATTATCGAAAAAGTCGTTAAACAAACTCGGTAACCAATTCTGTCCATTGTACTTTCTAATCGGTGACATAATCTTCATCTCCTATCTTTTAAGTTTTACATTCATTTTTTTCTTTCCGGACGGCCTTCCTGCCGGTTGCCCCGTCCGCTTGATTAAAATACAAACCCCGTACCCGGCAACTCCAAACTTTCATCGGGCCGTCTGAGATTAAACTTTTGAAAACCTTTTTAAGCCTGTACGGACTGATTTTAAAATTGTGCAATCCTTTTTAGCACCAACTCTTTTTTCCGACTGACACTATTGGCGTAGGAAGCGACAAAATGTCAGCAATCAACGGTTTATCATTTTCTTTCTATTCTTTTTATTTCATTATATTTTACTTCGCAAGGATAAATCCTTATATTTGTAACATGATTATTTTTCTTTCAATCCCCAATCACCCGACGAAGCAGAAATATCCGGTAGGGCGCACCTTCCAGTCGCGAGGAAATGATGGAACGTATCGCAGACATATACATTATTAATATAACAAAAACAGAAAATGAAGAAAATGACGTTCAAAGTTTGCATGGCGGCTTGCTGCGCCGCATTGGCCTTAAGCGCCTGTAGTGAAGAAGATGCCACCCTGCACGGCGTGGCACCGTCGAAAATCGGTACCATCAGCCTGAACACCGGCAAAGACCAAGTGCGCCCCGGCCAACCCCTGACAGCCTACATCGCCCTCCCCACAGGCGGGCAGAACATCAGCGAAGCAACTTACACATGGGGTGTCCTGAACTATCCTTCGGACAAGGAAGAAAACGGCACGGCCTATTTCAGCTTCACCGCACCCGAAGAACCGGGGCAATACAATTTATCGTTTAACGCCCGTTACTTGTTCCTCGGTCCTGACGCGGAAGGCAATATTTACAAGGACATGAGCAGTACGTTAGACTATACCGTCATTACCTGCAACATTTTCAGCAGTTTTTGGAATGATGATATAACCACCACCCTGAAGGTATACCCCCAACTCACGGAAAACGAATCGCAACCCGGCACTTATTTGGGCACATTCGCGGACAAACTGTCCTCCAGTTCTGCCGCCACCATCAACCGCGCCTTCATATTCAACAACGACGTTCTGTCGAAAATCACGGAATATGAAATCTACTCCAATAAGGACGTAAAGACATACGCCAGAAAATTCTATCTCCTGCTGAACTATGCCCAAAGGAGATTCAACATGGAAGTGAAGGCCACATATTACGACGATGCTTCAGTTCCCGGCCTCCATACCCCGATAGCCGAAGAAGACTGGAACAATGAAAATTGGAGGAACGAGATTGGCCAAAAACTCCAAGCCGGTACTCTCCGCCTTTATTGCCAATTACAAGACGAGCATACCCAACTGTGCCTGAGTGCGTTCAACACCAGTGACGGCAGTGGCATCTACATCGTCCGTGACTACACTGCGAATATCATCAGATAAACCTTTCGACATGAATCACATGCTGTGCAATTAGCACGGCAAAAAAACATAAACAAAAAGCATCGCATCCCTGTATGCCATTGCACATTTCTTCGGGAAACGTCCGGCCATACAGGGACGCGATGCTTTCAACAAACGATAAAACTATTGTTTCATCAAGTATGCCTTGAATCCGGCAAAATCCTTGCCCATCGGGATACTCTTCTTCTCCCCTTTCATGAAGGCTGCCAACTTTTCAGGTATGTCCACCGAGCCACCGATGATATTCTCCACCGTGGCTTGGAACTTGGCCGGATGTGCCGTTTCGAGGAACACACCGCATTCACCCTTACGCAGCCCCTCGCTCAAAGCACGGAAGCCGCAAGCCCCATGCGGGTCGAGCAAGTAACCGTTTGTTTCATAACAAGCCTTTACCGTCTCGGCAATCTGCGCGTCGGTATAAGTCGCCCCGCTGATTTCAGCCGTAATGGCCGCGTGGCTTCCCTTGTATAAATCGTAAATACGGGCAAAATTACTGGGGTCGCCCACATCCATGGCATTGGCGATGGTCTGCACCGACGCACGGGGATGGTATTCTCCCGTCTGCAAATAATTATAGAAGATGTCGTTGGCATTGTTGGCTGCAATGAAACGCTTCACCGGCAAACCCATCACCTTGCCGAACAGTCCGGCCGTGATGTTTCCGAAGTTTCCGCTCGGCACGCATACCACCAACTCGTCGGCCTTACCGAGCTTCTTCATCTGGGCGTAAGCGTAGAAATAGTAAAATGCCTGCGGCAGGAAACGGGCCACGTTGATGGAATTGGCCGAAGTCAGCTTCATGTGACGGTTCAGTTCCTCGTCCATGAAAGCGTTTTTCACCAAAGCCTGGCAATCGTCGAACACGCCATCCACTTCGAGGGCGGTAATGTTCTGCCCCAACGTCGTAAACTGGCATTCCTGGATGGCACTCACCTTGCCTTTCGGATAAAGTACATACACGTGGATGCCTTCCACACCCAGAAAACCGTTGGCCACGGCACTCCCCGTGTCACCGGAAGTAGCCACCAACACATTCACCTGATTGCACCCTTCCTGCTTGATGAAGTATCCTAAAAGGCGGGCCATGAAACGCGCCCCCACGTCTTTAAAGGCTAACGTGGGGCCGTGGAAAAGTTCCAAGGAATAGATGTTCGCCGTCACTTTCACCACCGGACAGTCGAAACTCAACGTGTCGTACACGATTTGTTTCAATGTATCGGCCGGTACATCCTCTCCGAAGAAAGCGTCCGCCACGCGGTAGGCCACTTCTTGAAAAGAAAGGTCCTGTATTTCGTCGAAGAACGACTCCGGAAGATGCCGGATTACCTCGGGCATAAACAAACCTTTGTCGCTCGCTAAGCCTTTCACTACGGCTTCGTGAAGCGTAGCGCGGTCGGCCTTACCGTTCGTACTATAATATTTCATAAAGTATGTTCGATTAATGTTTCATAAATTCACGAATAAACTCATCGCCCCGAAGCAACCCGTAACTTCCGGCTTTAGCAGCGTCCTCATCGAACGTCTGCACGCTGTCCGCCTCTATGCCCGGATAGTAAATGGCAAACGGTATCGGGTCGGGCGTATGCGTACGGTGGGCGCAAGGCGTAGGATGGTCGGGCAACACAGCGATGGCCACCGGCTCTTCCCAACCCTTCACGGCTTCCAAAATCGGACCGATGGCACGGCGGTCCAGATTCTCTATCGTCTGCAACTTCAATTCCACGTTCCCGTCATGGCCGGCTTCGTCGCTTGCCTCCACATGCAGATACACGAAATCACCGTCTTTCAAGGCTTCTATCGCCGCTTGGGCCTTGCCTTCATAATTCGTATCGTACAAACCGGTAGCCCCTTCCACATCTATGACGCGCAAACCGGCATAACGTCCGATACCCCGTATGAGGTCTACGGCGGTAATGACCGCACCCTTTTTGATTTGAGGATAAGTCTCCGTCAACGGGACCATGGCCGGACGGTTGCCGCCGCCCCACGGCCAAATACTGTTGGCCGCATCGCGGCCTTCCTTCATCCGGCGGAGGTTCAACGGATGGTCGGCCAACAATTTCTGCGATTCCAAAACCAAGTGGTTCAGCAAGTCCGCAGTTTCCTGTGCTTCGGGCATTTCTGCCTCCACCAAACAGTCACGGAAAGGCGTGCCCGGCACATCATGCGGAGGCGTACAACGCAGGTGCTTGTTTCCGCCTTTAATGACCAACAGATGGCGGTACTGCACTCCCGTATAAAAATGTATGCGCCCGTTACCTAACTTTTCTTGCAGGAAACGAATCAGCACATCCGCCTCTTCCGTCTCCAACCTTCCGCAAGAATGGTTTTTTATCTTACCTTCTTCAATGCAAATCAGATTACAACGCAACGCCAAATCGTCATCGGCCAATTCGACTCCGATACTGGCCGCTTCAAGTGGGCCACGCCCTTCATACACCTTGTGTTGGTCGTAGCCCAAAATGGAAGAATTGGCCACTTCGCTACCGGGATGAAAACCCTCCGGCACGGTCTGCAACAGTCCGTTGCGTCCCATACGGGCTATCCAATCCATATTAGGCGTATGGGCATATTGCAGCAGCGTCTTATTGCCCAAGGCCGGAACTTTCCAATCGGCCATGCCGTCGCCCAGTATAATAATATGCTTCATCTTTATCTCCTTACCCTAATTATATATATGTCATACGTTGGCAATACTCATGATGTCGGCAAAAACACCGGCCGCAGTCACTCCGGCCCCGGCCCCGTACCCCTGGATTTGCATAGGATACTCCTTATAGCGTTCGGTAGTCAACAAAATTATGTTGTTGGAACCTTCAAGATTATAGAACGGATGTTCGCGCCCTACCTCACACAGTTCCACACTGGCTTTGCCGTTTTCGTAACGGGAAACAAAACGCCAACGTTTTCCTTCGCCCTCCAACACCTTACGCCTCCGTTCGAAATCGACATCCAGGGAAGGCAGGTTCTTCCAAAATTCATCCAATGTGCCCTGGAAAAACGAATCGGGCACGAACAGGTGCTTCTCCACATCGGACTGCTCGATACGGTAACCGGCTTCACGCGCCAAAATCACCAACTTACGGATGACATCCTTTCCACTCAAATCCACACGGGGATCGGGCTCGCTATATCCTTCTTCCTTGGCCAGCCGCACGGTCTCGCTAAACGGGACGTCGGCCGAAATCTTGTTGAATATAAAATTCAAAGTTCCGCTCAATACGGCTTCTATCTTCAAAATCTTATCACCGCTGTTCAGCAAATCGTTCATGGTACGGATAATGGGAAGACCGGCTCCCACATTCGTCTCGAACAGGAACTTCACCCCACGCTTACGGGCTGTAGATTTCAGTTTCTGATAAGTAGCGTAATCGGAAGAGGCCGCAGCCTTATTGGCCGCCACCACGGAGATGTTATGCTCCAGGAATTCCTGATACAGCCCGGCCACATCGGCACTGGCCGTACAGTCGACAAACACGGAATTGAAGATGTTCATGCCAATCACTTCGTCACGCAAGCGGTTTAAATCGCTCGGTGCACTAAGCGTCAACCGTTCACGGCAGTTCTCCAGACCGATACCTTCTCGGTCGAACATCGCATTATGCCCGCTGGCAATACCCACGACCTTAAGCTTCAATCCCCGTTCTTTCTTCAATTTCTCACTCTGCTGCGCCAACTGCGCAATCAAGCTGCTACCCACCGTCCCTACTCCGCACAGAAAAAGGTTGAGGACTTGGTATTCCGAAAGAAAAAAACTATCATGGATGACATTGAGTGTCTTGCGCAAGAACTGTCCGTCCACCACAAAAGAAATGTTCGTCTCCGATGCCCCCTGCGCACAAGCAATCACATTGATACCGCTACGCCCCAACGTTCCGAACAACTTACCGGCGATACCGGGCGTGTGCTTCATGTTCTCGCCCACGATGGCCACTGTAGCCAAACCGCTTTCCGCCGTCATCCTGTACATCGCTCCCGTCTCTATTTCCTTGGAGAACTCCGCATTCAAAACCTCGCAAGCCGCATCGGCATCCGCATCGCGCACACCGATGGAGGTGCTGTTTTCGGAAGAAGCCTGCGAAACGAGGAACACACTGATACCGTTATTGGCCAAAGCCGAGAAAATCCGTCGGTTGACCCCAATGACACCGACCATGGACAAACCTGAAACCGTAATCAATGTCGTTCCGTTTATACTGGAAATACCCTTGATAGGCTTCTGGTCTTCGGCGATGTCGCTCTTAATCACCGTGCCTTTTCCCGAAGGATTAAACGTATTTTTGATGAGAATCGGGATATTCTTTACGCAAACCGGATAGATGGTAGGTGGATAAACCACCTTCGCACCGAAGTTGCAAAGCTCCATAGCCTCTACATAACTCAACTCATTGATGGTATAAGCGGTGGAAATCACCTTAGGGTCGGCCGTCATGAACCCATCCACATCGGTCCATATCTCCAAAAAAGAGGCATCCAATGCCGCTGCAATGATGGAGGCCGTATAGTCCGACCCTCCACGGCCTAAGTTCGTCACCTCTCCGGAGTCGGCATCCGTGGAAATGAATCCCGGCACCAAAGAGACCTTCGGCAAGTCGACAAAAGCCTGTTTGACCAATTCGTGCGTCAAATCAGATGCCAACAACTGACGTCCCGACTTAATCTCTGTCTTAATAAAGGTACGAGAGTCAAACCATTTGGCTCCGTCTATCAACACGGCTACTATATTGGACGACAGCCGCTCCCCGTAGCTGACTATGGCAGCAGATGTCTTAGGCGAAAGGTCACGGATAAGATAAACGCCTTGATAAATGCTTTTCAACTCATCCAACAAGGCATCGATAGTCTCCGACAAACGTTCCTTATTTTCTCCGGAAGGAATTACAGTTTCTATCATCTGGTGATGACGCTCGGCAATCTCGTCAAACTCGGACAGGTAAGACAAGTCTCCGGCCAAGGCCAACTTAGATGTCTTTATCAACTTGTCGGTAATTCCGCCCAATGCAGATACTACGACCACCACAGGCTCCTCTTCAGCCTCAACAATCTTTTTAACACTCAGGATGCTTTCTACGGAACCTACGGATGTTCCCCCAAATTTTAATACTTTCATATCTACGTTTTCTGAATTGGATCTCTTTGCATGCAGGCCCACAACACCTGTCTCGACCGCTCCGAGACCTTAATATTTCAAAGTTGTTCTATCGTTACATAACATCCGCAAAAATAGCAATTATTTATCTAAAAAGGCTTATGAAATAAAATTAATTTGTATTTTTGCCTAATAAATCATCGACATTAAGTATACATTCACATGACAAAAAAAAGTTTTCTTCCCTATATCTTATTACTGTTGATTGCCATGCCGGTGAACGCCGGAAAGGATTTCTATGAAGGAGAACCCGTATATGCGAGCCGTTGGAGGGATTACCGGCGGAGTTCTTACTTCGGCCTGCGTTTCGGTCTGAACGTCCCTACGGTACGATACAAAGGGACAGGAGGAGAAGCACAGACCAACCCGTTACCGCGCTACCACATCGGGTTGGTTTACGGGAACAAGCTCGGAGACGGACTGCCCTTTTATTTGGAAAGCGGATTAATCTACACGGAAAAGGGGACGGAAATAGAAGCCACGGAGGAAGTCGAGTTTAAGAAATGCTACATGAGGTATCTGGAAATTCCCATTGTCCTGAAATATAAGCTCAATACTAACGCCGACGATTTTACCGTGCAACCGTTTTTCGGTGGTTTCATGGCCGTAGGCGTAGGCGGAACGGCCAAACTTTACGATTCCCGTACCAAGATAGACCCTTTCGGAGCCGACCGCTATAAACGCTTCGATGCCGGACTACGGGTCGGCTGCGGCATGGCTTTCCAGAATTTTTATTTTGAAATGGGCTATGACATAGGATTGTTCAATATCGCCGGACGAAATTATAGCGAATACCATTACGACGACTTCGACGGGCATATCCGCACGGGCAATCTCACGATGTCCTTGGGGGTAGACTTCTAACCCCCAAGGTAGGCCGCAGCCGCCTCCGCGCAACGTTCCCCGTCCATCGCGGCCGACACGATGCCTCCGGCATATCCGGCACCTTCGCCACAGGGGAACAATCCTTTCAACCGCACGTGCTGCAACGTTTCGCCATCACGCGAAATGCGGATAGGCGCAGATGTACGGCTTTCCACTCCTATCATCACGGCCTCGTTGGTCAGGAAACCACGGGAGGCTTTGCCGAAACGGCGGAAGCCCTCTGCCAGCCGTGCCGTGATGAACTTCGGCATCCAGAAATGCAAAGGCGAGGACACCAGTCCGGGAGCATACGAACTCGCGGGCAGGTCGTAACTCAAACGCCCGTTCACGAAATCTGCCATCCGTTGCGCGGGAGCCGTCTGCCGGCAATTCCCCTGCTGCCAGTTCTGTTCTTCCAAGGCTTCCTGGAAGAACATCATGGCCAACGGATGCCGCACGTCCGGCTGCCAACCGGAAACAGCCATAAAATCGGCCAGTGATTTCTCCTCCAGATCTTCCGGGTGCAACTCCACCACCATACCGGAATTACTCCATTTCGACCCACGGTTGCTGGGCGACATCCCGTTGACCACCGTCTGCCGGGGACCGCTGGCAGCCGGAACAACGAACCCACCCGGACACATACAGAAACTGTACACCCCACGGCCTTCCACTTGTTGCACAAAGCTATACTCCGCAGCCGGAAGATACTTTCCCCGCCCGTTCCGGTTGTGATATTGTATCTGGTCGATGAGGAGCGACGGATGCTCCAAACGCACACCGACCGCCAAGCCCTTGCTTTCGATTTCCACACCATGGGCATGCAACCAACGATAGACATCACGCGCCGAGTGCCCCGTGGCCAGGATGACCGGCCCCCGGAATGTTTTCCCCGTGTTCGTTTCTATCCCCACGACCCTATCTTTCTCTATGAGCAAAGCATCCATACGGGTCTCGAAATGCACTTCTCCCCCACAGTCCAGAATCGTCTTGCGCATATTCTCGATGACTCTCGGAAGCTTGTCCGTCCCGATGTGGGGATGGGCATCTTGCAGGATGGACACACTGGCACCGTGTTGGCAGAACACGTTCAGGATTTTCCCCGCATTCCCGCGTTTCTTGCTCCGGGTATACAACTTCCCGTCGGAATAAGCTCCTGCACCGCCCTCCCCGAAACTGTAATTGCTCTCGCTGTCCACTTTATGCTCACGCGATATTTTAGCCAAATCCAACTTGCGGTCGCGGACGTTCTTGCCTCGTTCCACGATGACGGGACGATACCCCGCTTCAATCAGGCGCAAGGCGGCAAACAGCCCGCCGGGACCGGCACCGACCACGACCACCTGCGGTCGTCCCTCCACATTCCGGTACGCCGTACGGACAAATTCATCGTCCTCCGGCTGCTCATTGACATACACCCGTACCTTCAAGTTGACGAATATCGTGCGTTGACGGGCGTCAATACTGCGTTTCAACACTCGAATGGCCGTCAGCGTCCGTTCGTCCTTTCCTTTCTCGCACGCAATGTAACGGCGCAAGGCCTGCTCGTTGGCCGCCGTTTCCGGCAAGACCCTGAGTTGGTATTCTTCTATCATATCCTTATCGTTATCTGTTCGTTTAACCGAAAAGCGCACGGAGCGCCTCTTCCACTTTCCGCACTGGGACAAGTTCTATCTTCAGTTTCGACGTGTCGAATCCCTGCAAGTTGTGACGCGGAACAATCATTCGCCGGAAACCGAGCTTGGCAGCTTCCGCCACACGTTGCTCGATACGGTTCACCGGACGTATCTCGCCGCTCAAGCCGACTTCCCCGGCCATGCAGACACCGCTTTCGATGCCTGTGTCCACATTGCTGCTCAACACGGCGGAAATGACGGACAAGTCGATGGCCGGATCGGTCACTTTCAACCCTCCGGCTATGTTCAGGAACACGTCTTTCTGCGCCAGCTTGAACCCAACCCGCTTCTCCAACACGGCCAACAACATATTCAACCGGCGCAGGTCGAAGCCGGTGGCCGAACGTTGCGGCGTGCCGTAGGCTGCCGTGCTGACCAGTGCCTGCGTCTCGATGAGGAAGGGGCGCACGCCTTCGATGGCCGAAGAGATGGCCACGCCGCTCAGCCCTTCGTGATTCTCGGTGAGCAACAGTTCCGAAGGATTGCTCACCTGCCGCAAACCGTCCTGCCGCATCTCGTAGATGCCCAACTCGGCCGTACTGCCGAAACGGTTCTTGATACTGCGCAGGATGCGGTACATATAATGTTGGTCGCCCTCGAACTGCAACACGGCATCCACGATATGTTCCAACACCTTGGGGCCGGCCAGTGTCCCCTCCTTATTGATATGGCCGATCAATATCACGGGAATGTTGCTCTCCTTGGCGAATTTCAACAACAGCGCAGCGCACTCGCGTACTTGCGAGATACTGCCGGGCGAACTGTCCACGGCCTCGGTCATGATGGTCTGTATGGAATCTATGACCACCAATTGCGGCTGCTCGTTACGGACGTGCAGGAAAATCTGATCGAGCGAAGTCTCGCACACGACCATGCAAGACGAACGGGACAAGAACCCTTCCTGTCCGTCCGCCTTTCCTCCTGCCCTTGGCACCAAACGGTCGGCACGCAACTTCAACTGCCGCGCACTCTCCTCGCCGCTGACATAAAGCACACGCTTGTCCGTCATCTTCAGTACGGTCTGCAAGACCAAAGTGGACTTCCCTATGCCGGGTTCCCCACCCAAAAGCACCAATGAGCCGGGCACCAACCCACCGCCCAACACGCGGTTCAATTCCTCGTCGTGCATGTCCAACCTCGGCTCCTCGTCGGTCACAATCTGTCCCACGGGAATGGGCCGCCTACGCAACGGTTCCCCCGGCAACGCCTGGTGAAATCCTCCCGACACGATGGCCGACGCACTCTCCTTACGCACAGTGAATTCCTTGAACGTATTCCATTCCCCGCACGCAGGACAACGCCCCACCCACTTCGGTGATTCCTGTCCGCAATTCGCACACACATAGACGGTCTTATCCTTTGCCATAGAATCTCCTTGTTCTTTGAAAGGATAAAAGTACAGAGTTTTTCCGGAGTGACCATAAAAATGCGGAAGAAAATTTTTCCAAACCACACGATTGACAAAAAGTTTCCGGATACTTTCGTTTCATCACAAAAGGAAAGCAAATCCGCGTTTTGCAGTTGAAATAAAAAAGAAGATGGAGTGCCGTTTAGAAGCCCGTAAGTTAAAAAAGTGGGAATAGAACTGATTCTATCCGTCATTTCTGCCCGTTTCGCCTCATTTTTCTGCTGAGAATGAAAAACCATTTGGCTGAAAGCGATTTTCCATTCTCCGCAGATTGGTGCTTCAAACTCCATTTTTCAGGCTAAAACACTCAGGAATACCCCCGAGACAAGAGATGTCAAGCCGGATTTTTTCTCTAACTGACGCTTTTCAACCGCCCTAAAAACAAAAACAAAATGCAAGCTTACTTCGTTTCAAACTTACTCCTCTACAATCTTCCCACGCCTTATGCCCACTTTTCATTTTCAAAAAGACCATAAAAACGCCCCGAAAGCTTTCTCCATGTACAACCTCAGCTTTCCAAATAGTGCGCATTCTCCCATCATGCTCCCTTCCGGGCACAAATACGCCATTCTCGCCACTTCCAAACTGACGTTTTGGCACTCTGACACTTTGTCTGTTTACCACCCGATGCAGGTCCGTCATAACGGACGCAACATTTCAGCCAGTCCGGCAAACGAACAAAAGCAGGAAGAGATTCCGTTTTGCGTCCACACCATATCCTGCGGACCTGCCACCGCAAGACTTGCAACCCCTTCTCCGCCCTCGTCCGGCGCAACGGGGCGGAAACCGTGCCGCACCAAAAGGTTCTGTGCCCAATAACGCAAAGCCTCATCGGCTGCTTCCAGACGAACCACCCGGTTGTTACGGTTCTCCGGGGCGTAGATGCCGCGAACCGCGTCGAAACGGATGGACGTGCTGCCAAACAGCCGGTCCATCGCCCCCGACAGCACCAAATCCTCGGTCGTCCCGCACAGCATCTCGCGTTCCTGCGTCATCAACCATAAGCGATCGGACATGGCCAAGGCCTGGTCCACATCGTGCGTGGAAAGCAAAACGGCCTTCCGTTCTTCCACCGCCAGTTTCCGGAGCAGGCGCATCACCTCCATACGGCTTTCCACATCCAGAAAAGCCGTAGGCTCATCCAAGAGAATCAGCGGGCATTCTTGCACCAATGCTTTGGCTATCATGGCTTTCTGACGTTCTCCATCGGACAGTTCGGCCACATAACGACGTGCCTTTCCAACCATACCGACCTCTTCCAACGCCCGCCATACCAAGGCTTTGTCGGCAGAAGTCAGACGGCCGAAAAAACCTGTGTACGGTTGACGCCCCAAAGCCACCAGTTCGTAAACGGTCAACCCGCCTGCCTGCATGCGGTCGGTCAACACCACACCTATGGTCTTGGAACGCTCATGTGCGGTATAAGCATCCAAAGGTCGTCCCATGAGTGCCAGACGACCGGACAAAGCGGGCTGCATGCCGGCTAACGTACGCAATAAAGTGGATTTCCCGGCCCCATTGCATCCTAACAAACAGGTCAGTTCACCGCACGACAAGCGGAAATCCAACCCATGATGCACTTCCGTCAACTGTTTCCCCTGACGGTACCCCGTAGCAATCCGTTCACCTTCGAGCACTATCTGCTTTCCCATTAATTGAAATACTGTATTCTACGTTGGTTCACAATGACATAAATAATCACCGGCGCACCCAACACGGGTGTCACGGCATTCAGGGGGAGAAGTCCCGCCTCGCCGGGCAGGATGCAAATCAAATTGCAAAGCAAGGCCACCGCCCCGCCGCTCAACAACGTCACCGGCAAAAGGGCATTGTGGTTTGACGTCCCCAGCAACAACCGGGCCACATGCGGCACAGCCAACCCGATGAACGACACCGGACCGCAAAAAGCCGTGACCACAGCCGTCAGGATTCCCGTAACCACCAACAACATGCTGCGCGTACGACGCACATTCACCCCAAGGTTCTCCGCATAACGTTCTCCTAACAACAAGGCGTTCAACGGTTTAATCAACAAAATGGACATCAGCAACCCGAGTGAGGTGAAAGCCGCAAACCACGGCAGTTGTTCCAACGAAACACCCCCGAAGTTGCCCATCCCCCAAACCATGTAAGAGTGTACACCTTCGGCCGTGGCGAAGAAATTCAGCAAGGAAATGGCCGACGAGGCCACGTAGCCCATCATGATGCCGGCAATCAACAGCATGACGCTGCTACGTATCAGCGTGGAAAGAAAAAGAATCACCCCCATGACCAACACGGCACCGGCGAAAGCACCGGCTACCACTGCCAGGAAACCGGAAAAAGAAAAAGTGCCGGCCGACACCATTCCGCCTCCGGCCAACATGACCAAGGCCACCCCGAGGCTTGCCCCCGAACTGATACCCAAAATCGACGGGTCCGCCAACGGATTGTTGAACACCGTCTGCAACATCAGGCCCGAAGCGGCCAAGGCGGCCCCACAGCACCAGGCCGTCACGCACAAAGGCACGCGGGATTCCCACACGATGAACGACCAAGCCTCGTTTTCCACCGTCCCGCCCGTCAATGCCTGCCAAACGGCCCCGACCGGAATATCTACCGAACCGAACAACAGATTAGCCGCCGCCAACCCTAAAATGACAACGACCAATATTCCTCCACACATATATCCTTTACGCTCCACTGGAATCATCTTTTTCAGTCCGCTAATTTACGAAAATATCTGCCACTTTCTGACTTTGCCACTTCCGGATGGAATATTTTTACCAAATCTTCCAGCAACCATTCGGGATGAAAGGGCGTTTCTTCATAATAAGGCACTTTTCCGGTATTGCAGCCGTACACGCGCCGTTCACGGAAAGCCCGGAATCCGGCGTATGGTGCATAATCGTTTTTCAAATCCCGATAAGTCTTATCCTCCGGCATGTTATATTTAATCAACCAGATGTCTGCATCTTTCGCTTTCTCATACACCGTCTCAAAGCTCAGGGGAGACGAGCCGCTGTTCTTCAAATCACTGAAAACATAGTCGGCACCGGCATCGGCAAACGTCCGTCCGACCGTACTGCGTCCGCCCGGCACATACCACGTGGCTCCGGACTTCAAATCGGCAAACACGGTAGGCTTGTCTTTCATTCCGGCCACTTTTCCGGCCCACTTGAGATAATCGGCTTCTACCCGGGCAAACAAAGAATCGGCCTCGGCTGCTTTTCCGAACAACAGGCCGTAGAAACGCATCCATTCGGCACGCCCCAACGAAGAAGTTTCCATATAGTCGGCACATTCGATGATGGGAATGTCCAACTTGCCCAACCGGCCATATCCCCCGCTGTTTTCAAACGGAGAAAGCATCACGGCATCGGGATGCAACGCCATAAGCTTCTCGATGTCCGGATTCATCCCGCTGCCCAAATCCGCGATACGTCCCGTGCGGCATCCTTCCTTGACGTAAGGCAGGTCGATATACCGGAGGTCGCACACTCCGCCCACGGCAGCCAGTGCCCCCAACTCTTCCATCAACCCGCAATGTACAGACGAATAAATGACGGCTTTCTGCAACGGTACGCGCACGACCGTCCCTTGCGGCAGACTGTCGGGCAATGGCTCGTCTCGTCCGACCAACACATACGTGTGCAGTATTTCCAACGTATCCCACGGATTTCTCAGCGTAGCCACCCAGTAACCGTCGTAAGACACAACCTTCAGGTTCTCTGCATACTTTAAATCCAACGTGTCACCGCCCTCGTCCAAAAAGGAAGCCGTCTTGCCCCCGTCCTTACAAGAGGACAGAAGCAAAACGGCAAACAAACCATAAAAAAGGCTACTTACCTTCATCTCCTTATTTTGTGACAAACACCATCTTCGAGGTGGACATTCCGGCTTCAAACGTACGTTTATAAGTTCCATCCGCCCCGTATACATGTACGTCGGATGCAGCACCGTAAGGTACGTCAAACACATACACATCGCCAGATGCTGGATCAACAGCCAAACCGTTGGCACTCTGCAAATCAGCCATGTCCATAAACTCTTGTTCATCTCCTGTCTTTAAGTCACGGACGTAAGCACGAGCCACTTCCGGCATATAATACTCTGAATAAAGGATGTACATTTTCTCCCCGGCATTCGCGATATAAGTTGCACGGCACACCTGTTCCACTTGGTCTGTTTCCGGATCGAGACGTTGCATCGTACCGTAAATATACTGGTCCGGAGTCAAGGACGGGCTTCCTGCATAGTTGCCATTGGACACGAAGTATACATACCCGTCTTCTGCCGTGATGCACTGGGTATAAGGATTGAGCATCACTTCAATATCCTTCAGCTTGGTGAAAGAAGCTGCATCAACCACAGCCAGCCACTTTCCTTTTGAATACCCCGAAATATTGACATACAGTTTGCCGTTGGCGGAGGTAATGGCCTCGGGATGGTCATAACCTGTTTGTGCCCCGGCATCTATAAGATTCAGTTTGCCATCGATGGCCATGGAAGTCGTATCGATACGGGAAACCGTCCCATCGTATGCTGTAAAATAAACCTTCCCCTCACACGCTGCCATGTAGCGAGGCTCAACCGGAGTACCGTCTTCGGTAGCCACCGGAATGGATTTCAGAACCTTGCACTTACGGTCCATGATGACAACTTTGGAAGAACCGCTCACCGTCACGTATATTTTCGAACCATACACACAAAGGTCTTGCCCCAAGTCGCCAAGCCCTTCGCCATTGGCAGCCGCATAAAGGTCTTCGCTCAACTCTCCGGTCTGAAAATCCAAATATTGGATACCGGCATCGTTTCCACCCCAATTTCCGGTATTCAACACATAAGCTCCCAAAGCGACCACGGGGGAAGGAACCGCAGTGCTGTCACTTCCATTGGCACCGCCTCCATTTCCACCAGTCTCTTCTCCCGGCTTTCCACCATCTCCAACCGTGTCATCATCCTCGCTACAAGCGGTAAAACACCCTAAAGCCAGAGCCATTATGGCCCATTTACACCATTTCATTTTCATTTTTTTCGTTATTAAAAGTTTATAAAGAATATGTTATTGCCACTTTAAAATTCCTCCCGGGCATCGGATAGTAACGCACCACCTCATAATTTCTTCCACCCAGATTGGCCGCGTCCACCTGCAGGCGCAACTTATGATCTCTGAACCGGAAAACACGGTACAAGGAAAGGCTATGATCGGAATAGGCATTCACGAGATTGCTCTTTTTGTTTTGCGGCAGACGATAGCGTTCACCGCTCCACGCCACATTATATGCCACGTTCATCCACGGCATTTCAAGTACCACACTTCCACCTCCGGAATGTTTCGGCGTATAGGCAATCTGATGACGCCACAACTTGCTACCGCGTTTCGTCACGTCTTCCGCCTGCATGAAACTGTACGCTCCTGTCAAACTCAAATTCCAAGCTTTTGCCAAAGCCCATTCGGCAGCCAGATTGGCATCCACGCCGTAAGTCTCCACTTTGCCTACGTTGGACATTTTCCATACGAACATCGTCGGAACTGCCACAATCTTGTCTTTCACCTTATTATAATAAGCATCCAACGAAAAGCTCACGTAATCCGCCACTTTTCCCATACGTCCGGCCCAGGTGGTCCCTATATTCCATTGGCACGTTGTTTCCGGACGCAAGCGGCTGTTCCCAATGAGCAGATAATAGAGGTCATTGAAAGTCGGGACACGGAATATGTCTTTATAAGACGCGCGCAAACGCCAACTCGCCTTTTTCACAGGGCGCCACGCCAGGCTTACCGCCGGAGAAAGCCGCTTACGGTCGTCGGCAGCCATCCCTAAAGAAACTCGTTCGGTAATGAAAGTATTCAGCAAGGAAGCCGTCACCTGAAATCGCGGATGGCGGTATTGTGCTGAAAAGGCCGTCAGACTGGTATAACGTTCCGGGTATTGGCATTGGTCCAACGTCGTGGCCAAATCGTTATACACAAAATCCTGCGCCAACGAAAAAGAAAGGTTTTTCACGGGCATCGCCCATAACGTCGCGGTCAGGTAGGTCTCCGTCTGGCGAAAACGGTCTTCCGTCGGCCCGGCAGCCTTCTTGTCCGTATCTTTGTTCCAACTATAATTGAACTTCCCGGAAGCCTTCAGTTTCCACTTCTCCGAAAAACGGTTCTCATACCTCAACTGGCCGAAATAATTACGGTCATAAAGCCGTTCCGCCGCATAGGGATTGTCATATACGACACTACCGGGCAATCCTCGACGGGAATCGAACAGATACCCCTTCACATCCAAATCCTGACGTTCTGTCAAATGGGCAAAAAGATTCACCTCCGCACGGTATGCCCCTATGTCGCTATTGTTACGCCGTCCTTTTATCTGTTTATCCAAGTTCATCATCGTAAAATGATAATTCCCGTCGGCACGTAAATATTCACCGTAAAGAGAACAAGACAAACGCGGTGTGAACCGATGGGCATAGAACAATGAGGGGTTGGCCCAACCGTAAGACCCCGCCTTCACCTTCGCCGAAAAACTAAAATCCCGGCCTTCAAAATCAGGCCGGCTCGTTTCGATGCTCAACGCGCTTGCAGCAGCTGACATGCGTGCCGTCTGATAAATATTGTCGCTTTGCCCGATAGTCAACGTCAATGAAGAAACATTATCCAACGAGAAACGGGAGATGTCCACCTGTCCCGACTGGCAATCCCCTATGGCCACACCATCGTAGAGCACGGCTGTATGCTGTGCGCCCAGACTGCGTACGGAAACAGTTTTCAACCCTCCCACACCGCCATAATCCTTCAGGGTCACCCCCGAAAAATGCCGTACGGCATCCGACACGTCCAACACGCCCATACGTTCCAACTCCGCCTTATCAAGCGTCTGCACAGGAGCACCCGAACGTACGGTGGCAGGCAAAGCCTTCTCGGTCACCGTCAGACCTTTCATCTGTTTCAGCCCCACATCCACGCTATCTACACCATTTTGTGCGAGCACGAACACAGTCTCCATACAAAATGACACAAGCAACCATCCTCTCATTTTATGAGATTCCTTGTATACGCCCATTTATTATCTTCATTCTTCACTCAAGACACCTTCCTCCCATCCCACGGAGATTCCGGCATGACTACGTTTTGCAGGTCTTCTGACTTACTCCGGCTTGTTGGCCTTCCCACCTTATTATTATAAATAAGGAAGTGGCTTGAGGTTTGAAACAAACCGCACAATGAGTTCACAGCAGCGGGACTGTCCGGGATTTCCACCCGATTCCCTTTTCATCTGCCGACCTGAAAGGGCTTTCCCATAGGCCGGGCAGAACAAAACGTTGCAAAGTTATTAAAAAAATCAGTATCCCAAGACCTTTTCATTGATTTATATCAAGAAAAGGGCATTTAAATGATAACAAATGCCCTTTTACTTGTTTTGCAGGAAGAATCGCCGTACCTTTGTAGTGTCATAAGGAACAAAAGATATTTAGTTTTTAGGTATTTAGCTCCGTGAAGGAGCAATGTTTAGGTAAAAGATTGTTAGATTAAAAAAGAAAGGTAAGAAGATTATGACAGGATTAATGATTATCGCAGCGGTCGTAGTAGCTATGGCAGTTGCAACAGGTTCAAAGAAGAGCAACGGTAAGTTCTTGGGTTCAAGTACTTCAATGTTGTTCGGTAATAAAAACCTGAATGCAGGTGCAGCTTGTTAAGTGCAATGCACCTTAGTTTGAAACCAATTAAATTTTTGATAAGGTAAGGATGTCTGGAATAAGGCATCCTTATTTCTTTTTAAGATACGACGAGATTTGAGTAACTTTGCATGGAAATATGAGCGTGAACATGAAACTATCCCCCGAAATTGCCATTATAGAAGCCAACACATTGACCTGTATGGGACTACGCGGCCTCATTGAACGGATGATGCCACAAGCTGTCGTCCGCACGTTCAACAGTTTTGAACAACTGATGCGCGACACACCGGACATGTATTTCCACTACTTTATTTCAGCCCAGACCCTTGTGGAGCACAGCGCCTTCTTTGTGGAACGGAAAGAAAAAACCATTGTGCTTACCAATGGGACAACCGGCACCCCTCAAACCTCCCACTTCCATACGTTGAATATCTACCAGAACGAAGACAATATGGTGCGTGCATTGCTGCAACTGCAACAGTATGCGCATGCCCACGGACGACATCTGCCCCAAGGTATGAGGAAGCCCATATCGGGAACCACTGCCTCTACCGACCCCAACGGACTCAGTCAACGCGAGATAGAAGTGCTCATACTCATTGTACGCGGACTGACGAACAAGGAAATTGCCGACCACTTGTGTATCGGCACTACCACCGTTATCTCCCACCGCAAGAACATCATGGAAAAACTCAATGTCCGCTCCGTATCGGGACTGACTATCTATGCCGTCATGAACGGGTACATAGAGGCCGACCGCATCTGAAGAGTATTTCTTGTAAACTTTTAGTTTTCTCCAATCAAAATCAATCTATTTCCATATTTTTCCCCTTCCCATTGTTTCTTTCATATTCTTGCAATTTAAGCCCTGCTTCTTTTTTAAGATATTCCGTCAAAGAAGAAGGTACTTTTTCTTTCTTCCCTACTATTTGATGAGCCTTCTCCAACATTTCCAAATCCCGCCCCTCTTTTTCATACAACCCCATCAACAGATATAAAGGGTAAATACGGTGGGGAACTCTATAATAAGCCTTATAAAACATTTCTTCAGCCTCCTCAAACCTGCCAAGAGCTTGAAAGTTTTTTCCCATGAGATTAAAAAACATGGGGTCAGAACTTCGTTTTGACCCTTCATTTAATATTATGTTGCTTTCTTCGTAATGACCATTATACGACAAACACATTCCATACTCAAAAAGGAAACCAACATCTTTCTTCAAATCGGGATACAAAACCCTGTAACAATTCTCTATGCCCTCATATTTTTCCCTATCAAAATATGGCCGCACCATATCCCAATGCCTCACGGCCACCCACGTTCGGTAAGATTTATTAAACCGGACACACACCATCGCCTCCACTCCAACCACCAACAACAAACCGAACATCATTCCAAGCTTTCTGTTCCGTTTCTTTTCATCAAGCACCATTGGCATCCACGCAGCCCATAATAAAATAAACAAAGATAATAAGCATGTGGCAAAATATCGAAGAGGATAAGAAAAAAAAGAAACCACCATAAAACTCACCATTGCACCACATAACCCGACAACCTCAACATTCCGACACCTAAGAAGGCGTATATAGACATAAGCCATAAGGCACAAACAAGACAAAACTCCCGGCAGTCCAAGTTCTATCCATATCTGCAAATATTCATTATAAGCATAATCCGGGGCCACCAGCCAACATTTCCTCATCCTGTGTCCCTTTCTTATCCCGAAAATACGCTTCTTGTGCTTCCCCATAAACATACGGGAAACCGCCTATTCCCACCCCGGAAAATATCTGTTGTTTAGCCACCGGATAAGAGATTTTCCAGATGAACAAACGACCGTCTGCCGAATCTTTTTTCAGCACATACATGCCATACAAAAAAGGAACACAAAGAACGAATACAGCCAACAATACAAAACACTTTTTTATCCACGCACACTTCATCCGTAACCAAACCATTGACATCAAACTGATTACAGACGCCACCCAAGCTGCCCGACTTACACACTTGACGAGTATGACTACGGAAAACAAAAGATAAAAAGCAGAAAGATAAAAAAGCATATTTGTAACCTTTTGCCCATGTCTAAACCTCACAAACAACGCATAGTCCAAGGCCAAGGGCAAAATAAGGACAATCAAAATAGAATAAGGGGCTGGATTTTCAAATGTTCCGCAAACCGTGTAATAAGGCATACCCAACCTCATTACCTGAATACATTGGAACAATCCAACCCCTAATTCATAAAGTCCTATCAAAATAAGTACAAAACAAACCCATCTATATAGTGCCATGCTTTGCCCTCATCCAATATCCCTATTCCAATGGGATGTTATATCCCTTGTGGAAATCCTCGCTCTGATAAGCCTTATGCTCATCCCAATAGACCAAAGAGCCTGCGCAAGAACCATACAGCCGACCGTTCGCCGAGTCATAACCGACAGTATGGGAACCATTCACTTCGATGGCCTGCCCTGCTTTCTGCATATCTTCTTTGATGACCTGCACGCTGTTTTTGGCTTTGTCGTACACACACCACACAATCACTTTCACTTGGGCTTCGGGATAGTCCTTTGAATGGAACACGACTCCTTCAATCTTCCGGAAAGACAGATTTTCATCTATTTTCACGTAACTGCACGTATTCCATACGATAGTGGAATCTATTGGCGCAGGTAACGCAAAAGTGAGCATTTCACCCGCCCCGTCTTGTTTCCCACGAACCTCCATTTTTTCACAAGCCTCTGCCAAACTTTCGTAAAGCCTCCGTTTCTGGTCTTTGGACAAGTCTTTTTGCAATACGGAATAATCCACTTGGTAATATCGGGATGCCTTTTTCCACAATTCGTATTCTTTTTGGGTTGTTTTTTCTTTTACCCAATCCGGTATCGAATCAAGGGGACAGAAAGAAGAACCGGTCTCCTTGTCCAATGATTCCCAGGACTTTGGAGCAGCCTCGCTCCGTGCCAAACAAACTTGCCCCAAAAGCACAAACAATAAAAATACAACTTTTCTCATGACTGCTACAATATATTTTGCTTTTTTCATCGTTCTCTTTTTTTTTAGTTTTTAAATATCTGTTCACTCTACACACTACCATTGCATTAATGTTTCATTCCATAGGCAATATTCTTATTCATGTTCCACATATATTTAATTCTCACATCGCAAAGTTAAGCATACTTTTGAGTAGAAACCCAATATTTGAGTTTGCATTTTCAGATATCGAGATTTTTTCTATCTAATTGAATATGTACAAGTTACAAAAATCCTATCAAAAAAAGAATTTGCATCGTATTTTGAAGGCTGAATTTTTGGTGTTTATTTTAGCTTTAAGGCCACTTTTCATAAACAGGTACTATACTTAGGCAAAACATTAAACAAACCTTCGTGTTACCATCTCTTTACCCCCACACAACCTTACCCAAGATTCGCGTATTTCCACCCCAAACCCGACGTGACGGTTTCGGAGCGATTCTCACGCACCGGACGCAAAACACATCGTATCCCTTTCGCTTCCGCACACCTGCAATCTGTACGACCTGGGCAGATTTCGTCCGCAGGGCGTGCTGCCATGTGTCAGCCTACGGCACGTTCTGCCGACAAAACGACATTCGTTTTTTGCATCCCATTCTCCATCAATTAGAAGAAATATCGAGGTTTTCAGCACATTTTCATCTCGTCCGGCTTCAAACTCCTCCACTTCCTGCGGAGAAAAACCGGAAAATCTGCGGAGAAAAAAAATGTTTTCTCAGCCGAATGAAAAATTTTCTTCTTCATAAAAAACGGGAAATTGAAGGTAAACGCGCACTGAATCCGTCATTTTTCACATTCGGCAACGGTTTTACAGTTCCATTAACTCCTGTTTTGGCGTGAAAAAACAAGGAAAAACAGAATAAAATAGAGGAAACCGCAGGCTAAGGATAAAGAAAACAATATACAAAATCTATTCCATGACCACTTCCGTATGCCTTTGCTTCCGGCGGAAAATCCTAATAAATAAGGATTGCCCCACCCGACGATTCATCGTAACTTTGCATCCCGAAACAAAAACCACGGATGGACAGATTGAGCATCATATCAGCAATATTATTCCTCTCGGGCGCACCTTCATACGCGCTCCCCATCGAGGAAACGGCAGAAGACAGCGCACGGGTAAAAGACATCGAAGAGGTGGTCATCGTATATTCTCCCAAAGAAACCGGCAAATTACGGCAAGCTCCCATCGCCGTTTCCCTTTTCGACCGGACGGCATTAGACGACCAACATACTGCTTCGCTGAAAGAACTTTCGGCTTTCGTACCCAACTTCTACATGCCGGACTACGGCAGCAGCCTGACCTCGGCGGCTTACATACGCGGCATCGGTTCGCGCATCAACACCCCGGCCGTGGGATTGTACGTGGACAACGTAGGATATGCAGACAAAAGTGCCTACGACATTGAATTGCTAGACGTGGAACGCGTGGACGTGTTGCGCGGCCCGCAGGCCACACTGTACGGACGGAATGCCATGGGCGGCCTGCTCCGCGTGTTTACCCGCAACCCGTTCCATTATCAAGGCACGGACATCCGCATGGGAACTTCGATAAAAGACAAGGGTTACCGGTTGTCGGCATCTCATTACCAAAAGACAAGCCACAGGATGGCATACGCCTTGAGTGGATTTTATAAGCATTCGGAAGGATTCTTCGAAAACGTCACCCGGCATGAAACGGTGGGAGGAAGCGAAACCGGAGGCGGACGCGTACGGGTCATTTACTTTCCGGCAGAGGCTTGGAAACTGGACTTCTCTACAGATTATTCGTATCGTGAAGACCGGGGTTACCCCTACCGCTATTTGGGTGTCACCGAAGGAGAAGAGCCACGTCCCGACCGTATAGGCCGCATCCTCTACAACCGTCCTTCATTCTACCGCCGGAGCTTGCTGAACAGCAGCCTCAACGCGCAATATACTGCCGACCGGTTCATCCTGTCGTCCGTCACGGCCTACCAAAACCTGAACGACAACATGACGCTTGATCAGGATTTCACGGAAGCGGACTATTTCAGCCTGACCCAAAAGCAACGCATCAACTCCTGGAGCGAAGAACTGACTTTCAAAAGCCGCAGTAACCGCCGTTGGGAATGGATAGGAGGTATCTATGCCATGCGCCAGACCCTACACACGAAAAGTCCGGTATCTCTGACCCGCGAGTTCATGAACACCGTGTTCGACAAAGCCAATGCCGCCATCAGCCCGATGGGTATGGGACTTACATTAGATATGCCAGTTTCCCCCTACGTGGCCGACGGGGCTTTCGACACCCCGACCACCGACCTTGCCGCTTTCCACCAAAGCACGTTCAACGACTTGTTCGGGACGGAAGGGCTGAGCCTTGTGGCCGGCCTGCGCGTGGAATATGAAAAAATGAGGTTGGACTACGATTACGGTGGTCGCATGGACTACGGCGTGGAGCTTACTTCCCCTATGATGCCGCTCGTCCTCGAAGGCCTGTCGGACGACAGCCATTTCCGGGGCAGCCTGAAACACGATTACGTGCAATGGTTACCCAAGGTGGCCTTGCAATACCACTTTTCGGCGCAAAACAACGTGTACGTAAGTTGGAGCAAGGGCTACCGCAGCGGAGGATACAACGTACAGATGTTCAGCGACCTGGTGCAAGGCGATTTGAAAAGCCGGATGATGCGCTCCGTCAAGGACAAGACGGCGGAGACGCTGGACGGACCGATGTACGCCCACATGCCGGAAGCCGTGAAACAGATGATTGTCAGCCAAATTCCGCAGGAGGAGTTTTCCGGAACTCCGGCACAGACCCGCTTCAAACCGGAATACAGTTATAATTATGAGGCAGGCGGGCACTTCTCGTTCTCGGACGGCAAGATACAACTGGATGCCGCCGTGTTCTACATGGACGTGTACGACCAACAGATTTCCAAATTCGTGAGCAGCGGATTGGGGCGTGTCATGGTCAACGCCGGACGGGGACGGAGTTGCGGTACGGAAATAGGACTGCGCGGCGGATGGTTGGACAACCGCCTGACGTGGCATGCGTCATACGGCTACACGCACTCCGTATTCAAACGCTATGAAGCGCAGGAAGCCCGGACGGAAACAGCGCAAGAGGCGGTGAACTATGACGGCAACCATGTGCCTTTTGTCCCCATGCACACGCTCGCGGCAGGTGTGGAATACGAACAACCTTTGGAACACCATAAGATAAAAAGCTATTTCTTCGGCGTGAATACCACGGGAGCCGGAAAAATCTACTGGAGCGAGGACAATGCTTACCACCAACCGTTTTACGCGCTGTTGAATGCCCATGCCGGTCTGGACTTCGGCTCCATACGCATCGACATCTGGGGCAAAAACCTGACGGATACGGACTACGACGCTTTCTTTTTTACTTCGGCCGCTACCACCCGCAACATGAAATTCGGACAACGGGGCAATCCGTTACAGTTCGGAGTGGATGTCAGCCTGCATTTCTGACTCTCCCCCGCAAGACAGACGGGTCATTCATTCCATGCACCGCAATGCGGACAACGCCCTTTGCTGTGAAGCTTGGCCCCGCAACGCCCGCAAACGTAAGGACAACGGGCATAACGGAAATAACGCCACAACGCCCAACCGACGTAAAACAAGAAAAAAGGATAGCCGAGATAATACAACGTGGTGAGCGAAAAGAACAGGTAACACCCCGCACATACGCCCAACAAGGCAAACAAGTACAGCATGGCTTCCTGAAAAGGGAGTTGCCGGCAAACGTCCTCCACCGATGCTATGGACAGAATGACTATCAGCCACACGGAAGCCACGAACAAGCCCAAAATAAACGGCAATCCGAAAGGATTGAGTGTCGGGTGGAAATAAAACTCCGTCCATGTATCGGGTACAAAATTCTGCATACTGGCATAAAGCGTTGCGGCACCAGACAGCGTCAGGCATAGCAAAGTAGGGTAACAACTTCCGATGTCATCGAAATGCACGATATGGAAACGCTTGCGACGCATACGGCGTACCAACCACAATACCAACAGCACGCCTAAAACGGACAGGAAATATATCAGGTGCGTATTGCTGAAAGCATGGATAAACTGCGAAATGGAATCATCCGGAACAACCCGTGCCAACAAATCCTGCTCGTGCACCCAACCCATGGTGGACTGGTCGCGGGCTACTTTCACCCAAACCGAATCCACCGTGTCCTCCGGCACAATCATGACTTCAGCCACGACGAGACGGTCGTCCGCAAATACAGCCACGGTGTCTTCCGGCACACCTGCATGTACCGGATTATGGACGGGATGTACGGTTTGCAGGCACAAAGAATCTTCCACCACCACGAAATTATAATTCCGGTTATAATGATGGGAAGCCTCAAAATCAAGCGAATCCTTCCGTTTCTCCGTCAAATCCCACTCGTCGGAATAATCGGGCTTCTGGTAATAACAACCGACCGACAACAAACTGCCTAATAACAGGTAAATCAGAAAAAAGCTACTCTTCCGCATCGGCACAGACTTTCATTTGGCAGGCTTTACAGTCGAAAGACAAACGGAAACGGCGTCCGTCGGACGAAACCAAATAATACGGTTCACGGAAAGGAGACTTCTCTCCCCCGTAACGCGGACACCATCCCATGCTGTAACGCAGGCAATGGCGGCAAAACATCAGCACGGCACCGGCAGGTTCCCGTTTCTCGAAAGCCGGAGCAATGCACACTGCCCCTTGCCGGTGGTAGAAGTCCTCAGCCTTGCGGTTCATCACATTGGCCAGATACGTCACCTCTTCCGGAACCCACCGCACCGGAGCCTTCCCTTGCTTTTCATCCCGGCTGCGCGTAAAGGCTGTCGGAAGAGGGCGCACCTCTCGCAACTCATTCATTTTGCGTGCCGACAGCAACCGTCCTACCAACGTCCTGCGCCAATCGGCTAATACGGAAGAAGGGATAAACCAGTCGGAACGGAAACGAATGTCCACTCCGTCCGCCTCGAACGGCGTATTTCCTAACTTGGATAACTGGGCCTTGATGTTTTCGGCCTGCGAGCTGCGTGCCTTTTCTTTGGGATAGGGGAAAGCTACGGTTACCGACACCTCGTCCTCGTCGCGCACCTCCAACGTGAAACCCTCGGCATACTCGCCCAACGTCCATTCCACCCGGATTTTGCGGACAGCGGACGGACGGGACAGCACGTCCTCGAACGCCTTGTCGAAATTGCGGTACAGACGGGCGTGAGGACGGACACGCGGCATTTCCGCCGGATAAATCTTATTGGCTTCCACACGGTTCACGCGAAATCCCTGCAAGTTACCCTGCTCGTCCAAAAAGCACAGTCCGTCACCGTTGGCAAACGGCTTGACTCCGGATACGACAATACACCTTCCACGGACGTCTTTCACCGTTCCCACTTCTTCACCCAACGATTTGGGCGTATGAAACGAAAAAATATCAGGTGTACGGCCATCCAGAAAATAACGGGTGAATCCTCGGTTGAAACTTTTCTCCAAACAGGGTGTGAACGCCAAAGAGACCTGCCCCGATGAAGCCCGGCGGTACTCCGGACGGCATTTGAAGATTTCGTCCAGACGGCTGCGGTACCACGCAGTCACGTTTTTCACGTATGCCACATCCTTCAAACGTCCTTCGATTTTCAACGAAGTCACACCGGCATCCAACAAGCGTTCCAAATCCGATCCCCGGTTCATGTCCTTCAAAGAAAGCAAGTGGCGGCCTTGTTCTATCATACGTCCGTCACTGTCTACCATATCGAATTTCAACCGGCAGAACTGGGCACATTCTCCCCGGTTGGCACTCCGCCCGAAACAATGTTGCGACACGTAGCACTGTCCACTGTAACTGACGCAGAGTGCCCCGTGCACAAAAACCTCCAACGGCACGTCGCAAGCCGCATGAACGGCCTGAATCTCGGCCAAAGACAGTTCACGTGCCAACACCACCTGGCTGAAACCCAAACCGTGGAGAAACTTCACCTTATCCGGCGTACGGTTGTCCATCTGCGTGCTGGCATGCAAAGGGATGGGCGGCAAGTCGAGTTCCAACAAAGCCATGTCCTGCACGATGAGCGCATCCACTCCGGCACGATACAAGGCCCACACCAACTTTTCCGTCTCGGGCAATTCCTCGTCCTTCAATATCGTATTGACCGTGACATACACTTTGACACGGAACGTATGGGCATACTCCACCACACGGGCGATGTCCTCCACGGAATTGCCCGCCGACGCCCTTGCCCCGAAACGGGAAGCACCGATATACACGGCATCTGCCCCGTGGTCCACTGCCGCCATGGCACATTCCACATTACGGGCCGGAGCCAGAAGCTCTACTGGTCTTTGTCTGATCATCGGATACTGTTAATATCGTAAGGAGTTTCCTGATACACGTAATAATTCAGCCAGTTGGAAAACAACAGGTTCCCATGAGCACGCCACGTCACCAACGGTCCTTCTTCCGGCACATTGTGACAGTAATAGTTCACCGGCATGTCTATCGGCAAACCTTTCTCCAAATCGCGACGGTATTCCGTATCCAAGGTATAGGGGGAATACTCGGCATGCCCCGTGATGTAAATCTCCCGTCCGCCACGCGCCATGACCATGCACACCCCGGACTGGGGAGATTCGGCAATGACCTCAAGGCCGGGCACCCGGAGCACGTCCTCGCGCCGTATCTCCGTATGGCGGCTGTGCGGCATATAAAACTCATCATCGAAACCGCGGAATATCGGCAGCATGGGAGCCAACGGATATTGCTTGAAAACACCGAACATCTTCCGGTCCAACTTGTATTTGGGTACGCCATAATAATGGTATAATCCGGCTTGGGCGGCCCAACAGATATAAAGGGTGGAAGTGACATGGGTGCGTGCCCAGTCGAAAATCTCCTTGATTTCGTCCCAATAGTTCACCTCCTCGTAATCGAGATGTTCTACTGGCGCACCGGTAATAATCATACCATCGAACTTCTCTTCCTTCATCAGTTCGAAATCACGGTAGAAAGCTTTCATGTGCTCCACCGGCGTATTCTTCGACGTGTGCCCCTTCACTTTCATGAAAGAGACCTCGACCTGCAAAGGCGTGTTGGACAACAGACGGACAAGGTCGGTCTCTGTCGTAATTTTCAACGGCATGAGGTTCAATACGACAATGCGCAACGGGCGGATGTCCTGCGAAGAGGCTCGCGAAGTGTCGATGACAAAGATGTTCTCTTTTTTCAACAACTCGATGGCCGGAAGCTTATCTGGTAAATTTAATGGCATGTATAATCGGTTTTATCGTTTCTATGACCACGCAAAATTAGCAAAATCTTACCGAAACGCCTACCATTTTAACGCAACAAGCGGAACGATTTAGAATCTTTATCGTTCCGCTTGCCTAAAAAATATATGCCTGCGCCGAATGGCTTACCAAATCGTCACGCGCTTTTCTTTCGGCACAAACATCGAATCTTTTTCAGTGATACCGAAAGCCTCGTACCAAGCGTCGATATGGGGCAATGCACCGTCCACACGCCAACGTCCCAATGAATGGGGGTCGCTCTTCGTCCGTACGCGGATCTCCTCATCACGGATGTTTCCGGCCCACAGGTTCGCATAAGCCAGGAAGAACCGCTGTTCGGGCGTGAAACCGTCTTCCGTCTGCAAAGGCTTCTCTTTCATCGCATTTTGGAATGCCGTATATGAAACCATCAAACCACCATGGTCGGCCAGGTTCTCACCCAAGGTCAAAGCACCGTTTCCTTTCAAACCGGGCAACACCTCTATATTGTTAAAGAAATCCTCCATCACTTTGGCACGGGCTTCGAAGCGTTCCGCATCACCCGGTGCCCACCAATCGGTCAGGTTTCCGTTCTTGTCGAACTGACGGCCCTGGTCATCGAATCCGTGCGTCATCTCATGACCGATAACCACACCTATGGCACCATAATTATAAGCATCGTCGGCCTCCATATCGAAGAACGGCGGCTGAAGGATACCGGCCGGGAAGCAAATTTCATTGGTCGTCGGGTTATAGTAAGCGTTCACAGTCTGCGGAGTCATGTACCATTCGTCACGGTCGACGGGCTTATTCAACTTCTTGTCGATGATATATGCCAAATCGAACTCATTGCTGCGCACGATGTTGGCCCAGTAACTGTCATCCTTGATTTCCAAACCCGAATAGTCGCGCCATTTGTCGGGGTAGCCCACCTTGACATAGAAAGAAGCCAATTTGTCCAAAGCCACTTTCTTCGTCTCGTCGCTCATCCAATCCTGTACTTTGATACGTTCAGCCAAAGCGTCTTGCAGGTTTTTCACCAGTTTCACCATACGTTCTTTGGCTGCTGCGGGGAAGTATTTCTCTACATATTTCTCGCCTAACCCTTCGCCCAATACGCCTTCCACGGTAGCCACGGCTTTCTTCCAACGCGGACGGTCTTGCTGCTTCCCGCTCATCACCCTGCCATAAAAATCAAAACGGCAGGCACGGAGTTCATCGCTAAGATAGGAAGCCGACGAATTGATCAACTTCCATTCCATGAACGCTTTCTGGTCCTCTACCGGCGTTTCGGCCAATATCTTTTCCACCTCATGAATCGGTTCGGGTTGGCCTACGCTGACTTCTTTCAGTCCCTGAATACCCATCGTCGTGAAAAACACGTCCCAATCTATTCCGGAATAGTCTTTTTTCAGTTCCTCGTACGTCATCTTATGGTAATTCGCTTCGGGATCACGCTGCTGCACAGCCGAATAAGAAGGAACGGCTATACGGGTTTCAATGCCCATCACGGCCTCCATCTTACGTTTGGCCTCTTCTGGAGTAGAGCCGCACAAGGTG
Organism: Paraprevotella xylaniphila YIT 11841; assembly: GCF_000205165.1. Classification (GTDB taxonomy): domain Bacteria; phylum Bacteroidota; class Bacteroidia; order Bacteroidales; family Bacteroidaceae; genus Paraprevotella; species Paraprevotella xylaniphila. The sequence goes on along the minus strand of NZ_GL883811.1, from coordinate 23,409 downwards.
AACATCTTCTCCATATATGCCTTGAATGATTCACGGATATGCACCGTGGCCGAATCATTGTCCAGATAATACTCTTTCTCGCCTAAGCTTAAACCGCCTTGCATGATTTGAAGGAGGTTCATGCTGCTGTTCTTGATGTCGGCATCGATGTAGAAGCCGAAGTAACCGGGAAGCCCCTTCCGGCCAAGCTTGGCCATCTGGGCTATGATTTCCTTGCGGTCCTGGATGGCCGCAATAGCATCCATGTCCTCTTTAATCGGGGCATAACCGTCCTTGTTCTGTTTCACGCTGTCCATGGCGATGTTATACAAATCACCGATTTTCTGCTCCAATGTCCCGACTTCGTGCTGTCCTTTGGCCATGGCTTCAATCAAACCGCGCAACTGTTTGTTATTGTTCTCAATCAAGACCTCAAAATTCCCGTAAGTCGAGTACTCGCCTGTGAGTGGATGGGCTTTGATCCAACCGCCACAGGCATACTGATAAAAATTGTCTCCCGGCTTTGCCGTCTGATCCAAGTTAGCCAGGTCGATTCCCGTCTTGGAAGTCGGCCCGCCGCAGCCCGCCAATGCCAAAGAAGCAAAGGCCATCATCGGAATAAATTGTTTTAAGTTCATCATATCATTCATTTAAGATAATATTTGTAGAATATTCAAGATTGTGCCTCTTCAAGTTCCAACGAAGTCTCTTCCCACGTATTGACGGCCTCGTCCAACTGCTTCTTCAACGCACCATGGCGTTCGTAAATCGAAACATCGGCAGCCCCTTCCGGTGTAGCCATCTGCTCTTCCAACATTTTCACTGCGGCCTCCAACTCCTCGATTCGGGCTTCACACTGCTCCACAGCCTTCTCCAACTTACGGATTTTTTTCTGTTGTTCTTTCTGCTGTTCGTAGCTCAACCGATTGGAAGCTCCTGTTTTTTCCTCCACAGAAGAAACCACCGTCGAAGATGTGGAAAGTGAAGGTTTCTGCAAATCGTTCAAAGATTCGATATTCTTACGCTGCAAGAAGTCATAGATGCCTCCCAAATGTTCCTTGACCATTCCCCCGCCGAACTCATACACTTTGGAGACGAGGCCGTCAAGAAATTCGCGGTCGTGGCTTACGACAACCACCGTCCCGTCGAAATCCCGTATGGCATCCTTTAATACGTCTTTGGAACGCATGTCCAGGTGGTTCGTAGGTTCGTCGAGAATCAGGAAGTTCACGGGTTCGAGCAAGAGCTTAATCATGGCCAAACGGCTCCGTTCCCCCCCCGACAACACCTTGACTTTCTTCTCGGAAGCTTCGCCGCCGAACATGAATGCTCCCAATATGTCGCGTATCTTCAAGCGGATGTCTCCCTTGGCCACACGGTCTATCGTGTCGAACACCGTCAGTTCGCCGTCTAAAAGTTGCGCCTGGTTTTGTGCAAAATAACCTATCTGCACGTTATGCCCCAACTTCAAACTCCCCTCGAAAGGAATCTCACCCATAATACATTTAACTAAGGTAGATTTTCCTTCGCCGTTCTTTCCGACAAACGCCACCTTCTCGCCGCGTTTGATGGTCAAGTCCACATCATGGAACACGACATGTTCCCCGTATGCCTTTCTCACGCCTTCACAAATCAGAGGGTAGTCGCCGCTACGCAAGGCGGGCGGGAACTTCAGCCTCAAAGCCGAGTTATCCACCTCATCAACCTCTATCGGCACCATCTTTTCAAGCTGTTTGATGCGGCTCTGTACCTGCACGGCCTTAGTGGGTTTATAGCGGAACCTTTCGATAAACTCCTTGATGTCGGCTATTTCTTTCTGTTGGTTCTCGTATGCACGAAGCTGCTGCTCGCGACGTTCTGCGCGTAACCGCACGTACTCGTCATACTTTACCTTGTAATCGAACACGCGGCCGCAGGAAATTTCCAAGGTTCGGTTGGTTACATTATTGATAAAGGCGCGGTCATGACTCACCAAGACGACGGCATTGGCCTTAGTGGCCAGAAAATTTTCAAGCCACTGTATGCTCTCGATGTCCAAATGATTGGTCGGCTCATCGAGCAACAGCACGTCGGGTCTCCTCAACAGCAACTTGGCCAACTCTATACGCATACGCCATCCTCCGCTGAACTCACGGGTGGGACGGTCGAAATCCTCGCGCACGAACCCTAACCCCATCAAAGTGCGTTCCAGTTCGGCCTGATAATTCATACCGCCCATCATCTGAAAACGCTCGCTCTCATGCGTAAACTTTTCCACGAGAGCCATGTAGCTTTCACTGTCGTAATCCGTACGGTCGGCCAGTTCCTGGTTCATCCGGTCGAGCCGTTCCTGCATTTGGCTGATATGGGAAAAGGCTTGTTCTGCCTCTTCACGCACCGTATGCTCGTCGCTCAACACCATCACCTGCGGCAGATAGCCGATGGTGGAACCGCCGGAAACAGCCACCGTCCCCGAGGTGGGCTGTTGCAATCCGGCTATAATCTTCAACATGGTGGACTTCCCGGCCCCGTTCTTTCCCACGAGGGCGATACGGTCTTTGTCATTGATGACATACGAAACGTCCTGAAACAACGGGGTCGCCCCGAACTCCACCTTTAACTTTTCAACTGATACCAATGCTCTATAATTTTGTTGCAAAGATAGTGAAAGGCAGGCGCAGGAACAAAAGAAAACATCGTTTTCTACTTGTTCCTGTCCATCCCTATTCTTTTTTCGTCCTTATATGGACTGTGGAATCAGTACCTGCATGAACCAAGGCGGGCAATCTCATCCGGATTCAAGGCTCGACGGTAGACCGTGTAACTTTCCATATGGCCATTGCAAGCGTCCAAGACCAAACGGCGCAAACCGCAATCGCCTTCGATGGTTTGGTCAACCAAGCCATTGACATAAGTGGTCAAACGCCCGTTTTCAGACACAATGGCCAACGCGAGGCGAGGATAAGACACCACGGGATACCACTTGCCGTTCGTCCCCCGGCCATAACGTGACCAACTGTCCGCCGTTCCCAACACGTTGCAACTCCGGACGGCTTTCTGCCCTATCGTCAAACAAGGCTTGAACGAAACGGAATCGGCTGCCCACGACCAACCGTCTGCCTCGCAGACAGTACCGTGTAAAGGCATGCCGTCTGTCGCCACCGAGATGAAAACCGTGAAATCGCCTTTCTGCCATTCGCGTGGGACATCCACTTTAATCCCTTTTCCTTTTTCCTGCATCTGCCCGCCTGCGGCGCATTTACCTGCCACCACACCCTTGTCCAAATCCACAGGTTCTTCCGTCCACCGGAAATCGCTGTAAACGGAAGTGGGATACCCCGGACGTGCTGAACTGACAATCCAATCGAAATAGTCACCATGCATCCATGCCAGACGTAAAGGCGAACTTTCGGAATCCGGAAGAATGTAAGGCCGCACGTTATTCTTACGGGAATGGCGGGTAACAGGCTCTGCCTTCACGTCCCCACTGCGGACATCTACCGTGTACTTGACAATCTCATACACACGCCCGAACGCCCCACTGACGGGCACAGAACAATACACAACCTCCGGATGTGCCGGATCTATGGCCATGCCGCCGCTGTAACAACGTTCGATATCCGGCGTCTGGTGAAAATGACCTCCTGCATGCGCCAAGAAGATTTCCTTCCAAGCTTGTCCGTCCCAATACTTATAGTAATAATCATGCCGCGTCTTGTCCCCACTTATTTTGACCATGGCTATTACCGGATGGCCCTGCTTGTCGGTAGCCACCTGCCACACCCAGTCGCGCACACCGGGCGTATGATCTACGACCGCTACCGGGTAATCTACGGCATGCTGCTCCGTACGGTTCACCTTAAACGGTCCGTCGGCAATAGTAGACAAGACCTTGCCCTGTACGTCTTCTAATTGCAAGGTTTTGATGTTGACACTGTTCAGGTATAACCAATTCGGATTTTCGTTATCCGGATGACCGGTCGTATAGGTAAACATGATACGGTCTTTCCCGTTGGAATAGTATTTGGCATACGGACGTGCGCCCGTGGACTGCACCATCTGGTAAGGTCCCCAATCTATCTGCACTTCATCGTTCTCATCCGGCAACGACAACCGCGCGATGGTGGGGTGCCAACGGATACCGCGCCAACATAAGTAGATATGTTCCGGGTCGTCGGACAATATGAAAGGAGAAGGATAGGTCGTATTGTCTTTCGTCAGGATTTTCCTCTCTTCGCCCAACGTCGTAATGTCGCCGGGGGCATGCGATATGCGGTAATAGAAGCACGGCTCATCCGTATGGCGCGAATAGAATATCATGATACGTTCGTCCGGCAATACCAGAAACGTCGGGTTGTTATGGTCGTCCGGTTGGAAGTAAGAACGTACCAACACCTCCGACCTCCGCCCCTTCAGAAAATCATACTGCACAGCCTTCACAGCCCCATGCACGTCGATATAACCGACATAACTGCTGTTTATCGTGCCGCTTTCATTCTCATAATGCAACGCACGCGGGTCGGCAAACCAACACCATGCGCCTTCGTCGGCCAATTTTTTACCTTCGTAAACCGTAGCCTCGGCGGGAAAAAGATGGTTTTGTGCAGCCGCCGTCCCTACAAATCCGACCCAAAGGGTCACCGCAATCAATAATAAATTTTTCATGAATATGGATTAGTTTAATGTATTTGCCTTTCTACGGCTTTCATTTATCATGTAATAATAAGCCGCGCAAGCCGTCAAGAAATATACCCCGGCCTGAATCCACAGGCCGACGTACTCGAATGCCACATCCTCCAATAAAGCCCCCATCGTGTTGATACGTACGAAACCGTTGATGCCGAACGTAGAAGGAGCCAACCAGGATACATATTTCCAGAAATCGGGCACAGCCACTCCCGGCCATGAAATACCCGAAATGAACAACAAAGGCAAGGAGGTGAACACGAATACCAACATGCAAGTCTCACGTTGGCACACCAGAATGGAACACGTCATGGCAAAGAATATACATGCCAACAAATAAGGCACCATGAACGCCAACAAGTCAGACGTTTGGGGTATTTGAGCTAAATGGAACAGTTGTGGCACTACAATCAACACCCACACGCTCACCAAAGCATACAGCATCAGGTAACACAGAGCTTTGCCCAACACCAAACGCACCGTACCTCTCCCTGTCCCTTGAACCAGTTGGGTATGCAACGTGGCCCGTTCGCGGGCAGAACCGTTTATCAGTCCTATACCCAGAAGCAGCGTCTGCTGGATGACCAGCATCAACACAGCCGGAATCAGGAAACTGGCAAACCCGTTCGTCGGATTGAACAAAGCCACACTCTCGTACAACAAAGGTGCGGTAGACACTTCATCCTGCCGCACGGTGGTATTCCCCATCCGTTTGATCTGCAATTCGGTGTTCATATCCAAAGACACGTCCGTACACGCCGTCAGCAGCGCTTTGTAGTAAAGCAATCCGCTCATATCGCAGTACAAACCGACATACGCCTGTTGCATCCGGTTGACCTTACGGCTGAAATCATCCGGAATACGGATGATGCCATACGCTTTCGTGCGGCGCATCAATTCTTTCGCCTCTTCCATATTTCCCGTCCGCGCCACGACTTTTACATCGGGAGAAGCATCGACCCTGCGGACAAAGTCGCGGCTGAGAGCCGTATTCGCCCCATCGACCACCACCGCCGGGACTTCCCTGACCGTTTCTCCCGTATAAATAAAAGCATAGAGCAAGGGATAAAGTACCGGTACCAGAATAAAAAAGATCAGTACTCCCTGGTCACGCACCACACGACCGGCTTCCTTACGCCATATAAAAAACGTATCACTGACAGCCTCACGGAATAGGATATGCAATTCTTTTATCGTTCTCATGACAGATTAAGGTATATAATCATAGTTCAACATTACCGTACGCAACCGCCTGAGCAATAGTAACGGAAGTAGAACGAACAACAACAAAGCCAAATAAGGCTTCCAAGCATAAACCATCGGGTAACCGTTCAGCGTCTGACTGACATAAATCAGGAAATAATGCCTCAACGGGAATAAGTTACTCAGCACTTGCAAAGCCGGATGCATAGCCATCACCGGGAACGAAAAACCCGAAATGGAAAACGACACGACCCCCCACAGCGAACTGGAACTCAGAGCCAACCGCAACGTGGGCAGGACAGAAATGAGAAATACTCCGAAGGACTGCGATGCCAACACCATCAAAAAAGCAGCACATAACAGCGGACCGATACCGCTATGGCACGGAAAACCCAGTATGCCATAAAGGTAAGCGTCGTAAGCTGCGGCTACGCTGAAAAAGATGACCGTATGAGGAAGCAACTTGCCTACAAGGGCATTCCACATCCGATTGTCCGCCATGGCCAACCACTCTTTCCCCGTACCCTCCTTGATTTCGCTCCCGATGGCAAAGACCGTGACCATGAATATCATCATCATCAGGATGCCGGGCAGAATCGTATTGTTCAAATAGACCGAATAGTTCAGCCACGGATTGGACAAAGCGTGCGTGTCGATGACGATCGGTTGTAAGAAAGCCATAGCCGTACGCTCGTCCATTCCTTTGGCCTGCAACGTCTGCAAGCCGACCGAAGCATTGGCCAACACGGACATCGTACGTAAATCACGATATATCAATGAACCGGCAATAAGCAGGCTGTTATTGGTATAAAAAGACACCGTGGGCTGCCGGCTCGACAGAATCTTTTCGGTAGTGCCCTCCGGGATATAGTAGAAAGCATAAATTCTACCTTGTTGCATGGCTCGCCGCGCCTCACTGACCGAGGCATAATCTTCTGTCAGGTGCACTTGGCTGAAAGCATCCATGTTACGCAATATTTCCCGCGTCGTGGACGTATTGTCTTCGTCCACCACTCCCACGGGCATATCCTTGGGTAGCCCCTCGTACATCAGCGTGGTAAAGAAAAGGCAACAAAGGAGTGGAGCCGCTACCATGCAACAAAGGTACAACGGCCGGGAAACCAGCCGCCGTAACTCACGCACCATAATGCCTGCTATACCATGAGACTCCTGCATGCCCGTTACCTCCTTATCGTTTGATGATGACCGACATGCCCGGACGAAGCACTTCCTTCACCCCCACCGGAACCGCACGCACCTCAAACGTTTTCAAGTCGAATTGTCCGGTGGTCTTGGTTGCTTTCCATGCCGCATAAGTTCCCCTGTCCTTCATGTAAGTCACTTTCAGTTTGATGTCTTTACCGAAAGCAGGCACGTACGCCGTGAATTCTTTTCCCACGGCCAAACCGCTTAACAAATCTTCACGCACATTGAATGTCGCCCAACGGTCGTCCAACATCGTAATGTTCATGATAGGCGCTCCCGTACCGACCAATTCTCCCGTCTCGGGGAAAATCTCGGAGACTTCACCGTCCATCTGCGCCAATAATATAGTCTCTCTCATGTAAGACTCCACCTCGGCAATCGCCCCCTTCGCACGTGCGACTTGTGCGGCTGCCGCTTCCTTATCCTCACGCTGCGCCCCATTACGTGCCATTTCGTATTGTGCCCGGGCGGCGCGTTCCGTGGCTTTCATCGCCTGATAGTTTGCATAAGCCTCGTCACGCTTCTGTGCGCTCATCACTCCTTCTTCGAACAAACGGTTGACGCGATGATAAGACTTTTCCGCAATATCCAAACCGGCTTTTGCCTTTTGCCACATCTCGTATGCCCCCTGCAACTGTTCTGCCCGCGTCCCGCGGTCGGCTTTTTCCTTAATAGCTTGGGCTGCCTGACCGGCCGCTTCGGCCTGTGACAGTTTGGCCGCCACATCCGGAGCCTCCAATACGACCAACGTATCCCCGGCTCTCACATGATCGCCCTCCTTCACATAGAAATGCAATATCCTGCCCGGCACCTTACTGGAAACCCTATATTCAGACGCCTCCATTTGTCCCTGGACCGACTCATCGTCGTGCCCCAACAGAAGCATTCCTGCCACAGCTACAGCCGCAATGACCACCACGAGCGTTACCAACGCCCATATCACATTATTATTTTGTTTCTTGAGTTCCATACATCCATTTACATTTTATTATCGTCAAGGTTTCATTCTCATTATAATCCCGGGCCTAACGTACCCATGGCCTTTTGCAGGTAAGTCTGTGCCAACTTCAAATCTATCTGTGCGTCAATCCTATCCGACTGGGCGGAAAGCCAGGCCGTTTGGGCCTCCATGACATTCGTCACAGGAATCACTCCTTCCTTGAATCCCTTATCGGCATAACGGAGATTCTCTTCCGCTTTTTCCATGTTCTTCTCCGACAAAGCCAGTCTCTTTTGTGCTTCCGTATTTTTAAACAGACTTTGGTTGACCTGTAATTCTATCTTTTCCTGTGCTTCGGTCTGTTGCAAACGGGCGATATTGACTTCGCTTTTGGCAGCCTTTACCTTATATATACCCTCATTCCAATGAAAAACAGGCACGGAAAGCATGATGCCCACGTTCCACATCCCACGGAACTTATTCTCGAAACCGTTCAACAACGAAGGATTGGAGACCAAATACCCACCGGTCAAAGCCAACGAAGGCAGCATTTCCGAGCGAACCACCCGCACTTTGTCTTCGTATATCTTGTTAGCCCAATCCAAACTTTTCAATTCCGGACGATAAGTCCACGCCCGTTGTACGGCATCATCGGGTACCGTCTCAGACACCTGCAAATCCGTCCGGTCCTCGTCCGTCAGCGTGAACTTCGTGTCCAAATCCATGCCGCACAACTGGCAAAGCACCATTTTAGACAAAGCCAAACCATTGTCAACCTTAGTCAATAACATTTCAGCTTCGTTTACTTTCACCTTTACCGTCAATCCGTCTGCCTTGGTAGCTACTCCTTCCCTTATCATCTTCTCCACATCGCCGTCCAGACGGTTCACCAAGTCCAGGAAGCTCTCGGCCATCTTTTTCTTATAGCTCAAAGACACGACTGTCCAATAGGCATCGTCCGTGTTGAGAATCAAATCCTGCAACTGGGCATCATGCTGCGTACGCGCCAATGCTTCGGAAAACTTCGTGATACGGTGGTAAGCCCTGATTTTACCTCCCATATACAATGGTTGCATCAGCGTCACAGCCCCGGCCCATACGTTACGGGTATCCGTCCTCAAGGCATCCGTCAGTTCATTGCCCAACTGGTTTAAAGCCGTGGACATACCGTCCAGTTTTCCGCTCTGTATGGCCTGCTGCAGAGAAGCCGCCAACTGGGGATTCGTCTGTGCGATATGCTGGATGATAGGAGTAGCCGCCTGCGTCAGCCCTTGCTGCAACGAGGTTCCCATGTGGTTCAGAGCCGATTTCTGCCCGTCGTTCAGCAATGAAATTTCATCACTGAAGTACATGTACGTTCCCGTGGCCGAGAAATCCGGCAGGAAGTTGGTAAATGCCGCTTTCCGGTCATAATGCGCCTTCTGCATCCTTTCCTTGGCTATCAGCAGGCTCTTGTTGTTTGCAATGGCCATATTCCGGCAACTATCCAGACTGAGCACACGCTGCGCATGCAACATGCAGGAAAAAGCCGCGAGAATCAAAAAGCCGAAAAGTCTTTTCATCTTGTCTGTTTTTAATATTCTGCTTGAGCGTCGCCTGAAAATTGCATAGGCAACGATGCAAAAGTATCACAAAAATAGGTCAAATCCTCATGATTTAACCTATTTTCGTACATATTGCATATTCCACAACATTTCTACTTCTCATAGTTGAAGCTTGCGTTTCCGATATTATGTCCATCGGCAAAAACCGACACGCGGTAAGTACCCTTGCTCAAGAACTCATTGACATCCCAATATACAGTCACCGGCGTAGCTTCTCCATTATATTCGATATCCTTTTTAGCCGAATACTCCAAATTCCGGTTCTCATAGACAAACGTTCCTCCGCTTGTCAGCACTTCGTTGTTCGGTTTGGTAATACGCACATAAATACTCCGGTTGCCGGCTTGTGCCGTAATATTCCTCGCAATGACGAAGCTGATGACAAACTTCTTCACATCTTTGACTTTACGGGCCTTCTTCCCACGCTTGTTCTGTCCGACCATAGAAATTCCCGTGGCATCCAGTTGGGAAGCGATGGCCACTTTCTCGCTCAACGTTTCCTTTTCCGTGGACAAGTTCGTGATGGTCTGTGTTGCCTGGGTGTACTGGGCTTTCACTTGTTGGTTCTCGCTACGAAGCTGCTCGTTTACCCGGTTCAACGAATCTATCTCATGCACATAGCTTTTCAAAATGTTGCGCAATGTGGCCAATTCTTTTTTCAGGCGCATGATTTCAGCCGCATCGGTGGCTTTCACCTTCTTCAGTTCGGCTAACAGCTCTTCCGTCCGTTGCTGTTCCTTGTCCAACTGGGCGATTAACGAATCATTGTTGATTTGCGTTTTCATTTCGCTGTACTGTTGGGCAAAACGGGCATATTCGTTTTCCATTTCCCTTTTGTCCATTTCCGCCAGTTTCAGCATTTCCTCTTTCTCCGCACTCTCCTGCATGTAAGAATAGACCATGTAGCCTAATCCCGCACAAAGGAGCAAGACTACGACCGAAGCAATGATGATTATCTTTTTCTTGTCCATAGTTGAAGTGTTTTTCGCGTTCCTCGCACGCGCTCCCAAACTTATTTATAATAACGGACGCAAAGATAATTCTTTTCTGCCAAGGCAAAAAGCATTTTTCAACTTTTAAAAAGAAAAAAGTAACGGCTAATTTTATATAGATACAATCTTTTTTCCTAAATTCGCGACCAATTACAGAAAATTAACATCCTCGTCATCATGATGAAAAGACTTTTTGCCGGGCGTTTCACCCGCTCGATAGGTTATCTTTTAAGTGTACATCTCGTAGCATTGCTGTTCTTCTTCGGATTCCGTGTCGCGCTTTTTATCGCCACAGACTATGATTTCCCCAAAGAAATATCGGAAGACTATGCCTTGCAAAGCATGGCGTTCCTGCGCGGCCTCTGGTTCGACAACGTCATCGCCTGTTACATCCTGCTGCTGCCATTGGCGGTGTTCTGGATAGCCGGATGGTTCGGCTACACCGCCCGTTGGCTTTACCGCTCCTCTGCGTTCTTCTTCATCTTTTTCTATTCGCTGTGTTTTATCATTTCCGCAGCCAATATCCCTTATTTCGCCTACTTCTTCAAGCCCATCAATTCCTCCATATTCAACTGGTTCGGATACATGGACACCACGGCAGGGATGGTATTCGGGGAATCGTCCTATTACTTCCCCATCACCTTGGGCCTGACAGCCATCGCGGCTTTTGCCTACATCACCCTCCGGCTGTCGCGCACGTTCTTCCTTTTAAGCCGGAACGCCGCGCCCCCGGTAAACAAATGGAAAGCCGCCGTCTTTACGTTTGTGGCCGGAGCCGCCCTTATAGGATTGTGCTTTTTCGGCATCCGCGGACGGCGGGGTTATAACCCCATAAAAGTAAGCCAGGCGTATTACTGCAATGATGCCTTCCTGAACCAATTAGGGATTAATCCGGTATTCAACCTGATGACCAGTGCCATCGACGACAACCGGAAGGAAAACCGCCGCCTGCACCTCATGGCGGAAGACGAAGCCATAGCCCGCGTGCAAACCCTCCTCGGCCGGCAAGGCATGGACGGCATCTCGCCCATCGCACGCCGCGTGGAAGCCGACAGCCAGCCGACACGCCGGAACGTGGTCGTCATCCTCATGGAGTCCATGTCGGCTCACCTGATGCAAACTTTCGGTCACGAAACCAGCCTTACGCCCTTCCTCGACAGCCTGTGGCAACAGTCGCTCAGCTTCAGCCATTTCTATTCATCCGGCATCCATACCAACCATGGCATGTATTCCTCGCTCTATTCGTTCCCGGCCATGATGAAGCGCAACGCCATGAAAGGTTCCGTCATTCCGGTCTACTCCGGCCTGCCCACCGTGCTGAAAGAAAACGGCTACCATAACATGTTCTTCATGACGCACGAATCGCAATACGATAACATGAACGCCTTTTTCCGTACCAACGGTTTCGACGACATTTATTCGCAGGAAAACTATCCGGCGGACAAGGTAGTCAACGGATTCGGCGTACAAGACGACTTCCTGTTCCAATACGCCCTGCCCGTGCTCGACCGGCAGGCCCGGAGCGGACAACCGTTTTTCAGTGTCCTGCTCACCATCAGTAACCATCCGCCTTACATCATCCCGCCCTATTTCCATCCGCGCAGCCGGACGACCGAAGAACAAATCGTGGAATATGCCGACTGGTCCATCCGGAACTTCATGACGGAGGCCCTCAAACGCCCTTGGGCGGACCATACGCTATTCGTCCTCTTGGGCGACCATGGCAAACTGGTGGGCACGCCCGAATGCGAAAGCCCGCAATCGTATAACCACATCCCGCTCATGATTTACGGGCGGGACATACCCCCGCGCATCGTGGACGCTTACGGCGGGCAGGTGGATTTGGCCCCGACCCTTTTGGGGCTGTTGGATATCAGCTACGTGCAAAACGATTTCGGTGTGGACTTGCTGAAAGAGAAGCGTCCATATATGTATTTCACAGCCGACAACCTCATCGGCGTGAGGGACTCGTCGCGCCTGTTCCTTTATTTTCCGGACACGCAACAGGAAATCCGATACCGCACGGAGGGCACGTCGGTACAGGCTGCCGAGGACGACCCGGCTTTCCGCGACATGAAGCAATACGGTTTTGCCATGCTCCAATGTGCCGAAACACTGGTGCAGCGGCAACAAACCCTCAACTATCCCCATGGGGACAAGCGGTAGAAAACGGATCCGGCTCCCTCCTTCCTGAATTTGACATTCTGTCAGAATGTCAAACCCAAGCGCACGAGAATGGCGTATTTGCTGCCCTACTGGACAAACGGTGCAAATACGCCATTCTCGCACGTTTACCCATAAACAAAAAGTCAGCCGATACCTTATCCGGCTTTCATCCGGATACCCGGCATGCCCAACCGTCCGCATCCCCATGTAAACCCGTCAGCATCCGCACGCCTATCATGACAAAACGACACACGGATGACGACACTTTCCGGTCTCCAAATAGAGGAAAAAACGGACTTTTCCTCCTGTCTTTCCTCCATTTTCCAGGCATTCGTCCCCGTTTTTATCCACCCCGTGAAACCGTTCTGCGCCAAATGATTTTTCATTCGCCTGCAAACGAAAAATTTTCTTCCTCATGATGAATTGCATATATACGGAATATCGTTGCATAACCGGCTCCGTACACGGATATTTATTCAAAACAAAAAACCTAAAAAGGACTGAAAACGGTTTTCCATCACCAAAATGGGATGCAAAAAGTAACAAAATGACAACCTTTTACCCTCTATTCCCTGCAAAATTACTTGGAAACGATTTCTTTTTTTTGTATATTTGCATACGGTGATACATGCCGTAGAAAGGAGCAACCAAGAACAGCATACGATTCTACGAACCGGTTCCGGAAACGGACATGGCACGCGTCACGGCTACCGTCGCAGCGTTCAATTCCGGACGGACATCCGAAAACGGTTTTTATGCCATCAGCATCGCCACACCTTACCGGCGGTATTATGCCTTGTGGCGCATATTCGCAGACGAACGCCCTCCCCTCTTTATCCGTACGTTGGCTGATACATTCGTCATGGCCGCAGGCAAAGCTATGGACTTGCTGAAGTACTGCAAGGTAACCCTGAAGTGGGTGGACAATACTTTTTTCATTCCTTATTACGAACAGACTTACGACACGCTGCCCTTCGGAAAATACCGGGGCAAACGCATCGCGGAAGTCTACTACATCGACCCGAACTACGTCCTGTGGATGGCCAACCGCTTCGAGCCGGAAAAGAAAAAGCTCCTGAAACTGAAAGAAACCGCACAATGTTTCGCCGTGGTACATGCGGAACTCAGTCCCCCGCGACGGCCTGCCTACCGTTCGCCTAGCCGTTACATCGGGGAGATAGGAGAAAAACTGGAAGCCCTCCGCTTGAAAATCCTATTCGTCAAGCAGCAAGTGGACACTTACAAGCCAGACTTTTATATCGACCAACGCATTTTGGCCGCAGACAGCCAAGGAAACCGTTATATCTTCACCGAAAAAGCGGCCGGAAAAAGCCAGACGCCCAAAGCTTTGAGCTGCTTCAGCCGCCAGTTTTCACCCGGCATGGACATCACGCTCTCCGCCCGCGTCATGGGGCATTACGAGAGCCGGGGCGTAAAATATACGCGTTTAGGGTACGTGAAATACGGTTGACGGTTATTCCAATACCGTCACCTTGCGTACCACGACCTCCTGCAAAGGACGCTCTTTTGCCGTACGCACTTTTTCTATGGCCTCAGCCACTTGCAGCCCTTCCACCACCTCGCCGAACACGGTGTATTCTCCATCCAAATGGGGCGCACCGCCTACTGTGGTATAGGCCTGTTTCTGCGCCTCGTTAAACGGCACAGGCGGATGGGCAGCTACCTTTGCTTCCGCCTCATGCAACAAAGAGTCTTTCAGACTTTCCAGTTTTTCGGTTTCGCCACGACGGCGCATCAGGTACATTTCTTTGAGATGCCCTCGCGAAAGTTCCTCGTAAAGCGTATCCACCCGGCTTTGGTAAATGGCAGAATAAAGCTCCATCAACGAACTTGGCGTATAGGCCTTCCCCGTCACGATATAGAACTGTGTACCGCTGGAGGCCTTTTCGGGATTCACGTCATCCCCCATACGGGCTGCCGCCAATGCGCCTTTCTTATGAAAATGGTGCGGATAACGGATCTCCGCCGGAATCGTATAACGGTAGGCCGCAGTATCCACGGCCGGTTTCATTCCCCCGGGTTTGAGAGCGGGGTCTCCGGTCTGCACCATAAAGCCTCGTACGACACGATGAAACAAAATATTGTCGTACGCCCCTGCCCGGGCTAACTTGATGAAATTATCACGATGCTTGGGCGTATCGTTATACAACTTCACTTTCATGTCGCCCATAGAGGTTTCTATCAGTACTTCAGTCTCTTCCATTGCTTTCTTCTTTTGCGGACCGCAAGACATTACAGTCATGCAGCACGCGATATAAATCATACTTTTCAATTTCATGCAACCGACGGATGACGATTATTATCCTGCAAAAATAATGAATATGGGGAGTTTTTGTTTTATTTTAGTGAAAAAATATTCCCGAATTCAAAAAAAAGCCGTTCCTTTGTAGTACACTATAACTGAGATTATGAAAAAAAGAATCCTGAAATGGGTAATCGGCATTTTACTCACCCCCATCATACTATTCTTCATATCGGCTACACTGCTTTATCTTCCTCCCATACAAGATTTTGCCGTACGCAAGGCTACGGCCTATCTGTCCGAGACCACTGGCATGAAAGTGCATGTGGGCCGGTTGCGGTTGACCTTCCTTTTCGATATCGACTTGCAGGACGTACAGATAAAAGACGGGCAGGACGACAGCCTGTTGGACGTAGAACGCCTGAACGTGGATTTGAGTTTCGCGTCCCTGCTCCACGGGGAAATTGACGTGGAAGGCATCGAACTGACCCGTGCCGCAGTCAACACCAAATCCATGATTGCCGGGGTGGAAATCAAGGGTAGCATAGGACGCTTCTTTATAAACTCCCATGGTATAGAAATCCCACAGGAAATGGTGACGGTGAATACGGCCCTGCTTTCGGATGCCGACGTGGCCATCGCTCTGACCGATTCCACGACGGAAGATACGACCGCCAGTTCGCCAGTGAACTGGAAAATCGCCCTTGGGCAAGTGGATCTGGCACGCACCCGGGTACGGTTCAGCATGCCGGGCGACAGCATGACCGTTTCGGGCGGAATCCTTGCGGCGACCCTGCGGAACGGTCTCATAGACTTAGGACAAGCCCTGTACACAGTGGAAACTTTCGACTTGCAGGCCGATTCGCTATTCTACGACCTGCCATACGAGAAAACCGCAGAAGGCCTGGATGTCAACCATATTGCACTCGGGGACATTGGTTTGGGCATCGACAGTATCACATTCGACGGAAATACCTTAGGACTTTCATTGGCGTTACGCGAAACGCACATGAAAGAAAAAAGCGGTCTGGAAATCCGTTCGCTGACAGGGCACTTCAATATGGATTCTACTTCCCTGCATGTATCCGGACTGGTACTCCGCACCCCGGATTCTTACATCAGGACACAGGCTGACATGGACCTTGCCTCCGTAGCCGAACAGCCCCAAGGGAAAATGTCCGCCCGGCTTATGGGAGAACTGGGCAAACAGGACGTATTATTGTTTGCCGGAGGATTGCCCCCTGCCTTTGTCAAGGCTTATCCCAACTCCCCCATCATCTTACGGTTATCGGCCGACGGGAATCTGGATACGCTGAACCTCACGACCGCAGAAGCACGGTTGGCCGGCGCTTTCGAGCTGAAAGCCGACGGAAAGATGTTCCGGCTGACAGACTCCGTACGAAGGTCGGGCCACGTGAATCTGGCCCTGCGTACACGCAATCTCGATTTTGCGAGGGCATTGGCCGGAGAAGAGGCTCTGGAAGACATAGCCCTGCCCCCGATGCGACTGGACGGAAATGTGGGGTTGGACGGACAAAAATACACCGCCGACCTCCGTTTAAGGGAAGGAAAAGGAAGCGTGCAAGTAAAAGGAAGATTCGACGCAGCACGCATGGCCTACCAGGCAAAACTGGCCATAAAGGACCTGCAACTCCGTCATTTCTTACCCAAAGATTCCCTGTACGGCCTGTCCCTCACGGCATCTGCCAAGGGCGTCGGAACGGATTTCTTCAGCCGACATACCCGGATGCAGGCCGACATGACATTGGAAAGCCTGCAATACGGACAACTGCATCTCAGTGACATCAAACTGGATGCCGGATTGCAAAAAGGCAACGGTCACGTCGCGCTCGACAGCCATAACCCGCTATTGGATATGCGCTCCAGAATCGACGCGCTGCTAAGCCGACATAATACCGACCTGACTTTCAGTATGGATATGCGCAGCATCGACCTGTATGCCCTGCGACTGACTGACAAACCGTTCAAGGCGGGTATGTGCCTGCACATGGACGGCAGTACGAACCTAAAAAACGCCCATACGGTACACGGAACCATATCGGACATATCCCTCATGATGCTAGATTCGGTATTCCGCCCCAAAGATTTGGCCATGAATGTGCTGGCTCTTCCGGACACCACGTATGCCGACATTTCGGCCGGCGACTTCAAACTGCATCTTGACGGACGCGACGGATACGAAACCCTGATGCAGAAAGGTGAAGAATTCATGGCCGTGGCCGACCAACAAATGCAACGCCGGCACCTGAACCAGGATTCACTCAAAATATTCCTGCCACGCATGACACTCAATATGGAATCGGGGAAAAACAATCCCGTAGCCAACTATCTGACGGCCATGGGATATTCTCTCAACGAATTGAAGCTAAACCTGAACGCCGACCCTGAAATCGGCCTGAACGGAGGCGGCCATATTTACACGATGAATGCAGGAGGCATCTTACTGGATACGATACAGATGCACATCTTTCAGGATACGACCGGCGTAAAAATGGATGGACGGGTACGAAACGGCCCTAAGAACAAACAATTCGTATTCGAGTCCCGGCTGAATGCTTATCTGCACTCCACCGGAGCGGGAATCAATCTGATTTATTTGGATGACAAGCGTAAAAAAGGAGTGGATCTGGGACTGAGAGCCGACGTGCAAGACAATGGCATAAAGGTCGTGTTCTCACAAATTCATCCGATTATCGCCTATCGAAAATTCGATATCAACGAGGATAACTACATATTCCTGGGAAATGACAGACGGGTGGAAGCGGATGTGAATATGCTTGCCGACGACGGCACGGGAGCCAGGGTTTACTCGACGCCCAATCCGGAAGCCTTGCAAGACCTGTCTGTCAACCTGAACCATGTGAACCTAAAGGAACTGACTGCCGTCATTCCATACGCACCCCGTATCTCCGGATTAATGCAAACCGATGCCCACTTGATACAAACGGAGGAAAACCTGTCCGTCGTAGCAGACGTTTCAGTCGAAAACATGGCATACGAAGAAGCCCCTTTGGGAAACATCGGACTGGGACTGGTTTATCTGCCTAACAACGACGGGACACATTTCGTAGATGCACGTATCTCGCACAATGAAACAGAAGTACTTACGCTTTCAGGAGCTTACAAGGACAACGGCAAAAGCGGAACGATAGAGGCGGACTTGGACTTGGCTGAGTTCCCGCTGTCGTTGGCCAACGGTTTTGTCCCGGCCCAAATGGCAGCGTTAGGCGGAATGGCCGACGGCTGCATGAAGGTGAGCGGCCCGACCGACCGTCCCGTCGTAGAAGGATGGTTGGCCACCAAAGCCATGAAAATAACGTCGTCCGAATACAGTTTGAACCTGCGTCTGGAGGATGACACCATCAAAGTAAGGCAAAGCCACCTGAATTTAGACAAGCTGAACGTATATTCCACAGGAAAGAACCCGCTCGTGTTCGACGGAACAGTGGATTTCGCCAACTTCGATAATATCTTGCTCGACCTGAAAATGAATGCATCCAACTTCGAACTTATCAACGCCAAACGTACCCAACAGGCATCAGCCTACGGAAAAGTATACGTGGATGTCAATGCACGGATGGCCGGGAATCTGAACAATATCAACATCAACGGACGTTTGGGGGTATTGGGAAGCACCGATGTGACATACGTGCTGAAAGACACGCCGCTTTCATCGGAAGACCGATTGAGCGGTCTGGTCACGTTCGTGGACTTCAGCGATACTACGACCGTGGCAACCCAGGAAGAAGTACAGCCCATGAACATGAACGTGATGATGCAAATCAGCATAGACCAGGGTACACAGGTACACTGCCTGCTAAGTGCCGACCGCTCCAAATACGTGGACCTGGAAGGTGGCGGCGAGCTGACCATGAACTATACTCCGCAGGGAGAACTGACGCTCACCGGACGTTATACGGTGCTGAACGGAGAAATGAAATACTCACTTCCGGTTATCCCTTTGAAGACATTCACCATCGCCTCGGGCAGTTATGTGGATTTCAACGGACCTATCCTGAATCCTACTTTGAACATCTCGGCATCCGAACGTATGCGTGCCACCGTAACGGAAAACGATACCCCGCGCACCGTTTCCTTCGAAGTGGGGCTGTCCATCACGCGTACGTTGGAAAACATGGGCTTGGAATTCACCATCGCCGCCCCCGAAGACATGACCGTGCAGAACCAACTCGCAGCCATGTCGATAGAGGAGCGCGGGAAAGTGGCCGTCACCATGTTGGCCACCGGCATGTACTTGTTGGGGGATAATGAAAGCGGAGGGTTCTCCACGACCAATGCCCTGAATGCCCTGTTGCAAAGCGAAATCACCAACATTGCAGGCAAGGCTCTTGAAACCATAGACTTGAGCCTCGGCGTAGACCAAGAAACTACGGCCGAGGGAACGGAACGCACGGATTATTCATTCCGCTTTGCCAAACGCTTCTGGGGCAACCGCGTGAGCATCATCGTGGGCGGCAAAGTGTCTACGGGCGAGAATGTGGAAAATACCGGCCAGTCATTAATAGACAATGTATCGTTAGAATACCGCTTGGACAAGAGTGCCACTCGTTATGTCACCCTATTCTATGACAAGAGTTATGAATCTTTGTTGGAAGGCGAAATCACCGAAATGGGAGCCGGTCTCGTACTAAGACGCAAAATGACACGTTTAGGGGAACTGTTCATCTTCAAGAACAGAAAAAAGAATGAACCTCAACACGAAAAAGAGAAAAAATGATGAAGGCAAGACTGAAGATATATTGTGGCATTATCCTATGCTGCGGTTTGGCCGCAGGTTGCTCAACGACCAAGAACCTTCCCGAAGAAGAGGTTCTGTACACCGGTATCAAGGAAATAGACTATGGCCAAAAATCGAAAAAGAAAGCCAAGAAAAAGGCCAAACAAAAGGAGGAAGAGGGAGTCATTACCTCTCTTGCCGATGCTTACAAAGCGGTAGACGACTTACTCACACAAAGAGATTTGTCCGTGCTGAAACGGAAAGAGGAATTGACACAGGAGCAAAAGGATTCCATCGCCGCCGTGCAACGTATCGAAGAAGAGGCGTATGAAACGGCGAAGGAAGAAGTGGATGCGGCACTGGCTTACGCCCCCAACAACGCTCTTTTCGGAAGTTCGTCCTACCGTATTCCGTTCCCCACCGGACTGTGGATATACAACGCCTTGGTGGGTAAGAAGTCACGCTTCGCAAAATGGCTGTTCGACACATTTGCAGGTACTCCGGTTTTCATCAGCACCGTCAACCCGAAGACCCGTGCACTCGTGGCACAAAACACCCTCAGGAACTACGGTTATTTCAACGGCACCGTGGATTATGAAATCCTACCGGAAAAGAACCCCAAAAAGGCCAAAATCAGCTATACCATCAGACCGCGCAACTTGTTTCGCCTGGACTCCATAGCCTACCTTCGCTTTCCGGCTGTGGGCGACAGCCTGATACGGGAAACGTTCCGGCAACGTACCCTTTTCAGCGGTGATCCGTTCAGCGTAATCAATCTCGATGCCGAAAGAACACGTATTTATAACATGTTCCGTAATTCCGGTTATTTCTACTATAAACCAGAATACATTACCTACCGTGCCGACACCATACAGCGACCGGGATTCGTACAACTGCAAGTCGTGCCGGCCGACGGCATTCCTGCATCGGCCAACAAAAGGTATTACCTTGGACGAACCACCGTCAACCTGTTCAACAATGAATCTTACGAACTGACCGACACGCTACGGTTTCGCGACTACACCTTATATTATAATGGAGGAAAGAAAGGAAAAATTCCCTTGCGCTTCGGTGCCCTACGACGCAACCTGTTCTATCGGAAAGGCATGCTCTACCGACAGGACATCATGAGCTTCGTACAACAGCAACTCTCCGAAATGAATGTGTTCAGCACGGTAAACCTGAAATACGTTCCGCGTGACACCACTGCGCTCAACGATACGCTCGACATCGAAATTACTGGAATCCTGGACAAACCTTACGATGGGGAGTTCACCACAAAGGTAACCTCTAAAAGCAACGGGCAGATTGGGCCGGGCCTCTCGTTCAGCATGTCCAAACGTAATGCTTTCCGGGGTGCTGAAAAATTGAAATTCGAAGTACACGGTTCATACGAATGGCAAACCAACTCTACCGTAAAAGGACGCAGTTCCGTCATCAACTCCTACGAATACGGTACTTCATTGTCATTGGACTATCCCCGACTGATATTTCCCGGGGCACGTAAGTTCTCCCGACGCGCCAAAACGAGCACCTCGTTCGTATTGGATGCTACATGGATGAACCGGGCCAACTATTTCGGCATGGTGTCTTTGAGCGCACGGGCAGCCTATACTTACCAAGCACGTCCTACCATCAAACACGAATTCGTCCCGTTCCGCTTGGATTACGACGAACTGTTGAGTACAACCGCTACTTTCGACTCTATCATGAACGTCAACCAGGCCCTCTACGTAAGCATGCGCGACCAGTTCGTGCCTTCCATGCGCTACACTTTCACTTACTCCAGTCCGCGCAGAGCACGTAATCCGCGTACTTTCATTTTTGAAGTGAAAGAAAGCGGAAACGTCACTTCCGGTATTTACGCTGCTTTCGGCAAACCGTTCAACCAAAAAGACAAGAAACTTTTCAACGTGCCTTTTGCACAGTATATCCGTTTCCTGGCCGAGTTCAGGGAAGAATTCCGACTTACTCCCCGCACAAGCATCGCCACGCGAGTGGGAACCGGCGTGATATTCAGTTACGGAAACTCTACCGCAGCTCCTTACAACGACCTCTTCAGCGTAGGTGGTGCCAACAGTATCCGTGCGTTCACCGTCCGAGGCGTGGGGCCGGGTAGCTATATTCCGGGCGCGTCGGCCTATTCCTATATCGACCAGATGGGAGACTTCAAAATCGAAATGAACGCTGAGTATCGCTTCCCCATCGTTTCTATGCTTTCCGGAGCCGTATTCCTGGATGCAGGAAACGTTTGGCTTCTGGATGCAGACGTAAATCGTCCGGGAGGAACTTTCGACATTTCAAGATTCGGCAAGGACTTGGCTTTAGGCACAGGATTGGGTATTCGTTGCGACCTCGATTTCCTCGTATTGCGTTTCGATGTCGGAGTGGGACTTCACGCTCCTTACGACACAGGAAAGAGCGGCTATTACAACATGCCGAAATTCAAAGACAGTCTGGGATACCATTTTGCCGTAGGTTATCCTTTCTAAACTTACGGGATACCATATTAGGTACAACGTTTGCCTGCACACTCATATACCGCATAAAAAAAGGAAGAAGAAAGGACGGTTGTCTCAAATAAAAAAGCTACTTTTGCAATACAGAACGTAAATATTTAACTTTTAAACGAACGAATATGAAACCTACACTTTTCTTGTTGGCTGCCGGAATGGGCAGCCGTTATGGCGGTTTGAAACAATTGGACGGACTGGGTCCGAATGGCGAAACCATCATGGACTATTCTATCTATGATGCCATCCGTGCCGGTTTCGGCAAAATCGTCTTTGTCATCCGCAAAGACTTTGAAGAACAATTCCGCACACAAATCCTTTCAAAATACGAAGGAAAGATTCCGGCTGAGTTGGTATTCCAAAGTCTGGACGCGCTGCCCGAAGGTTTTACGTGCCCGGAAGGCCGTGTAAAGCCATGGGGTACGAACCATGCCGTGTTGATGGGTAAAGATGTCATCAAAGAACCGTTCTGTGTCATCAACTGTGATGACTTCTACGGCCGCGACGCATTCGCCACCATCGGAAAGTTCCTGAGCGAATTGCCGGAAGGCAGCCAAAACACATACGCCATGGTGGGCTTCCGTTGCTGCAATACGCTCAGCGAAAACGGCTCCGTAGCACGTGGTGTCTGCATGTACGACGACCATCATCACTTGAAAGATGTGGTGGAACGTACGGAAATCATGCGTGTGGACGGTCCTATCTGCTACAAAGACGAAGAAGGCAAATGGATTCCGTTGGAAGAAAACGTACCGGTCAGCATGAACATGTGGGGCTTCACTCCCGACTACTTCCAACATAGCGAAGAATATTTCAAAGAGTTCCTGAGTAATCCGAAGAACATGGAAAACCCGAAAGCCGAGTTCTTCATCCCGCTGATGGTGAATAAGCTCATCAACGAAGGTACCGCTACGGTAGAAGTGCTCGACACTACCAGCAAATGGTTCGGTGTAACATACGCAGCCGACCGTGAAGCCACAGTAGAAAAGATTGCCTCCTTAGTAGCAGCAGGAGAATACCCAGAAAAGCTGTTCTAAACAAGGCTCTTTTATTTCTTTACCTAAAAAAAGAATCCTTCTTGCATGGAGTTTGAAGTGCCCCCAAAAAGTTGGACGGGTT
>NZ_GL883810.1 GCF_000205165.1 Paraprevotella xylaniphila YIT 11841 | reverse complement strand
TGAACTGCCCCCCAAAAGTTAGACACAAAACTTTTGGGGTGCATTATGTATAGACGCCACACCTTTGAAGAACGACTTTTAATAATTAGCCGTTTAATATGCGGAGAGTCCCTTGAAGCTATTTGCAGAGAGGGGAAACTCGATAAAAAGATGGTTCGCCAATGGCTTCTTCGCTATGAGAAATATGGAGATGAAGGTCTTCGAGGAACAAGGTCATATCATTATTCAGCCGTAGAAAAGCTGTCAATAGTAATGGAAGTTGAAGAAAAAGGAATACCTTTGCAAGAGATATGCCTTCGATACGACTTAAACAGGACAACGATTCAAGAGTGGCTTCGCAAGTATCGTGCGGGGAAAACACTTGAAAACAGAAAACGGGGGCGACCTCCTAAAGACTCTATGGCAAGACCTAAGAAGAAAGAACCACAGACTGAGCTCGAAAAGCTTCAGGCGGAAAACCTCCGCTTACGGGCTGAGAATGCGTTACTAAAAAAAGTGAAGGCCTTAGTCGAGGAACAGAAAGCCCGGGCACTGCTCAATGGGCAAAAGCCATCGACGAACTAAGGTCGGAATATCCCCTTGACTTGCTTCTGAAGTTAAGGCAGATGGCTCGCCCTGTGTTCTATTACCATCTTAAACGCCTGAAAATCGCAGATAAATATGCCGCGGAAAAGAAAGAGATTAGAGATATTTTCCATGAGCATAAAGGACGCTATGGATACAGGCGGATAACTGCGGAGATGCGCAATCGCGGCTATACCATAAACCATAAGACCGTGCGGCGCATCATGATAGAGATGGGGCTT
>NZ_GL883809.1 GCF_000205165.1 Paraprevotella xylaniphila YIT 11841 | reverse complement strand
GCGTAAAGACGGTGTTACATTGAATTTGGAAGTGACTTTCGCTTGTTTTTTTGCTTAAGAGTTTAAAGTCTCACGAAAAAGTATTACCTTTACGCGCAGAAACCATAAATCTATTTGATATGAAAAGAAAAATACTTAGTTTAAGCTTATTTTTGATGTTGTTCTCCTGTACATTCCAACTTCAGGCACAGGAATACGTGCAGCAGACAGATTTGCCCACTATTTATATCGAGACGGAAGGCGGCCGACCTATAGTGAGCAAAGAAGACTATGTGGATGCCGTGTTGCATTATGTAGACAGTAATGGCGTGAAGACGTACGATGCATTAGGTGTTAGGGGACGTGGAAATTCTACTTGGAATTTGGATAAGAAACCTTATAGGATAAAGTTTGCCGAAAAGCAGGAATTCATGGGGCCGGAACGGGCAAAGGCGAAGAGTTGGACACTGTTGGCTAATTTTGCAGATAAAACTTTGCTTCGTAATGCTGTGGCTGCCTGTATCGGAGATTTTGCCGGACAGCCTTTTACGGCCGGTGCCCAGTTTGTGGATTTGATACTGAACGGTACATATTTGGGTAATTACCAACTATCCGACCAAATGGAAGTAAGAAAGAAGCGTGTGGATATTGATGAACAGGATGAGATTCCTACGGAGGGTGCTAATATAACCGGTGGATACTTTTTGGAGGTTGATGGTTTTGGTGCGGCTGAACCTGTACATTATAAAACGAAACGTAATGTGTTGGTAACGGTAAAATCTCCGGATGAAGAGGTGATTATTCCTAGACAAATAGAGTATATTAAGAACCACATGCAATTGTTCGAAGATGCCTTGTTTTCTTCGGATTTTGCAGATCCGGAAAAGGGATATCGTCCTTATGTGGATTCCTTGACTTTGGCCAGTTTGGTATATTTCAACAGAGTTGACCGGTAATGTGGACGGTTTCTGGAGTACCTATATGTACAAGAAGAAAGATGACCAGAAATTCTATTGGGGACCTTTATGGGATTACGATATTGCTTTCAATAATTGCAACCGCGTGGGAGATGTATCAGAGAGCTTGATGATAAATAAAGGTTTTGGAGGAGACTTGACACAGAAGTGGGTATTACAAATGTGGAAAGATCCTTGGTTCGTACAGTTGATAAATCGGACGTGGAAGGAGTATCTGGCACGTGGGATAGAAGAGCACGTCATGGATTATATCGACAGTATGTCTGTAGTTATAGACCGTTCGCAAGCCATGAATTTCCAGAAGTGGCCTATCGACCGGCGGGACTATAATGAGATTGTGCTTTTTAGTACATATCAGGAGGGGGTAGATTATTTAAAATCATTTCTGCATACGCATTGCGCATATTTGACGAATACTTTTGCCAAAGCAGCGGAAGAGATGGGGAGCATGGAAGAACCTACTCCGGAGTTTACGTTGGATACGGGATTTTATTATCGTCTTTTTAATAAAGGTACAGGCAATGCCATTGATGTTTTAGACAGCGAAGGGGATAAAGTATGTACATGGTCGCCGGCTCGTGAGCGAGAAACCCAACAGTGGGAGATTCTGGCGGTAGGAGAATACTATCAGATCGTCAATCGTGAAAGCGGCTTGGCTTTGTACGACTGTGCCGTGAAAGAAGGAGAAATTTATAAAACAGGAACACAGTTGGAGTTACGTAAACCGCGTAGTTCCCAACACCGTCAACAATGGAGTTTTGTACCGGTAAATACAGGCAACACTTACATATTGGTCAATAGGCTGACCCAATTGGCTATAAATAATGCGGGAGGTTCTGCGGAAAATGGAAATAGTGTGTTAAGTTGGACCAATGATTCGGAGAACAGTTTGAAAGATACCCGGCAATGGCGTATTGAGAAAGATGAAGCAAAAGGGGAGACCTCAGTGGAATCGTCTGGTCGCGAGAGTCAGTATTGGGTATTGTATAATCCGGACACAAAACAGTTGCATTTTGAGTCCAATGACATGAAGCAAATAGACGGGCATGCTTCCATTTATGCGGCAAATGGTGAATGTGTCATGCAGTTTAGAATAAGCCAGACAGCAGATTTGTCTTCTTTTAGAAAGGGTATTTATATTCTTACTTGGATGGAAGAAGAAACAAAACGTACGGTGAAAGTAGCCATTAAATAGCAAGTGTGTTCCATATACGTTGAGGAACGAGATTCTCAGGGATGAGGAAGAAACAATACGCCATTTTGAATACGTACGGTTTCTTCCTCAATCATTTGGTGCAGAAGCTGTGCTGTCTTTTCACGGGGAATGCCCGGGAAAGTCATTTCCGACACACTGTGCTTCTGGCCGTCCTTTAAAGTCTCCAGTATAAGTGCGATGATTTGTTTGTCCGTAGCATCCGTATGCGGATGAGATTTCCGTTTCCGGCAAACGTCACATTGTTCGCAGGGGGGGGCGTCTTTTTCACCGAAATAGTGCAAAAGGACTTTGCTACGGCAAAAGTCAGCCTCTTCTGCATAGTATAACATGGACTCAATCCGCTCTTTAAAATTTTTCTTGCGTTCGTCGTACACGGAAGGAGGGAATACGATACGTTCCTTTTCGATGCGTTTACAAGAGAAGGTGATATAAGGCGTTTTTTTGCGGGGGATGTAATGGAGGATTCTGGCCCTGCCAAGTGCCAACAGTCCATGGTAAACCTGGTCTGTGGTCAGCCCGGATAAAGCCGCAATACGCCGTTCGTCCATAAAGACATAATCGCTGAACACGCCTCCATAGCTGCGTAAAACCCATTGGATGAGTTGTTCCTGTTCTGCCTCGAGTTCATGAATGCGGTATAGCTCGTCGCGGCGGAGCAGAAAGTGTATGCGGGAGGCGTTGTCTTGTTCTTCCGTATATTCGATATAGCCTGCCCGTTCCAATAAATGTAGCGCACTGTCGGTCTGGACCGGAAAGTGTTTGAAGTTACGGCAGAATTCGTCTAAGTCGAATTCGCGGGTTACGTTGTAACCGTCTCCCATGGCCATCTGGTAATAATAACAAATGTGTTCGTACACATCCCGTATGGCATCCTTGTCCGGAAAAGTATCGGGGATACGTTTCATCAAGCGTGTACGGTCGTGTCTTTGGTATAGCAGTACTGCGTAAGCCTGTGCGCCGTCACGTCCGGCCCGCCCCGCCTCCTGGAAGTAAGCCTCTATGGAGTCCGGCAGGTCGAGATGGATGACCAAACGTACATCCGGCTTGTCGATTCCCATGCCAAAAGCATTGGTCGCTACCATAATCCGTATTTTGTCCTCTTGCCATTGATGTTGGCAAAGGTCTTTTTCCGCATCGTTCAGTCCGGCATGGTAAAAGGTGGCGGACATACCGGCTGCTTGTAATTTCTCCGTGGTTTCCCGGGTATTCCGTCGGCTTCTGGTATATACGATGGCCGCTCCCTTCGTACTATTCAGAATATGGATGAGTTCCCCAAACTTGTCTTCTGTATGCCGGACAATGTAAGCCAGATTTTTCCGCTCAAAACTCATACGGAAAGCATTCTCTTCCCTGAAGGCCAACTGGCGTTGGATGTCCTTGACCACTTCAGGCGTAGCCGTGGCCGTCAGGGCAAGAACCGGAATGTCCGGCAGGATTTTACGGATTTCCGCAATCCGGGTGTACGAAGGACGGAAGTCATAGCCCCATTGGGAAATGCAGTGCGCCTCGTCCACCGTAAGGAAACTCACGGGCATGTGGCGTACTTTTGCGAGGAAGATATCCGAGGCTAACCGTTCGGGGGATACATAGAGGAACTTGTAATTGCCGAAAATGCAGTTCTCCAACGTAACGAGGATTTCCTCACGTGACAGTCCGGAATAGACGGCAGCAGCCTTGATGCCTCTTCCGCGCAAGTTACGTACCTGGTCTTTCATCAAAGCGATAAGCGGAGTGACCACGATACAAATGCCTTCACGGCTAAGCGCAGGCACTTGAAATGTAATGGACTTGCCGCCACCGGTTGGCATAAGCCCCAAAGTATCCCGTCCGTTTCCGATACTTTCTATGATTTCCCGCTGTATGCCGCGAAACCCGTCATACCCCCAATACTTTTTCAATATGGACAGATAAACGTCTTCCATGCGAGGATCTTGTGAAGCTTATTCTTTACCGGAGGGGCGGATGTCCTCTATCTGAAGTTGCACTTCGCCCCGTTTATGTGTGTTTTCTTCGATAGTGTAGCAAATATCGAAAGAACGTTTGGTCTTGATGTAACGGGCCTGTGAACTTTGCCCGAAAGCGATGCCGTTCATGACGT
Organism: Paraprevotella xylaniphila YIT 11841; assembly: GCF_000205165.1. Taxonomy (GTDB): domain Bacteria; phylum Bacteroidota; class Bacteroidia; order Bacteroidales; family Bacteroidaceae; genus Paraprevotella; species Paraprevotella xylaniphila. The sequence continues at coordinate 46,055 of NZ_GL883809.1, read as the reverse complement.
TGTTGCTCTTGTTGTCCACCAATTCCAATTTGATATGTTCTTGTTCGCGTCCTACGACCTTGCTCGTCCCGTAGTCATATACATGTTGCGTGCAGAACAGCGGTTTCGTATTGTCCGGTCCGAAAGGGTTGAACTTTTTAAGGTCATGGTGGAATTTGCGCGTGATGTCCTTGAAGTCTATTTGCGCGTCGATGTTCAATATGGCCGAAGTCTGTTCCGGCAGGATATGTGTTTCCACGTAAGCTTCGAAACGCCGGTGGAATTCCGGTACGTTTTCCACTTTCATGGACAAGCCCGCAGCATACGTATGTCCTCCGAAATTCTCCAATAAGTCCCGGCAACTTTCGATAGCCTTGTAGACATCGAATCCCGAGACGGAACGCGCCGAACCCGTGGCCAGATTGTCCGTGCGGGTCAGTACGACCGAAGGCCGGTAATAGATTTCCGTCAGGCGTGAGGCTACGATGCCGATAACCCCCTTGTGCCACTCTTCGTTGTAAATGACGATGGATTTTTGTTCGCTTTGTTTGTCCAGTTTCTCTACGATACCGTTTGCTTCCTCCGTCATAGACTTGTCCAAGCCTTTGCGCATGTCGTTGTAGCGGTTGATTTGTTCCGCCATTTCATGCGCTGTCTGATAGTCTTTTTCCACAAGCAACGCCACGGCCTCTTTTCCGTTTTGTATGCGTCCCGAAGCATTGATACGCGGTCCGATTTTGAAGATGATGTCACTGATGGTCAGCTCCCGTTCCGACAAGCCGCATACGTCGATGATGGCCTTTAGCCCGATGCTCGGGTTGGCATTCAGTTGCCGTAGGCCGTGGTAGGCCAGGATTCGGTTTTCTCCCATAATCGGCACGATGTCCGACGCAATGCTGACGGCACAAAGGTCCAATAACGGGATAAGTTGGCTGAACTCGATGCCGTTGCTTTGTGCGAAAGCTTGCATGAATTTGAAACCTACGCCGCAGCCGGACAAATGGGGATAGGGATAAGTTGAGTCGAATCGTTTGGCATTCAGAATCGCCACAGCCGGCGGAAGGATTTCGTCCGGTACGTGGTGGTCGCAGATAATGAAGTCGATACCCTTTTCCTTGGCGTATGCAATTTCATCTACGGCCTTGATGCCGCAGTCGAGCACGATAATCAGTTTGACCTCGCTTTCGTATGCATAGTCGATTCCTTTGACCGACACGCCATACCCTTCTTCGTAACGGTCGGGGATATAATAGTCGATATTGGAATAATATTGTTGCAGGAACTTGTAGACCAATGCTACGGCCGTGCAACCGTCCACGTCATAATCTCCATAAACCATGATTCTCTCCTTGCGTCCCAAAGCTTTGTTCAGGCGCTCTACGGCCCTGTCCATATCGGTAAACATGAACGGGTCGTACAGCCCTGTGAGCGAGGGACGGAAGAATTTCTTGGCATCCGCCACCGTCGTGATATTGCGTTCTATCAAGAGACGACCGAGAATGGGGCTGATGTTCAGCTCTTTGGCCAATCTCTCAGCCGCTTCCTGTTTTTCCGGTGTAGGAGGTTCTAATTTCCATTTATAGTTCATTATATGTATTTTTTTCCTTTTTATGCTATCTCCGGGCGTGAGGCTTGTCACGTGGCCACACGGTTATTCATGTAAAAGTAGGAAAAAAATATAAGAAAACCGCAGTTTCCCCATCTTTTTTGGAAAACTGCGGTAGCTTTTTACTCTCTTTATGAGAAAGCGGTTGTTCCTCTGTCTTTTTTAATTCAGCCCCAATTTTTTCCGGATTGGTTCGGGGATGGCATTTTTGTTCACTACGATATTCATGGTTTTGTAGGCAACGAATGCTTTCGAAGCGTACCAGATGCCTTTGTAAGTTCCGGCATCGCCCCACGAGTTCTTCACCATGTAGTATTCTTTTCCGTTCTGGTCTTTGGCGATACCGTAAATCTGCATGCCATGGTCATCCGTCGTTTCCCAGTTGTCGTAAGCCGTCTGGCGCATTTCCTGAGTGACTTTAACCTCCGGAAGCGGTTTGGAAGTCAGTTTCTTGACGATTTCCGCACGTTTGCTGTTGTTGCTCAATCCGAGCCAACGGGCTGCGTCTGAACCTACCAAGTCTTCTGCCTGCTTCACGTCCGGCATCACGGCGATACCGTTGCGTGTGAAGCCTGTCTCGCTCACGTCCGAACCCCACGCGATGGTAAACCCGTTGTTAATGGCATAGTCGAATACCTCCATCAATTCGTCGATTGGCAAGTTGTAGGATTGCGACCAACGCCAGTTGTCTTGTACTTCGATGACAAAAGGTTTGTAGAACGGATGATGGGTATAGGAAGTCAGGGACACGTAATCGTCCATGTCCAGGCCCAACGACTGCATGTAGCTTTGCGGAGTGTATTCCTTGCCTTTGTAAGTGAATTTCTCGGGGCATTTGCCCAAGTAGGCATCATAGATACCGCAAAAAGCCTGTTTCCATACGGGAGACAGTTTTTTCAGGTTGCTCGTGGCCAAAGCATCTACGAAGGCTGTGGCTACGAGGTCCACCTCATTGTGGTTGGGCAGTGTGTCGCCGTAAAGCGTGCCCGGCTCCGGCATGGCTTCTTGCGGTACGATACCGTAATTCTGCATGCAGTAGATCACGTCGTAGAAACTTCCTCCTTGCGCGAACGAGACATCGCCGTGCGTGCGGACGGTTTGGGCGGCACGGTCTTCCATCGTTTTGTGTACGACGAACATTTCGCAAAGGTCATGTTCGCCTTTTCCCATGCGGAGCAGTTCGGATTCGAAAAAAGACAGCGTGCTGAAGCACCAGCACGTACCGCTTTGGTTCTGGTTCTTGATGGAAGTGATAGGGTTTTCTTTCACCGTGGTAAAGACGAAACCGGTGTCGGCTTTTTCCACGTGTTTCTTGGCCGATACGCCCAGTGACAGGCAAGCACATGCGATAAATAAAAGTTGTTTTTTCATTTCGGATATTTTAGTGATACATTAATTAGTCCTTTGTGCCATAAACTCTTCCACGTCTTCTATATGGTACGGGATGCGTTCATGTCCCAACATGCGGCAACCGTTTGCTGTAATCAGGATGTCATCTTCTATGCGGATGCCCCCGAAATCCTTGTAGGTTTCCAGAAGGTCGAAATTGATGAAATCCTTGTTGATTCCTTTGCTTTTCCATTCATCAATCAGGGCCGGGATGAAATAAATGCCCGGTTCGTCGGTCATGACCCAACCTTCTTGCAAACGGCGTCCGCAGCGCAGGCAGTTCGTGCCGAATTGCGTGGACGGCTGCACTTCGTCGTCGAAGCCCACATACTGTTGCCCCAATCCTTCCATGTCGTGCACGTCCATGCCCATCATGTGTCCCAGGCCGTGCGGGAAGAACATGGCGTGCGCTCCGTTGCGTACGGCTTCTTCCGTGTCGCCTCTCATCAGGCCGAGTTCTTTCAGGCGGTCGGTCATGAGGCGGGCTACACTCATGTGCACGTCCCACCATTTGATGCCGGGGCGTGCGATGTCCAGTACGTGGTCATGGCAAGCCTCCACGATGCTGTAAATATCCCGTTGGCGGGAGGTAAACCTGCCGTTGATGGGAGTGGTGCGCGTATTGTCCGAGCAATAGTTCTCGTTGGTTTCCGCTCCTGCGTCGCAAAGCATCAGCCGTCCGTCTTCCAAAGGGCGTGTAGAAGGGTAGCCGTGCATGATTTCCCCGTGCATGGAGAGAATGGTGGGGAAACTGGTCATGCAACCTTTGGCCGAGGCAATACCGCTGATGGTGCCCGCGATGTATTGTTCGCTCACTCCGGGGCGGCAAAGGCGCATGGCCGTCGTGTGCATCTCATGGCCGATGGCGCAGGCCCGCTCGATTTCCTCTATTTCGGCCGGTGTTTTCACAGCCCGTTGTTCGATGACCGCCATGATGAGTTCCAAGGATGCCTCCTCGCGTTGCCGTGAAGGATGTATGCCTGTCAGGTCCATGAGTTGGATCATCAGGTCGTGGCGGTAAGGAGGCAGGAAGTGGATTTTCCGTCCTTGGCTTCGGGCTTTTCTTACCAATTCCTCCAGACGGCTCATCGGGGCACTGTGTTCCACGCCGCTTTGTGCGGCAAGGTCGGCCACACTGTCCACGCCACCGAACCATACGATGTCTTCGATGTCAATATCGTTGCCAATCAGGTATTCCTTGTGGTTGTCTATGTCGATTACCCCCACGAGTCCTTCGCGGTGCTGTCCGTAAAAATAAAGAAAACTACTGTCTTGCCGGTATTTGTATGCGTTGGCCGGATAATTGGACGGTGCATCGTTGTTCCCGAAAAGCAATATCAAGCCTTCTTTCACCTGACGTTGCAGCCGGTCGCGTCGGGCCATATATGTTTCTTTGTCAAATAACATAAACGTAGTTTAAAGATGAAACATTTAATAAAGTATGCAAAAATACTGATTTCATTTGGGATTTTCATTAACTTTACTCGTAAATTAGGAATAATTATGGAGATAGGCAAGCATACGGGTTTAGTGTTGGAAGGAGGGGGCATGCGCGGAGTTTTTACCTGCGGGGTGTTGGACTGGCTACTCGACCATCACGTTGATTTTCCCTACACGGTGGCCGTGTCGGCAGGGGCGTGCAATGGCTTGTCTTATATGAGCCGCCAACGCGGGCGGGCGAAGTACAGTAATATCGACATGCTTAAAAAATACAAATATATCGGTATGCGTTTTTTGTGGACGCAACATAGCATACTGAACCAAGAACTGCTGTACAAGGATTTCCCGGAGCGCATCGTGCCTTACGATTTCGAGGCTTACCGGGCCAATCCCGGGGTGTTCGAGATGGTGACCACCAATTGCCTGACGGGGCGTGCCAATTATTTGTCGGAGAAAGAGAATTATAACCGGCTGATACGGATAGCCAAAGCTTCTAGCAGCTTGCCATACGTTTGTCCCGTGGTCATAGTAGACCGGGAGCCGATGTTGGATGGTGGAATCGTGGATTCCATACCGGTGGAGCGGGCGATGTCGCTCGGTTATGAACGCAACGTAGTCGTGCTGACGCGCAACCGAGGCTATCGCAAGACGGGCCGGGACATCCGTATTCCTTCTTTTATTTATCGCCGTTTTCCCCGTCTGCGGGTGGCGCTCAGCCACAGGTGCGAATGTTATAACCGCCAGTTGGAGCTGATAGAGCAACTTGAGGATGAAGGAAAGATTCTGGTGGTGCGTCCGCTTGAAAAACTCGAGGTGGACCGTCTTGAAGACAATATAGGGAAACTGACGGCCTTGTACGAAGAAGGATATGCTTGTGCCGAGACGGTTTTAGGAACGTGTATTTTTAATGAATAACGAAAGATGACAGAAGAGCAAGAACAGAAGCCTGCGGTGGAAAAGAATCCGCATATTTATAAACCGGCATATACGAAACAGGAAGTGGACGAGCTGACGCATTGGTTTGAAGAGCGGATGGACCGCCTTCCCGCGACGTTGCGGTTGAACGAGGCAACCACTACTTCCGACCTTCCCCGTACGGTGAAAGCCCTGTTGGCGGTGTTGAAAGTGCATAAAGAGGATATATCTGTGACTTTCAGCGGATACATGTCCCATTTGGACTTGATTCGTTTGCGGTTGAAAGAACAAGGCCTGGAGTAAAGAGCAAAAGGGGAAGGCAGATGAAAAGACGGATACGTACGATATGGGCGGGCGTTTTGTGCCTCTCTCCGGTGTTGGCATTGCAGGCCGGATGGGGAGATTTGCAGGAACAGTTGCGCCGTATGGTGGCAGACAAGAAAGCGCAAGTCGGAATAGCCGTTATATTGGACGGGAGGGACACGCTGACGGTGAACAATGACGTGCGCTTTCCCATGATGAGCGTATTCAAGTTCCATCAGGCTTTGGCCGTGGCTGACGCTTGCGGGCAGCGTGGCGTTTCTTTCGATACGTTGGTGCATGTCCGGCCGGACGATTTGCACCCGGATACGTACAGTCCGTTACGGGACAAGTATCCGGACGGAAACCTGTCTCTTTCCGTGGGCGAGCTTTTGAAGTATACTTTGCACCTGAGCGACAACAATGCCTGCGACATTCTTTTCCGGGTGTTCGGAGGCCCGGCTGCTACGGATGAGTATTTACGCAGCATGGGCTTGCGGGATTTTGCCATTGAAGTCACGGAGGACGATATGCACCGCAATCTGGCGGATTGTTACCGGAATTGGACGACTCCGTTAGAGGCGGTACGCCTGTTGGAATGGTTGGTTTCGGGTAAGGCGGCTAAGGGAGCATACCGGGATTTCATAGAGCAAACCATGATTTCCTGCCAGACGGGGCGCGACCGTCTGCCGGCACCGCTTGCCGGTACGAAGGCGGTCATCGGGCACAAGACTGGTACGGGCGACCGTAACGGAAAGGGACAGGTTATCGGGACAAACGATATCGGTTTTGTTTTCCTTCCGGACGGGCATCGTTACAGTATTGCCGTGTTGGTCCGCGATTCGGAAGAAAGCGAACAGGCCACAGCCCGGATTATAGCTGATGTTTCGGAGGCTGTATACCGGTATGTAAGCGGGGAGCGTTAAGATCAGGAGGGCGGGATGCAGCTTACAAGAGTTTGCTTCATCCCTTTTGTAAAGAATAAGTTTCGATTGCCATATCGCAAATAAAGAAGTGGTAAGTTGTTGTAAAATAGTATATTGCAAGTTCTGAATCATTCTGCGCCAGATGAAAAATCGTTTGGCTTAGATTGATTTTTCATTTGCCTGAGATTGATTTTCCGTTCTGCTCTTATCGGTTCGACGTTCTCTACCGAACGGAAAGATGTAAATAAAAAAACAGGGGACGAATCACTTCGGCCCCTGTTCCATACATTAACTTAATTTCAATAAAACCTAATTTCGATAAAAACTAATTAACCTATGAAAAACATTCATTGCATGAGTATTTTCTGCACCTTTTTCGTGCCGTCGCTCATCCTGTCCTCGCGGATGTAAATGCCGCGTTGTGTCGGACGGGATATGCGCATGCCGTTCAGGTTGTACCATGCGGTACCGACCACGGTGCTCTTTTCATCGGCCACGTTGTCGCTGATGCCGTCGCTGATGTCTACGTCGTCCAAGCCTTCGGGTCGGTTTGCCTCTCCATCGCCAAGGTAATACAAGTGGAAGTCGTCGATGAGCACCCAGTCATTGACGAGCGTGTCGGTTTTCTGTATGCCGAGACGAACCGTTTCACCTTCTTTGACATGGAAATACGATTCCATTTCATAATATCCCTGGTTCATGGCCGTACGGGCACCTTTCCGGTCGTTGATGACGCAATTGTACACCCGTCCTGAGTTGGGGAAGAGACTGTCGGGCAGCACGATGTCGGCTTCTGTGAATTTACCGTTCTGCACGCATTCGAAGAACGAAGGCAGGGGGTTCGAATAGTTGGCACTTTCCGTTTCGGCATACACCTTGGCGTTCTGTTGTTCTTCGCCTTCCCGACGTGCGAGTGCAGCCGCTTCGGCACTTCCGGCACGGTAGAAGCCGTAGAGCGTCACTTTGTAATATCCCGGGTGGAGACGGTACATCTTTTGGTAGATGTGGCACGTGTCGGTGTTGTAGAATTCAAATACGGAGTCGTTTGCTTCCTTTTTGCCGTTTATGAATTCTGTGGTCCAACCGGCATCGGTGAAGGCCACGGAGTCCTTTTCCTCAAATACTTGTTGGAAATCGGGGTTGACGAGCATGTCCGTCACATCGGTCGGGGTGTCTTTGGTTGCTGTTCCCACGTCGATGCCTTCATACACCATTTGGCTGTATGCCTCGTTCATGTCGCTGATATATTGTTCGGTCTGTGGGATGTCTTTGAACTTCCCGTTTTGGCTGAAGACATCCATGACTTTGTAAACCACATCGGCCAATATGCCTTCGTCATAATCGGCAAATGCTCCGCTGTTGATTTGTTCGTCATACATGAGGGCTGTTTTATGCAATGCCTCGACCTTTTCCACTGAATTCCGGTTCAAAGTGATGGCCTCGTCCAAAGCCTTAATCTGTGCGGTGTAGATTTCCTCGGTCAGTTCGCTTTCCAAGGTCTTCTCGGCATCTTGAATGGCTTGGCTCAGTGCGTTATACGCTTCTTCTGTCGTAATGGCTTTGTCATCCAGTACGGTGTTGGCTTCTGTTATTTTGGCATTGAGTGCGCTCACGGCTCCTGTCATGACGGTTGCCCCAAGGTATTGGATGTGGAAATTGTCGAACAGGGTCCAGTTGTTGGAGTTCGGTCCCGTGGGCATGGAGATTCCGAAACGTAGTTTGCCGTCTTCGCCCACATAGCATGTGATAGTGGTAGTATAGTCGGTACGGTCGTTGAAGGCAAAGGCGGCTTCTCCTCCGGCAACCCCGTCGGGTATCCATTGTCCGTCAAGTTCCGTGCCGGTGCCGGATATTTGCACGGCATTGTTGGCCAGCTCTTCCTTTGAAGCGTAATGATATTCGTATAGATGATGCAGTTTTTCTTTTGCTTCGTTCCCGAAAAGATAAGAAAGGACATCTTTTTTGGGGTCTGCGGCGTTATACGAAGGCGCGATGTCGGCATTGGCCCCCTGACGGTTGTAAGCCTGTACGGAAATTGAATAAGAGCCTTTGGGCAAACCGGTGAGTTCTTGATAGACTTCGTAGGAGGAGCCTTGCCATACCTCTGCCACGTTGTTGCCGTATTTAAATTCTCCGTCACCGGTTTTGGTCCATCCCGAATTGTTTCCGGTGAAGTCCAAATTGGTGGCCATCCCGTCGGCATTCTGGGTGTCGCCTGCGATGAGGGCTTCGCATACGCAGGCTTTGAACATCCGGTCGGCGCGTGGCCGGATGCTGTCGATTTCCAAGGGATTGAAAGTCCGGCCGTCATGGATTTCTTCCAGTTTATACAAGAAATCCTCGTATGGAATCAGGCCTTCTTCGGAATAAGGGCTGGCATCGTAGGTGTCACTCAGTTCTTTGGTCAGTTCTTCCAATTTCTCGTATGCGGCCACGTCGAGGTTCAGGGTGTCCATGGCAAGCATCAGGTTGTTGAGTGCTTTTCCCAAAGCCTCGTCATCTACATTTGGTGTTTCGGCTGTTTGTTGTGCCAAGCTGAGTGCCTGGTTGAACCTTTCTTCGTTGGTTGTCGAGTATTTGATTTGGTTTTCATCATATCCTTTTTTCAAATTTTGGGCTTCGGTGATGGTTTGGGATAGCTGCCTTGCCAACCCGCCTTCTTCCATTCCTAAGTATTCCAAATTGAAATTATCGACACAAGCCCAGTTGCAATTCGTGTTTTCGGTTTTGAAACCGACGGTGAGGTCCCCGCCCGCCAGGAAGAATTCCAAAGTAGCCAACCGTGGGGTCGGTGCGTCGGTAACGTAACCGTCGTTTCCCCTGATGGCACCGAATTCAAGTGTATGCGCTTCGCCTTTGTATTCTGCCCCTTGTATTCGGGCATAAATGTAGATGCCTTCCGGCGTAAGTGCCATGTCGCCTTGTTGGTAGCCGATGGTATGGGCTGAGAGACGGTATTTTCCGGAAGGGAGGTCGGACAAGGTTTGCGATATGTCCATCGAATTCCCCAGGTTGCCGCCTCCTCTTACCCATTTTTCCACGAAGTTCTTCATTTCGTATTGGTGGTCTTGGGTGGCGTAGAGGGTGGCTTGCCAACCTACGCTTTCACCATTTATGTCCCAATGCTCGGTATTGGATTCGAATGCATTGTTTTGGATTTTTCCGGTGAAATCGGCCGGATGTTCTTCGTCCACGATGGACAATTGGTGGTCTGTGATGGCTTGTTGCAGTTGTTCGGCAGCTTCTCGCGCTTGCGCTGCCGTCGCATGGTCATCGTTGTATATGGTCTCGTAAGTCGAGATGTCGGTGTAACCCGCTTCATTGGCTTTTTCCAGTTGGGCCAGAAGGGTTTTCTTGGCTTGGTAGATTTCGTAAGCTTCCGGTTCTGCGAATTGCCAGTCTGTTTCTGCGTTTTGGTATCCCTCCTGCAATGGGTCGATGAAAGGATGAACGATGGTTGATTCCACACCGTCGATGCCCCACATGCCGTTCATCGTCACGGCGTTGGCGGAACTTAGTCCGTATAGGGCATCTTGGTCTACAATCTTGATGCGGTAGTAGCCGTTGTCTTGCGGCAGGATTTGCCATAGGGTGTGCCCTTGGGTGCCGCAGTCTACCCATGCGCTCGTTTCGTTGCTTGCATAGACTTCATGGAAACCGGAGTTGCTTGGTGCCTTTAGCATGTTGAACGTCCATCCTTTTCCGGGTACAACTGGGGGTTGGCCCATCAGGGGAGCGCGTTCTTCACCGTAGGTCAATGTGATTTCTTGCCCCGTTTCGTCCACGCTGAGCCTCGTGTTGTAATCATTGCCGTTCGTGAGGAACTTTTTTGTAGCTACATGGTATACGTAGTACACTCCTCCGCCGGTATCGTCGGTAGCCAAGTTTGGTTCGATGGTTTTTAATTGGGGTTCTTCATACTCGGAAGCCCACAAAGGCATGGTGGAAGATGTGGCACAGCAAAGAGCCATGGCCGACAATAAATAGTTTTTCATAATGTTTATTTTTTTAATGAATAAAATTTTGTTTTTATATCGGCAGGGGAAAGGTTTCCCCTGCGCGAATGGAGGTTAATAATCTATGCTGATTTTCTCGGTAGCAGTTGAGTTGCCTTGAATGATTTTCACCATGTAGGTGCCCGGAGCCGCTCCGCTTTGTTTCAATGTGCAGCGGATGTCCTTGCGTGTGCAGGTGAAACTGCCTACATGTGCGCCTCCGATGGTGAAGGCTTCGCAAGCGACCTCCTCGTCGGCATGGATGTCGTTGACGGAAGTGCTTAGCTTCACACGGACGATGCCGTCTTCAATGTCGGTAGTGTCCCATTCCAGACCTTCGCCCGGGCTGTCCAGTTCAAAAGCCGTAGTGGGGCGGATACGCGTGCGGCTAGCCTCCCATAAGCGGAACTCGTCGCCGGCTTCCAATGCAAGGCTTTCGCGGACATGTAGTCTGAGTATGCCATACAGATTCAGTATTTTGATACCGGTCAGATTGGTGCAGCGTGTCTTGCTGGCGATGTTCATCGAAAGGATGCCACCCTTGTCGATGGTGACGGAGTTTTCCGAAAAGTCTATCGAACCGGTGGTTGCCGTTTCCGATATGCCAGGGTATAGCAAGCCGTCTTTTTCCACTGTGAACGTGCTGTTGTCCAGTTTACCACGACCGCAGAAGGTACTGTTGGCTTTGACTGTGACGCTGCCTGCACCTAACATGCCTTCGGAGGCAGATGCGTTGTTAATGAGGAGCGTACCTTCCTGCACCGTGCAACTTCCGGTAAAGGTGTGGATGCCCGTAAGGGTCATCTTGCCTGTGCCGGTTTTCACTAACTGTGTCCCTTCGCCTTCTATTTTGCCCGGAAAAGAGAAGTCTTCGTTCAACGATCCGATGCGCCACGTGTTGTTGTCTCCGCTCAAAGTTCCTCTTCCTGTCACTTTTCCGATAGAATAAGGTTTGGCCGTATTGTTTACTGTGGTACGTTCCGGGATGTTCAGCGTCCCCTTGGGCATGCCATAGCTGTTGTCTAAGGTGAACCAGTTATCGGGGTTGGAAGGCTCTACTGTTCCTTCGAAAGCCGACCAGTCGCCCGTGAAGTTCGAGCGTATCCATGGCACGTAGATTTTCAATGTGCCTTTTCCGAAAAGTTTGATGCGGTTTTCGCAGCGGCTGTCACACCGCATCGTACCCGTCACGCCTTCTTCTATCTTGATATTGTTAAGGTTCAGGCTGTAAGTGTTGCCATCGTCAAAGTCCTGGTAGGTGGCATTCCCGGTGAAAATCAGTGTGTCACCAAAGAGCACGCCTTCTCCTTTGGCCTGTAGTGTGCCTTCTTTTAGATAGGTCTTTTTCAGGTTGTCGGCAGCAAACAGTATCAGGTTGGATGGGCCGGTTTTGGTCAAAGTGTTGCCATTGCCGTATAAGGGCTTGTTTAAAGTCAGTTCGCCGTCGGTTTGGAAGACGGCTCCGCCTTCGCCGATGGTGATGGGTACTCCGTTTTTGATTGAGGTCGTGTTACGCAGAGTGGCACCGTTTCTTATTTCAAAGTTCCCTATCTCTCGGGTATAGCCACCCAAAGCGCCTTCACGGACAATGGAGTCGGCCAAAGCCGAGACCGTTGTGGTACCGCCTTCTAATACGGTTTTGCCCGAATAAGTGTTCGTGTTGCTGATGATTAGCGTACCGTTTCCTTTTTTGGCCAGTCCCGTTTCCCCGCTGATGCCGCCGTTGCCGCTTAGGCTGTAGGTTTTCGTGTCGTTTTCGAATGTCACCGTTTTGGGGTAGAGTTTCTCGTCGATGCGGACGGAGGCGTTGGTGGCCGCATCGTCGAATACCACGTCATCGCCGGAAACGAAGATGTCGGCTTCTCCCGCATTGTTGAAGTTCTCGTTTTCATTCAGGTTCCATTCGTTGAGCGTGTGGGTTCCGTCCCAATACACTTGTGCGGCATCTCTCGTTTCCTTTATGACGAGGAATATTTGGCCGTTTTCGTATTCCAAGTGGCATTTTTGAGTTTCCAGTCCCTGAAGGAGGATGTCATCTACGTTGCCGTCGATCTTTTTCACTTCGGCGATGAGGTATCTTCCGGCTGCCATTACGCTTTTCCCGTTTTGATAGTGAGGAGTAAAGCGGAATATCGGTGCTTGGAACTCAGGGCCGTCGCTTCGGTTGAGGGTTTCCAGTAAAAGTCCTTTGGCTAACACGATGCGGTCGGCCTGGGTGTTTTCGGAATAGAGGTCGAATTCCATGACGGCACCGTACCGCATGGTCACACTGTCAGCGTGGATGGTGGCGGCTTCTCCCGTTCCTCCTACGCGGAGCACGGAAGCATATTCCATTTTGATATCCTTTCCGAAGTCAGCCTTGGCGTTTAATTCGGCAAAGCGGTTCATCCATACGCGGCTGTTGGGGAGTTTTCCTGTGAAGTTCACGATGCCGCTCCAAAGGTCCGTCGGGCCGGAATAGGTCTGTTCGCCGCTTAGGTTCAGGATGCCTTCGCCTTGTTTCACCAAACGCATGTCTCCGCCAAACGTACCGCCTTTGAGCGTATAGGTGGAGTAGGAAGTGGTGATGTTGTCGTTGTTGTCATGTCCTTCCGTATGGGAGAAGGCGTTGACGGTGAGGATGTAAGGCGATGCGCCTTCGGCGACTGTCACTTCTCCGCCCTCGGGAGCGGCCAATAGCACGTGCTGTCCGTTTTGGGCGGTTGTAATGGCGTCTTTCACTTCCGTGCGCCCGTTGGTCATCAAAGGGGGAGGGGTGGTGGTATATCTTTCCGTCTCTCCCATGAAGTAACTGACGTGGGGAGGTTGGTTGTAACCGCACATCTGCCAACAGATGGCCTGCCGGTATTGCATGTCGTGCAGCAGGGTATAGTTGCGCCAAGGTGTCGGGATGGTTGTGGTATAGATGATTAACGACTGGTCGTCAGTGGACGGGTTGATGACTTCCTCGCGCCAGTCTCCGAAGATGTCGGCTTGGAGGGAAGGTGTGCCTTTGCTTCCGTTGTTTGAATGGGTACCCTCAAGAGGGAATGTCATCCAATCGTAATATGTGATGGTTGTTCCATCCAAAGATTCGCTGCATAAGTCTCCGTCCCAATATAGGCGGAAACTGGAACCGATTGCGCCATTAGTACCGTTGGTGACAGGTTTTCCGGTGACACAGCTAATGATACCGGAATGTCCGGCACTGCATTGGCCTCCCAAGTGTTCTTCAGTAAATTTACCGGCCAGGCAACGTCCGCAGTCCTGTGAATGTTGGTACCAATAATAGACCTTGCTTGTGGTGGCATCGCGGTAGTTGGCTCCTGCACGGTTTTCATTACATGCAAAAATTTCCAATCCTTTGCTGTATGGGTCGAGGTCAGAACAATGTTGTGCGTCCCCATGTCCGTATCCTGTGGTAGACAAGCCTTTGCCCGTATCGTCTATAACCATGGAGCCGTATACTATTTCATCCCTTCCGTCCAAGTCGACATCTGCGATGCCGAAATTATGGTAACCTTGTCCGAACCATGGACTGCTTCCGTCATTACAAATCCATTGCCACCGTTCTGTTAACTCGTGGGTTTGTGGATTTACGTCATAGGCAATCATTTTATGGCGTGTATATATGCCGCGTGCCATGAAAATGCTCGGTGTACGTCCATTTAAGAACGGTGCCCCGAAAAAGAACTTGTTGGCTCTATGTCCATATCCGTCTCCCCATGCTGCTTCGAGGTTCGTTTCTTCTTTTTCCAAACGTTTTAATGGAAATTCTTTGGTTTCCCAATAGAGTTCTGCGGTTTCTCCATTCATGTAGACTAAAAACTCGTCTCCGGCCATCGAATAAGTGAAATTGGCATTATGAAGGATTGTGTCGCGATAATTTTTGGTCGGGTCACCGATGGTTTGTGCCTTGCCGTCCGATGTGTATACGATAGTGCCGTCCATCGCACGCATAAGGATTTCAGCTTTGCCGTCACCGTCCCAATCGAAAGCCGTGATATTGGTTTCCACATCACCTGCGCTAATCATGTTTGGCCCGATGTCTATGGACCATAGTTTCTTCCCGTTTAATTTATAGGCTTCGAAGAAAGTAAATGCGCTGTCGTTGGAAGAGAAAAACAGTCCGGTTTCGTTGTACATGCGTTTTACTATGATTTCCATTTCACCGTCGCCGTCCAAATCTGCGGCTGTAGCGTCGTTTAAGACATAGTCCTGGGTGATGTCCGTCCCTCTGCGAGAGTAAACTTTGCCCATGGGAATCCGTAAGTATTGGTTTTGCCACACCTCGACAGGTTCGCAGGCATCTTGTTCTTCGCCCCGTACTACGGCTTTTACCGTGTAGGTGGATGAGGCCGTGCCTTCGAGGTCGGTGAAGTTGGATACGTCTAACGGTTCCGGATTTACTAACTTGCCGTCACGGTAAAGGTTGTACTGCGTGTCGTAATACTCCGTGCCATGGATGCGCCAACTGGTGAACACGCCTTTGTCCGTTTGCACGGCCACGAGTCCCCGGTTGAGTTCTTCCATCATACGTTGGGCTTGTGCCGTGAGGCAGCAGGCTGCCAACATGGATAATAGTAATCTCTTTTTCATGATGTTAAATTTGATAAATGGTTTATTTTTATGATTTACTTTTTAATCTGACGATTGTCAGTGAGTAGGCAGGCAGTTCATCCCGGTATTGAGGTCCTATGGCGACGGGCGAAGTTTCAGGGCGAGCCTTCCAATCATCCGGCATACCGCTCAATACGGTTTTCGTGGCATCCTGTTTTCCGGTGATGCCCAAAACGGCAAGGTCTATGGTAGCTTGTACTTTGACCGGGAGGAGGCTGACGATTTTCAGTATGAGGTCTTGGCTCAGACTGTCTTTTACTACTGATATGCCGATGCGTTTGCGTACATCGTCACGGTTATCCGACAGAGTGAGTACGGAAGGAATATATTCATTCCCTGAGTTTTGTCCGAAGAGGAGTTGAGTGTAATAACTCGTACCGGGCTTGACTTCCGTGTTGTTGAAATAAATCAGGTCGGGACGCCATCTTGTCCGTCGGTCTTTGGCCAACAACGGGGCGTATGATGTCATGCTGACGATATCGCCGTTTCGTTCGCAACCTATCAGGTGGTAAGCCTCCAATAAGGCGGTCTCGATGTTATTGCCTTTGCCGGGGATATGTGTGGCATATTCTCCGAGGTAAACCTTGGGTTTGGAACGGTCGTAGCGGTCGTAATAATCGTGGTTGTTGAGGAACCATCCTGCGGGTTGGTAGTAATGCTCATCCACGAGGGGGACATCGAGCTTGCTGGCTATCTTCCATCCCTCCACGTAGTCCGGACCTTCGCTGAAGGGGCCGGAGGTGCCTACGACCTGTATTTCCGGATATTTCTCTTTGATAGCATTGAATATCATGGTAAAACGTTCTTCAAACACAGGCGTGATGAGGTCTTCGTTACCCACACCGAGGTATTTCAGGTTGAAGGGCTTCGGGTGTCCGGCTTCCGCACGCATCTTGGCCCATGGGCTTTCGGACGGGTCGCCGTTGGCCCATTCGATGAGGTTCAGTACGCTTTTTATATATTCCGGCATTTCTTCCATGGGGATGCCCATTTGACCTGCGCCTCCGATGGAAGAGTTCTGGCAACACACACCGGCTGCAACGACGGGCAGCGGTTCCGCCCCGATGTCCTCGCAGAATTGGAAATATTCATAATAGCCGAGTCCCATGGTTTGATGGTAGCCCCACAGGTTGCGCAAGGGTTTGCGGCCTTCCAATGGGCCGATGGTGTTTTCCCAACGGTATATATTGTCCAACCCGTTGCCATGGGCCACACATCCTCCCGGAAAGCGGACGAATCGGGGGTGGATGTCGGCGATGGCTTGGGCCAAATCGGCACGCATGCCGTTCTTCCGGTTCTTGAATGTCTTTTGAGGAAAGAGTGAAACCATATCCAAATCCACTTTACCTTCCATGTTCGGGATAACCTCGATGCGCCCGTTTACGGTGGAGGCGGTGGCCTTTACCACAGCCGAGAGCTTGTTCCATGTTTTGGAAATCTTGCCGGTGCGGGCTTCGCCGATGACTTTCCCGCTTTCATCAAGCAGTCTTATGGTGATTTTTCCCCGTTTGCTGTTACTGCTGCGGGCAAAAATCGAAAAGTCGTATTTCTCTCCGGCCTTGACGGGAACACCGTCGAAACCGTCGTTGACCAGCCCATGTCCTTTTTCTTTGATGTCCAAGACGGCATAATGGGGATTGTGGGCATGCAGCGGAGCCACAGTATCTATGTCAAACGAAAGGCTCTCTCCGCCCGTAGTCCACGAATTGGTGGCCGTCCAGTTTTCTTCACGGCCGATGTCATTCGGAGAATATTCGAAATCGCGGTTTTGCACGAGTTCGGCATAAAGTCCTCCGTCCGCTCCATAATTGATGTCTTCAAAGAATACTCCGATGAGCATATCGCTGATTTTTTTGCTTTCTTCGGGACGTAGCGTTACGTTCAGTGTGATGGTGTCTTTGAAAAGTTCCGGGTTGATGGCCAGTCGTTCCGCATTTTGGTTGGCTTTGTACTTTGCCATTTTGTCGGCTTGTATGAGTACTTCCACTTCGTTCCAAGCCACACGGTGGAGGGTTCCGCTTTCTGTGGTTCCATTGATTGTGGCCTGTTGTCGGTTGGGGATGGCGACATTCTCTGCTTGTGGAATGCTGTAAGTACGGAAATCTTTTGTGCGGCAACTGTAGGTTTTCGTGTTTCCCGCCTGTAGGCTTTTCCATGTGATAAGATAGTCTTGGCCGGTGGGCGAGAATGCAACCGAAGGATTCATGCAATTTCCGATGTTTCCTGTAGTCGGAAATGCCTGTTGTCCCCACGAGATTAAATCTTTTGATGAGCAATGGGCAAATACGGCATATCCTTCGTGTACGCTCCATAGGCAGTGCCACATCCCGTCGTTTCCCTTTATTAAATAAGGTGATAACATCCGTTTACCGTGCCGTCCGCTGGCATATTCGCTTCGTAAGAACGTGCGTTCCGGACCGATGGAGTGCCATGTGTTCCGGTCTGTGCTCCAAGCGAAGTGCAAGCCGTTGCGTCCGGCGTTCTTCTCGGTTGCGTATGCGAAAATATAGGCAGAGTCCGGTTCGTTCGCCATAAGGTGGTTGGGTAGGGAGAATCCAATGGTAACGAATAGAAAGAAGAATGCTTTTTTCATCGTGCGCTTGTTGTTGAACTTTAGAGTTTATGAAAATTTATTTTTGTCGCTGTAAAGTTCTATATTTTTTGCGCGGATGAATGGTTTTTACGTTGCAAAGAATGGAACGTAGGTTGCATTCCGGCTTTTTTGATATATCTTGAAAGCCCATGCAACCTACGTTCTATGAAAAAGGGGGCTGTTCCTTTAGGTTTTGTGGTATTGGGTAGGAAGTACGCCGAATTCTTTTTTGAATGATTTGGTGAAATGGCCGGGACTGCTGTATCCTACTGAATATGCGATTTCCGCGACGGACAATCGTCCCTCCGTAATCAGTTGGGCGGCGTGTTTCAGTCTGGTATTTCTTATGAAGTCAGTGGGAGACATACCGATAACAGAACGCATCTTGCGGAATAAGGTTGCCCGGCTCATGGCCATGTCGTCACTAAGTTCATCTACGGAATATTCGGAGTTGTCCATGTTCTTTTCTACGAACCGTAATGCCTTGTTCAGGAAATCTTCATCGGCCGGTGATATGGTAACGTCCTTGGCCTCGGCTGCGGTGTTTTGTTTAAACTCGTTTTGTTGTTGCCGCCTTTGCGCAAGAAGATTATGGATGCGGGCAGTCAGGATTTCCCATTTGAACGGTTTGGTCATATATGCGTCCGCACCTTCTTTGTAACCCCGCTCTTCATTCTCCACACTGGCACTGGCCGTGAGTAATATGACGGGAATATGGGATACCTCGATGTTGTGTTTGATTCGTTTGCAAAGTTCAATGCCGTCCATTTTAGGCATCATCAAATCGGTGATGATGATGTCTGGTTTTTGTTGCAAGGCCACGGTCTCGCCTTCTTCTCCGTCCGAAGCCTCTAATACGGTAAAGTGGCGGCTTAGTTCCTCTTGCAAATAATGACGGAATTCATCGTTGTCCTCTACCAATAATATTGTAGGAAGGACGATGGAACCGACGGGCAAAGGGGAATTGTCCACCGGATTCTCCTGTTGCGGAACTTTGGGGAGAAGCTCGGAGGGTACATGGCTAATTTTTCCTACGGGAATACGGACGGTAAAACAGCTTCCTTTTCCGGGAACGCTTGATACTTCGATTTTTCCGTTGTGCAGTTGTACATACTCTTTGGCGACATTCAGTCCTATGCCGCTTCCTGTATTGTCCTTATGGGAGTTCGCCTGATAGAATCGTTCGAATATATGTTCCTGCTCTTCTGCCGGTATGCCGATACCGTCATCCTCAACTTGTATGACGGCCATCTCTCTCCCGTCTGAGGGTTCCGGATAGGCTTTTAAGGTTACGTGTCCTCCCTGAGGGGTGAATTTGAATGCGTTGGACAACAAGTTATTCACCACCTTTTCTATTTTGGGGCTGTCCGCAGTGATAAGAAAGGTTTCTGGATGGCAATGAAAGTCAAAACGGATATTCTTTTCTTCAGACATGGGAAGGAAACTTTCATAAATACGCGATAGCATATCCTTCAGGTTGAAAGTTTCTAAAGCCAATGTTTCACCTTTCATCTCGATTCTCCTGAAATCAAGTAGTTGGTTGACTAACGAAAGAAGGTTGTGGGCATTCCGGTCGATGGTTTTCAGTTGCTTTCTGGTGTCGGGATTCTCTTCCTTTTTCAATAGGCTTTCCAATGGCGCGATGATAAGCGTCAGTGGTGTGCGCAGTTCGTGGCTGATATTGGTGAAGAACCTGTATTTCATCTCTTCCAGTTGTTTCTGGGCTGCCAGTTGGTTTTGGGCTTGTTGGCGTTTCAGCACATGGCGGATCAAAATGAAAAGCACGGCCACGACTCCCAGAACGTACAGGAAATACGCAGCATAAGTTTCGTACCACCACGGTGCACGGTAGATATGTAAGGTTTGGACTTGTGCCTCATTCCAATGCCCGTTGGCATCTGTAGATTTGATTTCGAGACTGTTGTCTCCCTTGGAGAGTTGCGACAGATGGATACTGTTTTGCCCTTGCGGCAGGATGTTCCACTCTTCGTGGCGACCGGTGTGCCGGAACGCAAAGCGGATATTCTGGCTGTGCAGGGGCGTGAACGTGGAAAGGTATAACGTGAGGTCTTGTGCGGAAGACGGGAGTTCCAAAGTCGTTGTAGCCGAGGAAACCGGTCTTGTCTTGGAGTTGACCGTGACGGTTGTAAGACAGGGAAGAAACTCTTTTTCTTTTTGTTGGTCTAAGAAGGCATCCGCTCGGACTGTCAAATAACCGTTTGTGCCTCCGATATGGAAACAATCGTTGCTATCTTTGTACATGCAAAGGAAGTTTTCCATATTGATGTGGGGAGAGGATGCCCGTAAGGTGCTGAAAGTCTGTTCGCCCGGAGTGAATATCGTGACGGTTTGCCGGGTGAGAATCCATAGTTTCCCTTCACGGTCGGTCGTGATGCCATAGATGCTGTTGCCGTCCAGGCCGCATGCCTGATCCATGGGATGCAGGGTATTGCGTTGCAGGTCGTAATGGAGTATGTTGCCTTTGGCCGTGCTGATCCAAAGGATTTTTCCCGGTAGCAGGGCTAATCCAAGGCAATTTCCGGCTATTTTTATTCTTTTTTTTGTTCCTTGGCCATCTATGACGAGCAGCCCGTTGTTTTCGGTGGCGATGAATACGGTGCGTCCGTCCGTGATGATGTCATTTACCATAGGTGCGGAAGCCCACATTTTTTCCAATTTGTGGTTTGACAGGGAGTAGCGGTATAAATTCCGGGAAGTACCGATCCAGAGTTGTCCGTATGCGTCTTCGTGAAGTGTGCGGATGTGTTCATCCGCTTCGGCAAAGGGAATCATATTCACGATTTCGGTTTCTTGTATGCCATTGTGTTCAAATGTAAGACGGATTATGATGTTGTCTTTGAGGATGCAATAGATTCCTTTTCTGTTGCGTACTTTCGTAAGTAGAGGGGTGGTTCGTCTGTGGGACAGTTTGCTGATGAACACTTTACCGCTATTTGGAAAGTAGGCGAAAAGCTGTTTTTGCTTATTCAGGCACCAGATGAGGCTGTCTTCGTGTATCAGCAAATCCATGTTGGTGGGGATTCCGTGCCTTTGGAGAAGTTGCGTGCTATAACGTTGGATGGTGGAATCCAAAGAAGAAAGGATGAAGGAATTATGGTTGCTTCCTGCAATCCATAGGTTGTTTTCATGGTCAAATATAGCAGACGCAAAGACTTTGTTTTCCAGTTGTAAGGATGGTGGCGTGCTTGATCGTTCCAAGCTTCCGTCAGGATAAGTCTTGTAGCGGCACAAGCCGTCGCCGCTTCCTGCCCACAGGTCACCCGATGTTGGGTCTTGCAACAAGTTATAGATGATTTTTGCGGAAGGGCTTCCTAAGGCTCCTTCCCGTATGGGGATATAAATGCTGCTGCTGTTCCGGGCATCGGGGCGGAAGCGGAAGAGCCCGTTGCCGTATGTAGCGAGCCAAATGAAATGGTTGTTCTTGTCCCGTACCAATGCGGTGGGAGGAGTATCGAACGGCCAATAAAAGGGGACGAAACGTTGTTGTTGCCTGTCGAACCGGCATAGTCCGCCTTTTTGTAATGTAATCCATAGATTGTGCGTTTGAGGGTCTTCGAAGAAAGACGATACTTTATTTGGTACGCCTTGCCATTCTATGTCGTAGCTGTGGATGAGCCGGGCGGAACGGGCATCGAAACGGTACACTTTATTGTTGGTGGCAATGTAGACCGAACCGTCGGAAGTTGCTTTGATTTCATCAATGCTCCATAAGTCGAAGCCGTGGCCTTCTATGGGCGTGATGAGGTAGTCGTTTTTGTCCAGGATATAAGCTCCCCGCAAGGTGCCGAACCAGATTTTTCCGGAAAGGTCTTCGGTGATACAAGTGATATGGTTATGTTTGATTACGTCCGGTGTCTTGAAGTCGGAACGGAAGATTTGAATGTTGTAACCATCGTCACGGCATAAACCGTCTTCCGTGCAATACCATATAAAACCTTCCGAATCTTGGAATATCTTTTTGATTTGCTTGTTGGGGAGTTGGTCGTAGTGGGGCAGCTCGAATCGGCCTATGTTTTGCGATTGGAGCTTGCATGTTCCCGTGATGAAGGTGATGATGAGGAACATGTAGGTTGTGCAGTGATAAAGTGCTTTGTTCATCATTCATTGAAATTAAGGTTAAATCGACCGATGAAATTAAGGCGGTATTCTGATTGGTATTAATAAAGGGAGTGCCGGAATGTGCCGACACTCCCTTTGTCATCTATGAATTGATTGGAGAAGCTTATTCGCTCCAATCCATCTTGGTCATGCGCACGTAGCTCTGGTAACGCTTCTTGGCCATATCCTCGCAAGCGTTGAAGAGGTCGGCGGCTTCAGCTGGGTATTGCTTCATGACGGAAGCAAAGCGGACTTCGCCTTTCAGGTAATCCTGGAAAGCATCCCAGTCAGGCTCTTTGGAGTCGAGCGAGAACGGGTTCTTGCCTTCGGCTTCCAAAGCCGGGTTGAAACGCCACAAGTGCCAGTAACCGCACTTCACGGCTGCTTCTTCCTCTGCCTGCGATTTGCCCATGCCCTTCTTCAAACCGTGGTTGATACAAGGAGCGTAAGCGATGATGATGGACGGGCCGGGATAAGCCTCGGCTTCGCGGATGGCCTTCAGACACTGTGCCTGGTCGGCTCCCATGGCAATCTGTGCCACGTACACGTAACCGTAAGTAGTGGCAATCATGCCCAAGTCTTTCTTGCGTACGCGCTTGCCGGAAGCGGCAAACTTGGCAATGGCACCGAGCGGGGTTGCCTTGGAAGACTGGCCACCGGTGTTGGAATATACTTCAGTATCCAATACGAGGATATTGACATCTTCACCCGAAGCGATGACGTGGTCCAGACCACCGTAGCCGATATCGTAAGAGGCACCGTCGCCACCGATAATCCACTGGCTGCGTTTTACCAAATAGTGTGCCAGTTCGGACAGTTTGGCGCAAGCCGGGCAACCGGCAGCCTTGCCTACTTCAATCATCGGGACGAGTTTTTCGGCAGCGGCCTTGCTGGCATCTGCGTCGTCCTTGCCTTCGAGCCATTCCTGAGCGGCAGCCTTGAAGTCGGCCGGAGTCTCATCGGCAGCGATGGCACCCTTGAGCAGCTCTTCGATACGTGCACGCATCTTCTTGTTGGCCAATGCCATACCGAGCCCGAATTCGCAGAAGTCCTCGAACAAAGAGTTGGCCCATGCCGGACCTTGACCTTTGGCGTTTGTCGTATAAGGCGTAGAAGGAATGGAACCGGAGTAGATGGAAGAACAACCGGTGGCGTTGGCTACGATTTCACGGTCGCCGAACAGTTGTGAAATCAACTTCACGTACGGAGTTTCACCGCAACCAGAACATGCACCGGAGAACTCGAACAACGGCTGTGCGAACTGCGAGTTCTTCACGTTGCTCTTGATGTCTACCAAGTCTTGTTTGCTCTTCACGTTCTTCACGCAGTATTCCCAATTCGGAGCTTCATCGAGTTCCTGTTCCAACGGAACCATTGTAAGCGCCTTGCCCAATTTCGGGTTGCCCGGACATACGTCGGCACAGTTGCCACAACCCAAGCAGTCCATCACGCTCACCTGGATGCGGAAATTCATGCCTTTCATGGCTGCCGGAGCCTTCATTTCGATGACCGGAGCGTTGAAGCCCTTCATTTCCTCAGCATCAAGGACGAACGGACGGATGGCAGCGTGGGGACAAACGTATGCGCACTTGTTGCACTGGATACAGTTGTCGGGGTTCCATGTCGGGACGAAGGCTGCCACACCGCGTTTCTCGTATGCGGCCGTACCTTGCGGCCAAGTACCGTCCTCGATGCCCTTGAATGCGGAAACTTTCAGCAAGTCGCCGTCCTGTGCATTGATAGGACGAACCACTTCGTTGATGAATGCAGGGTCGTTGTTGGCCGGAGCAGCATCGGCTTCGAGTGTGGCCCATGCCGGGTCTACGGCCAGTTCCTTGTATTCACCGCCACGGTCTACGGCAGCATAGTTCTTGTTCACCACGTCTTCACCCTTCTTGCCGTAGGACTTCACGATGAACTTCTTCATTTGTTCAACAGCGAGGTCTACCGGGATTACGCCGGTGATACGGAAGAATGCAGACTGGAGGATGGTGTTGGTACGGTTGCCCAACCCGATTTCCTGTGCAATCTTGGTGGCGTTGATGTAATATACCTTAATATTGTTCTTGGCAAAGTAAGCCTTTACCTTGTTCGGCAGGTTCTTGGCCAGTTCCTCGCCTTCCCAGATGGTGTTGAGCAAGAACGTACCGTTCTTCTTCAATCCACGGGTCACATCGTACATGTGGAGATAAGCCTGAACGTGGCAAGCCACGAAGTTAGGCGTGTTCACCAAGTAAGTGGAGCGGATGGGAGAATCTCCGAAACGCAAGTGAGAGCACGTGAAACCACCGGACTTCTTAGAGTCGTAAGAGAAGTAAGCCTGGCAGTGCTTGTTGGTGTTGTCGCCGATAATCTTCACGGAGTTCTTGTTGGCACCCACCGTACCGTCGGCACCCAAGCCGTAGAACTTGGCTTCGAACATGCCTTCGCCGCCCATGGCCACCTCTTCTTTCTGAGGAAGCGAAGTGAACGTCACGTCGTCCACGATGCCGAGGGTGAACTGGTTTTTCGGTTCCGGAAGAGCCAGATTCTCGTACACGGACAAGATTTGTGCCGGAGTCGTGTCGTTAGACCCGAGGCCATAACGTCCGCCTACGATAACCGGGGCGTTTTCCTTGCCGTAGAAGCATTCTTTCACATCCAGATACAGCGGTTCGCCGTTGGCACCCGGTTCTTTCGTGCGGTCCAGTACGGCAATAGTCTTGGCTGTGGCCGGAACGGCAGCCAAGAAATGTTTGGCCGAGAACGGACGGTACAGGTGAACGGCTACCAAGCCCACCTTTTCGCCCTGTGCGGTCAGGTAGTCGATGGTTTCGCGGATGGCTTCGGTTACGGAACCCATGGCGATGATGACGCGTTCAGCGTCTGCGGCACCGTAGTAAGAGAACAAGCCGTACTTGCGGCCGGTGATTTCAGACACCTTGTTCATGTAGTCCTCTACGATGGCGGGAACTGCATCGTAGTAATTATTGCAAGATTCACGGTGAGTGAAGAACGTGTCGGGGTTTTCGGCCATACCGCGTGCCACCGGATGTTCGGGCGACAAGGCACGGCTGCGGAATTCCTTCAAAGCCTCCTGGTCTACCAAGGGAGCGAGGTCGTCGTTTTCCAGCATTTCAATCTTCTGGATTTCGTGAGACGTACGGAAACCGTCGAAGAAGTTCAGGAACGGCACGCGGCTCTTGATGGTAGACAAGTGTGCCACGCCGGCCAAATCCATCACTTCCTGTACGGAACCTTCGCACAACATGGCGAAACCGGTCTGGCGGCAAGACATGACGTCCTGATGGTCGCCGAAGATACACAGTGAATGAGAAGCCAAGGTACGGGCCGACACGTGGAACACGCAAGGCAGCAGTTCGCCTGCAATCTTGTACATGTTCGGAATCATCAGCAACAAACCTTGGGATGCCGTGTAAGTCGTGGTCAGCGCACCGGCCTGCAACGAACCGTGGACGGCTCCGGCGGCACCGCCTTCCGACTGCATTTCTTGTACCAACACTGTTTCGCCGAAGATGTTCTTACGGCCCTGTGCTGCCCATTCGTCCACGTATTCTGCCATGGTCGACGACGGGGTGATGGGGTAGATGGCTGCAACTTCCGAGAACATATACGAGATATGCGCTGCGGCCTGGTTACCATCACAAGTGATAAACTTTTTTTCTTTTGCCATAATAATGATTAATATTACGAGATTAAACTACAATTTCTTTATATTCAACTTAATATAGGAATCCGAACAACCATATCGGTATTTCGTTCCCGTGCCCTATTTCTATCTTATGCCGGGCATATATCGTTTCGGCGTTCCGCCGTCGTTCTTCGTTGGGGCAGATTTTGAACTTCAGGTTTTCGTCCACCAGGAACGAAGTACCCTTTTCCCCCTTGTTCAGTTTATGGTCTTTCCACATCGTGTTTTGGAAGAAAGTCTCCAGGATGTCCTGCTCTTCCAAGCGGCACGGGTAGATGACGTACATCAAGTTGCTGTTGTGCATCATGATCCGGGCCGGTTTTTTGGGAAAGGTTTCCCCTTTCGGATAAATCATGTTGATGAGCCGTGCGTCGGCCAGATACTTGATGTAGTTCATTACCGTGGCCCGCGACGTGTGGATGTCCTCTGCCAACTGGCTGACGTTGGGAGCCACCGGGCTGTCTATCGCGAGCAAATATAGTAATTTTTTGATTTTCGCCAAATATTTCAGCTCTATTTGTTTGATGAGCAAGATGTCCACTTCGAGCATCATGTTCATGGTCTTGAGCAGGTTTTCGGAGAAATTCCGCTTTTCTAAGAAGAACGGGTAGAAACCGTGGTGCAGATAGTCTTGGAAGAACTTCAGCGGACTGGCTTTAGGCAGGATGCTGCGTACGATTTGTTCATGACGGTTCAGGATTTCGTCGAGCGTATAAGACGGGAAGTCGTTGCCCGTCTGCAAGTTGAGAAACTCGCGGAAAGAGAAACCTCTCAGGTTGTATGATTTCACCAGGCCGTTCAGTTCCGGGTTTTCCGTCTTCAGCCGCATGACGGACGAACCGGTGAATACGATTTTCAGCCCCGGCAGCGTGTCGTAGCATTTGCGCAGGTCCGTGCTCCAGTCCGGTTGTTTGAACACCTGGTCGATCAGCAATACTTTTCCCCCGCCTTCGTAGAACTCTGTGGCGAATTCGGCAATGCCCTTGCCCTGAAAATAGAAATTGTTCAGATTGATGTAGAGGCATTTCCGGTCTTCCACGTGGAAGTGTTCTTTGGCATATTGCAGGAGGAAAGTGGTCTTTCCTACTCCGCGTGTACCTTTAATGCCAATCAGACGGTCGTTCCAGTCTATCTCGTCCATGAGGGCGCGACGGACAGGAGCGTGGGTGTGCTCCACAAGGTACGCATGTGTTCTGAAAAAAGACTCCATCCTTTGGTGCTTGATACAATATGCAAAGATAGTGCAAAACCGCAAAAGTGCAAAGTCGGGTTGGCAAAATCTTTGTTTTTTCTTCATTTTCTTATTCGAAGCATGCAGATTGTCAAATTGTCAATTTCGGCCTTGTAGGAATGCGTCATTTGGGGCTGAAGGCGGGGAAGTGCGGAAATACGCGATTCTCGCGCGCCGGGGAGATGACATTTTGAACTCCCTTCGGCCTGTCGGGCTTTCAAGATGCACGGCATGCAGGCACGACGTGCGTACGGGGGCGGGATTCGTGGAAGCATGAAACGGACTCCGTAGGGCATCCTGTCATTCGTTTTTTGCAGTCCGGCGCGTCTCGTTTAGGAGAAAAATGAGCCGTATGGGCATATTTTTTTTCTGTTTTCAGGGCTTTTCTCCACTCGCATGCGGAGAAGGATGCCCCATCACGAGGACAAAAAAAATGTTTTCTCAGCCGAACGAAAAATCATTCGGCTGTGATTGAAATGCGTTTAAGCTGAAAAAAGTCTAAAAACAAGGTTGAAATGTGAATTTATGTATCTGAAAAAGGGGTGAAAACAACATGGAACGTAGCCGGAACATGGAGCGTCTCATTCGGAGAAAATCCGTGGGACTTACGTTTTGTCGGTAAAAAGGGGGTATGTCCTTTCATTTGTTTATTAGGAAAGTTTCCTGTGCTTCTTATTCCGCTTGTCGGAAGGACTTTTTAAGCGGCAAACGGGTACGTCCTAAAGGGAAAGGATTTTGCCGTTTGCCGCATCTGAAATGGAGATTAGGTAATGGATTTGGTTTTTTACTGTTTGGCTTCTTCTGGAACTCCTCCCCATCTTTGGTCCAGACGGGTGGCCTCTTCGCGGGTGATGCCGATGACGGAACCATGGCGCGGATGGAAGTCTTTGACGAAGGTTTCCGGTTTGGAACTGAAATGGATGAGGTCCTTGCTGCGTTGGAATTCATAGCGTCCGCTGCTGTAAAGGTCGTACATCAGGATGTATTCGTCCGAATCGTTCAGTTTGAATATGCTGGAGCCTTCCACGTGCGTGCGGGTTCCGGCATACGCGTCGAGATATGCGAAATGTTCTTTCCACGGGCCGCGCAATGACGGGGCCGTGGCTTGCTGTATGCCGCTTTTCAGTTCTTTGCCGTTCCGGTCTTTGGTGTTTCCTTTATAGAAGAAATGATAGGTGCCGTCTTTATGGATGATGTCGCCGTCTATGGCACCGTATTTGGGGGCGAACATCAGTTGGGGCTCGTTTTCAAATGCCGTGAAATCTTCGTTGGCGTATGCGCAATAGAAATTGAGGGCGGTGTCGTATTCGAAGCGTACGGTGAAGTAGACTAAGTATTTCCGTGCTTCGGGGTCGTAAATGGTTTGGGGTGCCCACACCCATTTGATGTGGGCGAACTTCTCGGGATAGGATTTTTCCAAGTCGACGATGCCGTGTGTCCAATCGGTCAGGTTGCCGGATTTGAGCAGGACGATGCCGGGATTGTATTCCCAACCGTTCTTTCGGGTGAACATGTCTGTGGCCGTGATATAAAAGGTATGCCCGTCTTCTCCGCGCAGGATGTGCGGGTCGCGTATGCCCCCCGTTTGGGATATTTCGTCCGATGGGATGACGGGGCGGTTCCCGTTCAGGGCTTTCCAGTGTACGGCATCCGCACTCACAGCAAATCTCAGTTGTTCTTGTGCCATCAGTTCGCCCGAACCTTCAAAGTAAGCAAACAGATAGGCGGTGTAGTCCTGCGTTTTTTGTGAAGTGCAACTTGTGAAAGACAAGATGGAGATGCAAGCTAAGATAAGAACGTTTTTTCTCATGTTTCTTTGATTGATGTTTGATATTTGACAGGGCAAAAGTAGGCTCTTTTTTCAGGAAGGACTGTTTCTCTTGTTGCATGTAATGGAAGATTGGTTTCAAAAAGGCGGATTTTGCGATAATGGGGGCGGGGAAGTGTTTGTGGGGTGAAATGTAGGGCAGATTATAGGTGGAGTGGAAGTAAAGCGTTATATTTGTCGGATAAATTTAAATGTGGAATTAAAAAACAATTCGAAAAATGAGACTTATTTCTGTATTTTTGGCATCCTTTTGGCTGCTTTCAGCCGTACGGGCGCAAGTATATGAATGGAAAGCGGAAGGAAATCCCGTGGTGCGGCATAAATATACAGCCGACCCGGCAACCCTGGTTTATAAGGATACGCTTTGGATTTTTGCGGGCGAAGATTTTGAGGGCAACCAGCAACGTACGCACATGGAGAATTGGTGCGTGTTCGCTACGACGGATTTAGAACACTATCGGGAATATCCCGTACCGTTGCGCGCGGACGAGTTCAAGTGGTCTTCGGGAATTGCATACGCTTCGCAGGTGGTGGAAAGGAACGGGAAGTTTTACTGGTATGTCAGTACCGACCATACGGGCATCGGGGTGGCTGTGTCCGACCGTCCGGAAGGCCCTTATAAAGATGCGTTGGGCAAACCCTTGTTGACCGTGGCCGATTGTTTCGCGTCTCAGAAACAGTGGGCTTGCATCGACCCGACAGTTTTGATTGACGATGACGGGCAGGCTTGGATATTCTGGGGCAACGGGGAATGCTATTATGCACGGCTGAAAGAAAACATGATTGAAATCGAGGGGGAAATCCGCCAAGTGAACTTCGAGGGGTTTGTGTTTGAAGAAGCTCCTTGGATTCACAAGCGCGGTGATAAGTATTACCTATCTTATGCCAGCGGTTTTCCCGAGCGTATCGCTTACGCCATGGCCGACGATATAGAGGGGCCTTGGGTTTATCAGGGCATTCTGAACGAATGGGCCGGGAATAGCAGCTCAAACCATCAGGCTATTCAGGAATATAAAGGCAGGTGGTACTTTTTTTATCACAACGGTGCCTTGAAGGGTGGGACATCGTGCAGCCGGAGCGTATGTGCCGATTATTTATATTATAATGCCGACGGCACGATGCGGCGCGTGCTGATGACCTCGGAGGGCGTTTTGCCGGCCGGGAAGTAAAAGTCCGGGTCTTGTTCTTCATTCTCCTCCATGACCTTGCATATATTCAATCCCGAGAACGACCTGGCGTTGGCCTGCCCCAGTCCGTATTTCATCCCCCCGGCTTCGGCACGGAAGATGGCCGACGACCTTTCGGCATTGCCCGTATGGTGGGCGCAGACGGGGGATGCCGTGTGCGTGGACTCGGTGGAGGTTGCCCGGTGTTGGGCGGAAGGAACCGGCGGGATTTGTCCGGAAGTGAGATGGGTCGGGCGCGACGGCTTGCCTTCGGATGCCGACGTCGCCCCTTGGGGATGGAGCCCATTGATGGTGCAACGTCTGTTGACGGGCGGTGCGGACAGAAGCCGTTTGCCCGATGAAGCGCGTTTGGCGCGTTACCGTGAGCTGTCGAACCGCCGTCATGCCGTGGACATGTTGGCTTATTTATGCAGCCCCGATTCGGATTTGGGGCAGGAGTGGAGGGATAGGCTTTGTGGCGTTTCTTATTACTGTACCGGCGAACAGGACATCATCCGAAGGATGCGGCAATATCCCGAAACCCTATTGAAGGCACCGTGGTCGGGCAGCGGAAAGGGCTTGCGTTTGGGGCGGGGAGGTTATGCGCCGCAGCTTTCGGGTTGGTGTCTGCGTCAGCTTCGTGAACAAGGCGGGGTAATCGTAGAGCCTGTATATGATAAGGTGTCGGATTTTGCCATGGAATTTTATGCCGACGGTACCGGAATCGTGAGGTATACGGGGCTTTCGGTTTTCCTGACCACCGCACGCGGCACGTATGCCGGGAATTGGGTGGCTTCCGAAGAGGATAAGGTGCGTTGGTTGACCGATAGGGTTCCTTTGCCTTTATGGCAGACGTTGAAAAGGGCCGTTACGCAATATTTGGCAGGTTGGTTGGGCAACGGCTACAGCGGCCACCTGGGTGTGGATATGATGTTGTGCCGTGTACCGGGGGCCGAATACCTGTGTGTGCATCCTTGTGTGGAAATCAACTTGCGCCGCACGATGGGACAAGTTTCTGTCGATTTGGCTTCTTTCCTGGCTCCCTCTTCGGAAGCGCGTTTTGTGATAGACTATGAGAAGGAAGCGGGGCGGTTGTGGTCGGAGCACTGCCGATGTGAAGAAACGCACTCGTTACGCTTGTCCGGAGGAAAGTTGCTTAGGGGATATCTGCCGTTGGCTCCGGTGTCCCCGTCCGTACATTACCGGGCGGCGTTGTGGGTGTTTCCCAAAGGAGGGAGGGACGGGGGTAAAACATGAATTTATCGTGGACAAAAAGATTTTTATTTTCGTGGGAATACGGTGAACCATTCTTTCTTCAATAATTTTTATAGATAGTGTGTATATAATGACAAAATGATATGAAAACTCTTTTTTATGCAATATGTTGTGTTGGGCTTTTATGGCCTTCAGGGCTGCGTGCGGCAGAGGATGATGAGAGTATGAACCGTTTTGTATCTTCCCTTTTGAAGAAGATGACGTTGGAAGAGAAGATTGGACAGTTGAGCCAGTGTGCAGGAGGTTTTGCCACGGGGCCGGATAATACACAGTTGAGCCGTACGACGGATATCAGTAGAGGTTTGTTGGGTTCCATGCTGAACGTGTCCGGTGCGGCAGAGACCCGTAAATATCAGGAAGCGGCGATGAAATCCCGTTTGAAGATTCCTTTGCTTTTCGGATTGGATGTGATACATGGTTTTCGCACCGGCTTCCCGTTGCCATTGGCTGAGGCGGCAAGTTTCGATTTGGAGGCTATCAAGATGGGGGCGCGGTGTTCCGCACGGGAGGCTGCGGCAGCCGGGCTGCATTGGACGTTTGCCCCGATGGTGGATATCAGTTGGGATGCCCGTTGGGGACGTGTCATGGAGGGGGCGGGCGAAGATCCGTATTATGGTGCCAAAGTGGCCGCTGCCCGTGTACGTGGTTTGCAAGGTGACGACTTGTCGGCCGACAGTACGATTTTGGCTTGTATCAAGCATTTTGTGGGTTACGGTGCGGCGGTGGCCGGAAAGGATTATAACAGTGTGGACATGTCTTGGGGGCATTTTGCCAATTTCTATATGCCGCCCTACAAGGCTGGTGTAGAAGCCGGAGCGGGCACGGTCATGAGTGCGTTCAATGATTTCGAGAATCGCCCGTGTACCGGTAACGAAGATTTGCTGCGTGGTCTCTTGAAAGAAAAGTGGGGTTTCCAAGGATTTGTTGTGTCCGATTGGGGTTCTGTGGGAGAGATGGTGAACCATCGTTATGCCAAGGATCAGAAGGAAGCCGCCAACAAGGCCATCACGGCAGGTTTGGATATGGAGATGGTGTCGGAATGTTATGCCCGGAACTTGGCGGATTTGGTTCGAGAAAAGAAAGTGCCGGAGGCTTTGCTGGACGATGCTGTCCGCCGTATTTTGGAACAGAAATATAAGTTGGGTTTGTTTGACGACCCTTTCCGTTATTGCAATGAAGAACGGGAGCGTACCGTCATCGGGTCGGAACGGTCGCGCCGGGAGGCACGCTATATGGCAGAGCGCTCTGTGGTGTTGCTCAAGAACGAGGGGGCAGTGTTGCCTTTGGCTTCATCGGTGAGGCGCGTGGCGTTGATTGGTGGTTTGTCAAAGTCGCAGAAAGACATGTGCGGCTCATGGACGTGTGCCGACGAGAGTAAGGTGGTAACACTTTACGAAGCCATGCAAAAGCGTGGTGTGGAAGTAGACTTTCACGAGGGCTATGATTTGGAAAGTAATGAAATTAAGGATTTAAAAGGAACGCTAAAGGCTGCCCGACGTGCTGATGTTGTTGTCGTGGCCATGGGCGAGCGTGCTTGGGAAAGTGGAGAGATGACTTCTAAAGGAAACATATCCATTCCGGAACAGCAGCAGCGGTTGGTGACGGAATTGGTAAAGGCGGGTAAGCCGGTGATTGTATTGATGATGTGCGGTCGCCCCGTGATTTTCAACGAGGTGCGTCAGCAGGCTCCGGCTATTTTGTGTACGTGGTGGTTGGGTAGCGAGGCCGGACCGGCCATTTGCAACGTGTTGTGGGGAGATTATAATCCTTCCGGTAAATTGCCGATGACCTTTCCTACGCATCAGGGACAGCTTCCTTTGTATTACCAATATAAGAGTACGGGACGTCCTTATGCGAGCAGCGGGTGGTGTGCCAAGTACATTGACATACCTTCCGAACCGGCCTTCCCTTTTGCGTTCGGCCTGTCTTATACCACTTTTGAGTATTCGGCCCTAAAGGTGCTTCCGGGCGATGGCGGGAAGGTGCACGCCCGTGTGAGAGTGGAAGTGAAGAACACTGGACGTTATGAGGGAGAGGAGGTCGTACAATTGTATGTGAGGGATGAGTCTGCCTCTATAACCCGTCCGGTCAAAGAACTGAAGGGCTTTGAGAAAATAGCCTTGAAGCCGGGAGAGGGCAAGGAGGTCGTGTTTGATATTACCGATGAGCAATTAGGCTTTTACGACAATCGGATGAATTTTGTGGTGGAGAAAGGCGACTTCACCTTCATGGTGGGAACGAACAGCAGGGACGTGGATGCTGTATCGTACACTTTATTGTGAGAGTGAAACATCAGATAATATCAGATAACAGTTGCAGATGGCATGGTAGATGCTTCCCTTTTTTATCAGGATGTGTATGGCATCGTGAAAGAGATTCCGGTCGGTCGGGTGGCAACCTATAAGCAAATTGCCGTTTTGGTCGGCTTTCCCCAACATGCCCGTTGGGTCGGTAGGGCTTTGCGTAACGTACCGGATGCGCTCGGCCTTCCCTGCCACCGGGTGGTGAATGGCTGTGGACGGCTTGTCCCGTCCTGGCCGGAACAGAAGGCATTGTTGGAAGCCGAAGGTGTGGCTTTCAGAAGAAACGGAAACGTGGATATGCGGCGTTATGCTTGGAGTCCGGATGGAGCGGCATCCGTGACCTTTTGATAAGCGATGCGCGGCGACTCGCGGGTGTAGATGATGCCGCATTCATGGAATCCGTTGGCCTTCAGTAGCTTTTGCATGATGAGGTTGTCGGCGTGGGTGTCTGCGCGTAAATTGTGGTGCTGGGCAAAACACCATGCGATGCATTGCCGGGCGACGCCTTTGGCCTTTCCGTTGGATGCCAGGCGGTGAATCACACCGTATGGCGCCTCGTTCAGCCATTTCCCTTCGATATGGGAATAGGTAGGGTCGTTTCCCACCGAAAAGCAAAATGTGGCTACCATGCCGTCCGTTTCGTTTTCGCAGACGAAGCAGTGTCCGTGGCGGATTTCCGTTTCTATGAGCTCTTCCGAAGGATAACCGTCTGTCCATTGGTGAGGGTTGCCGTTAGCTCTCATAAATTTTCGGGCGTGGTCGAATATGCCCATGATGCCGGGCATATCGGAGGATTGTGCAGGTCTGATGTTCATTTTGTGTCGGGTGTGGTGGTGTCTTGTGTCTCTTTCCTTTGTCGTGCTGTGGGCGTTTCAAAATGCGCCCCACAGTCTTTGCATACATATTCCCAATGCGTCGTGCCCGGAGGTGCGCCGGCCAGGATACTGAATATGGCGGCCATGAACGCCCTGAAACTATGAGACTTTTTCAATACGAACTTGATGTAGGGCGAATGGCAGCAGGGACAGTATTTTAATTGTTCCGGTATCATCTGGTTGCGTTCGAGCAGGGCCATGGCACGTTCATAGTCGTCTTCATACACGAAAATATCCACTCCGGAAATCGTGGGAGTGAATCCGCGCAGGATGTTGGACGTGTTTTCGTTGTGCAGGACGGAGGCGATGCCTTCGTTTTCCAACGCCCCCTGAATCAAACGGGCTTGAAAGGCTCCGTCACAGGTGATAAGTCTGACTGTTTTCATAAGACGGTCGAATTTATTTGATAAAATATCCGATGTGTTTTGAGCGTCCTTTCTTGGCCAAGGTCCTGATTTCATACAGCCCTTTGGCTAAATGCCCGATACGGACACGGCGGCTGTAAGGTGCCGTACTGACGATGCGCCCGTACGCATCTACAACCGCTACGTAAGGGCTGTCCTGTTCAGGGATGTCCAAGGTCTGCGAGTCGTGGGGAAGGAATCGCCTTGGGAAGTCCGGTCTGCCGGACCATCCGGACGGGAGCTGTGCCGGTTCGCTTTCATTTCCGAAACGGTCTATGGCCGTTACTGCGAAACTGATGCCGTTGAGGGTGCAGAATTCCCCGTTGAC
Source organism: Paraprevotella xylaniphila YIT 11841 (assembly GCF_000205165.1). GTDB lineage: Bacteria > Bacteroidota > Bacteroidia > Bacteroidales > Bacteroidaceae > Paraprevotella > Paraprevotella xylaniphila. The sequence goes on along the minus strand of NZ_GL883809.1, from coordinate 11,093 downwards.
GGGAAGGCTGCAAGAATCCACATTCACGGCGATAAGGTTCCGTGCGGAAGCGATGTCCACGGGAGAGGTCCGTGAAGCGTACACGTTGTATCTCACATCTTTTCCGCATCGGTTATCGACAGACGGCGACCATCGGAGCACATACGTTTGCGCTTCCCGGCTTTTGTGCAAATTTTCCGGACGTTCCGGCGGGATACTGTCCAGGCTGTTACAAGCCGATGGCAGGGCCGGGAAGGGGTAATATACGTCTTTCAGGAAATCAAACAAGCCTTTGTGGTTGTCGTTCAGATACGCGTAACGGAAGAATGCCTGCCCCCCGAGGTCTAAAGAGCGTGTGAAATACAACTCGCGGGTAATATCCTCCAACGGCCAGTCCTTTTCTTGTGGACTGAGGAAGTAGATGCCCAATCCCGGGACGACCGGCCGGCCGTAGTCGTTTTCCTTCCAGTCGATGGCGAAAGGGTAGAAATGATTGCCCCGGAAGTACATCATCGGGAACAGCATGTCTTGTATTCCTTCACGCAACCAACCCTGTGCATCCTGATACACGGCAGCGTAGGCATTCCAGTTATAGGACGGATAGCGGCTCAGGTCGCTGAACTTGCCCACGGGCGAAGAGCTGACCTTGACCCAGGGCTTGGCTGCTTTCACGGCCCGGTACATCACCCGTACACAACGGGTCATGTTGTCGCGGCGCCAGTCGGCCTTGTTTTGCCTCTTGCCGTATTTGCGGTAAGAAGCCGCGTCGTTGAATTTTGCCGCGTTTTCCGGATAACGGATATAGTCGAAATGGATGCCGTCCACGTCATAGTTTGTAGCTATTTCACGGCAGAGGGAAGCCAGATAGTCGGCGGTCTCCGGTTGTCCCGGGTCGAGATACCAACTGTCTCCGTGGCGTACGCAAAGTTTGGGATGGGTTTTCAGTACGGAACGGTTTCCCGTGCGTGTGGCAGCGGATGCCTTGAAACAAGGTATGGCTACAAGCCACGCATGCAGCTCCATCCCCCGTTTGTGGCATTCCCGGACGGCAAAGGCCAAGGGGTCGTATCCCGGCGCATGTCCCGGGGTGCCGGTCAGGCAGCCATCCCACGGCTCTATGGCCGAAGGGTAGATGACACTTCCCCTCACCCGGGTCTGGAGCAGCACGGTGTTGATGTTCACTTCTTTGAGCCGGTCGAGTATATGGCACAGTTCATCCTGTTGTGCCTTGATGCCGGCCGGGGAGTCCGCTTTGTTTTTCGGCCAGTCCAAACTGCTGAACGTGGTCAACCACACGGCCCGGGTTTCCCGTTTTGGGGAGGAGAGTGAATCGAAACGTTGCGTGGCCATTGCTGCCAGGCAGCCGGTGACACATATATATAAGGAGAAGATATATCTTTTCATGTAGGTGTATGCAGCTTTATCAGGTGCAAAGTTAAGCTTTTCGGGGTATAAAATGAAAGTTTCGGGGACAAATGCCATGGTTTACGATACAATTTATTATTTTTGCGTGATTTAATTGATAACCTGATATGATAACATTCACTACGGCATTGGTGCTACTGGTGTTGGGCTATGTGGTCTACGGTGCCTTTGTCGAAAGAGTATTCGGGGTGGATACCTCCCGAAAGACACCTTGTTATACGATGGCCGACGGTGTGGATTATACACCGATGCCTACGTGGAAAGTCTATCTCATCCAGTTTCTGAACATTGCCGGGACGGGACCTATATTCGGTGCGATTCTGGGTATCCTTTACGGGCCGGCGGCTTATTTGTGGATTGTGTTCGGATGCATATTCGGCGGGGCGGTGCACGACTACCTGTCCGGCATGATTTCCCTGCGGAAGAACGGAGCCAGTCTGCCCGAAGTGGTGGGCGACGAACTGGGGGCGGGCATCCGCCTGGTGATGCGAGTCTTTTCCCTGATTCTGATGGTCTTGGTCGGCACGGTATTTGTCACCACGCCCGCCGGGTTGTTGGCTTCCATGACCGGGGACTGGGGTGCATGGGGTTCCGCTTTGTTTTGGAGCGTTGTGATTTTCGTGTATTACGTGTTGGCTACTTTGTTGCCCATCGATACCCTTATCGGACGTATCTACCCCCTTTTCGGTGTGGCCTTGTTGTTTATGGCTGTCGGTGTGTTGGTCGGCATTTTCACCCACGACGGTTGGATGCCCGAGATTACGTCGGCTTTCGAGAGCCATCATCCCGATAAGAACCTTTCCATATTTCCCATGCTTTTCATTACGATAGCCTGCGGGGCTATCAGCGGTTTTCATGCCACCCAAAGCCCGATGATGGCGCGTTGCATGAAGAACGAGAAATTGGGGCGGCGCGTGTTCTACGGTGCTATGATAACCGAGGGTGTGGTGGCTTTGATATGGGCGGCTGCGGCCATTAAGTTTGCAGGCAGTTATGAGGCGTTGGCCGAACTGATGTCACCGTCGGGAAAATCCAATCCCGCCATTGTGGTCAATGCCATTTGCCAGGATTGGATGGGGACGGCCGGTGCCGTGTTGGCGATACTCGGTGTGGTGGCGGCTCCCATAACTTCGGGCGACACGGCCTTCCGGTGCGCACGCCTGATAGCCTCCGATTTCCTGCATTACAGGCAAGACACCATTTTGCGCCGCTTGATGATTTCATTGCCTTTGTTTGTCATCGCCGCAGTGTTAATGAATATCAACTTTGATATATTGTGGCGCTATTTTGCGTGGTTTAATCAAACTTTGTCTATCTTTACGTCATGGGCGGTTACCGTATGGCTTGCGCGGAAAGGAAAGACGTTTTATGTGACCCTGTTTCCGGCATTGTTCATGACGGCTGTCTGTACGACCTATATACTGGTGGCTCCCGAAGGATTCGGGTTGTCCTACGTGTTGGGTTGCGCAGTCGGGGGAGGGGTGGCCGCACTCTTATTAGGAATGTTCATGAAATGGTATTTACAATTTAAAAAGACAAGGGTATGAAAAGAAGACGGTTCCGGAAATCCACCGTTATCTTGTTGGGATTTACTTTATATTCCGTAGCGGTGTATGCCTATTTCATCCCCCGTACGGATATGGGCAGCCGGCATATTTGGGCTACGATGGCCTTAAATGCCGTGATACTGGTGGCGTTGTGGTATCTTTACCGGCGGCGTGAAAAATTGGCGGATAAACAAGAACATGATATGAATATTAATCAAGAAAAAAGATAATATGAGAAAGTTAATGCTGTCCTTGCTGCTGATGATGGCGGCAATGGGTGCGAAGGCACAATTTGAGAAAGGGACTACGTATGTGTCGGCTTCCACCACCAGTTTGGGGTTATCCTATAGTTCCAACGAGAAGTTGAATTTCGGTTTGGAGCTGAATGGAGGTTATTTTATACAGAAGGCGTGGATGCTTTATGGAAAGTTGGGGTACGACCATACGCGTTGGACCGACCATTTCCAGATGGGAGTAGGCGGGCGTTATTATTTCACGCAAAACGGCATTTATATGGGCCTTGGTTTGCAGTATGAGCATGCCACCAAGAGCGTGAACAACGTGCAGCTATGCCCCGAGGTGGGGTATGCCTTTTTCGTGAACCGTTTCATCACGATAGAGCCGGCGGTATATTACCACATGAGCCTGAATGACTTCTCGGACGGAAGCAAGGTCGGCTTGAAGTTAGGATTAGGTTTTTATTTCTGATAAGAAATATCCGATAGGGCTGTGCCGGAAGGCTTGTATGGGTTTTCCGGCACAGTCCGTTTGGGCTTTCGGGGATGTCCGGTTTGTTCCGAGGAAAACAAGACCTGGCAAATTGTCGCGTTTGTTTCTTGTTTTATTGCAGGATGATAGCTTTTTCCTTTTTTCTGTGAAGTGAAAACCGGATATAATGGGGTGGAAAAACGCGAGTTTTGAATAAATATAAGTTTTAGGCTGCATATATGCGGCCTTTTTCTGTATATATGTATTTCAATCTCAAGAGATTGGTTTTTCGGTCTCTTGAAGAAACACTTTTTTTCTCCTCTTGTCAGTGCGGCGGTGTGTTGAAACGGAGGTGGAAAGGTCTTGTTGCGGTGGAAAAAACGAGGTTCTCTCTTCGTTTTTTCTCTTATTGTGGCTTGTTTACGGGGCAGAAACGGAAATCAGGATGTCGGCAGATACGGGGATGAAGCTTACGTGCCGTCGGCCGACGTGCGGTTCAATGACTTGTTCGTCTGTCTGCGTGTACACGAAATGCCTGTGTAAGATGTCATTGGGATAAAAGTCCGGCGTGCGAGATTTCGTTTTTTTCGTGACTGTCGGCGGCAGAAGGGATATGGATGATTCTCGCAGTGGTTGGCTTGGCATTTTGACAATTTGTAAAATGTGTAGGGAGAATTATGAAATCGCTTCCAATAATATGGGGACGTACAGGGCTTGGGAGCATGGGGCGTTTTTGGCAAATAAGTTTTCAACGGTTTTTATTTTGGTGAAAGAACACGAGTATTTTGGTCTTTATAGTTATAATCAGAAAGGTTTTGTTGTATAAGTGCTAATAAATCGCAATCTATTCAAATATTCTTTGTAAAAAGGAAATCGAATCTGTCTATTGAGTTGTCAAAAAGACATAACTTTGTATTAAACAAAAGCATATTGATTGATATTTGTTGTTATAGTTATACAAAAAGAAAATTTCTACGCGCAGAATGGAGTTGGTATGTTATGTTTTATATAAAAAGGTAAGAAGTATGATGGAGAAGATTCAGAAAGCAATGGCCTTAGGGATGGCGGCAACGCTTGTTCCGGTGGCAGCAGGAGCGCAAGACAAGGTGGAAGCCTCAGTCGGGGCAGACTTGGTGAGCAGTTATATTTGGCGTGGCCAGGAATTAGGCGATGTCAGCATACAGCCTTCCGTTTCGCTTTCGTGGAAAGGCCTTTCGCTTACGGCATGGGGTTCAGCCTCTTGGGGCAGCGAATATGCCAAAGAGTTCGATTTGACTTTGGGCTATGCCATAAAAGGTTTCAGCGTGTCGGTTACCGATTACAGTTTCAGCAAGGGGACGAATTTCAAGACGGGAGCGGATATTGACGGGAAGTACTTCCATTTCGGCAGCAATTCCACGTTGCATGTCTACGAAGCGCAGGTTGGGTATGACTTCGGCTTCCTGGCCGTGGACTGGTACACGAACATCGGTGGCAACGACGGGTTGAAAGAGGATGGCAAGCGGGCTTACTCTTCTTATTTTGCACTTTCCGCTCCTTTCCGTTTAGGCGGTTTGGATTGGAATGCCACGGTGGCGGCCGTGCCTTGGGAGACATCTTTCTATAATGGCGGTTGTTCGGGCTTTGAAGTGTCCGAGGTAGCCTTGCGGGCGGCCAAGGAGATTCGGGTAACCCAATCGTTTGCCTTGCCCTTGTTTGCCAAGGTGACATGGAACCCGGCTACGGAGAACGCCTATTTTACGGCAGGACTCAGTTTCTAAGCATAATAAAAATGTGATAATTCCTAAAGGTTGGTTTTGGACAAGGTAAGTAAGGTTGTTTGAAGGGATAACATAAAAAGAAAGAATAGGATCAGTAATATAAATGGGTTAATTATGAAAAAGATTGAAGCGATTATTCGGCGGACCAAGTTCGATGATGTGAAGGACGCCTTGTTGGCGGCAGACATCGAGTGGTTCTCGTATTATGAAGTGAGGGGCGTGGGCAAGATGCGCGAGGCGCGTATTTACCGTGGCGTGGCCTACGACACCAGTTCTATCGAGCGCATGTTGGTGTCCATCGTCGTGCGCGACAAGAACGTGGAGAAGACCGTGCAAGCCGTGATGAAGGCTGCCTATACGGGCGAAATCGGCGACGGGCGCATTTTCATCATCCCGGTGGAGGATTCCGTCCGGATCCGTACGGGGGAGCGCGGTGACATCGCGCTTTATAACGCGGAACAGGAAAAGTGAGGCGGGACGGTTTCCGCCAAGGTTAAAAACTTAGTTGAATGATAAAAAAGTAAGATTATGGATACATCAGTGATATTGGATTCAGGCCACACGGCTTGGATGATAGTGGCAACCCTTTTGGTGTTTATGATGACGATTCCCGGAATCGCCTTGTTCTACGGTGGCCTTGTGCGTCAGAAAAACATGCTGAGCCTGGTGATGCAGAGCCTGGCCATAGCCGGGGTGGTCAGCATCTTGTGGGTGGCTTTCGGCTATAGCCTTGCCTTCGGCACCGGATATGAAGGCAGCGGTTTCTTTAAATACGGTATCGGGGGATTCGACAAGGTGATGTTGAACGGCATAGGTTTGGACACGCTGACAGCGACCGGCATTCCCGAAATGCTGTTCGTAATGTTCCAGTGCATGTTCGCCCTGATTACACCGGCTTTGATTCTCGGTGCGTTCGCCGAACGTGTGAGGTTTGCCGGCTTCTTGTGCTTCACGGTGTTGTGGAGCATACTGGTCTACATGCCTATGGCCCATTGGGTATGGGGCGGCGGTTTCCTGATGGAAATGGGTGCCGTGGACTTTGCCGGAGGCACGGTGGTACATATCAACGCAGGTGTGGCCGCATTGGTGATGGCACTTATGGTGGGGCGGCGTAAGGATTATAGGGCAGGCCGTCCCATCACTCCGCACAACATTCCTTTTGTCTTTTTAGGCACGGCATTGCTTTGGTTGGGTTGGTTCGGATTCAATGCCGGAAGCGGCCTGGCAGCCGACGGTCTGGCGGCCAATGCGTTTCTGGTGACGCATATCGCCACGTGCATGGCAGCCGTCACTTGGGCGGCCATTGATTGGGCCGTCAACAAGAAATGCACTACGGTGGGGGCTTGTACGGGTGCCGTGGCGGGCTTGGTGGCCATTACTCCGGCGGCAGGTTCGGTAGACTTGTTCGGAGCGTTGTGTATCGGTTTGATAACGTCGGCAGTTTGTTTCTGGATGGTGGCTGTAGTGAAGCCCAAGTTCGGTTATGACGATGCCCTCGATGCCTTTGGCGTGCATGGGGTGGGCGGTATCATCGGCTCCATACTCACTGGCGTGTTTGCCACTCGTTTTGTCACCGGAGAAGGTGGCGTGCAGGGTGCGCTTTACGGGGATTGGAACCAGTTGTGGATTCAGGTTGCGGCCACGGTCATTTCGATGGCGTTCAGCGCGGTAATGACTTTCGTGCTGTTCAAGGTGGTGGACAAGTTGGTCGGCATCCGTGTGGACAAGAGAGTGGAAGAAGAAGGGCTTGACATTTACGAACACGGCGAATCTGCCTACGATTTGTAAGGCAGGCCGTAACCGGCAAGAATAATATGGAAATCAAAATACTTAGGTGATTATGTCAGAATTAAGATTCAGGGTTGTAGAGAGTGCCTTCCATGTGAAGGCGAAAGAAGTGGCTGTTCCGACGGAACGCCCCAGTGAATATTTCGGCAAGTATGTGTTCAACCGCGAGAAGATGTTCAAGTATTTGTCCAGTACTGTATATGCGAAGTTGGTGGATGCCATGGACCATGGTGCCGCTTTGGATCGCAACATTGCCGACGAGGTGGCTTCGGGCATGAAGCGTTGGGCTACGGAATTGGGGGTGACGCATTACACCCACTGGTTCCAACCGTTGACGGAAGGCACGGCAGAGAAGCATGACGCTTTCGTGGAGCACGACGGCAAAGGCGGGATGATGGAAGAATTTTCGGGAAAGTTGCTCGTGCAGCAGGAACCCGATGCCTCGTCCTTCCCCAACGGGGGCATACGGAACACGTTCGAGGCGCGCGGCTACAGTGCTTGGGATCCCTCTTCGCCCGTATTCGTGGTAGACGACACGCTGTGCATCCCCACCGTGTTCATCGCTTATACCGGTGAGTCGCTTGATTACAAGGCTCCTTTGCTGAAGGCTTTGCGTGCGGTGGACAAGGCGGCGGTAGAGGTGTGCCATTACTTCGACCCCTCTGTGAAGAAGGTGGTTTCTTATTTGGGATGGGAGCAGGAATACTTTTTGGTGGACGAAGGCTTGTATGCCGCCCGTCCGGACTTGTTGCTGACCGGGCGTACGCTGATGGGGCATGAAGCTTCGAAGAACCAACAGTTGGAAGACCATTATTTCGGGGCCATCCCGACCCGTGTGGCCGCTTTCATGAAGGATTTGGAGATACAGGCATTGGAACTGGGCATTCCGGTGAAGACACGCCATAACGAGGTAGCGCCAAACCAGTTCGAGCTTGCTCCGATCTTCGAGGAATGCAACTTGGCTGTAGACCACAACATGCTGATTATGTCGCTGATGCGCAAGGTGGCCCGCACGCACGGATTCCGCGTGTTGCTGCATGAGAAGCCTTTCAAGGGCGTGAACGGTTCCGGTAAGCATAACAACTGGTCGTTGGGTACCGATACCGGCGTGCTGCTGATGGCTCCGGGCAAGACGGCGGAGGAGAACTTGCGTTTCATCACATTTATCGTGAACACCCTGATGGCCGTGTACCGGCACAACGGTTTGCTGAAAGCCTCCATCATGAGTGCCACCAACGCTCATCGTTTGGGAGCCAACGAGGCCCCCCCGGCTATCATTTCCTCTTTCCTCGGCACGCAGTTGAGCCGTGTGCTTGACCACCTGGAGGAGAGCACTGACGAGGAACTGGTCCTTTTGGAGGGCAAGCATGGGATGAAGTTGGACATTCCGCAGATTCCTGAGTTGTTGATAGACAACACAGACCGTAACCGTACGTCGCCTTTCGCCTTTACCGGAAACCGTTTCGAGTTCCGGGCTGTGGGTTCAGAGGCCAACTGCGCGAGCGCGATGATAGCTCTCAACACCGCTGTGGCCGAACAGCTGACGGAATTCAAGGCTGAAGTGGATGCCTTGATGGATAAAGGCGAGACCAAAGAGGCTGCCCTTATCCAGGTGATACGGAAATATATCAAAATCTGCAAGCCCATCCGTTTCGACGGGAACGGTTACAGCGATGAGTGGAAGGCCGAAGCAGAGCGGCGCGGTCTGGATTGCGAGACGAGCTGCCCCGTTATTTTCGACAACTACTTGTCGGCAGAGAGCATTGCCATGTTCGGGTCTACAGGAGTGATGACCCAAGTGGAGTTGGAAGCCCGCAATGAAGTGAAATGGGAAACCTATACCAAGAAAATCCAGATAGAAGCACGTGTGCTCGGCGATTTGGCCATGAACCATATCGTGCCTGTGGCCATCGGGTACCAAAGCAAGTTGATAGACAATGTGTACAAGATGAAGGGATTGTTCAGTGCGGAAGAAGCCGGCAAATTGTCGGCCGAGAACCTGGCCATCATCAGGGAGATTTCCGAACGCACGGCCTATATCAAGGATCACGTGGATGCGATGGTCGAGGCTCGCAAGGTGGCCAACAAGATTGAAGGCGAACGGGCAAAGGCCGTGGCCTACCATGACACCATTGCACCGATGTTGGAACAAATCCGTTACCATATCGACAAGTTGGAGTTGATTGTGGACGACCAGATGTGGCCGTTACCTAAGTATCGCGAATTGCTGTTCATTCGTTGACGGCAAGATTCTTTATTTTTTTGGAATTTAGATGGTGTAGCCGGGGTGTCGTGAGACAGTCCGGCTTTTAGGACTTAAAATAATGGAGTATGTAGAAAAGAAGACCTATTGTGGGCTGTATGCTCTTGTGGAATGAAGAATGGGGCTGTAGTGGCATTCGGAGTCTTTACATCCCACAGATGGAGACGGTCGTGAGATAGTCAAGGCGTTTGTCGATACCATTGGGTTTGGATGATTTTTTTTCGCATTTACAAGGGAAATGCAAAAAAAACAAAATAGAATAAGTAAAATGGGCCGGAAAAACGTATTATGGAATAGATGGTGGATGATAAAATGGCAAAGGTATGAAGAAAATTGAAGTTTGGATATGGGGATGCCTGTTAGGGGGCATGGTGGCCGCTTGCGGCGGCGGGAACGGAACGCACGGGGAGAAGCCGGACTTTACGGGGCTTGACTCGTTGATTCAAGGTTGGGTGGACAAGGGATATTATCCCGGTGCGTCCATTTGTGTAAAACAGGATACGGCGGTTTTGTTCCGCAAGTCATACGGTGCCGTATCGCCGGACACTCCCGTTTATGTGGCCTCTGCCGGAAAGTGGGTGGCCGCTGCGGTGGTGGCCGCCGTGGTAGACCGGACGGAACTGTCATGGGACGACCCTGTGGAGAAATGGCTGCCGGAGTTCAAGGGAGACCCGAAAGGCGTGATTCCCTTACGCCGGTTGTTGTCTCATACATCGGGTATCCGGCCTTATTTGCCCGAACCTCGGGTCGATAATTACAACCATTTGGATTCGGCCGTAGCGGAAATCTTGCCTTTAGATACAGTATTCACGCCCGGAGCGCGGTTCGAGTATGGCGGTCTGGCCATGCAGGTGGCCGGGCGCATGGCCGAGGCGGCTGCGGGGAAGGAATTTGAAACCTTGTTTCAGGAGCTTTTGGCCGGGCCTTTACGCATGACTTGTTCCCATTTCACTCCTGTCAATACGGACGGAGGACACGCACCCATGTTGGGCGGCGGGCTGTGTACGACGTTGAATGATTATATGAACTTTTTAGACATGATTATACATGGTGGCGTTTTTGAGGGACAGCGTATTCTTGGGGAAGCCACCGTGAAAGAAATGCAGGCAGACCAAGTGGGAACAGCTAAAGTCGCTTCTGGAGAATATGTGGAGCGTGCGCTCGGACATCATCATCAGGGCATTTACGGACTGGGCGAATGGCGTGAAATGGTGGACGAGGAGACCGGAGAGGCCTATCGTATCAGTTCGCCGGGATGGGCCGGAGCTTACCCTTGGATTAACTTGCGCGAGGGTGTCTATGGTTTCTTCATTGCCCATGTGACGGGCAGCAGTAGCAAGCCCGACGGTTTTTCCTCTTTCTACGGCAGTCTGGTGATAGCAAACATGGTTTCTGAAGAAATTTCGAAAAAAAATGGGAGGACGGTTAAGTAGTTTGCCGTTCTCAAGCGTATAAGATAATGAAAGCAGTTGGTTAATATTGAAATTAGGTTAATGTGGTTTCAGGGTATTAGGTTTGTCTGAGGTGGAAGGTTGTTTTCAGGATATTTTATTTTCTCGCTCTTTTTAGCCTGGATCCGGTGTTAATCATATTAGAGCCTGTTTAAATTTTATTCAATAACAT
>NZ_GL883808.1 GCF_000205165.1 Paraprevotella xylaniphila YIT 11841 | reverse complement strand
ACATATGGAAACGGGACACGCCGGACGGGTGGAACTGCCGACCCCGGCGGAAACAGGCAATCACTTAACACCTTATTTATATGGAACAGACAAAGAATGAACCGACGAAAGAGAACAAAGCTGCTCCCGAAACGGGGAAACCGAAAAAGGAGCGCGAACCGCTGACAGAGGCGCAACGGCTGAAACGGCAGAAGATGATCGTGCTGCCCGCTATGGTGTTGGTGTTCATCGGGGCGATGTGGCTGATATTCGCCCCGTCCTCCGGCAAGGAGCAACCGCCGGGAACGGACGGATACAACACCGAGATGCCCGACGCTGACAAGGCGAACCGGCAGATTATCGGCGACAAGCTGAAAGCCTACGAGCATGGGGAGATGGAAGAGCGTCAGGAGAGCCGCAACCGTGCCATCGGGCAGCTGGGCGACATGTTCGACCGCGAGATAGCGGGAACGGAGAACGGAGTGGACTTCGACCTCGCCAATCCGGGCGGCAAGGAAGAAAGGGCAAAGCCAGCCACGCCGCAGACCATCCAGTCCTCCGCAGCCGCCTACCGTGACCTGAACGCCACGCTCGGAAACTTCTACGACCAGCCGAAAAACGACAATGCGGAGATGGACGAATTGTTGGAGCGCATCGCATCGCTGGAGTCGGAACTGGAAAGCGAGAGGGGCAAGGCTTCCTCTATGGACGAGCAGGTGGCTCTTATGGAGAAGTCCTACGAGCTGGCGGCAAAGTACATGGGCGGTCAGAACGGAGGACAGCCATCGGCGGAACAGAGGGCAGAGCCAACTACCGTGCAGAAAGGGAAGAAGAACAAGGCAATGCCTATCAGACAGGTGGAGCATCAAGTAGTTTCTTCACTCTCACAGCCTATGAGTAACGCGGAGTTTGTCGCCGCCTTATCGCAGGAACGCAACCGGGGTTTCAACACGGCTGTCGGCACGGCGGAGGTATTGGACAGGAACACCATACCGGCGTGCGTGCATGGGGCGCAGAGCGTGACGGACGGGCAGACGGTAAGGCTGCGCCTGCTGGAGCCTATGGCGGTGGCAGGCAGGACAATACCCCGGGGTGCGGTGGTGGTCGGCACGGGCAAGATACAGGGTGAGCGGCTCGACATCGAGATTACCTCGCTGGAATACGACGGCACGATTATCCCCGTGGAGCTTGCGGTCTATGACACGGACGGACAGCCCGGCATCTTCATCCCGAACTCGATGGAGATGAACGCCGTCCGGGAGGTCGCCGCCAACATGGGCGGCTCGCTGGGAAGCAGCATCAACATCTCCACCAATGCCGGGGCGCAGCTCGCCTCCGACTTGGGCAAGGGGCTGATACAAGGCACGAGCCAGTACATCGCCAAAAAGATGCGAACCGTCAAGGTGCATCTGAAAGCCGGGTACAGGGTCATGCTTTACCAAGAAAAATATTGAAAACAATAAAAATTACCACTAAAATCCAAAAGTAATGAGAAAAGTAATCATCATGTTTGCCCTCGCTATGGGCATCATAACTGCCAACGCGCAGGAGAATGTAACCGTTGAAACGACCAACGGAAGTGAACAACCGACCTTGACGAAGGAGGTCTATCCGCAGAAGGAGGCGGACGGCGACCTATATCACGGGCTGTCACGCAAGCTGACCTTCGACCGCATGATACCGCCGCACGGTCTGGAAGTGACCTACGACAAGACCGTCCACGTCATTTTTCCGGCGGAGGTGCGCTATGTCGATTTAGGCTCGCCCGACCTGATTGCCGGGAAAGCCGACGGAGCGGAGAACATCATCCGTGTGAAGGCTACCGTAAGGAATTTTCCCAACGAAACGAATATGTCCGTCATCACGGAGGACGGCAGTTTCTACACCTTCAACGTGAAG
>NZ_GL883807.1 GCF_000205165.1 Paraprevotella xylaniphila YIT 11841 | reverse complement strand
TTGTGTCTAACTTTTGGGGGGCAGTTCACTTCAGCAAGGATCCGTTTTCGACAGCTGTATATGGCATGACTGCCCCGTCATTCCATGTCATCGACCCGAAGACCGGAGCGGCCATTGCCGACCAATATGTCAACGTAAACAGCTCTACCGGTGAAGTTTCGTTCACGGACGATGCCAAACAAGCGTCTTTCGCCACGGCTTATACGGTAACCATCCGTATCAGTGCCGATTCTCCGTGGGGCGCAATCACGAACATGCCGGACGACCATGTAGACATGACGTTCACCATTGCACAAGGTGCAAAATAATGACAAAAAGAGAAAGTAATCTCATAAAAAGCCTTGCCCGTCCGTTTTCTCTCCATCTACGGACGAAGTAAGGAAGGTTGGTCAGAGACGGTCTCCGCGAGGAGGCCGTCTCTTGTATTTATAACACTACGGACAGCCGCGCCAGATAATCATAATGTTCCCCGTCCTGCAACCGTTCCGCACGGAAACCGTTTTCCTGCGCATAGTAGGCCAAAGTGTCGAAGTCCACATAGAGCCACGGGAAAGGTGCGCCTTTCACTCGCTTGTACTGCATCCGGAAATCCAACTCACCGTAGTAACCGGCATTCAGGTCGATATCCATCGCGCCGTCTTCGTCTTCATAAATATAGCGCAAGTCACTGGAATCCAACAACACGCAACCGCCGGGTGCCAACAGTTGCTTCATGCGACGGAAAAACAAGGGCATGCGTTCCAGCCGCCCGATGATGCCGGAACCGTTCATCAGCATCAGCACCGTATCGTAACATCCGGCGAAAGCCTCGTCGAAGACATCCGCCTCCCAAGCCTGCCTCACCCCGCGCCGACGCATCACGTCCACCGACAACGGCGAGATATCCACCGCCGTCACGTCCAACCCGCGCCTTTGCAAGGCCAGGCTGTGGCAGCCCGCCCCGGCACCGACATCCAACACCCGCCCGCGACACAAGTCCAAAGCTTTCCGTTCCAATGGCGGCATATCCTCCTCTTCACGGAACAACGTGCCGACCGGCATCTCGTCTTCGTCGAACTGCGGGGAGAACACCCGCAGGCGACCGGCCCTGCCTGTCTCATAATAGTCACGGATGGCCTGCCCCATCGGGTCACATCCGGCTTCCAACAATCCGTTCTTCATATTTTTATGTCTTAGAAGCGCAAAGATACGACAAATATCCTCGCCCCTATGCTTATTTGCATTATCTTTGCGGAAAAAGACAAGCAAGATGAACCAAGGACACATAGAAAAAAGGACGTTCCCCGTATTGGGGATGAGTTGCGCCGCCTGCGCCGCACGGGTGGACAAGACCCTCAACGGACAACCGGGGGTGCGCACGGCCTCCGTCAACTACGCGGCGTCCACGGCTACCGTGGAATACGACACGGCACAATGCAGCCCCGAACAACTGAAAGCGGCTTTGCAGGCTGCGGGTTACGATCTGTTGGTGGGCGATGACCGCAAACTGTTGGAAGACCGGGCGGAACAGGCGCACGACGAGAAGTACCGACGCTTGCGGCAACGCACCGTCTGGGCCATCATCCTCACCCTGCCCGTGGCCGTCATCGGCATGTTTTTCATGCATACGCCATACGCCGACCTCATCTCATGGGCATTATCCACCCCCGTCGTCCTCTGGTTGGGACGGGATTTCCACCGCAACGCCTGGCGGCAACTGCGGCACGGCACGGCCAATATGGACACCTTGGTGTCGAACAGCACGCTCATTGCCTACGTCTTCAGCCTATTCAACATGCTCTTCCCGGAATTCTGGACGGCACGGGGCGTAGAACCACACGTCTATTTCGAAGCGGCGAGCGTCATCATCGCCTTTATCCTGCTAGGACGACTCTTGGAAGAAAGGGCCAAGGGCAACACATCGACGGCCATCCGCAAGCTCATGGGGCTGCAACCCCGTACGGTCACCATCGTGGACGACCGTGGAGAAACACATGAAATCAGCATCGACAACCTGCAACGGGGGCAAACCGTCTCCGTCCGTCCCGGCGAACGGATTGCCGTGGACGGCACCATCGTCTCGGGCAGTTCGTACGTCGACGAAAGCATGCTGAGCGGCGAGCCTGCGCCCGTAGCCAAACGCGAAGGGGCACACGTTTTCGCAGGCACCATCAACCAAAGGGGGGCGTTCCGTTTCCGTGCCGAAAAAGTAGGAGCCGACACCGTACTGGCCCACATCATCCGCATGGTACAGGACGCGCAAGGCAGCAAAGCCCCCGTGCAACGGTTAGTAGACCGCATCGCGGCCATATTCGTACCGGCCATCATCGGCATCGCCCTCCTTTCATTCGCCTTGTGGTGGGTACTCGCCCCGTCGGACGGTTTCACGCACGGCCTGCTGGCTTTGGTCACCGTGCTCATCATTGCCTGTCCCTGTGCGCTTGGACTGGCCACGCCGACAGCCATCATGGTGGGCATCGGCAAGGCAGCCGAACACGGCATCCTCATCAAAGACGCTGAAAGCTTGGAAACCGCGCGGAAAATAGACACCGTCGTATTGGACAAGACGGGCACGCTCACCGAAGGGCACCCTATCGTCTCGGGTATCTTCTGGGAAGAAGACGGTGCGGCAAATTTGTCCGATATCCTTTACAGCATCGAAAAACGTTCGGAACATCCTTTGGCAGAAGCCATCGTGAAGCACATCCAGGGACGGGAAGTCCCCATCACCGGTTTCAAGAGCATCACGGGTTGGGGCGTGAAAGGATGCCATGGCGGCAAGACGTACTTCGTAGGCAACCGCCGCCTGATTGACGAACACCACATCAGCGTCAGCCAAAGACTGAACGAGATGGCCGATTGGATGAACAAAACGGGAGCCACCATCGTCTATTTTGCCAATGAAAAGGAGGTGCTTGCCGTCATGCCCATAGGCGACCGTATCAAAGAAACGGCAATCGGCATCGTGGCGGAACTGGACGAAATGGGCATAAAAGCATGTATATTGTCGGGCGACAGTTCCTACGCGGTAGGCAACGTGGCCACCGCTATCGGCACCTTCTATTACCAGGCAGAAGCAACCCCGAAAGACAAGGTAGCCTTCATCGAAAAGCTACAGCGTGCCGGACGGAAGGTGGCCATGGTGGGCGACGGCATCAACGACAGTGCCGCCTTGGCCCAAGCCGACCTGAGCATCGCCATGGGACGGGGCAGCGACATCGCCATGGACGTGGCGCAAATGACGATTATCTCGTCCGACCCGTCCAAGATTCCGGATGCCATACGGCTGTCCGCACGCACCGTGCGCACCATCCGGCAGAACCTGTTCTGGGCTTTCATCTATAATATAATAGGAATACCCATAGCCGCCGGGGCTCTCTACCCCCTTTGCGGCTTCCTGCTCAACCCGATGATAGCCGGGGCGGCCATGGCCATGAGCAGCGTATGCGTCGTGACGAACAGCCTGCGGCTGAAACGGGTCAGGCTACAACATGAAGAAACCGAAATTTCAAAATTCTATGCAAAAATGAAGAAAGAATATAAAGTGGAAGGCATGATGTGCGACCATTGCCGCGCACATGTGGAAAAGGCATTGAACAACATCAAGGGCGTGAACGCCATTGTCACCTTAGACCCTCCCGTGGCCGTCATCGAATACTCAGGAGACGTGATTCCCTTGGAAGAATTACAGGCCGCGTTGGCCGGAGAGGGTTACAAAATCTCGGAAATGTAAAGGAAGGAGGAAACCATGCAGTTAGACAAGCTTTGCGTGGCCTGTTTCTCGCCCACGCACACTTCGATGAAAATCGCACGCGCCATCGCCGAAGGCACGCGCATCGCACGCCGTGAGGAAATCGACCTGACCACCGACCCCGCCGGCATGCCCATTGCGGTACGCAATGCCATCTGCATCGTGGCCGCCCCCGTCTACGGGGGACTTGTGGCCCCGGTAGCCGTCCGACGCATCGCCCGCCTGCGGGCGGAAAACAGCATCGCCATCCCGGTGGTGGTCTATGGCAACCGCGACTACGAGGATGCCTTGGTACAGCTCCGCGACCTCCTGCACGCCCAAGGGTTCACGCCCCTCTGCGGCGCGGCATTCGTGGGCGAACACTCCTACAGCCGCCCAGGCATGCCCATTGCCGAAGGCCGCCCTGATGCCGCCGACTTGCAGAAGGCCGCCGCTTTCGGGGCGCAGGCATACGGCAGCCTGTTGCGCCAACTGGACTTGCAAAACCCTCCGGCCACGGATGCACGCGACTTCGCCCTGACCTACGACAGCCCGTTGGAAAACCTTGTGACCGCGCCCGCGATGAAGGGCAACGTACCCTACAAGACCCTTGGCCCCTCCACACCGCAGGCCCCGGTAGTGAATGACAACTGCTACGGTTGCGGAGAATGCGTGGACTGGTGCCCCACCGGTGCCATCACCATAGCCGACGGACGCTCTGCCACCCGTGCGGACTTGTGCACCAAATGCTGTGCTTGCGTCAAGTTCTGCCCCGTAGGCGGACGCACTTTCGACACCCCTTATACTGCCATGTTGCACCAGAACTTCAGTGCACGCCGCGAACCGGAATGTTTCGTCTGACAAAATGTCAGACCAACCTCACGAGAATCGTCTATCCGCCTCTTTATTCGGGCGAGGTGACAAAAAACGTCGGCATTTCAAGCCGACGTTTTTACATTCCGCAACCACGGGCGAGGTTTTCGCTTACAAAAAGACCCCCTCTCCACACCGCCACGCGGCATGCCCCGCATGCAAACGACACCCGTCAGCCTTTTCCCGTGACAAAAAGCATGAGGATTTGGCGCACGGAAATCCGTCAGATAAATCAAAAAAAGCCCTTCTGCCCTCCCTTTTACACCGTTTACCGCCCCCTTTTCCGCCGCACGGAAGACCGTTTCCGACCGCCAAGCGGACAACTCCATTTTTTTCTACGCCAAAACTTTTTCCGCTTTCAGCCGAACGATTTTTCAATCTCATGAGATTGAAACCCCGAATTCAAAAGAAATGCGTCATAAATACATAAAACGGGACTTATCCTGATTTGAATTTAACATTTCCTCTCTATTTGAGCCTTTTACGACCCGTCGATTATGCGTAAAAGGCTGACATATTGTCAGCACTTCACGTCCTGCCTCGTCCGCCTTATTTTCCCTTTCCCATCTTTTTTTTCTCAATTCTGTTTGCGTTACCAATAGTTTTATTTAATTTTGCCGCACCTAATCATTTACGAATTAATACCAAGAAAATTAGGAATATGGAAGCTGTATTCGGTTACATCATCGGCCTCGGGGCCGCAGTCATGATGCCCATTATCTTTACCATACTGGGCGTCTGTATCAAAATCAAGTTCGGAAAAGCCTTACAAAGCGGCCTTTACGTGGGTGTCGGCTTCGTGGGATTGTCGGTCATTACGGCGTTGCTCACCAGCAGCCTCAGTCCTTCGCTCTCGAAAGTGGTGGAGATTTACGACCTCAACCTCGAAGTGTTCGACATGGGATGGCCTGCTGCAGCCGCCGTGGCTTATAACACGTCGGTAGGCGCATTCATCATTCCCGTATGCCTCGGAGTGAACATCCTGATGCTCCTCACCAAAACGACAAAGACCGTCAACATCGACCTGTGGAACTATTGGCATTTCGCCTTCATCGGCGCGATGGTCTACTACACGATGGACAATATCGCATGGGGTTTCTTCGCCGCCGTCATCTGTTATATCCTGACGCTGATAGCTGCCGACTATACGGCTCCGAAATTCCAGAAATTCTATGATAAGATGGACGGCATCTCCATCCCGCAGCCTTTCTGCCAAGGGTTCATGCCTTTCGCCATCCTCATCAACAAGGCGCTCGACCTGATTCCGGGGTTCAACAAACTGTATATCGACGCGGAGGGCATGAAGAAGAAATTCGGCATCCTGGGCGAACCGCTCTTCCTCGGCGTATTGGTGGGATGCGGCATCGGCGCACTGGCCTGCAAGAACGGGCAGGAACTGGTGGACGGCATTCCGGGTATCCTCGGACTGGGTATCAAGATGGGAGCCGTCATGGAGCTGATTCCCCGCATCACGGGACTGTTCATCGAAGGCCTGCGCCCCATCTCCGATGCCACGCGCCAGATGATTGCCCGCAAATTCGGTGAGAATGCAGGCCTTCACATCGGCATGAGCCCGGCCTTGGTCATCGGCCACCCGACTACGCTCGTCGTATCGTTGCTGCTCATCCCCGTCACGCTGTTCCTCGCCGTTGTCCTGCCGGGCAACCAGTTCTTGCCTTTGGCTTCGCTGGCCGGCATGTTCTACGTGTTCCCCATCATCCTGCCCATCACGAACGGCAATGTGGTGAAGACGTTCATCATCGGACTTATCCTGATGGTCATCGGGTTGTATTTCGTGACGAACCTCGCGCCCTACTTCACCAGTGCGGCACACGATGTGTTCAACATCACGAAGGACACGGCCGTAGCCATTCCCGAAGGTTTCGAGGGCGGCGCACTCGACTTTGCCTCCAGTCCGTTGGCATGGGTCATCTTCCACCTGACACACACGGTGAAATATGTGGGTCCGGCCGTCCTCGTGGCCTGCACGCTCGGGTTGGCTGCCCTCAACCGCCGCGCCATCGTCCGCAAGAAGTACTAAGACGCGGGCGCATACCACGCATTTGAATCTAACATCACATAATCAAAAACAGAAAGAAAATGAAAAGATTTGCATTGGCTCTTTGCCTCGGCCTCGGCGCACTGGCGACGAACGCCCAAGTAAATTACAAAATCCAGACGGCCTGCAACCCGCAGGACGTGAAGACTTACGACACCCAACGTCTGCGTGACGCTTTTGTCATGGAGAAAGTGATGGTGGCGGACGAAATCAACGTGACGTACTCCATGTACGACCGCTTCATCTTCGGTGGTGCCATGCCGGTAAACAAAACCCTGAAACTGGAAACCATCGACCCACTGAAAGCACCTTATTTCCTCTTCGCCCGTGAACTTGGGGTCATCAATGTAGGCGGTGAAGGTACGGTGACCGTGGACGGCAAGGAATACAAACTGAACTTCAAGGATGCGCTCTACGTAGGTAGTGGAAACAAGGAGGTGACTTTCAAAAGCACCGACCCGGGCAAACCGGCCAAGTTCTACCTCAATTCGGCCACGGCGCACAAAAGTTACGCCACCCAGTTGCTGAGCTGCAACCCGGACAACAAAAAAGCCACTCAGGCCAACCAACTGAAAGCCGGAAAAATGGAAGAAAGCAACGACCGTGTCATCAACCAGTTGATGATCAAGCCCGTTTTGGAAAAGGCCAAGAACGGCGGTACCTGCCAGTTGCAGATGGGGCTGACGGAACTGAAGCCGGGCAGCGTATGGAACACGATGCCCGCACATACCCACGGACGCCGCATCGAAGCTTATTTCTACTTCAACGTACCCGAAGGCAACGCCATCTGCCATTTGATGGGCGAACCGCAGGAAGAGCGTCTCGTATGGCTCCACAACGAACAGGCCATCATGTCGCCGGAATGGTCCATCCATGCTGCTGCCGGCACGAGCAACTACATGTTCATCTGGGGTATGGCCGGTGAAAATCTCGACTACGGAGACATGGATAAAATCGAGTATTTAGACATGCGTTAGGCAGCATATACCTATTTTATAGGCATACATCCCCGTCCCCTGCTCCAAAGGACGGGGATATTTCGTTTTACACAGTTTAACATTTTAAACCTTTATTTTCCCATTTCTTTCCAGAATCAAACCTTTACTTTGTATCATCAAAAAGGAACAAATGTCTAACTTCAAAAAACAACAATTATGAAAAAGGTATTATTCTTACTGCTGAGTGTATTCACTTTACAAGTCGCTCAGGCCGACAACGACAAACCCATCACATTCGACAAGCTGCCTGCTAAAGCACAGACCTTCATCAAACAGAACTTCCCCACGGAAAAGGTGGCATTCACCAAAATGGAGAAAGGATTCTTGGACACGAGCTACGATGTCGTGTTTGTCAACGGCAACGGGGTTGAGTTCGACAAGAACGGCGAATGGACAGAATTGGATTGCAAACGCAGTAGCGTACCGACGAAAGCCGTTCCCGCCCAAATCACAAAGTTCGTAAAAGAAAGCCATCCCAATGCTGCCATCCTCAAATTGGAGCGCGACCGTTACACCTACGAAGTGAAACTGTCCAACTTCTGGGAAATCAAATTCGACAAGCAATTCAATGTCATTGACATGGATATGGATGATTAAACAGAAAAAACTGCAAATCCGGATCCGGCACATTCCATCCCGAAAAGGGGGGAATGTGCCTTTTTCGTACCCCTCCGGTTACCGGCAGCTTTTTTCAGTACGCATATCCACAAAAACATATCTTTTCATAAAATAGGTTGTATCACGGCAAAATATTCAAGCAAGCTTAAGATTTTGCGTTCGATTTGCATTATCTTTGTGAACATGAACATCCGTAAACTTTTCCTCTTTGCATTTTGGACGGGTTGCTGTCTGACATCGACTTTATACGCCCAAGAACGCGCCAAACCTAAAAAAGGAGAAGGCGTATCGACATTTCTTCAACGTTTTGGCTACACTTCCCGTGCAGCCCAAAAGGAGTTTCTGGAAATCAACAAAGGAAAACTGACCCGCGACGGAGGCTTGATATTAGGACGTAGTTACCGGCTTCCCACCGGTAAGAAGTCCGGGAAAAAGGCGCGTGCAGGCAGCCGTAAGACCAGCGTTGTAGAACCGCTTTTCGGCCCGGTATACCAAAACGTATCCGTCCGTTCCCATGAGTTAGACGGTGCTTGCTTGTATCTGGTCAGCGGGCACGGAGGTCCCGATCCCGGAGCCATCGGAAAAGTAGGAAACCGAGAATTGCACGAAGACGAGTATGCCTACGACATTATCCTGAGGTTGGGACGTGCATTGATGGAAAAAGGCGCCAAGGTACATATCATCATCCAGGATGAGAAAGACGGCATCCGCGATGACCGGTATTTGTCCAACAGCGACCGTGAGACCTGCCTCGGACAAACGATTCCGCTCGACCAAATAGCCCGTCTACAGCAGCGGTGCGATGCCATCAACCGCCTGACGTATAAGGATAAAGAGAAATACAAACGTGCCATCTTCATCCACGTGGACAGCCGGGGGCGGAAAGACCAAGTGGATGTATTCTTCTACCATTCCCCCGGCAGTAAGTTAGGAAAACGTCTGGCGGAAAACATTCACAAAACCTTTGAACGGAAATACGACAAACACCAACCGAACCGGGGATTCCGGGGTACGGTAAGCGAACGTTCGCTCTACGTATTAAAAAAATCCAATCCGGCGGCAGCTTTCCTGGAACTGGGCAACCTGCAAAACGAACGCGACCGGAAACGCCTCGTCATCCCGTCCAACCGCCAAGCCTTAGCCGACTGGATTTGCCAAGGTATCATAAAAGATTTCAAAGGGAAACAGTAAAACCGCAGCCCCTATAAGGCAAAAAGAACGCATAGAGGAAATCATCCCCTATGCGTTCTCTTTTTTTAGTGCACGCGCTTCACAGCGCACGCAACTACCAACCTATTATTTCATATAAAACTTCTTCACTGTTCCGTCAGAGTACTTGAAGATGTTGACCTGCCCTTTGACAGGTTCTGCCACACGACGACCATCTACCGTATAGATGCCGGTAAGTTCTGCGCCATTGGCATTCTTCACGCCATAAATGCTGCTGCCTTTATGGGCTTCTTCAGCATCAGCCAAAACCTTCTCGATTCCGGCTTCGATGGCCGTTGCATCGATCTGGCTTTCGGCCGTCAGCTTCACTTCCTCGTACAAGCCCTTCACTTCGTTGCTGATGGAATCAATGTCCTCCTGCAAAGCAGCAATGTCGGCAGTGAACTGCCCTGCCACCTCTGCATAATCCGTTTCTATCGTTGTCTTAGCGGCGTCTAATTTAGCCTGCAAAGCCCCGATTTCTTCTGTCAGACGGACAAAAGCCTCGTCATTGGCAACCTTGGCTGCCTGTAAAGCCAAAGCGTCGTCCACCATCTTCACGATAGCCGTATCAATGCTAACCACAGGAGCCAACACCTCGTCATAAATAACCGGGAGCGTTTCATTGGCGTAAGCCTCGTCCACAGACTTCCGCAAATCCTCAATACGGGTAGCCACTTCCTGGACGGCATTCACGACGACCGCACTGTCTTTCACGTCAGCAGCCTCCGTATTGATTTTCTCCACGGCAGCCTCATAACGCGTACGCAGCCCCTGTATGGAGTCATTGGCAGGAGTATAGTAGGCGATGAAAGAATTAATCACCTCCATGACTAACTTACCCTCCATATTAATGCCATGCCCTGCATTATCCGACAAAATAATTTCATCCAACGAAAGTTCTGCAACCTCTTGGAAAGTCTCGGAAGCTTTCACAAAGAAAGAAAACACCACACCCGTATCTCCTTTGAGGGTATCACTCGTCAGACCACTCAGCACCAATTTGGTACGACCGTCTTCCAAAATACTGGAAGAGATAGACAAATTCTGTGGTAAACGTTCACCATATTCAAACTTAGGTGCACCGTTGGCCTCCGTATCCAATGACAGTCCTTCGGGCAACGACAACACTGCCTCCATACCACGGACACTCGTATAGTTACGCAAGCCCAAGCTTACTTTTTTAACACTACCGTCGTTCTTCATGCAAATAGAGTCTTCGGTAAGATAGAAAAAGCCCACGTTCGGACTCACATGTGCGGTATAGGACTCAAGGTGGTACCCCTTGATGTTACCGGTCTCTTCGTCAAACTCCGAACTGCTGCCTACAATGTTATCCAACACGATTTCACTGGTTTCCACCATATTCTCATTTGCCTTTACTTTGAAATAAGCCACGGCACCGCGGTCGCCTGCAATATTATAAATCCCATTGGGCTGAATGAGAAGGCGCACCGTCTTGATACCTTTGGCCATATCGTCCATGGAACTTTGCACCTCATTCATATAAATGCTGTGAGAAGAACGGCTCAAACGCACCTCATCTCGTTGTACGCTATTCGTAACGAAATCCAAGCCTTTGGGAAGCTTGAAGTCCATCTGCAAACCCACCATAGGATCGCTATTCTCCAAATAGACAGAAATCGTCTTCTCTTCTCCCACCTTGATATTGAAATTATCAATGGTGGCCTTGTTCTCAGCTTCAGCACTTGCCACAAAAGCCATCGCCATGCCCCATATCCATAGGCACTTCGCCGCAAACCGTCGCATCGAAGTATTTGTATTCTTTGTCATACGTTCTGTTTTTATTGTTCTACATTAATCCTTTAGAAGGAAAGCGCGGCCACCTTACGTGGCAGCCACGCTTCCTACACACAGAGACTTTATTCACTTACTTCTTCAAAACTTTCTTCACTGAACCGTCAGCATTACGGATAATGTTGATACCTCTTGTGAACTTGTCCATGATCTGACCGCCCACAGAGTATATCTTCTCTTTCATGCTTGGGTTGGCCTGCACACCATTGATACCGGTTACGCCGCCTTCGCCACTGCCACCGATACTGTAAAGTACGCCATCGGCAGCTGCTGCAAGCATATTGCCTACGGTCATCTTAGAAGCAGCACGACCCGATACTTCCAAATAAACCAGGGCTTCGCCATTTGCGTTAAGCTCTTTATTCTGGAGCGAACTTACCACGATGCGGTGCGTCGTCCCATCGGCCAATGTATTGGAATACAACTGGTGGTCGTCTGCACTTCCACCCAAAGATTCTCCCAACAAAGTTACGCCTGCGGGAAGCGTCACGTCCATCTGACAAGCTACGTAGGGGTTCACGTTTTTCAGAAGGATGGCTACACGCTTCGTGCCTCCGACTTCTTCCATGTTCATCTCTACACTTTCTTCGGTCTGCGTCATCGCAGGCTCTGCCAAACGTACACGAGGTGCCACTTGACTGACCTCCATCGTGTTGTAACCCATAATCTTGTTCGTAAGTTTCGTCAAGTCGGCCACGTTGATGCTACCGTCGTCATTCACGTCTGCGGCATACCACTTGATTGTACCGGCGATAGACTCTGCTTTAGACGGGTCGAGCACATACATCATCAGTTCCGTGTAGTCGAGAACATCGACAACACCATCACGCAATACGTCACCCCGTATGAACGATTCGGTTTCTATCGTCTCACGTACGTTTGCCATCCGTTCTTCCTGCTTTGCAAGTGCGGCCTGAATTTGCGGAAGGGCTTCCTTTACGTAGTGAATCGATGTCGAAACAATATTATTACCATTGATGTCTATATCGACGTAACCGTCTTTAGCCTGTTCGTTATACTCTTCAATTATATTCAAATCCTTATTGACAAGATTCAAAGTATCTCTCAAGGCATCTTCAACTTCGACAATGAATGTATGATTGTTCACAGACTTAACAAGTTCACTCCTGTCACTTTGCGCCTTATCAATCACACCCGTATATTCTATGCCGGAAGCCTTGCAGTCCAAAGAATCGATACGCCACAACACTTTGTCCATAATGAATTTAAGCGTATTTTCGGCATCCACTCCAGCCAACTCGATGTCAGCATAGTATTCATCCATAGCCTTACCGTATTTGCCGATATGGGCCGTAATGTCAGCTATACTTTCTGCATTAGCCTTCTCGTCTACCTTGTAATACTCAAAGCCTGTCAACTTGTCTACTACAGTGGTGAGCGAGTCATTCAAATGAGCCATATCAGCCTTGCGAGCCTCGTAAGCCTCATCGTTGAGCGTATAACGTTCCTGATCTTTTGCGATGTCGGACAACAACGTCTTCAAATCAGACAAGATAACATCCATCTTGTGATTCAACTTGTCTTGATAGAACAACATGTTCGCCTTGTTCTGCTCTATACCGTCTTTCACGGCTACCACATCACTTTCAAGTCCGGCCATATCGCCCTCGAATTTACCCTGTACATTGGCATGACATGCAGCAAGCGTCTCTCGTCCAACCTTCACATCTCCTTCCACTTCTCCTGCACGGTTCATAAGAACTGTGTAAGCATTCTCTGTGGCAGCAGCATCCGTGTAAGTTGCCAGTTTCGTACGCATGCCTGCAATCCAAGTCTCATAAGCCAAGAATAACGGCTGTTTGGCTTTAGTTTCTGCGTTGTCGATTGCACCGCCTTTAGCGGTATCCTTCGTAAAGGCAGTCATTTTTTCCTTGATAGCTGTAGACAAAGCGTTTACTTCTGCCTCAGCGTCAGCATCGCCTTTCACCTTATTCTGTGCGTCGGCACAAGCGGCCTGCAAGACATTGAACTCTGCCAATATTTGAACCGATTCTTTCATATTGGCCGATCGATAGACTCTTTCGGTAGAAGTCGTGATGTTCTTGCATTCATTCTCGGCAGTTGTCTTGTAAGTGTTATCCAACCCACCTTCGTAGCGTTTGGTCTCCAAATCGCTCATCAGCCTGTCGATACGAGCTTGCAAAGCCTCCACACCGCAAGTGTCGGTCAGGATATAGGCATCGACATACTTCGCAGCCTCATCCAACGGAGCCTGCAAGGCTTCAACTTTCACAATAAGACCGTTATATACGTCATTGTTGGTCACATAGTTGCTATGTGCCGTCTTTCCGCTGACATAAACATTATACATTGGAGTACCGAACTGTCCTAACTTCGCATGCAACTCTTCCATGACAGCACCATAAATATGGCCCGTGTTATCAGCATACGTCTTTTCAGCTTCTGTCAACGTAGGCCGGGTTGCCTTGATATCATCAACGAATTTCTTTCCATCGACTCCTTCAAGATAAGCACCATTTTCATACCATTCTTCCAATTCTGTCAAATGGCTGTTGTATTGGTTAAGGGTATCGGTAGACAATGTCTCCCATTCGTACACTGCTGCAGGTTCTTTTCCATCCGCAATCCAAGCTTCGAAATTAGCGAAATCAGAGACGATGCCGTCCACTTTCGTGATATTGAACTGACCCGGAACGAAATCTTTGATAGCTTCTGCTTTTTCGAGGACAGCCTTAACGTTAGCAAACGCCTCATCAGCCGTAACATAATCGGCATCAACCAATTCTTGACGGGCATCTTTATACAGTTTATTCGCAGTTTCATATTCTCCGTCAAAGAACGTATACGTAGCACTTTGCACAGCTGCATCCATTGTATACAATATCTGGTCAATCTTGCTTTCGTATGCCCGTACGTCGGCCTCATATTGTTTATCAGGGTCGAACAACATCTTGTCTGTATTTTGAGCCTCGCTAAAGGCTGCAAAAGCTTCATTCTCGATGTTGTTGATTTCTTGAAGGTAGTTTTGGATACTTGCATTCGCTGTTTCTACCGCACTCTTAACGACATTAAGCAGTTCCGGAGTCTGTACTTTGCTGACCTGCCCTATCACATCCACAGCCTCGATGTAGCAATTACGCATATCCTCGACGGCACTGTTAAAGCTATTGTAACGGGTCTGGTTATCAGTTTTCACAGCATCCACGTAACCCTGCTCACGACTTGCTCCGATCGTAACCACCTGCATTCTGATGGTTTGCAATACACCATGTATGGTTCCATATTGTTCATCGGATTTACCCTTCTCAAAAGCTGTGGCAATATCCTTCGCAACTTGTCCTTCAAGTTTGCTCTTCTCCGCCTCTAATTGTTCGATAAAGGCTTTGGCTGCCGTAGTCGGGTCACCTACAGTCAATATGGTATACAAACTATCCACGGAATTTTTCACAGTTGCGTATTCTGTATCCAGTGTGTTATCCACTTTGATATTTGTCTCAGCATCCTTAGATACCTGCTTTATCTTTTCACAAATATCAGTGTAGCCCTCTTTGAAGTTGTCTTCCCGCGTCTGGCAGCTTTCGTCACTATTGTCGTTGTAATGGCTCTTCCAAGCCGCATTCACGTTAGCCACCCAATTATCGAAATCTATCACATACATGCCTTTCGGGTTGGTATTCTCGCCCAACAGGCCATTTACGTAATGGTTTTCACTATTGCCCAATGCCAAATTTGACAGTTCGCCCAATTCCGCTACTATCAAGTTGTGGATATCCGTCTTCTTGGTTTCTACGGCCAATCTTTCGTAAGCCGCCAAGTTCTTCCTGGCCACTTCCAATTCGGTCAATGTCGCTTTCACCTTGCCGTCAATAACCTTCATCGCCTCGTGAATAGCGGCACTGTCATTGTGTAATGTATCGCCCTTATACGCGTTCACCATCGCCGTCTCCTGCTTACCAAGCTCCGTGGTATAACTTCCCTTCAGGTCATCAAAATGCTTTTTCGACACATCCTTGTCATCAATAGGAGTCCAATTCGCATCAATCTTACCGATATTTCCCGCAATACCATCAGCAACCTTCGTCAGACTTGCCTGTACGGAGTTGTTCTTGGCGTGGATTTCCTTCGCCTCACCGACCTCATCAATGAAGGCACTGACATCCTCAAGAAGTTTCGCCATCTCAGCACTGGCATCAGACAAGGCTGCCAAAGTTTCAGCCTGCTTATCCTCGCTTGTGTAGTCCAAATCAGTTACCGTTTTTTCTATTTTATCTACAGAGTTGTACAATACCGTCTGCTTTTCAAGCAAGTTCTTTGCAAAAGACCCGTAAATCTCCGTAGTCACCGAAAGTCCATCCAGATCATCATTTACAGATTTGATATCCGCAGTGATTTGATTCTTCAAACGATTGATGGTAATTACGACTACTTGCTGGTCATACCATTCTTTGTGCTTATCGAAAGTTCCCACCAAGGTTTTCACCTCGCCCGTGATACCTGTAGTTTCATTTCCCTTGGCATTGGTTGCCTCCGTCAAAACATTGTTCATG
Organism: Paraprevotella xylaniphila YIT 11841; assembly: GCF_000205165.1. Classification (GTDB taxonomy): domain Bacteria; phylum Bacteroidota; class Bacteroidia; order Bacteroidales; family Bacteroidaceae; genus Paraprevotella; species Paraprevotella xylaniphila. The sequence goes on along the minus strand of NZ_GL883807.1, from coordinate 2,943 downwards.
CCGTTAGCATGCGTATCCCCATCGGCATCCTTGGCAACCGTTGCGGCTTTCAAAGCTGTCTGAAGGTCGGACAATGTCTTGTTCATTTCGTCTAACTTGCCGCCATAAGTTGGCAAATCATCGATATTTTCGTCCGGTGTTTCCGTTCCGGTATAGACCGGTACATAACGTCCGTCGCCATTCCCGACCTTGTCCGAAAGCTTTTTGATTTCTGCTTGAATATCAGAGATAGTCTTTGCAGCGTTGTCATAAACCTTCACGACGGCCTTGGCAGTATTCACATAGCTCTGAATTTCGCCTTTAAGAGCTTCTATTTCTGCTTTCTTCGTATCTTTGTTATCGGCACAAGTCCCTTCATCAAAGCTTTTCTTTATATACGAAGAGAATGCATCTATCTCCCCTTGCAACGTCTTCTCATCGGTATCTTTATAAATGTCGCCCACCGACACGTCGCCATACTTCAGGGCATGCACTTCCGTCTTGGCCTTATCGAACGAAGCCGTTTGAACATCCAACGCAGCGGTCAATTCCACTTTTGCCTGATAGTTCGGCAAAGATTGGTATTCTTTTTCAATGATGGCATTCAGGCTCGTCGTCACCAGTTCCTTAGCCTTCTCGTATGCACCACCTTTTTGGGTATAAGCATCCAACGTATACTTCTTGTATTGATTTACGACCTCGGTTTCGATTGCCTTAAGATCGGCTTCGGCTTTTTCCAACTCGGACTTATACTTTTCGGAAACCACCGCGTCTTTTTTCAATTCCGCAAGCAATGCCCATGGACTCTTGCCGTCTGTCCTTTCAGCAATCAAAGCCTTGTATATATTGTCATTGTTTTGGATACTGTCCGTATAGAATTTATGCACCTCGTCTGTTTTCTTGTACAAACTGTCCAAAGCGTGCGTGTTAGCCTCATATCCCTCTTCTGCGGTCTGATGGTTCTCATTCGTTCCGTTTTTCCTCTCCACAGCTACAATGCCCAGGTTCACTTCGTTAAATGCATTGTGAGCCTCAGTACGCATCGTCTCATACAAGCCCGGGAAATCCTGAGGGTCTACCGCTACTTTCATGAAGGCCTGCAACTGTTCGTTATAATGAGCCTTAGTAAAGTTGATTTTCCCCAACACTTCGTCATAAGCCGTATGGTTCTTATCGACATTCACCAACTTATCGGTGAATTTTTTTATAGCTTCCGATGCCTTTTTGGCAAATTCACTGTTGAATGTTGGCGTACATTCAGTAGCAGCAGTACCATTATCATAATAACCTTCAATTTTAAGAAGGAAAGCATCGATTGTTTCCTTTGCAGCATTATATTCGCTCTGGGACAACACCTTGGCATAGTCCTGAGCACTTTGCTTGCTGTTTACTCCGTCTGCATCACTTAAATTGCCAATATTTGTATCCCAAGCGCTTTTCAAAGCTGTACTTTGTTCTTCACCGACAGCCTTAGAAGCCGTATAAGCTCTCCAGTTGGCCAAATGCGCCTCGATATCCGTATCAAGTGCCTTGACCTCTGACATGAGTGTACTTCCTTCCACGCCATTGAGGTAAAACTTATATTCACCATACACCGTATAAGCAGCGAAATCACCGGCAGCATCATCTTTCACCCGATTGATTTTTACCGTTAAATCACTATACCGTTTATTAAATTCGGCATATTTATCCGCATCATCCTCTTGGCTCACTTTTGCAATAGCCTTCGAAGCTGCATTAAGCAATGTCCGTTGCGCTCCGGCAAAATCGAATACCAATTCCAACTTGAAACCGCCAACCCGGAATTCCTTTCCCGTCTCGACAGCCTCAATGGCAAGAGTAACCTCGGATGCCGCAGTACCTTCCACTTTGAACTCGCCGTTTGTCAACGCCTTGCCGTTCACCAAGAACTTAGCATTCATCGAGGTAGTAGCCGACAACTTGTATGTACCAGGTAAAAGGGAACCCAAAGACTGAGAAATCGTGGTACCATTTGGAGATGTCAACACACCGTTCACCAACGATGGTTTTTCCGCTCCCACCCATTGATCCACTTCTGTCTTAATCTGATCCAAATTTGCATTGGCATAGGCTGCCATAGAAGCAGATGTCATTGCAAGAACAGAAACCAGTGTCTTCTTTTTCATACTTTTAATGTTTTAAATTCTATACTTATCTTTTAAAATCTCTTTATTCTTCAAGATGCCCCACCTATCTATATATAGTACAGGCACCCGCCTAATTTTGCATCGGTAAAATTACCTACAATTCAAAAATAACATGCAAACCTAAAAGGTGTTATTCGTGAACCATGCCATTCTTTTCGTGAAAACGCATTACACCTATGCACCCCAACTTCAAAAAAAGAGACCCACCACCCCAAAAGCCAAAAGTGCGCACCCTACTACGACACGGGCATCCTACCCCGACCTTTTTAAGGGAAGGCATACATCCAACCAAAGATTTTTGTGAAAAGACCCTTCATCCTTCAGGTTGCATGGTAATCCACTCATAATTTTGACGTTATAAGCTGAAAGATGTTTCAGGCATCTTTCAGCCACACTTCATTCCGTTTGACTGCAATCGGGAAACCAATCGGCTGAGATTGAAAAATCAATTGGCTGAAAACGAAAAATCAATTGGCGCAGACCTTCTGACGGCATTCAACCATGAAAAGCAACTGAAAGACAGGCATCCTATCCTTCACACTGTAACATACTATATGACAATACATTGCCTCTCATCCTGAAAGATGAAAGATGATTTTTGAACCTTCTTAGGAAGGAAGCATGCGGACAAGAGCCACCAAATTTCAGTCCTCCCTATTTTTTCCTCCTTATCACTTTGTTTTTATCCGATAATTCCTTTTCTTTGCATAGACATAACATCTAACAGACAAATCCTATGGGCGAATTAAAAGACAGATACATACGTTTCGACTGGGCCATCAAGCGGATGCTACGC
>NZ_GL883806.1 GCF_000205165.1 Paraprevotella xylaniphila YIT 11841 | reverse complement strand
CGTGAAGATGTCGCCGCCCTTGCCCAAACCGAAGTCGTACCAGAGCTGTTTCGCCACGTTCACACGGAAAGAGGATGTGCGCTCGCCCCTGTACGGGGCAAGATACCACAGCTCGTTACCGCTCCTTCTGACAGGCTCATGCCCCAGCCGTGCGAGAAAATCCGCAAGCGGCATCCTTCTGACAGCATCTATTTCCGTCCTTTCCATGCCCGTGTCAGTTGATGATGAACTTGATACCGACCCCGAACTGCGTGTGGAACTTCCGTGTGTCGCCACCCCAAAGGCAACGCTCCCGCAGGTTGGCAAGCAGGGCGATACGGTCTGCCACGTAACACTCCACATCGAGCGTCAGCGCACCGCCGTAGATGAAGGCGTCCCGGTCGTGCAGCGTGGAGCCGTCATGCAGCACCTTCTTCCCCCAATTTACCGCCTCATATCCGGCGAGAGCCGAAGCCCCGGCATAGACGAAAACAATCTTTCGGGCGTCCGACAGTATCTTGAAGTAATAGCCGCCCTCCGCCGTGAACTGCGCCACGGGTATCTTGGTGTCCTTGTAGGGATTGTTCTTCAACAGGTATTCGCCACCGAACACCCACTTGTTCCCCTTCTTCGTGTAGGTGGAGAGAGCCGCCCCGAAGCTGTACCCGCCGTCCTTGCCGCCGAGATTGAAGCCGTCCGCCATGTCCGCCCTCACCTCGATGCCCTGCATCTTCGGCAGACACCGCTGGGCGTGCGCCTGCCCTGTAAAAAGGGCAAGCGACGCGATGATTATTGCGATGTACTTTCTCATGGTCAGCGTACTTGAAGTTCGTTGATGGTACCCGCGCGTACCAAATCCTCGTTCTCAATCACGAAGGACTGGTGACGGCCGCCGTTCTTCTCGTTCAATTCCACCACGAGGCACTTGTCATCGGGGATGGTGAACTTCGCCATCGTGAAGACCGTGCGCTCGCTCTTTTTGCCCGGCACGAGGGTGGCGTAGTTCTGCGCGCGGAGCGGCAGAATAATCTGCTCCTGCACGGCAGTACGCTTCGCAACCTTCTTGTCCACGATTTTCCAAGTGATGTAGTCCACATCGAAAGGCACGTTGCTCTGGTTCTTTATCTCCGTGTGGAAATAAAGCAAGCCGTTGTGCGTGTAGATGCCTTTCAACAGGTATTGGATGCCGAAACGCTTGCAGCCGATATGCTTCACCTCGCGCTTGTTCTGTTTGTGGATGGACTTCATGATAAGGCGCACCAGCATCGGGCTTTCGCTGCCCAGCTCTTTCAGATAGATTTCCTGCGCGTTGTTCGGGCGGTTCACCGTGCTGCCGTCATGGATGAAGTCGCACATCTCCACGTTGAGCAACAGCGGTTCGGCGGCGTACTTCACGTTGAAGGTGTAGAAACTGCCGTC
>NZ_GL883805.1 GCF_000205165.1 Paraprevotella xylaniphila YIT 11841 | reverse complement strand
AACCCGTCCAACTTTTTGGGGGCACTTCAATGTCCGATGGGGATTTTTCAATGTTTTGCACAAATATGCGGTTTAAGTGCAAAATTAGTTGTATCTTTGCTCCCGATAACGAAGAATATAATTTTTATTAGATTACTATTATGGCTTATAACTTGTTAAAAGGCAAGCGCGGTATTATTTTCGGTGCGTTGAATGACGCTTCTATTGCTTGGAAAGTGGCAGAGCGTGCTTCGGAAGAAGGGGCGCAGATTGTGTTGACCAATACCCCGGTGGCCTGCCGTATGGGTACGATTGACGAATTGGCGAAAAAGACCAATGCAACGATAATTCCTGCCGATGCAACTTCAGTGGACGATTTGGAGAAGCTCTTTGCGCAGGCACAAGAGGTGATGGGAGGCAAAATCGACTTCGTGCTTCATTCCGTGGCTATGAGCGTGAACATGCGCAAGAAGCGTACGTATGACGATTTGGATTACGGCTTCCTGAACAAGACGTTGGATATTTCCGCCATTTCGTTCCATAAAATGATTCAGACGGCCAAAAAATTGGATGCCATCAATGAAAACGGTTCTATTTTGGCGTTGAGTTATGTGGCGGCACAACGTACTTTCTTCGGCTATAACGATATGGCAGATGCAAAGTCGTTGTTGGAATCCATCGCCCGCAGCTTCGGTTACATTTATGGGCGCGAGAAAGGAGTCCGTGTCAATACGATTTCCCAGTCTCCGACCTTTACGACCGCTGGCGGCGGCATCAAGGGTTTCGACGGTTTGTATGATTTCAGCGACCGCATGTCTCCTTTGGGCAATGCCAGTGCGGACGAATGTGCGGACTATTGCGTGGTGATGTTCTCCGATTTGACGAAAAAGGTTACGATGCAGAATCTTTATCACGACGGAGGCTTCTCCAGTATGGGTATGTCTCTGCGAGGCATGACGCAATACGAGAAATCGTTTATTGATGAAAACCGTGACGAAAACGGCAAGATTATCTACGGATAAGTGGTATAGCATATATTATTGATAGAAATACAGTCTGTTATTCAGCAAATTTTCTTATATTTGCGCCTTTGAATAACAGACTGTTTCTTTTACGGAGCAATTATCCCGAATTAAAGATTATGAGTAAAACGATTATTACAGTAGTAGGAAAAGATGCGGTAGGCATCATTGCAAAGGTTTGCACGTACTTGGCAGAGAACAAGGCAAACATTTTGGATATATCCCAAACCATTGTACAAGAGTATTTTAATATGATGATGATAGCAGACTTGTCTAAGGTGGAAAAGCCTTTTGAAGTGTTGGCGAACGAGTTGGCCGAGATAGGCTTGTCGATGGGGGTTCAGGTGAAATGCCAACGCGAAGAGATTTTTGATAAGATGCATCGTATTTAATCCTGTGGCTAAGATATGATTAATATATATGAGGTATTGGAAACCAACAAGATGATCGAGCAGGAGAATCTTGATGTGCGTACCATTACGATGGGTATCAACTTGTTGGATTGCGTGGATTCGGATGTGGACGCGCTTTGCCGGAAGATTTATGATAAAATCACATGTCTGGCGAAAGACTTGGTGAAAACCGGTGAGGATATTTCTAAGGAGTATGGAATTCCCATAGTGAACAAACGCGTTTCCATTACGCCTGTTTCGTTGGTGGGAGGAGCTGCTTGCCGCATGCCGGAAGATTATGTAAAGGTGGCTCATGCCTTAGACCGGGCAGCGAAAGATGTCGGTATTAATTTCTTGGGCGGCTATTCGGCTGTCGTGTCCAAGGGGATGACCCATAGCGACGAACTGCTTATCCGTTCCATACCTCAGGCTTTGGCAGAAACGGAACGCATTTGCAGTTCGGTGAATGTGGGATCAACGAAGACCGGTATCAATATGGATGCCGTAAGGTTGATGGGCGAGATTATCTTGCAGACGGCCGAGCGGACGAAAGATAAGGATTCTTTGGGATGTGCTAAACTGGTGGTCTTGTGCAATGCTCCGGATGATAATCCGTTCATGGCCGGTGCTTTCCACGGCGTGTCCGAGGCGGATGCCATCATCAATGTGGGGGTGAGCGGTCCGGGCGTGGTGAAACATGCGTTGAGCCAAATCAGGGGAGCCAGTTTCGAGGTGCTCTGTGAGACAATCAAACGTACGGCTTTTAAAATCACCCGTGTGGGGCAATTAGTGGCGCAAGAAGCTTCGCGGCGTTTGGGAGTGCCCTTCGGCATCATCGACTTGTCGTTGGCCCCGACTCCGGCCGTGGGGGACAGTGTGGCCGAAATATTGGAAGAAATCGGCTTGGAACGCGCCGGTGCTCCGGGAACCACGGCAGCATTGGCTTTGCTGAACGACCAGGTGAAGAAGGGAGGCGTGATGGCTTCATCATACGTGGGAGGGCTGAGCGGAGCCTTTATTCCGGTGAGTGAAGACCAAGGCATGATTGATGCCGTGGAGTGTGGCGCGTTGACTTTGGAAAAGTTGGAGGCCATGACTTGCGTTTGCTCGGTCGGGTTGGACATGATTGCCATTCCGGGCGATACGCCCGCCACGACGATTTCGGGCATCATTGCAGACGAAGCCGCAATAGGCATGGTGAACCAGAAAACGACGGCCGTGCGCATCATTCCCGTAGTGGGGAAAACGGTAGGGGATACGGTGGAGTTCGGAGGACTTTTGGGCTATGCTCCCGTGATGCCAGTCAACTCTTTCGGTTGCGGTGATTTCGTGAACCGGATAGGTCGTATTCCGGCTCCGATACACAGTTTCAAGAATTAACAGGTTTTCGTACTTTGACGGATTGAATCCATCCTTTGTTTCCGTGACTGTGATTTTTGCAGTCGGCTTGCCATAACGGTTGTTTATGGTGCGAAGGGAAACAAAGGATGGTTGTGCTTTATGGAACATGCGCTTCATGTGAATTGGTAGATATTGTTCTTGTCAAAGGCTATAAAGTCCAATAAGAAAATAAACACTGTTTCATATCTTTGCACATTATATATTATGATAGTATCATGAAAATGAAGTGGAAAAGAATAATGGCTTTAGGACAAGCCTTTTCTGTAGTTGCCATTATGGACGCCCAGGTTGTGAATCCGTTCGGAAATGCTTTGGTTCCGGATATGATTGCAGACGCCAGCATACAGGAAATCGATGGTATGTTTTATTGTTATGCCACAACAGACGGATATGGAAGGGGGTTGGAAACATCCGGGCCTCCGGTGGTATGGAAGTCCAGGGATTTCGTGCATTGGAGTTTCGACGGGACATATTTCCCGTCGGCTGCAACTGAGAAGTACTGGGCTCCCAGTAAAGTTGTCCAAGCTAATGGAAAGTATTACATTTACCCTACGGTGAACGGTTATATGTATCCGGCAGTTGCCGACCATCCGGAGGGTCCGTTTAAGTTGGCTCGCGGGGAAGACCGGTTTTACAAACCTTACACGGCTTCTACCTTGTTGCAGACAAAAGATCCGGGCGGTATCGACGCGGAAGTGTTTATAGATGACGACGGGCAAGCCTATGTGTTTTGGGGACGTCGGCATGTGGCTAAACTGGCAAAAGATATGATTACGGTGGATTCCGTTGTCCATGTGATTTCTACTCCTCGTAAAGAATATTCGGAAGGCCCTATATTCTTCAAACGGAAAGGCATCTATTATTATTTGTATACTATCGGAGGGGATGAGAAATACCAGTATGCTTATGTGATGAGCAAGGTTTCTCCTCTCGGGCCTTACGAATACCCGGAGCAGGACATTGTGTCGACTACAGATTACGAACAAGGTGTCTTCGGGCCGGGACATGGTTGTGTTTTCAATACGGACGGAGACCATTATTATTTTGCATACTTGGAGTTCGGCCGCCGCAGTACCAACCGGCAAACCTATGTAAATCGCTTGGAGTTCAATGAAGACGGTACGATTCGTCCGGTGAAATTGAGCCTGGATGGAGTTGGGGCTTTGCGTAAGGTGAAGGGAAGGAAAGAAATTAAGGCGGATACGGTTTATGCGTCCAGTACTGCGGCTCCTATGTTTATCAAGCCAATGAAAGATGAGGCATGTCGTCGTACGGAGTATTTTGTTCCGGCCTTTGCCGCAGATGGGGCGAACGGTTCCAGATGGATGGCTGCGGAAGGGGATAAGGACAAATGGCTTGTCGCAGATTTGGGAAGAATCCGGAAAATACGGTGCAGTGAAATTTATTTTGTACGTCCTACGGCCGGACATGCTTACCAACTTGAAGGTTCGGTGGACGGAACTACATGGAGGAAATGCGGAGGACATGATGACTTGCGGGTGAAATCTCCGCATGTCGATGAACCGAAGGGGAAATATCGTTTCCTGAGAGTCAGAATCAAAGAAGGCATTGCAGGGATTTGGGAATGGAATATTTATTAAAAATGAAAATTATGAAAAGATATTTGTATCCGATGATTTTTAGTTTTTGCTTGTCTGCAGGGCTGAAAGCGCAGCAGCAAAAAGTTTGGGGGGATTGGACTGTTTGGGGAGAACAGGCCGGAGGAATGTACATGAATCCGGTTATCCCGTCTGATTACAGCGATATAGACTGTATCAGGGTGGGGGACGATTATTATGCCATATCTTCTACTTTCCAGTTCTCTCCGGGAATGACGGTCTTGCATTCCAAGGACCTGGTGAACTGGGAAATCTGTGGGAATGCTGTTGAAGACCTGACACAAATCGGAAACGCATTGAACTGGAACGTTATGGACCGTTATGCCCGTGGGATTTGGGCCGGTACATTGCGTTATCACAACGGACGGTTTTACCTTTTTTTCGGGACTCCGGACGAAGGGTATTTCATGACTACGGCTGTACGTCCCGAAGGACCGTGGGAGCCACTGACTCCGCTTCTTTCCGAAGCCGGTTGGGACGATTGTACTGCGATTTGGGACGAGAAGGGGAATGGGTATTTTGTGGGGACCCATTTCGCGGACGGGTACAAGACTTATCTTTTCAAGATGGCAGAAGACGGGAAAAGCATAGACCGTAAATCGGCTGTCCTTATTAATGAAGGAAGTGGGCGTGAGGCCAGTAAGTTGATAAAAGTGGATGGATGGTACTATTTGGTTTTCAGTGAACATAAGCCGGGCATAGGCCGTTACGTCCTGGCGAAACGTTCACGGAAAGTGACGGGACCATATAAAGAGGAAAAGCAACTGGCCTTGCCTTCCGTGGAGGCGATGGAACCTAACCAAGGAGGCATAGTCCTGGGGCGGGATAATAACTGGTACTTTCTGACTCATCATGGCACCGGCGATTGGAGCGGGCGTATCGTCAGCCTTTTGCCTGTGACATGGGTAGACGGTTGGCCTTTATTGGGTAAAGTGTTGGATTCCAAAATCGGTACGATGAAATGGAGCTCGGATATGCCCTTTAATGCCGATGAGAAGTTAAGCATCCGGCGTAGTGATGATTTTGATGGCAGCAGCTTGGCATCTCAGTGGCAGTGGAACTACCAACCGCGAAAAGAGTTTTTTTCCTTGTCTGAGCGTCCGGGATGGTTACGCCTGAAGGCATATCGTCCTTTGAAACCCAACGACTTGTTGAAAGCCGGTAATACGCTTACGCAAAGGACGTTCAGGAAGTCGGAAAACGATGTGGTAATTCGGATGGATATTTCTCACATGGAAAACGGACAGAAAGCAGGACTTTGTCATTTTTCATCCCAACATTCAGCTATCGGGGTGGTGAAAGAAGGAGGAAATCGTTATTTGGAATATAGGGAGAACGGTAAAATGACAAAGGGGGCGCAAATCCATTCGCGATACATTTGGTTCCGAAGCCAATGGGGGTTAGACGGGAAATCCTATTATGCTTATAGTATAGACGGGGATAATTTCACGTCTTTTGGTACGCCCTATCAAATGGTGTGGGGGAACTACCGGGGTGACCGTATCGGTATTTATTGTTTTAACGATAATGGCGAGAACGGTTTTGTAGATGTGGATTATTTCCATTACCGATAGAATGGATAGAGCGAAAAAGCCCTGCATCCAATGAGGACGCAGGGCTTTTTCGTTATGGCTTGCATTGAGCGTGTAATGTTATCGTTTGACTATCGGGTTGTAGGTGAGGGCTAAAGAGTCCGTAGTGCTTTCTATCAGAGGCTTCATCGTGACCGTGAACAGGTTCTCCAAAGCGTCATAAGGGAGAGTGCATGTAGGGATGCCGGCTGCGTATGGAGCTATCTCGTACTGTTGGTAGATGAATTCTACACCGTTGGGCCTGCATACCGGGGCAGTCTCCGGAAGGGGGAAAGTATAACGTGCATTCTCGTCCAATAGCATTTCGTAAAGTTCTTCATCGCTGTTTACTTTGAAGAATTTATTTTTCAATCCATTCTTTATCATGCCGCGCAACTTTTCTTTTCCGCTTGCCGTAAACATGTCCCAACCGAATTTACGACCGTCCGATTTGCGGAATACGCCGCCACTCAGGCTTTCTCCACCGTGTGCTCCACCCGAATATTCATATATCTCAGCAGTATATGTGATGAACTTCTCTGTTTCAAAAGCCTTTTTGAATTGTACGTAATAGGCGGATGCATCCATCGACGTGTTTTCCCCAATTTCGGCAATGGCCTTTTTTATCTTTTCCGCACGTTCCGTGCCGTAGTATTCCAGTAATTTCTTACCGTCATCCAAGCTTCCGGCGTAGGTTCCGCCAAGCTGTTCATTCATCCATTCCCGTATGTTCTGTGTCACGGCACTGGAGTTGTCCGTCGGATAAGCGGCTGCAACCTTGCATCCTTCAGCCGAAGACTTTTCTTCCCATGATATATCTTCCGTTTTTATTGCGCTGTTTGGGGCGGTTCCCGTTTTCTTCTCCAGATGGCAGGAGGCCAATCCTAAGGCAAGAGCAAAGAGAACGGCACTAAAGTTGCCGTATTTAAAACATAAACTACGCTTTTTCATATTGTTCCTATTTTATCAATGATTATGTATCAAAGTTACGCCTTTATTTCAGACCTAAGCAGTTTTTCCTAATAAAAACTGTTAATCTGTTGCCTTTCCCCTGTTTCCATACAAACAGCCGGGTGGTTCCTGCCTGTTTTTCCTTTACCTTTGTATAAGAATCAAAATGGGAGGCGTATGAATCAACAACATAAGATTATAGTGGTAGGGGCAACTTCCGGTTTGGGACGTATGTTGGCTGAATGTTATATTCGTGACGGACATGTGGTAGGTATTGTCGGCCGTCGTGGAGATAAGTTGGCCGAAGTGGCCGAAGGTCATCCTGAAGTGTATTGTTTAAAGGCGGATGTGACGGATGTCGGCCAGATAGCCATGCTTTTGGCCGCTTTGGCCAGTGAGATGGGAGGTTTGGATTTACTGGTCTTATGTTCCGGAGTGGGACGGATGAATCCGGATTTGGATTACGGACTGGAGTTACCCACAGTCGATACCAACGTGCGTGGTTGGACGGCAGTGGCAGACTGGGCTTTTTCGTTTTTTATGCGACAGGGATATGGGCACTTGGCCGCCATTTCGTCGGTAGCCGGCATCCGTGGTTTGGCTCCGGCTCCTGCTTATTCCGCTTCCAAGGCATATCAGATTCACTATTTGGAAGCGTTACGGCAACGTGCACGTATTTTCCGCAAGAAGGTTTGCGTGACGGATGTTCGTCCAGGGTTTGTCCGTACTCCTTTGCTTTCTCATCCCGAAATGTTGTTTTGGGTGGATGAACCGGAAAAGGCTGTGAAGGCTATCTACAGGGCCATAAGCGCACGGAAAAAGAAAGCCGTGATTACCCGACGTTGGGCATTTCTTGTCCCTTGGATGCGGATTGCACCGGAGTGGTTGGTGGCGAAGATATTAGGAAAAGCCTGAGTCTTCCGGATAAAAAAATCCCGGTCGAAACTGGTTTGGAGCCGACCGGGAAATGCTTTTGCCCTTATCTTTTGGGGATGTATTAGAAAGATACCCGTTTTACACTTTTATCAGCAAATGTGATGTCTACGGCATTCAGGTCTTCAGATACCTTTATGTCCTTTACGGGGGACAGTTCTTTCTTCGTGAATCCTTTTTTGCCTTTCTTCCAAAGCATCAAGGTGACGAATATCTTTTCTTTTTCCACGTTGCTTTCAGCCATGATGAGTCCGCATTTGTGGCTCACCGGATGTAGGCCTTCCGGATAGCTAGCTGTAACTGTTTCCCATCCTTGGAGCGGAATCAAAGCCAGATGGTAAGCCCCGTTGTGCAGTATTACGGCATCTTTTACTTTGGAAGACTTCTCTTCCTCGACGGGACTGCCGTTGATTTCCGGCAAGGTGTAATGTCCCAAACGGACTTTTGTGGCTGCCGGAGTGACGACCTTGTCTACCCGCAAGACACCGTTAGGCAGGGGGATATCCGCCAGTTTGTACCGGATGTCATGGTTGGTTTCCAATTCGGCATCGCGTCGGTAGATGCCGTCGTCAAAACTTTGGAACGTGTAGAGACGGAGTACCTCCCATTGGTTCTTGCCGTTCAGGGTGGCGTAGTTCATGGAAACCTCTCCGTTCGTCCCGTCGGCCATCCAAGGGAATTCCGTGTGGTAAGCCAACTTGTTGTAGTTTTCTGAACTGCGGAACTTTTGCCAGTCGTTGGCTACCGTTTCATGGCACCACGAACGCATTTCCGCCCCTCCGCAATTCGGGTAGTCGGTGATGAGCAGGTTCGTGGCGGGTTGGAATTTGTTGTACACATGGTCTTTTTTGAATTCCTTTTCCCAAGGGCCGTTATTTTCCACAGCGGTCCAGAACGGATTGTCGGCAGGGAGGAGCAGGCTCAGGAACGCCTTTCCGCACCAATATACGCTGCCTCGGCAACTGTAAATCTGCACGGCCGGTGCAAAGGTGCCGTAGAAACCCAACGTCGGCACGTTGTCTTCTAAGAAATCGGGGTTTTGCAAAAATTGCAGCAGGGTGGAGGACGCGATGCGGCGCATCCATCCGTAATTGATGGCCGGGTCTTTTTCATATCCTAATAACGCGAGCGGTACGACGGCACCGAAGCGGTAAGGGATGCTCCGTCCCCACATGTTCATCTTGCCATCGGCACTGAACATATAAGGATAATTGTCCACCAAGTCATGTTGGTTTTTCATGAACTGCGCGGCATATTCCGGATAGAAGTTCCCGTACATTTGTGCCCAAATGGGGCCGTACATCTGGAATGCCCACATGCTGTAATAGTCGTATGCCGGCGCATCGTTATACCAACCTTCCCCACGATAGAGCTTGAGGATCTTTTCCAAGTTTTCTTTCATGCGTTGGTCGTTGACGGCATAACCTTGTTCCTTGAAGAAACTGATGACGAAAACGTTGAAGAACATCCAGTTCGACCCTATGGTCGGGCCGTTGCCGTAACTAAGCATCGTGGCGGCCAGTTGGTCTTTCTGTTCTTGTGTGAGAGGTTCCCACAGTATGTCCTTGGCCACAGATAATGAAATGGCTAAGGCTCCGAATTCCACCAGTATCTGGCTCGGCCCTCCTTTACGGTGGGGAATGAAGCTCGGACTGTCCGGATTGATGAGGTTCAGGAGTTGGTGGCGGTAGTAGTCAGCCACTTTTATCCCGTTCAAGGTAAGTTCCGGTTTTTCCCGGAGCAAGGGAGCGGCTACAAACAGCGTGCGGCAGAATCCTTCCAGTTTGGCCGTTGGCACTTGTCCTTCATTATTAGGATAAGCCTTGTCGAGCTGTTTGGGGAAATACATCGGGTCGTCCAATGTGCGGATGTAAGTGAAAGCCCCGCTTAGCAAGTATTCAGCGGCATCCAACCAGCTTTGGCGGGTCATGCCGGTGTAAGGGCTAAGTTTGTAGTCGGGGTTGGGAATGGTAAACGTTTGCTCAATGGCATGTGTCGGAGTAGCGACCTGCCCCATGGTGTTGAACGGCCCTGCCAATGCAGCAGCCAGAATCACGGTTTTTAAATACTGCTTTTTCATTCAGGTTTTGTTTGATTGGTTTTTCTGTCCGGCCAAAGGTACAAAAAACTTTGCTTTTGATTCCCATGAAGATTGAAAATGTTTCTTGAAAAGATAAAATATGTTATATAACATGTTTTTTGGAACAGGAAATTTGCAGAACCGCCAAAAGGTTGTAACTTTGTACTGTGTTTTTCATAGTATTAGATTTAAGGTTAACAAAGGTTGGGCTCAGCGGAGCCCTTTTTTTATGTCCTGTCGGGAGGAAGACGTATATACAGCAGTGAAAAAACATAAGGAAATGCCCTCGTTTTGCGATAGTTTTTTATAACTTTGTCCCCGTCATGATTAAAACACAAATGAAAATGTATTTGCATGAAGAATTAGAAACTTTGACGCGGACAGAAATTGAGGCGTTGCAATTCGAGCGTTTGCTCCGTACGGTCCGTCGTTGTATGAAATCTCCTTTTTACCAGAAACGGTTTGCCGAGGCTCATCTGTCTCCTGAAGACATACGTTCGTTGGATGACTTGCGTAAGATTCCTTTTACTACGAAACAGGATTTGCGCGATAATTACCCCTTCGGGTTTGCCGCCGTTCCAATGAGCGAAGTGGTGCGCCTGCATTCTTCCAGTGGCACGACGGGCACCCCTACGGTCATCCTGCACACGCAGAAGGATTTGGACGAGTGGGCCAATGCCGTGGCGCGTTGCTTGTATATGGTCGGCCTGAGGCGGGGCGATGTCTTTCAGAACTCGTCGGGGTACGGCATGTTTACGGGCGGATTGGGCTTCCAATACGGTGCCGAACGTCTCGGCATGCTGACGGTGCCGGCGGCTGCGGGCAATACCAAGCGGCAGATTAAGTTCATTACGGATTTCGGTACGACGGCCTTGCATGCCATTCCCAGTTACGCTAGCCGTATCCATGAGGTGATGGAGGATATGGGGATAGACCCTGTGCGCGACACGAAGCTCCGTACTTTGGTCATCGGGGCTGAGCCGCATTCGGAGGAACAGAGACGTAAAATTGAGAAGATGTTGGGCGTGAAGGCTTACAACTCATTCGGTATGTCCGAGATGTGCGGGCCAGGTGTGGCCTTCGAGTGTACGGAGCAGAACGGGATGCATATTTGGGAAGATTATTATATCGTGGAGATCGTAGATCCGCAGACGTTGGAACCCGTGCCCGACGGCGAGGTGGGTGAGTTGGTACTGACGACTATCAACCGTGAGGCCATGCCGTTGTTACGCTACCGCACTCGCGATTTGACCCGTATTTTGCCGGACGACTGCCCGTGCGGACGCCACCACAAGCGGCTCGACCGCATGAAGGGACGGAGCGACGACATGATGATTCTGAAAGGAGTCAACATCTTCCCCATCCAGATTGAAACGGTATTGATGCAGTTTGAAGAACTTGGGACGGACTATTTGATAACCCTGACCAACGAGGAGGCCAACGACTTGATGACGGTGGAAGTGGAGCTGAAGGATTTCAGTGACGACTATCCGCGCCTGCAGGCGTTGACCCGTGAAATCACGCGGCAACTGAAGGATGAGATCCTTTTGACCCCTATGGTGAGATTGGTGCCTAAGGGGAGTTTGCCCCAACAGGAAGGAAAGGCCGTAAGGGTAAGGGATTTACGAAGGACGTTGATTTAAAAATAAAAAATATGACAGTACATCAAATATCTATTTTTGTAGAAAACAAGTCGGGTACATTGTTGCGCGTGTTGGACTTGTTCAAAGAAGCCGGTGTCCAGTTGATTGCTTCTACCATATCCGACACCGTGGAATACGGTATCTACCGTATTATTTGTTCTGAACCTGCGAGGGCGTGCGAAGTGTTGCGGGCAGCAGGCATTTCGGCCAGTATGTCGGAAGTATTTGCCATTACGTTGGACAACTGTCCAGGGCGTGCGGCCGATGCCGTACGCGTGATTACGGATGAGGGGATAGGTATATCCTATCTTTATTCTTTCCTCTTGGGCGGAAAGGGTATTTTGGTTTTCCGCACGGATGATGCCGCACGGACGGAAGAAATCATCCAGAAGTACCAGTTGGGAGTGCTTGATGATGAGGCTTTGGTGGCGTTGGTTTGATAAGTAGAGGCAATATGAAAAATGTGAAATGTCTGTTGGTTGCCGGATTGATTCTGTTTGTGGGCAATACTTCAGCTGAATCAAGAAGGCAAAAGGTCGGTATATTCGGTACGGAGGTACAATTCACCCCTTTCGGGCACGATGATGATTACAGTCTTAATAGCTTGAAGTTCCGTTATTTTATGACAGACAAGGATGCTTTACGTTTGAAAATAGGTTTTGGTGTTGAGTCTTTAAAATACGAGGATGATGAATTTGGTGGTAATCTTGAGAAAGGCCGGTTAGGAGACCTAAGCGTGGATTTAGGATATGAACGTCATTTTAAGGTAGCTAAGCGGTTGTCTCTGTATGCAGGTGTACAGGTCGGGGTATATAAACATTTTGCTTCAGCCAAGGTGGAGTATACAGAAGATTTGGGAAATGGAAGCCATACCTATCAGGTTGTTTATAAGAATTGTGTGCCAACATCTGAAGGAAACGTGGGAGAACGAGCTCATGTAGGTGTGGCTGCAAGCGTATTTACAGGTTTGGACTTTTACGTATATAAGGGGTTGTATCTTGGTACGGAGGTAGGCATCTATGTCATGTCGACCAAAACAAACCAAACTGAACTTAAATATTCAGACAAGGTGATAAAAGGCACTGATACTTACCGTGCTGTCATCTGTAATGCAATTAAGCCAATGGTACGGTTGGGGTGGACTTTCTGAGGGGCTTATTATCTCCGTTTCGGTAGGTCTTTTCGATAAGGGACTTATAACCAGTGGTTCCGCGCAATGCGGTACATGCGTTGCCGGTTAGGGACGGTTTGCATGCTTTCGTCTACCATGCAAAGGTCGGATAGGGCGTATGTGTCTTCCGCCTCATCAGTGCGTACCGCATCGGTGAGGCGGAAGATGTGGTTTCGTGCATCCACGATTTTGATGCCCTCTTGGCTGTATATAGGGTCAGCCACCCGTTTGATTTCGTCGGCTACGAAACGATAAAGTGCCTCTACGAATTCGTTGATTTCTTCTTGCATAGTCGTATGGGGATAATGTGTGTATGTGTTTTTTTAGGATGTTTTCTTTCACAATACAAAAGTAGTGTTTTCTGTGGAATTAATGCCGTGGAAAGACTGCCAAAATGGCAGAAAAAGAGTTTTTCCTTGAAGTATTCAAGCGAATGAAAGAAGCAGAAAAGAGTGTGTAAATGCAAATAAATGTATATTTATATGAATAAAGAAGGGAAAATAGGGTAAAATGAAGGTTTAATCTCAGCCGAACGAAAAATGTTTTGCAGCCAAATGATTTTTTATTCTCCGCATAAAAAAACGAAATGTTCCTCATGTTACCCTTAAAATCGGCTTTTCGGAGAAAAATACGTATAGTTAGAGACCGTTTTTTCATTTTTTAGAGCTGTTTTCGTGTACAAGATTTGACGAACGCAACGATAGGATAAAGTCTGAAAAGATAACGAAAAAAGCTTTTCCATCAGCAGGTAGGACACGACAGGCTTTCACCGTGCTAGCAAAAAGACGGGAACACCTTGCACTTTGTTTTTGGGTCGTTTTCTGTGGGTGGATTATTTTGCATCCTTGCCGGAAGCAGCTCGAAATGAGCGATTCTCGGAGGTTGCAGACTGCCATTTTGGCATACTTTTATTTCTTTTCAGGCCAAAGGCCGTTTTGTCGTAACTTGGGCTTATCGGATGTCTTTTGTCGTAACAGTGTTCTTAAAATCCCTACTTTTGTTCTATATGGTGGTTTTGAATTTTTCCGACCTTGTTGAAAGGGAAAAATATTCATAAATTTGTGCCCTGTCATGAGGAAAGTAAATGTAAAGGAAGTAAAAACAAAGCGCGAAATGGATGATTTCGTGAGGCTGACGGAAAGGTTATATGCCGGCTGCCCTTATTATGTCCCCGATATGGATACGGATATCCGTGATACATTCGACCTCCGTAAAAATGCAGGGTTGGACTTTTCGGAAATCCAGCCTTTCATTGCATACGATGAAAACGGGAATGTGGTGGGGCGCATAGCCGGCATTGTCAACCACCGTGCCAATGAAAAATGGCACACGAAGAATGTCCGCTTCGGTTTTATCGAGTTCATTGACGACAAGGACGTGTCTGCGGCTTTGTTGGAGGCAGTGGAGCATTGGGGCCGCGAACGGGGGATGGATTGTATCCAAGGGCCTATGGGGATATTCGATTTCGACAAGGAAGGGATGCTCGTGGAGGACTTTGACCGTATGGGCTCGATGGTGACGATATACAATCCCCCTTACTATCCGGAACATTTGGAGGCATTGGGGTATGAGAAAGAGGTGGATTGGCTGCAGGTGAGCATTGAGGTGCCAAAGGATGTGCCAGCCAAATATGCCAGGGTGGCGGCACTTTCCAAGGAAATGTTCGGCCTGCATACTCGGAAACTGACTAAGTTTGATATTTCCCGCTGTGGCTATGGCAAAAAGGTATTTGGTTTGCTGAACGAGGCTTATTCCCCATTGTTTGGTTACACGGAAATGTCTGACAGGCAGATAGAAACCTATCTGAAACGTTATCTGCCTTTGTTGGATTTACGGATGCTGTCGGTCGTAGAGGATGAAAAAGGAGAATTGGTGGGAGTGGCCATAACGATGCCTAGCCTGTCGCATGCCTTGCGTAAGTCGAAAGGTCGTTTGTGGCCGTTGGGGTGGTTTTACCTGCTCCGTGCGTTGAAATGGAGGAGGGAAGAGAAAGCCGAGATGTTTTTGGTGGCCGTGCGTCCGGATTACCAAGGTTTGGGAGTCAATGCATTATTTTTCAACGACTTGATTCCAGTGTATAACCGGTTGGGATTCCGATATGCCGAGACCGGCCCGCAGTTGGAAGACAACATGAAGGAACTGAACCAATGGAAGCCCTTGCATCCCACCTTTACCAAGCGTAGGAGATGTTACAAGAAGAAATTATAGAAACAGGATTATGGAAAATAGAGTTGTAATAACAGGTATGGGGATATGGTCGTGCCTCGGAAAGACATTGGATGAGGTGCGTGATGCGCTCCATGCCGGAAAAAGCGGCATCGTATTCAGCCGGGAGCGCAAGGATGCGGGTTTCCGTTCCGCTTTGTGTGCTTCTGTGGAACGGCCTGACCTGAAACCCTTTGTGTCTCGGAACTTGCGCCAGTTCATGCCGGAGGAAGCCCAGTATGCTTATATGGCTACGCGTGCAGCCCTTGAGCATGCCCGTTTGGATCAAGATTATATCTACCGGCACGAAGTCGGGATTATTTATGGAAACGACTCCGTGGCCGAAGCCACCATGCGTGCGCTCGACAAGTTCCGTGAGTTCAAGGATACGTCGGCTTGCGGTAGCGGGGCCATTTTCCAGTCGATGAATTCCACCGTGACGATGAATCTGGCTTGCCTGTTCCATTTGCGCGGCATCAACCTGACGGCTTCGGCTGCGTGTGCTTCAAGTTCACATGCCGTGGGGTTGGCCTACCTTTTGGTCCGCAACGGGATGCAGGATTGTGTCGTGTGTGGCGGTGCGCAAGAAGCAAACCTCTATGGTGTGGCGTCTTTCGACGGTATCCAGTCTTTCTCCGTGCGTGAGGAAGAGCCGGAAAAAGCCAGTCGCCCGTTCGACCGCGACCGCGACGGACTGGTGCCGGGGGGAGGTGCGGCTACGGTGGTGGTCGAGAGCTACGAACATGCCGTAAAGCGCGGCGCGCCTATCTTGGCTGAGATTGTGGGATGGGGATTTTCCGGAAACGGAGACCATATTTCCACACCCAATGTGACAGGGCCGGCGAGGTCGTTGGAGCTATGTCTGCGACATGCCGGTGTGACACCGTCGCAAATCGGTTACATCAACGCGCACGCCACGTCAACCCGCATTGGCGACAGCCGTGAGGCACAGGCTATAGCACAGGTGTTCGGGGACTACAAGGTGCCAGTCACTTCCACCAAGAGCCAGACCGGACACGAAATGTGGATGGCCGGAGCAAGCGAGTTGATTTATTCGATGCTGATGATGAAGAACGGCTTCATTGCCGGCAACATCAACTTCGAGCATCCCGACGAAGATACGGCTTGCCTTAACATCATACCGCAGACACGGGAAGCGCATTTCGACATGTTCCTTTCCAATTCTTTCGGTTTCGGAGGTACGAACTCCACCCTTATTGTAAGAAACATATAATAAACACGATAAAAACAAACAGTTATGACGCGTGAAGACATCGTAGAGAAAGTAAATGCCTTATTGGCAGAAGAGTTTGAAGTAGACGCAGAGGAGTTTGCCCCCGATGCGAACGTAAGGGACACGCTTTCCTTGGACAGCCTCAGCCTGGTGGACCTTGTCGCCATTATCCAACAGACCTACAAGGTAAAAATTCCCGTGGCGGACTTGCGGGAAATCAAGACGTTTGACAACCTTTACGATTACATCGAATCGCACGCCGGGCAAGAATGACAAGTTACGACATTAAAAGCCTGATACCCCAACGTGAGCCGATTTTGCTCGTAGACGCATTGGTCGGCGTGGAGGGCGGTGCGGTCCGGACGCGACTTACGGTGCGTCGTGACAATTGTTTTGTGGGCGAAGACGGATTGCTGGCCGAACCGGGGCTTGTCGAGCATATCGCCCAGTCGGCTTCTGCCTTTGCCGGTTACAAGGCCATGGAGGCTGGGGCTTCGGAACCGCCGGTAGGCTATATCGGCGAAGTGAGGAAGTTTCGGTGTTATCGTTGCCCCCGGGTGGGAGAGGAACTACAGACCACGGTGACTTTCGGCCCGGAAGTGGGCGGTGTGTCCGTACTGACGGGCGAGACCTGCGTAGGGGAAGAAACGGTGGCTTGTACGCAAATGAAGATTTATGTGGCTGAAGGATAAGTATTATAAGGTGTTGGCACGGCATGTTTCGGAAGGCTGTACGGTGTTCCGCATCGCGCTCCTGCCGGATTGCGAGGTCTATCGCGGACATTTTCCGGGAAAACCGGTATGTCCCGGGGCGTTCAACATCCAAATGGTAAAGGAGTGCGCCATGGAAGTGTCAGGCAAGGCATTGTGTATCCGTACAATCAAGCAATGCCGTCTGACGGCTGTGGTTTCACCCTGCACTTGTGCGGAACTGGACGTGGCGGTGAGCCTCTCTCCTGTGGAAGACGGGCTGGAGGTCAGGGCACGGGTAGCCGACGGGGAACAGGTGTATATGGAATATAAGGGATTGATGACGGTCGTTTGAATGGGCAATGAAGTATGATGTGGTGGTTATAGGCAGTGGATTGGGAGGATTGGAGTGTGCATATATCCTTTCTCGTGCCGGTTTGGGGGTGCTCGTCCTCGAACAAGGCCGACAGCCCGGCGGATGCCTCCAGTCTTACCGGAGACGGGGATGGGCTTACGACACTGGTTTCCATTATGTGGGAGGACTGGACGAAGGACAACCGCTGCATTCCGTTTTCACTTACTTGGGATTGACGGAACTGCCTTGGCAACGCCTTGACCATGAGTTCGACAAGGTGACGATAGGGCAGCGTACCTTTGCTTTTGCGCAGGGGTATGAAGATTTTACCGCAACGTTGGCTGCTGAATTTCCTGCCGAACGTCCGGCTTTGGAACGGTATGCCGCCTTATTAAGGCGTACGTCGGAACAGGAATTGGATTTGCTGAACCTACGTGCCGGGGAGACCGTATGGCCTTCACGCCTCGTTGAAACGGGTGCTTGGCAATATTTGAATGAAACCTTCCGCAATCCGTTGTTGGTGGACGTGCTTAGCGGTACTTCCTTGAAGATGGAGCTTCGGCGCGATTCGCTTCCGCTTTTCACTTTCCTGCATGGCCAAAGCAGTTTCATTGAAAGCAGTTGGCGGTTGAAGGGTGACGGGGCTTTGATAACAGACCGGTTGGTGAGAGGAATCGGGCAGCAAGGTGGCCGGGTAGTGTGTGGAGCTGAGGTGGTCGAACTGGTAGAAAAGTGCGGAAGGTTGTCTGCGGCGGTCTGCCGGGACGGTGAAGTGTATGAAGGAGCGGTTTTTATCAGCGACATACATCCGGAGCAGACCTGCAAGTTGGTGAAGAGGAGCGAAAGGATGAAGAATGCTTACCGTCATCGTATGGCCGCGTTGCCGAACACGTTCGGCATGTTCACCGTGTCGCTCCGGATGAAACCTCAGTCATTGGAGTATTTTAATTATAACCGGTACATTTACGGGCATTCCGGTGTTTGGACGTTTTATGAAGACGGCGGGCCTGTATCCGGACTGATGGCTTCTTGCCGTGTGCCCGAAGACGGGAACCGGTTTGCCTCACAAGTGGACTTGCTGACTCCTATGACGTGGGAGAAATGTGCGGTCTGGAGCGGAACAGAAGTAGGAGGGCGTGGCGGGGATTATGAGGCCATGAAAGGGCGTGTGGCTGATGAGTGTATCCGGTTGGCGGAACGGGTGATGCCCGGGCTGCGTGGTTGGGTGTCTGAATGCTATACCAGTACCCCGCTAACTTATCGCGATTATACCGGTGCTCCGGAGGGGACGGCCTACGGTTTGCGCAAGGATTATAGGAATCCGTTGGCTGCCTTGCTGTCCGTCCGTACACCAGTGCCGAACCTGTTCCTCACCGGACAGAACCTGATGTTGCACGGGGTGCACGGCGTGACGATGACCGCTCTGTTCACGTGTGCGGAAGTGTTGGGACGTGAGCGGATATGGAATATTGTAACAAATAAGAAAGGAGTGGAAATATGAAATATGCTTTAGTGACAGGGGGCAGCCGGGGAATAGGGCGGGCTGTCTGTGTGAGACTGGCCCGCATGGGCTACCACGTGTTGGTCAACTGCATGAGCCGGACTGACGAGGCGGAGCACACGTTGGAGTTGGTACGTCAAGAGGGGCAGGATGGTGAAGTTCTGAAATTTGACGTGGGAAACCGTGTGCAGGTATCTGCCGTGCTTGAGGCTTGGATGGAGAAGCATCCGGAAGAATACATAGAAGTGTTGGTGAACAATGCGGGGGTGCGCCGTGACAATCTGATGGTGTTCATGCCCGGAGAAGATTGGGACTGTGTGTTGGGTACCGGTTTGGGTGGATTCTACAACGTGACGCAACCTTTGCTGCAACCGATGTTAGTACATAAGTTCGGGCGTATCGTAAACATGGCGAGCGTAAGCGGATTGAAAGGCATGCCGGGGCAGGCGAATTATTCTGCTGCAAAGGGAGGAATCATTGCGGCTACAAAGGCTTTGGCACAGGAAGTGGCACGGAAGAATGTGACGGTGAATGCCGTGGCACCAGGTTTCATCCGGACTGACATGGTGGAAGGGTTGGACGAGGCTGCCCTGAAGAAAACCATTCCGGCGGGCCGTTTCGGGACACCGGAAGAGGTGGCGGGTGCCGTGGGATTTCTCGTTTCTCCGGATGCCGGTTATATTACCGGTGAAGTGATAGCCGTTAACGGAGGTCTTTATACGTAACGGATTGATGGGTTTCTTATGCTGATGGACGGGCTTGAGGATGTTTGCCGCGTAAGGGTGAAGTTCAGTGAAATTGATTCGATGCGAAGGGTCTGGCATGGGGCTTACGTTGCTTATTTTGAGGATGGACGGGAGTCTTTCGGCCGGCATTATCCGGGCATAGGATATGCCGACATGCAGCGGTCCGGTATCTACGCTCCGATTTACGACCTGCACTTGAGGTTCTATGCTCCGTTGGCACTGGACGATGTGGCGGTGGTGCATACACGTTATGTGTACCATCCCGGTGCACGGTTGGATTTCGAGTATAAAGTTTACCGTGAGGCGGACGGGGTCTTGTGTGCGGAAGGAAGTACGGTGCAGTTGTTCATTGATGTGGAAGGTATGCTTATGGTAGACCTGCCCGATTATTATAAGGAATGGCAGGAACGCTATGTGGAACGGGGTGATAACCATCCCTAAAACGAAAAACTGGCAGGTATGAGAAAACGATTGAATAACTTGTTTTTCGGAGTGGGCATGATAGCCGTCATCGTAATGTTTTTCTCTTTCGACGTAAGCCTTACCGAATTGTGGGAATACATTACAAAGGCCGGTTACTGGTTGGCGGCCATATTGGGGCTGTGGTGTGTGCTTTATCTCATGAACGCATGGGCGTGGAGGGTCATTATCCAGGGAGGAGGGCCTTGCACGGTGGGCTTCATGCAGTTGTTGAAATTGACTGTTTCCGGTTTTGCATTGAACTATGCCACTCCGGTAGGGCTGTTGGGCGGGGAGGCTTACCGTATTATGGAACTTTCAAAATACATCGGTGTGCAACGGGCTACTTCCTCCGTGATACTTTTTGCCATGATGCACATTTTTGCCCATTTCTGGTTTTGGGTGACGGGGGTCGTGGCCTATTGGGTCTTAGCTTTGACAGGGGATGTGCCGATGAATAGCGTAATGGGGATTGTATTGGGGATCATTACAGCCTTCTGTTGGTGCGGTATCTATCTTTTCATCAAAGGATACAAGAACGGGATGACGGTCAAATTGGTTCGCTTGCTGAGTAAAGTGCCCGGTTTACGGAGTTGGGGAGGACGTTTTATGGAGCACCATTTGGAGGACTTGCAAAAGATAGACCGGCAAATCGCTGAATTACAGAATCAGAACAAACGTTCTTTCTTCGGAAGTTTCGCTTTGGAATATGTCGGGCGCTTTTGCCAGAGCTTTGAGATTTTTTTCATGTTGGTCTTGTTTGGCATCGACGGTGGAGGTGGAGTGAACGGATATACGTTGACGTTTTTCCATTCCTTTCTGATTTTGGCTTTTACTTCGCTCTTTGCCAATGTATTAGGATTCCTTCCGTTGCAGTTGGGAGGGCGCGAGGGGGGCTTTGCCCTGTCCGTGGCCCAAATGGGAATGGGGGGAGGCATCGGTATGTTTGTAAGTATTATCAGCCGGGTGCGGGAATTGTTCTGGGCTTCTGTCGGGCTGTTGCTGATGAAGGTGGGTACCGGAGTGTCTGTGCCGGACGGGAGTGAGGAGCATACCGGATGACCAGGATAGGTATAGTCGGGCAAAGAGATAAGGTTTAAGATAAGGTATTAGGTTTATGGGAAAAAGAATTATTTTCATGTGGCTGTGCCTGACGGTAGGAGTCGGCATGGCATTCGGCCAACATACGATAGTAAAAGGCATTGTTACCGATTCGGTTACGGGAGAAGCCCTGCCTTCTGTCACGATTGTGTTTAAAGGGACGAATATCGGTACTACGACCGATATCGACGGGCACTTTTCTCTTTCTACCCGTACGTCGGGAAAAGTGTTGGAAGTAGTTTATATGGGGTATGACACCCAACATCTGAAAGTGGTACCGGGACGAACCAATCATTTTAAGATCCGAATGCGGGAAAGCGAGATTGCTTTACACGAAGTAACGGTAAAGCCGAAAAGGGAGAAGTATAGGAGGAAAGAAAACCCGGCTGTGGCTTTCGTAAAGCAGGTTATTGCACGGAGGGACAGCAACGACCCACGTAACCACGATTACTTCTGTTACGATCAGTATGAAAAGATTGTGATAGCGAAAAACGATTATAAACCGAAACCTAAGAAGGATGGAAAAACAGGGAAATTCGATTTCCTGTCGGAGTTTGTAGATACGTTGGAGGTCGGTACGACAATCCTTCCGATTTCGGAGAAAGAAAAAGTACAGACGGTGTATTACCGTCGCGACCCGAGGGCTGAGAAGACGGTGGTGAAGGGCGACAAGTCGTCCGGAGTAGACGAGGTCTTTTCGCGTGACGGGATACAGCAGTTTCTGGATGAAGTCTTTCGTGAGGTTGACATTTACCAGAATAACGTGCCTTTGTTCTTGCAACGTTTCGTGAGTCCGCTTTCTTCCATCGGGCCGACTTTTTATAAATATTACCTGCTTGACACGTTGGATGTGGAGGGTGACAGGTGTGCGGACTTGGCTTTCGTTCCTTTTGCGTCCGAGTCGTTTGGGTTTACAGGGCACTTATATGTGACGTTGGACTCCACTTATTTTGTCCGTAAAGCGATACTCAATGTGGCACAGGATATCAATCTGAATTTCATTTCCAGAATGACTATCGCGCAAAACTTCGAACGCGAGCCGGATGGTACCCGTGTCATTACGAAAGATGACATCAGTGTGGATTTTAAGCTGAGTGAGAAGTCGAAAGGCTTTTATGCGAGACGTTTGAATGTATATACCCATCAGTCGTTTGAGGCACCGGAAGGCGGGCAAGAACAAATATTCAAGGAAAGCGCACCGGTTATTACACAAAAAGAGGCTTATAGCCGTACGGAGGATTTTTGGGAAGAAGTTCGTCCGCAAGAAGCAGTCAAGAGAAATCCGAACTCTATGGAGAAGCTGATGGCGAAATTGCGTTCTGTCCCGCTCTTTGCCGTGACGGAGAAAGTGGTTTCTGTCTTGGTGTCGGGCTATGTTCCTACGAGTAAGGTGCCGGATAAGAACAAGTTTGAGTTTGGTCCGATGAATTCCACTATCAATGGTAATGCCATCGAAGGTGCCCGTTTCCGCGTGGGAGGGGCTACGACCCCTCAGTTGAGTAAGAATTGGTTCGTAGAGGGATATGCGGCATACGGAACGAAGGACAACAAGATGAAGTATGATGCCTTGGTGGAATATTCGTTCAACGACCGAAAGACGTACCGTAAGGAATTTCCTATGCACTCGCTCCGTTTTGAATACATGTATGACATCAACAAGTTGGGGCAGCAGTACATGTACACCAGTAAAGATAATGTGCTCTTGGCCATCAAGCGGAAGAAAGACACGCGGGCAACGTATTTGCGTAATGCCGAATTGACGTACAGCCGCGAGCATTATAACGGTATATCGTACAACGCCGTCATTCGTAACTTCCGTGAGTATGCCACGGATTATGCCCGGTTCGACCGTATAGGTGCCGATGGAGCCGTGACGCCTGTGAGAAAGTATGACATGACGGAATTGGAACTGAAATTCCGTTATGGTAAGAATGAGAAGTTTTATCAAACCCATGATGAACGAATACCGATTACGTATGATGCGTTGGTTTTTAATTTGGAACATACCATGTCGAAACAAGGTTTCTTAGGTTCTTCGTATGATTACCAACGTACGGAATTGGGCGTGCAGAAACGTTTGTGGTTTTCGGCTTTCGGTTTTGTGGATGTGATAGGCAAAGCCGGGAAGGTGTGGAACAAAGTGCCTTATCCCTTGTTGATTTTGCCTAATGCCAACCTGACTTATACGATTCAGCCGGAAGCTTATACGAATATGAATGCCGTAGAGTTCATTAATGATGAATACATATCGTGGGATGTGACGTATTATATGAACGGGTTGATATTGAACCGCCTTCCTCTCATCAAAAAATTAAAATGGAGGGAAGTGCTTTGCTTCAGGGGGCTGTGGGGGCATTTGACAAATAAGAACAATCCCATGAAAGAGGGCAATGGGTTGTATGTTTTTCCTGCCGGATCGGGCGTGATGGGCCGTGCGCCTTATATGGAAGCCAGTGTAGGCATCGAAAATATATTCAAGTTCATGCGCCTTGATTATGTCTGGCGTTTGAACTATCGCGATAATCCAGGGATACAAAAGCGAGGCGTGCGCTGTACGATGAGCGTGTCGTTTTAGACATCAGGCATCAAGGATGGGAAATGGCAAGTTTTTGCATGTGCAGAAACTTGCCATTTAAGAAATGTGTGTATGTTATTTTCAGTAGTCCTTCTTATTTTTGTTTGCTGTAGGGCTTGAGTGGGTCTTGTTTGGCAAATGCGGCACGGTCTTTCATGAACTGTACCAAGAAGATACAGAAAAGGATAATAGTAATGAGGGTGCCCAAGATGTCGAATATTCCCCATTCGATGCCCCGCCAGTCGACATGCCATTCGGACCATGACGTGTACATGTAGAGTATGTTTAAAAGGATAAGCAGCAAACGGAATTCTGTAGGACCGAGTTTGCCGTACGTCAGGCAGAATTCTTCCTTGACGATAGTACATACGTAAGTGTAAATGGAAAGGCTCAAATAGCCTGCCAAGGCAGCCAATGCCACATCCATGCGGAACATTGGAGAAAGTCCGGCACCAAGAAAGATGAGGCAGGTGGTGACGGCATCCAATGTATGGTCGATGAAGAAACCGTATACCGGCCGTTGGGTATTACGGAAACGTGCCAGTGTGCCGTCCAGGCTGTCGCCGTACCAATGAAGTACCAACCCGAACGATGAAAGCCACAAATATTTGATGTCTGTATTCGACAGCCATCCCCCTATGGCATAAATTACTGTACCCAATACGCCGATATAAGTCAATGTGTCCGAAGTCATCCATCCGGGTTGTCTTTGGGCTAACCATACCAGTGCTTTCTTCTCGGCTTTGCTGAGAAGGGAAGTTTGAATTCTTTCTGCTGATTCTTTTCCCATTGTTGTATTTTTATCTGTGTAAAAAATATGAATGTCCTACAAAGGTAGGACTTAATTTTAGGGCGGAAGTGTTCTTATATGAGACAGAAATGGTCTATTTGGATGAAAGGGAAAGAGTTGTGGTTACAGGAAGTCCTGTTCGGGTTATTCCTTCCGCCTCTATGGATAAGGTGGTTCTTTTGTTGTTATTGTAAAAACGTAGCTGTGCCTCTCCTTGTGCATTGAACTTCACTTCGGGATTCCAATACAGCGTGCGGCGATAGTCTGCAGTGCCAGGCAGGGGACGCCGGCTATAGTCCGGGTGATAGAAGTCCTTGCACACGGAGTAGCCTCTCACGAGGTAACGGCGGTCACGGAAGGTGTATTGTCGTGCTTCACCCGGGAAAAGGCGGTAGTCTACCACCACGTCGGGTTGGTCTGTACCGCTGTACTTCCAACTGTTTTCCTCGCGGGGGGAATAGTCGGTGTAGATGTAAAGTTTGTCCAGATTGTAGAGCTTGTGGTATTTGCGGCGTACGGCTTCCGTTTGGTTGGTGATGGCCACTCCCACAGGTAATGTCTTGTCCTTGTGGTTGAGCGGCAGGCTGTCGTAACGTTCCTGTATGAAGTAATGGCGGGACTGGTTCATGTCGCCGATGTAGGCTGTGCAGACTTGTTTGGTAAAAGTGCGCCAGTCATACATGCCAGAGTTCAGTCCGTAATCTGCTGCCAGGTTGAACGCCTCGTAGGCATCCACCACGAGCGTGGGTTTCTTCAGGTTGAGTTTGCGCAAACCGCCGCGCTTGTTGCATACGGTCACGGCAGACATAAGGTGCGTGCCCGAAACCAGACTGTCCGGCAGAAGTGACGTGTTTTCCATGTTTTCGAATACGGCATCATGATAATAGCTGTATGGCTTGGGGAAGACGGGATAGAAGCGGTCTTGCTTCACGTAATAGTCCGGGTAGGCTTCTTCGTCGTGGAACTCCTTGTAATTCCGTTTCTCCTTCCGCTTGCTGAATTTGGTGGAGTCCGTAGCCGTCAGGAAGAGGCTGCAATCACCGTGCAGGATGGGGGAGAGCATGGTGAAACGCCCTCCTTTGGTGTCCTGTGAGGCTTCCACGATGTCAGTGCCTTGGGCGAAAGTGGCTGTCACGGTCACTTCCTTTTTCATCTTGCCGCTGTAAGTCGTGCCGTAAAGGTCGTCCAACGAAAACGGCGTGCCGGCCGTAGTGTAGAGGGGAAGCTCTTTTCCCATCCCCGGGATGTAGATAGTATCGCCATAGTCGGCTTCTGGCAAGAGTGAGTAGGTGGGATGCACGCTGCCTGTCAGGGTTTGCATCCGTTCGGGATAGAAAGACAGGCGGAACGGTTCCACGCCTGCCATCTCGTGCCATTCGTAGCGCCGCCATCCCTGTACGAGCATGAGCAGGTCGAGATTGCGGCGGTGTATACTGTCGTCTGCTTCGAAATAATATCCCGGGTCCTCCACGAAGCCTTTCAGGTCACTGCAAAGCAGCATTTCGGTAAGTATTGTGCCGTTGTCATAGGTTGATTCATCCGTACTGTGGTCACGTACGGAAATGGACAACCGGGCAGAGTCAGGTAGGGAGGCATGGAGTTTCAGACGTATTTCTATAGGCTCGAACGGTGCATATTCTCTTTTTACTCCGTCTACGGTCAGTAATGTACGTGAAGGGGTATGGTGGTTGACGAAGAAAAGGCGTTCGGCCAAGATGTGTCCACGTCCGTCGAAGAGGGTCATTTGGTTCACTCCTTCAGCCAAGCTGTCGGCCGGAATATCTGCTGAGGCTTTTCCTTGACTGTCCAGCCCTAAGGCCAAGAAAGCCTGTGTGGCTCCACCGTGTAGGATTTGTAAGCCGATTTTCTCGTCGGACAGTCCATGACTTTCTATCCGGGTATGGACCAGGCTGTCATTTTGTGTGATGCGCAACGTGCATCCTGTATCCTCAACTTCTGGTAATTCCACTTCATATTCATATTTCCCGTATCGGAATACGGCTTTGTATCTTTCTTCGGCTGAGACTTGGGGGATGTAGAACGTGCCGCGTCCGCGATGGACGGTATGCGTACGTGCAACAATCTGCTCATGACAATCGTATATTGTGAGTTCTGCATCGACATGCTGTCCGTTCTCATCGTTCAGTTCGAAGGCCACGTGTCCGGGTAGTCCGGCCACGAGTGTGCCCCCTTCCGGATAGAATTTCAAGTCCATGTCCGGTTTCCCTTTCCGTGTGCGGAAGTATCGTCGCAGAGGGCGAAGCGTCATGTCTTTTGGGTAAGTGCCGGGAGAGGACGGACGATCGAATACGGGAAACACACGTGAGTAGAGCTTGTCGTAGTCGCGGAAGTAATCTTTTGCCATCTGTTTGTTGTAAAACATCTCTTCTGTGTAGGGGGAGTGAGGATGTTCATAACAGCCGAAGTTCAGCATCCAACGTGTATAGGCTCGTAGTTCGTAATACCCGGCGTACAGGGAGTCGGTGAGCAGAAAAGCACCGTGTGCCGTGCCGTCCGGCATTTCCAGCTGCTGGCGTTCCACCAGATAACCGTCCGGTGTGAGTAACTCCACGTACAGGATACGGCTCAAGTCCGTGAGGGTTTCTTTGTCGCTGCGGGTTACGTAACCTTTGTACCAAATGGTGTCGCCTACGAAATAGCAAGTGTTGTCTATGTGCAGGTACACTTTCTCTTGTGGCAAGGTTTCTCCGAAAAGTTTTACACGGGAGGCTAGGGTATCTATGCCCGGTACATCTGTTGGGTTTTGTGTCGAGGTGGATGAGCACAGAATGAAGATGGCATTCAGCCAAAGTAGAATTTTTTTCATGATGTATTCTTTTTGGATTTTATCTTGCAAACCCCTTGGTTCAAGCTTATGTGCAAATGTAATGATTTTCCGGTGATTAAGAAAGATAGAACAGGGATTTTCCCGAGTAAATCCCCCATATTAGAAATACAGCCGCAATCCTTTATGAAGGATTGCGGCTGTATGATATGAAAAAAGGAAAGACGCGGATTATTTTACCGGCATTTTGTCTATCCGTTTTTGATGACGACCGCCCTCGAAATCCGTGGCGAAGAATTCGTCCATGATTTTGCGTGCCATTTCCGTATCGATGAAACGTCCCGGCATGACCAACACATTGGCATCGTTGTGCTGACGGCACAAATGGGCGATTTCCGGAATCCAACTCAAGCCTGCGCGTATGCCTTGGTGCTTGTTCAGCGTCATGCTGATACCTTCGCCACTGCCGCATATAGCTATGCCCGGATAGCATTCGCCGTCTTCTACGGCTCGTGCCAAAGGATGGGCATAATCGGCGTAGTCGCAACTGGCTTCGGAATCCGTACCAAAGTCCTTGTAGGCATAGCCTTTTTCGGCCAGGTATTCCTTCACGAATTGCTTGAGTGCATACCCTGCGTGGTCTGAGGCCAGACCGACAGTCTTCACTTTCATCATCAGAGCATTTCTTTGACTTGGTTGTACACGTTCAGTGCCGTGAAGCCGAGTTTCTCATCGAGCACCTTGTAGGGAGCCGAGAAACCGAAGCTTTCCAAGCCGAACACCTTGCCGTTGGCACCTACCAGACCTTGGAGGTTGACGGGCAGACCGGCGGTGAGGCCGAATATCTTGGCACCGGCGGGCAGAATCTCTTCCTGATAACACGGACATTGGCTACGGAACAAACCTTCTGACGGGCAGCTTACGATGCGTACTTTCACACCGTCTGCCCGTAACAAGGCTGCACCCGCCACGAGCGTAGATACTTCGGAACCGGAAGCCACGAGGATAACGTCAGGATTCTCATCGGAACCGGCAACGATATAAGCACCTTTGGCTGCCTGGCTATAATCATTTCCTTCCGGCAACATCTCAATGTTTTGGCGGGAAAGGATGAGGGCGGACGGAGTGTCGGTGTTCTCCATGGCGAGTTTCCAACATGCTGTAGTCTCTTCTGCGTCAGCAGGACGGAGCACGAGCAAGGAATTCTGGCCATGATGGTTCTTCAGCTTTTCCATCAGGCGGATTTGTGCCTCTTGTTCAACCGGTTCATGGGTCGGGCCGTCTTCGCCTACACGGAATGCGTCGTGTGTCCAAATGAATTTCACAGGAACTTGCATCAAAGCTGCCATACGTACGGCCGGTTTCATATAGTCCGAGAATACGAAGAATGTACCGCAAGCAGCAATGACACCGCCGTGGAGCATCATACCGATGCAGCAGCAGGCCATGGTCAGCTCGGCTACGCCAGCTTGGAAGAACGCACCGCTGAAATCACCGGAAGTAAAGGCGTGTGTCTTCTTCAGGAAGCCGTCGGTCTTATCAGAATTGGAAAGGTCGGCCGAAGCGCAAATCATGTTGGGCACTTGTTCTGCCAATGCGCCCAGTACGGCAGCAGAGGCGTTACGGGTGGCATCACCTGCTTTCTGTTTGATGGCAGTCCAGTCCACCTTGGGCGCTGCTCCGCTGAACCATTCGGCCTGTTGTGCTGCTTTTTCGGGATTGGCAGAAGCCCATGCTTTTTCTTCTTCCACGCGGGCGGCTACGATACCTTTCAGTTCTTCGGCACGTTTGGCATAAAGTTCCTTCACGTCGTCGAAAATCACGAACGGATTTTCCGGGTCTGCACCGAGGTTCACCATGGTGTTCTTATAAGCGTCTCCACCGAGAGGAGCACCGTGTGTCTTACAGTTATGTTCGTAGGAAGAGTTGTCGTCCTTACGGGCACCCTTGCCCATGATACACTTACCGATAATCAATGTAGGACGTTGGTTTTCTGCTTTTGCAGCGTTTAACGCCTCGCGAATCTGTTCGCAGTCGTTACCGTTGATTTCAATGACGTTCCAGTTCCATGCACGGTATTTCATGGCTGTGTCCTCGGTTGTTACATCCTTGGTCTCGGTAGAAAGTTGGATGTCGTTGGAGTCGTAGAACATGATCAGGTTGTCCAGGCCGAGGCAACCTGCAATACGTCCGGCACCTTGGGAGATTTCTTCCTGGATGCCCCCGTCGGAAATATATGCGTAGATGGTCTCTTTGGCAAAAGTCGGATTGCCGGTACGTGCGGCCAAAAACTTGGCAGCGATGGCTGCACCAACGGCGAACACGTGTCCCTGTCCCAACGGACCTGAAGTGTTTTCGATGCCGCGCATTACGTCTACTTCGGGATGGCCCGGGGTGGGAGAACCCCATTGGCGCAACTGTTTCAGTTCGTCAAGCGTGAACTTGCCGATGAGGGCCAATTGCGAATAGAGCATGGGAGCCATGTGTCCGGGGTCGAGAAAGAAACGGTCGCGTCCTTCCCATTTAGGATTAGCCGGATCATATTGCAAAAATTCGGAGTACAATACGTTGATGAAGTCAGCACCACCCATTGCACCGCCCGGGTGGCCGGATTTGGCCTTTTCAACCATGGAAGCAGCCAGGATACGGATGTTGTCGGCTGCGTGGTTCATTACTTGTTTGCTATTCATATTCACTAAATTTTAAATTGAATCCATACTTAAACAGTTTTAAATCCTGTTTTTTTGTATTTTATAAGAACAAAGATAATGGTTTTATTCCGAATATTTATCTTTTGAACCGGACGGCTGCTTCTTCAATGGGCAGTCCGGCCTTATAGTTTTCAATATATTTGTTGAAGCCTTCCACGTCCTCTGCTGTGGGTGAAACCTCTATGCCTGCATCACCGGCAAAGACATGTTCGTCCAAGAAGTCAGCCAGTGATTGTTTCTTTTCGTTGTTTACAAGGTAGGAACCCAACAGGGCGATTCCCCATGCACCGCCTTCTCCGGCTGTTTCCATGACAGATATCGGAGAGTTAATGGCTGCTGCCAAAACCCGTTGGCCTACTCCCTTGGTACGGAACAAGCCCCCGTGGCCGGTAATCCGGTCCACTCTGATTTTTTCTTCGTTGAAAAGGATGTCGTTACCAATCTTAAGAACACCGACAGAAGCATATAAGTGTGCCCTCATAAAGTTGGCCAAGTTGAATTTGTCATTGGCGGAGCGGACAAATAAAGGTCTGCCTTCGGCAAGTCCGGTAACAGGTTCGCCAGAGAAATAATTGTAGGATACGAGTCCACCGCAATCCGGATGGCCTGTGAGTGCGTGGTTGTAAAGCTTGCCGTATATGTCGTCCATATCGACGGGCTGGCCCTGAAGTTCTTGGAACTCCTTGAAAAGGTTGACCCATGCGTTGAGGTCGGAAGTACAGTTGTTGCAGTGTACCATGGCGACGAGGCTTCCGTCCGGCGTGGTTACCATGTCTATCATCTCGTAAGGTTTGGACAATTCCTTTTCCAATACGATCATGGAGAAGGAAGAAGTTCCGGCCGAAACATTTCCGGTACGTTGTTTGACTGCATTCGTGGCCACCATACCGGTTCCGGCGTCACCCTCCGGGGGACAAAGCGGTATGCCAGCTTTCAAATTGCCGGATACGTCCAGTCTCTTGACTCCTTCAGGAGTGAGCAGGCCGGCATTTTCGCCAGCATTCAATACCTTGGGGAGAATATTTTCCAGTTTCCAACCATATCCTTTGGGGGCAACCAGTTTGTCAAACTTGGCCACCATTTCAGCCGAATAGTTCTTGGTGGCCGGGTCGATGGGAAGCATGCCAGATGCATCGCCAATGCCCAATACCTTTTCACCCGTAAGTTGCCAATGTACGTAACCCGCAAGCGTAGTCAGGAAATCTATTTCGTTGACATGCTTTTCGTTGTTCAGTATGGCTTGATATAAATGAGAGATGCTCCATCTGAGAGGGATGTTGTAGACAAAAAGCTCGGATAGAGCTGCAGCGGCTTGCCCGGTGTTCGTGTTTCTCCATGTACGGAAAGGGACCAGAATCTCTTCATTCTTGTCGAATGCCATGTAGCCGTGCATCATAGCGCTGACGCCAATGGCTGCCAAGGTCTCTATTTCTGTGTCATATTGCTTTTTTACATTGGCACGGAGATCGGCATAGCAATCTTGCAGTCCATACCATATTTCTTCTATACTGT
Source organism: Paraprevotella xylaniphila YIT 11841 (assembly GCF_000205165.1). Taxonomy (GTDB): domain Bacteria; phylum Bacteroidota; class Bacteroidia; order Bacteroidales; family Bacteroidaceae; genus Paraprevotella; species Paraprevotella xylaniphila. The sequence continues at coordinate 110,463 of NZ_GL883805.1, read as the reverse complement.
ATGTCCAAAGGCCATCTACCAACTGGTTTTCCCAAGTATGACTTCCTTGGGCGATGGGGTGGTTCTCAGGATCAATCAGGACCGCCTTGATTCGTGTAGAACCGAATTCTATACCCAGGATAGCTTTTCCGGTTTCGATGGTTGACTTAGCATCTGTTTTCATATTTAACCCTATAAATTAAAGTATAACAATAATAAATGAATAAATTAAAAGTGCTGCAAACGATAGCTCGCCGAGCACTTTTAATTTTAAATCCTTTGCCGGTATGCTATTAGCAAAGTGCTTTGTTCAGCATATAATACACTTCGTTCATGCGGAGTTCCTTCTTGAACTCGCTGATAGTCGTGTCTTTGTTGATGTGTACCATTTCGATACCGGAAATTTCGGCATAGTCTTCCCAATATTCGGCTGTCAAGTCGTATGAGAAGCAAGAATGGTGTGTTCCACCGGCCAAAATCCAGGCACCTGCACCGATTTCGAAGTTCGGCATGGGTTTCCATAATGCGGAAGCCACAGGGAGCTTAGGCAGAGGTTTCGGTTCGATACATTCCACATCGTTTACAATGAGGCGGAAACGGTTGCCCAAATCAACGACCGTGGCAGTGCAGCCTTTGCCTACTTTTGAAGTGAAGACCAAACGGGCTGTCTGGCTCTTGCGGATACCGATACCAAGGAAATGTACTTCCAGACGCGGTTTCTTTGCTGCGATGAGCGGGCAAACTTCCAACATGTGAGCTTGCAGGATAGAACTGTTCTCTCCATTGAAATTCAACGTGTAATCCTCCAAGAATGAACAACCTGTAGGCAGACCTTGGTTCATTACCCATACCGTACGGTAGAGAGCGGCAGACTTCCAGTCGCCTTCGGCACCGAAACCATAACCATCGGCCATCAAACGTTGTGAAGCTAAGCCGGGGATTTGGTCGAAATGGCTGCCGTCTGTTTGTCCCAAGTCATCGAAGTTGGTTGTGAAACCTTTGGCTCCTTTGGCTTTCAAGATGGCTCGCAGGGCGAGTTCAGCCTTAGCTGAGTTCCACACCTTTTGATAAGCTTCAGTGGTCTTGTCTTCCAATGTGGCATCGTGATCGTATTCATTAAAATAGGTTTTCACTAAAGCTTCCACATCGGCATCTTTTACTTCTGCATGGTATTGCATCAGTTCGCTAACCGGACAGTAGTCTACATGATAGCCCATGCGTTGTTCTGCCTCGACTTTATCCCCGTCTGTTACGGCTACATTGTTCATCTGGTCTCCGAAACGGATAATCAACATGTCTTGTGCATCAGCCCATGCGGCACAAACACGCATCCATACGGCAATCTTGTGTTGGGTATCCTCGTCTTGCCAATAACCTACGACTACTTTACGGCGGATACGCATACGGGTACAGATATGCCCGAATTCGCGGTCACCGTGGGCAGATTGGTTCAGGTTCATAAAGTCCATATCCATGGTATCCCAAGGTATCTCTTTGTTGAACTGCGTGTGGAGATGGAGCAACGGTTTCTTTAACTGCTGCAAACCGTGTATCCACATCTTAGCCGGTGAGAATGTGTGCATCCAGGTGATTACGCCAATGCACTTCTCGTCATTGTTGGCTGCTTTGAATACGGCTTCCACTTCTTTGGAAGAATTGGCCGTTCCTTTATAGACTACTTTAACGGGAAGTTTGCCGGAGGCATTCAAACCGTTAACCATTTGAGTGGAGTGACCGTCGACTGCCACTACTGCGTCACCACCGTACAGAAGCTGTGCTCCCGTAACAAACCATACTTCATATTGATCAAATGCGTTCATGATAAAAATTTTAAATTGTTAGAGATTTGTTAGTTAATATACTTTGTTTATTTCTTTTTCTGTCCGTAGTAGGCGTTCGGTCCGTGTTTACGGTTATAATGCTTCTCGATGAGCAGTGGATTCATTGTGGTTTCAGGGTTTACCATAAAGGATACGAAAGCCATTTTGGCACACTGCTCCATCACCTTGGCATTGTAAACGGCATTGGCCGGACTCGTACCCCAACTGAACGGACCGTGATTCTTTACCAATACACCTGGTGTGTGGTCGGGGTTGATTCCTTCAAACCGTTTAACGATAACATTGCCGGTTTCCAATTCGTATTGTCCTTCTACTTCTGCCTTTGTCATGTCGGAGGTGCAGGGGATAGCTTCGTGGAAATAGTCGGCATGTGTCGTCCCGATATTAGGAATGTCTTTGCCGGCCTGAGCCCATGCGGTAGCATAAGTGGAGTGGGTGTGGACTACTCCTTGAATGTTCGGGAAAGCTTTGTAGAGGACAAGATGTGTCGGTGTGTCGGATGAAGGATTCAATTCTCCTTCTACCACCTTGCCGCTTTCCAAATCTACCACAACCATGTCCGAGGCCTTCATTGTATCGTAGTCCACGCCGCTCGGTTTGATGACTACGAGTCCCTTTTCACGGTCGATGCCTGATACATTTCCCCATGTGAAGATAACCAAACCTTGTTTTACTAAATCAAGATTGGCTTGATATACCTTTTCTTTGAGTTCTTCTAACATAGTTCATAATTTAAATTTAGGGGCTTTACGGTAAGCGTTTTCGTTGAACTTATATAAAGCAGCTCCCCGTTTCGACCCTGTTTTATCAATTTTATCTGTTTTTTCGATATAGTTCAAGTCTGCAACCCGTTTGCGGAAATTCCGTTTATCAAAAGGCTCCCCATAGATAGCTTCGTACAAACTTTGCAATTGGAACAGAGTGAACATACTTGGCAAAAGGTTGAAACCGATAGGTTCGGAAGAGGCTTTCTTTTGCAACATGATTCTGGCTTGATTTACCATTTGGGAATGGTCGAAAACTAGTGGTGGAATTTCGTTGATTTCCGCCCAATGCGCATTATGCTGCTGTACCAGATTCCGGTCATATTCATTGATGTTGATTAATGCATAATATGCCACGGATATTACTCTTTCTCCCGGGTCACGGTCTACTTCTCCAAAAGTTCCGACCTGTTCCATATATACGTTTTCAAGTCCTGTCAGTTCTGCCAAGACTCTTTTGGCTGCATCGTCTACGCTTTCTCCGTCTTGCACGAATCCACCCATTAAGGACCAACTACCCTTTGCCGGTTCGAAATTCCGCTTGAGCAAGAGCAGTTTTAAACTGCCCTTGTCAAAGCCGAATATGATGCAATCTACGGAAACGTAGAATCGAGGGTTTATATTATAATAGGTGGTCATTATCTATATTTGTGTTACCAGAAATATGCATAGAATAAGGCACAGAGTATGATGACACCTAAAGAGGCTATGACATCCCAAACGTTCCAACTTTCACGGATGGTCTTCTTATAATTGCCTGTAAAGGTGATTGCAGCAATCTGCTCGGCAGATGGTTTCGCTGTGAACATTGATACAATGTACATCAGAATGATGATGAATACGAGCAGCCAGACCTCGAAGATGAGCCAATTGGTCTGCCAGAACCAACTGGTATATTCCCAAAATGCGCCGTCCATGACAGCTTTTCCAGAGTCGGTAATGACGTTGGTGAGCAAACGTACCATACCAATCAGGAAACCGCCAATCAGACCCCATTCACCCGCTTTCGGAGTGATTCTCTTGGAGAATATACCAAGGGTGAATACGGCAACCATGGCTGGGGCAATCAAGGATTGGATATCTTGAAGGTATGAGTATAAGTTACCCATGTTCATCATGATGGGCATCCATGCCAATCCGAGCAATACGACCACAACTGTAGCCACACGTCCTACCAATACATAATGACTTTCACTCTTCCCTTTTTTCATAGGCTTGTAGAAATCCTCTGTAAACAAAGTGGCACAGCTATTGAAGAATGCGGCCAAGGAAGCTACGAGTGCACAGATAAAACCGATAGTCACAATACCTTTAATTCCAGCCGGGAGAATGTTTTTTACCATCATGGCAAAAGCACCATCGGTGTCATGGGTGTTAGTGATATCCATGACAATACCACTGCCGGCTTTTTGGGAAAGTGCAAAAGCCACCATGCCGGGAATGAGGAACATGAAAACCGGAAGGAGTTTGAAATAACCGGCCGCAATTGTACCACGGCGCGCACGTGCCATGACTTTGCCGTTATCTTCACCTTTGGTTTGTCCGAGTACACGTTGTACAATATGCTGGTCTGTACACCAATACCAAAAACCGATGATTGACGCACCGAGGAAGACCACATAACCGGGGAATTGCGGATACATGGGGTCAGCGGGATCGGTGTGGAACATGTGGGTTGTTCCGAACCCATCATGGGCTGCATTGCATACGGCCATCATTTGAGACCATCCTTCAGTGATGCTACCGTCACCCAACATGTTCAAACCGAGGAACAGAACCAAGAAAGAACCGATAATGAGAATCGGGGTCTGGATGGCGGATAAAGTCATTACTCCTTTCATTCCGCCAAATACCGTGAATACGGCAGTGATTGCGATAAGGCCAATCGCACCGTACCAGAACGGAAGGCCGAGGAGATACTCAAAGAAGATACCACCGGTAAACGCAGTGACGGAGACTTTGGTCAACACGTAGGCAATCAGTGTGATGATGGACAGCCACGAACCTGTACGTTGGGTATAGCGGAATTTCAGGAAGTCCGGCATCGTGATAATCTTTCCCATTTTGTTATTCAACAATTGATAGAATGGAACGAACAACCAACCTAATATCAGAATCATCCATCCTTGCATTTCCCAATGGGCCATGCCTACACCGTCTTTGGCTCCTGTGCCGGCCAGACCGACAAGGTGTTCGGAACCTATATTGGCTGCAAAAATAGCCGCACCGATGATGTACCAAGGTTCGCCCTTTCCGAAAAGGTAATCTTGGCTGTCGGCCCCTTGCATTTTCTCTTTGTCTTTTTTGATGGAACGGTAGACAGCCCATACAATCGCTATGACTCCGATGGCGAGAACCAACCAGTCAAGCCATATAAATTCATTTGAATTCCAATTCATGTCTTTGTTTTTGTTTGATGATATAGTTAATGATGATTATTTCTCCACGGTGAATTTGAAAATACATTCGCTGTGATAAGCCTGTCCCGGCTCCAATATTACCGAAGGCCATTCCGGTTTATTCGGGCTATCGGGGTAGTGCTGGGTTTCGAGGCAAACGGAAGCACGTTGGTTGTATACGATTCCTTTCTTTCCGCTTAATGTACCATCCAAGAAGTTTCCGCTGTAGACTTGAATGCCGGGTTCATTCGTATAAACTTCTAATGAGATGCCGCTTGTCGGCGAAGTTAGTTTTGCTGCTAATTGGTTGATATCTCCTTGGGTGTTCAATACCCAATTATGGTCATAACCGTTGCCGTTTTTCAGTTGGATAAAATCAAATTTGTCTATATCCTGTCCTACGGCTTTCGGAGTAGTAAAATCCATTGGAGTTTCTTTTACCGTAACGATTTCGCCCGTAGTCATATATGTACTGTCTACAGGAGTATAGTTGTCCGCATTGATATATAAAATATGATCGGTAGCTGGTTGAGACGGATTGCCTGATAAGTTGAAATAAGAATGGTTGGTCATATTGATGACGGTCTTCTTATCTGTGGTTGCATCGTATTTAATGTCCAGAGCATTATCACTGCTTAGGGTATAGGTCACTGTTGCTGTTACAGTTCCCGGGAAGTTTTGGTCCCCGTCAGGAGAATACATCGTCATAGTCAGTGTCGTATCGTTCAATTGCTTTCCCTCATACACTTGATATTGCCATCCTTGAGGCCCTCCATGCAGACAATGGCCAAAATTATTGGTGGGCAATTGAATAGAATCCCCATCAATAACGATTCTGCCTTTGTTTATTCGATTGGCATAGCGACCTATTGCGGCCCCGAAATCACTGGGCTTGTTAATGTAATCGGCTATACTGTCGAAACCTAACACGACATCGCGTAAAGAATCATTTTTGTCTGGTACCATAATAGATACGATCCGCCCGCCAAAGTTTGTGATACAAACTTCCATTCCATTGGAATTTTTAAGAGTGTACAAACTTGTCGGTTTGCCTTTTACGTCGGCTACGAAATTCTGCGGATCAAGTCCTGAAACGGTTAAATTACTTTGAGGTTGTTGGCTACATGAAGCCAAAAGAACTGTGATAAGTCCTACACCTAAGATTGCATTTCTTTCTTTTTTCATGGTGAATGAATTAAAAGATTTAAATTGAATGTAAAGTTACGACTTTATCTCGTATTTCTATTGCAAATATAGATGTTTTTGGGCATAAGGTGTATGCCTTACACTTCTTTTTATTCTTTTTTCTATGTTATAGTTTATTAAAAACCGTACAACTGTAGAAAAATAAGATAGATAAGACACCATTTTATTCAGTTGTGGGTTGCGTTAATAAAAAGGGAACCACTACATTATAATGATTCCCTTTTTCTACATAAATAAGATGCTAAGATTTTGTTTTTAGCAGAGTTTTCTGGATCCGTCTCCGATGACTACATCAATAATGACCGGTTCTTTGCCGAATTTTTCTTTGAATTTCGATTTGGCTACTTTTACGAAGTTGTCATAAAGTTCATCACTTACAAGGTTGATAGTACAACCTCCGAACCCTCCTCCCATAATACGAGAACCAGTTACCCCTTCTTCTTTTGCTATATCATTCAGAAAGTCCAATTCCGGGCAGGAAACTTCGTATTCTTTGCTCAGGCCGTAATGGGTTTCGTACATTTTCTGTCCTACGGTTTCGTAGTCGCCTTTCTCCAAAGCGTCACAAACAGCCAAGACACGTTCTTTCTCGCCAATGACATATTTAGCTCGCATGAAATCTTCAGCTGATACTTCGTTCTTCACTTCGTCCAACATGGCATAGTCTGCATCGCGTAAACTTTTTACCTCTGGGTGATGCTTGTTGATGGTGGCAGCTACGTTTTCGCAACTTCTGCGGCGGTCATTATAGGGGGAACCTACAAGTTCGTGCTTTACGCAAGAGTTTACCAATACCAATTTATAGCCTTTCGGGTCGAACGGGAAGTATTCAAACTCACCGCTACGGCAATCCAAACGCATCAAACTACCTGCTTTACCGTGAACAGAAGCGAATTGGTCCATGATACCGCAATTGCATCCCAAATATTTATGTTCTGTAGCCTGTCCTACTTTAGCCAATGTCATTTTGTCTATTTTGTTTTCGCCGAACATATCGTTGAGTGCAAAAGCATATACGCTTTCCAATGCAGCAGAAGAAGACATTCCTGCGCCGAGAGGAACATCGCCAGCGAATGCTGTGTTAAAACCTTCCACAGGAACACCCAATGCCATCATTTCCCGGCACACGCCGAAAATGTAGCGAGCCCAACTTGCTTTTGGTCCCTTTTCATCGTCTAAAGAAAACTCCACGTAATCTTTCAAGTCGATAGAGTAGGCACGTACATTTCTTGTCCCGTTTACTTTTATTTCAGCTATCATACCTTGTTGAACAGCACCGGGGAATACAAATTCGTCATTATAATCAGTGTGTTCACCGATGAGGTTGATACGACCCGGAGAAGCATATACAGAACCGGTTGTTCCATCAAAATGTTCAATGAAACGGCTTCTTACATCATCTATTGTCAATTTCATAATCCATTTATTTTATGAGGTTAATAAAAAGAGATTTTTCTTATCCTTTAAGTCCTACCTTAGAACCTTTCCAACAGAACCAAATAACATAGAGGTAGTAGATAAACATCATGCAGATTGCCATTCCTACACCTGTATGGTCCACTACGACACCCATCAACAACGGCAGTGTGGCCGCACCTATTACACCCATGTTAATGATACCGCTAGCTGCTTTTGTATGTGGTCCCAATTCCTGCAAACCGAGGTTGAAGATGAGCGGCCACATTACAGAGTGGAACAAGCCGGCTGCCAACATGGCGTATACGGCCGCCATCCCCGGAAGAACGAATGAAATGCCGACGCATGCCGCACCTCCGAGAAGGCAAACCGTCAACAAATGGCGTGGTTGGTATTTGCTTAACACACCGGCACCGATGAAACGTCCAACCATCATACCACCCCAGTACAAGGGCAGGAAATCTTCGGCTTTGCCGCCCAAATCAGGCTTGCTGTCGAAATAAGCAGACAACATGGAGGGAATACCGATTTCCAATCCCATATACATAAAGATGGCAAAAGCACCAAACCATACGTGGGGGTACTTGAACACGCTCGATTTGTATTCTCGTGTGTCACCATTGTCGGCAGCTTGCTCTTCTTCTTTGATTTCCGGAAGTTTCAAGAAGTAAAGAATGATGCAAAGCAGGAAAGTAAAAATACCCAATCCCAAGAACGGAACGGTCACGTCATTTCCGCTTAATTGATCTTCCGATTTGCCTGCAATAATAAAGTAGGTAATAAACATCGGAGCCAATGTCGTGGCTACAGAATTTAGGGCCTGGCTTAACGTCATACGGAATGCACCTTTCTCTGGTGCACCCAATACCATTACGTACGGATTCGCTACAAGTTGTAACATGACGATACCCAATGCCACACAACACATGCTGGCTAAGAAGATATTATAGATGGTCGTCTGGGCGGCATCCAAATTCGTTGAGATACCAAAGTAATTGATTACGAATCCCAATCCAACAACGGCCAAGCCGAGAACCAATGTCATCTTATAACCAATCTTGTTCATCATAAGAGCAAAGGGAATTGACAAGGCATAAGCTCCATAAAATGCGGAATTAACGAGTTGTCCCTGTGCTTCTGTCAGGTTGAATACGGTCTTGCAGAATCCAATCATAGAATTGTTCATTGTCGTTACGAAACCGATAAGGAAGCAAACGATAATGACCACCGTGAGGGCGAACGTGTAGTTCGGTTGCGTTTTTTGAGTCATTTGATAATTTGTTTTTTTAAGATTTGTTTTTCTATTATAGTTTCACTTATTTTTCAGTACCGAATTTATAGATTGTGGTTTGGGTATAAGTTTCTCCCTGTTTTAGAACTACAGACGGAAAGTAGGGGCGATTGGGAGAATCGGGGAAATGTTGGGCTTCAAAGCAAATTGCGCTTCGACGCGGGAATGTTGCTCCCAATTGTCCCTTGTATCCGTCAGCCCAATTATCCGTGTATACTTGAACTCCAGGTTCGGTGGTATAAACTTCCATTGTACGGCCGGAAACAGGCTCGTATATTTTAGCTGCAAAACTCAGTTCGCCTACTTCTCTCTTGTTGAGGACGAAGCAATGGTCGTAACCGGCGCCATTCCGCGTCTGTTCGTTATCGGCATCTATGCGTTCGCCGATTTCACGCGAGGTCGTAAAATCAAAAGGAGTGCCTTTTACAGGTTTGATTTCTCCCGTAGGAATAGAGGTGTTGTCAATAGGAATGAAATAATCAGCATTAATCTGACATTGCAGTTTTTCAATAGTTGGAGTGGGGTTGGCAATACCGGCCAAACTGAAGAACCCGTGATTAGTCATATTGACGATGGTTGTTTTGTCGGTTGTCCCTTTGTATTCGATGATCAATTCATTGTCGTTGGTGAACGAATAAGTGACATCCATGTCTAATTTTCCAGGAAAGCCTTCTTCATTATCTGCGAATGTATAATGTAAAAGTAAGGTACGCTCGTCCGTCTGTCGGGCATCCCAAACCCGGGCATGGCATCCGGTCGGACCGCCGTGAAGGCTATTCGGCCCGTTATTAACCGTCAATGAATACTCTTTCCCTTCTAACGTGAATTTACCCTTACAGATACGATTACCATAACGGCCTATCAGCGTACTGAGGAATGGCTCCGGGCTACTGATAACCTCCTGGATGTTGTCATGTCCTTGAATGACATTTGCCATTTTTCCGTCGCGGTCAGGAACCATGATGGCAACCAATGCTCCTCCGTAGTTTGTAATGGCTACTTCACACCCCTTATTGTTTCTCAGGATAAACAAATCTGTTTGTTTGCCCTGAACTTCTGCTTGAAAATCTTCTCTTTTAAGACCACTAATATTTTTTAAACTCATCAGACTAATGATTTAAAGTTAAATTATCGTTATGCAAAATAAGAAAAAAACTTTCTTATTGCAAAAGATTTCGGGGAAAAAGATGATGCAGAAATGAGAAGATTTGCAGATTATGCTTGTTCGGGGTGATAAAAGGCTAAAAAGTCGGCCACAACGAACGTGCTGCCTCCTACGAAAATCAAATCCTTTTCCGTAGAAGATTGCCGTGCCGCCTGAAAGGCAGACCGTACGTCGGGCCAGGAAGTTCCCCTTAATCCGGCTTCTTGGGCGAGTGTTTGGAGTGTGTGTTCGTTAAGTGCCCGTTTGACGCTTGCTTTTGTGAAATAATAGATGGCACATTTGGGAAGTTGTTGTAGGACGGAATGAATATCTTTGTCATTCACCATACCTATTATAATGTGGAGTTTATCGGCTTGGACGCATTCCAGTTGTTCGGCGATATAACTTATCCCCCCTGTATTATGTCCAGTGTCACAGATTACAGTGGGGCGCGTTCCGAGTTGCTGCCAACGACCTCGTAAACCGGTAAGTTTGCAGACGTGTCCGAAGCCGAGTTCAATGTGTTCTTGCGCAATAATATAACCGGCTTTTCGTAGTTCGTCAATAGCTGCAAGTATGGTTGCCGTGTTCTTTTCTTGGCAGAGTCCTCCCAGTTCACCTATAAAACTTCCGTAATGAAGAGTCTCGTAAACACGTGTATTGCCTTCCGGACGGGAGGAGATGATTTCATGCTCTTCTTCTGCAAATCTTATTGGTGCATTCATCTCCAATGATTTATCCTTGAAAACCTTTTTCGTTTCCTCGGTAGCCTCTCCGATGACTACTGGAACTCCGGGCTTGATGATTCCTGCTTTCTCCCCGGCAATTTTCGCAAGGGTGTTTCCCAAAAATTGTACATGGTCAAAGCTGATATTGGTAATGACGGACAAATCCGGAGTTATGATGTTGGTGCAATCCAAGCGTCCTCCCATGCCCACTTCGATAACGGCGACATCCACTTCGGCTTTTGCAAAATATTTAAAAGCCAAAGCCGTTGTCAATTCAAAGAAAGAAGGGTGCAGAGGTTCGAAGAAAGAGCGTTCGTCTTCGATAAAAGAAACCACTTCGCATTCCGGTATCATTTGTCCGTTTACCCGTATGCGCTCTCTGAAATCGGTCAGGTGAGGTGACGTATAAAGCCCCACTTTGTAACCTGCGGTTTGGAGTATGGCTGCCAATGTATGGCTGCACGACCCCTTGCCGTTAGTGCCCCCCACGTGGATGGTTTTGAATTTACGGTGGGGATGACCAAAATGCTCATCTAGCAACAAGGTGTTGCTTAGACCTTCTTTGTAAGCAGTTCCTCCTACATTTTGGAACATGGGTACACTGTTAAACAAATATGTCGTGGCTTCTTTATACGTCATCTCCTTATTTATAGCTTTTATTCAAAATAGCTTTTGAACTTTCTGAATATCTTTTCTTTAATGGATGGATTCGGAGCGAAGTTATCACTCTTCTTCATTTCTTCCAACGTCTTCTTTTCGTCTTTGCTCAAAGCTTCCGGAATATACACACTGATATTTACGATAAGGTCTCCTGTGCCGTATCCGTAACCTTGTACGGCAGGCAACCCCTTGCCTCTCAAGCGTACCACCTTGCCCGGTTGTGTGCCCGGTTCTATTTTGATTTTTACCTTTCCGTCGATGGTAGGGATTTCCGCATCGCCGCCCAATGCCGCAGTGGGGACATCCAAAAGCAAATTGTATATCAGATTATTGTCTTCCCGCAAGAGTTCCTTGTGCGGCTCTTCTTCGATATAGACCTGAATGTCTCCCGGGACTCCGTTACGTCGGGCTGCATGGCCTTTTCCCGTGACGGTGACGACCATGCCGTCTCCTACGCCTGCGGGAATTTTCACTTCAATGACTTCTTCACCGTTGACGACACCTTCCCCTCCACATTCTTTGCACTTATTCTTTATAATAGTTCCTTCTCCTCCACATGTGGGGCAAACAACTTGTGTTTGCATCATGCCGAAAATGCTTTGTTGGGTTTTCACGACAAAGCCGTTACCATGGCATGTCGGGCATGTCTCGGTCGCGCTGCTACCCTCGGCTCCGCTTCCGTGGCAATGAGGGCAGGCCACTTTCTTTTTGACCTTGAATTTTTTTGTTACTCCTGTGGATATTTCCTGGAGCGTCATTCTTACTTTGAGGCGAAGATCCCCTCCTCTGTATTGGGGTTTCCGGGTTCTGCCGCCTCCACCGAAGCCACCAAATCCGCCATGGCCTCCGAATATGTCACCAAACATAGAGAAGATATCATCCATGTTCATACCACCACCGCCAAATCCGCCGGCACCATTTACGCCTTCTGGCCCGAACTGGTCGTAACGGGCACGTTTTTGCGGGTCGCGGAGCACGTCGTATGCTTCTGCAGCTTCTTTAAATTTAGCTTCGGCTTCCTTATCATCCGGATTACGATCGGGATGATATTTGATAGCCATTTTCTTATAAGCCCTTTTTATCTCGTCGTCCGAGGCGTTTTTTGAAACGCCTAACACTTCATAATAGTCACGTTTCGCCATATTTTATTGAGGTTTAAAGTCCTACGGCCACTTGAGAGTGGCGAATCACCTTTTCATTTAAAGTATAGCCTGTTTTGACACAGTCGATGATTTTACCTTTCATTTCATCAGAAGGAGCCGGTACTTGGGCGATAGCCTCATGCAAATCCGTGTTGAAATCGGCATTTTCGGTCTCTATTTTCTTGACCCCTTGTTCGCCTAAGACTTTTACGAATTTTTGGAATATCAGGTCAACCCCTTCTTTTACGGCAGCCACGTCTTCCATCTTGTCCATATTCTTCAATGCACGTTCCATGTCGTCCAATACAGGCAGTATGGCCGTAATTGTTTTTTCCGCCCCGTTTAAAATCAATTCAGCCTTTTCTTTGATGGTACGTTTGCGGTAATTGTCAAATTCGGCAACCTGACGCAGGTATTTGTCTTGCAGTTCTGCCACTTTGGTTTCTGCAGCAGCCAATTTGTCTTCCACAGACATTTCCTTTGCAGGTTGTTCTTCAGTTTTGTCGCCTTCGTCTTGTTGTGTGGTTGCTACATTATCCAAAGTTTCCTCTTGTTGGGCTTTCAGCTCTTCTTCGTTCATATCTTTATTTTTTTCCATGATGCAATATTTTAAAAGGGTATTTAGTCGCTAAATACCCTACAAATAGTTTGCCATTCGGCTTTTGTTTCTCAAAAATATTTTTAATCCCCGTACATTCTTGTTTTAAGCTCCTTGATGTGGTCGCTAGCAATGTACTCGTCGTATTCCATCATCTTGTCGATAATGCCGTTGGGGGTGAGCTCGATGATGCGGTTGGCTACGGTTTCGATGAACTCGTGGTCATGGCTAGAGAACAAGATGTTGCCTTTGAACAGTTTCAGGTTGTTGTTGAAAGCCTGGATGCTCTCCAAATCCAGATGGTTTGTCGGAGTGTCCAAAACGAGGCAGTTGGCGTTTTTCAGCTGCATGCGGGCTATCATGCAGCGCATCTTCTCTCCTCCTGAAAGCACGTTGACTTTCTTCAGGACCTCCTCTCCCGAGAACAGCATTCTTCCGAGGAAGCTCTTGAAATAAACTTCGTTGCCTTCACCGAACTGGCTCAGCCAATCCACAAGGTTCAAGTCGCTTTCGAAGAAGCGGGTGTTGTCGAGAGGCAAATATGCCGTAGTGATGGTTACTCCCCACTTGTAGTCGCCTCCTTGTGCTTTACGGTTACCGTTGATGATTTCAAAAAAAGCTGTCATGGCACGAGGGTCACGGCTCAGAAAGACAATTTTATCTCCTTTCTCTACGGTAAAGTTCACGTCGTTGAAAAGCACGGTTCCGTCATCCGTCGTGGCGCGTAACCCTTTCACCTCAAGGATTTGGTTGCCTGGCTCGCGTTCCATCTGGAAAATGATGCCCGGGTATTTGCGGGTAGAGGGGCGGATTTCCTCTACATTTAGTTTTTCCAACATCTTTTTCCGACTGGTGGTCTGCTTGCTTTTAGCTACGTTGGCTGAAAAACGCCGGATGAATTCTTCCAATTCCCGTTTCTTTTCTTCGGCCTTGGCTTTTTGGTTTTGAGCTTGCCGCAGAGCTAACTGACTGGATTCGTACCAGAAACTATAATTGCCTGCAAACATCGTTACTTTGCCGAAATCAATATCCACTGTATGTGTACAAACTGCATCCAGAAAATGGCGGTCGTGGCTTACAACCAATACCGTATGTTCGAAATCGGAAAGATAGGATTCAAGCCATTGCACCGTGTCGAGGTCGAGGTCGTTGGTCGGCTCGTCCAACAGCAGGTTGTCCGGTTCGCCGAAGAGGGCTTTTGCCAACATGACACGTACCTTTTCCTTACCGCTCAGTTCGCCCATCAGTGCGTAATGCTTGTCTTCTTTGATACCCAGTCCGCTCAACAAGGCCGCAGCATCGCTTTCGGCATTGTATCCGCCCATTTCCGCGAACTTTTCTTCCAGTTCGGCCACTTTGATGCCGTCTTCGTCCGAAAAATCAGCTTTGGAATAAAGCGCATCGCGTTGTTGCATGATGTCCCACAATATGGTGTGTCCCATCAGCACGGTGTTCAGTACGGTACATTCGTCATATTGGAAGTGGTCCTGGCTAAGTACGGAGAGCCTTTCGCCCGGTCCTAGTTCCACGCTGCCTTTTGTCGGTTCCAATTCTCCGGAGATGGCTTTCAGCAACGTGGACTTTCCGGCTCCGTTAGCCCCGATGACCCCGTAAATGTTTCCATTGGTGAACTTCATGTTTACATCCTTGTACAGGACTCTTTTCCCGAACTGGATGGCAAGATTCGATACGCTAATCATACTCTATATACCTTATTATATATGTCTTGGTTTGTAATACGGCGCAAAGGTACGAAAAATATTTTATTCGTTCATGGTTTCTCCCGTAAACTGCAACGGGAGCAGGGCTTTGATGGAGTCGACCACGTAAGTGCCCTCTTCTCCGAACAGCAGGATGCGTATGGGGCGACCGTACCGTTCTTCCACTCCAAGGATGACTTGCCGGCAAGCTCCGCAAGGAGGGATGGGGGATTTCAGGAAAGTCCCGTGGGCGTATGCCGCAATGGCCAGTTCTTCCACGCTTTTCTCCGGGTAGCGTGCGTTGGCGTAGAATAGTGCGGTACGTTCCGCGCACAGGCTTGACGGGAAGGCGGCGTTTTCTTGGTTGCTTCCTGTGACTATGGTGCCATCGGACAACCGGGCCGCAGCTCCTACACAGAATTTTGAAAAAGGTGCATAGCTGGTTTGTGTGGCATCTTTGGCTTTGTCTATTAACTCTCGGTCCGCATCCGTTAGTTCCTCGTAGTCGTATATTCGGACTTTGCTGATGATTTCTTTTTCTTTCATGGGACTTTCCTCTTTTGGTTAATAATGCACAAATATACATTTTTTGTTTGTAAAGGGAAAACTAACGAAGAAAAAAGAGGTAACTTTGTGTGTGAGAAATCCTTCATGATATTTGAGATATGCGATTGAAAACCGTTTTCTTATCCGTATTGTTCGGCGTGACGAGCTTTTTGCTACAGGCACAAGGTGTCAGCCAGCAATACCTTAATTATATAGAACGTTACAAGGGGATGGCCGTGGACCAGATGCTGCGTTATAAAATTCCGGCTAGCATCACGTTGGCACAAGGATTATTGGAAAGTGGAGCCGGGACAAGCACATTGGCCCGGAAGGCCAACAATCATTTCGGCATTAAATGCGGGCGTGCATGGAAGGGACCCTACATCTTGCAGGACGATGATGCGCGGAATGAGAAGTTCCGTAAATACCGCAGCGTGGAAGAGTCGTACGAAGACCATTCGCGTTTTCTGCAACAAGCGCGTTATTCTTCGTTGTTTGAACTTTCCCCGAAAGATTATAAAGGTTGGGCACGTGGTTTGAAACGCTGTGGTTATGCCACGAACCCCCGTTACGCTTCCTTGCTGATAGATTTGATAGAACGGTATGACCTCGACCAGTATGATAAGTATAAGTCGTCTCGTCTTCATTTTGATTACAGCAGCATAGACCGTCAGCTGAACAGCGAGTCGCTGCCGTCCCATCTGGTTTATCGCAATAATGAGAATTATTATATTATTGCGCGTGCTGGGGATACGTTTGATTTGTTGGCGGAAGAAACCGGTGTGTCGGCGCGCGACATCCGGAAGTTCAATGAATTGCCGAAGGGATATCGAATCCAAGCCGGTGATGTGTTGTATTTGGAACGGAAGCGGAAAAAGGCGGCTAAAAAATACAAGGACGTGCCTCACGTGGTGAAGGCCGGTGAGTCGATGTATGATATTGCGCAACGCTACGGGATACGTTTGGAGAGCCTGTATGACATGAATAATTTGCCGGCAGATTATGCCATTCAAGTAAATGACCGTTTGCGTGTACGTTAAAATAAGGAGGTCAGAATGAAACAGAAAGGTCTTTATCGGGCTTTATTGCTCATTTTGTTTGTAACCTGTACGGTTGCAGGGCAGGCGCAGGAGGTCTTGCGTTCGGATTCGCCGACGGGTATGGATGCCGGAAAGGTGAGCCTGAAGGTACAGCCGTCGGCATCGGATGTGACACCGAAGAAAGTCGGTGCGCGGTTGGCCTTGTCGGACACGTTGGTGGCTGATACGGCGCGATTGACTTTTCGCCCTTCTCTGCCTCCATTGTACCGGGACGGTACCGTGGCATATTTCCCGACAAGTTATTATGGCGGATATTGGGGCTTATGGGAACTGCATGAAGGTTTCAATGCCTGCCTGGACATGAGCGTGTCGGCCTCGTTCGGCAAGAACCGTTTTCCCGGGGTGGGATTCGGGACCGGAATCTCTGCCATGTATGTGCGTAGCCTTACCGACCGGTTGGTGCTGTCTGTGGGAGGCTTTTACGACCGCTTGTCTTGGAACGGCTTGAATGAGAACCGTTTCGGAATCAATTTGTTGGCCGGTTACCAGTTGACCGACAGGGTGAGTTTGTACGCATACGGCAGCAAAGCTTTTTTTCCGATGCAAGGCCGTCAGCCGTGGATTCCTCCGATGCCGTGGATGAACAATTTCAGCAGTCGGTTTGGAGGAATGGTGCATTTCAAGGTCTCCGATGCCGTGTCTGTTTCGCTCAGTGTGGAAGAGGCCAGTTGGAAACGTTGACGGGCAAAAGGCGATAGGAAGCCATGGGGCTTGGCGGTCGGACATGTTGCCGGTTTCTGAAAAACATACACATTCGTGCGGTTCCCGATAAAGGGGGCGTCCGGATGTTTTGTTTGGACAAAATGTTGTATGGATCCCGTTTTGGAGTGTTAAAGTGAAAGCAAAAAGAATGTTTCTGTTACGCCTGCCTTTCACGAAAAGGCTTTGTTAAGGAGGCTTGACGGTGTATTTGGATACATTTTTTATGTTTCGGGGCTTGTTTTTCACGTATCTAAAGCAAAATTAGGAAACACTTTCAGCCGAATGAGAAACCGTTCGGCTGAAAAAACATTTTTTTTCTCCGCATGTCGTGGGAGAGGTGTCTGCATGTTGTTGGAAAATTCTACGCAGATGGTGGCACGGCGGTCGGCGAATGCCCCATTTTTAAGCTATTTGGGGCGGAAAGGGACGCAGATCCGGAATGCCTTCTTGCGAGGCGGAACGCCCCGGATGCTTACGGGTTCCGTATCGCCTTGCGCCGGGCGTGGACTTTCATACGGCATTATGGAAGCGGGAATGCGGGACAGGTTGGCATTCTGTACTTTCCCCGATGCGCGAGAATCGCGTATTTGCGGCGGCAGCGGGGAAAGGGCGCAAATGAGCGAACCGCGAGGGGGTGGGATTGTCATATTGACACTTGGAATATCGACAGGTGCCATTCGGGACTTGGCATGTCAAGCGCGGGAGTGTTGACGGCTTTCGTAGGATTGGTCTAAATAATATAAAGGTATAGGGATATTTATAAGGTTTTACAGTCGAAAAGTGATTTTTTTATCGTACTTTTGTATGATAAATCTGTGAAAGAAAGAATGCGAAGAAAGATAAGACGGAATTGGATTGTCCCAGAAGGAGCCGAACTGACGGATTTGGACCGTAAGGTTTTGGCTTTTCAGGAAGAAGGCTGTTTGGTGCCTTCGCGTAAATTGATTAAGACGCCTGAACAAATAGAGGGGATTCGCAGGAGCGGTGTGGTAAATACCGGGGTGTTGGATCTCGTGGCCCAAGAGATACATGCCGGAATGACTACGCTTGAGATTGACGAGATGGTATATGATTATACGGTAAGCCATGGGGCCATTCCCGCTCCGCTGAACTATGAAGGATTTCCTAAGAGTGTGTGTACTTCTATCAACGAGGTGGTCTGTCACGGCATACCTAATGAATTCGATGTATTGGAGGAAGGAGATATTGTCAATGTAGACGTTTCCACCATATTGGACGGGTATTACAGCGATGCTTCACGTATGTTTGTCATCGGGCAGACCACACCCGAGAAGCAGAAATTGGTAGACGTCGCGCGCGAATGCCTGGAGATAGGCATGAAAGCTGCCCGTCCGTTCGGCTTTGTGGGGGATATAGGAAATGCCATCGAAAAGCATGCCAGGAAGAGCGGTTTCAGCATCGTGCGCGATTTGTGCGGACATGGGGTGGGACTGGAGTTTCATGAAGAGCCGGATGTGGAGCATTTCGGCCGGAAGGGAACAGGGATGCTCTTGGTGCCCGGCATGGTGTTTACGATAGAACCTATGGTGAACATGGGCGATTGGAGGGTGTTTGTGGATGAAGAAGACGGATGGACTGTCGTGACGGAGGATGAACTGCCCAGTGCGCAATGGGAACACACGTTCCTGATGACAGAAAACGGTTTGGAGATTCTTACTTATTGAGACGCCATAATTTATTAGGACGTAAGGAAATGGAAAAGAAAGATATCATTATATTAGGTATAGAGTCGAGTTGCGATGATACTTCGGCTGCGGTGGTTCGTAATGGGGTGTTGTTAAGTAACGTGACGGCAAGCCAGGCTGTGCACGAGGCGTATGGTGGAGTTGTGCCGGAACTGGCTTCCCGTGCCCATCAGCAAAATGTGGTCCCGGTAGTGGACCAAGCGTTGAAACGTGCCGGGGTGGCCAAGGAGGAACTTTCGGCTGTGGCTTTCACACGAGGTCCCGGGCTGATGGGTTCTTTGTTGGTGGGGGTGTCTTTTGCCAAAGGGTTTGCACGTGCGCTCGATATTCCCATGATAGAGGTCAATCATTTGCAAGGACATGTATTGGCGCATTTTATTAAAGAAGATGAGGGCGACCGGGACCAACCGGAATTTCCGTTCTTGTGCTTGCTGGTAAGCGGCGGCAATTCCCAAATCATTCTGGTGAAAGCCTATAATGACATGGAAGTGTTGGGGCAGACGATAGACGACGCGGCAGGCGAAGCCATTGACAAGTGTTCCAAAGTGATGGGGTTGGGCTATCCCGGAGGACCGATAATAGACAGGTTGGCGCGCCAGGGGAATCCGCAGGCGTATTCTTTTGCCAAACCTCACATCGGAGGATATGATTATAGTTTTAGCGGCTTGAAGACCTCATTTCTTTATTCTTTACGGGATTGGATGAAGGAAGATCCGGATTTTGTCGAGCATCACAAAGAAGATTTGGCCGCCTCCTTAGAACATACGATAGTGGATATCCTGATGAAGAAGCTACGCCAGGCGGCAAAAGACACAGGAATCAGGCAGGTAGCCGTGGCAGGCGGGGTTTCGGCCAATAATGGGTTGCGTAATGCGTTCCGGGAACATGCGGACAGGTACGGTTGGAGAATCTTTATTCCGAAATTCAGTTATACGACCGACAATGCAGCCATGATAGCCATTACCGGGCATTTCAAGTACCAGGATAAGGATTTTTGTACGATAGATATGCCTGCTTATTCAAGAGTAACATTAAAATAATCAAGATATATGATGAATGTAGAATCTAAAATCATAAGTCGTGAAATCAGCCCGCTGTTATGGAAAGCAGGGGAGACGGTGTGCACGGCAGAAAGTTGTACTTCGGGGCAGATCTCGGCAGCCATAACCAGCGTGCCGGGAAGTTCTACTTATTTCAAAGGAGGCATCGTTTGTTACACCAATGAGATAAAAACTCGTTTCCTTGGTGTTCCGCAAGAGTTGTTGGAAGAAAAAGGAGCTGTAAGCGAGGAAGTGGTGCGTGCCATGTTCGAGGGGGCATTGAAAGCTATGGAAACCACGTACGCAATAGCCATTACTGGTTATGCCGGTCCCGGTGGAGGTGAAGAAGCTCCGGTCGGTACGATTTGGATTGCCGTAGGCGATAAAAACGAAGTGGCGGTGGAAAAACTTGAAGGTGATGACGGCCGGGACATGAATTTGGCCAAAGCGACACTGGTGGCCCTCCAACTTCTGCTCGACTTGCTTAAAAAGCGTCATCCGCAGGAAGAAGAGTGATTTTTTTGCGAAAATACTTGTATATTCGGTTTTTAAGCACTAATTTTGCACTCTGTTTGAAAGAAGCTAATAGAAATAAACAAAAAGGAAGATAGAAATGTCTAAGATTTGTCAAATTACCGGGAAGAAAGCCATGGTTGGCAACAATGTTTCTCATTCTAAGCGTCGTACAAAGAGACGGTTTGATGTGAACTTGTTTACGAAGAAATTCTACTATGTAGAACAGGATTGTTGGATTAGCCTGAAAATTAGTGCTGCTGGTCTGCGATATATTAATAAAGTTGGACTCGACGCAGCGTTGGCCAATGCGGTTGAGAAAGGCTATTGTGATTGGAAAACCATTAAAGTAATTGCTTAATTAAAGGAGAGTAGGACTTATGGCAAAGAAGGCTAAAGGTAACAGAGTGCAGGTCATTTTGGAATGCACTGAGATGAAAGAGAGTGGTCTTCCCGGAACATCCCGTTATGTGACGACGAAGAATCGTAAGAATACTCCCGAAAGATTGGAATTGAAAAAATACAATCCCATTTTGCGGAGAATGACAGTTCATAAAGAAATAAAATAATATTTAGGATACTATGGCAAAAAAAGTAGTGGCCACCCTCCGTACTGGAAAGACAGATGGCCGTTCTTATACGAAGGTAATCAAAATGGTGAAGAGCCCTAAGACCGGTGCTTATGTTTTTGACGAGCAAATGGTTCTGAATGAAGCCGTGAAGGATTTCTTCAAGAACTAACCTCGTATTTTAATACGATTCAATATAGTCCCTTCCACAAATCGTGGAGGGGATTTTTGTAGGCATGGCAGGCGTTAGAAAACTTGTGCCGTCTTTGTCTTTATGAAATATAGGGCGCGGTTCGGCATAGCCAAGTTTGAAAAACTTTGTTTTTCGTTTGTTTCTGCGCTCACCTTTCACTATCTTTGTGCTTGTAATGTACATTAAATAAAAGGCGTATGGGAATTTTCAGCTTTTTTTCAAAAGAAAAAAAAGAGACACTTGATAAAGGACTGGAAAAGACGAAAGAGAGTTTTTTCGGGAAACTGACCCGGGCGGTAGCCGGAAAGTCGAAAGTGGACGATGATGTACTGGATCGTCTGGAGGAGGTTTTGGTAACGTCGGATGTAGGAGTAGATACAACGTTAAACATTATCGACCGGATTGAAAAACGTGTGGCCCGGGATAAATATGTAACGGTAAATGAGCTGAATGATATATTAAGGGATGAGATAGCGTCTCTGCTCACTGAAAACAATACGGCAGATACCGAGGGTTTCGTTTTACCCGAAGGGAAAAAACCGTATGTGATTATGGTTGTGGGTGTGAACGGGGTCGGTAAGACCACTACCATAGGCAAGTTGGCCTACCAGTTTAAGAAAGCCGGAAAAAAAGTGTATCTCGGAGCGTCGGATACATTCCGTGCGGCTGCAGTGGAGCAGCTAGAAATATGGTCTGAGCGAGTCGGTGTTCCTATTGTGAAACAGCAAATGGGAAGTGACCCGGCATCTGTGGCCTTCGATACGTTGAGTTCTGCGACGGCGAATGGTGCGGATGTCGTCTTGATTGATACGGCCGGACGTTTGCATAACAAAAAGGGGTTGATGGACGAATTATCCAAAATAAAACGTGTCATGCAGAAAGTGGTGCCGGATGCCCCTCACGATGTCATGTTGGTGCTTGACGGGAGTACGGGGCAGAACGCCTTTGAACAAGCCAAGCAATTCACGTTAGCTACGGAAGTGACCAGCATGGCTATCACAAAGCTCGACGGAACAGCAAAGGGTGGAGTCGTTATCGGTATTTCCGACCAGTTTAAGATTCCGGTACGTTATATCGGTTTGGGAGAAGGTGTCGAGGATTTACAGCCTTTTAACCGGAAAGAGTTTGTAAAGTCTCTTTTTGGGAATGAGTAAGGAAGGATTTTGATTGGTTCATTAAAAAAGAATATTGTTTTGCGAAAGAATACGATTGATGTCATAACGTTGGGGTGTTCAAAGAATCTGGTCGATTCGGAAAAATTGATGCGTCAGTTGGAAGCCAACGGGTATAAAGTAACGCATGATGCAGACCGTCCCCAGGGGGAAATCGCTGTGATTAATACTTGTGGATTTATCGGAGATGCCAAGGAGGAAAGCATCAATATGATATTGGAATTTTGCCAGGCTAAGGAAGAGGGGCGTTTGAAGAAACTATTTGTCATGGGGTGCCTCTCGGAGCGGTATCTGAAAGAATTAGGTGAAGAAATTCCACAGGTCGATAAGTTTTATGGTAAGTTCGATTGGAATGAATTGTTGGCCGATTTGGGAAAGGCATATCATCAGGAGTTGAGTTTGGAACGTGAGTTGACTACTCCTTCCCATTATGCTTATCTGAAAATTTCAGAAGGATGCGACCGTAGGTGCTCCTATTGTGCCATACCTATTATCACGGGGAAGCACGTGTCGCGTCCGATAGAGGATATTTTGGAGGAAGTACGGATGTTGGTGTCACGTGGCGTGAAGGAATTTCAGGTCATTGCCCAGGAGTTGACCTACTATGGTTTGGACCTTTATCATCGTCAGGTGTTGCCGGAACTTATAGAACGGATGGCTGATATTCCAGGTGTGGAGTGGATTAGGCTCCATTATGCTTATCCCGCGAATTTTCCAGTAGATTTATTCCGGGTGATGCGTGAGAAAAAGAATGTTTGCAAATACATGGACATCGCTTTACAGCATATTAGTGACAATATGTTACAGAGGATGCATCGACATGTGACCCGTAAGGAAACCTATGATTTGATAGAACGTTTCAGGGAGGAAGTACCGGGGATTCATTTGCGTACGACCTTGATGGTAGGGCATCCTGGGGAAACGGAAGAAGATTTCAATGAGTTGTTGGATTTCGTCCGCAAGGTTAAATTCGACCGTATGGGAGCTTTTTCTTATTCGGAGGAAGAAGGGACTTATTCGGCAGAGCATTATGAAGATGAGATTCCTTTTGAGGTCAAGCAGGCCCGGTTGGATAAATTGATGGCTTTGCAGCAGGAGGTTTCGGCGGATTTGGCAACTCGGAAAATAGGAAAGGTTTTCAAGGTGATTATAGACCGTAGCGAAGGAGAATATTATATAGGACGTACGGAGTTTGATTCGCCTGAGGTGGATCCGGAAGTCCTGATTCCTGCATGCGAAGGGACTTTGTCTTTCGGAGCGTTTTATGAGGTGAAGATTACAGACGCTGATGACTTTGATTTGTATGGTACTCGAATGTTTTAAGGAGCTGTATATGTATGAATAATAAGGAGTTTATAGCGGAATTATCCCGTCGTTTAGGTTATACGGTGAAGGACACGTCTTCATTGATGGTTGCCTTGGTTGCTGAAATGACGGAAGAATTGGAGGATGAAAACGTCATAGCCATTCAGAATATAGGCTCGTTTGAGGTGAGGAAAAAACAAGAACGGGTGGTCGTGAATCCCGCTACCCAGCAACGCATGTTGGTGCCCCCCAAATTAGTCATTAATTTCAAACCTAGCACTTCTTTTAAAGAGAGGATGCAATAAACGTCGGTCGTAATGGATAAAAAGGTTTTGATACAAGATTTAGCTGACGGGTTAGTGTTGCGGAGAGGGCTGCCTAAAAAGGATGCCGATGTTTTTGTGCGTTCGGTTTTTGAAATTATAGGAGAATATCTGCAAACGGATAAGATTGTTAAAGTAAAGGGGCTTGGAACCTTTAAATTAGTGACAGTGGATAGCCGGGAGAGTGTGGATGTGAACACCGGCGAGAGAATCGTAATCAAAGAATATACGAAGGTTAATTTTACACCGGATCCCGTTCTGCGAGACGCTGTTAATAAGCCTTTTGCACAGTTTGAAACCGTGGTTTTGTATGAAGGTACGGATATTGCCGATATGGAGCGGATGGATATTCCGGACTTATCTGAAGATAATGAAGCGGAAAATGTATATGATGCGAATGGAGGGCCGGATGAAGCAGATGAAGTGGCGTTGTCCGAATCAGAAGATGTCCTTTCGGTTGGAGAGAAGGATATGCAGGCGAAAGGGCGTCATGGTATAGATGAAGTCTCAATAGAAACAGCGGCTATAGACGAAACCGGAGCGGTAGAGATCCAAGATGGTGAAAATGAAAATACTGATACTGAAACTACCGTGAATTCTATAGAGGAATATTCCGATGTAGTGGAAGAGGTTGGGAATAAGACTGAGATTGTCTCCGAAAATGTAGATGAGAAATCAGATACGTCGGTTGATGATGAGACGGAGGATGAAAGAGTTTCTTCTTTGCTGCGGCAAAACACGGAAGACGAAATAAAGGCAGAATCGATTTCAGCCGTTCAGGAGGGAGTGTTACCGGAAGGAAAGGAAGAAGGGGCGCACAATAAGAATAATACCAATGCTGATGTTCACCATGTGGAAAAGGTGCATGTGGCAACTCAACAAATAGAGGTGCAGAAAGTCGAACATCAAACTGTGGAGAATCAGCATATTGTTCAAATGGCACCCGAACATCATGGTCGTAGACGAGTCTATTTGACGCCTTGGATGATGTTTTTTGTAGTCCTACTGGTATTATTATTGATGGCTATCAGTTATTATATCGGTTATCATCATCTTTTTTCTGGAAATCAAACAAAAGTCGTGAAGCAGCCGGTTGTAGTGCATCCTGTTCCTTTTAAACAAGATACGGTTCAGATTTCGAAAGAGCAAGATTCTTTGGGGGGGGATACCGATTCTATACGGCAAGTACAAGTGCCGGAAGGTATGCCGGAAAAAACAAATAAGGTGGAAGTACAACCGAAAGATACGCGAAAAATATCCGTAGAGTACCCTCAGGTGAAAAACGGGGCGTATGAAATTATAGGTACACAAGAAGAACACCGTATGAGGGGCGGAGAGACTTTGCGAGGTTTGGCATTGAGGTATTACGGCTCGAAAGATTTTACAGTTTATCTGGTGGCATATAATAAAATCGCTAATCCAGACCTCGTGCCTGAGGGCATGTTGCTGAAAATACCTAAGTTAAGATTAAAACGCCGTTAACTGCCATGAAAAGTTTCTTAAATAGATATTTGGGAAACTTTTTTTAATAATATAATATTGTCAGTGCGTACTAAAAAGCTTAATTTTGGGTCACGAAAAACGAGAGTATAATTTAAAACAAATAAAACAGATATGGCTGAAGCGATAGATATTCGCGAGTTGAATGAGCGAATAGAGAAACAAAGTGCTTTTGTAACGAATTTAATAACCGGTATGGATCAGGTGATTGTAGGGCAGAAGCATTTGGTGGAATCACTTTTAATAGGATTGTTGAGTGACGGGCATGTATTGTTGGAAGGTGTGCCCGGTTTAGCGAAGACGTTGGCCATAAAGACATTGGCATCGTTGATAGATGGAAAATTCAGTCGAGTCCAGTTTACTCCGGACTTGCTTCCTGCCGATGTAATAGGCACGATGATGTATAGCCAAAAAGACGAGACGTTCATTGCCCAACGTGGTCCTATTTTTGCCAATTTCGTGTTGGCAGATGAAATTAACCGTGCTCCGGCCAAGGTGCAGAGTGCCCTGTTGGAAGCGATGCAAGAGCGTCAGGTTACCATCAGTAAAGAAACATATAAATTACCGGAGCCTTTTTTGGTATTGGCCACGCAGAATCCGATAGAGCAGGAAGGAACTTATCCTTTACCGGAAGCCCAAGTGGACCGTTTTATGTTGAAGGTGATAATTGATTATCCAAAATTGGAAGAGGAAAAGAAAATTATCCGTCAGCAAATCAAAGGGGAAAGGGCCGTCGTGCGCCCTATTTTGTCCACTGATGAAATCATCGAAGCACGTAATGTAGTCAGGGAAGTGTATTTGGACGAGAAGATAGAGCAATATATTGCCGACATTGTTTTTGCTACGCGTTATCCTGAGCAATACGGTTTGAAAGACTTGAAAAATTATATGGAATTCGGCGGTTCCCCGCGTGCTTCTATTAATTTGGCTTTGGCTGCCCGTGCCTATGCTTTTATTAAACGTCGGGGATATGTGATACCAGAAGATGTACGCGCTATTGCCCATGATGTTTTGCGCCACCGTATCGGGCTTTCATACGAGGCGGAAGCCAATAATGTCAGCAGCGAAGAAATCATCAGTCAGATATTGAATAAGGTAGAAGTACCCTAATCATCGTTGTGAATGGATACAAGTGAGATTTTAAAGCGAGTCCGTCAAATCGAAATTAAAACGAGAGGACTGTCCAACAATATTTTTGCCGGTGAATATCATTCGGCCTTCAAAGGGCGTGGTATGGCTTTCTCTGAAGTGAGAGAATACCAGTACGGAGACGATATTCGCGACATAGATTGGAATGTGACAGCACGTTTTAACCGGCCTTTCGTCAAAGTGTTCGAGGAGGAACGTGAGCTGACGGTCATGCTTGTGATTGATGTTTCGGGCAGTTTGAGTTTCGGAACTGTTTCTCAGACCAAGCGAGAGATGGTGGCGGAGATAGCTGCGACGTTGGCTTTTTCCGCCATACAAAACAACGATAAAATCGGAGTGATTTTTTTTTCGGACAGGATAGAAAAGTTCATTCCTCCGAAGAAGGGACGCAAGCACATTTTGCGCATCATACGAGAACTGTTGGATTTTACTCCTCAAAGCAAGTCTACGGATATCGGTCAGGCGATAGAGTATCTTACTCAGGCCATTAAGCGGCGTTGTACGGCATTCTTGTTGAGCGATTTCATAGATAGAAAAGACTATCGTACGGCTTTAACCGTTGCTAACCGGAAGCATGATGTGGTGGCCATTCAGGTTTTCGACCGCCGGATGGCAGACTTACCGGATGTCGGATTGATGAAGGTTTGCGATGCGGAAACCGGACATGAACAATATATCGATACGTCTAGTCGCAAGGTGCGGAAAGCCCATCATGATTGGTGGAAGAACAGGCAGAATTTGTTGCAGGATACGTTTACGAAGAGCAATGTGGATTCGGTTTCTATTCGTACGGATCAAGATTATGTGTCTTCGTTGATGACTTTATTTGCCAAACGAAATTAAAGATGAAAAGTTACCATAATAAAAAGAGAATACCCCTTCGGCAGTGGTTGCTTTTGCCGTTTTTCCTGATGTCAAGCCTTGTAGAGGCCCAGGTGACGGTGGATGTCAGGATTGATTCATTGGAGCTTTGGGTGGGGGAGCAGACTCGTATAACTTTGGATGTCAGTACGGATACTAAGTCCAAGCTGATAATGCCCCAGTTGAAAGCCGGAGATATGCTGACTCCAGGAGTGGAGGTGGTAGAAGTTGCCAAGGCAGACACACAGCAATTAAACGAAGGAGCCCGTCGTTTGGTTTCCCAAAGCTATATCGTGACTTCTTTTGATTCGGCTTTGTATTATTTGCCCCCCTTCGTGGTGAAAGTAGATGGAAAAAAATACCAATCGAAGAGCTTGGCATTGAGAGTGTTGTCTATACCTGTCGATACGGTTCATGTCGACCGGTTTTATGGCCCTAAAGAAATTATGGCCGTACCTTTTTCATGGACGGATTGGTCTTTGATATTCGCTTTGTCCGTACTTTTGCTTGTATGGGTTCTCGGCTTGGCTTATTTTTATATACGTTATCGAGATAATAAGCCTATCATCAAGATAATCAAGTTGGCTCCCAAGGTTTTGCCGCATACGAAGGCCATGGAGGAAATTGACCAAATCAAGGCAGAGAAAGTTTGGGCGAAAGAAGATTCTAAGGAATATTATACCCGGCTGACCGCTATTCTGCGTACTTATATTGAGAAGCGTTATGGTTTCAATGCCATGGAGATGACCTCGACCGAGATTATCGACCGATTGCTGAAAGAGCAAACTTCTGAAAGTTTGGACGAATTGCGCATGCTGTTCCAGACTGCCGATTTGGTCAAATTTGCCAAATATAATACATTGATTAATGAGAACGATGCAAATCTGGTGAATGCCATTGAATTTATCAACCAGACAAAGGTAGAAGCAGATGAAAATGACGTAGCGGAGACGGATAAAGTAACGATTGAACAGAAACGTACCCGCCGGACATTGGTAAGTATGCGTTTGGCATTGATATTGCTTACGGTGGCCGCATTAGCTTTGTTGGCTTGGATTCTTTGGATGGTGTATGACTTGGTCGTTTAAAAATTATAAGTGATTATGACGTTTGCGAATATTGAATATTTTTTTCTCTTGCTTCTGCTAATTCCTTATATATTATGGTATGTGCTGAAGAACAAGAAGAAAGAACCTACGTTGTTGGTGTCGGATACGACGGCATACCGTTATGCGCCTAAGAGTTATAAGAACCATCTGATTCATGCGCCTTTCATACTGCGTTTGTTTACGTTTGTGATGGTTGTTATCATACTGGCTCGTCCCCAGACTAGTAACAGTTGGAAAAACACTCAGGTTGAGGGTATAGACATCATGTTGGCAGTCGACGTTTCGACCAGTATGTTGGCCGAAGACCTGAAGCCGAACCGTTTGGAGGCAGCCAAACAGGTGGCTTCCGAATTTATAGCGGGCAGGCCGAATGACAATATCGGTCTGACTATTTTTGCGGCCGAGGCGTTTACCCAATGTCCGATGACCACGGATCACGCCGTATTGCTGAACCTCTTTCATGGCATCAAGACTGATATGGCTCAGCGAGGCATGATTCAAGACGGAACAGCCGTAGGAATGGGAATCGCCAATGCCGTTTCCCGCTTGAAAGACAGTAAGGCCAAAAGCAAGGTGATTATCTTGTTGACGGACGGAACGAATAATGCCGGAGATATTTCGCCGTTGACTGCGGCTGAGATTGCCAAGAGTTTCGGAATACGGGTGTACACGATTGGTGTGGGTACCAATGGTTTAGCACCTTATCCCATGCCGGTAGCAGGCGGTGTACAATATCTGAATGTGCCGGTAGAAATCGATACCAAGACTTTGGCAGCCATAGCCGGGAAGACAGATGGTGAGTTTTATCGGGCTACGGATAATAAGAAGTTGGAGGACGTGTATAAGGATATTGATAAGTTAGAGAAAACGAAGCTGAATGTCAAACAATACAGCAAGCGTTATGAAGCATACGCCTTATTTGCCTGGTTGGCAGCTGCTGCGCTTTTACTTGAAATCCTGTTACGTATGACCATATTGAAGAAAATACCTTAATTCATTCTGATTATGTTTCGTTTTGAAGAACCATTATATTTGTACTTGCTTCTGCTGATACCCTTATTGGCAGGTCTGCATTATGCCACAAACTATTACCGCAAGAAGCGTCTGCTTCGTTATGGCGATATCGAACTCCTGAATGGCTTGATGCCGGATGTTTCGACAGTCCGGCGTGAGGTGAAGACGTGGCTGATGCTTGCGGCTTTGGCGTTGTTGATTTTCACTTTGGCCCGTCCGCAGTTCGGGACGAAAATGGATACCCGTAAGCGTCAGGGAATAGAGGCCATTATAGCCATGGACATATCCAATTCGATGATGGCCGAAGACGTGACGCCGAGCCGTTTGGAAAAATCCAAAATGTTGGTAAGCAATATTGTGGATAAAATGACGGATGATAAGATTGGATTGATCGTGTATGCCGGAGAGGCCTATACCCAGTTGCCTATAACAAGTGATTACGTGTCGGCCAAGATGTTTCTGGAAACGATAAATCCATCCATGATTACCACGCAAGGAACGGATATCAAGCAGGCTATTGATTTGGCCATGAAAAGTTTCACGCCCAATCAGGACGTGAGCAAGGCTATTTTTGTGATTACCGATGGAGAGGACAATGAAGGAGGGGTTGTGGAGATGGCCAAGGCTGCGGCAGAGAAGGGTATAAAAGTCTATGTTTTGGGGGTAGGTTCTCCGCAAGGCGCACCCATACCCATGCCCGGAAGTTCGCAGTACATCACGGACAATACGGGGAATGTGGTGGTTTCCAAGTTGAACGAGGCGATGTGCCGGGAAATTGCGGCTGCCGGCCAAGGAGCCTATATTTATGTGGATAACAGTTCATCCGCGCAGGAACAATTATCGGGCTATGTGGATAAGTTGGCTAAGAAGGAGATGGAAAGTGCGGTCTATTCGGAATACGATGAGCAGTTCCAAGCCGTAGCTTTGTTGGTTTTGCTTGTACTCGTTCTGGATGTGTTGATTGTGGAACGCAAGAATCCGTTGTTTAAGAATATAAAATTGTTTCGTAAATAAGGAAGAAAGACATGTTACGTGGGATATATAAATATGGATTGGCTTTGTGCTTGTGTCTGACGGTGTCTCTTTTATGGGCGCAGAAGAAAACGGACCGCGACTATTTGAGGAGCGGAAACCGGTTGTATCGCGACAGTATGTACACAAAAGCCGAGGTGGACTACCGTAAAGCCATTGAAGCCAACAGTCGTTTCCCTCAGGCATATTTCAATTTGGGAAATGCGCTGTTGAGACAGCAAAAGCCTAAGGAAGCCATGCAGGCATACGAACAGGCCGTGAAAGTAGAGACGAACAAGGGACGGTTGGCTTCCATATATCATAACATGGGAGTGATTCTGCAAAGCCAGAAGCAGTTCGGACCTGCCATCGAGTGCTATAAGAACGCCTTGCGACGGAATCCTGCGGACAACGAAAGCCGTTACAATTTGGTGTTATGCCAACATCAGTTGAAAAACAATCCGCAGCAGGACCAGCAAAACGACAATAAAGAGAATAAGAACGGAAAGGACAAGAACAAAGAAGAAGACAAAAATAGTAGTAAAAAGGACAAACAGGAGAATAAAGACAAAAAAGAAGACCAACAGAAGCAGCAGCAAAAGCAGGCACAGCAGAATGAAGAGAACATGTCGAAGGAGAATGCCGAGCAACTGTTGAATGCAGCCATGCAAGATGAGAAAGATACACAGGAGCGCATCAGGAAGGCAATGGCCAAACCGCGACAGAGAAAATTGGAAAAACAATGGTAATGACTAAACAATAAAAGAAATAGGAATGAAGAAATATATCGCATTACTTTGGTTATGTTGTCTGACGGTTGGGATACGGGCGGCCGTACAGATAAAGGCCGCAGCACCAGATGTGGTGGAGGAAGGTGAGCAGTTTAGGTTGAGTTTCACCGTGAACACACAGGATGTCAGCAATTTCCATTTGCCTACTCTGAAAGGGTTTAGTGTGGACATGGGACCGAGCCGTTCCTCACAGTCCAGTTTCCAAATGATTAATGGAAAGACTTCGCAAAGCAGTTCGGTGACTTATACTTATATATTAAGTGCATTGAAGGCCGGTACTTATACTATCCCGGCCGCTACGGCCACTGTAAACGGAAAGCAATACCGTTCTAATACCGTGAGCATAGAGGTTGTTCCCGGCAGTGGCGGGGGAGCACAGTCTCGCCAACAAGGGAGTGGACAGCATGGAAGGATGCAGATGCAAGATGCCAGGGCTAAGATTACCGGAAAAGACCTCTTCATTACGGTTACAGCCGATAAGCAGCGCTTGTATGAACAAGAGGCGGTAGTGTTGACTTATAAAGTCTACTCCTTGGTCAACTTGTCGCAGTTGGCCGGTGGCATGCCGGATTTGGAGGGCTTTCATACACAAGAAATAGAGTTACCTCAACAGAAGAGCCTGAAAATGGAAGAGCACAACGGGCGAAGGTACGGTACGGTGGTGTGGCGGCAATATGTGCTTTTTCCCCAACGTAGCGGAAAAATGACGATTCCTTCCATCAAGTTTGAGGGGATAGTGGTGCAGCAAAACCGTAATATTGACCCGATTGATGCGTTTTTCAATGGGGGAAGTACCATGGTCGAGGTGAAGAAAACCATTGTGGCTCCTTCTTTGACCTTACAGGTAGATCCTTTGCCTTCACCACGGCCTGCTAATTTCTCCGGTGCGGTGGGAAAATTCAATATCAGTGCCTCCCTTACTCCAAGTGAATTGAAGACGAATGATGCTTTGACGTTAAGGGTCACGGTTTCCGGGAGTGGCAACATGAAGCTGATGAAAACTCCTGTGGTGAAATTCCCGAAAGATTTCGAGACGTATGATGCCAAGATTACAGACCAGACCAAAGTAGGGCGTGGAGGGGTTTCCGGTAATAAAATATTTGATTATTTGGCTGTGCCCCGCCATCCGGGGAAGTATACGGTCCCACCTGTGGAATTCTGTTATTTTGATACGGATGCGAAGGCTTACAAGACCGTGAAAACGGAAAGTTTTGACCTAAGCGTGGCGAAAGGCAAAGGTGGAAGCAGCGGAGGGAACTATACGAACAAGGAGGATGTGGAGTTGTTGGCTTCAGATATCCGGTACATCCATCGGGGGGAGGTGCGTTTGCAACAAAAGGGCGAGTCTTGTTTTGCGACGGCAGCCTATTGGTGGAGTTATGCCATTCCTTTGTTGGCATTCATTGTTCTTGTGGTGGTCTTCCGCAAACAAGCCATGGAGAATGCCAATGTGGCCAAAATGCGCAACAAGAAAGCGAACAAGGCGGCAGCCAAGCGTCTGAAACAGGCGGCGGCATTGCTGAAAGCCAACAAGCCGGCCGAGTTTTATGATGAAGTCTTAAAGGCATTGTGGGGTTATGTGGGAGACAAACTGAACCTCCCGGCTGCGGAGCTGAACAAAGAGAATGTCAGCGAAAAGTTGCAGGCCAAGGGAGCGGACACCTCCATCGTGCAGCAATTGGTTGAGACGATGAACGACTGTGAATTTGCCCGTTATGCACCGGGTGACCCGTCGCAAACGATGGATAAGATATATGCAGCGGCTACGGAGGCCATTAACAAGATGGAAAGTTCTATTAAACGTAAGTAAAGGATGAAGCTGATGAGAAAGTTGATTTTGATATGCGTAGGTGTGATGTGCATGTTTTCGCTTCACGCCCAAGACAAGGTGCAGGCTGACAGTGCGTACGCTGCGGAAAAGTACAAAGAAGCCATACCTATATACACAGCTTTGCTGAAGAAAGGGGAGCATGCGGACATATATTATAATTTAGGAAACTGCTATTATAAGACAGACCGTCTGGCCCTTGCCATTTTGAATTATGAGCGTGCTGCTTTGTTGGATCCCGGAAATTCGGATGTCCGTTTCAATCTGGAGTTGGCCCGTTCAAAAACGATAGATAAAATCACGCCCGAAAGCGAGATGTTCTTTGTGACATGGTATAAGAACGTCATTGACATGATGAGTATGGACGGATGGGCGCGTACGGGGATTGTGGCTTTTGTGCTAGCCTGCGTGCTGATTCTGGTGTTTTTCTTAGGCAATAAGGTCGTGTGGAAGAAATTGGGTTTCTTTGGTGCTTTGGTCATGTTGGCGGTCGTCGTGATGGCCAATGTGTTTGCCTGGACGCAACATCAGGAACTGAATGTTCGTAGCGGGGCCGTGGTGATGAGTAGTTCGGTAGTCGTGAAGAGTACCCCGAACGAATCGGGTACAGATCTCTTTGTACTGCATGAAGGTACGCGTGTGGAAATCATAGACGATTCAATGAAAGAATGGAAAGAAATACGGTTGGCAGACGGTAAGGTAGGTTGGATGCCGGCAGAAGCAATGGAGGTGATTTGATATGGCGTTGGAAGATTGGCTTGGCTTGGACCAACGGTTGCTGTTGTTGCTGAACGGGAGTGATTCATTGTTCTTCGACCATCTGATGGGCGGAATTACCAGTACAGTAGCTTGGATACCAGTGGCTGTCATACTGTTTTATGTGTTGGTCAAGAACAATTCCATGCGTGAGGTAGGGCTTATTGTGTTGTTTCTAGCCTTGTCCATCTTGTTGGCCGATCAGTTTTCTTCTTCTTTCTGTAAGCCCTATTTTGCCCGTTTCCGCCCCGCTCAGGATCCCATGCTGATGTATCTAGTTGATGTGGTGGATGGCTACCGGGGTGGACGCTACGGCTTTATATCCAGTCATGCCGCCAATACTTTTGCCGTATGTATCTTTTTGGCTTTGTTGGTTCGTAATGTTTGGATGACCTTTTCTTTGGTTTTATGGGCTGCGCTCTGTTCTTATTCCCGTATTTATCTGGGGGTACATTATCCGGGAGATATTCTGTTTGGAATGCTTTGGGGGGTATTGGTAGGTTTTTCTACTTATACGGTATGTGCTTATATTTTACGTAAGATGTCACCGGATAGGAATTTCATTTCTACTCAATATACTTCCACGGGTTATGCCGTGGAAGATTTGGATATTTTCCAAAGTGTGCTTTACCTCACTTATCTGGTATTGGCCATACGGGCGGTGGTTTTATGATGCTAGAATGGTCTGATGTCCTTTTCTCATTTTCATGGAATATATGATTTTTAACAATATAGGCTGATTTGTAGTAGTTACAATATTGTTGTTTGGATGACTTTTATATTGCAAAGTGTGAATATCGGAGCCTTTGTATTTATTCTTGGTTATGACTGTTTGGTTTTAGAGGGCTTTTTGACCGTAAATACTCCGTTTATATAAGCCTCTATTTTTATTGTTTATCTTTTTTCTTTAACTAAATTCCTCTTGTAAAACCACAGAACTGCCATTACCTTTGTGTCCCAATTTATCGGAAGAGTCCGAATAGACTTGGCTTGCACTAATTCTATCAATTAAAAATTAAACGAAAATGAATCAAATGATGCTATTAGCGGAAACCGAGATGAGAACAACACTTAACTATGGGCGTAAAAATTATGTGAGTCCTGAAGTCCGGGTCATGTCATTCGAAACAGAGATGATGATTGCCGGAAGTGATATGAATCCGGAACCTCCAAATCCGGGATATAACTCGGGACATAATCTGGATGATTTTTGGGACGCGTGGCGATGATGTTTTCAGTTGATTAGAAAGGATAGCGGAAAAGCACAAATAAATTCCAATATACTTTTTAAGATTAGGTTGTTTTTGGGATACAGTATTAAATTTAAAACAGAAGTTAGATGATAAAGAAACTTTTTTTAACCACTCAACTTTTATTTTGCTGTTTTGTTTTGCATAGCTATGCAAAAAGTGTGTATGTTTCGGATTCCGATAGGGACCTGAAACGACGCAATAAAATGGTAAAAGAGGCTGCTATGCTTCCGGATTCTGTGTTTGAGTATGTGAAGATGGAAGACTTGTTGGATGATGAGGTGTATATAAAGTTGGCACATGATGGATGGAGTCCTCAAGAGATCGTAACTATCATGAAGACGGCCTTAAAGGACCGTAAGGCTGCCAAAAACAAATTCGGTTACGGATGGTATGCCAAGCAATGGCTACCTACTTACGGTATCATGCCAGGAGGAGATACGCTCTACCAATTCGTGGATACAACCTATAACGAGGCGATGCAGGCCAGTATAGCCCGTACTGTTCCAACTGATGTACTGAATCATACTTGGCCCAAAATCGTGTATACACCGGAAGACCGGAAAAAGGGCATTCGTAATGCGGCTTATTTCCGTACAGTGGAGCATAAACCGTCATCCGGACGTATGCATTGGGGTGTGGTACATCCCGAAGACCATGACAAACTATATGTCATCCCAGACGGAGCCGGTATATTTAAGACCGATGACGGTGGACTTAGTTGGTCGTGTATCACAGATAATATTCCAGTAAGGGCTCATCGCAGTACGGTCCGTCACTCTGCTATTCCTGTCGATCCTGATGATTGGAATCACTTGTTTGCTTTTTCCGATAACAGTACGGTGTATGAAACAACGGACGGAGGAGAGACTTGGCATCGCATAGAAGGTGCTACCCATAAAGGGTATAAACGTGGCTATGCATTCCGTGACAAGGCCGGAAACCTGAAATTCATTGGCGCACAGCAGCAAGGTGGTGTTGAGCATTGGGCTAGCAAATTGTGGATCAGTGAAGATACTTGTAAAACTTGGACAGAAGTAATTGTTCCGGATGAATTAAAGGATGTTCATCCCAATGGGGTAGGAAAGGGTGTATGGTTTCAATCTGTGGAGTTTGATCCCTCCAATCGGGATATGATTTACATTCCGGGGTCTCGGTCTATTTTCTATTTTGACGATGGGGCGAAAAGTACAATGGAAAATGGAAAGAGAAAATATAACATCAAGAAGATGAGTTTTGATGTGTATAATGAAAACCGGACGGAACTGCGTAATGATCCTTCCGACCCAGACAACAAGACCATATTTCCTTTAAGAGCCACTTCGCCGGGCAACATGGTAATCAGTACCATAAATCCGAATCAGATGTGGTTTGCAGCAGCAATCCGTAACGGAAATGCTACGGCACTCTATTATACCGAAGACAAGGGAAAAACTTGGATAACGCTTCAGGAACCCAGTGTTGGTATCGGTGGGGGTACTGTTTTTGGTAATGAGGCTCCTTGGAACTGGTTGGGAGGTTTCGGTGTAAACCTTCGTGAACCGAATTGGGTATACGGATGTACGATGAGTTCTGCTATTAGTTCTGATGGAGGAAAAAATTTCAATCAGTTTGCATGGTCAATCCGTTTGACGTCATTGCAAGATGACGGCAAATATTATGCGGTAACTAATTCGCGTCACAATGCGGACAATCATTTCATTCTTTCTCACAAGAGTGGCCGGGTATTCAGAGGCTCGGATGGTGGTATGTTGATGAAAGATTTGGATGTGAACAATAACCAATGGACTAATATAGGAGGAAATATGGGACAGATGTTGTATTACAATATACGTGTCAATGAATTCGGTGACCAGTTGATGGTGGGTAATACACAGGATATCGACGTGCAGACATACCGCTACGGTCGATGGGGAAACTGGCGTGGTTATGAAGGTTCCGAATCCAGTGCCAATCCTTATACTAGCACATGCTATTTTTCTGGAGGTGGTGGTGGAGGTATTGAAAACATGCCTTTGAGTTCATGGAGTACAACCACTAATTACGCTGATGTACATACCGGTTCTTGGTATATGAGGCGTACGGGGACGGGAGCCGGAAACACATTTTACCGTATTGATGATATCGGCCGAAGCCTGACCAATCTTTTCGATAATGTCGGGGCTGATGTTGCGGATGTAACATTTGCACGCGATAAAGGATACACTACTATTTTTGTACGTACGACTGACAATATCTTAAAGAAATCCATAGACAGCGGAAATTCTTTTCAGTACATATTGTATAACGGTGAGCCGGCAAAGTTTAGCAATACCAGATTAGCGGCAGATCCCGATAACAGCGACATCTTGTATTTGGGACAGACAGGACAGGTTATGCGATTGTATGTCAACGAAAGTCGTTGGGAAAAAGTAGGAGAAGGGCTTCCCAATATAACTTGCGATCACTTATTTTTCCACGAAGGTAGTGGCGATCTATATTTTGTGAATCGTGCTAGTGCCGGAATCTATATTCTGGAAAACGGTTCAGATACCTGGCGTTTTTGGACCAAGGGATATAATAGTGGAAAATTCAGTGATATAGTCATGAATTATACCACACAGGAGATGGTACTGGCTGATTATGGTCGTGGCGTATGGGTAGCCGATTTGGAGCATCCTTCCGACCGTTTCTTTAAAAACGGATTTGCCTTAAAAGAAATCACCCATGTGGACGGCCGCCGTACTATCGGTATTGATACGAAATGGACCATTCCGTTGTATTACTATTATGAATGGACGGTAAATGGAGTGAAGGTAGATAATCCCTATCAGTATCTTACTCGGGCCTTACGTCCTGGAGATAAAGTACGGTTGAAACTCACGCTTAGAGAATCTCCCGATGTGTCTACCTTCTCGGCTGAATACATTGTGAAGGAAACATCGGATGTAAAACTGGAAAAGAAAGCCGGAAATGCGTTGTATTCAAATGGAAAGGGTAGAATAGATTTAGGATATGTAGATTATTTCTTCAATGACTTTACTGTAGACCTTTGGGTAAAACCGATGGGCAACGGAGTCTTGTTGGCCAACCGTCAGAAGGAATATGATAAAGGTGCAAAAGGTTGGTTGCTTTTTGTAGAAAACGGAACTTTGAAATTCAGATATTCTCCAAGCAACCAGTTTAACAAGCCGACCTATGAACCGGCTTCTGACGAGCAGAAAACTATCGAAGGGGGTAATTTGAATATGGGTGAGTGGGCTCATGTGGCGGTAACCGAGAAACGTGACGGTTCGATACGTCTGTATGTAAATGGTATTTTGACCGGTGAGGGAGAGCGTTACCGTAGAGAGCATACGCTGAACAATTCCACTTACCTGTCGCTGTTTGCAGATGCTTTTGAGTATGCGCCTATTGAGGCTGCCGTAGATGAATTGAAGATATGGAACTACGAATTGAATGAAGAGGAAATCCGTCGTGAAATGTATTCCGTAAACACTGACAATCGTGACGGGTTGGTAGCTTACTATGCTTTCAATGGGGATAATCTGTCCGGAGACTTGGAAACATTTGTTGGATATCAGCCACGCGTGATGACGCGTGCGGAGGTTACTCACGAAAAAATGTCGCTTCCCATTAGTGCTCAACGAGCTGTTTACGGTGTATTGACCAATGGAGAGAAACTCTTTGAAGACCGTGGAGTCAATCTGTTGAAGATAGCCGTTAAAAATACGACATCGGATTATCAGATCGGTGTATATGCTTATAAAGCGGAACATTGGTTAGAAGATAAATCCAATTTGGATGCCCGGTATTACGAGGTAGAACCGACTGGATATATTTTCCGAAACTTTACTGTTGCCGAAGCAGATACTTTGGCGTTGGATTTCTATGCAGTCGAAGGTAAACCGTTTAATCCGAACAAGCGTTATCGTCTGTATTATTCGGAGGACGGCCGTAAGAATTATTGGAATCAGGTGGGAGATTTGACCTATAATGCAGCTACACAGACTTTGCAGGCAACGAATTTATCGATGCAGGAACTACAAGGCAAAAAAATGTTGGTCGTGTCTTTGAAGCCGGCTATCGAAATGACCGTTGAGGGAGTTTCAAACAGAGGAGAGCTTATCGTATATTCCGAAGATCAACACACAGTCAAAGCTCATGCTTCTATTGTGGAAGGCCTGGCAGAACCGAATGGTGAGTATGAAATCGTATCGGATAATGACGTGTTGCAACCTCAAACTGGATTCTATTTTACGAAGTGTGAAGCTTCCTCCGAGCTTAAAATAAGACAGTATTTGGGGGCCTTCAATGATCGAAATCTGGTGACCTTAAAAGGCAAGAACGATGAAAAGATGATTCCAATGCCGATTGAGCTTGTCAACCGGATTACCTCGAAAGATTTGGGTAACTCGATGTGGGTAGAGAAAGGTGGAATTTTGGTGGGTTCGGCAGATAACTATGTTGCTTTGCATGAATCCAATACCGTGACCATAATGGGGTGGGTATATCTTGGTGACGTAGACATATTGTCCGGAACCAAACCACTCTTGTTTTTTCGCTCTTCAAATCCCTCTGTAGCAACAGGACTACACTTGCAAAACGGCAATGTACGCTGTCATTGGAATGAAGAATCCTGGAGTTGGAACCAATCTACTTCCCTCTACGTGACGAAAGAACAGGTAGGGCAATGGATTCATTTGGCATTGGTAGCCCGTCCCGATGGTATGGACTATTACTTGAACGGAATGAAATATTCTATAAAACGTAATATAAATAAAGGACGCGTACATTCCATGTTAATGTTAGGACAGAACCAAATGGGGAATACTTGGTTTACAGGAGCATTCGATCAGGTTGCTGTATGGAACCGTTCACTGACCCAGGAAGAAGTCTTAAGATATATGCAGGAAAGGGTGTTGCTGAATGATTCGGCATTGGTGGCTTATTTGACGATGGATGTAAGAGATGAAAACGGAGATTTGTGTGAAAGCGTACAGAACATGTCGCTGAAGCACTACGGTACTTTGACACAAAACTATCGTTCTACTGTGCCATTTAATCCGGAAAGCCGCCTGCATCTGAACCAAATGTCCGAAACTTCGGCCGTACAGTTGATTTATCCGGAAGGAAAGAACGTACAGGGAGAATGGAGTACATTCGACGGAACCTCTTATAACTATGTGGCAGCCGGAAGAAGACAATACGATTTGCCTCTGAGCAAAACACACTACACGTTGGTTTATGCAAACGATCCACAGTTGACAGCAACCGATCGGATTACTTTGCGCTACCGTCATGTTGGCATTATGGAACAGGATCATTTGGTGATGGCCATTCGCGCTTTGGGTTCGGAAAGTCCGTTTGAACATTTTGTGGAAGCACAGGCTGTAGAAAACGGCAAAGCAGAGTTCGTTGTCGAGGGAACGTTGCTGAACCGTGCTTCTGAAGTGATGTTCTTTGTATCTCCCGAATCCGGTAAACGTCCGGTAAAAGTGGAACTGGCTTTGGCCAATGGGATGTCCGGGCACAGAAACATCATGTTGGAGGAAACCGCCCAGGGGGTACCTTTGCAAGTGAAGGTACTAAGTGGAAATGCTGATGATGTGGTGATGTTGGAAGTAAAAGAAACGGCTTATGCCTCTTTGGACAAAGACAGCGTAGACATGCGTAATGCTGATAATCGCTTTACGATTATGATAGACCAATCTAAGTTGGATAAAATGGCTTTGAATCCGATAACTGTTCAGGCTGTCGGTGCGGAATCTGCTCCATTGGAGTTCAAGGTTTATCTTGAGCCTAAAGTTGAGCTGAAACTAAAAAACGGTAAGGACGAACATACTTTTGTAGCTACTGCATCTACGGCGGACTTAGAAGTGGAAGCCGAACTGCTTCAAGGCTACTTGGAAGAAGAAGTTCAGTTGGCAACGATTGCTGACGTAGACAATGCGATGAATATCGGAAACGGAACCTTGTTGTCGAACAGTTCGGTAACTATCGGCCACTTGGAGCATTATGAATCTCCTTACGGTAAGGCCCAGGAAGGATGGAATCTGATCGGTAATCCCTATTTGGCAGATATCAACATCACGAAACACCAGAATGTAATCTTTGACGAACACAAGGTGACTAAATTCGTTTATCAGTATAATAAGGAGTTGGACAACTATATTACATTCGATATGACGAACTATGATGAAGAACAGAAAATCATTCCGTTCCAGTCTTATTTTGTCCAGACATTGGCACCTGAGGCTGAGCTTACCGTGACTCCTGTGGCCAAAGAGGTAACGCTTAATCGTCGTACATTCGATTACTATACCGCAAACGAATATACTTCAGTACGTTTGAAACTTTACTCAGGAGATAAAGAGCAGGATCGTACGGACATTATTTGGGAAGAAAGTGCTTCGGCAGACTTTGTGGTGAATGAAGATGCTCCGAAATTCTGGAGTTTGTCAGCCACAGCCAATCAGTTGTTCTCTGTAGCCGGTAAATCGGCGGCTTCTGTAAATACGTTGCCGATGGACACAGAAGAAATCAAACTGGGCTTGAGAATCGGTACATCCGGCAAGTTGTCTCTTCGTTTGAGCCGGATAACCGGTTTTACAGAAGATGATGAAGTTGTCCTTAGGGATAAACATACGGGGGCAGAATGGAAGTTGGATGAGGATAACTCCTATGAGTTTGACATCGCGCAAACCGGAGATGTGAAAGACCGCTTCGTATTGAAGGTGAAACGTCACGGCACTTCGGTTGGCATTGAAGACAGGGTGGAATCTACTGGTTATAAAGTGTACGTTTCAGGAAACACCTGCATGATAGAAAATCTGCGTGGCAATGCCGACATTCAAATCTTCAATGTGCAAGGCCAACTTGTGGCACGCGAAAAAACGGCTCAGCACAGCTTTTCGGTATCTTTGAAACCGGGAGTACATGTTGTAAAAATCAGTGAGAACGGAAAAGATTATGTGACTAAAATTATATTGAAATGATAAAGAATGAATTAATAGGCAAAATAGGATGTTTACTGGTGTTCGTATGGGCATCGGTAAGCCTCCATGCTCAATCCATAAAGCTCTTGGGGGTATATTCCAACGGAAATGCTGCCGGTCAGTTAAAAGCTAAGGTGGATTTGGCCGGTAAGCAAATCAAATCGGTCACTTCTTATACTTATCGGATGTCCGACGGTTTTGCTACGACAGCTTTGGATTATGAATTGATAGAAGGTTCTTTCCTGACGGTGGATGTGGAGATGCAAACTGGAGACTATGCCTATCGCATGGAAGTGGTGTTGGACGACGACACCCGGTTGCTTACCGAGTGCGTGAACCAGGGCAATACGGAAGCCTTCATGTGGTTGGGAGACTATCAATGGACGGAGGCTACCACAGCCGTAGCCGGAACATTGCCTGGTGTGGACCGTTGCTTCGGTACGGACCTGAATTTGCAGACAAGCGATAAGACTTACTATAAAGGAGTTTCCAGTAAGGGTGGTCAAATCATCTATGATCTCCCGGAAGAGATGAACTTCCGTAAGTTTGATATGGTATTGGGGACACAGAATGGCAGCGGGAATCTTAAATTCATGTTCTATTGTAATGACGGAAAAAAGTTGGACTTCACTGTTAATTCAAATGCAATAAAGTCTATTTCTACGGCTGACTATCCCGCTTTTATTCCACGTTTGCCATTGACAAAAATCAGGTTAGACTTTACAAATAATTCAAATGCTATCGGCAACTACAATTTGGCCAGGCTGTATATGGAACGCCGCCCGTCGGACAAGTTGGAGCAACAGGTGGCGTTTACAAATACAGGAGGAACTGTCACGTATCCCATGCAAGTGGAACTAAAAGCCACAGCCACGTCGGGAGGCAAGATATATTACCGTATTATCAAAGGCCGTGAGGCTGCCGAACTGAAAGGTAACGTATTGACCTTTAAGGACGGACAATCTACTGATGTGGTTGTTGAAGCTACACAATACGGTAACGAGCAATATGCTTGTGCTACAAGCTTGCTGTCTTATGCAGTACGCACGAGGGAGAATATCTTTATCTCTTCTATGTTACCGGCATTGGAAAATAATTCGGGTACGGTATATTTATATGTTAATCCTCAGGCGAACAAGCTTTCGCAGTTGACTCTGAACATATATGATGATGTATATTTATTAAATGAATTGCAGCAACTTGATTTGCTGGCGATATGGAATGACACACCGTTTGTATCCGGAACAACCGGTAAGGTTCTGGCTGTTGCCGTTCCTGACTTAGAGATGAATCGTGTGTTCCGCATTACCTACGGTTACGAAGGGGGTGAGACGATACATAGTTCTTATTACGACGGATTGAATATGTTTGATTATCTTTCGGATTTGTCTTATAGTACGCAGGGAACAGCACAAATAGACAAGGCTGTCAATGGTTCTATGCTCCAAATCACCACGCAAAAATATAAGAAAGGGTTTGGTATTCATGCGGT
Source organism: Paraprevotella xylaniphila YIT 11841 (assembly GCF_000205165.1). Classification (GTDB taxonomy): domain Bacteria; phylum Bacteroidota; class Bacteroidia; order Bacteroidales; family Bacteroidaceae; genus Paraprevotella; species Paraprevotella xylaniphila. The sequence goes on along the minus strand of NZ_GL883805.1, from coordinate 66,688 downwards.
AGGTTCGGTGCAGATGACCTTGCCTGTGGGAATATACAATCGTTTTATCACAGATGTTGGTAAACAGTCGGGGCAGCCTTATGTCATGGAGTTTGCCTTGAACATGGATAACCGGCAGCTTACGACAACAGGTCCTGTCAATAACAGCAAGAAGACGACTTGGGATTATCCCTTGGATGACGTTTCCGTTTTACATATTGATGTATTATACGGTGGAGATGGGGCCGGAAACGACCATGGCTCAATAGGGGCGCCGAGGCTATACCGCACAGTTGTACAACGAAGGGAACAGACACTGAACTGGCAAAAAGAATTTCCGTTGACCCACAACAAGCCGTTCAAGTTGCCGATGAAGGCTACGGCCTCTTCGGGATTGGCACCGGTGTACCGCATTTTGAAGGGACAGGAGTTTGCTACGATAGAAAGCGGAAACATTTTGAACCTGCATACGATTCCCGAACATGCCGAGATTGTAGTCGAGGCGTTTCAACCCGGCGACAGGGAATGGCAACCTACAACAACTACTACTTGTACATTCCGCTTTTCCAAAGGCTTTGTGGTGCAGAAGGATGCTCGGGTAGAGTTGGAGGGCGGTCAGGTATTGGAAGAACTGATTGTCTACGGTGATGCTAGACAGATGGGGCAGGTGGTAGTGAAAAACGGTATTGTCCAGGTAAAAAAGTTCGTATTGAAATATACTTTCATACCTAAGGCTTGGAACTTCATCACTTTCCCTTCCGATTTGGATATAGACAAAATCAGCGACTTGAATGCCAGGGGGTATTATTTGAATAACAAAATGTCTGGCAGAGGAGCTTACTACATCCGCAGTTACGACACTCAGGTGCGTGCGGAAAATCCGTCCGGTTCGGTATGGAACAATTTGGAGACTCCGGAAGTGAAAGGGCTGAAAGGTTACATCATGGGTATCAACAATGCCCTGGGCATGGATCCGGTAGAGGTAACCTTTACGATGGACAACGTTTCGCTCGATTTCGAATCTTCGATTCGTCCGTTGAATCTTACGTTGGACCTTTCCAAGGTAGAGCCGGGCACTTGTCAGGATGTATATATAAGGCCTGTTAACGTGAAAGGAAACACTTTGAAGGTCAGTGTAGACTTCCAACCGGAGGATCTTTCGGCATTGCCTATCAATCATGCCAAAGCATTGGAGGGAATGCGTTTCACCTTTACTCCGGACAAACGTGGCATACGGCTGACACTTCCCGACCAGACACCGGCCAAGATTGCCATCTATAATAAAAAAGGAACCAAATTGATGAAAGCCGTTCGTTACGTATCGCCAATGGTATTGGATTTGAGCGGTTTGAAGCCAGGCACCTACCAAATGGTAATCAACTACGGAGATGCCACGGCAGTAAGGACGTTGGATTTTTAAGGATGGATATAATAAAGTAAGCAGGGTTTGTCGTTACGTCTTTCTATTCAAGACGTAACGACAATTTACATAACAGAATAACGATATGATGAACAAGATTTTTACAGGATTGCTTTTATGCCCAACCATTTATTTACACGCTGCGGAACCCGCTGATTCAACTTTCCGGTTGATGGAAGAGATTACAGTGGCGGCCAACCGCCAACAGGATGTGAAAATGAATGTGCCACAACAGGTTTACGTTTTATCCCGTAACCTGATAGAACGGGCCAATGCACAGACGGCCGCCGATTTGTTGACCACAGACGGTTTACTGACAGTGCAGAAAAGTCAGCAGGGGGGTGGAAGCCCGATGATACGCGGTTTTGAAAGTTCGCGGGTGTTGCTTGTCATGGACAACGTGAAGATGAACAATCTCATTTATCGTGCCGGACATTTACAGAACATCATAACCGTGGACCCTTCTATACTGGAACGTGTGGAAGTGCTTTACGGTCCTTCTTCGGTCAGCTACGGTTCGGATGCTTTGGGGGGAGTTGTGGTTTTCCGTTCTAAAAATCCGGTTTTGGGCGATGGGGGGAAAACTTTGTTTTCCGGTAATGCCTTTATGCGTTACGGTAGTGCGAATCAAGAAACCACCGGTCATGTGGATTTCAATATCGGTGGCGAACGTTTTGCTTCATTGACTTCTTTATCCTATAGCAACTTCGGTGATTTACGGAACGGACGACGCAAGAACCCCTTTCTAAAGGATGATGAATACATCAGCCGTCCTTATGAAGTGGTACGTGAAAATGGTGAAGACCTGTTAATCGGTAATTTCAAAGACTGGCATCAACCCGGTTCCGGATATATGCAGTACGACTTGATGCAGAAGTTCCTGTTCAAACCGGACGATAGATTCCGCCATTTGTTGAACTTCCAATTCTCGAATACGACGGACATTCCCCGTTACGATCGGTTGACGGATATGAAAAAAGACAAACCTAAATTTGCCGAATGGTATTATGGCCCTCAGTTCCGTTTGATGACAGCCTATACGATGGAGATAGCGGACTGGTTGTCGGCAGACAAAGTCGATTTTACGGTGGCCTACCAGAAAATCAAGGAAAGCCGTCATAACCGTAAGTTCGGTGAGGTTTGGTTGGGTAGCCGCAACGAGAATGTGGATGTGGTGTCATTGTCTTCCGATTGGATGAAACAGGTGGACAATCATCGTATCCATGCCGGAATAGACGGTGCATTGAACTTCCTTTCCTCTACGGCTCACAAAACGGACGTAGACACCGGTGAGCGTGCTGCATTGGATACGCGTTACCCCGACGGACAAAACTATATGCACAATATAGAGGCCTACGCGTCCCACCAATGGGAAATCACTCCGCGTCTGATCCTGAGCGACGGTATCCGCTTGGGATTCTCCACGTTGTATTCCTCGTTTGAGACCGCCGAATTTTTCCCATTCCTGAGTCAGAACGTGAAAGAAGTGAAACAGAACAATATGACTTACAGTTTCAGTTTGGGACTGAACTACAATCCGACCAAGGACTGGAAAATAGCTTTGGCACTTTCCACCGGTTATCGTGTGCCCAATATAGACGATGTGGGAAAGGTATTCGACTCGCAGCCGGGTATGGTGGTTGTGCCCAACCCGGATGTGCGCCCCGAAAAGACTATCAACGCCGACTTCAATGTGACTCGGTTCAAAAACGACCGTTTCCTTTGGGAAACTTCCGTGTTCGGAACCTATCTTTTCGATGCCATTACGCTAAAGCCGCATACGCTGAACGGAAATACCGAAATAGAATATGATGGCGAACTCAGCGAGATATATGCCAACCATAACAGCAGAAGGGCTTATGTTGTAGGTTCCACCACACGCCTGAAAGCCCGTTTCCTCGAAATATTTATGGCAGACGCTTCGCTTACCTATACTTACGGTGATATTATCGACGGGGAGGATGAACGTATGCCCCTCGACCATATATCTCCGCTTTTCGGAAGGGTGGGCATGACTTTTCAGAGCAAAGACGACAAGGCCATTGTAGAGTTTTATTCCTTGTTTAACGGACGAAAGAAACTAGATCGTTATAACTTGAACGGGGAAGACAATATCGGTTACGCCACAGTGAAGGGAGAAGAGGGCAGAGGGCTTCCGGCATGGTTCACCCTGAATCTCAAAGCTTCTTATGTGTTCAACCCGAACCTGACGGTACAGGTTGGTATCGAAAACCTGTTGGATACGAAGTATCGCACTTTCGGTTCGGGAATCAATGCCATGGGACGTAATATCAATGTTACTTTACGCACGACATTCTGACAGACGAAATACCTGTTTTTATTCCAATTGAAAACGGAACTGTTTTTTTTGCAGTTCCGTTTTTTATTGAAGTGTGCACAATTCTTGGTTGTGAAACTCCATATCTGCCGTTGAATCATTGTCTTATGGCATAATGTTTCGTAAGGTTGTGTTTTTTGGGATGATAATTTACTTATGAATCAAGATGTCCCCCAAATGGTATTCGTCCATAAAACGGCTGCGGTCTACGGGACCGTTGATGCCCTCGATGCGTCCGTTGGCGGTGAACTGCCACATGACGAACCGGATGTCGTCCGTCAGTTCCGGAATATCTTCTGCGTACCGGGCTATCATGTATTTGTAGTCCGTGTATTTTCCGGCCAAATATTTATTGTAGAAATTACTCGACGTGTAGATGATGGGACGGATGCCATAATGTTCTTCTACCATGTGGAGAAAACGGGTAAGCCTTTCGCAAAAGCGTTGCGCGCTGCCTTTCCCTATGATTTCAACGTCGATGATAGGAATCAAATCTTGTTCGTCCAGGTTCACCGTGCTTGTGAAGTTCTTGAACTGGGTTTCCGGATCCACTGTGGGACTAAAGAAATGGTAGCAACCGACTTTCAGGCCGGCCTTGCGTGCTTCGGTCAGGTTGTAACGATAGGTTACGTCGACCAAAGAGGCACCTTCTGTGGCTTTCAGGTATACGTAACTTACGTTTTTGTCAGTTTTCACCGTTTGCCAGTCTATATCTCCCTGATAGCGTGATACGTCTATGCCGTAACGATGTTCGTTCTTATTGATGCGGTGGCGGTAAGCTTCTTCTACCGGAGCAACGATGGGATGCGAATGGCTTGGAGTGGCCATCATGTCTGGTTCCACCATGGCCAAGACCACTTCCTCCTTGTCCGTTTGCTTATCCTTTTTACGACCGTGCATGGGGGTTACTGTCAGGCAACATAATATGATAGTAAGAAATGAAATGAAATTTCTCATGGAGCATGGATGTTATTTCGCAAAATTACATATTTTGCGGAGGAAATGCAAGCGTTTTCCGCTTCGTATGAATATTATTATTATTTTTGCCCTGATTTTTATTCCTTATTATAGAATGTAGACATGAAAAAGTGGTTTGGAATTTTTTGTTTCTTGGGGATTGTGGCTTGCGGCCGGACGGTTTTGCATGCACAGTCCTGGTTTGACGTGAAGCTTTGGGAGCGGGGCTTGCCGAACACGAACGGTAAGGATGGCGGGCCGGAACAGCAAGAGGATGGCATTTATACGCCAGAGATTCGTGTTTTCCTTCCGGATTCGGCGAAGGCTACGGGGCGTATCATTCTGGCTTGTCCCGGAGGAGGGTATTCGTTCATAGCCCTTGGGCATGAAGGTTACGATTGGGCGCCTTATTTCAATGGGATGGGTATCGCATACGCCGTGTTGAAGTATCGTTTGCCTTTCGGCCATCCGGAAGTACCGGTCAGCGACGCGCAAGAGGCCATACGCGTGATACGGCAGAATGCGGCGGCATGGCGGGTTAATCCTTATGATGTGGGTATCATGGGGTCTTCGGCAGGCGGGCATCTGGCTTCCACGGTAGCGGTTAATGCGCCTTTCGATTGCCGTCCCGATTTCCAGATATTGTTTTACCCTGTTATTTCGATGGAGCTGAACCAGACCCATAATGGTTCTGTTTATTCTTTTATCGGGAAAGAACCTTCGCACGGCGAGCAGTTGCGATATTCCAATGAACGGCATATCCGCCGCCACATGGTACCTCCGGCATTGCTGTTGCTGAGTGGGGACGATACGGTGGTGCCTGTCTCCAATTCTATTAAGTATTATACGGCTTTGTTGCAGGCAGAAGTGCCCGCTTCGATGCATATTTATCCCACGGGTGGACATGGTTGGGGCTGTAACTCTTCTTTTGCATGCCACGAACAGATGTTGGCCGACCTGAAAGCATGGTTGGACGGTTTGGATGCGCCGGACAAGGACGCCGTCCGTGTGGCTTGCGTGGGTAACAGCATTACCGATGGCTATGGCGTGCCCCTGAGCGAGGAATACGGTTATCCTGCGATGTTGGGCAAGAAATTGGGCAAGAAGTACTTGGTCAAGAATTTCGGTGTAAGCGGTCATACGATGTTGCAGAAAGGCGATTGCCCTTATATGAAGAATGACGTGTATCGGAGGTGCAAGGAGTTCAATCCGGATGTCGTGGTCATTAAATTGGGTACGAACGACAGCAAGCCGCAAAACTGGAAATACAAAGATGAGTTTATGACGGATGCGCAGCAGATGATAGACGAATTAAAGGCTTTGCCTGCCCGTCCGGATATTTATCTGGCTTATCCGGTAAAGGCGATGACTTCGGCTTTTGGCATTTCGGACAGTGTGATTGTCAATGGGGTCATCCCGATGTTCCGGAAGTTGGCTAAGAAGAACAAGCTGAAGGTCATCGACCTCCACTCTTTGTTTGACGGCCATCCCGAATGGCTGATTTCGGACGGCATCCACCCCAATGACAAAGGTGCCGCCGTGATAGCTGAAGAAGTAAAGAAAGCTATTGGGGAAGATACGGGAAATGAGAAGAAATAAGTAAATAGAAACAGAAAAGGTTGCCTTTGGATATTCCGTGCAGGCAACCTTTTCTCGTTAATGTTTGATTTCGATTTCTTCTTTCATATCTATTTCCTGCCCGTTCTTGTCGTGGAACTCGTATTGCAGGAAACCCAGTTTCTGACTGGGGATTACTTTGAGTCCGAATCCGTATTTGACTTGCCACTTACGTTTCAGGGAAACGATGCCCTGGTTGATGTAGGCTGCCACATACGGGTGGACATGAAGCGTGAAATTCTTAATCCCTAATTTATTGGCCATCGTACTGATTTTGCTTTCCAAAACATCTGTGAACAGAAAGCTTGATTTCACGGTACCCTTACCGAAACAAGTAGGACAGACTTCATCCACATTTACATCCATGACCGGACGCACACGTTGGCGCGTAATCTGCATCAAGCCGAATTTGCTTAATGGCAGGATATTATGGCGGGCACGGTCTTTTTTCATATTTTCGCACATGCGTTCGTATAATTTTTGCCGGTCTTCCGCCAGATTCATATCGATGAAGTCCACCACGATAATACCTCCCATGTCGCGTAATCTTAATTGGCGTGCCAGTTCGTCTGCCGCCCCTAAATTGACATCCAACGCATTGGCTTCCTGCCCGTCTTTTGATTTGGAGCGGTTGCCGCTGTTCACGTCCACGACATGCAATGCTTCCGTATGTTCGATAATCAGATAAGCTCCATGCTTATAGGATACGGTTTTTCCAAACGACGATTTGATTTGCTTGGTTACGTCAAAGTTGTCGAAGATGGGCAGCTTGCCTGTGTATTGTTTCACGATACCCGCACTTTCCGGAGCTATCAGCGTCACATAGTCTTTTACTTCATTGAAAATATCCGTATCGTTGATATAGATGTTTTCATACGAAGGATTGAACAAATCCCGCAGCATGGCTACCGTACGGCTAGTTTCTTCAAAGACCAGTTCTGGAAGCTTGCTTGCTTTTTGCGCTTTAATGAAGGCGTCCTCACATCTTTTGACTAATACCTTGAGTTCCGAGTCGAGTTCGGCCACACGTTTCCCTTCGGCTACCGTCCTGACGATAACGCCGAAGTTTTTGGGCTTGATGCTTTGGATGAGCTGTTTTAAACGTGCACGCTCCTCGGCTGATTTTATTTTGGAAGATACGGATACCTTGTCTTGGAAAGGCATCAATACCAGAAAACGTCCGGGGAACGATAGTTCACAAGTCAGGCGCGGTCCTTTGGTCGAAATGGGTTCTTTTACAATTTGTACCAGAATCTCTTGTCCTTGCTGGAGCGTTGTTTGTACACTTCCGTCTTTTTCAAGGTCGGGCAGAATCGAAGCCTTCGAGAATGGATACAATTTTTTTTTGTCGCTGGTTACTTGTTTGAGGTATTTGGTGTAAGAATTGAATTTAGGGCCAAGATCAAGGTAATGTAAGAAGGCATCGCGTTCATAGCCTACGTTCACAAAGCATGCGTTCAACCCCGGCATAAGTTTCCTCACTTTTGCCAGATATATGTTGCCCACCACAAAAGAGGCCGACCGGCCCTCTTTCTGAAATTCCACCAACCTTTTGTCCTCTAACAATGCAATGGAAATCTCCTTGGGCTGAACATCTACTATAACTTCGCTTGTCATTCTTTTAATTTTACTATTTGATTCTATACAGCCTTGTTTACATAAAGAACAAACTTGTCGGAATCTGTAAAGAGCCCGTCCAAGTTTGTTCTCTATTCTTTACTTACAGACAAGCGTTGGCTACTTGCTCTTATGTCTGTTCTTTCTTAATCTTTTTTTACGTTTGTGTGTAGCCATCTTGTGTCTTTTTTTCTTTTTTCCGCTTGGCATAGCTCTAATGTTTTATAAGTTAATAAATCTGTTTACTATCTTTTTCTGTTCAAATGATTCTTACTTCTTGATTGCATCAACAAAAACCTTAGCCGGTTTAAAGGCTGGAATGTTGTGTTCGTCTATGATTATAGTCGTATTCTTGGATATATTACGAGCTGTTTTTTTAGCTCTTTTTTTAAGAATGAAACTACCGAAGCCACGAAGATATACGTTATCCTCTTTTTGAATCAAAGATTCCTTTACTGATTCCATAAATGCCTCTACGGCTGTCAGCACGGTTGCCTTGTCGATACCCGTTTTTTTGGAAATCTCGTTTACAATTTCTGCTTTTGTCATCTTTCTGTAAAAATAATTGTTTGTAAATGCCTAATTCCTAATTTTTTGGAATGCAAATATATAGCTTTTTAGCAAGGAAAGAAAGAATATCATTGAAAAAAAACTCGTTTTTTTGCTTTTGGGTACTCTGAAAGAGCTAATTTTGTACCGTTTATCTGTTTTTGCAAGAATGAAAGATTATAATTTTGCTTATAAGTTGTTGGCATGGTATCAGGAAAACAGAAGGGTTTTACCGTGGAGGGACACTCATGATCCATATATGATTTGGATTTCGGAGATTATCCTTCAGCAGACGCGGGTCGTTCAAGGATATGATTATTTCCTGCGTTTCATGGCTCGCTTTCCTGATGTGGATGCTTTGGCGGCAGCTTCAGAAGATGAGGTGTTGAAATGTTGGCAGGGGCTAGGATACTATTCTCGTGCGAGGAATTTGCATGCGGCGGCTCGCCAGATTGTGGAGTGGGGGGGATTCCCTGAACGTTATGAAAATATCCGTCAATTAAAGGGGGTGGGAGATTATACGGCAGCTGCCATAGCTTCTTTTGCATTCGGGTTGCCCCATGCTGTGGTGGATGGGAATGTATATCGTGTGCTTTCCCGTTATTATGGGATTGAAGAACCGATAGATACGGGGCATGGGAAAAAGTGTTTTGCAGCTTTGGCGCAGGAGTTGTTGCCCGAGGGCAAGGCGGCTGATTACAACCAGGCCGTGATGGATTTCGGTGCCCTGCAATGTGTGCCTAAGAATCCTAAATGTGGAGAGTGCCCTTTGGTTGGCGGTTGCATTGCTTTTCGGGACAAGAGGGTGCAGGGCTTTCCGGTGAAGTCACGGGCTTTGACCGTGACGGAACGCTATTTGCATTATATGTACATAGAGGTGGGGGAAGAAATTGCAGTGTTTCGGCGAGAGGCTAATGATATTTGGAAGGGTTTGTATGAACCTTTTTTGGTAGAAACCCCTACGGTATGTGCTCCGGAAGACTTGCTTGTGGATAAAAAAGTTCCATCGTTCATCCGGTCTGATAAGGCCGTGAAGACTTATTTGTGCGGGGGTGTTCGCCATCAGCTGACCCACCGTACGTTGATTTGTGATTTTTATAAGGTGGAACTGGAAGATAAACCCGATGATTTCGGACGTAGTGCTTGTTGGGTAAAAAAGGGGGAACTGCCAAACTATGCGTTTCCCCGCTTAGTTGTAATGCTGTTTGAGAAGTTTGGTTTGTGGTAAGAAAATGAAAGAGTTGCAGAAAAAGTGACGTTATAGTTGGTGGGATATGGTTTATTTATTAATTTTGGAGAAATTTTAAAATGAAAGGCGTATGTCTTTAAATAAAGTGATGTTGATTGGAAATGTCGGGAAAGAACCCGATGTTCGTTATTTGGATAACGGAGTGGCTGTGGCTTCGTTGACTTTAGCCACAACGGAAAGGGGGTATCGTCTGCAGAATGGTACGGACGTGCCGGAACGTACGGAATGGCATAATATAGTATTGTGGAGAGGCCTGGCTGAGACAGTAGAGAAATACGTTCACAAAGGTGACAAGCTGTTTGTCGAAGGAAAAATTCGTTCTCGCTCGTATGACGACCAGAATGGAGTGAAACGATACATTACGGAAATATTTGCAGACAATATGGAGATGCTGTCTTCCCGGAGTCAGGCTAACCAAGCTTCTTCTCTTTCTGCTTCTTCTTCTCCTTCTGCTTCCGCACAGGTACAGGGCGGAAAAGAAGACTTACCCTTTTGATGTGTAACTAAATTTGTGAATTTTGGACCCTGATACATATTTATCCCAGTTTATAGCGTTATTTGACCATATAGAGGTTTATCCTCCGGATTTGGGAGCTACGATTGCTCTTGTCTTGTCTGTGTTGTTGTTAGGTTGTTCTGGTTTTGTTTCAGCTTCAGAGATTGCTTTTTTTTCCTTGTCCCCTACGGATGTGGGTAAGATAGAAGAGAATAGGCACGCGGCAGACAGTAAGATTCTCGAGTTAAAGGAAGATTCGGAGCGTTTGCTTGCTACGATTTTGATATCCAACAATTTCGTGAATGTGGCTATCATCATGTTGCTGAATTTCTTTTTCAGTAAAACTTTGATTTTCGGAGATAGCCGTTTGTTGGAATTCCTTTTTATGACCGTCTTGCTCACCTTCTTGCTTTTGTTGTTTGGTGAGATTATGCCGAAAATTTACTCGTCCCAACATACGTTGAGCTTTTGCCGCATGGTGGCTCCTTCTTTTGTTTGGATGGAAAAGTTGTTTTGGCCCCTTTCGTCATTGCTCGTGCGGTCGAGGAAATTGGCTACGAAAGTAGTGCATAAGGAAAAACGGGCCATATCGGTCGACGAGTTGGAACAAGCCTTGGAACTGACGGATAAAAAGTATATTGCAGAAGAGCAGAATATGTTGGAGGGGATTATCCGTTTTGGAGGAGAGATGGCCAAAGAAATAATGACTCCTCGTATGGATATTGTGGACTTGGACATGAAAGCTCCTTATCCGGATGTGCTTCGATGTATCGTAGAGAGTAACTATTCCCGTATTCCGGTATATGCGGATTCGCGTGACAACATAAAAGGTGTGCTTTACATTAAGGACTTGTTGCCCCATCTGAACAAACCTGCAAATTTCCGTTGGCAGTCTTTAATCAGGCCGCCTTATTTCGTTCCGGAAACAAAGATGATTGATGATTTGTTGGGAGATTTTCAGAAGAACAAAGTGCATATCGCCATTGTGGTGGATGAGTTCGGAGGTACGTCGGGTATCGTGACGATGGAGGATATTATCGAAGAAATTGTAGGTGAAATAAACGATGAATACGATGAAGATGAACGCCAGTACGTGCGGTTGAACGCGAATACGTATGTTTTCGAGGCAAAAGTCCTGCTTACGGATTTCTTTAGAATCATGAAACTGGACGATGATTTTTTCGAGGAGGTAGAAGGAGAGGCCGATACTTTGGCCGGGCTTCTGTTGGAAATTAAAGGTGAGTTTCCGGAACTTCATGAGATAATCAAATATAAAAACTATTGTTTTGAAGTGTTGGAAATGGATGACCGGAGGATTTTGAAGATAAAAGTGACGGTGGAAAATCCGGAAACATCCGATGGGGTGTAAATCATATAGAGGAACGAATGCCGCTGTTTCGGGAAATAAATTGTGGGCAAGGTTGGGGAGGTATATGGAAAATTACCGAGACCTTCGACGAGTTGTGTGACATGTTGCCTCACAGCGCGTATTATCGGGAGCATGCTTCCCGTTTTGCGGCTGAGCGGAGGCGCTTGGAATATGTGGCAGTGCGTTTGCTTATTTTCACTCTGACAGGAGAAGAGCTACAGGTGGAATATTTGCCGTCCGGCCGTCCTTTTTTCCGTGGCAGAAAGCTTCAGCTTTCCATTTCCCATACATTCGGATATGCAGCCGTGTTGTTTTCGGAAGAATATGAAGCCGGACTTGACATAGAAGTATTTTCTGAAAGAATTGTAAAGTTGAAAGAACGTTTGATCGGTCCGGAAGAAGCTGCAGAAACAACATACGAGATTCTTTTGCATTGGTCTGCCAAAGAGGCTGTTTTTAAGATATTGGATGAAGAGGGTATTGACTTCAGGGAGAATCTGACGGTACAAAATTTAAGTTGTCCCGCGATGCCCGACCATACGGAAGCGAAAGGAGATTTTTCTTTATATTATCATTTGTCGGACGGGAAGACGGGAACCTTTCCGGTGCATTATGAAACTACGGCCGATTTCGTCCTGACTTATGCGTTTCGGGAACTGTAAAGTGAGGAAAGCAGTAGTTGCTTGCCGTTTGTGATATAAAGACGATTGCCGTGTCCGGATAGGCCGTGAACGACGCTAATTTCCTATCGAATGGTGATTTAACCGATATTTTTTTGTACTTTTGTTTCCGCAAAGCGAAGTTGAAAGCCCCCTGTTTAATTTTATTTATGTCCTTGCGAAATGATGAATACGATACTGATTATAGATGACGAACCCATCATACGGAAATTGTTGGCACGTATGATGGAATTGGAAGGTTATGAGGTGTTTCAGGCGGCCGACCGGGCCTCGGGCATGAAGCAACTCACGGCCAAAATGCCGCAACTGGTATTGTGCGATGTGTTTCTGCCCGATGGCAACGGGGTGGAGATGGTAAAGGAGATAAAAGAACTGCAACCCGAGGCCGAGGTCATCCTCCTGACGGCGCACGGGAATATCCCGGACGGGGTGCAGGCTATCAAAAACGGTGCATTCGACTACATTACCAAAGGGGATGACAACAATAAGATCATACCGATAATCAGCCGTGCCATGGAGAAAATCAACAGACGGCCGGTGCAGCCTTCGGGAAGTGCTGTCGTGCCGGTCCGTGAATCGGCCTTCGATACCGTCTTGGGACATTCGCGAGGTTTACAGCAAGTGATACGGTTGGCTCGTAAAGTGGCCGTGACGGATGTGCCGGTGTTGCTTACGGGCGAAACGGGGACGGGTAAAGAGGTGTTCGCGCAGGCCATTCATCACGGGAGCGCGCGTGCCAAGCAGCCGTTCGTGGCCATCAACTGTTCCGCTTTCAGCAAAGAATTGTTGGAAAGCGAGATATTCGGTCACAAGGCCGGGGCTTTCACCGGGGCTTTGAAGGACAAGAAAGGACTGTTTGAAGAGGCCAACCACGGCACGATATTTCTGGACGAGATTGGGGAGATGGCGTACGGTTTGCAAGCCAAACTCTTGCGCGTGCTCGAAACAGGGGAATATATAAAGGTGGGGGATACGAAACCCACGAAAATAGACGTGCGTATCGTGTCGGCCACCAACCGCAACCTGAAAGAAGAAATAGAAAATAGCAATTTCCGGGAAGATTTGTATTTCCGTTTGTCCGTTTTCCATCTCCATTTGCCGCCCTTGCGCGAGCGTAGGGAGGATATACCGGAGTTGGCCACAGCTTTCCTAAAACTATTTTCTGCCAAGATGGGGAAACAAGTCAAGGGCTTTGATGCAGCCTGTCAGGATTGGATGCAGTCGTATGCCTGGCCGGGAAACGTGCGTGAGTTGCGTAACGTGATAGAGCGTGCGTTGATTATCTGCGACGACTATATCACGTTGGATGACATGCCTCTTGATTTCCGGTCGTCCACTTTATCCGGATCGGCTGCCGACGGTGACGATTTTGAACTGGCAGAGGCGGAGCATCGCCATATCCAACGTGTATTGCAGTACACGAAAGGAAATAAGGCTGAGGCGGCCCGTCTCCTGAAAATAGGATTGACCACTCTCTATCGGAAGATAGAAGAGTACGGTATTAATATCTAAGAGGCTTCACGCCTCTTTTTTTGTCTTATTTCTTTATTGTTGATGTAACGGCACTTCGTACCTGTCGGAATATTCGTTTTCATGACATGCGGCATAGAACGTAAGGTGTTTTATATCAGTTTGTTAAATTCTTCTCTGCGAACGTAAGATTTCGGATGGAAATCTTGTGGAATCAATTACCGCAGAACTGAAAATCATTCTCAGGAGAACGAAAAATCAATCTCTTGAGAATGATTTTCAGTTCTGCGCAAGGTGATTTACGAATCAAAAGACGGTGCCAAACTATAAGAACTTTTTATCATTCCTTGGGTCTGGCAGCCGTCTTTGGGCTTAGTTCTACAGATTATATTGAGATGAGTCAGATGCTCATGGCACTATAAGCTTCGCGGAAGCGCGGAGCGACGTTTCTTTTCATGAAATCTTGTCCGGCGAAATTGTCCATCAAGATGGCCTGTGCTTTTTCGCCCATGTCTTTGCTCACGACAACAGACACGCTGTTGTTGTCGCTTCCGTATGAAATCATCAGGATGGGGATGTCTTTAAGCAGGTCGATGACTTTGACTTCCACGTTTTCCTTTTCCTGGTCGAACTGGCCGATGATATGGATGACGGAAATGTCTTTTTCCACACTGACGGAAGCGAATTGGGACAGTTGGTTTTCCATTTGGTGGAAAGTCTCGGAACTCAGTTCCACGGCCATGGAGATATTGACACTGGAAGAGGAAATGAGGTGTATAGGAGTCTTGAAGTCCCCACAGACGGCCATCACTTTGGTCAGGAATTGGAACGGCATGAGGTTTCCTGATGAATGGATCTGTAAATAATCTGCATTTTTCCGTGTAACAACTGCTTTAATCTGGTTCATGGTTGATGTTTTTGTAATAGTGATTGTTTGTTTATTGGGATTATAATAATTGGATATACGTAGGTTGATTCCGTGTTGTCCGGCTAAATCCAGACAAGCTTTCGGAACGAGGTTGAAACCGGCATTGATGATGCTTTTGGCTTCGTTATATGTGATGGTATAGTCTTTGAACTGACTGCATACGTCTTCGTCGGGTGAAGCCGAAGACATTTGTTTCGTGGTATAAAATGTAAGTTCCTCGGCATGGAACAAGGTCGCGATGTGGGTCGCATAAAGCGTACGGAGCTTTGCGGGCATCAATATCGTCTCTTCGAGGCCGTTCTTGCAGATACGAGCCGGGAGAATGCTGACGGTTGCGTCTTGGTCCTGTATGAGTGTCCGGAGGCATTCGGCACTTTTTTCGGTGTCTATCTTTGAATTGCTACCGATACAAACGAAAAGTGAAGGGTCTAAGAGGGACACATTCACTTTCAGGTGTTTAAAGTAAGAATAGATGATGAGACCTGAAAGACGTTCGGTGAAAGAGAGAAGCTCTTTGTCCTTAATTTGGTTTAACGGACGGTTGACGAACGAATGGAGGGTTTGGAAAAGGTTTTCTATGACTGAGCTTGTGGCAGGGCAGCCTTCGGGGGCATCTGCAAGCCGCGAAATAAACTCGGCTGTTTTTGTTTTCAGCCCGTCAATCAGGGACGGGATTTTTCCCAAGTCGAAATTATACAGGGAAATGGCGATGTCTTGCATCTGGTCTTTAATCCATGGGAAAGACGGAGGGATGAGAACCACTTGCTCCCCTAAAGGGACGTACGACGGTATTTGCCGGACATCTTCAATGGATGTGATAGTTTCAAAACTATAAATTTTCATATTTTTCTGTTTATTAAATTCCTCTTTAGTCTTTATTCTTCTTTTTCTTTCTCAAATTGGAAGTGGTTTTTCCAAAATGAAAGGGTGGGCGCATTCGCGGAATGTATTCAACCTTTTGTAAATCAGTTCTTTTTTATTTTTTCATGCTCTTTCGTTTGATAACCTTTATTTCATATACATATATGATACCACCGTGCCGGAACGGAGTGAGGTGGCAAGTGGGGGCGGACGATGGTATCGGGGGGGGAGCGGTAGGGGAGGGGAAAGCATGCTGTTTGGGGGCAACTCCATATATATAATAAGGTATAGGAAAATAAGGCTTTCACGTGTTTTTTTCAAATCGGGGGTGCTCTTTTTCAAAATGGAAGTCGTTTTACCTCTTGCGGAAAGCCTTGGCGGGATGCTATATGGTTGTAAAACAGTAGGGTAAAGCATAAAACATGTTTTTTGGCATGGTTTTGGTCTAATAGGAATGCGATAAGTTAAAGTATTAATTAAAAAACAAAAGGATTATGGAATTATTTTCATTTGGGTTTCTGGCCTGCTTGGTAAGCGGCTTCCTCTGTTTCTGGTTGTTCTGGAAATGTGTGGATTGGTTTGAGAAGATTTAATTTTTAAAAAGTAGGTATTATGTACACAGCGTTATTTATTGTCAGTGTAGTGATGTTCGGCTATTTGATGTATGTGCTCGTCAAGCCGGAAAAGTTCTAAAAAACATTTTTTTTGATTTAGCAGTATTATGAATACAGAAATTTTAGGTGTAGTTGCACAGATTGTATTGTTGGTGGTATTGAGCTATCCGCTCGGAAAGTATATCGCTAACGTATATAAAGGTAAAAAGACGTGCTTGGATTTCATGAAGCCGATTGAAACGGCTATTTATCGTTTCTCCGGTATCAATCCCGAAGAGGAAATGAATTGGAAACAATTCTTGCGTGCATTGTTAATCGTGAACCTGTTCTGGTTTATTTGGGGTATGCTTTTATTGGTACTTCAGGGGTATCTCCCGTTAAACCCGGATGGAAATGCCGGGCAGACAGCCCATCAGGCATTCAATACTTGTATTTCGTTCATGGTGAACTGTAACGAGCAGCATTATAGCGGTGAGACTGGTTTGACTTATTTGACTCAGTTGTTCGTCATCATGTTGTTCCAGTTCGTGACCGCAGGTACGGGTATGGCTGCCATGGCCGGTATCATGAAGGCATTGGGAGAAAAGACCACGAAGACTATCGGTAACTTCTGGAAATACTTGGTATTGAGCTGTACTCGTATCTTGTTCCCTCTTTCCTTGATCGTAGGTTTTATTCTGATTACCCAAGGTACCCCGATGGGCTTCGACGGAAAGATGGAAATTACCACAATGGAAGGTAATACACAGAATGTTTCACAAGGTCCTACGGCAGCTATCGTGCCTATCAAACAATTGGGTACGAACGGTGGTGGTTACTTCGGTTGTAACTCTTCTCATCCATTGGAAAACCCGACTTATTTGTCCAACATGACGGAATGTTGGTCCATCCTGATTCTTCCGATGGCTATGGCTTTTGCGTTCGGTTTCTATATCAAGCGTAAAAAACTGGGTTATTCCATTTATGGCGTAATGTTGTTCGCTTTCTTGGTAGGCGTATGTATCAACGTATATCAGGAGATGAACGGTAACCCGCGTATCGATGCCATGGGTATCGCTCAGGACAATGGTGCCATGGAAGGTAAGGAAGTGCGTCTGGGTGCAGGTGCCACGGCTTTGTGGAGCATCGTTACCACGGTAACTTCTAACGGGTCTGTAAACGGTATGCATGACTCAACCATGCCTATTTCCGGTTTGATGGAGATGTTGAACATGCAGATTAATACATGGTTCGGCGGTGTCGGTGTAGGATGGATGAACTACTTCACCTTTATCATTATCGCAGTGTTCATCAGCGGTCTGATGGTCGGCCGTACACCGGAATTCCTTTGCCATAAGGTCGAGGCACGTGAAATGAAGGTGGCTTCCATCGTGGCATTGCTTCATCCTTTCGTTATCCTTGTGGGTACGGCGTTAGCAGCTTACTTGTATGTACATGCTCCGGCTTTCGTGGAGAATGAAGGAGGATGGTTGAACAACCCGGGCTTCCACGGCTTGAGTGAGATGTTGTATGAGTTCACCTCAGTGGCTGCAAACAACGGTTCCGGTTTTGAAGGATTGGGTGATAACACTTGGTTTTGGAACTATTCTTGCGGTATCGTTTTGATTCTGAGCCGTTTCATTCCTATTGTAGGACAGGTGGCCATTGCCGGTCTGTTGGCAAGCAAGAAATACATTCCTGAAAGCGCAGGTACGTTGAAGACTGATACCGTTACATTCAGCGTGATGACTTTCGCTGTAATCTTCATCGTGGCAGCCTTGTCATTCTTCCCGGTTCACGCATTGAGTACGATTGCAGAACATTTCAGTTTATAAAAGATTATTTAAGGATAAGATAAAGTATGAAAACTAACAATAATACTTCCCTCTTCCAAAGGGATCAGGTAATGGAAAGCTTGAAACAGTCTTTTGTCAAGCTGAATCCCAAGATAATGGTGAAGAACCCGGTCATGTTCACCGTAGAGATTTCTACTCTGATCATGTTCATCGTGACCATCTTCTCGGCTACGAACGATTCACAGGGTTCCTTTGCATACAACCTTTTGGTCTTCATCATCCTGTTGGTGACTTTGCTGTTCGCCAATTTCGCAGAGGCAATTGCTGAAGCCCGCGGTAAGGCTCAGGCCGACAGCTTGCGCAAGACCCGCGAAGAGACTCCGGCCAAGTTGAACGTGAACGGACAGATCAAGACCGTGAGCAGTTCACAGTTGAAGAAAGGCGACGTGTTTGAATGCGAGGCAGGCGACGTGATTCCGGCCGACGGTGAAATCATCGAAGGTTTGGCTTCTATCGACGAGAGTGCCATCACCGGTGAATCTGCTCCGGTAATCCGTGAGGCAGGTGGCGACAAGAGTTCCGTTACCGGTGGTACGAAAGTACTTTCCGACCATATCAAAGTCGTTGTGACCAGTCAGCCGGGCGAGAGCTTCTTGGACAAGATGATTGCTTTGGTGGAAGGTGCAAGCCGCCAGAAGACTCCGAATGAAATCGCCCTGACGATATTATTGGCCGTGTTCACTCTGGTATTCTTGATTGTCTGCATTACCTTGAAACCCTTTGCCGACTATTCCAATACGGTGATTACCATTGCAGCTTTCTGTTCTTTGTTCGTTTGCCTGATTCCTACGACCATCGGCGGTCTGCTTTCTGCTATCGGTATTGCCGGAATGGACCGTGCTTTGCGTGCCAATGTGATTACCAAATCCGGTAAGGCTGTGGAAACGGCCGGTGACATCGACACTTTGCTGTTGGACAAGACCGGTACGATTACAATCGGTAACCGTAAGGCTACGGAATTCTATCCGGTTGCCGGCATGGATAAGCATGCGTTTATCGAAGCTTGTTTGATGTCTTCCGTATCGGATGATACGCCGGAAGGTAAGTCAATCATTGAATTGGGACGTGAAATGGGCGTACGTATGCGTACCCTGAACACCGAAGGCGCACACATGATTAAGTTTACGGCCGAGACGAAGTGCTCCGGTATCAACTTGAAAGACGGTACAGAAATCCGCAAAGGTGCTTTCGACGCTATCCGTCGTATCGCCATGGAAGCCGGTAACAAGTTCCCGAAGGATACGGAAGATGTTATCCAGGCAATTTCTGCAAACGGTGGTACTCCGTTGGTGGTTTGCATCGACAAGAAGGTTGCCGGTGTCATCGAATTGCAAGACGTCATCAAACCGGGTATCGAAGAACGTTTCGAGCGTTTGCGCAAGATGGGTGTGAAGACGGTAATGGTAACTGGTGACAACCCGTTGACCGCTAAATATATAGCTGAGAAAGCCGGTGTGGACGACTTCATTGCTGAAGCCAAACCGGAAGACAAGATGAATTACATCAAGAAAGAACAGGCAGCCGGTAAGTTGGTGGCTATGATGGGTGACGGTACGAACGATGCTCCGGCATTGGCACAAGCCAACGTGGGTGTGGCCATGAACAGCGGTACTCAGGCTGCCAAGGAAGCCGGTAACATGGTCGACTTGGACAACGATCCGACCAAATTGATTGAAATCGTGGAAATCGGTAAGCAGCTGTTGATGACTCGTGGTACGTTGACGACATTCTCTATTGCCAACGACGTGGCCAAGTACTTTGCCATCATCCCGGCATTGTTCATGTTGACGATTCCTCAATTGGCTCCGTTGAACATCATGGGCTTGCACAGTCCTGAAAGTGCAATCCTTTCGGCTATCATCTTCAACGCCATCATCATTCCTATCCTGATTCCGTTGGCTTTGCGTGGTGTGGCTTACAAACCTATAGGTGCCAGTGCGCTGTTGCGTCGCAACTTGTTGATTTACGGTGTAGGCGGTCTTATCGCTCCGTTTGTCGGCATTAAGTTGATAGATTTATTCGTAGGATTATTCTTTTAATCAATAAACAGACAAAACAATGAAGAACTTTATAAAATCATTTCGTATAACGATAGCGTTCTGCATCTTCTTTTCGGTATTTTACATACTGGTATTGTGGATATTCGCACAGTTTGCAGGCCGCGGCGAGAATGGCAATGCAGAGACTGTGACCTTGAACGGTAAAGTCGTAGGTGCTGCGAATGTAGGACAGATGTTTACGTCAGACGTTTACTTCTGGGGACGTCCTTCAAGTGCTGGTGACGGTTACGATGCTACAAGTTCTGCCGGTTCCAACAAAGGTCCTACCAATGAGGAATATTTGGCAGAGGTGGAGGCCCGTGTGGATTCCTTCCTTGTACACCATCCTTATTTGAGCCGTGACGAAGTGCCGGCTGAAATGGTAACGGCCAGCGGTTCCGGTCTGGATCCCAATATCACTCCGGCTTGTGCATACGTACAGGTGAAACGTGTAGCCGAAGCTCGTGGCATGAGTGAAGACGAAGTGAAAGCCATAGTAGACCAAGCTGTGGAGAAGCCTCTGTTAGGTATGTTCGGAACAGCAAAGGTAAATGTACTGAAACTGAATGTGGCTTTAGACGAAGCAAATAAATAATAACAGTAGACAAGAAATGCCGTCATTGATGAAGTTCGGATATGGAAAAATACATTCGGGTAGCTTTGTCGGCGGAAGGAATAAACTGCTTCTCTCGTACTACCTTTGCCATGGCGACAGAGTCTGGAGGTTTTGGAGATATTCCCGTGCTTCATGGATGATGGCATTCTTTAAAAAAACAAGTGAAAAGTAAAACGACACAACACAACACTTTAATTAATTTATGAATATGAAAAGTTTTAAAAAAGTAGGATTGGTTTTAGGTGCAGCACTGTTAGTACCCGGCATGGCAAACGCAGGTGATTTTGTTGTCAGCGGAAAGGCTGATTTCGTAAGCGATTATATCTGGCGTGGTTTGGATCAAAACTCAGGATTCTCTATCCAACCCTCTTTGACGTTAAGCTACAAAGGCTTGAGCCTTAACGCATGGGGAAGCCAGACGCTTTCTAAATGGGGCGTGAATGACAATGGTGGCGGTGCAAAAGAATTTGATATCAACTTGTCATACGCCATCAAAGGTTTTTCCGTAACCGTATCGGATTACTGGTGGAGCGGAACCGACATGCCTTATGGTTACTATGAGGATGCCCATTATTTTGAAGGAACCTTGGCTTATAACTTCGGTGAGGCTTTCGATAAATTTGCATTGAACATTTCATGGAGTACGATGTTTGCCGGTGGAGATAAGTTCGTGTTGGGTGAAGATCCTACGGACAACAATAAGTTCTCTACTTATGTCAACCTTTCTTATCCAGTTTCATTACCGGCCGACATAACATTAACCCCGGCCTTAGGATTCACTCCTTGGAAGGGTATGTACAACGACAAAGCCGGTGTGACGGATGTTTCCATCAAAGCAAGTAAAGATATCCAAGTAACGGATAAATTTGCAATACCTGTCTTCGTACAGGCTCTTGTTGCCCCGGTCCATGACAGAACCTACCTTTTGGCTGGTTTTAGCTTGGGCTTCTGATTCTATTCGTAGTTTTCTCAGGGTTCCTCACGGAGCCCTGAGTTTTCTCTCTTATATATAAAGGCAAGTATGGACATTGACCTTTTTCTTTGTTTGGATATTACCTGACGCGTTATTGCCAGGTTTTATGGTGAATAGTCGTATTTAGGAATTTATTTGAAGATGAAATTATATATCGTTGCAAACAGATTGCCCGTAAAGGCTGTGCCTCGGCAAGACAGCTATACTTTCGTACGTAGTGAAGGAGGTTTGGCAACGGGGCTCGACTCCTTGCAGATTTCCATGGAGAAACATTGGATCGGCTGGCCGGGAGTTTGTGTCGATAATGTCCGTCAGCAGATAGAAATCCGACAGCATCTGGAGACGATGGATTTTCATCCGATATTTTTGTCGGAAGAACAGTATCATGATTACTACGAAGGATACAGCAATAGTACCATTTGGCCTTTGTGCCATTATTTCTTTTCCCATACTACGGTACGGAAAGAGTATTGGGAGTCTTACCAGAGAGTGAATGCTCTGTTTTGCGAAGAGATTTGCAAGCAAGTGGGTTCCGGCGATTGGGTTTGGATACAGGATTATCAGCTTATGCTTCTTCCAGGCATGTTACGGAAGCGGATGCCCAATCTTCACATCGGATATTTCCATCACATTCCGTTTCCCTCATACGAATTATTCCGTATATTGCCCGAACGGGCGGAATTGTTGAACGGTCTGATGGGAGCGGATTTTATAGGTTTTCATACACACGACTATATGCGCTATTTCATCAATGCTGTAGAGCGTGTATTACATATTAAGTTCGATTTGGACGAAGCCCAGACGGACAGCCGCATCGTGCGTGTAAACGCACTACCGATGGGCATAAACTATGAATTGTACAATCATTCGTCTGCCACGCCGAAAGTGTGGAGCGAGATAGAGAAAAAACGTATTCTTTTCCGCAACCACAAGTTGTTGCTGTCCGTAGACCGTTTGGATTATAGCAAAGGCATCCTGCATCGTTTGCAAGGGTTTGAGGCTTTTCTTGAACGTCATCCGGAGTACCAAGGAAAGGTGACGTTGGCCATGGTCATTGTGCCTTCGCGTGACCATGTGGAAAGCTATGCTGGGCTGAAAACAAAGATAGACGAGACCATAGGGCGGATTAACGGGCGTTATTCAGACATGAACTGGACGCCAGTCTGTTATTTCTATCATGGTTTTTCTTTTGAAGAACTTACGGCCATGTATTTCGTGGCAGACGTGGCCTTGGTAACCCCGTTGCGGGACGGAATGAACCTTGTGGCTAAGGAATATGTCGCTACAAAAGTCAACAATCCGGGGGTATTGGTATTGAGCGAGATGGCGGGTGCTGCCGTGGAGTTGGCCGATGCCATTCAGATAAACCCTAACGATACGGACCAGATAGCGGATGCTATTTTTACGGCATTGCAGATGCCTTATGAGGAGCAGGCAAAACGTATCAGTAAGATGCAGGCCATCCTTTCCGTCCAGACCGTCAACAAATGGGCGGCTGACTTTCTGGAAGAATGGAAAAACGTGGTGGACAAAAACCAATACTTGTCGGGGAAGTTACTTTCCACGAATTTGTTGAAACAGATAAAGGCTTTGTATACTCAGGCTCGGAGCCGTCTCATTTTGTTGGATTATGACGGGACGTTGGTGGGGTTCCAAAAGCGTCCGGAAGATGCCGTACCGACACCTGAGGTAATACGAGTACTTAAGGACTTGACCTCCGATCCGGCCAATCATGTGGTTATCAACAGCGGTCGCGACCACCAGACATTAGAGAAGTGGTTAGGCGTTCTGCCGGTTTCTTTTGCTGCGGAACACGGGGCCTATTATAAAGAGAACGGAGAATGGCATCAGACCAGTTACAAACCGGAATGGAGCCAAAGTATCCTGTCTATTCTGAACATGTTTGTGCATAAGACCCCGAAATCGCGTTTGGAAATAAAGGAGACGGCTTTGGCTTGGCATTACCGGGCGGTAGATTCCTGGTTGGGTGAACTGAGGGCACGCCAGTTGGTTCGGGCATTGGTATCCATTTGTTTGCAACATCGCCTGCAAATCTTGCAGGGGAACAAGGTGGTAGAAATCAAGCAGTCTAACTGTACGAAGGGTTCCGAAGTAAAACGATTGTTGCGTAAGGCGCATTATGATTTCATATTGGCTATGGGAGATGACACGACGGACAATGACATGTTTCGTGCCTTGCCGGATAGTGCCGTTACGGTGAAAATCGGAACGGTGTCGGAAGATGCCCGTTATAACCTGAAATCCCAAACGGATGCTTTGCCGATGTTGCAGGCTTTGGCCACGGGGGCACCTCTTCGTATCTCCTCGAATGGGAAACAAGGCCGTCGGGATTTAGGTGTGGTTTTACATTGGATGAAAAAACTGATTAAACGAAAATAGACATATCATGCAAAATTTGAACTACGGCGTAATCGGGAATTGCTCGACCGCCGCCCTCATATCGGAAAAAGGGGCTATTGAATGGCTGTGTTTTCCGGAATTTGATTCTCCTTCCGTATTTGCGGCCATATTGGACAGGCAAAAAGGGGGGCATTTTGGTTTTAAGGTGACTTCGGATTATAAGGTTACACAATCGTACGTGCCTCATACCAACATCCTGTCTACACATTTTGAGTCGGAAGAAGGAGCCTTCGACGTGGTGGATTTCATGCCTTGCTATCCTACCTCCGATGGAAAGGATTTCTACCGTCCGGCAGAGATTTACAGGTACATCCGTTGGGCGAAAGGCCGTCCCCGTATGAAGGTGGATTATCGTCCGGCTCCCAACTATGCGAGGGGAAAGACCATTTATAACGTGACCTCTCAATACGTCGAAACTTATTCGTCGTTGGAGAATAAGGATCGGCAATATTTATATTCGTCGTTGGACTTGAAGAAAGTCGTGAACCATGATGAAATCACCTTGGAAAAGGATGAGTTTTTTCTGTTTTCTTTCAATGAGAAGGTCATTCCGGTGGATATAGAACGGGAGAAACTGGAATATTGCCGCACTTTGGTGTATTGGCTGGATTGGACAGACCATGCCAAACGTTACACAAGGTATAACGAGGTAATCGAACGAAGCATGCTTGTATTGAAGCTCATGACCTACCGCAATGGGGCGGTGATGGCTGCCGTGACCACCAGCCTGCCGGAGACTGTAGGGGAGGTGAGAAATTGGGATTACCGTTTCTGTTGGCTGCGTGATGCTTCCATGGCCATCGAGACCTTGTTCAATATCGGCCATGTCAATTCAGCCCGTCGTTTCATGAAGTTCATCCAGTCTACTTTTATCACGACGCATAACTACCAAATCATGTATGGCATTCGTGGCGAAAGGGAACTGACGGAACTGACACTCGACCATTTGGCCGGTTACAAAGATTCGAAACCAGTGCGCATAGGCAACGATGCTTATCATCAGCGGCAGAATGACTCTTTCGGTTATCTGATGGACTTGATTTACCAGTACTATTGTCTGATGCCCGGGACCTTGGATGAAGTGGAAGACATGTGGGAGATGGTGAAGTGTATCGCCTTGACGGTTTGTGAGAATTGGCGCAAGCCGGATAAAGGTATTTGGGAAATCCGGGGCGAAGCGCAGCAGTTCGTGTCTTCCAAAGTCATGTGTTGGGTGGCATTGGACCGTGCAGCCAAGATTGCCGTGTTGCTGAACAAACATGGTTATGGAGAGCAGTGGGATGCCGAAGCTGCGTTGGTCAAGGAGGAAGTCTTCACATACGGGTGGAAAGAGGAACTGCAAAGCTTCTCCCAATGTTATGAAAACCAGGCATTGGATTCTTCCTTGTTGTTGATGGAACCATACGGTTTCATCAGTGCGGACGATGTACGTTACCATAAGACGGTACGGGCCGTGAAAGAAGCATTGATGCACAAGGGATTAATGTATCGTTATAACAGTAAAGACGATTTCGGTTTGCCGTCTTCTGCCTTTACGATTTGCACTTTCTGGTTGATTCGGGCTTTGTATGTCATCGGGCAGCGTGAGGAAGCCCGGTGTTTGTTCGAAGAAGTGTTAACCTATGGTAATCATTTGGGATTGTTCAGTGAAGATATTAACTTTGACACGAAAGAACTGTTAGGAAACTTCCCGCAGGCATATTCCCATTTGGCTTTGGTGAATACGGCCATTTTACTTTCACGAGAGAGTAAACAGTTGAAGCTTAAATAATAAAAGTATATGGAAGAAAACGAAAACGGTAACGCACAGCGCTTTCTGGAATTGATTCGTCGTTCCCGGCGGGGTAAGTTCAAGATTTACATCGGAATGATAGCCGGTGTGGGCAAGACTTACAGGATGTTGTCGGAGGCGCATGACTTGTTGAAGAACGGAATAGATGTGCAAATCGGTTACGTGGAGACCCATGGTCGTCCCGGAACGGTGGCCATGCTCGAAGGTTTGCCCGTGATTCCCCGCAAGAAAGTCTTTTATAAAGGAAAGGAAATCGAGGAGATGGATTTGGAGACCATCCTGCAAGCCCATCCCGAATTGGTCATCGTTGATGAGTTGGCGCATACGAATGTGGAGGGTTCCCGTAACACGAAGCGTTGGGAAGACGTGATGGAACTGTTGGATGCCGGCATCAATGTGGTTTCGGCTCTGAACATCCAGCATATCGAAAGTTTGAGCGAGGACGTGAAGAGCATTACGGGAATCAATGTGGCGGAGAGGGTGCCCGACAAAGTATTGCAGGAGGCCGATGAGGTGGTGAACATCGACCTGACGGCCGAAGACTTGATAACGCGCCTGAAAGCCGGGAATATTTATAAAAAGGAGAAAATACAGACCGCCCTCAATAATTTCTTTAAGACAGAGAATATCCTTCAGTTGCGTGAGTTGGCTTTGAAAGAAGTGGCTTTCAGGGTGGAACGCAAGGTCGAAAGCGAGGTGACACCTTTGGCACCGGCCCAGACGCGGCGTGAGAAAATCTTAGCTTGCGTGAGCAGCAATGAGCATACGCCGAGGCATATCATACGGAAAGCATACCGGCTGTCCACGCGTTACAGCACTTCCTTTATCGCTTTGCACGTGCAGACTCCCAAGGAAAGCCCGGACCGTATCAAGCTTTCTTCCCAACGTTATTTGCTGAATTATTTCCAGTTGGTGACCGAGTTGGGCGGAAAGGTAGAACAGATGTCCTCACCGAATGTGACCGACGCTATCGTGCAGTTTTGCAAAGAGAATCAGGTGACGACCGTATGTATGGGGCGTCCTGCGTTTGAGATGCCGGAAATGTTTTTTAAAATCGGACGGTACAAGCGTTTCTTGCAACAGTTGTCCGAGATGCGGATTGACTTAATTATTGTAGCATAATAAATCTCATTTAAAGATATGAAATTCGATATGAACATTAAGACCAAACTCACCGTGTCGATCGGTGTCTTGGTGGCCATGATTGTTTTGTTGGTGTCTTTGTCGGTGACGAATCTGCAAATACTGACAGCAACCGAACCGGACAGCCCAGCAGCCGAGCCGGGAATGAACCGTGCATTGACATGGATTATGATTATCGGTGGCATTTGCATTTGCATCGGTTTGTGGATTCTGTTTAAAATTCCCAACTCCATCAATTCTCCCTTTAAAAGTTTAGTGAAAGGTATCCTTGAGATAGCCAATCATAATTATGATGCCAAGTTGGACCTGAGAGGCGACAAGGAACTGGAAGAGGTGTCGAAGAATTTCAATAGGATGGCCAAACGGCTGAAAGATTATCACAACAGTACGATTTCGGACCTCATGGCTTCCAAACGTTATCTGGAAACCATCATCAATTCCATCAATGAACCCATCGTCGGTCTGGACAATGAGCAAATCATACTCTTTATCAACAATGAAGCGTTGAACATACTGAATTTGAAACGTGAGGACGTCATCCGGAAGTCGGCTCAGGAAATAGCCATGCGCAACGACCTGTTGCGTCGTCTGATTTGCGGAATGTGGGAAGATAAGAAGAAGGAACAGGAGGCACCGAAGTCCAAACGCGAGTCGTTGAAGATTTACGCCGACAACAAGGAGAGCTATTTCCAGGTGAAATATATGGAGATTACGATGCGCGGCAACGACGGAGTGACGATGGAGAAGAGGGGAGATGTAATCATGTTGAAAAACGTGACGGAATTTCAAGAGCTGGACACGGCCAAGACGACTTTCATATCCACCGTATCGCATGAGCTGAAAACCCCGATTTCAGCCATTATGATGAGCCTGCAACTTCTGGAAGACAAGCGTGTGGGAGGACTGAACCCCGAACAGGAGGAACTTTCGAGAAGCATTAAAGAGAATAGTGAACGGTTGCTCAGCATCACGGGCGAGTTGCTCAACATGACGCAGGTGGAGAGTGGAAAACTGCAACTGAAACCGAAGATTACCAAGCCTATCGAATTGATTGACTATGCTATCAAGGCCAATCGCGTGCAGGCTGAGAAATTCGGAATACAAGTGGAGGTGGACTATCCGGAGAAAATCGGGAAGCTCTTTGTCGACAGCGAGAAAATAGCTTGGGTGTTGACCAACCTGTTGAGCAATGCCGTCCGTTATTCGTCCGAGGCCGGTCGCGTGGTCATCGGGGCACGCCAACAGGACGACAACCATATTGCCATGTTTGTACAAGATTTCGGAAAGGGCATAGACCCGCGTTACCACGAAAGTATTTTCGAGCATTATTTCCGTGTGCCGGGAACGAAAGTGCAGGGAACCGGATTGGGTTTGTCCATTTCCCGGGACTTTGTGGAAGCCCACGGAGGAACACTTACGGTAGACAGCGAATTGGGAAAGGGCAGTGTCTTTACTATGGTTTTGCCTTGCTGAGGAAAGAATAATAGGAGTCGCATCCTTCTTTCAAAAAGCCGTATGATTTTGCAGCTTTTTGAAGGAAGGATGTTTTTTATTTATAAAGACAAAATGATTTTTTTGTCCGAAAGACATAAGAATCAGGCTTTTTTTGTAAGTTTGCAATATACAAAACAAGGAGGGACAGTTTATGACTACAATGGAATTGAATGCGGAACTTTTCCGCCAACTCAGTATTATAGCGGAGGACGAATCGTTGATGCGGAAGGCCGTGAAAGCCGTTACGCGCCTCGCCAAACAGAAAGAGACGGAAGAAACAGAGTATATCGGCAAAGAGGAAATCCTGAAAGGGATTGATGCGGGACTGAAAGAAGTGAAATTGACTCGAGAAGGTAAGTTGGCTCCGAAATTGGCAAGAGATTTTCTCAATGAATTATAAGATTATAGTAAAGCCATCATTTGAGCGGGAAGCCAAATGGTTGGCGAAACATTATGCTTCGTTTAAGAAAGATTATGCTGCTTTGCTTGATGAGTTGGAACGAAATCCTACCACCGGTACCGACTTGGGAGGAGGTTTGCGTAAAATCCGTATGCGTATCGCTTCTAAAGGAAAGGGGAAGAGCGGTGGGGCAAGGGTCATCACTTTCACGGTGGTAGTGGCCGTCGAAGAAACGGAAATCAACTTGCTTTATATTTACGACAAGGCGGAACGCGAATCAGTACCGGCCCATGAAATCGAGGCACTGCTTCGCAAAAACGGCTTGTAAGCCGTTTTTTTATAAGAACAACATCAGTACCACCTGACTGATTACCACACGCATGAACATACCCAACGGATAAACCGTGGCGTAACTGACGGAAGCGTCGTTGCCGGGAAAACTGTCGTTCACGTAATTCAAAGCCATGGGGTTGGCCATGCTGCCGCACAACATGCCGCAAGTGGAACCGAAATTCATCCCGCACATCCGCATGGCTACCACTGCCATCAGCAGCACCGGTACCACGGTGATAAGAAATCCGGAACCAATCCATATCGCTCCTTCCGGACGGACGACGGTCTCGAAGAAATGGGCACCCGCATCAATGCCAATACCGGCCAGATAGAGGGACAGCCCTATGCCGCGCAACATCAGGTTGGCACTGCGGGTCGTATAAATGCGCATGTGCAGGCGCGGGCCGAAACAGCCTACCAATATTCCCACGATAATAGGGCCGCCTGCCAACCCCATCTTTACCGGACTGCTGATGCCCGGCATGCTGAGCGGCACGGAACCCAACATCAATCCCAGCACGATGCCGATGAAAATGGCGGCCAGATTGGGTTCGCGCAGTGTGGTGACGGAGTTGCCCAATATGCCGGCCACGCGCTTGATGGCCGTTTTTTCGCCCACCACCGTCAGCCGGTCGCCTAATTGCAGGATGAGGTCGGGAGTGGCCAGAATTTGTACGCCGCTACGCAACACGCGGCTGATGTTGATGTCGTAAGTGTTGCGCAGGTGCAATGAACCCAAACGCTTGCCGTTGATTTCAGCTTGGGTCACTACGATGTGTTCCGACACTAAGTTACGGTCTATGCTGTTCCAGTCTATATCTTCCTGATTCCAATCCCGGTTTTCCTGTTCGCCGAACAACAGGGTTAGGGTCGGCATGTCTTTTTCCGTCGTTACGACCAGAATACGGTCGTTCTCCAAAAGCTCCGTGCTGCCGGTCGGGATAGTTACTTTTCCGTCTCTCCACAGGCGGGAGATGACGAATTTCGTATGGCTGTGTAGGGCCAAATCCTTGATGGTCTTATGGTAAATGCCCGGATTATGCAACTGGAACGCGGCAATGTACGGATGGTTGTGGTCTTCCGTCTCTTTTTCTTCCATGTCCGCCGGACGGGCAAGTATTTTCCGGATGACCAGAATGGCAAGGATGACTCCCACGACACCGAGCGGATAAGCCACGGCCGCCCCTAAGGCTGCGCTGCTGGATGGCTCTCCCATCTGCTTCAAGGTCTGTTGGGCCGCCCCGAGTGCCGGTGTATTCGTGGTGGCTCCGCACAGGACGCCCACCATGTCCGGCAAGGGAATAGACAGGCCATAGCTTAGAAGTACGGTCATGGCCGTTCCGATGAAGATTACTCCGAGGCTCAATAGGTTCAGTTTGATTCCTCCGTGCAACAAGGAACTGAAGAAACCGGGACCTACCTGCAATCCTAAGGCATAGACGAAAAGCACGAGCCCGAAACTTTCGGCATAGTTGAGCATGTCGGCATCCAGTGAAATGCCGAGGTGCCCGGCCAGAATGCCAACGAAGAATACAAAAGTGACTCCCAAGGATATTCCCCACACGTGCATCTTGCCCAACCACAACCCGGCGGCCGTAACCAATGACAACACCACAATGGCCTGTATGGCGCTATGCTCGAAAAACAAACTGTCAATCCATTCCATGCTGCAAAGGTATCACTTTTTGGCCATATAAAGTGTAAGTAGATGGAAAATCAGGATTATTTACCATGAAAAAGTGCCGGAGAAACCGGCAAAATCAATCTGCGCCAAACGGAAAATCAATCTCAGGCAACTGATTTTCCGTTTGGCGCAGATTGATTGGTTACATTGATGAATGGTGTATAATATTGTTTAACAGTAAGTTATGAAAATATAACCGGCAAAATGGAGACCAAACCATATTGTCTTTATTTTTTTAGTTCTTCACGTAGACGGTCCAGGGCTTCCGTGGCCGAGCCGTATTGGTCGAGCAGGGTGACGAACCGGCTGCCGATGATGGCACCGGCGGCATGCTTTTGGGCAGATTCCAAAGTTTGCCGGTTGCTGATGCCGAAGCCGATCATGCGCGGATGGGTCAGTCCCATTTGGTTTACACGGTCGAAGTAGGCCTGTTTGGTGCGGTCGAACTCTTTTTGTGCACCGGTAGTGGCAGCCGACGATACCATGTAGATAAAACCGTCCGTGTGCCGGTCGATGAGACGGATACGCTCTTCGCTGGTTTCCGGCGTGATGAGCATGATGATTTTCAGCCCGTGGCGGTCGGCTATGGGTTTGAATGTTTCCATATAGTCCCGGAAGGGGAGGTCGGGGATGATGACCCCGTCTATCCCGCAGTCTGCACAGCTTTGGCAAAAGGCTTCGAAACCATAATGGAAGATGGGGTTGAGGTATCCCATCAGTATCAAGGGGATTTCCACGTCTTGCCGGATGTCTTTCAGCTCTTCGAAGAGGCGGTGCAGGCTCATGCCGTTTCGCAAGGCTTTCGTGGCAGCGTCTTGGATGACGGGGCCGTCGGCCATCGGGTCGCTGAAAGGGATGCCGATTTCCAGCATGTCTATGCCTCGTGCGGCCAATGTGCGGATGATGTTTGCCGTAGTTCCTGCCGTCGGGTGTCCGGCACAGAAATACAGGGAAAGGATGTTCTGTTTCTTCTCGTTGAATAGTTTGTTGATTCTGTTCATGATATATTGTATTTTAGTTCTCTGATATATTTTGTCCACGTAAATCTTTGATGAAATCGGAAAGGCGGCCTACGTCTTTCTGGGCCGTGGCCGTTTCAAAACGTGAGTTTAAGTCCACGCCCGCCCATGCGGGGTGTGAAAAGCTGCGAAGACGGTCCGTACTGTCCGGGCCGATGCCCCCGCTCAGGAAGAAGGGCGTATGTCCGTGGTAGTTTTGCAGGACATTCCAGTCGAACGTCCGGCCGCTGCCGCCGGCCGTGGGGCAACGCGTGTCGAAAAGGAAAAAGTCGCAATCCGCTTCGTAATCTTCGGTACGCGGGAACGGTTCGTCGGGAGCCACGCCGAAGGCTTTGATGATTTGCAGGGAATGGCCGGATTTCAGCCCCTCTTCTTTTATGCTTCGGCAGAACTCCGGTGTCTCATGCCCGTGCAGTTGCACGAGGTCGAGGCGGAAGGTTTTTATCCGTTCCTGTATATACCCGATTTCAGGGTTGACGAAAACGCCTACGCGACGGCAAGTCTCCGGCAGATAATCGGGGAGGCGGCTTACGTGGCGGCGGGAGCCCTCCCAGCAGATGAACCCCATCATGTCCGGCGTGAGGGCTTCCACTTGGCGGATGTTGTCCGCGTCGCGCATGCCGCATACTTTAATTAGGAATGGTTTCATCGTTCTACGCTTTGAATGAATGTTTTCAAGGCCGCCCCGGGGACAGGTTGCCGCATGAAGGTTTCGCCCACCAGGAAACCGCGAAAACCGGCATCCCGCAACCGGCGGACTGTGTCCGGTTCTGAAATTCCGCTTTCCGACACCCAAAGGAGGTCGTCCGGCAAGAGAGAGGCGATACGGAAGGAATTTTCCACGTCTGTGTGGAACGTCCCGAGATGGCGGTTGTTCACGCCCAACATGTCCGGACGTTCGGCAAGGTAGTCCAATTCCTTTTCCGTATGTATCTCCAACAGCACTTCCAGTCCTAAGTCATGGGCTTTCCGGGCCAAGCGTTCATAATTGGGTCGCGTCAGGGCAGCGGCAATCAGCAGCACGGCATCCGCTCCGGCTTGGCAGGCCTGGTAGAGTTGGTATTCATCAATGATGAACTCTTTGCGCAGGATGGGGGTGTCCGTCATCGGACGTGCTTGCCGTATGTAGTCCAGACAGCCGCCGAAATACTTCCCGTCGGTCAGTATGGAGAGGGCTGCGGCTCCGGCTGCGGTATATGCGGCCGGAATGACATCCGCCCGTCCTTCTTCTTTAATCCACCCTTTGGAAGGGGATTTTCGTTTGAATTCCGCGATGATGCCGGAACGCGAGGCTGCCAGGCTTTCGCGCATGGAGCGGTGCTTCCGTGCGTTGGTCATGCAGGCCGGTGCTTGGCCATGGCAGGCCGTTCCGTTGCGGGCGTTTCCCAATCTGTCTTCTACGAGGGCGAAGAGCTGTTCGGGAGGCAACTCTGCTTTCTCCCGTTCCACTTCCTTGCGTTTGTATGCCAATATTTCTTCTAATATGTCTTTCATAAGTTTTTACTGTTAAGTTCCACGTATGTTTTCAGGCAAGTCAGGGCGCGCCCGCTTTCCAATGATTCGCGGGCTATGGCGAGGCATTCGTTGATGTCCTTGTCCCGTTCGATGACTTTGATGGCAAAGGCCGCATTGGCCAATACCACGTTTTTCCGGTTTTCCGTGCAGCGGTTTTCGAGTACGCTGTTGAAAATTTCCGCAGCCTCGTCCGGGGTTGCACCACCGTAGAGTTCTTCCGGGCGGACGGTCGGCAGGCCGAGGTCGGCAGGCCGGAAGATTTTCTCCATGGTGTTGGTTTTGACTTTGAAATTACCCGTCAGCGAGATTTCGTCATATCCGTCTATGCTGTTCACGATACCGTAACCGATACCCAACTTCTCATACACGCTGCTGTACAGCCGCATTTGGTTCAGGTTGGCCACACCTAATAATTGATAGGCCGGGCGGCAAGGATTGACCAACGGACCGAGAAGGTTGAAACAGGTCGGTATCTGAAGCATTTTGCGTACGGGAGCCACGGCTTTCATCCCGTGGGCGAACAGCGGGGCATGCAGGTAGGCAAAGTTGCAAGCCTCCATGCTGCGACGTAGTCGGTTGCTGTCGGCTGTGAACTGCACGCCATGATGCTCCATGACATTGCTCGCTCCCGAAGTCGAGGTGGCGGCGTAGTTGCCGTGTTTGGCTACTTTGTAACCGGCTCCTGCCACTACGAAACAGGCGCAGGTGGAGATGTTGAACGTGTTTTTATTGTCACCGCCTGTCCCCACGATGTCAATGACCCGGTAAGGGGAGAAATCCACGGGTTGGCCGGTTTCTATAAGCCCGTCGCGCAGGCCGAGCACTTCGTCCACCTTGATGCCCCGCATAATCAGCCCGGTGAGCAAGGCGCTGATTTGCACGTCGTTGTATTCTCCGTCTGCAATATGACGGACAATCTGGCAGGTCTGTTCCCGGGTTAGAACCTCGCCGTTTGTAATTTTTGTGAGTATTTGTTTCATGTTTGTGATGTATTTAAGTTTTATTGGTATGTGGTTTGCAGGGGAATGGGTATAAAAAAGGAGGCCTGCCGTAAGTACGACAGGCCTCCATGTTTTCACATTGGTATGTGGTTGCTGATACATATAAGGCTATCTCCTCACGACTTTTCGGGTCTTGAGTTGCGCCACCACCAATATGTATTTTTGTTTAAGAACATTGTCTGTTTGGTTTCTTGTTTTGTTTTATGGTTGCAAATATAAAGAGAATTTCTTTGTATGCAAACAAAATCACAGTTTTTTCGGATGAAAAGCTGAATTTTATGCGTGTGGAGCATTAGTCATTGGCTTTTTCTTTTTGTCCAGTTCCTAACTTTTCCTTCACGGTTCTCCAGAACATCCGGTCTATTTTCTCATTTTCCAAAGGGTTTCTTACTACCAACACCTCGTTGTTTTCGTCCAAAAGGAAAGTGTGCAACATGGGATTGGAGGGCAGTTGGGGGTTGGTCCGGCGGAAGACGCCTGCGGTGTCCATGTAAATAGGCATCTTAGGCTTATAGTTCTTAACCATTACTTTGAGCAAATGTTGCTCGTTTGATGGAGGGGAAAAGATGAAATACAATTCCAAATTACCTTTGTGTGCTTTCGCTTTTTCTATAAAATCATCCCATTTGTGTAATTTCTGGAAGACACACGAAGTGCACACCGTGGAATCATGATATACGACTAATTTTAAAATAGGGGCAAAACTATCGTTCATATGGTTATGCAAACCTGTGCATAGAAGCTCCAAACTATCCGTGTTAAAAGAAACGGGAGCAGACATCAACCGTGTGACATCCTCTTGCATGCTTTGATCCTTTTTGGGATGGTGGGTGCATGATGCGTATAAGAGCGAGAGAATTATTACCGGAATAAATACTTTCATACAGCATTCGATGATGAATAAAATCTTTGTTTACGGGTACACGCACAAGATAGGGTTGGAGTCTTTAGAATAAGTCTCCTTGTCCAAGATTCCTTGTTCCACGAGTGTTTCTATATCCTTATAATATAAAATGGAAAAGACGTTCTCATTTAGATTATTATATTTCGGCAACGGAAATTTTATATTGAGCCGTTTGTTTTTCATTTTGGCATAATCGTATGTTTTGACATCTTTTGTTTCCTTGTCGTAAATTCCAATATGGGGACGGTTTTCATCATAGAACAAAATCATGGCATAATCTTTCCCGTCTATGAAGTATTTTACATCACATACGCTTTCAGCCTCAATCTTTTTTAATTGTGAGGGTGACCATTCTTTGATGTCTTTGAAGTCTATGGCTTTTCGTCCAAAGTCGAATTCATATAAGACAGAGACCTCTCCTTGGGTATTGACATTGTAAATATGGTTGTCAAGATGGCGTCGGTACAACACACCGTTTTCTGTTTTTTGAAAAGGGGATAATAAAGTGACATAGTTCTCGCCATAATCCTCGTTTGGGAAATGTTCGGCTATGATGTTGAAGTCCATGTCCGTCACATATAAATTATTCTCTTTCGGATAATCATTAACGAAATAAAAACGGTCATGGGAATATTCCATATTGGTGACTAAAAACGGAAGAGGCAATTCTTTCTGGTATTCTCCGGAGAAAGAGTATTGTTGAATCCTGTTTCTTTCGCATAAGACATAGATGCATTTATGTTTTTCGTCTATACTGAAGTCATGTAACTCCCGATATTCGCCATGTCCATTGCCTATATCACCAATTCGTTTGATGAAAGTTCCGTCCTTGGCGTTGAATGCGAACAAGCCTGTTGCCGTACGACAGTCCAAAACGAAGACGATTGAATCCGAAAAGGCCACTTTGTCAATCATTCCCACAGTGGAAGAATTGGTCAACTGTAATGGAATCAAGGCATAGTCTTGATGTAATGAAGCTATATCGAATGAATCGGGGCTTATTTCCGTGCAATTCCATACAAAGGAGGCTTCTCCTTGTCCTTTTTCTTTTGTGCAAGAATTAAGGAACAACATGTTGGCGAAAGAGCAAAAGAGTAATATTTTTCTAATATCCATGGCATCGAATTTAATAAGGTGTGAATTATACAATAAAGGTGAACTGTTTGCAGATTTCATGCAGACAGTTCTCTCGTCTTATGATTAATATTGTAAAACATAGTTTGTTCGTTATTATTTTGTCGGAAGAAGCTTGGCAAGCCATTTCTGTCTCAATCGTGTTATTTCAAATGGAAAACGAACAATGCGGCATCGCACGAGTCCTTTTGTGGCTTCCACTTGTCATAGTCGGTAGTGAGTATGTAGCCAATCAGCCCTTTGGCAGACTGCCATTGGGGAGCGAAAGGGATGAACTCCGAAGTGTCAGGGGTGATTATATGCTGTGTCCCTTTCTCCATGTCATAGAGCGAGTAGTAGTTTTTTCCCGCATGGAAGAACCTGTTGACGAGGTGGTTGTCCACGATGAAGAAGCCGGTGTTGAACGCTTTGCCTGATTCCGTGATGTCATAACTTGACTTTACGTCTTCTTCGGCTGCATTCTTGCCGAAATCTGTCCGGAACACCGGTTTCGGCCCTTCGGAAGTCCAACGGTAGATTGCGTTGGAGAACGGTGGAAAGATGTAGACCTCCCCGTTTTTATCCCGGACGAAGGAGATTTCATTATAAATCATGTCCAAACTCATTTCGGATGGCAGATAGCTTTGCTGTACTTCGCCCCGGTCGTTGGTATGCACGACGCGGTGCAAGTTGTCGGTGGCTGACAGGTTCAGGAAGAGGAAGCCGTCTTTGGCTTTTATGAAGTCCAGAGCCGGGAATCCATAACGGAATGACGACTTGTAGTTGAGTGTGGCATCATAGGCCAATATGCTTCTCGATTCAAAGTCCATTACGTACAGGAGGCTGTCGCCCAAAGCCAAAGTCCAAGCCGAGGCATACTCCCCGTTTCCGTGCCCCACGTTCCGGATGCGTCTGACGAAGTCGCCCGACGGGTATTTGAAGGCCCATACGGTGTTGGCTCTGTCTGCCACATAAGCCATGGTGTCCGAAATACATACGGTTTTGATGTCGCTCATGAAATAACCGTGGGTGTCCAACTCAATGGTATCGATATTTGATATGACGGCAGGACGCGGAATGGTTTTATTCTCGTAATCCTTGATGTGGATGGTAAGCAAGTCCCTTTCATTCGCGTCTTGATGGTTCTTGCATCCCAATAAGCTTAACAGGTATGGGGCGCAAAGTGTTATTGCTATGAGATAATGCTTTAAGTTCATGGTGCTTTGTATCTTTGTGCCAAATATATGTAGTAATAACTAAACTACAAATATTTGGCACATGATATAAATGGAAACATGTTGTAAAACATCATTTATGGACACAAGGTGTGATTGAGGAAATTTTCCACAATGGCTTGCCCATCCGGTGTGAGTACCGATTCCGGATGGAATTGTATGCCGTGGATGTCATGCTCGCGGTGGCGCAGTGCCATGATTTGTCCTTCTGGGCTGACCGCCGTCACTTCGAGGCAGGAAGGCAGATTGTCGCCCGACACCACCCAAGAGTGGTATCGTCCTACCGGGAATTGCTCGGGGATGCCTTGGAAAATATAGTCTTCTTCCGTCCGGAAACAAGGAGTCTGTACGCCGTGGAAGACATCGGACAGGTTGACGAGCCGTGCGCCAAAAGCCTGGCCGATGGCTTGATGGCCGAGGCATACGCCAAGTATCGGCTTTCGTCCGGCATAAGTACGGATAACATCCAATAACTGTCCTGCTTCTTCCGGTATGCCGGGGCCCGGACTTAAAACAATCTTGTCGTATGCCTCAATATCTTTCAAGTCGAATGCGTTGTTGCGCAACACCGTGGTTTCTGTGCCGGTTTCACGTATCAGATGATATAAATTGTAGGTAAAAGAATCGTAATTATCAATGATGACTGTTTTCATGATTTTGAATGTATGAGGAGGGGGTTACAAGCGTTCAGCCATTTGGATGGCATGGCGCAAAGCTCCCAGTTTGTTATTGACTTCCTGTAACTCGTAATCTTCGTCGCTCTTGGCCACAATGCCGCCTCCGGCTTGAAACCATAACTCGTTGTTACGGCTTACAAACGTACGAATGGTGATGGCTTGGTTCAGGGAACCGTCCAGTCCGAAGAACCCGATACAACCACCGTATGCTCCTCGGTTGTGCGGTTCCAGTTCGCTGATAAGTTGCATGGCGCGGACCTTGGGTGCACCGGAGAGCGTACCGGCCGGGAAGGTGTCGATGAACGTTTTGACGGAGTTTGTTTCGTTGTCCAACGTACCGCTTACACGGCTCACTAGATGGATGACATGGCTGTAATATTGCATGTCTTTGTAGAAATCCACTTTCACATCGTGGC
This sequence comes from Paraprevotella xylaniphila YIT 11841, assembly GCF_000205165.1. Classification (GTDB taxonomy): domain Bacteria; phylum Bacteroidota; class Bacteroidia; order Bacteroidales; family Bacteroidaceae; genus Paraprevotella; species Paraprevotella xylaniphila. The sequence goes on along the minus strand of NZ_GL883805.1, from coordinate 27,934 downwards.
AGTTCCGGCTCAGGTCATTCCGTGCCAAGTCTACCAACATGACGTGTTCGGCGTTTTCTTTCGGGTCGTTTTTCAGGTAGTTTGCATTTTGTGCATCCGTATCGGCGTTGCCGGTGCGTTTTGTCGTGCCTGCAATCGGGTCGATATAAGCGCGGCGGCCCTCTATGCGGCAATGTGTTTCAGGTGAGGAACCAAAAATGCGGAATCCCCCGAAGTCGAAATAAAACAGGTAGGGGCTGGGGTTGATGCTGCGCAGGGCGCGATAGAGCTTGAAGTCGTCGCCTTCATACCGTTGTACGAAACGGCGGCTCAATACGATTTGGAACACGTCGCCCCGCAAGCAGTGGGCGATGCCCTGGCGGATGTTGGCTTTATGCTCATCGTCCGTGAGCGTGCTGAAGGTTTCACCAACAGGATGGAAATCGTAGGTGGCGAAGTTGTGGTTCCGGATGACGCGTTCCAGTTCGTCGAGAGTATCCGGTTCATGGTTTTCCACCAGTTCGATTAGCGTCATGGTGTTGTTGAAATGGTCGAAAGCAATGACATACTTATATAAGATGTAAAGGATGTCCGGCGCGTCGTTCTTTTCCTGCATGCAATCTTTTATTTCTATGTGTTCGAAATACCGGACCGCATTGAAGGACGTGTAACCATAGAGGCCACAAAACTCTTTATTTTCGCCTGTCACGGTGAAGTGCGATAAAAAGTAGTTGAAAGCTTGTTCGACCGGATAGTTCCCGTTGATTTCACGGGTTTCCTGCGTGCCGTCCGGATATTGGGCGGTCACGGTGCCATGGCTGATGTCGATGCTAGCTATCGGGTTCAGGGCGATGAACGAACGGCTGTTGTCATGGCTATGGTAATCGGAACTCTCCATCAGGGCGCTTTGTGGATAAAGGTCGCGCACTTTCAGATAGGTGCTGACCGGTGTATGGAGGTCGCCGAGGATTTGTCGGCAAGCCGTGCTGTAATGAAATGTATTCATAGAGTTTCTTATGGATTTGTATGGGACATCTTATTCTTCTCAGTTATCGTCGCAGCGGTGGGCCAGATAGGTGTCTAAGTCTTTGTCGCCCCGTCCGCTGACCGTCAGCACGACCACATCCTCTTTCCTGAATTTCATTCGTGGGAGCATGCCGAGTGCGTGTGCTGATTCCAAGGCCGGAATGATACCCTCCAGGCGGGTGAGTTCGTATGCGGCCCGTAAAGCTTCTTCGTCGTTGACAGCCATGACTGTGGCCCGGTGTTCTTGTGCCAAGTTGGCATGTAACGGGCCGATACCCGGATAATCCAAACCGGCAGAGATGGAATAGGGCTCGATGATTTGCCCGTCTTCATCCTGCATGACCAACGTGCGGCTTCCATGGATGATGCCTAATGAACCGCAATGTATCGTGGCTGCGGTCTCTCCGCTGTCGATACCGTGGCCTCCGGCCTCGCCGAGGTATATTTTAACCCGTTCGTCGTCGATGTAGTGGTAGATGGTACCGGCGGCGTTCGACCCCCCACCGACGCAAGCCATCAGGTAATCCGGATAATCGCGTCCTTCTTTTTCCAAGAGCTGTTCCTTGATTTCACGGCTGATGACGCTTTGCAAGCGGGCCACCATGTCGGGATAGGGATGTGGTCCTACGGTGGAACCGATGATGTAGAAGGTGTCTTGCGGATGGCAGCACCAGTCGCGGATGGCCTCGTTCGTGGCATCTTTCAATGTCTTGTTACCACTTTCTACCGGATAAACCTCGGCGCCCAACATCTTCATACGTTCTACGTTGACGTGTTGCCTTGCCACGTCCGTCGCTCCCATGTAAACGCGGCAAGGCATGTTCATCAGGGCACAAACCGTAGCGGTGGCCACGCCGTGTTGGCCGGCACCGGTCTCGGCAATGATACGCGTTTTGCCCATTTTCCGTGCCAAAAGGATTTGTCCGATGGCATTATTGATTTTGTGAGCGCCGGTGTGGTTGAGGTCTTCCCGTTTCAAGTAGAGTCTGCAACCGTATTTTTCGCTCAGTCTCCGTGCATGGTAGAGAGGTGAGGGACGACCAACATAGTCTTTCAGCAGCGCATGGTATTCTTTGCGGAATGCTTCGCTCTCAAGGATGGGAAGATATGCCTTACGCAAATCTTCTACGGTTTTATGCAGAATCTCGGGGACGTATGCGCCGCCGAAATTACCGTAATAGCCTTCTTCATTTACATGATAAGTTTTCATTTTCATTTGTATTTTGGTCCGTTTGTTTGTTCTTGGGAAAAAGGGGATAAAAAAAGAGACCTGCCGTAAGTACGACAGGCCTCCATGTTTCTTTTAGGGTAAATGTGGGTAATACATATAAGGCTTGTTCCTCACGACTTTTCCGGTCTTGAGTTGCGCCACCACCAATATGTATTTTTATTTGAGAACATTGTTTTTACTTCTTTTATTTCTTCGTTTTCGTTTGCAAATATATATAGAATTCCTGAAACTGCAAATAAAATCTCGCTTTTTTAAAATAATTGTTATTCTTCTACCGTGAAATCGTACGCCTTGACATCCCCGTATTGGTTGACTGGCTTCTGTGACAGGTCTACCAAAATATATTCCCCAGGGAAGAGCGGGGTGAGCGGTGTAACGGCAAAGCCTAATCCCGGAAGGTTCTCAATGTTGAAAAGTCCTAATTCCACACGGGTATAATCGCAATCCTTGAATTCGGATGCAGGCAAATAGCGGAATCCTCGTCTTTCTTTCAGGCGGATTAAGGCATAATCGTTCAGGTCTTGTGTCTTTGGATATATGGCGAATTTGGGTTGGCGGCCGGTGGTTTGGCGGGCTTGTGCACCAGAGAAATACCTTTTTATCTTTCGTCCCACGTTAATACCCTGTATGTCCCAACCTTTTTTAAGTTCAGTTTGGCTGGTTATGACGTTCATAGGGAAGATAGAGTCTCCTACGAAAATGAATACCGTAGGGTCGGGTTGTTTCATTTGTGCCTGTACTTGTACGAGCAATCCGAATAACAGGAAAAGGGTTATTACTTTCTTCTTCATTTTTATGTCCTTATTAGTTTGAATGTGCAAAGGTAGGGATATAATAAAAGAAAATATAAGAAAGTCGCTTATTTTCTTTGAATGTGTTTGAAAAAGTATTAATTTTGTTTTTGACTCAGCCGGTTCATGAGGGACTGGCGGGCGTTTTATGGGAAAAGGGCGTTTACGGACGTAATCTTTAGGTCTCAAATCTCGCAAATTTGAATCCATCCTGAAAGATTAGGCAACGGGAAACGTCCACGTTGGATGTATTGTATTTACTTGGAGGATATTGCTCCGAGTCTATATGATATATTATGGCGTGGGCTGGCTGCGTTGCCTATCCTGAGGGATGGAGGCAATGCGAGAGCCTGAGACCATGGGATAGGCGAAAGTACCTCCCTACGCCTTTTTCATGTCCAACCTTTTAAAAGAGAAAGAGTATATCCATTTGGGGAGGACGGAAATCTAAGTGGTATGAAAACAAAAAGACAAAGAATTGGGCTTGGGACGTACTTAACGGCCTGTATGGTTGTGCTACTCTGTGCAGCGTGCGGATACGTTTTTATAGGGGAGGCAGGGCAGTCGTGGTACGAACGAACTTTTGGCATGGTAGATTCATGAGTAAAGACTTTAATACTTATATCTAATGAAAAAGATGTTTTTGATGGCGGCTTTGTGTTCTGCCGCCGCGCTTCAGGCGCAAGATTACTATGTAGTGACCGGTGATAATGTCAATGTACGCAGCCAGCCGGTCACAGGAAAGGTTGTGGGCAAGGTAAGTTCTGTAAACAGCTTTACGGGGTGGGATGCGGGCAACGGTTGGGTGAATTTCCGTATCCCGTCCGTGTCGGGTGCCATATCTGACAAGTTTGTCCGCAAAGTGGCGCTTCGTGATTTTTCCCGTTCGATGTTGGGGGAATATATGGGGAAAGCGCCAAAGCCTGTATCATATAGCATGGGTACGCTTTCCGCACGGGAAGGGTATGTGGTGTTGCAGGTTACCGATTACACCGAACCCGATGGAGGGAACGGTCAGAGGGGACACATGAGCCATGTTTATGCAGGCATACCCAATAAGGATGGTATCAGCTTTACGCATTATCTCTATCCTTATTCCGAGGATAAATCCCTGACGGAACAAATGGCCGAAGCCGGGGCTTTGGAACAACCTTATGACTTTGTGGTGACGGAAGAAGGCAAGTTGCGTGCTTGCGACCGGGTGTTGGAGTTGCAAAAGAGCGCGGGAAGCCAAGGGGCTAAAATGACGGAACGCGACATCTACATGTTGAAAGGGAATGTCAAGCAGGCAAGGCTGATCCGGGTCTATCCCGAGAATATGATGAAGTCGCTGCAGGAAGAGGAGAATGGCAACCATCCGCTTTGCAATTTCAGCAACGTCATGCGCTTTTCGCCGGACGGGAGGATAACCTACTACGAGGGGAAGAAATCCACTGTGGGAAAATTGGAACAGGTGGATTCGTTCACTTATACTTATAATGGCAAAAAGGTATCTGTGGACGGAAAACGTTACGGCCAACCCTTTCAAGCCGCTTACACTCGTGAGGCAGGCGAATTCGGTATCCGTTACGAGGGGAATTTCAGGGCCGGAGAATTATCTGCAGGACTTATAGACTGCCAATACGCAGTAAATATGGATGGTGTGCCGTTCCATGTCATGTATGGCAGCACGATGCCGCCGTTTGTAGCATACGGGAATGGAGAGGGCTACGAGGCGACTTTCCGTTACGGGGAAAATTCCACGTTGCCGGAATCCATGGATTTCTCGTTTGATTATGGGGGTGACAGTTGGAACTACGACGGTTGTGAAATCCGTGCGGTGAAGACAGATGAGCATGGAAACTGGACCGAACGTATGGTGTATGTGGACGGCCAACCTATATTTAAGGAGGTACAGACGATAGTTTATTACTAAGTCCTTTTGGTGCCGGTAACTTCAATGGGGCAAACCGCGATACTTTTGTGTTTCCGGTTTGCCCCATTGGAGTTTTGGTCACTCGAAAAGTCGTATTTTTCCCCCGTCCGAACCGGCATATTTCTTTAACAACCCCTGCATGTACTCCGCACAGGCTAGCACTTGTTCGCGGTTGCCGTCGTATCCGTTGACCAATGCCAATAGATGGGTGGTGGACAAGGTGAGTTTGGTGCGTTCATGGTCGCTTGTGGGGGTACCGATTCCGCCTTGGCTGTCGCGGTAAACCGGCAGTCCGGCGATGTTCAACGGGCCTTTCCCGATGCCTTCGTAAGCTTCCCCTTCGCGCCCGATGCCCAAAACGAGCGTGTCGCCGACTATTTTTCCGGCATCGAATCCGCCGATGGAGTAACCGTATGCAATGGAAGCCAGATTGATTAAATCCACAGCCGTGTCTATTTGGTATAAGTCCAATCCCCGCAGCATGCGGCGCACCAAAGCTTCCGACGAAGGGCGGTAACGGCTCGGGTCTTTTCCACGGCGTTTATACACGGAGCGGGTGGCTTGTATGGGAGGCATTTCCTTGATGGATTCCGTGGTGTGTTTCCTGCAATAATCGGTTTGGAACGCCTTGATTTCCTCCCATAGCGGAGCGGAGTAGGGCGTATTGATGATGTGTGCTTCCAAGGCAACACCTACAAACTTCGGACATACCGTCCGGATGTCTTCCGAAACTAAAATATTCATCATCTTTCTGTCTTTTTGATATACAGGATTTTATTCGGGCAAGATGGCTGCCGGGCTTCTTTTGCTGAGGATGGAAGAATAACCGGATGCCGGTTTGCGGGGTAGGCGGAGGGAAGCCGGACTCTCCGGAGTTTCCGGTTCTTCGGGCTGGTCGACGTTTTCCGCATCCGGCGGTACGCCGCCTGCCATCCATTGCAGTGCATTTTTCAGGAGAAGCTCATTCGGGTCACCCAGTTCATACCATGGGTAATAATTGAGTTCGGATATGATATACTCAGGAGTGAAGCCGCTTGCGTAGTCCGACTGGCCTTCTTTGTTGAGTACGGTGGACGTTACCGGATACATGACGAAACCGTATGGACTGTCGATACGCGTCATCGCCACGTTTTTACCCAAGGTTTTTGTTCCTAAAAGGTTGACTGTCATGTAAGGGCGCAGGCAGTTCACCATCATTTCCGATGCCGAAGCGGTGTACAATCCCGAAATGATGAAAAGCCGGTCCAGATTCAGATTACAGCTTGCATATTCTGTGAGAAAGTTCAGGCTGTAGTTCGAGTCTTGCCGTTTGTCGTTGAATTCAAAACGGGCGAACTCCTGTCCCAAACAGCCGGCCGGAGCCAACAAAGAGGCCAAAAGCTGTACACAAGTCACCTGTCCGCCTTGGTTGTACCGCAAGTCCAGGATAAAATCAGTCACTCCTTGTTCTTTGAACCATTGGAATATTTGCAGCATTTGTTCCAGATAGGACGCATCGCTGTCGTCTATGCCTGCCTTGAATTCATTATATACCAGATAACCGGTTTTCCTTCCGTCCCGTTCGATGACCTTGTAAAGGAAGAGGGGATTGTTCTCCATGGGGACGGCAGCCGGGAGTGTAAGTTCTGTCGCCTCTTCGTCCCAAACCAATTCACCGGTCTCCTCGTCGGTCGAAAGGGTGGAAACCGTGAGTACCGTTCCATTCCCGTTTTCCAGAAGGCCGGTATTTTTACTGCTGACATTGTTTCCGTTGACTTCTGTGATGAAGTCGCCCCGTTGCAGTCCGATTGCGGCAGCCGGGGATTGGGGCAGCACTTGCAACACACGTGCCACTTGCCTGGAAGTTCCCGTCGGGTCGTCGGTCAATACGAAATCGAAACCGTAAGTTACGGTTTGAATGGCGTTACGGAGTTTTACCCCCGTGGCTGCATCCGTCTCCGCAGGCACTTCGATATAGGAATATTTGTCCTGCGAAGCTAAAAGCTTCGGGAAGAACTCTTCAGGGGGAGAGAAGTAATCTTCCATTTCCAGTTGGGGGATTTCCTGATAATAAAGGTATATCTCCCGCATTTGCGCTTCAATCCAGTTGTCCACTTCCGTCTTGGCCAAAAATTCATACGTACGGTCTTCGCCACACGAAAGGAATGCGAAAGCCATGACAGCCCATACGGGGATAAAATAAAAACTCCTTTTCATATTATGGGTCGATTTGGTTGCAAAAATAGGAGATTCCCGGCATATAACCATCAGGAAAACCGTTTTATTTCTGTTTTGCTTCCGTTCGTGGCGGTTAGAAACGCCAGTACAACTGGATTTCTCCGGTGTTGTAATGTCGGTCTCCGGCGTATGCCTTGTCTTCTACGAAACCGTACAGAGCCTGTATCTTCAGGTTTTTATAGAAATAGTAGTTCACGGCCACGTTGTAGATGCTTTTCCGGCTTGCATTGTCCTTCTGGTCACGATAGACATCCCATTTGCCGTATATTTTGCACCTTGAGGTGACGGGGGCGCCCACTGTGGCATACCAACCGTCCGCCTTGTCCTTTCCGCTGACGCCCGTCGTCCCTTCGTCAGCCACGTGGTAATCCGAAATCTTGTGTCCTTGGCTGGTTACGTATTCTCCGCGAACGGTCCAACGCGATTCGTATTTCACGCCGAAAGCCATACGGTTGCGGTCCACGGTGATTTTCTTGCCGTTGATGTCTTTGCTGTATTCCCCAGTCCATCCGAAAGCGCCGATGCACAAGTCTTTTACGGGTGAGAGCCAAAGCCCGCCGATGAGGTCTTTGTTGTCATTGCGGTCGGCGTGGTTGATACCTTGGCCGTTGTATGCGCCTATTTGGTAGTGTAACCAAGCATGTCCGTCTTTTTGTGATTTGAACAAATCGCCTTGCACTTGAAGCCCCAAGTCGCGTCCGTTACTGGAATGTTCCCCTACACGGTCGTTCATCCCGGCCAACTTGTCGGTTGCTTGTGAATATGCCCCGAAACCTATATCCCAAGGGTTCATGGGATTCTCGAAAGTGAAGCCACGCTTGAACTGTCCGAACTTTACTTTGATGAAAGAATATTTTTCCCATTCCGCCCAGGCATCCACCACGCGGGGGCCTTTTTCCGCACTGCTTCCGGATACGCCGTTCATTTCCATCTGAAGCCCGTATTTGAAGTCCCAGACTTTGCCGTTGACGTATGCCCGGATGAGGCGGATGTCGAACGTGGAGTGCGATTCGTTCTTATTGTCCAATTCCTGGTCGTTGAATGCGGCCTTTCCGATGACGTAACCGCCGAATGTCGTGTTTTGTTTGATTTCCTGCCACCATTTGCCTTTGTTCCCTTCGGCATGGCATGCCCATGCCATCCAGGCACCGGCCATAAAGAGAAATGCCTTTTTCATCTTGCGTTTTTATTTTCCGGCTACAAAGTTAACTCAAAAATACTTATAATATTCCGGGACAACAGCTTTTTTCGTCTCCCTCCTGAAATGTGCCGGATTTTGTGCGCCAAACGAAAAATCAATCTCAGCCGAATGAAAAATCGTTTGGCTGAGATTGATTTTCGTTTGTGCTGAGATTTTTTTATGAGATTCAAATATCTCTTTTTCAATACTATAAATAAATGCAAAGTGATTCCTGCCAGATTGTAACACAATCTTAACACGAATGACACACTCCTTACATTTCACGTCCGTAATTTTGCACCCAAAGAATTATCAACACATATTTTTAACTTATGGAAATTGTTTATTTCAGTTTTATCCTGTTTCTGTTCATGTTGGCCATTTTCGACTTGGTGGTCGGAGTGAGTAATGATGCCGTGAACTTCCTGAACTCGGCCATCGGGGCGAAGGTCGCACGCTTTCGCACCATCTTGATTATCGCGTCGATCGGTGTGTTTGTGGGTGCCACGTTGAGTAACGGCATGATGGACATTGCGCGGCATGGGATTTTCCAACCGCAGATGTTCAGTTTCAACGACTTGCTTTGTATTTTCTTGGCGGTCATGGTGACGGATGTGGTATTGTTGGATGTTTTCAACACGTTGGGCATGCCTACGTCTACTACCGTCTCTATGGTCTTTGAGTTGTTGGGCGGTACGTTCATCCTTTCGTTGTTGAAAATCGCCACGGACGAGACCGGGCTTTTGGGCTTTGACGATTTGTTGAATACGGACAAGGCGCTTTCTGTCATTTTGGGCATATTCCTTTCCGTGGCTGTAGCTTTTATCTTCGGAACGTTAGTGCAATGGTTGTCCCGTCTGATATTTACGTTTAACTATACTTCCAAGTTGAAATGGAAAATAGGGATTTTCGGGGGGATTGCCACCACGTGTATCCTTTATTTTGCGTTGCTGAAAGGATTGAAGGACAGTTCGTTCATGACTCCGGAATATAACGCATGGATAAAAGAAAACACAATGTATCTGGTGGGCGGGTGTTTCGTGGTAAGCACCATCTTGATGCAGGTGTTCCACTGGTGCAAAATCAATGTGTTCAAGATTGTTATTTTCATGGGTACTTTTGCCTTGGCTTTGGCTTTTGCCGGAAACGACTTGGTGAATTTCGTCGGTGTGCCGTTGGCTGCTTATTCGGCTTACCAGGATTTTGCCGCAAACGGTGCCGGGCAGGCCGATACCTTTATGATGGGTTCACTGAACGAAAGTGCCAAAACACCGTTTATTTTCCTGTTCCTTTCCGGTGTGGTGATGGTCTATGCTTTGGCCACGTCGAAGAAGGCACATAATGTGGTGAAGACCTCCGTGGATTTGTCGCGTCAGGACGAAGGTGAAGAGATGTTCGGTTCTTCACGCGTGGCACGCAGCATCGTGAGAGGGGCGAATAATGTGAACGACTTCTTTTCCAAATATACCCCAAAGCCTTTGGTGCGGTGGATTGATGCCCGCTTCAACAAAGATGAGGCGATTTTGGCCCAGGGGGCGGCATTCGACTTGGTACGTGCTTCTATCAACCTCGTGCTTTCCGGCCTGCTGATAGCGTTGGGAACATCGTTGAAACTTCCTCTTTCTACCACCTACGTGACTTTCATCGTGGCCATGGGGTCCTCTTTGGCGGACCGCGCATGGTCGCGCGAAAGCGCGGTGTTCCGCATCACGGGAGTGCTGAACGTCATCGGAGGATGGTTCCTCACGGCCGGTATCGCTTTCTCAGCCTGTGCATTGGTCACGATTGCCATGTATTATGGAGGTGCAGTGGTGATGGCCCTGTTTGTCTTCGTTGCCGTATTTATCCTGATTAAAAGCAACTTCTCAACCAAGCGGAAGGAAGAGGCCGATTACGAGGAGCAGCTCTTTAAGGGCATCATGAATGCAAAAGATAAGGCGGAATGTTGGGGCTTGTTGAAAAAGCACGTTTGTGCCACCCAACAGGAAATGTTGGATTTCGTTTGGAAGACATATGAAGATGTGGTCAACGGGTTCGTGGACGAGGACCTGAAGACGTTGCGCCGTGCCGTGAAACGAATAGACGCGGAGAAATCACGTCGTAAAAAACTGCGCCAAAGGGAATTGGTAGGCATGCGCCGTATAGACAAGCGGATTTCTTTGGAAAAGAACACATGGTTCCACCTGGCTTCCAACAGCGGAGAGCAAATGCTTTATTGCCTGAAACGTATGTCCGAGCCTTGCAAGGAGCATGTGGACAATAATTTCAATCCGCTTTCGAGAGAGTGTGTAGAGGAGATTCTGCCAGTCAAGAAAAAGATAGTGGATTACCTGATGCGGAGCGAACGTATCGTGGAAGACCAGGACTATGAGCATATCGACGCATTGTTGGCCGAGGAAGAAGCTTACAAGCAAAAGCTTTCCGAGATGCGCCGGGCACAGGAAGACCGCATACAGATGGATTTGTCGCAAGGCCTGAAAGTGTCTTTGGTTTACCTGAACCTGTTGCAGGAGACGCAGGAATTGCTCAGTGACTTGAGGCATTATTTGCGCGCATTCAAACGTTTCCAACAATAACCTGTTCTTACAAGTTTCCTGACCGGATTTTTATTTATAAAATTCCGGTCAGAAGCTTTTCTTATTTATCATATTTATTCTATATTTGTCGTATCGCATTTTTAATGAATCGCGTATGGAACCCAAAAAGTCAATAGACGTCATTCCGCGTGACGTGAGTTGGATGTATTTTAACTACAGAATCCTTCAAGAAGCCCGGAACACATCGGTTCCCTTATTGGAACGCTTGGGGTTTATGGGGATATATAGCAACAATCTGGATGAGTTTTTCCGTGTCCGGATGGCTACGCTGACGCGCATAGCCGAAAGTGACATGAAACAAATGAAGGCCCAGATTGAAGATGCCCGTCGCACTATCAAGGTCATCAATAAGTTGAATAACCGGTATAACAAAGAGTTTGAATACGTTGTCGGGCAGTTGACAAAGGAACTGGAAAAGAAGAAGATTCGTCTTGTCAATGAAAAACAGTTGAACGAGGCGCAGCAGTCTTTTATCCGCCAGTATTTCCGGAACAGTCTGGCCGGATTTACCAATCCGATATGGCTGTCGCAGGCGGAGCGGTTGGCTAATGAATCCGACGATACGATTTATTTGGCCGTGAAACTGACCCGTTGGTATGACGAAGCTAAAAAGCCTAAGAAAGAATATGCGCTTATCAGGGTTCCGGTGGAGAAGTTCGGGCGTTTCCTTGAGCTTCCGGTGGAAGACGATACGCATTATATCATGTATCTTGACGATGTGATACGGTATTGCCTGCCCATGATATTCTCCAGTGTGGACTATGACCACTTCGAGGCTTATTCTTTCAAGTTCACGAAGGATGCGGAGATGGAATTGGATAATGAGTCGGATGCCGGGACATTGCAGCGGGTGCAGCGTGCGGTGAAGAGCCGTAAGAACGGTCAGCCCCTGAGGATTGTTTTCGATGCTTCCATGCCGAAGGATTTATACCGCAAGATTATGCTGAACCTGTCGCTCGACAAATTCGATACGACCTTGTCCGGCGGACGTTACCAGAACCATAAAGACCTGATGAAGTTTCCGGATTGCGGCCGTGGCGATTTGAAATATCCGGCATGGAAACCGTTGCTTCTGCCGGAGTTTGCCGGTGCACGAAGCATGTTGGACTTGATTCGTGAAGAAGACCGTTTCCTGCACGTGCCTTATCATTCTTTCGACCATTATATCCAGTTGCTGTGCGAGGCCGCAATTTCCCCACGTGTCAAGTCTATCAAAACCACTCTTTACCGTTTGGCTAAAGACAGCAAGGTGGTGGAAGCCCTGATTGCTGCGGCCAAGAACGGGAAAAAAGTGACGGTGGTAATTGAGTTGTTGGCGCGTTTCGACGAATCCAGCAATATAAAGTGGAGCAAACGTATGAAAGATGCGGGCATCAACGTCGTTTTTGGTGTAGAGGGGCTGAAGGTACATTCTAAACTGTTATGGGTGGAGATGAGCGGTGGCCGCGACATAGCTTGTGTAGGGACCGGGAACTTTCACGAAGGAAACGCCCGGATTTATACGGATTGCATGTTGATGACGGCCGCTCCTGCCATTGTAAAGGATGTGGCAAATGTGTTCCGTTTCATAGAAAAGCCTTTCCTTCCTGTGAAATTCAAAGAACTGTTGGTTTCGCCGAATACCATGAAAAAGAATATTCTGGCTATGATACAGACGGAAATCAAAAATAAAAAGCAAGGAAAGGAAGCTTATATAAAGGTTAAAATCAACCATATCACGGATGAAGATGTCGTGAGGAAACTGTATGATGCGTCTACAGCCGGAGTGGAGGTCGATTTGCTCGTGAGAGGGAATTGTGCGTTAGTGACAGGAATACAAGGGAAAAGCGATCATATCCGTATTCACGGAATCATAGACCGTTATCTGGAACATAGCCGGATTCTCATTTTCTGCAACGGAGGGGACGAACGGTATTTTATAGGGAGTGCCGACTGGATGCCCCGTAATCTGGACCATCGGATAGAAGTGATGGCTCCGGTTTACAATCCGGTCGTTCGTGCCGAATTGAAACGGATTGTGGAATGGGGCATGATGGACAACCGGAAAGGGCGTATCGTAGACGGGACGGGGCATAATATGTTTTACGAGGGAACAGAGGGGGCGGAAGCATTCCGCTCACAGGAACGGTTATATGATTATTACGCCAAGCAAGTGGCGGAAAAGCAAAACGATAAAAGTAACGAATGACTATGATGGAAGGAATGAATTTTGCGGCTATCGACATCGGTACGAATGCCGCCCGGTTATTGATTAAGAATATCGATCATAATCCTTTGGGAGAAACAAAGTTCAGGAAAGTGTTGTTCATCCGTTATCCCTTGCGTCTGGGAATGGATGTGTTCTCGAAGGGTAAGATCGGGAAAGAGCGTGCCGAAATGATGATGCGCATGATCAAGGGGTTCAAGCAGATGATGCGTATGTACGATGTGGTGGATTACCGGGCGTGCGCCACGAGCGCCATGCGCGACGCTAAGAACGGCATGACCTTGATCAAGAAGATAGAAAAGAAGACGGGGATACGCATTGATTTAATCGAAGGAAAAGAAGAAGCCGGCATTCTGTATGGCAACCATATAGAGAAACTTCCCAATAAGGAAGGAACCTTCATGTACGTAGATGTGGGGGGAGGAAGTACGGAAATCACTTTGATACACCAAGGCCGGTTGGTGGGTTCCATGAGCTATAACATCGGTACGATCCGGTTGTTGAACCGTGCGGTAAAAGATGGGATTGTAGACGGGCTTAAAGCGGATATGGCGGGTATGTATGCCAATTACGGACCTATTAATATTATAGGTAGCGGGGGCAACATCAATAAATTGTTCCGTTTGGCGGATGAAAAGAGCAAGAAAGAACTTAAATTGCCGATTACGTCCTTACGTAGTTTGCATAACGACCTGCAACCGCTGTCGGTAGAAGAGCGTATGGATCGTTTCGGGCTGAAACCGGACCGGGCGGACGTGATTGTCCCGGCGGCAGAAATATTCCTGATTATTGCCGATTGCATTCATTCGGACTACGTGTATGTACCTACCATAGGTTTGGCAGACGGTATCATCGGAGAACTTTATGCTAAGGCCACGCAGGACGAGAAAGAGCGTTTGAGTCGGAATCGTCTTTATCTGGATGCTGAGGCTCAAGGACTCCTCAATGCAGAAACGGTGGAGTCCGATGAATGAAGTTTTCTTGTGGGGTTTGTGAATTTCTGTGAAAGAAAAAACGCCTATGACGAAAGAATCATAAAAAAGTTTTGTACTTTTGCCCTACAAATGAAGATTTTATGAGATTACTGCATATTTTGGGGCTTTTGACGCTGTCTGCACAGATTTATGCTGTCCCCGCCCGTTTTCATGTATTCCGTGCTCAAATGAGTGACGGTACGTTTCAGAATATCCGTTTTTGCGGTGACGAATATCGAAGTTATTATGTGAATGAGGAGGGCTTTTTGGTAGAAAAGGAGGAAACCGGATGTTTCCGTGTAACTTCATTGCGGCCACAGGATAAGGTGGAAGTGAAAGCGGTACGGGGCATGGGGCTTGGTATTCCCGGTGCAGCAGCGATAAAGCCATTGGGAAGTCCTCGGATACCAGTTATACTGGTAAACTTCAGCGATGAAAAGCTCACGGTGGCGGAAACGGCAAAAGGAATAGCCGATTATTATGAAAAGTATTGCAACGGGACGAGAGACGGCATCTTGTACACGGGGGCTGGCAGCAGAGGGGCAGTACGCGATTATTTTGCCCAACAAAGCGACAGTTTGTTTCTTCCGGAGTTTGAAGTGATTGGCCCGGTGGCATTGGACAAGCCGATGGCTTATTATGGAGAAAACTCGCCATCGGGTGCCAAAGACATTCGTTTTTCGGAGTTTTGCAGTGAAGCTTTGGAACAAGCCATGGCTTTGGTTCCTGGTTTTAAAACGCGATTTGATAATGATGGAAACGGCACTGTGGATTTAGCCTTTTTCATATATGCCGGTTTACCGGAATCGGATCCCGGAGTGACGGAAGATGCCATTTGGCCGAAAGAGATGATTCGTCCGATGACAATCAATGGGGTTACGGTGTCCGTGACAGCTTGTTGCAGTGAACTTTCAAAAGGTAGTTCGGGCAATCTGCCTTCGGGTATAGGTACGATGTGCCATGAAGTGTCTCATGCTTTAGGCTTGCCGGACGAATATGATACGAACTATACCGCATTGGGCATGTCATATTGGTCGTTGATGGATTCTGGCAATTATTGCGACAATGGTAAGACGCCTTGTGGGTTGACTGCGTACGAACGCGACTTGTTGGGTTGGCGTCCGCTGACGGTATTGGAACGTAGTACTACGGTCAGATTACGTCCGTTGGAAGCGGGTGGGGCAGGCTATAAAGTCGTCAATGAGGCAAATCCGGATGAGTATTACGTCTTGGAGAACCGTCAGCACGTGGGTTGGGACAATGGATTGATGAAGTTGGGACATGGAATGTTGGTGGTGCATGTCGACTATGATGAGACGGCATGGAAGAACAATATGCTGAATACGAATGCCACACACCAACGTATGAGTTTCATTCCGGCCAATAACCGCTATGTAGGTCCGTACAATGCAGAAAGTTCGGCTGATTTGCTGAACGCATTGGGAGGACAACCTTATCCCGGAACGGAGGAAAATACAGCCCTGACAAATGGGACTACGCCGGCATCGCTTGTTTTCACAGGAACTCGGATGAACAAACCTATTACCCAAATCCGGGAGTTGGAGAACGGGGATATCGTATTGAAATACATGCCTAAGGGGCGGTTGGAGGCTCCGGTCGTGGAAACGGCTGTGGAGGTGGCTTCAAATAGCTTTAAATTCAGTTGGAGTCCTTCGGAGAACGCTACGTTTTATACGGTGAAAGTGTACGGAATTTCCGGTGATGGGCAGTGGACCGAGCATCCGGTATTCATTGCCGATTCGCTAAGTGGCACCAGTTGCACGGTTCTGTTGGATGATACCTCTCACCAGTCGTATGCCTATGGCGTTTCGGCATTGGACGATGAATACGAAGATTCGGAGTTTTCCGATTACGGGTATGTCCGGTTGACTGCAGATGCCGTACGGCAAGTGGGTACGGAAGAAGATGCCAACGTAGAGGTCTATTCCCTGCATGGAGTGTTGCTTGCCCGTTCACGGGAGGAAATGCTTAACCTTAATCCGGGCATATACATCCTGCGTACGGAGGGTAAGGCCGTCAAGATCGTTGTTAAATGAAAACCGATAAAATAAAGCAAAATGAAAAAATTGAGTTTGAAATGGATTGTAGTTTGTTGCGGTCTGTTGTTTACTACGACTGCATCTGCGCAGTTGGGTAACTTGTTGAAGAATGTGTTGGGGGGTAATAAGGGGACGGAAACCCAACAAACCGAAACAGAAGAGAAGGGTAATGTCTTGGGATCTATATTCCAGAATCTGATTGGGACAGCCAAAGTGGAAAATTCGAGTTTGAAAGGAGACTGGACGTATGAAAGCCCGGCTGTGGTGTTCGAATCCTCCAACCTCTTGAAGAAAGCCGGGGGAAGCCTGATGACGAATACTGCGGAGAAAACGTTGCAGAAGTATCTCGCTAAAATCGGTTTCGAGGAAGGCAAAGTTGATATTTCGTTCGACGGAGATAGTACATATACCATGACGATCGGCTCACGGAATTCAACGGGAACTTATACTGTCCAGGACAATGAGATAACCTTGAAGCGCAAAGGACTGCTGAGCCGTCCGGTCACAGCAAACCTTGCGTTGAAGAGCAACGAGATGCAAATCACTTTCAAGGCGGATAAATTGCTCGACTTCTTGACGAATATAACGACAATGACCGGTAATAGTACACTGAACATGATCGGTAATATTGCCAGCGGATACGATGGCATGCAATTAGGATTCCAATTCAAGAAGAAGTAATCTGGTTTATTACAGAAAAACAGGAAGAGACTTTAAATAAGGCTTTTCCTGTTTTTTTGTAGATTCTATCGTTGGAGGTTGAATGTCAAGTTGCGTGGTATTTTGACCAGTTTCTTGTTTACGACCTTTTTGATAACCGTCCCCCCTTGCTGTTCCAACAAGTATGTGGAATCGTTTTCTACCGTCAGTTTGACTTCTTGTGTTTCCGAACCCAAATCATTGGACAGTCTGAATGTGGCGGTTTTCTCATTTTCAATCTTGGAAGAAATAATCATCCATATACCGTACACGTTTCCGTTCATATATCCGTTCATGGGACCGAACATTTCCATTCCAGGTACATTGACACTTTCTTCATACAAGTCTAAATGAAGATAAATTTTGTTTTCACGGTCGTAAAGCGTGCATTTAAATGGTGAACGGGCTGTAGTGTGACCCACACACAAACCAACGAGACAAGTAACGATATATTTCTTCATCATACGTGTAACTTTTATTTAAAGGTAAGCCATGTTCGTCAGTATGCCAAACGGTTTAATGTTTTTTTTGAATATACTCTTTCTTTCCCTTGTGTTTGCAAACAACTCTCTATGATTATAAAATATTTTTAATGAAATGTGTTTAATAACAGGTCATTTCCTTTTGGGATTACTGTAAATTTCGTACCTTTGCCTTTGTTTTATAAAAGGTTAGAAATGAGTAGAGAAGTGTATGTTCCTAATTTTATTTTTGAGTCGAGTTGGGAGGTTTGTAATAAGGTAGGCGGTATTTATACGGTATTATCCACTCGGGCAAAGACATTACAAGATAAATTAAGGGATCACATCATGTTTATCGGTCCGGATGTGTGGAGAGGAAAGGAAAATCCGCTTTTCGAAGAAGATGCAAGTTTGTTGAAATCTTGGAAAGATACGGCTGCAAGTGAAAATTTGCATGTACGTATTGGAAGATGGAATGTTCCGGGGCGCCCTGTTGCGGTTTTGGTGGATTTCCAACCTTATTTTGCTATGAAAAACGATATATATACCCGCTTATGGGAAGACTACGGAGTAGATTCGCTTCATGCTTATGGTGATTATGATGAAGCTTCGATGTTTTCCTATGCAGCCGGACTGGTGGTCGAAAGCTATTATAACCATGTTTTAAAGGGACAATGCGAACATGTCGTTTATCAGGCTCACGAGTGGATGACAGGCTTGGGTGCTTTGTATATTCAGAAGCATGTTCCAGAGGTTGCTACGATATTTACGACGCACGCTACGACTATCGGACGTTCCATAGCAGGAAACCATAAACCGCTTTATGAATATTTGTTCGCGTACAATGGAAATCAGATGGCACAGGAACTGAATGTGCAGTCTAAACATTCCATTGAGCGTGAAACAGCTCACCATGTGGACTGTTTTACCACTGTGAGCGAGGTGACGAATCGGGAGTGTGCGGAATTATTGGACAAACCGGCCGATGTGGTCTTGATGAATGGTTTTGAAAAGGATTTTGTCCCGTCGAAAGCTCTGTTTGCCCGTAAGCGCAGGGAGGCTCGTCGCAAGTTACGTGAAGTGGCAGGCGCACTGTTAGGTACGGAATTTGACGATGATGTGATGATTATTTCTACTAGCGGTCGGTATGAGTTCCGTAATAAAGGCATAGACCTGTATATGGAGGCCATGAATCGTTCTTTGCGGAATAAGGATTTAACCCGTAAAATACTGGCTTTTGTACAGGTTCCCGGGTGGGTGTGTTGCCCTCGTGAGGATTTGAAGGAAAGGCTTGATTCCGGAAAAGCCTGTGACACGCCGTTGCAATGGCCTTTACTGACTCATTGGCTACATGAGATGTCTCATGATCAGGTCATTGATTATATGAAACGATACAACATGTGGAATCAGCCGGAGGACAAGGTGAAGGTGATATTCGTTCCTTGTTATTTGGATGGGGCCGATGGCATCTTCAATATGCATTATTATGACCTGTTGATTGGAATGGATCTTACAGTCTATGCCTCTTATTATGAACCATGGGGATATACTCCGTTGGAAAGCGTGGCTTTCCATGTCCCTTGTGTCACGACGAACTTGTCCGGTTTCGGCTTGTGGGTGAACCAGTTGTTGGGAAAAGAAGGGGAGTTGGCTGATGGGGTACAAGTGGTTCGACGGACGGACTACAATTCGTCGGAAGTGGCGGATGCCATTAAGGATGCCATAACAGCTTACTCCGCTTTTACGCCTCATGAAGTGGAAAATATACGCCATAAAGCTGCCGACATATCGGAACATGCTTTATGGAAGCATTTTATCCAATATTATTATCAAGCTTATGATTTAGCCTTGCATAAGGCGAAGCAGCGTAGGGGAAGATAAACATGAACGTTGTAATATATAATTTAAATTTGAGAGTCTATGAAAATTAAAGCAAGTTGTTCTAATGGAGCAAATTGGAAACAAGTAGATGTCAAGTCGAGGATTCCAAAAGAGTTGGATAAACTGGAAGAACTGGCTCGTAATATGTGGTGGGCGTGGAATCATGACGCCCGTGTGCTGTTCCGCAGTTTGGATGAAGACTTGTTTGACGAAGTAGGACAAAACCCGGTATTGCTACTGGAACGTCTCAGTTATGAGAAGATGGAGGAATTGTCGAAAGACAGTTCTGTGGTACGTAAAATGAACGACGTATATGCCGCTTTCCGTGAATACATGGACGTGGAGCCGGACAAGACACGTCCGTCTGTAGCCTATTTCTGTATGGAGTACGGTCTGAACCACGTGTTGAAGATATATTCCGGTGGCTTGGGGGTATTGGCCGGCGACTATCTGAAAGAGGCTTCCGATAGCAACGTAGACATGTGTGCGGTCGGTTTCCTTTATCGTTATGGTTATTTTACGCAGACTTTGTCCATGGATGGGCAGCAGATTGCAAATTACGAGGCACAGAATTTCGGCAGCCTGCCGATTGAGCGTCAACTGGATGCCGATGGCAATCCAATGATTGTTGAAGTACCTTATTTGAATTATAAGGTATATGCTTCCGTATGGAGAGTCAATGTGGGACGTATCAAATTGTATCTTTTGGATACCGACAACAACATGAATTCCGAGTTTGACCGTCCTATAACCCACGCTCTTTACGGTGGTGATTGGGAGAATCGTCTGAAACAGGAGATACTGTTGGGTATTGGTGGCGTGCTTACGTTGAAGAAGTTGGGTATTCATAAGGATATATACCATTGTAACGAAGGCCATGCTGCTTTGTGTAACATCCAACGTTTATTGGATTATGTACAGGAAGGACTTTCTTTCAATCAGGCACTGGAATTGGTTCGGGCCTCTTCTCTTTATACGGTGCACACTCCGGTTCCGGCCGGTCATGACTATTTCGACGAGGGATTGTTCAGCAAGTACATGAGCGGTTATGCACCGGTTTTGGGCATTTCGTGGGATGAACTGATTGGAATGGGACGCCAGAATCCCGATGACCATTCGGAACGTTTCTGCATGTCTACTTTTGCATGCAACACTTGTCAGGAAGTGAACGGCGTAAGTTGGCTCCATGGAAAAGTGTCTCAACAGATGTTTGCTAATATATGGAAAGGCTATTTCCCGGAAGAAAGCCATGTAGGTTACGTAACTAACGGTGTGCACTTCCCCACGTGGGCTTCGACATCGTGGCAAAGACTTTACCGGAAGCATTTCGACAAAGACTTCATGAAGGACCAAAGTAACGAAAGCATTTGGGAAGCCATTTATGATGTCTCGGATGAGGAGATTTGGAAAACCCGTATGGAACTGAAGACGAAACTTATCCACTATATCCGTGAAAAGTTCCGTGACAGTTGGTTGAAGAATCAGGGAGATCCCTCACGTGTGATTTCTTTGATGGACAAAATCAATCCGAATGCATTGCTTATAGGTTTCGGACGTCGTTTTGCCACTTACAAGAGAGCGCATTTACTTTTCACTGACCTCGATCGTCTGGCTAAGATTGTGAATAATCCGCACTATCCTGTTCAATTCCTCTATACCGGTAAGGCTCATCCTGCCGATGGGGCGGGACAGGGATTGATTAAAAAGATTTATGAAATCTCGCAGCGGCCTGAATTCTTGGGTAAAATCATATTCTTGGAGAACTATGACATGCAGTTGGCGCGTCGTTTGGTAAGTGGTGTCGATATCTGGATGAACACTCCGACGCGTCCGTTGGAGGCCAGTGGAACATCGGGCGAAAAAGCTTTGATGAACGGTGTGCTGAATTTGTCTGTGCTCGACGGATGGTGGCTCGAAGGCTATCGTGAGGGTGCCGGATGGGCTTTGACAGAGAAACGTACGTATGACAATCAAGCCTATCAGGACCAGTTGGATGCGGCAACTATCTATAGCTTGTTGGAAAACGAGATTCTGCCATTGTACTATGCACGCAACAGCAAGGGATATTCTGCAGGATGGGTTAAGACCATCAAGAACTCGATAGCCCATATTGCTCCCCATTATACGATGAAACGGCAGTTGGACGATTATTATTCGAAGTTCTACAATAAAGAAGCTGCCCGCTTTAAGGCTTTGGCTGCCGACAACTATGCCAAGGCAAAGGAAATTGCTGCATGGAAAGAAACCGTGGCCTCTAAGTGGGATCAGATAGAAGTCGTATCGGCAGACAAGTGTGACGAATTGATAAACGGAACGATTGAAAGCGGGAAGGATTATACGATTCGTATCGTGATAGACGAAAAAGGACTGGATGATGCTATTGGAGTTGAACTGGTTACTTTGCATACGGATGCAGAAGGTAAAGATCATATCTATTCGGTAGAACCATTGGAAGTGGTGAAAAGAGAAGGAGACTTATATACCTTTGAAGTTGTTCATTCCATTAACAATGCCGGAAGCTTTAAGGTGGCTTATCGTATGTTCCCGAAAAATAAGGACCTGCCTCACCGTCAGGACTTCTGCTATGTGAAATGGTTTAATTGATAGGTATTTGTAAGAATTGAGAATCTTTATAAAGAAGAACTCCGAATGCAACATCGCATTCGGAGTTCTTCTTTATAAAGATGTATGTGAATTTAATTACTCCAAATACTGTTTGACTGTGTTTTCAAGTTCTTCACCTCTGAGTTGTTGGCCTATGATAGTACCGTTGCTATCTATCAGAATCGTGTAGGGGATAGACGTTACGCCATACTTTTGTGTCATGATATTGTCCCAGGAACGGAGTTCCGAAGCTTGGGGCCAAGTCATGTGCATTGTCTTTACAGCATTTTTCCATGCGGTTTCATCCTCATCGAATGAGATACCTACGATTTCGAGTCCCTTCTTGTGGTATTTCTCATACAGCGACACTACGTTCGGCATTTCTGCACGACAGGGGCCGCACCAACTGGCCCAACAATCTACCAAGGTCAGTTTGTTGTTCCGGATGATGTCTGAGAGTTTGAGCTTGCCTCCGTCCATGGACGGTATGGTGATGTCTATAAAGGATTGTCCGTTTGACGTCATATTATTTCTTTCAGCATCTTCTTCAATATATTTCAGTGCATTACTGTTTTTATAGTGTGGTGACACTTTCTGCGAAAGTTCAAGCACCTCTTGAGGGGTGAACATATTATAACAGGAAAGGAAGAGAAAATATCCGACCGGTTTATCTATGTATTTCTTCACGCTTTCAGTCACGAACCGGTTGGATTGCTGCTCCAAAGCCACGAGTTCCTGTTCCGTTTTCTCATCCGGACTGTATTCTACCGTATCCGACGGAGCCTGTCGTGCATAAATATTGCTCATCCGCTCGTGAAGGGCATAAATGGAATCTGTAATTTCTTGGTAGATGTCGTTGTTTTCTGTTCCCGATACTCTGCCTTCCGGACCGATATTCAACTGAATATTTCCCTTTTCCATAAAGAAAATATTGCTGTATACTTCATTGCTTTCTTGGTCATAAAAGAAGAAACTGGCAATGATAGTGGAATCGCATTTTTCCTGGAGGGTGAATTTCCCCTGATGCAATATAATCGTATCGGTCGGGGCGAAGTTGCCGTCGGACATTCGTGCCAGATACAGCGTATCGCCGTCCTTGGCGTTTTCCACTGTTCCCTCTATTTTACAGTTCTGCGACGAGCAAGAGGCGAAAAGACCTATGAGGCCTGATATGAACAGATTTTTTGTTTTCATAAGTTTGGGAGTGTTAGAAAAAGGCCGCACGGAATTCCTGGTTTTGAAATTTGTGACGGCCTTCTTGTGAAATATTGTATTTATTAACAAATACGAGTTAAATCAGATATTGCGAACTGATGGATTCGTTATTCTCCACCCGTCTGATGGTTTCAGCCAGAATGTCAGCAATGCTGATTTGCTTGACTTTGGCACATCGGCTAGAATAAGGGATACTGTCGGTGAAGACCAGTTCCTCAAGGGCAGAGTCTTGTACACGTTCCGAAGCCGGTCCCGACATGATACAGTGGGTGGCTACGGCACGCACGGAGGCAGCTCCCTTTTCTTTCATCAGATTAGCAGCTTTGGTAATGGTTCCGGCTGTGTCTACCATGTCGTCCACCAAAATAACGTCAGCACCCTTTATTTCGCCGATGATTTGAATGTCGGCCACTTCATTGGGTTTGCTTCTTGTTTTGTTGCACAGCACCAACGGGCATTCAAGGTATTTGGAATAGGTGCTCGCACGTTTCGAACCGCCTACATCAGGAGCCGCAATGACGATGTTCTTGAGGTTTAAGGATTTGATGTAAGGCAACAATACACTCGAAGCATACAGGTGGTCTACAGGCACATCGAAGAATCCCTGTTCCTGATCGGCATGCAAGTCCATCGTAATCAGCCGGTTTATTCCGGCCACACTCAGCATGTCCGCCACGAGCTTCGCGCCGATGGACACACGGGGTTTGTCCTTACGGTCCTGCCGTGCCCAACCGAAGTAGGGGATGACGGCAATGATGCTTTTAGCCGAAGCACGTTTGGCCGCATCGATCATCAGCAGGAGTTCCATTAAATTGTCTGAGTTCGGAAACGTAGACTGTACCAGGAATACGTCGCGTCCACGGATAGACTCTTCGTATGACACGGAAAACTCTCCGTCGGCAAAGTGGGTAATCACCAATTTGCCGAGCGGGCATCCTAAACTGGAACAGATCTTTTCCGCCAGATACTTGGATTTGGTTCCCGAAAAAACCATAAATGAATTATTTGCACTCATCTCTCTATAACGTATTAATTTTAGAAGTAGCTTGTCTTGTCAGTCGGCTGCTTTGCGCAGCTTACGGAAATGGTTGATTAATTCTTTGTAATCCAGTGTAGAATGGATATTGAAACGATTCCACAAATCGCCTAATACTACAACTCCCCCGAATCCGAAATCCTTTGCCACTGCCATGTTTTCCGTCGTGATTCCTCCTAATGCCATTACTCTCTTGTCTATGATACCGTGGGCAGAAGCCTGTTTCAGCACTTCCATGTCAAAAGCCGATGTGTAATTGGATTTGGATATACTGTCGAAAATGGGGCTGAGAAACACATAATTGAAGTTTTTCTTTTCCGCTTTCAACTCGTCTATATGATGGAAAGATTTGCTGATATGTCCTTTGTAGCCTACCGGAGGCTCCGGATTCCTTCCGTTCAGGTGTATGCCTCGTAAGTTGAATTCTTCTTTCAGATAAAAATGGTCGTGTACGACAATTTGATTATGATGACTTTCCGGCAATAATGTGAGCAGGCGTTCCGAATAAACCGGCTCCGTGTCCGGTTTCCGTAAATGAAGGAGGTCCAAACCTTCTTCAAACAGGGCTGTGAGTATTTTATCTTCCTCCACAAAAAAGTCCGGAGGCGTCAATAATATCAATTTCATTGGTACAATGTCGCTATTTGTATTGCAAAGTTAACAAAAAAACAATAGCCATACGTATGCCTGGCCTTTATTTCTTTTATTTTTCATTCAAAAACCATTCGTTTTACAAAAGCGAATCCATAAGTCCGAAAAAAGGCCGTTTGCCAGTGTTTTCACTTGACAAACGGTCCGTCTTTTATTCTTCTCCTTTCAGGTTTTGTTATTCTTCATGCAAGCGTGCCTCTTCTTCCGGATCGAACTCGCAGCTTTTCAAGTTTTGGCTGATACGCATGGCACAGAAATTGGGACCACACATCGTACAGTATTTCCCGTTCAAATGGTTTCCGGCCTTGTAGTATTCCAAAGCCCGCTCGGGGTCGAGTCCCAGGTTGAACTGGTCTTTCCAACGGAATTCGTAACGGGCTTTGCTCAAGGCATTGTCCCGAACCGTGGCACCCGGATGGCCTTTGGCGATATCGGCGGCGTGTGCGGCAATCTTATAGGTGACCACGCCCGTACGCACGTCTTCTTTATTAGGAAGGCCGAGATGTTCTTTCGGAGTGACGTAGCACAACATGGCCGTACCGTACCATCCGATTTGTGCCGCCCCTATGGCACTGGTGATATGGTCGTAGCCCGGAGCTATATCGGTCACTAGCGGGCCGAGCGTATAGAAAGGTGCTTCGTGGCATTTTTCAATTTGCCGGTCCATGTTTTCGCGGATTTTATGCATCGGCACGTGTCCTGGCCCTTCGATGAAGGCTTGTACGTTTTTCGCCCATGCCCGTTGTACCAGTTCGCCCATGGTATCCAGTTCGGCAAACTGTGCCCGGTCGTTGGCATCGAATATCGCTCCGGGGCGCAATCCGTCTCCCAATGATACGGCCACGTCATATTGTGCCAGGATGTCGCAGATGTCATCGAAGTGTTCATATAGGAAACTCTCTTTTTGGTGATAAGAGCACCATTGAGAAATGATGCTTCCGCCCCGGCTCACCATACCGCATAGCCGTTCATGGGCATAGTGCACGTTTTTCAGCCGGATGCCGCAATGTATGGTGAAGTAGTCCACGCCTTGTTCGCATTGTTCGATAAGCGTGTCGCGGAACAGCTCCCAGGTCAGGTTCTCGGCCTTTCCCTTCACTTTTTCCATAGCCTGGTACATCGGCACGGTGCCGACCGGCACAGGGCAGTTACGCACAATCCATTCGCGCGTCTCATGGATATTGTCGCCTGTAGAGAGGTCCATCAACGTGTCGCCTCCCCATTTGCAGCTCCATAGGCATTTGTCCACTTCCTCTTCAATGCCGGAGGTCGTGGCCGAATTGCCGATATTCGTATTGATTTTCACCAAGAAGTTACGTCCGATGATCATCGGTTCTGCTTCCGGGTGGTTGATATTGGCCGGCAATACGGCACGTCCGGCTGCAATTTCGTCGCGTACGAATTCGGGTGTGATATAAGTGTCTATCCCCAGTTCTTCGCAGTTCATGTTTTCCCGGATGGCTACATATTCCATTTCCGGAGTGATGATGCCCTGTTTGGCATAATACATTTGAGATACCTGCCGTCCGGCCTTGGCGCGATAAGGCCGTTGGATGTGCGAGAAACGCAAGTGGTCCAGACTTTTGTCTTCTTGACGCATCCGTCCGTATTCTGATGTCAGTCCGTCCAACTGTTCCACGTCGTCCCGCTGCAAAATCCATGATTCCCGCATGCGGGGTAATCCTTGTTTGAGGTCTATCTTCACGTTCGGGTCGCTATATGGGCCACTGGTATCATATACATATATCGGAGCGTTTTCCTTGACTATCCGTTTCCCGTCTTCCATGGTGACGGTCGGGGTCAACAACACCTTGCGCATCCCCACCTTGATTTCCGGATGCAGTTTGCCCGTCATATAAACTTTCTCCGAACCCGGATAAGTGATTTTGATTTTATCGTCCATATACTTTTTGTTTTATGATTGTTGTATGTTCAATATTCTCAGGATGTTCTGGGTTTCTTCGGTGGGATTTCCGGCTCTCAGAATCGTGCCGCTCAGGGCAATGCCGTCCACGCCCGTTTCCATCAATGCCGGGATGTCCTCTTTTGTGATACCACCGATGGCAATCAGTGGCAGCGAAATGCTTTTCTTTTTCATGCCGTCCAAGATTCGGCGATACCCTTCCAAACCGAGAGTCGGGGCGAGCTTTTCTTTCGTTGTGGTAAAACGGAACGGGCCGCAACCGATGTAATCCGCTCCCCGTGCGGCATGCAACATCACGTCTTCCAATGTGTTGGCCGTTCCGCCGATGATGCGGTCTTGTCCCAAAAGCCTACGGGCTTCGTCGATGGGCATGTCGCTTTTCCCGAGATGGATGCCGTCGGCATGCAAGACATCCACCCATTCCACATGGTCGTCTAAGATGAAGGTGGCACCATACCGGCGGCACAGAGCTTCCACTTCCGCGCCCGTCCGCATCCATTCCTCGGGCGATGCGTCCTTCATCCGGAGTTGAATCCAACGGCAACCGCCTTCCAGTGCCAGGCGTGCGGCATCGGCGTAACCGTACTGTTCCGTGTAATGTGTGATAAATTGTAAGTTCTGCATATATACCCTTTCTCTTAAATAAAGGTTACGACAAAAAGGGAGAGAAGAATATGCTGTGATATATGTCTCTTGTCAGGCACAATCCCTTCGGCAGCATTACCTGCATCAGGTTCACAGGGTATAATCTCAGCCGCCCAACCAGGCAAGCACCCCTTTGTAATAGCAAAGATACGCATAATAATTAATATGAGAAGATGAAAAAAGATTTTTATTGGGAATATGAGATAAATCGAGATTTTCCGTGTCTGGCATTTTTCAGCACAAGTTGGTTGACTGAAATGTCCCATGCGAACTATTTTCCTGTTTTCATTGAATAAAGTAGGGTGCAGACGAAAAAGCGGTTGTCCTCACAATCATAGGACAACCGCTTGAGGTTGACAAACGTTTGCAGTCGAACAAAAAGTTTAGCGCAAAATATTCAGTATATCCTCTATTGTAAGTCCGGTGGCTCGTGAGATGTCTTCTGTTGGGAAGCCCATGGATTTTAGATTACGTGCAGTTGCCAGAATAGCTTCGGCTCTACCTTCGGCCAATCCTTTGGCACGTCCTTCTGCTATCCCTTCAGCTCTTCCTTCAGCTCTACCTTCAGCTCTACCTTCGGCTCTACCTTCGGCTCTACCTTCGGCTCTTCCCTCGGTCAGTCCTTCCAGTTTGGCTGTGCTC